>NZ_AXZL01000001.1 GCF_000485795.1 Shewanella decolorationis S12
TCGACAGAGCACCACTATACCTTCAAGCCTTCGCCTTGTCTAAAGCGCGTTGAATTCCCGCTGAATGAGCAGATATTTAATACGATTGGTATTAAACCCCGCACGGGTGAAGATATTTGTGATCAGCATAAAAAATCGGCCTCAACAGAGTGAGGCCGAACAAAGCAGAGTAGGTCAGAAGGACCTAGGCTCTCATATGATTAAGCTAATAAACTTGCTGGCGCGGTGTACTCAAGATTTAATGCCTGCGCCACTTCTTTACAAACCAATTTGCCGTGCATCACGTTCAAGCCGTTCAGTAAGTGTTTGTCTTGTAGTAGGGCAGCTTTATAACCTAAGTTAGCTAACTTAAGAATATAAGGCAGAGTCGCGTTATTCAGGGCGAAGGTTGAAGTGCGGGCAACAGCACCTGGCATGTTTGCCACACAGTAGTGCACTATGTCATCAACGATGTAGGTTGGATCTTGGTGAGTCGTTGCATGTGAAGTTTCCACACAACCACCTTGGTCGATTGCTACGTCAACGATAGCACTACCAGGCTTCATGCGTGCGATCATGCTACGTGTCACAAGCTTAGGCGCCGCAGCACCTGGAATTAATACGCCACCAATCACGAGATCAGCTTCTAATACATGGCGCTCAATCGCATCGGCAGTTGAGTAAACAGCCTTAACTGCAGAACCAAATTGTACGTTTAAGCGACGCAGTGCATCGATGCTACGGTCAAGCACTACAACATCAGCGCCCATACCCACAGCCATTTGTGCAGCATTGGTACCGACCATACCACCGCCGATGATCACTACTTTTGCTGGCTCAACACCTGGAACACCGCCTAAAAGCATGCCACGACCACCGGAAGATTTTTCCAGCGCCATCGCACCCGCTTGGATAGACATGCGGCCAGCCACTTCTGACATTGGAGCTAGCAGAGGCAAGCCACCACGGTCATCAGTTACTGTTTCGTAAGCGATACATACGGCACCACTTTTAATTAAATCTTCAGTTTGTGGTAAATCCGGCGCTAAATGCAGATAAGTGAATAAAATCTGGTCATGACGCAGCATAGCGCGTTCAACTGCTTGAGGCTCTTTTACCTTTACGATCATCTCTGCTTTAGCAAAGACTTCAGCAGCAGTTGCTAATATTTTGGCGCCTGCATCAACATAATCCTGATCTGAAAAACCAATTCCCGTGCCGGCATTAGTTTCGACAAACACTTCATGACCTTTGATGGTCAATTCACGAACGCTTGAAGGAACCATACCGACACGATACTCGTGGTTTTTAATTTCCTTTGGTACACCAATAATCATTTTTGAGCCTCAATTGCCTGAAAAACCCACTTTTAATGGGCATAATTGTTATTTTATCGTGACCTGAACGTGATTAATTCAGGGATATCTAGTATAGTATCGGCGACGCAGTTTATGCTGCTGAACTTTTGATATACGTAGAATAAAATGTTGTTTTAGTGATAAAGCAAGGTTAAATAAATGGCATATAATAAAAAGAGTCCTGTAAAAGACTTGGATCGCATCGATCGCAACATTCTTAATGAATTACAAATTGATGGACGCATTTCAAATGTGGAACTATCTAAAAGAGTAGGATTAAGTCCTACTCCGTGTTTAGAAAGAGTGAAACGACTCGAAAAGCAAGGATATATCAACGGCTATACCGCCTTGGTCAATCCTCATTTCTTGGGTGCATCCCTACTGGTATTCGTGGAAATCACATTAAGCCGTGATACTCCCGAAGTATTTGATAAGTTTAATCGCGCTGTGCAACTGTTAGATGATATTCAAGAGTGTCATCTGGTTTCTGGTGACTTTGACTACTTATTAAAGACACGTGTTTCTGATATGTCAGCTTATCGCCGTTTGTTAGGTGAAACGCTGCTTAAACTACCTTCAGTATCCGATACCCGTACTTACGTGGTGATGGAAGAAGTGAAACATACTAGTCGCGTCGCAATAAACCATTTGCTCTCCGATATTTAATACCCTGAACGTTTACAATAAGGGGCCTAGGCCCCTTATTTATTCCTTCGCTCGCCGTTTCGAACTCAAAAATGACCTTGTTTAGCCCTTAGGTTTGCCAGCTTAAGGGCGAATTTTTATCTTCTGTTCAGTTGGTAAATTGGTTGCGTAATAACCAGTTAGTGCTGAATACCTGTGCTTTAGGTCATTAGCGCCGATTTTTTGCCTTGTACTAGTAATTCTTAGGATAAAAACGCCCTAAGATGCTCCACATTTAGTGGGATTCTGGTATCGTTAGCCCACCTGTTTTCATTTTTATGGATTAAGTCGTTTGTCTCAAGGAAATAGTGTACGCACGCTCTCAGGGCTGCAGCGTCTGCTCGAAGGCGGACTCATCATTTGCTGTGTTTTAGCCACCTATATTTTGCTTGCCTTAGCCAGTTTTAGTCCGTCGGATCCAGGCTGGAGCCAGTCTCATTTTCAAGGCGATATCAAAAACTGGACGGGCGCGGTAGGGGCGTGGATTGCCGACATTCTGCTGTACTTTTTTGGCATCACTGCCTACATCATGCCGATCATTGTGGCCTCGACAGGTTGGCTGCTTTTCAAACGCGCCCATGATTTATTGGAAATTGATTACTTTTCAGTTGCACTACGCATCATAGGTTTTCTGCTGCTTATTCTTGGTTTTTCGGCATTAGCCAGTATGAACGCCAATAATATCTATGAGTTTTCCGCAGGCGGCGTGGCAGGTGATGTTATTGGCCAAGCCATGTTGCCGTATTTTAATAAGCTCGGCACGACCTTATTGCTACTGTGTTTTTTAGGCTCGGGCTTTACGCTATTAACGGGGATCAGCTGGTTAACTGTGGTCGAGAAGGTCGGCTTTGTCTCCATTTGGTGCTTTAGACAGCTAAAACGTCTGCCACAGGCGTTTAAACGTGAGCACGAAACCGAAGATACCCGTGGCTTCATGACGGTCGTTGATAAGTTTAAGCAGCGCCGTGATTCACAGCACCAGCTTGAAAAAGCCAGAGTGCGTGAACCAGAGGCCGCACCGAGTCGCATCTTTACCTCTCGCCCTGTGAAGGAAGAAAAGGATGAAGAAGCAAGCGACGAAATCATCACCGAAGCAACTACCGGTAAGGGCAAGCTGTCTGCTCTCGCAAAAATCTTGAGTTTAAACAGCAATAAAGCCAAGTCTGAACCTAAAGGCCAACAACGAGTTGAGCCCCAATTAGATCAAGCCAGTGCCGTAGCTGAACATGGTCATTTTGAGGCACCGCCTTGGGTAGCTCATGCGAAAGAGGTCGATTTAGATGAAGATGAAACAGACTTCAAGACGCACCTATTCGAAGATGACGATGGCGATGATGAGCCCGTATTCCACCGTGAAACCATGCTCGATGACGAGGATGAAGACGACGAATTAGGCTTCAACGATGAAGATGTCATCGATTTTGATACTAAAGCCTCAACGGGCGCGGTGGCTCAGGCACAACGTCAAAAACAAGCACCTAAAGCCAAGATTATTGATGGCATAGTTGTTTTACCTGGGCAAGAAGATAAACCTGTCCCAGCAAAACCCATGGACCCGCTGCCAAGTATCAGTTTGCTGGATGTGCCTAATCGCAAAAAGAATCCGATAAGCCCTGAGGAATTAGAGCAAGTTGCCCGTTTGGTTGAAGCTAAACTTGCTGACTTTAATATTGTGGCCACTGTGGTGGGGGTTTATCCCGGCCCCGTAATCACCCGTTTTGAGCTGGATTTAGCGCCAGGCATTAAAGCCTCTAAGATTTCAAACCTCGCAAACGACCTAGCACGTTCACTTTTGGCCGAGCGTGTTCGTGTAGTTGAAGTGATCCCGGGGAAGTCCTATGTGGGTCTCGAACTGCCGAACAAGTTCCGCGAAACCGTATACATGCGCGATGTACTTGATTGTGAAGCCTTTACCGAGAGCAAATCGAACCTAACCATGGTGCTGGGGCAAGATATCTCCGGTGAACCTGTGGTGGTTGATTTAGGCAAAATGCCGCACTTACTGGTTGCCGGTACCACGGGGTCGGGTAAATCGGTCGGGGTAAACGTGATGATCACTAGCTTACTGTATAAGTCTGGCCCTGAAGATGTTCGCTTTATCATGATCGATCCGAAAATGCTGGAATTATCGGTGTACGAAGGCATCCCACATTTACTCTGCGAAGTTGTCACTGATATGAAGGAAGCGGCCAATGCGCTGCGCTGGTGTGTGGGTGAGATGGAGCGTCGTTATAAGCTCATGTCTATGATGGGCGTTCGTAACATCAAGGGCTATAACGCAAAAATTGCTGAAGCAAAAGCCAATGGTGAAGTAATTTATGATCCTATGTGGAAGTCATCAGATAGCATGGCGCCAGAGGCGCCAGCGCTAGATAAGTTGCCTTCTATTGTTGTTGTCGTTGACGAATTTGCTGACATGATGATGATTGTCGGTAAGAAAGTAGAAGAGCTGATCGCCCGTATCGCTCAAAAAGCCCGTGCTGCTGGTATCCATTTAATCCTTGCGACCCAACGTCCATCGGTGGATGTGATCACGGGCTTAATCAAGGCCAACATCCCGACACGGATGGCGTTCCAAGTCTCTTCCCGTATCGACTCCCGTACTATTTTGGATCAGCAGGGTGCTGAAACCTTATTGGGCATGGGTGACATGTTGTATTTACCGCCCGGCACCGCGGTGCCAAACCGTGTCCATGGTGCCTTTATCGATGATCATGAGGTTCACCGTGTGGTGGCCGATTGGTGTGCCCGTGGTAAGCCACAATACATTGATGAGATCCTCAATGGCGTGAGTGAAGGTGAACAAGTGCTCTTGCCGGGTGAAACCGCCGAATCCGATGAAGAATACGATCCGCTTTACGATGAGGCCGTCGCCTTCGTGACCGAAACCCGCCGTGGTTCGATTTCGAGCGTGCAGCGTAAGTTTAAGATTGGTTATAACCGCGCAGCGCGTATTATCGAACAAATGGAAATGCAGGGCGTGGTCTCGGTGCAGGGCCATAATGGTAACCGCGAAGTGCTGGCACCGCCGGCCCCGAAACACTATTAATGTTAAGCTAGATGTCAGTTTGAACTCGCCATAATGCGGCGAGTTCAACTTTTAGTCCAAAGGATACCTATGAAAAAACTGTTGTGTGCTGTGTTGTTATCACCATTGTTATACAGCAATGCAGTATTGGCCGATGACGCAACGCAATTGCGCGAAACCTTAAACGGCACTGAGTCACTCAAGGCGGATTTCAAGCAAACCGTTACCGATATCAATAAAAAGGTTATCCAAACGGGCGCGGGTGTATTCGCACTGGCCCATCCAAACCAGTTCTATTGGCATTTAACCGCACCCGATGAATCCCAAATTGTCGCCGACGGTAAAGATTTATGGATTTATAATCCCTTCGCCGAAGAAGTGGTGATCATGGATTTTGCCGAAGCCATTAATGCATCGCCGATTGCCTTATTGGTTCACCGCGATGATGCCACTTGGTCGCAATATAGTGTGACCAAAAAGCAAGACTGTTATGAAATCAAACCTAAGGCCACGGATGCTGGGATATCCTCAGTTAATGTCTGTTTTGACAAAGGCATACTCAATAAATTCAATGTGCTCGATGATAAAGGCAACCTGAGCCAGTTTGATTTGAGCAATCAACACAGCATTAGCGCAGCGGATAAAGCGCTGTTTAAGTTCGTGTTGCCAGAAAACGTTGATGTGGATGATCAACGTATTAGAACCCGATAGGTTTACGCGTGAGCAGTTTATCGTTTAATTTTGCGCCTGATTTTCGTCCCTTAGCCGCGCGTATGCGGCCAAGGACGATTGCCGAGTATATAGGTCAAGCCCATTTGTTGGGGGAAGGCCAACCACTGCGCCAAGCATTAGAAGCGGGCCGTGCCCATTCGATGATGTTATGGGGACCGCCGGGCACAGGTAAAACGACTCTTGCCGAACTTATCGCCCATTATTCCAATGCCCATGTTGAACGCATCTCGGCGGTCACCTCGGGTGTTAAAGATATTCGCGCCGCCATCGAGCAGGCGCAAGCCGTTGCCCAATCCCGTGGACAACGCACTTTGTTGTTTGTCGATGAAGTGCATCGCTTTAATAAGAGTCAGCAGGACGCCTTTTTGCCCTTCATTGAAGATGGCACTGTGATTTTTATTGGGGCGACCACTGAAAACCCTTCATTTGAAATCAATAACGCCTTACTGTCGCGGGCGCGTGTCTATCTTATCAAGCGCTTAAGCCAAGATGAGATAGTCCATATCATCACCCAAGCCTTAACAGATCCCGAGCGTGGGTTAGGACAACGTCAGTTAGTCATGCCAACGGATGTGCTTAATAAGCTGGCGCAGCTCTGTGACGGCGATGCGCGCAAAGCGCTAAACCTGCTTGAATTGATGAGCGATATGGTGGCCGATGGCGGCAGTTTTACCACTGAGATGCTAGTGCAAGTTGCCGGCCATCAAGTGGCAGGGTTCGATAAAAATGGCGATCAGTTTTACGATCTGATTTCGGCAGTACACAAATCGATTCGAGGTTCTGCGCCCGACGCCGCGCTGTACTGGTTCTGCCGTATTTTAGAAGGCGGCGGCGATCCGCTATATGTCGCCAGACGCTTATTAGCCATAGCCTCGGAAGATGTGGGCAATGCGGACCCTAATGCTATGACAGTCGCGCTCAATGCCTGGGATTGTTTCCACCGCGTCGGACCTGCCGAAGGTGAGCGGGCGATTGCCCAAGCAATTGTGTATTTAGCCAGTGCGCCTAAGAGTAATGCCGTTTACACCGCCTTCAAAGCGGCGAGGGCACTGGCACGCGAAACGGGCCAAGAGGCCGTGCCCTATCATCTGCGCAATGCGCCGACCAAACTCATGGCGGAAATGGGTTTTGGCGCAGAATATCGCTATGCCCACGATGAACCCAATGCCTATGCCAGTGGCGAGAATTATTTCCCTGAATCCTTACAAGCATCGCAATTTTATTTCCCGACAGAACGCGGATTTGAGAAGCGAATTAAGGACAAATTGGCGCAATTAGCGCAATTAGATCAAGCCAGTGGGAGAAAAAGGTATGAATAATCTCCTACTTGTGGCCTTGGGTGGTTCCATTGGTGCGGTTTTTCGCTATCTTATTTCAATATTCATGATCCAAGTATTTGGCAGCAGTTTTCCTTTTGGTACACTGTTGGTCAATGTCCTCGGTTCATTTTTAATGGGCGTCATTTACGCACTGGGACAAATGAGTCATATCAGCCCAGAACTCAAAGCCCTGATCGGTGTTGGCCTGTTAGGCGCTTTGACAACGTTTTCAACTTTCTCAAACGAAACTTTATTGCTGATGCAAGAAGGAGATTGGTTGAAGGCGGCTTTGAATGTGGTGTTGAACCTAAGTCTATGTTTGTTTATGGTTTACTTAGGCCAACAACTGGTTTTTTCTCGCATTTAACTATTAAGAATATATCACATGTTAGATCCTAAATTTTTGCGCAACGAATTAGCAGTTACCGCTGAGCGATTAGCTACCCGTGGTTTTATTTTAGATGTCGCTCATCTCACCCAATTAGAAGAAAAACGTAAGTCACTGCAAGTGGCGACTGAAGAGTTACAAGCTTCGCGTAATGCTATTTCCAAGTCCATCGGACAAGCAAAAGCCCGCGGCGAAGATGTGGATGCCATCATGGCGCAGGTTGGCGATTTAGGTGCGCAATTAGATGCGAAGAAAGTCGAGCTGGCCGCGGTACTTGAAGAAGTGAACGCGATTGCCATGTCGATGCCAAACTTGCCGGATGAGTCTGTGCCTGTCGGTGCTGACGAGACTGAAAACGTCGAAATCCGTCGTTGGGGTACACCACGCAGCTTCGATTTCCCAGTTAAAGACCATATCGATTTAGGTGAAGGCCTAAACGGTTTAGATTTTAAGAGCGCAGTTAAAATCACTGGTTCACGCTTTATCGTTATGAAAGGCCAAATCGCCCGTTTAAACCGCGCATTAGGTCAGTTCATGTTAGATCTGCACACCACTGAGCACGGTTACACCGAAGCTTACGTGCCATTACTGGTTAACGAAGCAAGCTTACTGGGTACAGGCCAATTACCTAAATTTGGTGAAGATTTATTCCACACTAAACCTGCGACCGAAGAAGGCCAAGGCTTAAGCCTGATCCCAACCGCAGAAGTGCCATTAACAAACCTAGTGCGTGACAGCATTGTCGATGAAGACGAATTACCAATCAAGTTAACCGCACATACCGCCTGTTTCCGCAGTGAAGCGGGCTCATACGGTAAAGATACCCGTGGTCTTATCCGTCAGCACCAGTTCGATAAGGTGGAATTAGTGCAACTGGTTAAGCCCGAAGACTCAATGGCGGCGCTCGAGGCACTGACCGGTCACGCTGAAACTGTACTGCAACGCCTCGGTCTACCATACCGCACAGTGATTTTATGTACTGGTGACATGGGCTTTGGCTCAAGCAAAACCTACGATATCGAAGTGTGGTTACCAGGCCAAAACACTTACCGTGAGATCTCTTCATGTTCAAACATGAAGGACTTCCAAGCACGTCGTATGCAAGCACGTTACCGCGTTAAGGCCGATAACAAGCCAGCCTTGCTACACACCTTGAATGGTTCTGGTTTGGCGGTAGGTCGTACCTTAGTTGCGATTTTAGAAAACTATCAAAATGCCGATGGTAGCGTAACAATTCCTGAAGCACTGCGCCCATACATGGGTGGACTGACTCAGATAGGATAATTGGCGTAACACAACACCATGGATAAAGGTCAACGTTATCTTCGTTGGCTTTCCTATACCGCCATCATCGCTATCTTTGGTGCAGTTATGCTGGCTACGTTAGGCAAAGCCGTCTGGGTTGTGTTAGAAAACGTTAATTAGCACAATCTGTTATTTGACTTAAAAAAGGGATATCTATATTAGATATCCCTTTTTTCAACTCGCTTATTTCGAATATTGATAGGTTGAATCCGCTTTCCATGTCCTAAAGCGAAGCTCGGCACCTTCGGGTAAATAAAATACTTTGGGTAAACGGCTATCATAACGCAGTGTTAATTCACCAGGAATTTGCACAAAGGCTTCTTTTTTGGCTAATTCAAAACAGGCCATCATAGTGCTTGGACCCGCTGATATTTCATCTACCTGATAGTAGTTATAACCCCATCCATCAACAGTGAGTTCTTTAAGTTGGCCATTAAGTCCATGTTTATTGCAGTCAACCAACTGAGTTTGACCAATCTGGATCTCGACCATGTAGTCAGCTTCATTCTCAAGTTTAGGTAATGTCAAAATATGTTGAACCATGCCTTTCTTGGGGGCTGGGAACATTTTAACAGCTTCCACCGGAGCATAATTATTGGCATTCATGCTTAAAACACTAATCATTGGGGCGTTAAGTCCTGTGGGGTGAGGCGGGCTGACGGCTTCGGCATTAACAGAAAGCAAGGTAAAGACCAGTGGTACTGCCGCAAGGCGACTCAATTGAGTTAATTTCATTCATTTCTCCTTAGTGTTAAAAATGGCGGCCCAAGGTACAAGGTACTGCCATTTTTGGCATCATTACGTTACCTATAAACGCTACTGCTGAAAAAAAGGGTTAATAATTTAAAAAAATATCATTTAAGGATGAATGCCATATTTATACCTTAATAGTTAAATAAAAACTCTGTATTAAGTTGTAAAACAGCGTTTTTGACTATTGCTCAATTGCTATCCGTAAAAACTGAAGGTGACAATTTACTACTGCGCAAAAGTTTTTTATGGATTTTTAGCTGTTATATCTGAAAGGAGTTCTATCTGCCTTGCTGCGCAGTTCATATCCTACATGGACATTGATACCAATCGATAGCGCTTTAACTCAGTTTAAGCATTCTTTCTCGACCAAATATTCCCATAGCTATCCATCTCCCTTAAACCAAACCATGACGATGCAGAATATATTGTGTGATCTTGCTCATGAAGTAATGAGTCATTTGGCGTAATACAGAAAAAGGTACTACGTTTAATATCAGGGAAAAGTTTTTACTCAACATAAAGCAGAAATATAAGTAAAAGAGACAGTTAAAATGACAAGCATGGAGCGCCATTTTTTTTCTATCACGACCTTAACCTTCATGGTTGGAGCCATTCTCTTTTGTTGGTTAATCTGGCTTACATTATGGTGGCCTGCGGGATTATGTTTAGTCTCCACCTTAGGTTTTGCTTGGGTACTTCGCACCCAAATCAACAAATCTACTCATCTGTATGAATCACGACAACTCGCCTATGAAAATGAAAAACGCCGCCATGTTGATCAGCAAGTCGCCAAACTCGAGGCGATAATTTCACGCTTAGTACCTGTTTGGCAAGGACATATAGTTTCCGTAGACCAACAGATGAACCAAAGTGTTGCCAACATGACAGAACGTTTTGCCTCCATAATTAATGAAATTGAAAAAGTGATAACAAACTCTACTGAGATTTCAAGTCAATCTATTGCACCTGGGATAGAGGATGATAAGGCACTGTTATCTGCATTATTTAATGATCTTAACCAAATGAACACTGCAAAGCTGGAGCATCTAGAACAGCTAACTGGTTTAGTTAATGATACCAAAGCGCTTGATGGCCTCGCCGCTGAAGTGAGAAAAATTGCACAACAAACCAATTTACTTGCTCTAAATGCTGCAATCGAAGCCGCTAGGGCGGGCGAGTCGGGGAGAGGTTTTGCTGTTGTTGCGGATGAGGTTAGAACTTTATCGGCACAATCAGGACAGACCGGTGAGCGGATAACTCAACAAATCAATGAGTTAAATCAACGAATGACGGCGCTTTATCAGATAACGAATGCGGCAACTTTACAAGAAACTCAGGCATTAGAGGGCGGAGAATCAATTCTGAGTCGAGTGATTGAACACTTAGAGAATCGTACTTTGCAAATGAGGGACGAAGGAGTTCAAGCGCTAGAACTCGGTCGCCAAGTTAAAAGAGAAATTGAGCAAATTTTAGTGGATTTTCAATTTCAAGATCGTTGTGACCAAATGCTCAGACAACTTGTCGCAAGTATTGAAGAACTTACTGAGCTTATCCGTGTACAGCAGCAAGCAAGGGAAGAGGGGTTACCCATTCCTGAAGGAGATGTTGAGTCTTTATTGGCCATGATGAAGCAAAGGTATGTTGCTACTGAGCAGCACGTTCACCATGGTGCAACAAGTGATCACCAATTCAAACATGCAGAGAAAAGTTCCATTAATTTCTTTTAGTTCAGATTTCTAATGCAAGGATGGCAGTTGACATGAAAAAAATACTGGTAGTGGATGATTCAGCATCAATCAGACATGTTGTGAGCATTGCGCTTCGCGGTGCGGGTTATGAAGTGATTGATGCCTGCGATGGTAAAGATGCGCTCAATAAACTCAATGGTGAAAAAATTAATCTTATTATTAGTGATGTGAATATGCCTAATATGGATGGCATTAGTTTCCTTAAAGAAGTTAAAAAGCATCCACGTTATAAGTTTACGCCCGTCATTATGCTCACGACAGAGGCTGGTCGAGATAAAATGGAAGAGGGAAGGATGGCAGGCGCAAAAGCGTGGGTGGTTAAGCCATTTCAGCCCCCGCAAATGCTTGATGCCGTGGCAAAGCTTTGCTTGCCGTAAAGGGAGCTGTTTATGCCGATCGACATCACAACGAATGACCTAAGTGTAAGAGTTAGTTTGAGTGAAGAATTAACTATTTACAGTGTTATCGAGTTTAGAGATGCATTAATCAGTCATCTTAAGCCAAGCGTTGATATTAGTGTAAATCTTTCCCAAGTGACAGAAGTTGATACTGCGGGTCTCCAATGGCTACTCGCCCTCAAAGCATGGAGCATGGCACAAAGTGTTGAGTTTTGTCATCACAGTAAGGCTATCGTTGATGCCCTCGAACTGTCAGGGTTATCAGGCACATTTGACGATACTATCGTGTTAGCCTCGGAGGCTCGGTCATGAGCGCCACGACTGAAGTTCAAAAACTGTTTATGACAGAAACCGAAGAATTATTACTAGACATGGAGGATGCCTTATTATCATTAGAGTCTGATACTGAAAACATAGAATTAATAAATCAACTCTTTAGAGCGATGCACACCATTAAAGGTGCGGCAGGTATTTTTAACTACAATGCTATTGTTGATTTTACTCATCCTATTGAAACGACAATTGATCGAGTTCGTAAAAATGAATTAAAGATCAACAGCACACTGATTGCGCTACTCCTCAAATGTAAAGACCACACATGGGCGCTGGTTAATGCTTCTGTGGCCGAAGATGAGTTAGACCTAACAAGTTTAATGATCCAAAGTCAAAACATCCTAGCCGAGTTCAACCTAAGTGAACCAATCTCGCCAGCATTACCGAGTTGTCCACAACCCTTTGAAACTCAGCCAATTAGTCCAGAACGCATCGATGAGCGTTATACTGATTCTGGTCATTGGCTCATTTCGTTAGACTTTAAAGTTGATGCATTGCGTAATGGTCTAGACCCGTTAAATTTTATTCGTTATTTGCAACAATTGGGTCAAGTGCTTGAGGTTATTTGCTTAAGTAATAGATTACCCGCATTTGAAGTGTGCGACTTTGAAAGCTGTTTCTTGAGTTACCGAATTGTTTTTTCAGGTGATTGCTCTAAAGAGCAGATAGAAGCTGTTTTTGAATTTGCCCAAGATGATTGTGATATTCTGATTTTACCTTCACAAAAGATTTCTGAGTCATTCCAAAACCTCATTGATGAACTCAATCCGTCAGAAAATCAACGGCTAGGTGAAATTTTACTGACAATTGGTGCTATTACTGAAAGGGAATTAACCAAATCACTGAATCTTCAATCCGGCCATATTCCAGAATGCGCATCAAAAAAACTTGGTGAAGTATTAATAGCAAACCAACTTGTCGATCAACCAGTTGTTGAGCAAGCCCTAAAAAAACAAACCCAAGCGAGGGAGCAGGCTCAAACAATTCGGGTTGATTCGAATCGTCTCGGGCAGTTAATTAATTTAGTGGGAGAATTAGTCACTGCCAGTGCTGCAATGAGGGTGATGGTCGATAAATATCATCTGCTGGATGCCAATGATCAGGTCAGCAGCGTTGAGCATTTAGTTCAAGAAATTAGAGAAAATGCCCTACAGCTAAGAATGGTTCAAATTGGTGAAACCTTCTCGCGATTTAGACGCGTAGTTCGAGATGTCAGTAATGAGTTAGGTAAACAAATTGAATTGACTATCCAGGGAGGAGAGTCTGAACTCGATAAAATTGTCGTCGAAAAAATTAACGATCCATTGACTCATTTAGTACGCAATGCCCTCGACCACGGAATTGAGTTACCTGAGCAACGAATCAGTAAAGGAAAAAGTCCCACTGGTCATTTGATGCTGAATGCATACCATGATTCGGGTCATATTGTTATTGAAGTGACAGATGATGGTGCAGGTCTTGATCCTGAACGTATCCGTCGCAAAGCAGAGTCATTAGGAGTCATAGAGGCAAACCAAGTCCTTAGTCATGCTGAAATATTAAGACTCGCCTTTGAGCCAGGTCTTAGCACTAAGGAAAAAGCCAGTAATCTTTCTGGCCGTGGTGTTGGCATGGACGTCGTTAAACGCAATATTGAAGCGCTTCGTGGTTCAGTTGAGCTCGATAGTGAATTAGGTAAAGGCACAAAAGTTACAATTACCTTGCCATTAACCCTTGCCATAATTGATGGTTTTATGGTCGGAGCCGCAAACGAAAACTATGTTATTCCTTTGAACATGGTAGAAGAGTGCGTTGAGCTTAATCAGGGTGAATGGCATGAACAACAGAAAAACTACATCAGTTTACGTGGTGAACTGATGCCATTTATACGTCTTACTAGTTTTTTCAACATTTCCCAAACCAATCAACACAAAAGAGAGAGCCTTGTCGTCGTTCGCTTTGGTCGTTCTAAGGCTGGAATTGTTGTTGATAAGTTATTTGGTGAACAACAGACGGTGATTAAACCCCTGGGGAAAATGTTTCAACATCTAAAAGGATTAAGTGGTGCCACCATTCTCGGAACGGGGGATATCGCTCTAATTCTCGATATTCAAGGTTTAATTACGGAAGTAAGTATTGGCGCGAAAAAACATCATCATGTCGCAATGATTGATGACTAGCTTATGTTGAAAAGGAATATTGACTATGTTTAAGAAGATGACGCTCAGTATGCAAATTTCTGGCGGATATGCATTAGTGTTATTGCTGTTATTAGTAATATCTCTAGCCGCTTATTTTGGATTGAATAAAGCCATTGAAGGTTTTAATGATTACCGCACATTAGCACGCGATGCGAATATGGCGGGCAGGATCCAAGCAAATATGTTGACTATCCAGATACAAGCATACGATTATATTTTTCAAAATAAAGAATCTGCCTATAAACAATTTAATGACCGAAATGCAACGGTTAACGATGTCATCCAGAAGGCGATGACTGAAGTTAGTGACCCAGAATTAAGTCAACAGATTGCCGATATTCGCAAAGATATTGTTGATTATAATAGTTACTTTGATTCAATCGTTAAGCTAATTAAACTTAGAAATGATGAGGTCACTAATGTATTAGTTCCAAAGGGTATCGAGATCGTTGCTCTAGCCTCAGATACAATGCATCACTCTTTTAATAAGGGACAAATTGAAGTTGCCTATCGCGCTGGGGAGGTACTTGAATCGGTATTGAGTGCTCGATTGGCTGCAGCTAAATTCCTAGATACTAACTTAGATACAGATTTACAGCAGGCATTAGCAGCATTAGAGCTTGCAAAAGGTGAGAGGCTTTCAACGTTAAAAGCTACTTTAACTGATTTAGATACACAGGCTAAATTGGTTCAATTTGCAAGCAGTTTAGATAGTTATGCTGCTTCCTTAAAAGTGGTTTACAACACCATCAACGAGCGAAATGATATTGTAAAGAACCAACTTGACCGTATCGGTGATGAAGTTTCACGCCTTACTGAAGATATCAAATTAAGTATACTAAAAAAACAAGATGCTCTTGGTCCACTCGTAAAAGCGCAAAACGAGCAAACCCTTAATACAGTGATTAGCGTTTCCCTCGCGGCAATCATTATTGGCATTTTACTGGCTTGGTTTTTAGTGAAAATAATTAAAAAACCATTGGGTGGTGAACCAAGGGATATGGAAACCATTGCACGTGCAATTGCCAATGGGGACTTAACGGTAGAATTAAAACAGAGTGAACAGGCTACAGGGGTATATAAGGCAATGATTGATATGATTGACAGCCTTACCTCAGTAATCGCACAGGTGCGAAGCGGGGCTGATAATTTATCGAGCGCTTCATCGCAAGTCAGCAGTACAGCACAGAGTTTAAGTCAAGGTGCAACTGAGCAAGCGGCTAGCGTAGAAGAAACGACAAGTGCCGTTGAAGAGCTCAATGCTTCAGTACAACAAAACTCAGAAAATGCCAGAGTGACAAATAACATGGCAACGGTTGCCGCTGAAGAAGCAAGGCAAGGCGGAATTGCGGTTGAACAAACCGTAGCCGCAATGAAACAAATCGCCGCGAAAATTAGTCTTATTGAGGATATTGCTTATAAAACCAATTTACTTAGTCTTAATGCCGCAATTGAGGCCGCAAGAGCTGGTGAACATGGAAAAGGCTTTACCGTGGTCGCCTCTGAAGTCAGAAAGCTGGCTGAAAATAGCAGTCTCACTGCACAGGAAATTAATAAGCTCGCCAGTGAGAGTGTTGGAATTGCTGAAAATGCTGGCCGATTAATTGCCAATATTGTGCCTAATATTCAAAAAACATCTGATTTGGTCCAGGAAATCAGTTCTTCTTCCGATGAGCAAGCAATTGGAATTAGCCAAATTAATGATTCTATGCTGCAACTCGATAAAGCAACCCAGCAGAATGCCTCGGCATCAGAGGAGTTGGCTGCTACATCGGAAGAGCTTAATGGCCAAGCAAATCAACTCCTTGAAGCTGTAGAGTTTTTTAAACTTGCCACCAATAATGAAAGACCGTCACAAGGAAAATCGACTCGTGCTACTGTTTCTGGGCGTAAATCAGCAAAAACCAAGCAATATGTTGAACGTTCTGAATTTGAGCGATTCTGATAAGGGGCAATATCATGGAGCAGTTAATGAAAATGGCCCAAGCTAGCACTGCTGGCGATATTACCCAATATCTGACCTTTCAATCAGCAAATGATACTTTTGCCATTGATATCCTAGATGTAAAGGAAATCATTGAAATAGAAGGTATCACTCGAGTGCCTATGATGCCTGAGTTTTTGTGCGGTATTATTAATTTACGGGGCAGAGTCGTACCTGTTATTGATTTATCCAAAAGGCTGGGTCGCCATACAACGGTCATGACCAAAAAAAGTTGTATCGTGTTGGTGGAGGTGAGTCATGAGGAAGAGCAACAAATCATAGGTATGCTAGTGGATGAAGTGAATGAAATCCTTGAAATAGATGATGAGCATACACAACCTCCACCAGATTTTGGCGCTGATCTTCGTGTTGACTTTATTCGTGCAATGGGACGTGTAGGTGAACACTTTATGATATTGCTTGATATTAATTATGTGCTTTCGGTTGCTGATATTAGTGCAATCAGTCAGCTGAGTTTTCATGCTACTGACGTTGTCAATGAAGAATGATGAAACCATATCAACAACTCCCTATTGAATTTTCAATCTTAAAACAAAGGGAATTTGAGCAAATTCGGCAATTTTTATATGAAGAAGCAGGCATATTCTTAAGTGATATCAAGAAGTCATTAGTTGCGAGTCGCTTATGCAAGAGATTGAAGGAAACTGGTTATCAGAATTATGGAGATTATTTTGAGTTCGTTAAGAATAACTTACAACATATTGAATACCATCATTTTATCGATGCCTTAACGACAAATGAAACCTTTTTTTTTCGTGAAAATGAACACTTTGACTTCGTAAAACAATTAATCAAAGACCATTCACAAAAAAAATCTTGGCAGGCATGGTCGGCGGCTTGTTCTTCGGGAGAAGAAGCATATAGCTTAGCAATGTTATTTGCAGATATTTTAGGTATTGATGGGCAATGGCAGGTTCAAGGCTCTGATATCAGTCAACGGGTGTTGGCAAAAGCGGAATTGGCACACTATCTACTTGAGCGAAATGAAGGGATTGGTTTTGAAAGACTACAAAAATACTGTTTAAAAGGAGTGGGCAGGCAAAGTGGTACTTTTTTAATCGATGATATATTAAAAGATAAAGTCTCTTTTTTTACGATGAATCTAACCCAATCCTGCGAAAGTGTTGGAATGTGTGACGTTATTTTTATTCGTAATGTGATGATCTATTTTGACGCAGATTCTAAACAGCGGGTCATAAATAACGTGGTAAAACAGTTAAAGGTTGGCGGTTACCTCTTTATCTCACACACTGAATCGTTGATGCATGTAAATCATAGATTGAAGCAAATTAAACCCTCGATTTATCAGAGGATTTAATGTGGGAAGAATAGAGTTCAATCAAAGAAATGTGATCATGATAGGTCCTGGCCAACATTACGCCACAGCAAAAAATGAGGTTATAAAGACCTTATTGGGTTCATGCGTTGCGGTTTGTTTATTTGACCCCAAGGCTGAAGTCATTGGCATGAACCATTTTTTGTTAGCCGCAGATCGTCGAAAAGTCACACAGTTTCTTGATTCCCGTGCAGGATATTATGGTGTACATGCTATGGAGATCTTAATCAATGCAATGTTAAAGCTAGGTGCTCAAAGGCAATATTTGCAAAGTAAAATATTCGGAGGTGCAAATGTACTGTCTTTGTGTGCTGATAATATTCTCAATCACTATGATATTGGCGGGATGAACATTGATTTTGTTAGGCAGTTTTTAAAACGAGAACAAATTCCAATCGTGAGCGAAGATCTTGGGGGACATTCTGGTCGAATAATTTACTTCGATCCCACAGATTTTTCCGTTTATCGTAGTTTAATCGAAAATAAATATGAAGAAATTGTCTCGCTTCAAGATGAAGAATATCGGTACTTTAATCAGGCTAGCGAAGATATTCATTCTGCTGGCGTGCCAGTAGTGATTTGGCAGGATACTGAATAACCAAGGAGATAATGTGATAAAGGTTGCCATCGTCGATGATTCTGCTGTTGTTAGGCAAGTGCTCAGCAGCATGTTAGAAAATCAGCCGGATATTACTCTTTTAGGCTGTGCTCGCGATCCTCTCTTTGCCTTAAAACTATTTGAACAGCAATGGCCTGACGTCATTATTCTCGACATTGAAATGCCAAGAATGGATGGAATTACTTTCCTAAAAAAAATTATGTCAGAAAAGCCAACACCTGTAGTGATCTGTTCTACGCTGACAGAAAAAGGTGCTTCAGTAACGATTTCGGCACTTGCAGCCGGTGCGGTTGATATCATTACAAAACCAAAACTGGGGTTAAAAGGGTTCTTAGAAGAATCACAGACTCGTTTATTACAAGCCGTGCGTGCCGCTGCAAAAGCTTCTGTTGCAAAGCTACGTGCAGCTCCAGTAAAACCCATGCCCGTAGTTGCTAAGCACGATGCAGATATCCTACTGTCTTCTTCACCTCAAGCATTGCATCAGACAACGGATAAAGTCGTTGCTTTAGGTACTTCAACCGGTGGAACCCACGCACTAGAGTATGTGCTAACCGCTTTACCACGCACATGCGCGGGCATTGTTGTGGTCCAGCATATGCCAGAGCATTTTACCGCGGCATTTGCTAGCCGATTAAATGCGTTATGTGAAATGGAAGTTAAAGAAGCTGAGGATAATGATAGGGTAATGCCCGGGCTGGTTTTGATTGCTAACGGCGGCAAACATATGCTTCTCCAACGTAGTGGAGCTCAATATCGCGTGCAGTTAAAGGATGGACCTTTAGTTAGTCGGCATCGACCATCAGTTGATGTGCTATTTCGCTCAGTGGCAAATGCGGCTGGTAACAACGCTCTTGGAATTATTATGACTGGAATGGGTGATGATGGTGCGCGCGGTTTATTAGACATGCATCAGGCTGGCGCGACAACATTAGCACAGGATGAAGCCAGTTGTGTTGTATACGGTATGCCAAAAGAAGCTGTAAAGCTTGGAGCAGCAAACAGACAAGTGGCTTTAGCCAATATAGCGGAAGAAATAATCAATTTTACTAGGGCGTGTTGACGTTTCAGGGGAATTTTTGCAGCAATTTGGCTAGCTTTTATGCAAGGCAAAGTCCATGCCTTCTACATAAACGGACGATAACAGAACCATTCGTCATTTGAGTAGAATAACGACACATCATTCCTCGTTTCGCGAGCACGTGCTTGCCAGAACGAATAAAATCTAATCTCGAAACGTCAACACGCCCTAGGCAATAAAAAAAGCCAGTGCAGGCACTGGCTTTTTTATCTGGGACTGGGAAGGGCGATTATACGCGCTTCTTGAATTCGCCAGTACGAGTGTCGATTTCAATCTTGTCGCCAACTTTAACGAAGTCAGCCACGCTGATTGTACCGCCACCAGTGATAGTTGCTGGCTTCATCACTTTACCTGAAGTATCGCCACGAGCTGATGGCTCAGTGTAGATCACTTCACGTACGATAGTGGTTGGCATTTCAACAGAAATTGCTTTGCCTTCGTAGAAAGTCACTTGGCAAGTTTCTTCCATACCGTCAACGATGTAAGCTGCTGCATCACCTAAGTTTTCAGCTTCTACGTCGTATTGGTTGTATTCTGCATCCATGAACACATACATAGGATCAGCAAAATAAGAATAAGTACAATCCAGACGATCTAGGATGATGTCTTCTAACTTATCTTCACCTTTGAAAGTGGTTTCAGTACCAGAGTTAAGCAGTAAGTTTTTCAGCTTTAACTTAACGATAGCAGCGTTACGGCCAGAACGAGTTGTTTCTGTTTTCTGTACAACCCATGGGCTGCCTTCAAACATGATCACGTTACCAGGACGGACTTCATGAGCAGTTTTCATTACACAATTTCCTATATGTCGATTTTCTATATCAGCGCAGCATCATAGCTTTTTTTCACGAATTGGACTAGCCGAGTCGCAAGATCTGCAGCATTTATTGCGTCAATTGGCCAATCTTTAGCATGTTGCAAGAGTGGCAAACTGACTGGATTAATGTTTTGCCAGTGATTCTTCACGGCAGATTGCTCACCTTGGTTAAATGCAACATTCAATTTAGACCAAGTATCAGCAATATTAGGGGGCAGATTATCGCAGTAAAGTTTAATAAAAGCTTCTAATTTTATGAGATGATAATCATCTTCTTGCGGATAAATATGCCAAATGAAAGGTTTAGCAGCCCATTGTGCCCTAAGGAAGCTGTCTTCTCCGCGAACAATATTAAAGTCGCAGCTCCACAGCAGGCGATCGAACCCTTGTTGGTCCGTCATTGGCAAAATATGCAAGGTCAAATTATCAAGCTTAATTTGCTGCCCAGGACTGAGTTCATCAACCTTGCAGGGCAATAAGTGTTGTAAGCTATTTAAGCTGCGTCCCTTGGGAATGAGAGCATGGATTTTGTCATCGCTTGTTGCACTGGCTTGCCAGAGCTCGCATAACGCGGGCAGAGAATCCGTTTCATAGCTAAAGACGCTATAGACAGTATCTTGTGCTTGAATATCCTTAAGGCCAAGCCGTTCAAATAATTGCAATTTATTTGCGCTATCCCGCTGCCATGCATCGCGCTCGGCAAATAGTTCCCGCTCACATATCAGTCCACCCGTTTTAGGTGTAAAGCCCGGGAAAAAGAAATACTTTTTGATGCCGCTTGCTTGCATCGACGGTAAACCATGGCAGCCATCAACCCAATCTTCTGCACTTAAATACTCTAAATTAAGCCATAAAGGCACAGATTTAGGCGTTTGAATATGCAGTGCTGTAAGTTGTTGTTTTACTGCTTCGGGTAATTCGCAAGCAAAGGCTTCAATTAATACTGCACCAGGCACAAATGCCACGGGCAGGGGTGTTGTCCAATGATTGATGGTGACGCCGTTAAAGACTTGGCTGTTAAGCTTTGGGTCAAGACTCGGTAAAATATGCGAAAAACTGTTTAAGTCATCGACCCAAAGATTAATTGGGATCTGATATTCATTGACTAACTGTTTGGCTAAACGCCAAGTGACACCGATATCGCCGTAGTTATCGACGACAGTGCAGAAGATGTCCCAGTGTCGATCTTGGTGGTATGTTGTCATCGGAGTTATCACTTTTGATATTACGTAAAATAAGCATAAAAAAAGCGGCGTTTAGGCCGCTTTTTTTACGGTAATAAATTTAATCTTCTAACTCAGCTAAGCACATTTCTTCGTAGATTTGCTTAACCCAAGCGTCAACACGCTCTTCTGTCAGCTCGGGTTGACGGTCTTCGTCAATTCCTAAACCGATGAAGTGGTCGTCATCGACTAAACCTTTAGAGGCTTCAAAATTATAACCAGCAGTTGGCCAATGGCCGATGATGATACCGCCACGGGCTTGAACGATATCGCCTATCATGCCCATGGCATCGAGGAAGTATTCTGCGTAGTCTTCTTGGTCACCACAACCGAAGATAGCAACCAGTTTGTCAGTAAAATCAATCTGTTCTAACTCAGGGAAAAAGTCATCCCAGTCGCACTGCGCTTCACCGTAATACCAGGTTGGGATGCCGAACAGCAGCAGGTCATATTCTGCGATCTGTTCTTTGGTGCTCTTGGCGATATCTTTCACCTCAACCATTTTCTTACCCAGTTTCTTCTGGATCATCTTGGCGACAGCTTCGGTGTTGCCTGTGTCGCTACCGAAAAAAAGACCTACAGTTGCCATTGTCTATCCTTTATGTCTAGTTCACTTATACGTTAATCTTGCTGCTATCGATTGCTCAGCATTCTATTTTTTGCTGAAGAATTAATTCGATTAACTGGCTTCGGCTGATGTTACTGGCCAATGCCTGCTCATTCAAGGCGTCATATAAATCTTGTGACACCTTTAACTCTATTCGCTTTAATCCTTTGGCTTTATCCCGCTGGATCTGGTTGCGCTTATTGACCTTAAGTTGCTGGCTACGGGACAAAGGATTGCTACGTGGGCGGCCCCGGCGCTTTTCATTGGCAAAAAGGTCAATGGTAGTTCTATCTGTTGCTTCTTTTGCCATGTTCTTATTGTTTAACCGACGCCTGAACCTTCCCAGGACATCTGGATAATACCTTTTGCAATAAACCCGGCGCAGCCGAGAAATAACACTAACCACACAATAAATCGACCAAATTTCGGCACATTACCTTGTTTAAGCACATCGTGGATGGCCATGCCGATAAAGAAAAATATCGCGGCAAAAAACAGGTTCAGGCCGATGGTTTCAATTTGTTCCATGTACTGAGATAACATACTTTCTTAGTCCTCTAGAGTCTTCTAAGGCTAAAAGAGGCGCGAATATATCACATCAGCAAGGTGTCGGCTATATGATTTAGGTCGAGAATCATTGTCATTTACACTGAGTGTTTGTCAATAAATTCAGACACAATTCGATTAAAAACAGCCGGTTTTTGGGCATGTAGCCAATGGCCGCAACCTTCTAATGTTTTGGCCTGCGCCGCGGGAAATTGGCGCATGATCTCATCGCGGTGCTCGGCGGTCACATAATTGGAGTCGCCACCACGGATAAAAAGGCTCGGTCCGTTAAAGACTTGCTGTGTTTCGTGCTTTTGATTAGGCCAACCAATGATGTTGGGATAGCAGCTTTTTAAGCCAGTGAGGTTCATCTTCCATCGAAAACCAGTATCGGTGCGCTGAAGGTTTTTAAGTAAAAACTGCGCGGTCGGCTCATCGATGCCACCCGCTAATAAATGCGCTAACGCGAAGCGGCGGTCGGTGTGGCCTTCGAGTGGCAAACTTTCGAGTGCGGCGAATACCGCATCATGGCGCGGTTTGTAAGCAACAGGAGCAATATCGGCGGCCACCAGGCTGATGATGCGTTCTGGATAGGCAAGGGCAGTTGCCATGGCGATTTTGCCGCCCATGGAGTGACCAACAATATGCGCGCGCTCAAGCGCAAGTTCATCTAACAATGCCACCATCGCCTTAGCTAAGCTTGGGTAATCCATCTCTTGCCAATGTTCACTTAAGCCGTGATTAGGCACATCGACACGAATAACCTGATGATTTGCTTCGAGGACCTGTCCTAGCCCCTTAAGATTATCTAAATTGCCAAAGAGTCCGTGGATAAGGAGGACTGCTTCTCCTTGACCTGTGGATGCAAAATTCATGAAGTCGCCTGTGCTGTGGTACATAAAGTGCTGCGGATTGTGCCCCTAATGGGTTAAGTTTGACAAGTCTTGAGGCGATTTTGAGGCGTAGTGCGCCGAACTTGCTGGCTTTTTCAGCGATTAACGCGCTTGTGCTAATTTGATGTGCGATTTCACGCATTTTTAGATTAATGATGCTTTATCAGATTGATAGAGATAGATACACTGGGGCAACGATCGCACAGATCCTTTGCGAGGATCGCCTGTGGTGTACTTTTTCGGTTAAGCCTATCGAATAACAAAGGATAATAAGGTTATGAAATACATCGAAGTGGATGAAGAGCTCTATCGTCATATTGCCAGCAAAACGGAACGTATTGGTGAGAGCGCCTCTGACATTCTCCGTCGATTACTCGGCCTGTCCATCGATGCGGTTGAACAAACGCAGCCACAGGCTATTAGCCAACCGAGTTTAGAGGCGGCGACGCCTGAGCCACAGGTTGCACCTCAGGTAGAAACCTTAGTCTCTGCGACCGATTTCAATCAATTGGTGGATGAGCATAAGTTAGCGCAGCAAAAAGGCGCCGTGGGCCGTTTCTTATTCTTGCTCGAGAGTTTATATCAACAGAGCCAAGCGCAATTCTCGCAAATTTTACAGATCCAAGGTCGCGATCGCCTCTATTTTGCGCGCTCTCGGGAAGAATTACTCAAGGCGAGTGCTACCGCCAACCCGAAGGAAATCGGTAATACCGGATTTTGGGTGACGACCAACAATAACACCGCCAAAAAACGAGCGATTTTAGTCGAAGCCTTAGTGCAATTTGGTTGCGATGCCGAAATCGCCAACGGCATTGCCGAACGCGTATAACGCCTTTATCGACGCCGCAATGATGCGGCGTTTCCATTTAATTAACCGATTTTCCAGTAGGAGAGGATCAGGTGGCAATACATCAACGGGCAGGACAAACCGCGAGTCAGACGGATCTGGTGAATATTCCAAAGCTGATGAGCCATTATTACAGCATCAAACCTAATGTGGATGCTGCCGAGCAACGCGTGACGTTTGGGACCTCGGGTCACCGCGGAACTGCGTTTCAAGCAAGTTTTAACCAAGACCATATTTGGGCGATTACCCAGGCCGTGGTGGATTATCGCCAATCGGTGAATATCGACGGTCCGCTATTTTTAGGTATCGATACCCACGCCTTGTCTTATGCAGCCTACGTGTCGGCGATTGAAGTGTTAGCGGCCAATAAGGTGACTGTCAATATTCAGCAACATGATGGTTTTACGCCAACACCAGTGGTGTCCCATGCGATTATTTGCGCCAATCGTGAAGCGGCGCTGACGGGTGCAGCCTTAAGCGATGGTTTGATTATTACCCCATCTCACAACCCACCGCAGGATGGTGGCATCAAGTACAATCCTCCCCATGGCGGCCCGGCCGAAGGCAATATTACTGCATGGATTGAATCCCGCGCCAATGATTACCTGCGCGCAGGACTGAAGGGCGTTAATAAGCTCACCTATGCCGACGCGTTAGCCTCGGGTTATGTGCATGCCATCGATTTGATTAACCCCTATGTGGCGGATTTAGTCAATGTGGTTGATATGCACGCTATCGCCAAGGCTAAGCTGAAATTGGGCGTTGACCCATTAGGCGGTTCGGGTATCCATTATTGGGCGCCGATTGCCAAGCACTATGGCATCGATATCACCTTAGTTAATGATAAGGTCGACCCAAGCTTTAGCTTTATGTCGCTGGATAAAGACGGCAAGATCCGCATGGATTGCTCTTCGCCCTATGCGATGGCAGGTTTACTGGCCCACAAAGAATCCTTCGATTTATGTGTCGGTAACGACCCTGACTACGACAGACACGGTATTGTGTGTCCGGGCACGGGGCTGATGGATCCTAACCACTATTTAGCGGTCGCGATTGATTATCTGCTGACCCACAGACCTGAATGGAGCGAGCAGTTATCTATCGGCAAGACGCTGGTATCGAGCGCGCTTATCGATAAAATCTGTGCCTTCCACGGCAAAAAATTACTCGAAGTCCCCGTTGGCTTTAAGTGGTTCGTCGATGGGCTAGCTGAGGCGACTATTGCCTTTGGCGGTGAGGAGAGTGCGGGCGCCGCCTTCCTGCGCCGTGATGGCACGACTTGGTGTACCGACAAAGACGGTTTTATTCTGGTGCTGCTTGCGGCCGAAATGCTTGCGGTTACTGGCAAGACGCCGGGGCAACGCCATCAAGAATTAGTGGCGCAGTTCGGTCAAAGCTTCTACAAGCGTATCGACAGTCCGATTAGCCTTGAGAACAAAGCAAAATTTGCCAAGCTTAATGCCGAAACCTTAAACGCCACTATGCTGGCGGGTGAGAAGATTGATGCCGTATTAACCCACGCCCCAGGTAACAATGCCTCGATAGGTGGCATCAAAGTGACGACGGCCAATGGTTGGTTCGCGGCGCGGCCGTCGGGTACTGAGGCGTTATTTAAGATTTACGGTGAGAGCTTTATCAGTGAGCAGCATCTTGCCGATATCATTAAAGACGCACAGGCCTTGATTGATAAGGCGCTAAGCGCTTGATTTAGCGTTTACGCATTCTCTTTACAGATAAAAAACGCACTCATGGAAATCCTATGGGTGCGTTTTTATTGACAGCGATGAGAAGCAAAAGCTGCTCACTCGGATGCTAAATGGTTATGATCAGTACTCGAGATGGCAACTTGGTAAGTTGTTCTTATCGATATAGTTTTGATGATATTCCTCAGCGACATGGAATTGCTGTAAAGGCACGATTTCAGTCACTATGTGGCGTAATCCCCAGCGGCCCGAGCGGGCAAAGGCCAGTTTGGAGGCTTCGGCCGCGGCTTTTTGCTCACGGTCGTGGAAGAAAATGGTACTGCGGTACTGAGTGCCGATATCGCCGCCCTGCATATTGAGCGTGGTCGGGTTGTGGTTCTTCCAAAACACATCCAATAACTCGTCGTAGCTGACAATCGCAGGGTCAAACTCCACTTGCACGACTTCGGCATGACCTGTCTTGCCTTTTTTGACTTCCTCATAGGTGGTCGCTTCGTTATTGCCACCCATATAGCCGCAGGTCGCGTTGGTCACGCCGTTGACTTGTCTAAAGAAATACTCCACGCCCCAAAAACAGCCGGCACCGAAAGTTGCTAACGCCATGATAAATCCTGATAGAAGTCTAGATGGCTAAGGATTGTGATAAAACTCATGCCTAAAAGCAAGTGTGTCGACAAAATTAATCCTATGTCGACCAAATGTGGCTAAGATGCTGTTGTTTTGCCGTGAAATGCGCTTGTTTGACCAGAATGACAGAGTAACGGCCCAAAAACTTGTGTTAGTATGGATGCGCTTTTTAAGGCGGGTAACGATAAGTGCAATGAAACAGGTAGTTATTGCCATCACTCCCGTCTCTAACACGCTATTTTAAGGAGAATTCTGTGTTACAAGCTCTGTTAGATTCGAAGGATTTTCTCGCGCTGACCCTCGCCAATCCTGAAACCCTCGGGGATGAGTTTAGTTTCACCTTAGGGGAACATACCCGAGTCGAGGTGTGGGACACGGGGGTCATCGTTTTTGAGCCAGCACAAGCCCAAGGTAAGGATGTCATTCTCTCCTGCGGTGTCCACGGTAATGAAACCGCCCCCATCGAACTCTGCAATACCTTAATCAAACAGCTTCTCCAACAAAAAATCATCGCCAAACAACGCACGCTGTTTCTTATTGGCAACCCTTTAGCGATTAATAATGGCACTCGTATTATCGACGAGAATATGAATCGTCTCTTTAGTGGTGAGCATTCAAATCCGCCGGGATTAGTGAATCCAGAGCGGGTACGGGCGAAAAAATTAGAAGCCTATGTAGACCGCTTCTTTAAGGGCGCAGCCGCAGGGCGCCAGCGCATCCACTACGATTTACACACGGCGATGCGTGCTTCAAAACACGAAAAGTTTGCGATTTATCCCTATCGTCCCGGTCGGGCTTACAGCGCTGAGCAAATCATGTTTTTAGCGGCCAGTGGCGTGGATACCGTGTTATTTCACCACGAGCCGACGACGACCTTTAGTTATTTTTCCTCCGAGCAGTATGGCGCCGATGCCTTTACCATTGAATTAGGTAAGGTATATCCCATGGGGCAAAACGATATGACGCGTTTTATTGCCGCCCAAGAGATGTTTATGCGCCTTATCACAGACAAACCCTTAGCGCTTGAGCCATTCTCGGCGAATAAGGTGAATTTGTATCAAGTGTGTCGGGTGATTAACAAACATTTTGATGATTTTGAATTTACCTTCGCGACCGATGTCGAAAACTTCCGATCGTTCCCGAAAGGCTTTGTATTGGCCCGAGAGGGTGGACAGGAAATTAAAGTCGAACAGGAATTTGAAGCGATTGTTTTCCCTAATGCTAAGGTGCCCATCGGCAATCGCACTGTGATATGCCTGATCCCTTCAGTCGCGCCAGATGTTCGCTAGTTTTGTAAAGCATTATATACATGCCCACAGGGGATTAGTTGTCGTTTGAACTGTGCCAACGGTTGATAGGTAGTTTACGTTAACGTAATGTTCATCCGGCATATTCGTATAAATTAGGCGTTGTGGATTTTCCATGGCGTAACGAGATAACAAGAGCACAATATGAGCAAAGCAACACTCAACACTGATACAGTGCACCGTGTCGGCTTCTTGGATAAGGCATCGCTTCACATTCCTATCCTTCGAATTCTACAAGCAGACGGCACTACCTATGAAACCGCGGTTTTGCCTGTAATAGATGAAGCCTTAGCCACCAAAATTTACGATACTTGCGTATTCACGCGGGTACTCGACGAACGTATGTTAGGCGCGCAGCGTCAGGGGCGGATCAGCTTCTATATGACCTGTACAGGTGAAGAAGCGGCGATCGTTGGTAGTGTCGCGGCGCTGGACGCTGAGGACGTGATCCTCGCGCAATATCGCGAACATGCGGCGCTGCGTTACCGTGGTTTTACCACTGAGCAGTTTATGAACCAAATGTTCAGCAATGAGAAGGACTTAGGTAAAGGTCGCCAGATGCCAATCCACTATGGCTGTGCGGCGTTAAACTACCAAACCATTTCATCGCCACTGGCTACGCAAATTCCGCAAGCGACAGGTGTCGGTTATAGCTTGAAAATGCAGGGCAAACGTAATGTTGCCGTCTGTTATTTCGGTGAAGGCGCTGCGTCTGAAGGTGACTTCCACGCCGGCTTGAATATGGCGGCGGTGTTAAAATGCCCGGTGATTTTCTTCTGCCGTAACAATGGTTATGCGATTTCCACCCCAACTGAAGAGCAATTTGCCGGTAACGGTATTGCTAGCCGCGGTGTGGGTTACGGTATGCACACCATTCGTGTCGACGGTAACGATATGCTGGCGGTATTAGCGGCAACGCAACAAGCGCGTGCCTATGCGATTGAGCACAATGCCCCCGTGTTGATTGAGGCCATGACTTATCGCCTCGGCGCCCACTCATCTTCTGACGATCCTTCTGGTTATCGCTCAAAAGAAGAAGAGGCGAAATGGCAACAACATGATCCGGTCAAACGCTTCAAATTGTGGTTAATCAACAAAGGCTGGTTGGCCGAGGCCGATGATGCTCAGCGTTACGAAAAGTACCGTGAAGAAGTGTTAGCCGCCGTTAAAGTCGCTGAAAAATTACCTATCCCTATGCTGGATGAGATTATTGAAGACGTGTACGACAAGCCGACGCCAGCGCTGAAAAAGCAGTTGAGTGAGCTTAAAGAACACATCAAGAAATATCCGCAATCCTATCCCAAAAGTGCAGGGAGGCTATAAGCCGTGGCAGAAATGAATATGTTACAGGCCGTCAATGAGGCCTTGTCAATCGCCATGCAATCTGATGAACGCATGGTGGTGTTTGGTGAAGACGTTGGCCACTTCGGCGGAGTGTTTCGCGCAACCTCTGGTTTACAGGAAAAGTTTGGTCGTAGCCGTTGCTTTAACACGCCGCTGACTGAACAAGGCATTGCGGGTTTTGCTAACGGTTTAGCCTCTAATGGTATGACTGCCGTAGCGGAAATCCAGTTTGCTGATTACATCTTTCCTGCGTTCGATCAGATAGTGAATGAATCTGCTAAGTTCCGTTACCGCAGCGGTAATGAATTTAACGTGGGAAGCCTAGTGTTCCGTACACCCTATGGTGGAGGTATTGCGGGCGGTCATTACCATTCGCAATCGCCAGAAGCCTATTTTACCCAAACCCCAGGCTTAAAAGTGGTTGTGCCGCGTAATCCTGCGCAAGCCAAAGGTTTATTATTAGCCTCTATTCGCGATAAAAACCCTGTGGTGTTCTTCGAGCCGAAGCGTTTATACCGTGCTTCTGTGGGTGAAGTCCCTGCGGGCGATTATGAAATCGAGCTGGGTAAAGCCGAAGTGGTGCGTGAAGGGAAAGATATCACCTTAGTGGCCTGGGGCGCACAGATGGAAATCATCGAAAAGGCGGCAGACATGGCGGCAAAAGAGGGGATTTCCTGCGAAATTATTGACTTACGTACACTCGCTCCTTGGGATGTAGATACAGTTGCCGATTCTGTGAAGAAGACCGGCCGCTTACTGATCAACCACGAAGCGCCATTAACGGGTGGTTTTGCGGGTGAAATCGCCGCCACGATTCAGCAAGAGTGTTTCTTGTATTTAGAATCCCCCATCAGCCGTGTATGTGGTCTAGATACCCCATATCCACTGGTCCACGAAAAAGAATATATGCCCGATGCGCTCAAGACCTTTGAAGCCATTAAGGCATCAGTGAACTTCTAGGAGTCCGGTATGATTAAAGATTTTATTTTGCCGGACATTGGTGAAGGCGTTGTCGAGTGCGAACTCGTTGAGTGGTTGGTGCAAGAGGGCGATACGATTGTTGAAGATCAGCCCATTGCCGATGTGATGACAGACAAAGCCTTAGTGCAAATTCCAGCGCCTTTTGCAGGAGTTGTGACCAAGCTGTATTACGCCAAAGGCGATATCGCGAAGGTGCATGCACCGCTTTATGCCGTGCAGATTGAGTCTGACGAAGCTGCGCCTGTTGCAGCGTCTCAACCTCAAGCACACACAGCGACGCAAACATCCGCAAGCCAAGCCAGCGTGGCGGGTACTAGCGTGGAAGAGTTTCTGCTGCCCGATATTGGCGAAGGCATTGTTGAGTGCGAACTGGTCGAATGGCTCGTACAAGAAGGCGATACTGTGGTTGAAGACCAACCCATCGCCGATGTGATGACAGATAAAGCCCTAGTGCAAATTCCCGCCATCAAAGCGGGTAAGATTGTCAAATTGCACTACCGTAAGGGCCAGTTAGCTAAAGTCCATGCGCCACTATTTGCGATTGAGGTTGAAGGCGGCGTTAGTGCGCCAGTCAGCCATGTACAGGAAGCAAGTGTCACCGCTGCGAATACCGCTGCACCAGCAGCTTGCGTGGCGGTGTCCTCGGAGCCTGCTCGCCAAGGCAAAGCCTTAGCCAGCCCAGCTGTTCGCCGTATGGCACGTGCCTTAGATATCGATTTAAGTCGTGTACCTGGTAGTGGCAAACATGGCCGTGTGTATAAGGAAGACATTACTCGCTTCCAAGCGCAAGGCGGCGCAGTGCCTGCCGTTGCGCCAGTGGCGGTAGCCTCAACTGTGGCTCAATCGACCGTATCTACCGCTGTGGCAAGCTCTGTAAGGGCTGACATTGTTGAACCTATCCGTGGCGTGAAAGCCGTGATGGCGAAAATGATGGTGGAATCGGTATCAACCATTCCTCACTTCACCTATTGCGAAGAGTTTGATTTGACTGACCTAGTCGCACTGCGTGAAAGCATGAAGGCCAAGTATTCCTCCGACGAAGTTAAGCTGACTATGATGCCATTCTTTATGAAAGCCATGTCGTTAGCCTTAACGCAGTTCCCTGTGCTTAACAGCCAAGTGAATGCTGATTGTACGGAAATCACCTACAAGGCGCGTCATAACATAGGTATGGCGGTCGACTCTAAGGTGGGATTATTGGTACCAAACGTGAAGGATGTGCAAGATAAGAGCATCCTTGAGGTGGCTGCCGAAATCACTCGCTTAACCAATGCCGCCCGTAGCGGCCGTGTGGCGCCGGCAGATCTTAAAGAAGGCACGATTTCGATTTCGAATATCGGTGCATTGGGTGGCACAGTCGCAACGCCGATTATCAATAAACCGGAAGTCGCGATTGTCGCATTAGGTAAGTTACAAACCTTGCCTCGCTTTAATGCGAAAGGTGAAGTGGAAGCGCGTCAGATCATGCAAGTGAGTTGGTCTGGGGATCACCGTGTAATCGATGGCGGCACCATTGCCCGTTTCTGTAACCTTTGGAAACAATACCTTGAGCAGCCGCAGGATATGCTATTAGCCATGCGCTAATCGGCTTTCAGCCGATACTTACAGCCAATCCTGCAAAACCATTTATCGTTAAATGAACAGTTGACTGTTTTTTCCATACTGCCAAAATCCGAGTGTATAACAGCATTCGGATTTTTTATGCTTCTAATACCAATCACATTAAATATCTAATCAGTTCAGAGCCTCACAGGCATCTCAATCCAAGGCGCATTGACGAAGAAATGGTGATTCCCTTTTAAGTCAATGTAACACAGGAGTGAGATGTCAGTGAGTCTCCCGAAGGGCGGGGTTGAACATGCTTTATACTGCGTTTAAGGCTTTCGAGAGTGCCAGCCTTTGCCTTGTCTAAAGCCCGTTTAACTCCCGCTGAATGAACAGATATTTAATAAGATTCCATCAGTTTTCAGCCGAGTAGCACTCACGTTAAAAAGCAAAACTTTAGCACTAATCAAGCAGACGTAACGGGCGATGCTTTTGGACTCCAAATGGCTCATTCATTGGCAGGGATTCAAAGCCGCGTCAATTTTCATCGTCAGCCAATGATAAATGCTTCCCAAGGTTGCAGCAGGACGAACCCCAAAATGTTGAAGTTGGCGAAGAGTTTTGTATTACCGAAACGAAGCTATTCAAGGGGGGATAAAAGGCCTAATCACGAAGCGATTAGGCCTTCAATAACTGGCAAGCGTACCACATAAATGGGCTTTTCTAGCTGTGTTGCGTTTACGCTTCGTAAACGTTGACGATATTGATGCGTTTTGCCGCATCTAAATCGATATGGCCGCTGTTGGCGATATCCAGAAAGTCAAACGCAGGTAAATCGGCTTCGGCCACATCACCTTTCATCGGTGCGTTGGGATCGCGCTTCAAAGACACAAAGTCAAACTGCTCACGGTCAACACCCTGTGAAGGTGCGGTATTTTGCATGGCGGTGAAAATGGTTTCAATACGGCCAGGATAGAGTCTATCCCACTGATTAAGCATGTCTTTCACAGCTTGGCGCTTGAGGTTTTCCTGCGAGCCACAAAGGTTGCATGGGATGATGGGGAATTTTTTCAATTCCGCATATTCTTCTAAATCCTTTTCGCGGCAATAGGCGAGTGGGCGAATAACTACGTTTGCGCCATCGTCTGAAAGCAACTTAGGTGGCATAGCTTTCATCTTGCCACCGTAGAACATATTGAGGAATAGCGTTTCAATAATATCGTCTCTGTGGTGGCCTAGCGCGATTTTGGTAGCACCAATGCGCTGAGCAAAGCCGTAGAGGGTACCGCGACGCAGGCGTGAGCACAGCGAGCAAGTGGTTTTGCCTTCAGGGATCTTCTCTTTCACAATCGAGTAAGTGTCTTTCTCGAGGATGTGATAGGGAACATTCAAGCTGTCTAAATAGGCGGGCAGCACGTGTTCAGGGAAACCAGGCTGCTTTTGATCTAAGTTAACGGCAATAATTTCGAACTGCACAGGTGCGCGTTGCTGCAGATTAAGCAGAATATCAAGCATGGCATAGCTGTCTTTACCGCCACTCAAACAGCACATAACACGATCGCCATCTTCAATCATGTTGTAGTCGGCAATGGCACTACCGACTTCACGGCGTAGACGCTTCTGTAATTTATTCAGACGGGTAGTTTGTTTTTTTGATAATTCTTCAGGCATTTGACTCGCCGTAACTTCAGACATAGCTTGCAACATAAAAAAGCGCCCAGTAACTCAGTTTCAGGGCGCGTATTATTCCAGCTATCGAAGGCGGGGTAAAGAGCGGCGTGCGTTACGCCTCTTCAAGCGGCGATTTATAACCATCGGGTTTAATGGCTAATAAGTCACAGTTAATGCTATCAATTACATGCTCTGCGGTGTTGCCGATAAGTGCCGCCGAGAATCCAGTCCGACCGACAGTGCCTAAAATCACCAGCTCAGCATCAAGCTGTTCGGCAAGCTCAGGGATAACATCCTCTGGTAAACCTTCTTTCACATGGCAGTGCAGGGTATCAATACCGTAGGCATTGGCCAGATATTGCACTCGTTGTTCGTGCTGCATGCGAATAGTGTCGTTATAGGTTTGTGCATCAAAATCGGGCAGTTCAATAGCAAGATTCACCGGTGTACCTGGATAACCATTGACTAAGTGCACTTCGGCTGCAAATTTTGCGGCTAAATCCTTGGCATGTTCGATAATCTTGCCGTTCAGCATTTGATGATCGGTATCTTCAGTCGCCACGTTGACGGCGCAGAGGATTTTACCCGCTTCTGGCCAATCATGATCTTTGACCATCAACACAGGTACAGGCGCTTTGCGCATCAAATGCCAATCGGTTGGAGTAAAGATCACCGCCTTTAACTTATCGTGGGCGTGGGTGCCCTTAACGATCAAATCATATTGTCCGGCAATCGCATGGTTAATAATGCTTTCAAATGGGCGATTATGCCAAATCACTTGAGTATCTATATCGAGTTGCAAATGGTTGTAAGCAGCCAGCAGATCTTGGATCCACGCTAGGCGCTGATCAATCACGCCTTGGCGCATAGCTTCGCGCTCTTGGCTCGATAGAATCGATGTCATTTCATAGGAGAAGTCAAAAATAGACAGAAACACAGTCACATGGGCGTTACTTTTACTGGCCAAGGTAACAGCTCGGGCGAGTGCAACTTGATTCTCTGTCGTGGGGTCGACTACTACCAGTATTTTTTGATAATCCTTCATAACATGTTCCTTTAGTCATAGGCTCATGTTCATCATGAGCCTTTGGCAATTATCTGTATTGTTCTAGATCAAAACTCTTTTCAAAACCAGTGCCTAGCGCATAATTTGCCATGTTCAAAGCACTAATGTGGGAGGGGGTGACTTATCTGGCGATTCTGGCATTACCCGCCAAGAGATTGAGTTCGTGGTGGTCAACTATGGTGATATATTTGCCTTTGACTTCAATCAAACCTGACTTTTGGAAACGGCCTAATAACCGGCTGATGGTTTCTACCGTCAAACCTAGGTAGTTACCAATGTCACCACGTGTCATGGTTAAGCGGAATTCTTTAGGGGAGAAACCACGGTTGCCAAAACGGTTAGCAAGATTACTGATAAACGCGGCGAGGCGTTCTTCGGCGTTTTTCTTGCTGAGCAGTAAAATCATCTCTTGGTCGCTCATGATTTCATTACTCATTAAGCGCATAATTTGTTGACGTAACTTGGGCATACTGCCTGAAAGCTCATCGAGAATATTGAAGGGGATTTCACACACCATTGAGGTTTCTAAGGCTTGGGCAAAACTCTGATGGGACTGAGCGTGAATACCATCAAAACCAATCACATCACCCGCTAAATGAAAACCCGTGATCTGCTCATCGCCCTGTTCGGTAATCGTATAACTTTTGATGGTGCCAGAGCGGATGGCAAACAGGGATTTCAACGGATCGCCTGATTTAAAAATCTGCTCGCCTTTTTGAATTGGTTTTTTACGCTCAATAATATCGTCGAGTTGGTCGAGCTCATTGGCATTAAGGGTAAACGGAATACAAAGCGTACCCATACTGCAATCGTGACAATGAATTGTGCACCCACTCGCGGCGGGACGGCGGTTTTTATTCTGCTCTATTGTCATGTCGGTTCTCAAGTTAATCCACTGCAGTCATGTTAAACCAATTCATTCGCTTGGGCTAGTTTAGCTGCGATAGGGCGATATATAAAGTTTGTGCACCAAAGGCAATTAAAAGTAAGCCACTCAATAATCTAACGGTTTTTTGCTGCACCCAATTGGCTAAGCGTTTGGCAGCCACTCCGGCACTTAAGAGCGCAGGGAGTGTTCCTAAACCAAAGGCAAGCATAATCAAGGCGCCTTGACTAGCAGATCCAGCCGCCACCGACCAGGTTAAAGTACTATACACTAGCCCGCAGGGCAGCCAGCCCCAAATCAATCCAGCGGTGATGGCCTGCAATGGTGAGGTGATGGGCACGAGACGTTGAGCTAAGGGTTTAAGGTATCGCCACAACACTTGGCCGAGGCGCTCAATCTGCACTATCCCCACCCAGATTTTGGCAATGTAAAGTCCGGTCGCGATCATCATAACACCAGCAATTATTCTCAGGATTAACAGGTAACTGTCGAGTTCGAATAAGTGCCCAAGCATGGCCGATGAGCCACCAACTAAGGCGCCCGCGAGGGTGTAACTTAAAATCCGGCCGAGGTTATAGCTTAATAAGTAGGTGAGTTGATGGGCTAAGTGATTGCCCTGTTTTGGATTTGGAAGCTGGGAGGAAAAGGCGCCAACGAGGCCGCCACACATGCCAAAGCAGTGGGCTGCGCCCATTAAACCAACAAGGAATGCGCCTGTGACGTTATACTCAATCACAGAGGCATGCCTTTGTCTTGGCTTGTGATTTTCTCTTGATTCGGGTTAGCTGCTTGGCTCGGTTTATCGGCATCTTCATCGAAGAGAATCGACACGCTTTGACGGTCTAAGTCATCGAATTGTTCGGATTTTACCGCCCAAAAGAACACGGCTACGGCGATCAACACAAAGATCATCGCGATAGGAATTAGTACATAAATGATGCTCATAACCTAAGCCTATTTCGTTGTTATAATTTAATTCGTAATAATCTCAAACTGTTACCCACAACAATCAAAGAGCTTGCCGACATGCCAAGGGCGGCAATATAAGGCGCAACATGCCCAGTTACCGCCAGCGGTAAAATCAGCGCGTTATAGCCTAATGCCCAAGCGAGGTTTTGACGAATAATTTGTGTGGTCAGTTTAGCAACCTTAACTGCTTGGGTGAAGCGAGAGAGATGATCGCCAAGCAGAATAAGATCGGCGCTGTTTTTGGCAATCGCGCTGCCGCTACCCATAGCCACGGATAAATCTGCACCCGCGAGTACTGGCGCATCATTGATACCATCGCCGAACATCGCGACCGGTGTCGATTGCTGCAATTTAGTCACCAGTGCCAGTTTATCGGCTGGAGTGAGACCGCTGTGGACATCGCTAATCCCGAGTTCTTTAGCCAATTGATGCACATGTCCTGAGCTATCGCCACTGGCGATACTGACCTTGCAACCTTGTTGCTTCAAAATATCGACGGTTTCTTTGCTATCGACGCGGATATTATCTTGGATCTCAATAGTGGCGATGACATCTAGCTGGTCATTGTTGCTACAGGCGAGCCAAATCAGCTGATTTGCAAGCTTGGGCTTGGCGGTAGCACCCGTGAAGCTTGCGTTACCAATGCGGTATTCGGTGCCATTAATCAGGCCTTTTACTCCGAAGCCCACTTCATGGTGAACTTGCTCGGCAATTACATCGGTTTGGCTAAAGCTGGCAAAGGCTGCGGCGATAGGGTGGCGAGAACCTGATTCTAGCGCCGCTGCAATCGCTAGTGCTTGCTCTTTGGTGAAATCGTTATGGCACTCAACTTTGGCAATCGATAGGGTGCCGCAGGTGAGGGTGCCAGTTTTATCAAATACCACATGCTTAATTTGTGGCAGTTTTTCAAAGACGCCAGCTTTGCGGGTAATAATCCCAAGGCGGGTAAAAATCGCGGTCGCACAGGTGACAGCTGTGGGAGTCGCCAGCGCAAGGGCGCAGGGACAGGTGGCCACTAATACCGACAAGGTGACCCAAAAGGCATCTTCGGGGGAGATTTGCAGCCACACCAGATAAGTGACCGTCGCAATCGATAAAATAGTGCCCGAGAAATAACGCGACAATTTATCAGCCAGCATAGCGACGGCAGGCTTAGTGTTTGAGGCTAACTCCTGCAGACGAATAATCTCGGCAACCAATTGATCTTGCCCAAGGGCGGTGACTTTTACCTTGATAGGCTGGTCTAGGTTAATAGTGCCAGCAAACACTTGGCTATCGACGGTTTTTTCAATCGGCATTTGCTCACCGGTGAGCATGGCCTCATTGATGCTGGTGTGGCCGTCAACCACGATGCCGTCAGCGGCGACCATTTCGCCGGGTTTAATGAGGATAATATCCCCGAGGCGTAATTTTTTAGCGGGGATCTCTTCTTGCCCCTGCGTGGTGACCAGGTGCGCCGTCAATGGTACTAACTTGTGGAGATTGCTGGAACTGACGGAGGCTTTTTGTCTTGCCTTCTGCTCGAAATAACGCCCAAGCAGCAGGAAGAAGGTAAACATGGAAACGGATTCAAAATAGACTTCACCTGTGCCGTTAACGGTGGCAAAGCAACTGGCGATATAGGCGCCGCCAATGGCGATAGAGACCGACACATCCATATTGAGTTTGCCACTGAGCAGGGTGCGAATGGCGCTAAAATAGAAGGGCTGCGCCGAATACAGCACCACGGGCGTGGCGAAAATCATGCTCACCCAGCGGAAATAATCCCGATATTGCACATCCAAATCGGTAAAGTAACCGGTATAAAGGGCGAGGGCGAACATCATTACTTGCATAGTAGCAAAACCCGCCAAGCCTAAGCGCAGTAGGAATTTGCGGCTATTTTGCTTTGCGGTCAGTTCCTGCTCATCCACTTGATAGGGCGCAGCTTGATAACCGATACGGCTAATTTGCCCAAGAATATCGCTGAGTTTAACTTGCTGTTTATCCCAGCTGATCATCGCCCTTTGGGTGGTGGAGTTGACCATCACTTGGCTGACACCTGGCAGTTGTTTCACTTTATGTTCGATTAACCAGGCGCAGGCGGCGCAGGTAATGCCGTCGATGGACAGCGACACAGAGTCACTATTTTCCTCTGAGTGGACAAAGTCCTGCTGTACTTCGGGCAAGTCGTAGGCACTAAACTGATTTAATTCATCAGGTACCAGCGCTGTTTGTTTACTGCCGGGCTCGGTTCGAAACTTGTAATAGCTTAATAAGCCTGCATCCACAATGGCTTGAGATACCGCTTGGCAGCCAGGGCAACACATGAGTTCATCGCGATCATTAATGCGGGTGACAAACTGAGTCCCAGTGAGCACAGGCTCATTACAGTGAAAACAACTTGGATGTGTCATAGCAATATTCATTCAACCACAATTAGTTCAACCACAATTGGACGTTGTCTTTGAGTTCGACACGTTGATGAATACGCCATTTGCCATCAAAACCTTCCAGACGGACTTCCCAAGCACCGGTTAATACATCGGGTAGAGTAATGCGATACACATGGTTGGCATCGGCGGTGACTGTGGTCTTAATGTCTCTTTCAGCAATGGTTGGGTGATAAAATTCAACTTTTAATGCGGCTTGGTAGGCAGGTCCACCGTGTTGAGTGAAGAGGAGTTCATGGTGATTCTGTTCGAGTTGCCATTGCATGCCAAGTTGCTTGGCATATTTGACCTTACTCAAGTCCATATTGATGGCTTTGCCTTCTTTGTAATAATCCTCGGCGACCAGAGAGTCAGAGTTCGAGAGGGCAATTTTTAGCGTGGTAAAACTTGCGACGACGGCACACAAAGGAAGAATAATTAAAAACCAAGGCCAAAACTGCTTATACCAGGGTTGTTGTTCGCTCATGTTAAATACCCATAATAAAAATTTGCGCCATTTTACCGTTAAAAGGTGGCTTTAGCACTTTAAAAAAAAGGCCTCGACGTTATCGAGGCCTTAGCGTTACTCACATCTAATTACTTGTTTGACAAGCTATAAACATAAGCTGCGATCACGTGGACTTTCTCTTCACCGAGAACGTCTTTCCATGCTGGCATCACGCCGGCACGGCCGTGTTTGATCGTTTCTTCGATCACACCACGGCTACCACCATATAACCAAACATCGTCAGTTAAGTTAGGTGCGCCCATGAGTTTGTTGCCTTTTGCGTCCATACCGTGACACGCAAAACAACCTTTCATGAATGAACCTTGACCTTGAGCGGCGAGTTTCTCGTCGTGCTCACGGCCAGATAACTTAACAACGTACTCGGCCAGACCTGCAATTTCGCTATCGTCGATTGGCAAACCACCTTTTGGTGGCATCATGCCATGACGACCGTTCATGATAGTGGTCTTGATAGTGGCTAAATCGCCACCGTATAACCAATCACTGTCGGTTAGGTTAGGGAAGCCTTTGCTACCACGTGCGTCAGAGCCATGGCACTGCGCGCAGTTTTGTAGGAACAAACGGCCGCCCACTTTCAACGCTTCTTGGTTTTTCACTAACTCTTCGAGTGGTGTTGCCAAGTAAGCCGCGAAGATTGGGCCATATTTTTCGTTAGCGTGTTTAACTTCTTGGTCGTACTGAACGTACATGCCTTCTTTTGCTGCCAGCTCAATCGCGGCTGCAGAATCGGCTTTAATTCCTTTCTCTGTACCAATGCTTTGGTTAGAGCTGGTCCAGTTTAGTAGACCTTTGTAGTTACCTAAACCTGGGAACAGGGCTAAGTACACTAGGCCAAACACGATAGTGATATAGAACATATAACTCCACCATTTTGGCAGTGGGTTATTGAGTTCTTCGATACCATCGAAACTGTGACCCATGGATTCGCCTTCTTTGACATCAGTGGTGTTCTTTGAACACACACGTAGCAACAGAAAACATCCTGCGATCACAATTAACGAGAGTACGCTAATCCAAATACTCCAGAAGCTACTCATCACTTATTCTCTCCTGAGTCCTTCGATTCCTTGTTAATTTCCTCATCGGAAAACACAAGGTTTGCTGCTTCATCAAAGGATTTTTGACGACGCGAGCTATATGCCCAAGCAAATATACCGACGAAGGTCAGCATCACAATGATGGTTAAAATACCTTGTAATGTGCCGTAATCCATATATTGCCTCCTTATTTGAGTGCGTGACCCAAAGACTGAAGATATGCAATCAAGGCTTCCAGCTCTGTCTTACCTTCAACAGCTTTCTGCGCGCCTGCAATTTCTTCATCGGTGTAAAGATCCTTACCTTTGTAACCGCCTTTATGCATGTTACGCAGAATAGTCATCTTGTCGCCGGTTAACTTGCCGTCTAACTTGTTTTCGGCAAGCCATGGGAAGGCTGGCATATTCGATTGAGGGACCACAGCACGAGGATCAATTAAGTGAACTTCATGCCATTTATCGCTGTAGCGACCGCCAACACGGGCCAAGTCTGGACCAGTACGCTTAGAACCCCATTGGAATGGGTGATCCCAAACAGACTCACCGGCAACAGAGTAGTGACCGTAACGTTCAGTCTCTGCACGTAAAGGACGGATCATCTGGCTGTGGCAGTTGTAGCAACCTTCACGCACATAGATGTCACGGCCTTCAAGTTGCAGGGCAGTGTAGGGTTTCAAACCTTCAACAGGCTCAGTGGTATCTTTTTGGAAAATCAGCGGCGTGATTTCTACTAAGCTACCGAAGCTGATAGCGATAACAGTGAAGATCGCTAACAAACCGATGTTTTTTTCAACTATCTCATGATTAAATTTCATCGAGTTTGCTCCTTAAGCCGCTTTTGCTTCAGCCAGTGCTGGCAATGAATCTTTAGAGGCTTTCACAGTACGGATCACGTTGTATGCCATGATCAGCATACCGGTTAAGAAGAAACAACCACCGAGGAAACGTACGAAGTAGAAAGGATAAGAAGCTTCCAGACTTTCAACAAAGCTATAAGTCAAAGTACCGTCAGCGTTAACTGCACGCCACATCAGACCCTGCATTACACCTGAAATCCACATAGACACGATGTAAAGAACAGTACCGATAGTCGCTAACCAGAAATGCACGTTAACTAACTTGATGCTGTACATACGGCCATGGCCGAACAGTACTGGGATCAAGTGATACAGAGAACCGATAGACACCATTGCCACCCAGCCTAGCGCGCCTGAGTGAACGTGACCCACGGTCCAGTCTGTGTAGTGAGATAAAGCGTTAACTGTCTTGATGGCCATCATCGGACCTTCAAAGGTCGACATACCGTAGAAAGACAGCGAAACCACTAAGAAACGCAGTACTGGGTCAGTACGCAGTTTATGCCATGCGCCAGATAAGGTCATGATACCGTTGATCATACCACCCCAAGATGGTGCGAACAGGATCAGTGACATCACCATACCTAAAGACTGAGTCCAGTCTGGCAGGGCAGTGTAGTGTAAGTGGTGAGGACCAGCCCAAATGTACAGTGCGATCAGTGCCCAGAAGTGCACGATAGACAGACGATATGAGTAAACAGGACGACCCGCTTGCTTAGGAACGAAGTAGTACATCATACCTAAGAAGCCTGCGGTTAACAGGAAGCCTACTGCGTTGTGACCATACCACCATTGCACCATGGCATCGACCGCGCCACTGTACATAGAGTATGACTTGAACAAGCTAACAGGAACGGCCATAGAGTTCACGATGTGAAGCACGGCAACCGTAATGATAAATGCACCAAAGAACCAGTTCGCTACGTAAATATGCGATGTTGTTCGTTTGATAATAGTGCCGAAGAACACTATTGCATAGGAGACCCAAACGATGGTGATAGCGATATCGATTGGCCATTCTAATTCAGCATATTCTTTACCACTGGTGTAACCCATTGGCAGAGTGATTGCTGCTGACAGAATGATGGCTTGCCATCCCCAAAACGTAAATGCAGCTAATTTAGGTGCAAATAGTCGGGTTTGACAGGTGCGTTGTACGACATAATAGGATGTTGCAAAGAGGGCTGATGTTCCGAACGCGAAGATAACCGCATTGGTATGTAATGGTCGCAAGCGACTATACGTAAACCAAGGAGTATCAAAGTTCAGATGTGGCCAGATTAACTGAGCCGCAATTAATACACCGACTGACATACCAACAATACCCCACAAAACTGTGGTTAAGGCAAATTGGCGGACAATGGTGTAATTGTAATCAGCGCCTGTTGGCTGGGAATGGTTCATCATAATGCTTCCACTGCTTATTACTTTTACTTTTAGTAAAGACAAGCTTTACCTGTTATATATGACACAAAGCCCACTTCCCTATTAGGGTTGTGAAGCTATGTCAATGCGTTACCCTACACATTTGTGCTCAAATATGAGGTTTCGCAATGATACTTGAGCCATGTCAAAAAAGATACCAAAGATGGGGTCTGGAAAGTTGATCTAGATCAACCTACGCCATAGAATGTTAACATCTTGCATCACAAGGTTAATTTTTGTGCTTACTCGCAAACTTCTCCCGCTCACCATCATGCTAGTTATGATGAATCTCACTGCTTGTAATGAAAAAGCAACGCAACAGGCCGAAACAAAGGTTGTAGACCCAACACTTTGTGCTTTTACACAGGGTGATTGCATTAAAAATGTCGCAGGTGTTGAACTGCGAATTAGCCTATCACCAGCCCATGCGCCGAGCGAAAAGCCATTAACATTGAAGCTATTAACCTCAGAGCCGATTGACAATCTTCAAATACGTTTAGAAGGTCGAGATATGTTTATGGGTGTTATTCCTGTCAATCTTAATGAACTGAATAAAACTCACTATGAAGGACAGATGATTTACGGTTCTTGCAGCAGTGGATTCATGGTGTGGCGAGGATTTATCCGTTTTAACCGAAACGGAGAGGAACACGCCGTTATTTTTGACTTTCTTGCCGATAATCCTCACTAAAGAGGGTTATTAATTCCCATTAAACCTCTTTTGGTCAATTTAAACCAATAAACGCGTTGAAATAACGATTGATGATGGGTTCTCTACTGATTTTTCAGCTTATTTCATTATTCATCATGATCCTTCCAACTCTCTTTGACCCGCACGAAAATATCGATGTTATTGATAAAAAGTTCGAGTAAATCGGGGTCAAAATGCTTACCCGCTCCTTTGCGCATTTCATCGATCACTTCCTCTAGTGGCCATGCAGCTTTATAGCAACGGGCGTGAGAGAGTGCATCGAACACGTCTGCGATGGCTACAATGCGGGCAAAAATGTGAATTTGATCTTGTTTTAAATTACCTGGATAGCCAGAGCCATCATATTTTTCATGGTGTTGTAAGGCGATAATCGACGCTGCTTTAAGGATTGGCCGCTCTGAATTGGCGAGGATTTGATAGCCAATAGTTGGGTGCTGTCGCATCACTGACCATTCTTGGTCATCTAACTTACCGGGTTTGAGTAACACCGCATCGGGGATGGCGATTTTACCAATATCGTGCATAGGTGAAGCGCGACGTAATAATTCCGCTTCTGTTTCAGATAATCCTGCGAGTAGGGCTAGTTGGGCACAGTATTCAGCCATGCGTTTCACATGATTGGCGGCTTCTTTTGAACGGCTTTCAACCACATCCCCTAAACGTAGGATCAATTCAGATTGAGTATCTTCAACCTCCTGATTTAGGAGTAGATTTTCGAAAGCGACTCCCACATTTATCGCAAATATATCAATGAGTTTTTTATCTAAATCATCAATTCTATCAATCCCATCCATATACAATAGATTGATAAGGCCACTCTTAGTAGGGAAGTAGCCTACAAAGCAATTATCTTCGTATAAACAGCGTTTTTGCACCAATGCGGTGCGAAGCAATTTGTCGATATGCATCGGGAGCGCTTTATTTGGAGGGCTATCAGCAAATTGACCTGTGCCAGCGAGGATTTCTATTTCCGCAGAGTCTACATGGCCACTAATCGCATCCATCGCATTACACGTTAGCAGCAGGGTTTCTGTATCAAGATTAAGCAGGGTAGCAACCTGTGTTAACAAGCCATCGGCAAACTTATACAAGGTTCTGAGCTCAAATAATCCTGAGGTGGCCTCAAGAACGCGCTCTAATCCCTTTCGATGATTCACCTGTGCGCGCCTTGCTTGCTCAATCTCCATAATGTCCCTATACGAACGTAGGGCAGAGTATACACTCGTCATGAGTTTACGGGAGTCTAACTCAGATTTGGCTTTATAATCATTGATATCGTAATTGACTATGACATCTTCTTCAGGGGCTTGCCCTGGTTGCCCTGTACGTAAAATGAGTCGAATCGTTTTGTTTTTATGCTCTTCACGGATCCACTTAACTAATTCTAATCCTGCATGGTCACTTTCCATGACAACGTCAATAAACGCTATCGCAAGATCTTGTTCTTTGACTAACAACTCTTTTGCCTGTTTGGCGCTGTAAGCATTGATGAAGTGGAGCGCTCGGCCATCGAGCTTAAAACGGGAAAGGGCAAGTTTGGTAACGGTGTGAACATCTGGTTCGTCATCGACGACGAGAATTTTCCAAGGTGCAAGAGATGCAGAAGTTTCTATGGTTTTTTTTCCTGAGAAGAGCGGCTTTTTCTTTGAAAGATCAATCACCATCAGAGGCCTCATTGCTAAAGTTACAACGCACAATTAGAGTGTAGTTGAAGCTAATAAAATCAGTAAAAAAATAATTGTTTGTAAGGGTAGGTCACAACCTTTAATAATATTATTGATAATTATTCTCATCCGTATAATATCAAAGTAAACCAACTCATTTTTTAATTTATATGGCATATACAACTGAAAGGATCAACTTATCGATCTCAGAAGAAAAGTTAGCCCAACTCATACGTGATGGCAGTTTATGCGCCTCTGACTTCAGATGCTTAGATGCTCAATCAAAACAAAAAGTCTGGCAATTATGTCTTATTTGTTGTCAAAAACGATTGAGCTGCAGTCAATGTACGCAACCCAGTTGTTCAAAAATTGATATTTTGGTTAATGCCGATAAATAACGTTATCGGCATTTGCCTTTAAGTATTATCATGCAGTAAATAGTTAAATTTTAAAGTTTATATGCAGCTTCCTCCAGTTTTACCTCTGTTTGATTCAATTGAATTCATACAATATGGTAACAGTGTGGTGAATCAATACATCACTCAAGTGAGCTTATCTGATGTACCCGATGCAGGTTTAGTGATGGAACACGCAACCGATTGGTTGTTTGAGCAAAAACACAGTGAAAACAATTATAAAGCCTATCGAAGTGAACTGACCACGTTCCTGCATTGGTGCTTTGATGTCGCGAAAATGTCGCCCACACAGGTGCTACGTAAGGATATGAGTCGTTATGTGGATTACTGTTTGACGCCGCCGCTAGAACTGATCGGTTATTTTAATGTGCCGCAATTTAAATTGGACAAATTGCGCGATGAACGGGTACCAAACAGCCTTTGGCGGCCATTTGTGGGCAAGAAACAGTTAGGGCAAATTCAACCCTATGTGTTGAGCGATAATGCGCTAAAAACCAAGATTGCTATTTTATCCTCGTTTTATAGTTACTTAATAAGCGAGGAGTTTTGTGAGCGTAATCCCGCGCAAATTTGGTTGAATCACAGCCGTTTTGCGCAGAATAAGCAGTATCAAAGACAAACTGATGAAGATGAAAACAGCTTGGCTTTCACAGAATTACAATGGTCCTATGTCATGAGTACAGTCACTCAGTTGGCAACTGAGTTCCCAGAATTGCATCAACGTAGTTTATTCTTGATTTCATTGGTTTATTCCTGTTATCTGCGCATTTCTGATGTTTCGGCGCGGGTCGGCTATTCACCGGTTATGGGGCAATTTAGGCAAAATCCACAGACAGGTATATGGAGTTTTCACATTCCGCTCAGTAAAGGCGGCAAAAAGCGCAGTGTGGCGATTTCCAAAGCATTACTCGATGGCCTAGTAAAATATCGGCAGTTTCTAGGGCTGTCAGATTTTCCCAGTCAAGGTGAACATCATCCTTTATTTGTTCGTCATCGTGCCGCTGGTCGAGGCCGAGATGCAGGTCTTGTGAATGCCAATCTTGGGATCCGGCAAATCCGTGAAGATATTCAGACCATTATTAATCTCGCAGCGGATAATGCGCAAACAGATGGTTTTAATCACGATGCCGAGCAAATGCGAAAACTCACTGCGCATAATATCCGGCACACAGGGATCACCCATGATATCAATATCAATCGTCGACCGTTGTCACACGTGCAAGCCGATGCAGGCCATGAGAGTATCGACACCACATCGAAATATTTGCACACCACACAAATCGAAAGACACGAAAGCGCATTCAATAAGCCATTAGACCATCTACAAGGCATTGGCTAGTGCTGTGTTGGCCTCCCAAATCCCTCCCACATAAAACTGCGCACAATGTGCCTAAAGTTATGTAGAACTGCTTTTTTTTGGATAATCGGGTTCCAAAAAAACAGCCCTGAAAGGGCTGAGTTTT
>NZ_AXZL01000002.1 GCF_000485795.1 Shewanella decolorationis S12
GATTGGTATGACCTAACTCCTCCCTGACACTGTCATGCTTGTAAGTCAGCGAGGTGGTATCCTCTAGTGCTAACAAGATGTCATGCTCTCGATCAGCGGGGGATAAGGGAAGTCTGGACACGGCAACTCCGGGTTGTTGGGTAATAGAGGTAGCCAGTGAAACAAGTCTTTGTGTACGTCTTGGGTCGTTGAGGTTTGCGTGCCCAAATTGACATTGCGCCCACTGCTCTGGATCCATCATCTTCATCATAATCGCCTCGAATATTTAGCCCTAGACGATCTGCTCACAATGCGGGGAATGAGTTCAAAAAAAATCCCTGAGCATTGTTCAGGGATTTGTGTATGAGAGACAGGCATTAGCAGGCTTTTATCATTTTATAGGATTAGTTTGCCTATAGATTGCCCAGTTAAACTGGATATTTACCAAACGGACGGATTAGCACTTGATCCAATAGGAGCCATAGGGGATAATCCGCGTCGTTCAGTGCTCATCCCTTTGGTGATACACTCGAAGTTATGGTGACCCTAGGGTCCCCCCGCAATGATAACTTGTGAACTCGGCCAGGCCCGGAAGGGAGCAACCGCAGCAAGCGACTCGTGTGCCGGGGTGTCGGCTCTAGGGGAACCTCCAAATCTCCTCATTATGCTTTAATAATCTTTATCTTTAACCAAAAACATTTTCCTTAACAGCTTAAGCTTATGTAGTTAGCCAGTTCAGCTACATCATTCGTTAAAGCTTAAAGGCTAACCAATGACGTTATGCCATTAGTGCACGATTTAGTTGCCTGCATCTTCTTGCTGCATTCTTTTTTGTAGATTTTGTTTAAGAAAGGCGCGAGATTTCTCTAATGCGGCTTGGATCTCACGTTTTAGCTCTTGTAACTCATTGTAATCTTCGAAAAAATAGGTGTCGACAAGGTGGCGGATATATCGCACAGGCAGTTGATTAAGGGTCACACAGCAGAGATCGGCTAAATAATCTTCCGGCAATTCATCCATTAGGCCTTCATCGGATAACATTTCCATTAAGAGAACTTCGTAATAGTTACGGATTTCGAGTTGCATCGCTGTGCTCCATGATGATTTTTATTGAGTTTGCTACCACAAATGGTTGGCTGCAATAAAAAGTTGGCTATGTCTTTGGCTTAATTGTAGTTCGTCTCGGCTGTAGCCGCCGCCAATTACCGCTGCAACAGGAATATTTGCCGCTTTTGCCATAGATAACACGGTTAAATCACGTTGATACAATCCCTGTTTGCTGATCATTAGGTGGCCTAAGTCGTCATCTTGGTGGATATCGACGCCAGCGTCATACAGTATGAGATCCGGCTGATGGAGGCGAATAAGCAGCTCGAGAGTCTGCTCGACGGTTTCCTGGTAAGCGCTATCATCCGAACCCTTAGTCAATTCAATATCATAGTGGGATTGCTGTTTGCGACTGGGGAAATTCTCTTTGCAGTGGATGGAGCAACTGATAATGCCTTGATGCCTGTGGCTAAGGGTAGCGGTGCCATCACCTTGGTGCACATCACAGTCAAAAATCAGCACTTTATGTAGCTGTTGCTCGGCCATCAGTTTGCGAGCGGCGATAATCAAGTCATTGAAAATACAGTAGCCACTGCCAAAGTCATAATGAGCATGGTGATAGCCGCCAGTTAAGTGAAGGGCGATACCCGTTTGTAGTGCCAAGCTTGCGGTCAAACTCGTCCCCGATACCGAATGCAAGGTGCGCTCAACCAAGGCTTCACTCCACGGAAAGCCGATGCGTCTTAAGGCCGCACTAGCTAAGCTGCCTTGGATAAATTGTTCGACATAATCTTGCTGATGCACCTGCATAACATCTTCAGCCGTCATCGGTGAGGGAGTATGGAATTGAGCTGGTACAGCCAGTTGATTATCGAGCAGATACTGGTAAAGACGCGCGTATTTTGTAGTGGGAAAGCGGTGGTGGGAGGGTAACGCCAGCTTGGAGTAGCTGGCGTGATAAACCAATGGGATCATCTTAATTAGAGTTGAGAAATCGCCCAGCTCATAAATTCTTTACGTGTTTTCTCATCGGCCTGCAACCACCAGTATTGCAACATTTGCTGTGGATTCGCACCAGCTGCTTTCGATGTATCAACTGGAGCGGTTAATGAGGTAGCGTTAACGGCTGCCTGCGCCGAAGTAGGAGCTGGCGTGGCAACCACTGCTGCTGTACCTGCAGCGCCCGTTGCTGCAGCTGCAGTTCCTGAGACGTCTACCGCTTGATTACCGCTAAAGAGACGGGAGACAAAGCTCTCTTCTTCAATATTGGTGTTTGTCACTTGATAATTTACCTGACCTTTATCTGCGCGGGTTAACACAACTTGAGGATTTTGAGCGAAGGTTTTAGGCTTTTTAACGACCTTGCCCTCAGCGGCTTGCAAATAATATTGATGATCGCCGTCCACTTCTAAGGTCACGATAAAAGGCGATGACTTAACGAAGGTTTGGCTGTCACTGAAATCGTCTTCAACCATCTCATGGTAACGGATGGCGATTTTGTGAGTGCCGGGTGCCAACTCTAAGCTGCTTTTGTGGTTGAATACGCTGGACTCGACTTTTTTGCCATCGAGGGCAAGGTATTCGAAGGACATTGGGATATTCAGATCTGCTGCAAAGGCTGAGGCAGAGCCGAGTAACACTAGCAGGCTGCTGATTGGCAAAAGTGATTTCATTGTTGCTCCTTAACGATTATGGCTCTGATGCGGACGTTCGAATGCTTGAATGCGATCTTCAATATAACTGATGGCTTGCCTGCATTTACCCAAACGACGATGCATCAAAAGGATGTCATTTTGCAAACGGATTTTGTCAGCACTATGACAGTTTTCAAGTTTTGACTCCATTTCTGCAATTTTTTGTTCAAATTTCTTCGCCCAATTCAGATGCTTGTTCAATTCGGCATAGATTTCGTGGCTATTTTGTAACACATTGCTGGCAATCCAAGCAAATCCGCTGGCTTGGTGCGACTGATTCTGCTGTTGGGCAAAGCGTGCGCGTCTACTGGCACGTTGTTGATTTTTAGACTTTATATCGATTGATGTCGTCAGTAGCGCCCGTTTAACCGCGGTAAAACGATCTTGAATACGTTCACAGCTTAAGGCGATGGTTTGCGGCGCCAATTTCAGAGCGATCTGTTTCTCTAACTGGCCGATACTATTACGTATTTGTTCAATACAAGGCATCAGCTGGGCGCCATTTTGAATAAACAGCGATTGATTAAAGCGCTCAATATCTTGCAGGAGTTTGCGCTGGCTCGGCGCAAGATGACTGTCGTGTTGCAGCACTTCTTGCTCAAGGGTTGTTAGCTGATTTTTCAACGTGCTGATTAGCTGCGAAGTGTTCAAAACCATGCGCTCCACGCCAGATTAGCGGCAATTGACAGGACAATTAATATAAACAACGGCCGAATAAAAGGCATGCCAAATTTTATCGCGCAGCGGGCACCGATAAAGGAGCCGAGCATCATAGATAACCCCATCCACAGACCGATTTGCCAATGGACTTGCCCTAGAAAGCCAAAAATCGCCAGCGCCGTCAAGTTGCTAGTAAAGGTCATCGCTCTCGCGAGTGCACAACTGTGTAAAAGAGGCAATTTATATAATGAACCTGAACTCACGGTCCAAAAGGCACCAATGCCGGGGCCTGCAAAACCATCGTATATGCCTAATAATAAACCCTGTAGGCTTTGTTTTAGTTTAGGTTGGGCTTTTGTTGGTGCCTGACAATCGGTATCCGAGATAGCATTTGGGCTCAGCAAGCTGTAAATCGCGATGCCAATAATGAGCAGTGGCAAGGCTTTTTCGAGCCACTGAGCATTTAACAGGTACACCAACACACTGCCGAGTACCGCGCCAATAAAGGTGGCGATAAACGCCATATACCAAAAACTGGGTCTGAGCAGATGTTGGCGATAATAGGTCCAAGCCGCCATGGACGAGCCAAAACTGGCGGCAAATTTATTGGTACCTAAGGCGGTGTGGGGTGGGATCCCGAGGGTGAGCAGGGCTGGAATAGAGAGCAGGCCTCCACCACCGACCACGGCATCGATAAAACCTGCAATTAAGCCAATGACAGCCAACAGGGCCCAGTTGCTGGGCTCGAGTAACAACTCCAAATCTTAATCCTACTCAATGACTCGTCTAAAGGGGGGCAGTGCGTCTAGCAAGGATTTGCCGTAACGTTTGGTCACTAATCGTCTATCGAGGATAGTGACTCGGCCATAATCCTGCTCTTTACGCAGTAATCTACCACAACTTTGGATAAGCTTTCGCGATGCATCTGGAATGGTAAGTTGCAGAAACGGATTTCCGCCCTTTATTTTCACATACTCGGCATGGGCTTGCTCAACGGGTGAGGTTGGCACGGCAAAGGGCAGTTTAGTGACAATGAGGTTGGTGAGGTAATCCCCGGGTAAGTCTAGGCCTTCAGAAAAACTGCCGGTACCGAACAAGATACTCGGCTCACCTTTGTCGCACTTGGCTTTGTGGGTCTCAAGTAATTGCTGGCGCGGTGCATTACCTTGAATAAGAATTTCCTGCGTGAGCTTGCCCTCGAGCAGCTCGGCCACTTTCTCCATTTGCCAGTAAGAAGCAAACAACACTAATGTGGCCATTTCGCCTTCAATCAGTTCCAAAATGTGTTCGGCAAGCTCAGCGGTATAGGCATCATCCGTCGGCTCGGTTTTCATCTTAGGTAAGTAGAGCGTGGCGTTATTCGGATAATCGAAGGGGGATTGCAGGGCGAGATAACGACTGCCGTCCTTTACCGATAATCCCACCTGATGGGCGAAATGGTCGAAGTTATTCAGCGCCCGCAGCGTTGCGCTGCATAATACGACGCCAGCCGCCTTTTGCCACAGCATAGACTCGAGCATAAACCCAACTTCAATCGGCGAGGCGCTAAACAGGTAATCGACCTGTTTGCCCGTGAGTAATTCAATCCAGCGGGCGAGGGGCGCGCCTTTAGTAGAATCTTCCTTTGCCATCATTTTCCAGAGCTTTTGCAGGTTTTCGAGTCGCTGCAACATAAAGCCCATCTCGGCTTGTAACGCTTCTGCTTGATGCTTAGGAATATCGCCATCTTTTATCGCCTCGGCCAGCAATAATTGCATCTTGTTAAATTGCTTGAGGGCAAGATTAGAGGTGGCCGCGAGATTTTCGGCTGGGATTTTTAGTGCATCGGGCAATTTACCGTGTTCGAACCGATAGCGGCTCTCGGGATTGGCAAACTGTTTGGTTTGAGTGTCACAAAAGTGGGCGACTTGATTGAGCTGAGCGATTAAGTCACCGATATGATCCTGCATCGCCTGCGCTGGGGCGATAATATTGTTGCTCTTTATCTGATTTTGTAACTTGGCGCTGGTCTTACCGACTTTTTCGAGCCAGTCGGCAGCGCCTCTAAGTGTTGCCTGTGCGCTAGAAAAGTCCCGCGCAACGATAGGTAAGTGGTGAGCTTCGTCAATGACGTAAAATACGTCTTCTGGATCGGGTAAAATCACCCCGCCGCCCAACTCTAAGTCGGCAAACAGCAAACTGTGGTTGGCGATCAGTACATCCCAGGTATCCACGTCCTCGCGGGCCTTGTGAAACGGGCAATTTCGATGACTGGCGAGTTGCCGATGACAACTATGTTTATCGCAGGCGATTTGCTGCCAGAGATGGTCTGGTATCGGTGTCGATAGCGTATCGATTTCACCGTTCCAGCGGCCTTCATTAAAGTCGCTGAGTAGCTCCTGCAGCATGGCAATTTGGCTGTTATCCGGCTTTGTTTGCCACATGGCCATTTGGGTACTGTTATCATCGCCTATTAGCATCGCAAGCTTGGATAAACAGACATAACGCTGGCGCCCTTTTACCAGACCGAAGCGAAAGTTTAGTCCTGATTGTTCGAGAAAAAACGGTAAGTCTTTGTGCAGTAACTGCTCCTGCAGCGCCACGGTTGCCGTAGCGATACAGACCTTTTTCTTACTCGCGAGTGCAAGCGGGATCGTGCCCAAAATATAAGACAATGATTTACCAATCCCCGTACCCGCTTCGACCACTATGATGCGTCTATCTTTGTCATAGTCGCCAGCTAGGGTCTTAGAGATTTCTGCCACCATAAAATTTTGCTCGCGGCGTGGCCTAAAATTAGGCAAAGAGGCGGCAATATCTTTATAGATAGCGCGGATCTGGTTTTTTACGTTGTCAGGTAACATGCGGCACTACTTTATCGAATTAATGCTGTACATAATAACAGTGATTGCATAGCCTAAGAAACTTTTCTGCCATTTTATGGCAATTTTATTCTGTGTCCCGAGAATCAATAAACAGCGAGAGCCTTAGAGTGAAACCGCAGTTGAATCCCCCCGAGAGTCTTGCACATGATACGGCTGCGCCTGTGAGTGTACAGGGACGCGTCCTCACACGCCATGCTATTACGCGCGGTGCAACGCTTGTGCTGCAGTATTATCTCGCCACCGTTTCAGGCCCTGTGCTGGTGGAGTTGCCTGACTCTGAGTACATTTGTTTTTGTCATCAAAGCGATATGGCGGCATTGCAGTTACAAACGCCGGGGCTGGCGCTGCGCTTTGTACCGCTTACGCTTAAAAGCTTTAAAAGACAATCCGTGGCGGCAATATATGCTCCATCGAGTAGTGTGTTTCGTCACTTGCAGCGGATAGCGACGGATGCGGGGATTCCCTTATTTGAGGCGGATATCCGTCCCGAGCAGCGTTTTTTAATCGAGCGTTTTGTGGCGCTCGATGTGGCATTTTTAGGGCATTTTGTCGGCAAAGTAGGCATAGATGGACAGTTACCTGTTTTTAGCGCCATACGCGCCAAAGCGGTTGCGCCGCAGCCAACAATTAAACTGCGCTCAATCTCCCTCGATTTTGAATGCAGTTTTGACGGTTTACTCTATTCCGTGGCCCTTTATGGACGCGATGTGCAATCTCAGCCCTATGAAAAAGTCATTATGGTGGGCGAGGCGCTGCCAGATGCTGCAATCTATATCGAATGGGTGAACGATGAGGCAGCGCTTATCCATAGTCTCATCGCTTGGTTTACTGAGTTTGATCCTGATGTGATCATTGGCTGGTCGGTGGTGACCTTTGACTTAGCGCTGCTATATCGGCGTGCCATGTTTCATCGCATTCCGTTACGCATTGGGCGTGGTGGCGCACTCCTTGAGTGGAAGGTCGAGAATAAATTTCGGCCAGAAACCTTAAGTTTACCGGGGCGAGTGGTGCTCGATGGTATCGATTGGTTAAAGGCAGCCTTTTATCAATTCGAGCGTTTCTCTTTGGAATTTGTCGCTCAAGCTTTACTGGGAGAAGGCAAAGCGATTCATGATGTGGAAAATCGATCCCAAGAGATTGATGCGTTATTTACCGAAAACAAACAAGGGCTTGCTCACTATAACCTGACCGATAGTCGCTTAGTGTGGGATATTTTTGAACATACTCAATTGTGGGATTTTGCCCTCGCTCGCGCCGAGTTAACGGGGTTAGAACTTGGGCGCGTAGGCGCCTCGGTCGCTGCATTCAACCACTTGTATCTACCGCATTTACATAGAGCGGGTTTCGTCGCGCCTGCTGAGCCTGCCAGTCAAGGGATTGAAAGCCCTGGCGGTTATGTAATGGATTCTGTCCCTGGTTTTTATCAGCATATTTTAGTGTTTGACTTTAAAAGCCTTTATCCATCGATTATCCGAACTTTTTTAATTGATCCTAAGGGGTTGATTGAAGGTTTAGATAATGAGGACGGATCTGCATTAGATGAGCCTGAAACTGTTCCGGGTTTTTTGGGCGCGCGGTTTAGTCGGCACCAACCTATTCTGCCCAAACTCATCCAAAATCTATCAGAGCAACGTGAAAAAGCTAAGCGGGAGGCGAATGCGCCTTTATCGCAAGCGATTAAAATCATTATGAATTCGCTCTATGGGGTTTTAGGCTCCCAAGGCTGTGTGTTCCACGATGCGAAACTGGCAAGCTCCATCACCATGCGCGGCCATCAAATTATGAAACAAACCCGCGCGTGGATTGAGGAGATGGGCTACCAAGTCATTTATGGGGATACGGACTCCACCTTCGTCTATTTAGGCCCAGAACCCGATCTCAGTGATATTAATGCCTTAGGTAAGCAGATTGCCGCGCGAATGAACCAGCAATGGCAAAGTAAAATTGCGCAGGAGTTTCAGCTAGAAAGTTTTCTCGAGCTGCAGTTTGAGCGCCACTACGAACAGTTTTTTATGCCGACCCTGCGCGGCTCGGAAGAGGGGAGTAAGAAGCGCTATGTTGGAGCGTGGCGTAACCATAGCGGAGCGTTAGAAATCACTTTTAAGGGAATGGAGCAGGTTCGTAGCGATTGGAGCCCCTTAGCCCGCAAGGTGCAGGCAGAACTCTATGAACGCATGTTTAACCAACGGGATATTAGTGGTTATTTGGCTGATGTTATCGGCGAACTTCAAGCGGGCAAGCGCGATGATGAGTTAGTGTTTAGTAAGCGTATGCGCCGTAATTTAGACGAATACACGGCTAAGTCTTCTCCCCATGTGAAAGTCGCGCGTCAGCTTTGTGAATTAACAGGAAAGTCATCCTTTGGCAAGCGAGGGGCGCAGATTGATTATGTAATTACTGTAAACGGTCCTGAACCCGTTTCGCATAGATCGTCTACAATTGATTATCAGTACTACATAGACAAGCAAATTGGCCCTATTGCAGAGCCTGTGTTTTCAATAATGAAACTAAATTACACCAGCATTACGTCGAATCAGCTATTGTTAATTTAGTGTTTGAATTGTGCTTTTTGTGTTTTGTTTGCGGTTGTTTGTAGTGATTTAAGCTGTTTTATATAGGTTAAGCGCGACGTTTTTGTGATGTTTATCTAGATATTCCTTCGGTTTCGCTTGGAGAGTTTGATGAAAGTTTGCTACTCTCGGTGGGAAATTGTAAGGAAATATAACAACGGAATGACGTTGATAAAACTATAGACGAAAAGGTTAAGCACCAAATGAACAAAACGTTAGTAGCTACTGCGCTAGCAGCACTCTTTCTCGCCCCAACGGTATCGGCAATCGAAATCTACAAAGACAATAAAAATGCGGTAGAGATCGGTGGCTTTATTGATGCGCGCGTAATCAACACTCAAGGTGAAACTGAGGTTGTTAATGGTGCTTCTCGAATTAATTTTGGTTTCAGCCGTGAGTTAACCCACGGTTGGAACGCCTTTGCCAAATTGGAATGGGGTGTGAACCCTGTCGGCAACAGCGATATTGTCTATAACAACCGCTTCGAATCAGTGCAAAATGAGTTTTTCTACAACCGTTTAGGTTACGCAGGCATTAGCCATGATGAATACGGCACTATCACTATTGGTAAGCAATGGGGTGCTTGGTATGACGTGGTTTACAACACCAACTACGGTTTCGTATGGGATGGTAACGCTGCGGGTGTTTACACCTTCAACAAAGATGACGGTGCGGTAAACGGTGTTGGTCGTGGTGATAAGGTTGTTCAATACCGTAATAGCATAGGCGATGTGAGTTTTGCGGTTCAGACACAATTAAAAAACAGCAGTTTCTATACCTGTGATATTGAAAATATCACAGAAGAAGCCTGCGAAGTAGAATGGAACGCTGGTAAGAAAGAAGCGCAACAAGTCACCTATGATTACACCTATGGCGGCTCTGTAACTTACAAAGCGACAGATAAGCTTAGCTTGATGGCGGGTATCAACCGCGGCGAATTTGATATTGCCTATGGCAATGGCGATCAAAAAACCGCTGTTGATTTGATCTACGGCGTGGGCGCAACTTGGGGCGACTTCGATAAAGATGGCTTATATGTTGCGGCCAACGTTCACAAAGAAGAAAACCATGATACCGATAACATTGGCCGCTTGATCAAAGATGCCTATGGTGTTGAAACTTTAGTTTCTTACAAGTTTGATAACGGTTTACGCCCATTTGTGTCTTACAACATTCTGGATGCCGGTAAAGATTATGTAATTCAACCAAACTTTAACGCCGATCCTAATGATGTGTTCAAGCGTCAGTTTGTAGTCGTAGGTTTACACTTTGTTTGGGATCCAAGCACGGTACTCTATGTTGAAGCACGTAAAGACTTCAGCGATTTTACCAGCGCAGACCAAGCGCAAGAAGCCAGAATGTCATTGTCAGAAGACGACGGTATCGCCATTGGTATCCGTTATACGCTTTAAGCCTCAGCTGTTTATCTAGAAACTAGATAACTAAAAGTTAACAAAAAACGCCAGTCAGCAATGACTGGCGTTTTTGTTTTGAAATTTTAAAACTTTAGTATGAAACATAAATATTTTGGTGGTAAAGATAAAGTATTATTTTTTGTGCTGATAAATAAAACTAAAGAATTATATTTTGAGGGATTTTGAATCTACTAAAAAGGAGTGGATTCAAATTTTTAATTTAATTCATTGTTTAATAAAGAAGAATTCTTTGCCTGTTTAATGGTGTGGCATGTTGTTTGTTTTTCCTTATTACTGCGCTAAGAGTCTAATTTGTTGCTGATGTTTTTATTGTGTGATTACAATGTTAATAAATATGGGGTTAAACCTTTATTTAAATTTCCGGATCGTCGTCAAAGGAAATAATAAGAACTTTTCAAGGGAGATTGACAATGCACAATAATAATTTTTTAGCGACCTCTATACGACTAGCTTTAACTAGTTCTCTTGTTTTGGGGGCCCTTTCCGTATCTTCAGTGTCGATTGCAGAGGAAGACACCGCCAAAGTTGAGCGTATTGAAGTAACTGGCTCTCGAATTAAACGTAGCGACTTAGAAGGCGCTTCACCCGTTACAACCATAACTACTGAAGACATGAAGTTAGAGGGTAACTTCACGGTTGCTGATGCCCTACGTAACAGCAACTTAAATACCTTCGGTTCTTTTTCTGAAAGGTCTGGTAGCTCCGCACAATCACAAGCAACAATAGACTTGCGCGGTGCAGGTTCTGATAGAACGCTTGTTCTGATTGATGGTAAACGTTTCCCAGGGTCACCAACATTAGGCGGGGGATCGGCAAACCTTAACGCTATACCAATGGCTGCCGTTGAACGTATTGAAATTCTCACTGATGGTGGTTCTTCTACCTATGGTTCTGATGCTATCGCTGGCGTTGTGAATATCATCATGAAAAAGAACTACCAAGGACTAGAATTTAATGTCGGAGGTGGTTCACGTGAAGCTGATGGCGGATTAACCAGTAAAGAGTTTTCGGTCGTTGCCGGTTATCAAATGGATAAAGGGAATATTACATTCTCGTTTGACCATCAAGATAGAAAAGGGATTGCGGATGGTGACAGACCTTATACTGCGGCAAGTATGTCAGATCTAAATGGCGATGGAATTATCCAAGCATATACAGAAACGACTGGTTGGAGTATCTACGGTGCAACGGTTGCATCTCCTGATTTTTCTGAAACACAAGCTTCTCCGTTATGTGACGACCTAGCCGCTCAGTATGGTTCTGATGTATTCCGCAAAGTCGCTGCAGATGATGATTGGGGACCTGGCTCAACTTATTGTATGTATGCCAACGCGAACGTTTCATACAACAAAGCATCAACGGACCGCAATACAGTTTATGTTGATGCTAACTATGAGGTTGCAGAGAATATTGAGTGGTTTGGTAGAACCATGATTACTCAAGGTAAATCTTTTGGCCGTTATGCTCCTCCGGCAGCAGCATGGAATAAAATGTCTGCAGATAATCCAAACAACCCATATGGTGCTGAAACAACAGGTTATTGGCGTTGGGTAGGTATTGGAACTCGAGATGGTAATGTTGATGACTATAACCAAGATTATTTAACTGGGCTACGCGGAACTTTGCCTTCATTAAATGATGCAACTTGGGAATTTTATTATCATTACAATAAAGCAGATAATAAATCGATCGGCGAATATTATCTAAGTTATGCGGGTCTAGCCTACAACGAGCAAAATGGAATTGATCTTGGCTCGGAAGAAGGCATTGCTAATATGAAAGCAACGACACTTACTCAAGATACTGCAACTTTCCATCAGTATAATGCTGGCATTGGATTCGATGCTTTTGAACTTCCTGGCGGTGCAGTTGCTCATTATTTCGGTATGGAATATTTCGAGCAAGATTTTGCATCAGTATACGATGCACAATCAGAAGCAGGGTTAATTGGTGGTAGTGCCGGTAACTCTGCAAGTGGCGACCGTCAAGTGTGGGCTGCATTTTATGAAGCTGTGCTCCCAATTACAGATACAATCGAGTTAAACGTGGCTGCACGTTATGATGATTACAGTGACTTTGGAACAAACGTTGCGCCTAAAGCTGCAATTCGTTGGCAAGCACTTGATAATTTAGTTGTTCGAGCATCTTACTCCGAAGCTTTTAGAGCTCCTAGATTAGATCAGCTGAATGCGGCCGATACATTTAGTGCTGAAAGTGGTAAAGATTATCCATTCTGTGGCTCGAATGGCCAAGAGTCTTGCCCTACTAAACAGTTTGACACATATATTTCATCTAACGATAGCTTAGATGCAGAAACTTCTGACTATCTGAATCTAGGTATCGCTTGGGATGTTGTTGAAGAGTTTTCGGTTAAATTAGATTACTTTAATCTGAACATTGATAACGCAATTTCTCAGCGTTCAGTCACTAACGTAATTCGTGGTATTGCGAACGGACAGCTAACACCTGATAGTACTTTCTATGTCGAACGCGCTCCTTCATCACCAGATGGTTCATTAGGACGTGTATTGAAGGTCGGTACTGGCTACGCCAACGGCGATAAATTATCAATCGAAGGCATAGATTTAGCATTTGCGGCAAACTTTGCGACTGGAATTGGTGATTTTGGTATCAATTGGAATAATAGTTTTGTCCTAGATTATACTTCTGAGCAAGTAGGTGGAGCTGCAGCTCAAAACACCGCAGGCTGGGAAGGACAACCTGATTATAAATCTGTATTAACCACAACTTATACCATCGCTGACCATAAGTTCTCATGGAATATGAATTATACGTCTGGTACTTATGCTAAAGAGAATGCGATCCAAAACGGTTCGGTTCTCGTGCCGGAGGGTGATTTAGATTCATGGCTGATCCACAACATTACTTACACATACGACATTGGTAACTTTGGTGCTATCACTTTGATGGTGAATAACCTAACTGATGAAGATCCTGTGTTGAATAATGGTAAGTATGAAAATGCGGATCTATATAATAACTATGGTCGCGAGTATCGAGCAAGTTATACCGTCAAGTTCTAATTGCTAGACTTTATAAAATGCCGCTTTAAAGCGGCATTTTTATTTAGTAAATATTACTCATTTAATGACATAGAATAAATTTAAATTATTTTAGGATGCTGTTCGCGTTAATAGTGTATGACTTCTTACTAAGCTTATCTTCCAACATTTTTGCATGTGATGAAATGTGAGTTTCAGACAGTTTAATGATTCTTGTATTGAACAATCATGTTATGACAAGTGGTCTCTTAAACCGTCCCATCATTACAGTAGCATTACCTACATTAGAAGTGCTTCATCTTCTACACCCATGGTCAAAAATTCTAGCAGTATATAAATGGGCATCAAACTTTATCGCCAATATGTCGAGCACCTTTCCTGGGTTTAGTTACATTTCTTTTACATCGAACATTGTACTTGCCTAAGTCTTGCAGATTTACCTTATTTATGAGTATGAAAAATAAGTAGACTTTAGACTTAGTCTGAGGTGTACCTGGCTGAGTGTGGTGCTATGGCGTGTTCTATCTTTTTGTTTTTATTTGTTTATTTCTTATCTCTGTACAGTGCAGTGTACGGCAGATGTAATTCTATCGTCGTATTTGTTGATTTTATGTTTACCATGTGTTTTTATTGTGTCGACTTGATGCCGCCTGTTAACAGGTTGATCTAAGTTGTTTAGCAAAATAATAAATAACAAATATCCAGGGAGATAGACAATGCATAAGAATAGCTTATTAGCTAAGTCAGTGCGTTTTGCGTTGATTAGTGGTGTGACTGCTGCGACGTTAAGCGTTCCATTCACTTTTGCTGCTGAAGAAGATGGTGCAAAGGTAGAGCGTATTGAAGTTACTGGCTCACGTATCAAGCGTAGTGATTTAGAAGGTGCTTCTCCTGTTACCTCTATCACTACTGAAGATATGAAAGTCGAAGGTAACTTCACTGTAGCTGATGCACTGCGCAACAGTAACTTAAACTCATTCGGTTCATTCTCTGAGCGTTCGGGTAGCTCTGCTCAATCACAAGCAACTATCGACTTACGTGGTGCAGGTTCATCTCGTACGCTAGTTCTTATTGATGGTAAACGTTTCCCAGGCTCTCCAACGTTAGGTGGAAGTTCGGCTAACTTAAACGCCATTCCTATGGCGGCCGTTGAACGTATCGACATTTTGACTGATGGCGCATCATCTACATATGGTTCTGATGCTATCGCAGGTGTTGTAAACATCATCATGAAAAAGAACTACCAAGGTGTTGAATTCAATGCTGGTGGTGGTTCTCGTGAGGCCGATGGTGGATTGACCAGTAAAGAATTTTCTGTAGTCTCTGGTTATCAAATGGACAAAGGCAATATTACTTTCTCATTTGATCATCAAGATCGTAAAGGTATTTCAGATGGTGACCGCCCATACACTGCGGCAAGCATGTTTGATGCTAACGGTGACGGTATTATCCAAGCTTACACTGAGACCATCGGTTGGAGTATTTATGGTGCTACTGTAGCTTCTCCAGATTTCTCTGAAGCTCAAGCATCACCTTTGTGTGATGATTTAGCTGCACAATACGGTTCAAATGTATTCCAAAAAGTAGCGGCTGACGACGATTGGGGTCCAGGTTCAACTTACTGTATGTACGCGTTTGCTAACGTGTCTTACAACAAGGCTTCAACTGACCGTAACACGGTTTACGTCGATGCTAACTATGAAGTTGCACAAGATGTTGAGTGGTTTGGCCGTGCAATGGTAACTGCTAACTCGTCATTTGGTCGTTATGCTCCGCCAGCTGCAGCTTGGAACAAAATGGCTGCAGATAATCCAAATAACCCATATGGCCAAGTAACGACTGGTTACTGGCGTTGGGTGGGTATTGGTACTCGTGACGGTAACGTTACCGATTACAACCAAGACTATTTGACTGGTTTACGTGGAACTTTACCTTCATTAAATGATGCTTCTTGGGAAGTTTATTACCACTATAACAAAGCTGATAATAAGAGTGTTGGCGAGTACTATTTAAGCTATGCAGGCCTTGCATACAACCAAGCAAATGGTATTGACCTTGGTTCAGAAGAAGGTATTGCGAATATGAAAGCAACTACCTTAACTCAAGACAGTTCTTACTTTAACCAGTGGTTTGCGGGTATCGGTTTTGATGCTTTCGAATTACCTGGCGGTACAGTCGCTCACTACGTTGGTGCAGAATACTTTGAGCAAGAATTTGCCTCTGTTTATGATGCTCAATCTGAAGCTGATTTAATTGGTGGTAGCGCTGGTAACTCTGCGGGTGGTAGCCGTGATGTTAAAGCGGTATTCTACGAAGCCGTATTACCCGTTGTTGACAGTGTAGAAGTTAACTTAGCTGCTCGTTACGACGATTATAGTGACTTTGGTGGTGAGTTGTCACCTAAAGCATCAGTTCGTTGGCAAGCATTGGATAGTTTAGTTGTCCGTGCTTCATACTCAGAAGCGTTCCGCGCACCTTCGTTAGACCAGTTGTACGCTGCTACTTCATTCAGTGCTGAATCTGCTCGCGATATTCCATATTGCCGCGATCAAGGTATTGCTGAAGCCGATTGTCCAAGCAAACAGATTGATACGTACTACTCAGCGAATAAAAATCTACAACCAGAAACTTCAGATTATATCAACCTGGGTGTAGCGTGGGATATCGTTGAAAACGTTGGTTTAACAGTCGATTACTTTGACCTGACAGTAGAAAATGTGATCAGCTCACGTTCAACTCAGTCAGTATTGAAGGGGATTGCTGATGGCACTATCACTGCCGATGATACCTTCTATGTAGTTCGTGCTCCAAATGGTGCTGACGGTTCTTTAGGTAAAGCTTTAGAAGTTGGTACTGGTTATGCGAACGGTGATAAGTTTGAGATTGAAGGTATTGACGTAGGCCTAAATGCAAACTTTGAAACTAGCATCGGTGATTTTGGTGTTAACTGGATGAACAGCTTTATTCTAAGCTACGTAACAGAAGACACTGCTGGTGTATCTGAGGATATCGCTGGTTGGGCTGGTTCACCAGATTACAAGTCTGTATTCACTACAACTTATTCATTTGGTGATAACACTCTAGCATGGAACATGAACTACACCAGTTCTACTTATGAGTCAGGTACTACAGGTCATTTAGATTCATGGTTAATCCATAATATCAGCTATAGCTACGATGCTGGTAACTTTGGCAAGATCATGTTAGGTATTAACAACTTAACAGATGAAGATCCAGTGTTAAGTTCAGCAGGTGTTTATGAGAATGCTGACCTGTATAACAACTACGGACGTGAGTACCGTGCTTCTTATACAATCAAATTCTAATGCATAGTTAATAAACTTCTTGCAGTTAAAAGGCCAGTTATATACTGGCCTTTTTATTACTTTATTGGTCTAACTTTGAAGGCATAATTGTTTAGCTTGGTCGTACATGAAGAACCAGCCTTTAATTACATCTTGAAAGAAAGTTGAGCATTCAGTCTGATTACTCAAACAGTTGAAAATAGTTATTTAAGATGTAGGCTGTTCAGTAATTTGGTTTGAATAGTGGGATATATGAATGAGTGAACACTGGAGTGAGTATTGGAAATCTGGACACTTAACTTCATTCGGTAATGAATTTAGTGAGAATTATACAGGCCACTTACGCAGTATCTGGGAGCGCATCTTTAACCGTTTGCCTGATAATTTTAGATTACTAGATATCGCGACAGGGAATGGCGCATTACCCCTTTTAGCACAGGATCATTTCAAAAAATCTGATGTTAAAGGAGCGATTAAAGGCATTGATTTTGCTAACATAAATTCTCAACCGTTGATCGAGCATCATCTTAATAAGAATATTAGCATTGAGCTCATCGGGAATGTTAGAGCAGAGAGTTTACCTTTTTCAGATAGTGAATTTGATATGGTAATTTCTCAATTTGGTATCGAATATTCAGACATAGAGAAGTCATTTTATGAAGTGAACCGAGTGCTGGTTAAAGGTGGTGTGTTTGAGTCAATTATCCACAATAAGGGTTCTTCCATCATCAAGAGTAATAGTAGATTACTTGATTTCTTGCGGCTTAAACAGATTGATATCATCACTCAATTATTGAGACAACTTGCTCAGAATATGGGAACATTGCGTGGCCCAGACGATTTAAAGAGGGTGAAGTCTTGTCCTAAATGCGAACAGAGTCGAATGGACATTAATCGGCATTTGTCCGAGGTTGCCACAATCGATGAGATGGCATTACATGAAACTGAGCTTCTTAGTTATGTGAACAATTTTTTCAAGAATGGACTTTTTTGGCCTGTAGATAAAAAGCTTGAGTATCTTGATTTTGTTAATACGCAACTCGAAGTGTACAAAAACCGACTAAGTGAGCTCGTTGCTGCGGCTATGGATTCAGAGAAAATAAATACTCTTAAACAATATCTTATAACGCTAAAAGTAGAAGGGCTTGCGGTAGAAGAAGTGCATAATGAGAAGAATGAAGTCATTGCATGGCACATGCGATATTCGACATTTAAAAATGCTTAAGCACAGAAAATGCAAGTTTATCTATCAATAGGTTCATTTCAAGTCATAGCTTGTTAATGAGTGATACCCAAGTAAATGTTTAAATTCCGTTAACGACCAATTCTGGTTTCATTTCTTAAAAAGCATTATTTTTTAGTGGGTTAGATACTGCTTTTCAGTAGGGTTGGGAATTTAGAGCATACGCATAAGGATTATGTTGCTTAAAAAAACACCTTTCATAAAAAAATTCATAACTAAGACTTCTTTACACTCGTTTTTACGTGTCCCGAATGTTGACACAGGTCAACATTTTGTGAAATGATGCCAGCGGGTCTATGCCTGCAAAGGCATAGGAAAGGGAAGAAAAAACTAAGAATCACAAGAGAAAGATGAACTTACAGTAAGCATTTACTAAAGTAAGTCTTGCTTAAAGTGATGTTGCTGTTAAGTTAACTTTTTTATTCACTTCAAATTGGTTGGGAACTATGTCCAAGGTAAGCAATAGAACAAAAATCGCTACTGCACTTGTTGGCGTGCTGGCATTAGCGAGCAGCAACTTAGTAGTTGCAGATCCTCTTACCGACGTGCAAAAAGCGGATAGTATGATCCATGCTGATGCTGCTGCGTCGCAAAAGAACGTTGATAAGTATTTTGATCAAGCACAAGACATGCTCTTCGAGTATGGTTCTGTTGCTGATGAGCGTGAATCACTAAAGTCCTATAACGATTACGTTGCCAGCTTAGTTGCTGATCAACAAAAAACAATGGACTCGATTCAAAATGACATCAACGGCGTAGACAAACTGCGTCAAGGTGTTGTGCCTTTAATGTTTAAAATGGTTGAGTCTTTAGAACAATTCGTTCAATTAGATTTGCCATTTAACTCTGAAATTCGTGCTAACCGCGTAAAAGAGTTAAAAACACTGCTAAACACTGCTGAAGTGACTTTAGCTGAAAAATATCGTTTGATTCTGGATGCGTACAGCATCGAGCGTGAATACGGTAGTGCTGTTGCAGTTAACCAAGGTAAATTGACCCTAGATGGTAAAGAAGTATTGGTAGACTTCTTTAACTTAGGTCGCGTAGCTCTTTATGCTCAGAGCTTAGATCAGAAGACTGGCTGGATGTATAACCCACAAACTAAGGGTTGGGATAAGTTAGATGACAGCTATTTGCGTGAACTGACTAAAGGTATCCGCATTGCCCGTAAACAAGGCGCTCTAGATCTATTCGCGTTACCAATTCCTGCTGCGGAGACTGCACAATAATGAAGAAGTTAATTACTACAGCTGTATTAGCTGCAAGTTTTTCTTTAACTGCTGGTATGGCAAGCGCTGCTGATGCGCCTAAGACCATCGATCAATTATTGCAGCAAGTTAAAGTTGATCGCGCTGCTGAAGGCAAAGTTAACAGCAAACGTGAACAAGAGTTCCAAGCTGAGCGTGGCGATAAAGCGGCTCTGTTAAAGCGTGAAAAAGATGCTTTAGCGGCTGAAAAGCAACGCGGTAAAGACCTAAACCAAGCTTTCTTAGACAACGAGCGTAAAATTGCTCAGTTAGAAGAAGACCTGAAAACTGCTCAAGGTGACTTGGGTGAGATGTTCGGTGTGGTTAAAGGTGAAGCGGGCGATTTCGCTGGTAAATTAGCGAGCTCAAACGTCAGTGCACAATACCCAAATCGCGATAAATTTATCGCTGATTTAGGTGCGCGTAAGCAATTACCAAAAATCGAAGAGTTAGAGCAATTCTGGCAAGAACAATTATTCGAAATGGCACAATCTGGTAAGGTTGTTAAATTCGAAGGTTCTGTAACTGGGATCGACGGTAGCGTTAAAAACACCACTATTCACCGTATCGGTACTTACAACTTAACTGCTGATGGCAAGTATGTTGTTTACAACCATGAGTTAGGTTTAATTCAAGAGTTATCACAGCAGCCAGAAGGCTACCAAGTGAGTGCAGTGGGTAAGTGGGAACAAACTACTTCTGGTACTGCGCCATTCTATATCGACCCAGCTCGTGGCGTGCTGTTAAACATCTTCACTAACAAAGCAAGCTTTGAAGATCGTTTAGAAGCGGGTGGTACTATCGGTTACATCATTATCGCTCTGTTAGCATTAGGTCTGTTGATTTCTATCGAACGTCTAGTGACTATGACTATCATCGGCGCTCGTGTGAACAGCCAACGTAAGAACATTGATAAGCCAGGTAATAACGCCTTAGGCCGTATCCTGAAAGTGTATCAAGAGAACAAAGACGTTGACGTTGAAACATTAGAGCTGAAACTTGACGAAGCGATTCTAAAAGAAACGCCTGCGTTAGAGTCTCGCATTTCAATCATCAAAGTTCTGGCCGCTATCGCACCTATGATGGGTCTGTTAGGTACAGTAACGGGTATGATTGCAACCTTCCAAAGTATCCAATTATTCGGTACAGGCGATCCAAAACTGATGGCTGGCGGTATTTCTATGGCGCTGATCACTACAGTTCAAGGTCTGGTTGCGGCTCTGCCACTGATGTTAATGCACGCAGTTGTTGTTGCTCGTAGCAAGTCAATCGTGCAAGTTCTGGAAGAGCAAAGTGCTGGTATCATCGCAGCGCACGCTGAGAAGAGGGCTGACTAATGATGATCTACCTGATGGACATATGGGATTCCGTCAGGGGCTTCATGGCCTCCGGAGGCGACGTCCTCTGGTTAGTAGCGTTTGTGCTGTTCTTAATGTGGGTATTGATGCTTGAGCGTTACTGGTATCTTAATTGGATATCACCAAAGCAACATAAAGCAATCATAGCTGCATGGGATGCAAGAGAGGAAACCACCTCTTGGTATGCACACCGTATCCGTGAAGCTTGGCTGTCCCAAGCGAAGCAAGATTTGAATGCACGTATGCTGGTCATAAAAACCTTAGTAGCGATTTGTCCTATGATAGGTTTGTTAGGTACTGTTACCGGTATGATTTCAGTGTTCGATGTGATGGCAGTTCAGGGGACGAGTAATGCTCGTTTAATGGCGGCTGGTATTTCAATGGCAACAATGCCCACTATGGCGGGGATGGTTGCAGCATTATCGGGAGTATTCTTCAGTACTCGCCTTGATGCCAAAATGAAAATCAGCTTAGAAAAGCTAAAAGACAGCATGCCGCACCACTAGAGAGAGATTGAACATGGCACGTAAAAAGCATTCCAGTGTAGACGAGGAAGCGCAAATTGATATGACACCGATGCTCGACATCGTGTTTATCATGCTGATCTTCTTCATTGTAACAACGTCATTCGTGAAACCATCTGGTTTGGACTACAACAAACCAAAAGCTTCACAAGCGACTTCTAAGCCTTCGGCGAACATCTTTATCGGCGTCAGCAAAACTGGCGTGATCATGATGGAAAACCGTCAGGTTGATATCGAGCGTGTAACTGCAAACGTTGAGCGTATGCTAGCTGAAGCGCCTGAAGCAGCAGTGCTGATCCAGGCCGACAAAGATACGCAACACGGCTTAGTTGTTAAAGTTCTAGACCAAGTCAAAGCGGCTGGTATAGATAAGATTTCGGTATCTGCGGGGAACGATTAATATGCTAAGAGCACTAGTATCAATCATTATTGGTGCTGCTGTGACTTTTGGTCTGTTCGCTTTTATGGCGTTCTTGGTCGGTGGTGGGGCGCAACGCGCTGAAACATCGGCCGAGACCCCTGTAATTGAAATCACCATGGATAGACAGGATGCAAAAGCACAGAATAAACCAAGGGTAGTGCCTAAGCCGCCACCACCACCAGAGCAACCACAAAAGCCTGATACTACGCCACCAGACACTTCATCAAATATTGATACGTCTATGTCGTTCAATATGGGTGGTGTTGAAGCTGGTGGTCATAGTGCCGGTGGTTTCAAATTGGGTAATATGATGACGCGTGACGGCGATGCAACACCAATCGTCCGTATTGAGCCTCAATATCCAATTGCTGCGGCACGTGACGGTAAAGAAGGTTGGGTGCAGTTACGCTTTACCATTAACGAGTTGGGTGGTGTTGATGATGTTGAAATTATCAATGCTGAACCTAAACGTTTGTTTGATAAAGAAGCAATTCGTGCACTGAAAAAGTGGAAATATAAGCCAAAGATTGTTGATGGCAAGCCACTTAAACAACCTGGCATGACTGTGCAATTAGACTTCACTTTAGATAAAGGAGGCAAATAACAATGCGTAATGCAAATAAAATCGCAGTTGCGTTATTGCTGTCTCTTTGTGGTGGTGCATTATCGGTTTCATCAGCTGTTGCAGCTGAGAAATGTGAAGTAGATAAGCGTCAATCTAAAGCGGTAGGCGAAAGTGCTGCTAAAAAGGTTCAGAAATCCTTTGAAGCTTATACAAATGGTCAGCTTGATGAAGCAATCGCTATTTTGTTAGAAGCAAACCCAAAGAATGATTTCGATAAAGCGTATGTTGCGCGTATGCTCGGTAACTTCTATGCCGAAAAGGGCAAGATGGATACTGCGATCAAGTACCTGAAACAAGCCGTTGAAGCGGATATTTTAGGTGGAACAGATCACGCGGCGACACTGCGCCTCTATGCCGACTTATTGTTACAAGAGAAGAAGTTTAAGGAAGCGATTCCTTATTATTACAAGTGGATGGACTTTACTTGTAAGGCTGATTCTCAAATGTATCGTCGTATCGGTATTGCTTACACAGAACTGAAACAGTGGGACAAAGTGATTGAAGTGGCTGATAAAGGTCTTTCTCTCGCCGAAGCTCCTGATAAAGGTCTGTATCAGATGAAACTGACGTCTTACTTCAACCAGAAGAAGTATAAAAAAGCCGTTGGTGTGTTAGAAGTCATGGTGCCGTTATTCCCGGATGATGGCAGATTATGGGTTCAGTTAGCACAGTTTTATCTGATGGTAGAAGACTATGATAAGTCGCTCGCGACTTATGATTTGGCTTACCGTAATGGTTTCTTGGATACAGGAGCTAACATCACTCGTTTAGCTCAGCTAATGGCACAGAAAGGTGCGCCATACCAAGCTGCTAAAGTATTTGAGAAGAACATGAAGTCAGGTCTAATCACTCAGGATGCTAAATCCTATGAGATTCTGGCAGGTTTCTACCAAAACGCGAAAGAGTTCAAAGAAGCTGCTGAGTTTTATGGAAAAGCGGCTGCTATCAATAACGATGGCAAGCTGTACCTGAAACAAGGTCGTTTACTGAGTTTGAATGAGAAATACTCTGAAGCGATTCCTGTGCTTGAAAAAGCCATCTCTTTAGGTATTGAGCATCCAGGTGAAGCAAACTTCGAATTGGCGCTAGCCCATTTAAGTTTGAAACAGTACAAGTCAGCTTATAACCGCGCTGTATTAGCCGCGAAGGATAAGAAGACTGAGAAGAGTGCAAACAGCTATATCGCTTATATCAAAGAAAAAGCGCGTATGCACAACGTCGAACTGTAACTCACTGTATTCGCAATGCAGATCTAAAAAGCCCCGTAAGGGGCTTTTTCTTTATTGAAGTTTTATCAGTGCTTGCGATTGATTTTGATCGCGCTCTAGCTCCAATGACAACCTGGAGACATGATTAAATAATGATTCTATTTTTTGTTCTTGGCTCGGTAAGCAGATGCAGGCTGCGAGTTTATAATCAATCTTCAGCTTATGATTTTTTCCAAATTCTTGGTTAAACTCTTGAATATGTTTCGCTATCCTTTTTAAAACGACTTCCGTACCTTCCTCATCAATATTGAAAAGTCCTAACGCAAAATGGTTGTGATCTAACCTTGCAATCAAATCTGTCGCCCGTAGCAGTGCTTCTTGTACCTGTTTAGTAAAGAATTCGAGTAAATGGGGTTGTTTGACGGTTTCATGAATGTGAGGGCACAGATACAATAACGCCAAGCTTTGTTGCTCGCGTATGTGCCTGTGCCACTCTCGGTTGAATACTTCCATGAAATAGGTTTGGTTATAGACCCCTGTTTCAGGATCCCTAAAACCTGAGTTACGAAATGAGTAGATCATAGATGAATCCCGTAAGCAGACTTTGAACTAAGTATAGGAAGAGTTTGGCTATCACGGACCCAAAAGGAGAAATATATAAGATGAAATTAAGTTTATTAGCGGGAACGATAGCGTTAGTGTTTGCTTTACAAGGCTGCTCAAAGCCGGAAACAACGACAGCAGTACAGGAAGGTACGACCCAAGCCGCTCCGGCGCAAAGTGAAGCTCAAACCGCTGAGTCTAAATACGCTGCCTTAGTCGATGCCTATTTTAAAGATTACTTAAAGTTAGAACCGATTTACGCCACTTTTGTCGGTGTTAATGATTACAACGCGCAGTTTGGTGGAGACTTAACCGAGGAATATCTTAAGGCGCGTCATGATCTTAATACCCGTTATTTAGCGCAAGTGAGAGCGATTGACCTTGAGCAATTGCCAGCCGATTTACAACTCAGCTATGCGCTGTTTGTGTATGACCGCGAAATGGCCTTAGTAGACGAAACTTTCCCATCACGCTTTATGCCTATTAGCCAGTTCTACAGCACAGTGATCACTATGGTGCAACTGGGTAGCGGTGAGAGTGCACAGCCGTTTAACACAGTACAGGATTATCGTAACTGGGAGCAGCGTGTTAACGGCTTTATTGATTGGATCCAATTGGCCGAGAATCGCATGAATGAAGGTATTGCCAGTAAGGTGGTGTTACCGCGCGTGTTAGTTGAGCGGATTATTCCACAGCTTGATGCCATGCTTACTACGGATGCTAGCCAAAGCATTTTCTATTCACCGATTAATCACTTCCCAGAAGGGTTTTCGGATCAAGATAAAGCTGAGCTAACGGCAAGTTATCAGGCGATGATTAATGAGCGTTTAGTACCTGCATTAACGGGGCTGCGCGATTACTTCAAGCAGACTTATTTGCCTAAGTCACGTGCAACCGACGGTTGGTCCGGTCTGCCAAACGGTAAGGCTTGGTATCAGCATTTAGCCAATTCCCATACCACCACGACCATGCCAGTGGATGAAATTCACCAAATCGGTTTGAATGAGGTCGCGCGTATTCTTTCTGAGATGGACAAAGTCCGTGAGCAGGTGGGTTTTAAAGGAGATTTAAAAGCCTTTTTCGCCTCTTTATCGTCTGAGCCACAATACTTCTATAACGATCGCCAAGGCCTAATCGATGGCTATATGGTGTTAAAAGATAAGATTAACCAAGTTTTGCCACAGTATTTTAATGTGATGCCAAAGGCCGACTATGTGGTTAAACCGGTTGAAAGCTTTAGAGAGCAGTCGGCTGCGGGCGCATCCTATGAATCGCCGGCTGTGGATGGTAGTCGTCCAGGGGTGTTTTATATCAACACCTATAATCTAAAAGCTCAGCCGAAATGGGGCATGACGACGTTATCATTACATGAGGCCGCGCCTGGTCACCATTTCCAAATCGCCATTAAACAAGAGCTCACAGGCGTTCCTGAGTTCCAACGTTTCAGTGGCTATACCGCCTTCGAAGAAGGCTGGGCGCTCTATGCTGAATACTTAGGCATCGAAATGGGGCTCTTTAGCGACCCTTATCAATACTTTGGTAAGCTGTCAGATGAAATGCTGCGTGCAATGCGTTTGGTGGTGGATACGGGATTACATGCCAAAGGCTGGAGCCGCGAGCAAGCGATTCAATATATGAAGGATAATTCGCCCATGGCCGAGTCTGATATTATTGCCGAAGTTGAGCGTTACATGGCGATTCCGGGGCAAGCGCTCTCCTACAAAGTAGGCCAGCTAAAAATCCTTGCCCTACGTGAGCGTGCTGAAAAAGCCCTAGGTGATAAGTTCGACCTCAAAGCTTTCCATGATCAGATCCTCACTTCTGGCTCGCTACCTATGGCGGTGATGGAGCAGAAAATCGATCGCTGGATTGCGGCGACTAAGGCTTAATACCGAGTCAATTATGTTGCGCCGTTATCGATAACAAAATCAATCACGGCGCAGTTTAAGACTTTTTAATTAAACAGAATGTTTTTATACTCAACATTCACATCCCGTTTTCAGTCATAAAACGGGAACCATATGATATTTGGGGCAAATGTCTCAGGATTATTCAGGGAGTTTTACCATGGTTCAGGCTACAGCAAGACATTTGTTAGTGAGCAGCGAAGAGCAGTGCCAAGCACTTAAACAACAGATCCTCGATGGTGCCGATTTTGCGCAAATCGCCCGCGCCCATTCCTCATGCCCATCGGGTGCTCAAGGTGGCGAATTAGGTTCATTCGGCCCAGGGATGATGGTGCGTGAGTTTGATGAAGTGGTATTCAGTGCGCCTTTAAACGTGGTTCAAGGTCCAGTTAAAACCCAGTTTGGTTACCACTTACTCGAAGTCACTAGCCGCGGTTAATCGTCTTCTCGCCGAGACAATGGCAGCGTTTGGCTGCCATTTTTTTAGTTCGTCCATCCATTGGGGAGCCGCTATGCTTGAACTGTATACCGACAGACTAAGACTTCGCAGTTTACAAGAGCAGGATTGGCCACATTTCTTGGCATTACACCAAGATCCTGACATCAATCGTTACGTGCGTATTCCTGAAGCTCCCGAAGTGATCAGGCAAAAGTTTGAGCAGCGCTCAGCCACCTGGGACTATGCCTCTGGCGATTGGCTCACGCTGGTAATTGAAAACCTTGATTGCGGTGAGTTTATCGGTTTAACCGGGCTTCATTGCCATAGTGTGGAGGAGCAACGTGCCGAGGTCGGTTATTTGCTGGCGCACGCGGGGCAAGGTAAAGGGTATGCCACTGAGAGTTTACAGGCGGTTGTTGATTGGGCCTGTTTGAGTTTGTCAGTCCATAAATTGGTTGGGCACTGCGCCAAAGACAACATCGGTTCGGCTCGGGTGATGGAGAAATGTGGCTTTCAACTCGAAGGCGTGTTTCGGCAGCATTTTAAGATAGGCGATGAGTGGCTAGATGAATCCGCCTATGGGCTGCTCGCCGATGAAAGGCAAAGATAAGTTAAATTATCTGCATCCCATGGGACATGCTGCTATAATGCCGCAGGTTTATTTTTTGAGGCGTGTTTAAGTGGCGCAAATTAATCAGTTAGCTTTGTATCCTGGTGAAGATTTTATTGAATTGTACAAAGTATTAAAGGTACAAGGCATGTCGAATGCCGGTGGCGAAGCAAAGCATGTTATTGATGAAGGTTTGGTTACCGTCAATGGCGAAGTGGAAACGCGCAAACGTAAAAAAGTCGTTGCGGGTGACATCGTCAGCTTTAATGGTCAATCGGTTCAAATCATTGCGGCTGAATAAGCCAGATACTGTGGAGTAGGATATGCAATTTCCAGACGACGATAATGGCAAAATGCTGGCTGCGATGGCCGAAGCCGGAATTGACCTCACTAAAGCCCTAGATGTTGATTTCTTTTTAGTTTTCGATGATCAGCGTGATGCTGAATCTGCACTCGAAGAGTTAGCCAACTCCGATTTAGAAGGCGAAGTTGAGCTGAACCTTAACGATGAACTTGGCAAGTGGGAAATCATCGTATGCATCAACATGGTGCCGGACTACGATGACTTGGTTGAGCAAGAAACCATTCTCAATGATTTTGCGGCTGAGTTTGGCGGCATGACCGATGGATGGGGCGTGATGCAACACCAAGAAGGTGATGATGAGTTTATGGATGACGACCATGTTCACGATGAGCATTGCCATCATTGATAATTGATTTTAATAGTAAAGGAGCCGAATGGCTCCTTTACTATTTTTACGGTTACATGCCGTGATTCTTCATTTAATACGATTGGTATAAATTCATTGCTACAAATCGAAATGTAGACGGGTAAAACCGGGTCTTAGTTAAGAATATGGGGTTAAATGAATTAGTGAACATAGTTTGAAGGAGGACAGTATGCCGATTAGCATTCATCTTGCGGCAATGTTGAGCTTAGCGATAAGCGTGAATTATTTTTTGTCTGGCAAAAAGCAAATTAGCGATTCCTTCAAAGCGAACAATATTGATGAGTCGCATAAGCAAACATTACATAGCTTATTTCTATGCCAAATTGGTTTTTTTGTCACATCTTGCTTATGTTTATTCGCTTGTGCATTTGGAGTTGTTTCCAGTATGTACAGCTACGGTTTACTGCTTTTTATCGGACTTAACTATGGTATTTTCGCCATATGGCACTGCTACATTGCAATCTTGAGCCCACCGAATAACAAGCTGCGTTTGTACCTGTTGGGAATGATATTTTTATTGATCTCACTATGTTCTCTATTAGGCGCATTTATTTAGTGCGCCTATGGTTTTTCAGTGAACATGTTTAGAGTTGGCAGAGTGTTCAATCACTAGTTCTAGGCCGTACTGACGAACTAACTCTTGTAGCTTGCCATTTTGCTGCAGTTGATTTAACCAAAGATTGAGTTTTTCAGGGCTTAGCTGCGAATTTGGATTTAATAAGATCCCATGATAGTAATGTTGGTCCCATTGATTTGACACAAATAATCGTTGTTGTTCGTGGGGATTTGTTGCTAGGTAATAATTAAGATAGGAAATGGTGGCTGGTGCAACTTCTGCCCGCTTTCGAAGTATGGTTTCAATCGATGCTTTATTACTATTAACAAAAACGACCTTAAATTCATTTTCAAGTTTTACCGGATCGGTTTCAAAGTGGGCAAAACGATAGTGGTAACCTTTAACGAGTGCCAGTGTTTTATCTTTAAGCTGTTCAAAAAATTCAGGGTCTTTTGCTTTTTCTTTCAAAGCGATAAAGATCTCGCCATCATGAATGTGCAAAGGAATAAAGGCGGTATCGAATTTTTCCCAGCCCCAATGGGGGTTTTCAAACATGATCATCTCAAATCGACCTGCTTCATAGGCTTTATATCGGTACTCAATACTCGTAGATACAAACTCAAAACTGATTTCTTGCTGAATTTGATTTAACGCATTGATAAGATCGAGTGTTAAGCCTGTATAACGTCCGTCTTCCTGTAAATTAACGTAGGGAGCAAATTGGTAGCCACCAACACGAATGATCGATTTTGACTGAACCGCTGAGAGTGTATTGGCCATGGCAATACCTGAAAAATGGATTACTAGGCAAAATAGTAAATTTATTATTATGGCTAGCCGCATAGATTCTCCCATTGGTCTTTAAGACTTAAGCTTATCTTTATGTGAGACAAGTTAATACAATTAATTATTGCACTGAAGTGAGTTAAATGCGTATTTTTGTGTAGTGGATGTTGCTTAGGGAGCTTTTAGATTGCGTAATCTTACCTCACAAGTCTATGAATGGTTAGAACAGGGACACATCACGTCTACCCAGGCAAACGATCTGTTTCGACAGTTATCCGTGCCGCCCAACGCCGTCCGTTGGCGCAGCCTATTGGCCCAGCTTTTACAATGGGCTGGGGCGTTAAGCTTTGCCTGCGGCGTGATTTTCTTTTTTGCCTTCAACTGGCAGTCACTCGAGCGAATGAGCAAGTTTGCGCTGATTGAAGCAGCGCTATTGATTAGCCTTGTCAGCTTTATTTGGTTGTATTATCGAAGTGCATCGAAGCGGCTCGTTGACTCAGCTCAATCATTATTTGGTGCAACCCTTGCCAATGCCGCGCTGCTAGTGGTGAGCCTGTTGGTGGGAGGGCTGTTAGCGCTGGTCGGGCAAACATATCAAACTGGCGCAGATCCTTGGCAGTTATTCGCCATATGGGCGCTTGCGATTCTTCCCTTTGCTTGGGTGGCAGGCTTTGATGGCCTATGGTTACTACTGGTGGGGCTGGTTAATTTAAGCCTTGGGCTTTATGTTGATACCACTTCGTACTGGTTAGATGAACAGCAGTGGTTATTTATCTTCGCCGTGATAAATCTGACGCTGTATTACGGTTTTGTATTTCTCGGCAGCACAAGCAAACGCTGGCATGCGCCGCTGGTACAGTATTCAACTTCCCTTGCAGCCATGGCGTGTTTTACCTTACTTGTGTGCTGGATGATTTTCGAGCCGAGCGATGCTAAGCCTCTGCTTGTGGGTGTGTGGGCTGGTTACATTGTTCATTTATTGTTTGGATTCTGGTGGTTCAGGTACAAGCGATTGCAGGTTTATCCTTTGGCATTGGGTGGCTTTAGTTTGATCACCGTCGGTGCGGCGTTGCTAACAGAGCTACTGTTTCACGATACTGACCCTATAGGCGGCTTTTTATTTATCGGGCTCTACATCATTTTGGCGAGCACAGGTCTGAGTTCGGTACTGAGGCGGTTACATAGGCAATTCAGTGTTGATTTAATGCAAAACGTCTGCGCGAGTGAGGGATTACACCATGAGTAAATTGAATCATGAGTTCAGTCCCGCAAGTGGCGTATCTGCAGCACAAACCCTGTGGGATAGTTTGTATGCTCAGGGCGCAGTAAACTCCGCTGAATTACCCGAATCCCAAGATATGCCCTGGTATATCGCCTTGATGCAAGCTGGAGCGGCTTGGATCGCCGCTTGGTTTTTACTAGGTTTTATGGTGTCACTTTTTGATAGCCTATTGGGGCGATTCGAAGGCGGTACAGCACTTTTTATTGGTGGCAGTTATTTAGGTTTAGGGCTTGCCTTATATTGGGGTGGGCGCCAACAGCACTTCTTGCAGCAGTTTGCCTTTGCCTCTTGTTTAAGCGGCACGCTTGCCTTGGCTTGGGGACTGTTTGATTTACTCGGCGATACCTTCAATCAGGCTTGGTATCTATGCATGGCGGCATTGTTTTTACTGCTTTGGGGGATTATCAAGCACGCTGTGGCCCAGTGGGTATTTGCATTTGGCTGTAGCGTCTGTGTCACCGGCTTGTTGGCCGAGTGGCATCTCTTATCGTTAACGCCGACGCTGTGGCTATTGCTATCAAGCATTATGCTATTCAATCTTCACCACACTGGGCACCACTATCAACGGGCGAGAATGTGGATTTTTGCCACGAGTGCAAATCTGCTCACCATTCAACTTATGTATGTGTTTAGTCTGGATAGGGAGTTTTCGCAGTTGTATGCCGTGGGTTGGCAGTCGGGGATAACCGCGCTTCATTTACTGGTCGTGTTTGCCATCTGTAGCTTTTTACTTCTGAGTCTGTGTAAACAATGGCAGTTCCCATTCACTCATCCCGCCATATTGTGCGCGTTTTTAGGGTTAGTGCTTATTAGTGCACTGTCTTTGCCTATGCAGGGCTTATCTACGGCTGTGCTACTCATATTGTTAGGGCACTACGGACACGAAGCGTGGCTTAAGGGGATGGGGATTGCCTCTGGGCTGGTGTTTGCGGCGAGCTATTATTATTCCCTAGAGACGACCTTGATGCTTAAATCTCTGTATTTGATGGGATTAGGCGGAGTGCTTATTATCGCGAGGCTACTTATGTGGCGCTTTTTCCCCATCACGCAAGTACCTGTTGTACCAAAGGAGCAAGCATAATGGATAAAGCGACCTTAGCATTAAGCCGTTATCATAAGCGTGCCTTAGTCTTAGCGGTGTTTACCGCCGCGGCACTGCTGATAAGCATCAACTGGCGAATCGCCCAGTTTGAACAGTTATTACAGGATGGCCAAGTAGTACGTTTTGCCTTAGCGCCAGTGGACCCTCGCTCGATTATGCAGGGGGATTATATGGCCTTGGAGTATGCCATTGCGCAGGAGGTGCGCGCCGCGTTGCCTGAAGGAATGACGCAGGGACAACTGTTATTGACGCTCGACTCGCAAAAGGTGGCGCACTTTGTCGGTATTTACCGTGACCAGCCCAAAGCCGCCGATCAACTCACCGTGGATTTTCGCCTACGTAATCATAGAGTAAAGCTGGCCTCAAATAGTTTTTTCTTCGAAGAGGGCAAAGCCGACCACTTCAGCCAAGCCAAATATGGCGAGTTTAGAGTTAGCGAACGGGGAGAGTTGTTGTTGGTGAAGCTGCTTGATGTTCAGTTGCAACCGCTATAACGGGAAACCGAAGATGGTGAGCCATGCTCGCCATCTTTATCTGTTTTTCCTAGTTCAAACTGCTAAATTTTTGTCTAAATATCCATCTTAAGTTGCAACTTGGGTGCAACTAATTTGTAACCTTTATTCCCTATAGTATCGTCAGTTTTCGAAGCTGAATGCTTCGTGAAATGGTCAATCATAAACTCAAATATCAATATAAAAGATACTTTTAGGGGTCATTATGTTTAATAACAAAACGCTGTTGGCGTTAGCCATCAGTAGCATCTGTGGCGTTGCTCATGCTGCCGATAATCTGATTATTTCTGAATATGTTGAAGGCAGCGGCAATAACAAAGCCATTGAGCTGTACAACCCAACCGCCAACAGCATCGACTTAAGCCAGTATCAATTGCGCTTCTATTTTAATGGCAGCACAAATGTGGGCACGACTATCGCCCTGAATGGCACCTTAGCGGCAGGGGCAACTTATGTTGTCGCTGATAACGACGCATCGGCCGATATTCTGGCGGTGACGAATCAACAAAGCAGCGCGAGTTTTTTCAATGGTGATGATGCCATTGTGCTGACCTATCAAGACCAAGTGATTGATAGTTTGGGCCAAGTGGGTGTCGATCCCGGCAGTGAATGGGGCAGTGGTGATTTATCGACACAGGACAATACCCTGCGCCGCAATCCCGATCAGTTAATCGCTGATCCTATTATTGATGATGTTGTCAGCTTTAATACTTGGTTGGGTTTTGCTAAAGACGATATCTCTGATTTGGGTAAGTTCAGCGCGGGTACTCCAACCGATCCTGTTGAGCCGCCGCCGAGTTCATTAGCCTGTGGTGAAGCCTCAACGCCTATCCATGCCCTGCAAGGTTCGACTAATGTCAGTCCATTAAACGGACAAACCTTAGTGGTTGAGGCCATAGTGGTGAGTAATCAAGAAGCTGGCCTCAAGGGCATCTTCGTACAAATGGCCGACAACGAAGCTGATAACGATCCACAAACCTCGGAAGGGGTGTTTGTTTACACCGGTAATGCGCCTACGGGTTACGTGGCGGGCGATCGTGTACGCTTAAAGGCTAAAGTCACTGAATATCAAGGTTTAACGGAACTGACTACCGTTGCCGATCATAAACTTTGTGCAGCAGGACAAACCCTACCGACAGCCGCCGTGGTGACCTTGCCTGTGAATTCGAGCGATGACTTTGAACCCTTTGAAGGCATGCGCGTACGCTTTAGCCAAGATCTGGTGGTGAACGAAGTCTACAACTTAGGTCGCTATGGTGAAATTTCACTCGGTAGTAGCCGTCACTTTATTGGGACGCAAGTCGCCGCACCAGGCGCCGATGCCTTGGCCGTCACGGCTGCTAATCTCAAAGACAGTATTTTACTCGACGATGGCTTAACGGCGCAGAACCCTGATCCTGTGATTTTCCCTGCGCCAGGTTTAAGCGCATCGAACACTGTGCGTGTGGGTGATAAAGCCACAAGCCTTACTGGTGTTATGCACTATGGCTTTAATCTTTATCGCATTATGCCGACTGAGCCAGTTAATTTTGTGGCGGAAAATCCTCGTCCACAATCGCCAGTACTAGCCGAAGGCGGCAACCTGAAAGTCGCCAGCTTTAACGTACTGAACTATTTTAATGGCGATGGGCAGGGCGGCGGTTTCCCGACTGCGCGCGGTGCCAATACCCTGAGTGAGTTTGAGCGTCAAAAAGCGAAGATTGTCAGCGCCATGGTGGGGATCAGTGCTGATGTGTTTGGTCTGATGGAAATCGAGAACGATGGCTTTGGTTCAAACTCGGCAATTGCCGATCTCGTGGCGGGCCTCAATGCCGCCGTGGGTGAAAATCGCTATGCCTATGTTATTCCAAAGGTTAATGGCAACAACTTAAGTGCGATTGGTACGGATGCGATTACCGTTGGTTTAATCTACCGCAGTGATAAGGTTAGCCCTCAGGGGGATGCGCGTATTTTATCAAGCGCTAACTCTCCCTTAGATGATGCCGCGCAGCCGCTATTCGACGACAGCAAGAACCGTCCTATGTTGACGCAAGCCTTCGTGCTTAATGGCAGTGAAGAGAGCGTGGTGGTTGCAGTTAATCACTTGAAATCTAAGGGCAGTGAGTGTGCTGGCGATCCAGACGTAAACGATGGCCAAGGTAACTGCAATATTACCCGTACACGCGCAGCAACGGCGGCTGGGCAGTGGCTTGCGGCGGAATATCCAGAGCAAAGCGTATTGCTGATTGGCGACTTAAACTCTTACGCCAAGGAAGATCCGCTAAGCGCATTGGCTAACGCAGGCTTTAGCGAGCTGTTCGCAAAACTCGAAAAAGCCAATCCTTATTCCTATGTATTCTCGGGTGAATCGGGCCAGTTAGACCATGCGCTGGCCAATGCTGCGTTAGTGGATAAAGTCGTGGATGTAACCGAGTGGCATATCAATACCGATGAGCCACGCGTGTTAGATTACAACGAAGAATTTAAAACCCCTGCGCAGGTGCAAGACCTATACGCCAGTGATGCTTATCGCTCATCGGATCATGATCCTGTGGTGATTTCACTTCTCCTTGAAGCTGAAAAAGTCGCCCCTGAAGCCAGCTTCACTCAGGTTGTGAATGGTGCGAGTGTACAATTTACCTCTACTTCAACAGATAGCGATGGCCAAATCGTTTCTACTCAGTGGGACTTTGGTGACAACACTCAAGTCATGGGAGAGGCCGTATCCCACACCTATGCGCAAACTGGTGATTATCTTGTGACGTTAACTGTGACCGATAATGACGGCTTAAGCCATAGCAGCTCGCAAATGGTGTCAGTGGTGGTTGAAAATGTGAAGAAACCACCCGTTGCTCAAATTCAGCGCATCAATCTATGGTTGGTCGACATGTTTATTTCGACTAGCTATGACACCGACGGTGTTATCAAGCAGCACAAATGGAAGTTTGACAACGGCACTCGCGCCAGTGGTCCTGTGGTGTTTCGTCAGGCTCGTCGTGGAGAGCATACAGTCGAGTTAACCGTGAAAGACAATGATAAATTAACGGATACGACAACACTGACATACCGTTAAGCGTTAGCCTCTTTCTTTAAATATCAAAAGCCTGCTGTTGCAGGCTTTTTACTTTGATTCATTTACTTAATTCATCACTTACTTAATTGACTATATTAACGGACTATATCAACTGACTATAGCGTGCTTGAAATTCAAGCTAAGTCGCTGTAAGTACATCCTCGGTTAAGCTAAGATGACGCCACTTATGGATTTTTACTCACAGGGAGTACACTCATCGCAATGAATGCAGACACCTTGGCATATCTCAATCAACATCAATTAACCTCAGTGATGAACCTGACTAAATGGCGTAAGCTTGAGCAGGCACTCCATGAGGCACCTGAGTTTGTGCCCCATGTGCGTTATAAGCTGCTAGAGGATGAGGGGCCAAACCCTGGTTTTACGCCAGTGTGGTGGGACGAGTTACTCGCAATTTGCGATAGGATTGAGTGGCTTGAGATTGATCCGCTCAAAAGAGAACACCGCGGCAGATTACTACCGGAAAAAACTACGGATTTTACTGATTACATCGAGGCGCAACTGCACAAGTATCGGCTCTCCTACAGTAAAGAAGCTCAAGGGATCCGGATTTGGGGCTATCTTCGCAGCGATGCGGCTATGCCAGTATTTTGTATTGCAGCTGGTGGAGAGACGATAAAGGAAGCGTAAGCAAATTCAGACGACAGATAAGAAATTGGGGCGTTAATTGATTAGCGCCCCGCTAAGGATTAAAGCACGATATAAAGCGGCCAGCCGAGTAGACCGACGAGTCCTTCTTTATGCTCGAATCTTTCTAAACGCTCAGGGGAGGCGTCGCTAAGCAGCAGTTCGCGATAACTTTTCGCGAAATGCAGCGTACGCAGCAATGCTGGTGCAAAGTTTTTACCCAAATCTTTAGCGATAGTCTCGGCCAGCTCCGCGGGAAGCTCCGCCAAGGCTTGTTGGGTTTGCTGCTCGATATACTCGAGGCTAAACCATTCGTCCTGCAAGCTGATTTTGGCAATGCGTTTTTTCAGATCTTGTCTGACTTTGGCATTATCAAACAACATCCGGTACAGCACCGCTTCGGCCAATACGCTCTCCAGATTTAAGAAATCCAAAGGATCGTAGCTGGTTTGGGCATAAAACTGTGCCATTAGCGCCGCAATCGATTGCTGACGTTGGTGCTCGGCCAATGCGTCCTGGTAGGCCTCATAGCCCAGCCACTCTTCGGCGTCAGGTGGCGTAGAGACTTGTTCCAGCAGGAATTTATCCACGTCACCATAGAGCGACTTACCATTCACCAGCTTATGTTTGCTGACGACGCTGAGCATGCTCCAACCCTTTTGGAAGCATTTGACCACGCCATCGGCGGTGAGCAATAAACGCACTGCTTGCTGTTGATCCTGATCAGACAGTTCCATTAATCCGAGACTGACGACGCCAATCACATCGTGCGCCGCCTGTTCCAGTAAGTGCATCTTGTACTTGTTGTAGAACTTATCCGCCAATTTGAGGCTCATCAAAATGGCTTTAGATTTGATTTGTGCGAGCTGCTCACCGCTAAGGGTGTCATCTGCTTGGCCTTTAGCCAACACCTTGCTCAGGTATGGGCCTTGGTCTAAATCACGCAGTACCAGTTGCATCTAGGGATCCTTAATCTAAAAAGCTAAACATATCATCCACTTCTGCGTATTCGTCCGTGACTTGGTTTTTCTCTTTTGCTTGGATAACCAGTTCATTGACGAACTTGTTAATGATCATTTCCCAGCCAGAGCTTTCGTTACGCAGCAGGTTTTTAATGGCTTTTTCTACATCGGGCGCCAGCTCATGGATTAACGCCATCAGACTACGCGGGTCATCGAGGCTTAAGCTATGGGCTTCTTCACTGGCGACACGGCTGTCATAGCCGACGGTGTCGGTATCTTCTTCATCATCATAATAATCGTTGAAGTGGTCTTCATCGTCGTGGCGCTCGCCCAGCATCATCTCGATAAAGGGGATAGACAGATAGAAGAGGCCAGCGGGATCTTCGGCAATACACTCTAAAATGGCAGTTTGTTTTTCTTCGCTGTCTTGGATGCGAATTAAATAAGTCAAAAAATCAAAGGTATGCTGAATGAGTTCTTCTGCATTATTCTTGATTTTTTCTTCCCAATACAAAGGTTGCTGACAGACGATGTCGCGAATTTGCTCTGGTGTCATCAGCTCCGACATAATTGACGGGCAGGATATATCGTGGTGACTGTTGATTTGCGTCAGGGTCACAATATCCATTTTTTCAATAACTTCGACTAATTGCTCATCGTTCATTGTGGTGGCGATGAGTTCGAAACGTTTACTGGCCTGTTTTGGCTCGACATCGGCGAGCTCTTTAATCTCGGCAACGGTTATTTCAATGAGACTAGTGTTCATTAGCGGTCCTCATCATCGTACTGATCGTAATAGCCATCTTCCTCTTCGCCGTCATCATCGTCGTCATCGGAATAATCGGCGTAATCACTGTCTTCGTCTTCAAAATCATCGTCAGCGCTACGTTTAGGGGCTGGCGTACTTTTGCCTTGGTTTTCCAGTAAATAGAGTACGGCGCAGCTTTCAATCAGCAAATCTTCTGAATAGGCGCGCACCGCTAGCACTAATGGCAAATCGGCATTGTTAAAGCCAATAGTGACCTTGAACTCATCCCATTCGGGTTGTGTTGCAGTATTGATCCAATGGGCCCATTTGAGTTTGGCATCACTTGGAAATTTGACTCGGCCATAGAGTGCTACAGGCAGGTACTCGGGCACCGACTCGAGCATTTTAGGATCAGCCTGTAATACTTTTTTGATTTGACAGGTAAATTGTTCCAGTGCCTTGGGGGTATCCGGGTCATCATAGGACTCGATATTGTCGTAGGCATTGGTCTTAAGCTCATTAATGCGTGAGATATTCAGTTTTTTGGCCATGGGCTTGTCTCAAAATAAAAGCTATCAAACAAACAGCTTCTTAAATAAATCGTGTTGCAATAAAAGGTCCAAATTAAGGGGCTTGGCAAACTAAGCTCATTAATTTGGCACTCCCAGTGTTGCACTGGAAAAAACCGCTTAAGGGTAAAACTGATCCCATAATTCGCGCATGGCGCCATTGGGATCGGTCACGATCACATTATTGAAGTCTCGGATAAACGCATTTCTAAGCTTGGGATCTGAGAGCACTTCATAAGCTTTTTTAACGCGCTCAAGTTGTTGTGATGCTTGCTCTTTTTCTTCATCAGAGGCACCTAACAACTTATCGGGATGGTATTTGTTTGAGAGCCGGCGATAGGCTTTTTTAATGTCGTCTTCTTTGGCGCTAGGTTTGATACCGAGCACACTAAAGTGGTTAATCATATTTGTACCTGCAGGCGATGGGTTGGTATCGCAAGATAAAAGGCTAAGTGCTGATTATCTGTCAATTTGTGGAATTATGATTAGTCAGCGATGGATCATAGCAGAAATGCGCATTAGGCGGCAAACGACTCTGTTGGCATTTATGACTGAAATCGTGGCGTTAATTAGGCTTGATGACAATCGCATATAAAGCCAAACAGGGGTGGGGGAAAAGATAAGTAACCTATGTGAGTTGACTGCTGGTTACTTGGAAGGGATTTAAACCAACAACCTTCGCCCGTTGTTTATAAAGTGCTGAGCCCGACGCGCGAGTAGTTACAACTGATTGAAACAAATATGGGGCACAAGCAGTGAATTTTAGGCATAAAAAAACCAGCTTAATGCTGGCCTAGTGATAGTAAGTCGATAATTGGTTGCGGGAGCTGGATTTGAACCAACGACCTTCGCCCGTTGTTTATAAGGGGCTGAGCCCGACGGGCGCGCTGTAGCCACTTATTCATGTGAATTTTAGACATAAAAAAACCAGCTTAATGCTGGCCTAGTGATTGTAAGTCGATAATTGGTTGCGGGAGCTGGATTTGAACCAACGACCTTCGGGTTATGAGCCCGACGAGCTACCAAGCTGCTCCATCCCGCGTCCGAT
>NZ_AXZL01000003.1 GCF_000485795.1 Shewanella decolorationis S12
TCGACAGAGCGCCACTATGCCTTCAAGCCTTCGCCTTGTCTAAAGCCCGTTTAACTCCCGCTGAATGAACAGATATTTAATACGATTGGTATTAATAACCTCGCAATGTTGCGAGGTTATTTGTATTCATCCCAACTCAATTCCATACTTTCTATTTACCTATATTCATGGAAAACTAATCACCCTCATGTCGGATGAGCCCTATCAAGGATAGCTACGGATGAATTATCGCTTTGTTCAATGTTTGTCATTCACACTCTTGATGCTGTTCTCTATCCTATCTAGTTCAATTGGCGTTGCTGGCGAAAAACAAAAGTTGATCATTGCCAACTCAAAGGCATGGAAACCTTATTCTTATATCGACGACCAAGGTAAGCCATCTGGCATATTAATTGACCTATGGTTCGCTTACGGCCAAGCAAATAATGTGGATATCGAATTTCAACTAATGGATTGGAATGACTCTCTACTCGCTGTTAAGTCTGGAAAAGCGGATATTCATGCAGGGTTAGTCCGCTCACCCGCAAGGCTAGAATACCTTGATTTTGATGAGCCTTTATTAGAGATCAGCACACAACTTTATGTGCATCAAACGCTGCTTGGTGACAAATTACAGGAGCTACTTGCAGGACGGTTGGATACTGCGGTAGGAGTAGTTAAAGGTGGATTTGAACAAGAGTTTGCACAGAGACATTATCCTCAGCTGTCTTTGATCGAGTACATTGATAATGACTTGATGATGCAAGCCGCAAAACGCGGTGAGCTCGATGCCTTTATTGCTGATACGCAAGTCGGCAACTTTTATATTGTGGTGGCTAATGGCGCAAAAGAATTTATGCCTGCGCAATTTCTCTATTCAGAGCCGCTTCGCCCCGCCGTTCAAAAAGGCAATCAAGCATTACTTAATCAAATTAATCAAGGCTTTAAAAAGCTTAATGCACAAGAGAAAAATCGCATTTTAAGCCGTTGGATCCATATTGAAACAGTTTATCCTCGCTATCTTATTCCTGCTTTGGCTATTGGAGTGTTGAGCGCAGGATTATTCTATACCCTGCAATTACGTCGCACGGTAAGAATACGCACGCGTCAACTTGAAGATGCCAACTGTAGATTGACCCTTCTCGCCCAGACAGATAGCTTAACGGGCATCCATAATCGCCATTACTTTTTTAACCAGTTAAATGACACTCAAGATCTGGCTAGCAGCCTAACATTAATCGTATTTGATATTGATGATTTTAAGTCGATAAATGACACTTACGGACACAGTGCAGGGGACAAGCCTATTTGCCTTATAGCCACTTGTGTGCGTGAAGTCCTTGAGCCTGAAATGCAGTTTGCCAGAATTGGAGGTGAAGAGTTTGCCATTTTAACTCGAGGCCAATCGGCACAAGATTCACAGCAACTAGCTTAACGTATTTGCCAGCAAATAGCACAGAAAAGTCTGCCGTTAGCCTCAAATACGGTGATTTCATTAACGGTAAGCTTGGGATGTGCCTTTTATCCTACGCCTGCTACCCCATTCACTCTTAATGCCGCAGATAGTCTGATGTATGAAGCAAAACGCAAAGGGAAAAACCAATTTGTTTTTAGAGAGTTCAGCTAATGTATTAATTTAGAGTAGTTATGGCAATTTTTTTGAAATCTAACAACACTGGATTATAAAAAAACGCTACTGAATTATTTATATTACATGCATAGGTTTGGGTAATTTAACAAAAAATACACCAAGATATAAGTATGATATTTTATTAATCTATATATTGATTATGAATCGCCAAAAATTCGGATTTATTTTTGAGTGCAGCAATGACGCATCTAGGATCAAACTGATGTCCCGCATGCTCCTCAAGATAAGTAAATGCATCTTCAAATGACCACGCCTCTTTATATGGACGTTTACTCGTTAAGGCATCTAAAACATCTGCCACGGCAACAATACGAGCTTCTAATGGAATATCATCCCCTTTTAACCCTTCAGGGTAACCCGTGCCATCAAAACGCTCATGGTGATAGTTAATGATGTTTTTTAACATTTCTGTATGGTGAAGACCATTAAGACTAAACTCATTGATCATCAGCTCAATCATCTCTCGACCTTTGATTGTATGAGTTTTCATCACTTCAAATTCTTCTGAGGTTAATTTAGCCGGCTTCAATAGTATTGAATCAGGTACAGCTATTTTCCCTATATCATGTAACTCGGAAAATAGGTAAATAAACTCAACTTCTTCATCACTTAAGCCTAACTCTTTTGCGAGTGTTTTAGCGATAATGCGTGAATATGAAGACATCCGATGCAAATGATTTGCGGTTTCCTCATCGCGATAACGGCCAAATGCTCTTGCAGTAATCAGCGCCCCATTAAATGTTTGAATAGAAAGAAATTCAACAGCAATAATTCCAGCAAGAATTTGTGCGTACGCTGAAAGCTCTGCCCGTATTGCATCATCAAAGTATCCACTTTCTTTAGAGTTGCAAAAGAGAAATCCAATAAACCGGTCATTAAAGTATAGTGGCTCTGTATAGCTCGACTCATAACCCGCTTCGAGCACTTTTCGGCTATGTTCCGAACTATATATCAGTTGAGAGCATAGATTATCCAGTACCCTCGCCTGTCGACTTTCAACGATATGTTGAAGTGATGGTGTTTCACTCAACTTTGCCTCATAGAGGCTTAAAGGTGGCCGACCATCCGTGCTGTGAACAAAGGTTTTAATTTTGTCAGTATGCTTATCATAAATCGCAATAGCGATTCGAGTGAGTTTATCAAAATTCTTACGGAGTCGAGAATGAACATAATGCACACGTTCATTGATTGTACTGTCCATAACTCACTCCATAATTAAAATCAGCGTAAACTTATTCCATATAAAATGGCTAAATCCCACATTCAAACTTAATTAACCAAAGGTTTGACTTAAGTTTTTAAGTTGGTTCGCCCTATTCAATAAACTTTTACTTGTGGCGTTAACATCTTCAACTTTAATGCTATTGTCATGGGATATGGATGAAATAACATTAATATTTTTATTAATATCCTCAATAACCGCTTGTTGTTCAGTTGTAGCTGATGATATTTGGCTAGAAAATGCTGATACTTTATCTATTTCAACCGTAATATGATTTAAATATTCAGCTCCAATCCGAGTACTCGAGAGACAGGTATTAGTTCGACCAACATTCTGATGCATTAACTCTTTCCATTCCGCTAATGTGTGCTGAATATGCCCAATACTCGTTTGGATCTGTTCTGTCGCTTTATGAGTACGAGTAGAAAGATTACGCACTTCATCCGCAACCACTGCAAAACCCCGTCCTTGCTCCCCTGCGCGAGCCGCTTCAATGGCAGCATTAAGCGCTAACAAATTCGTTTGATTAGCAATGCCCTGAATTTCCGACATGATAGTGTCAATTCGTTCTGATTCACTCGATAGGGCTACCGCAGACTCAAAAGCTTGTTCTGCTTGACTCGCAAGTGAAGCCACTTCGGTTTCCACCGTTTTAAGTTGTTGACTGGTCACAACACAGTGATGCCGAGCTTCTTCAATCTGCTGATTACTCGCTTGAATATTACGGTTAATCTCTTCTGCGGCGGATGCCATTTGAGTCACAGCCGTAGCCACCTGCTGGATCTGGGAGTCCTGGGAGGAGATATCATCACTTGTAGTCGACATTGAGGTGCTAATCTGATCAGCAATCGATTTTAGCGACAGCGTTGCATCATCGACTCTGCCTAATACAGTACGAATCCGTGCCTGCCCAAGCTTTATATGAAAATCTGCAATACTGTGGGGTGCATCGCCAGAAAAAATGAGTCGGCTAATGCTATCGTAGTCGTTTTCTAAACGCTGTAAGTATCTCGGTGTCAAAAATAATTGCTGCCGATTCAGCATAATAAGCATGAATAGGGGCAAAATAACTAATAGTGTTTGGGGCAAAGTTAGCAACCAAACACTACAAAGAATGGGGACTGCTAATAAAAGCAAACTCAGCAGATGAGTTGACATTAACTTGTTGCCCCAAAATACATGTTTCTTGTTTTCATGTGCTCTAAGCTCTTTGTACATAGCATTAGCTCGAGCCTTATGTTCAGGTGTGGGACAACAGCGGACAGATTGATAGCCGGAGACCCGCCCATTGTCATAGATAGGAGTAACATAGGCATCTACCCAATAATAACTGCCATCTTTACAACGGTTTTTGACCATACCGCGCCATGGTTTGCCCTGCTTTAAATGCTTCCATAAATCGGCAAAAGCTGCTTTTGGCATATCAGGATGCCGGACAATATTGTGGTTCTGACCCACCATTTCATCCAGTTGATATCCTGCAACTTGGCAAAACCCGGGATTGGCGTAGGTTATAACGCCATTTAGATCGGTGGTCGAAACTAACTGCAGGTCTTCAGAAAAGGTAACTTCATTATCTTTAGTTATAACATCCTTGTGCACCATATTAACTTCCCTGATTCATGGTTGGGTCAGTGTAAAAGTATAGTAACCTTTCCATTAAATGCACTTTTATGAAACTTAGTACGTTAAATAAACTAACTGCTATGACTCAAGCAGAGTAAATATAAGAAGTAAACATCAAGGATCAGCGGCATTGCCATCGATAAAGAAGATTTGGAAGTAAAGAAGGGCAAATATTTATATTTGTCCTTCTAGGGCGTGTTGACGTTTCAGGGTTATTTTTGCAGCCAAATGTCGTTGCGCGAGCACGTACTTGCCAGAACGAACAAAATCTAATCTCGAAACGTCAACACGCCCTAATTATCACCATGACAGAGATAGCTCATACTGATGCGCAGCAAGAACCAAGGTGATACATATAGGTTATTGAGTAGGTCTCGCCATTAATGAGCGCATGTGTTAGTTGTTTGGCACTCTATAGCAGCCTGCTGTTTCAGCTGCTGAGCGTATTGCTCCGCCGCCGCTTTAGCCTTGCGCGCTTCCACTTTATGTTGCAAATCCTCAGCTAACGCCTTATCAAAAGTCTCCATACCAAAATACTCGGAAACATCCTGATAAATAAACCAAGCACCAGCGGCAACTAGGCCATAGGTTAGTAGACGTAACATTGTATTTAAACCTCAAAAATAGTATCAACAATTGCAATATAGCTGAGGTTTTTCATAAAGAAAACTGTCAATATAATGGCTTAAATCTGCCAAATAACCGCCATTAATCAATAAGATACGGAATAACAAAAACCTTTAATTACATAGATTTAGCTGTTTCAAGACAAAATAAAGCCTTATAAGTCAAAATAGACATCAAAGTCTTTAAAACATTCGAATAGTTGACATCAAATATTCGAGTGACAATAAATCATGTTCTGCTTAATTAACGCCAGAAAATCGACGATAAATTCATCAATATTAATTTTTGACGCAACAAGTTAATTCTGTGCTCTAGGGCCTATTATACCAATCACATTAAATATCTAATCAGTTCAGAGCCTCACGGGCATCTCAATCCAAGGCGCATTGACGCAGAAATGGTTATTCCCTTTTAAGTCAATGTAACACGACAGTGAGATGCCTGTGAGGCTCCCGAAGGGCGGGGTTGAATGGCTGAAAGTAAGAGCAAGAGCTTGCTCAACATCCCATAGAGTAGCGTTTAACTATTGTTTTTGATGCGTTTTCGTACATTTATGTCGACATCTATTATCAAGCACTAGATCGGTATGACGATACGTATTTCACCCTTATTGATTGAAGCGCCAATAAGTTAAAGGTATTGATTAATAATTGGGACTAAATCCTCAACCCCATAGGCAATGTGATCTGGTTGGTGAGTCCAATCTTGTGGCTGGGAACCGCTGTAAGCCGCTGCAATCGAAATGACTTGAGCTTGATCACCTAATGCCAGTTGCAAACTTCGCGCAAATTGTGTGTCAGCTTCATGATCACCGATATAAATCAGTTGCTGACGTTGTTTATGCCCATAAATCGCCTCTAAACATTTCATGCCTCCCATAGGGTGGGGCTTTTGATATTGGCTAGGAACATCATCATAACCGACAACGGCTTTAAACTGGTTGTGAATCCCATTCTTACTCAAGATTGAACGAATATTATGTTGAGCGTTTTGAGAACAAATACCATGGGGAAGTTGAGAAAACTGAGTGACAACCTGTTTAATTCCATCAAATAACATAACGGGGGTTTGGTTATTCAGTTGATGTTCTGCCCACATTGAACCAGCAAGCAACATTTCATCATGGGTTAACCCATAGTACTCGAGATATAATTCCTGCCAATTTTTAGCGCTATGGTTTGCCTGATGATAAAGCGCCTCAGTCTGCAAATATAGGGGAAGATTATCCCCAGTTAAATGGGGCGCTACAATCTCTAATATCGACTTAGTGATTGCCATATTTTTGGGTACAGAATTGACGAGAGTGCCGTCATAATCCCACAAAATAGCGTCTAACTTCATTACGTTATCCTATTATCTAATACCTTAAACTCACAATTTAGCTTTGCTCGACGCACTGCTGCTAGCTATGGTGAGACAGAGCAACGCACAGGGGCCCGAAAAGATGCCCTGTCAGCGTCTCTACTTATCCAGAGTCAGATTACTTAGCAAACCACAAACTTAATGGTTGCTCCTAGCTAGCACAATCTACTGAAATACCTATCAGTTATAACAACACATAATATTCTCAGATGAGATTTTTCCGTTCTGCTGAGCTTGCAAACGCCTTAATAACAAAATGACAGCTGAAACGTCTGCGCCTCTTAAAACGCTTGGAAGAAGATCCCAAAAGCACTAAAAATCGCCACAAACCAAGATAGAGACCGTAATGTGCCTTTATTCAGTAGATACAAGATCTGATACGCCACCCGCGCAGCAATGTGAACGATTGCCAACCACTCAGCCGTCGGCGTCACTTTGCCTGTAGCAATAACCGTCAGCACTGCCAAACCAAAAATGAGCAGGGACTCGAAGGCATTTTGATGCCCAGCGAGAGCCCGCGCACCAAATCCGGTTAATTGTGCCTGTTGCGTGCGCGGATGATGATTATCGTAACCGCCGGCTTTGGCCATTGCCCATGCAACGGGGCCCTTGGCCAAATACGGCAATAACATAGCGATAAACAAACAAGTCAGTAATGTATGCATGGAACTTCCTTATTATTTTGATGATAAATATCAATAAAACAGTACATTGCATTAAATTGAATAATACGTGATAAGCGATTAACGTGCTTTATCCAAGGCATCACAGACCGCCTTCACTCCGAGTAATGCCCTAGGTGTTGCGCGGTGCAATAGATCAGCATTTAATTGATAAATATGCTGGTTTTTAACCGCGGGGATTTCGGCCCACTTGCTCCAATCTATCCCTTTGACATTGCCTTCCTCTTCGCTCTGTAAAATCACCTCGGGCAAGGTCAGTAACACATTCTCTAAACTCACCTGCGGGTAATCACTCGCCGCATCGTAGAAAACATTTTTGCCATGACACACACCGATAATCTGCTGAATCCAACTGTTTTTGGCGACTGTCATTAAGGGCGTGGACCATAGCTGATAAAACACTTTTGGTTCGGATTTAGCCGCATTCTCGCTACGTAATCGCAGCAGCTCACTGCGATAATCCGCCGCCACTCGACTCGCCTGCTCAGTGCGTCCCGTCAGTTCACCTAATTCCTCAATTTCTTTGGCAACATCCTCAAGCATCTTTGGGGAGCTGCTATAAAGTTTAAAACCTAAGTTTTTGAGTTGGTTGATATCCTCGGCTTTATTGCCCGTATCCCACACCACAATCAGATCGGGATTAAGCTCTAATACCCGCTCAATCTGGATCCCATAGTAACCACCGATACTGGGGATTTTTTTCGCCGCTTCGGGATAATCAGCATAATCGGTCGCGGCCACAATCGACTCCCCCGCGCCGATGGCGTAGAGCATTTCAACCGCATGGGGCGAAAGCCCAATAATACGTTTTGCTGGCTCGGCCATCGCCACTGCGGGTAACAGCGCAAAGCTCAGGCCGAGGGCAATAAAGCGTCGGATTAGCATGATATTCCTTATGATTTAATCGATGAATTCTTCTGGCCAGCCGTACTGTTCCAGGTAGGTCTGCAGGTTTTTAGGCCGATATTTAGGGTCTTGATCCCAGCGCGTTTTCACCGAGCGATGCAGCAACACGGGCGCGACATTAGGGTCAATTGGGCGCAAATAGGATTGCTTAATTCGGTAAAAGCTGCGGCGCGAGTCGTGTAAGGTTGCTAAGGGATTGGGGTGTAAACTCGCCGCTAGGTGTGGCTCTAAGCTCAAATTAAATCGCTCAGCCTCAGCCATCATCCACGCGAGCGCATTATCCGACAATAGCGAGCCATCCTTATCCGGCTGATAACTGCCGCCAATATTGCTATGGGCGCCGGCAAACCAGACCTGTTGCATATCCATATTGTCGCGCAGTTGCCAAATCGTGGGTTCAAAGTCGCTGCGGTGTTCGTCTATTGCCAAGGCATGACGGGCAACCCGCACATTACGGCCAATCTTAGTGTCGTAAAACTCATCTTTATCTTCGAATAAGCCGAGGAACGAAATCGGGATCCCCATGGCGCCCACCGTATCCCACACGCCGACAAACTTTATCTCCCGCGATTCGTGGCAGTGCTTTTGTCTAAATTCAACGGATTTATCGCCGCTTGGGGCAAAGGGTGCACTGCTTTTTTTATAGTGGTCAAAGGCTTGCTGGATAAGCCGAGCATCGGGGCGCTTAAGAATGCCGCAATTATTAATAAGGCCACACAAACAGCGCACTGTGTAGGCGCCACGGCTAAAGCCAAAGAGGTAAATCTCATCGCCGGGGGAGTAGTTTTGCACTAAGTAGCGGTAACCATCCATGATGTTTTTATGTAGTCCACGCCCCGTCGCACCGCCGATCACTTCATCGTAATAGGAACCAACGCCCCAGTCGTAAAACACCTGCTGGGGTTTTCCATCGGCGGCCATCGGGCTGATGGCCCGCGCCAGACGCAGCACATTAGTGGGAAAATCCACCTTAAGGTCTTTCTCTGGCCGATTCCAAGTACCGTCGGCACAAATCACAATACGTTTATTCATCGCATCATCCTTGAGGCACTGATGCCCAATCTCGATGGTAAAAAGCTGTCGATACAGACGCTAACGGGTTTTACCAAGGGATCACCGCCTCGATAGCCTTGTTTACGGGCGATGTAAGACGGAAAAACTGACCTTGCTTTACATGCTCACGTCGCAGCAAAAAACCTATACTGACATAAAACCCTCAGCTAACAAATTGGAACAATAAAATGCAGCGACAGTTTGCATGTGCAACCTTCATACGAAAGCAAGATTAATGCAGCCTTTAACAAGGTATTGGACAAAAGCGATTAATCTTTTTATCTATTTATGGAGTTTATTGTCATTGTTTCCCCAGTGACTCGCCGTGAATATATCCCTATAGGCTCGACGGCGACATCCATGTCGCCAAC
>NZ_AXZL01000004.1:0-58880 GCF_000485795.1 Shewanella decolorationis S12
TGCCTCGGCTTCAGGCAACCTGTTGCGGTATTCAATGAATTACGCAAGGCAGCCTAATTTAGCGAGTGGTGCACTTCGGAGTTGAATTCGCGGGTGATTCATATACCCGAGGTAATGTCTTAGGGAGTTTACCTTTTACTGGGTTTCAGTTGCAGACGGATAATCGAATGCTACCCGACTCGCAGAGAGGTTATGCGCCTGTTGTACGAGGGTTAGCTAATTCTACTGCAAAAGTTGTTATTAAACAGAATGGTATTGCAATATACCAAACGACTGTCGCCGCAGGGCCATTTGTGATCAATGACTTATATCCGACGAGTTATGAAGGTGATTTAATTGTAGAAGTCACAGAGGCAGATGGGAAAATTTCTGACTTTACTGTTCCGTTTAGTGCGGTTCCCGGTTAAATTCGGGAAGGTCACTCACAATATGGTTTATCTGCTGGTGAAGTGAATTATTTAGGGTCTGGTAATTACTTTATCGATTTGAATTATGAGTACGGCATTAACAATATGCTGACCCTAAATTCGGGTGGACGGATTGGTGAAGATTATTATGCACTCAGCCTTGGAACGGTATTAGGGACTGAGTGGGGAGCCGTTGGTATTACAGCTGTCCACTCTTTTTCTCGGCTCTCGAAGGAAGCTGGCCTTGATGATTGGGAGAATGGTTGGCGTTTAGGCGTTAACTATAGTCGTTCTTTTGAGACGGGGACCTCTGTAGCACTTGCTGGATATCATTATTCAACTGAGTCGTTCCGCGAATTGAATGATGTTTTAGGCGTACGAAAAGCGCTTGAAAGATCAGATATTTTCACGTCTGAGACCTATAAGCAACGAAGCGAGATGAGCTTGAGTATTAACCAAAGCCTTGATGACTACGGCTTTCTGTATGTCAGCGGCTCTAAACGACAATATAGGGATGGTCGAGATGATGATGACCAGCTACAACTCGGATACTCGGTCAATCTAGGTCAATGGAGTTTAGGGCTGACATTCTCTCGTCAATATTCGAGTCAAGTACCAGTGCAGTATGCTTATAACGATGATTATCTTGACTCGTTAACAGATTTTAACGCTCCACGAACCAAGGAAGATCTGCTGAGTTTGACGATTTCTATCCCCTTGGGGACTAGGCAATCAAACATGTTAAATATGGGAGCCAGCCATTCATCGCGTGGAATGAATAGTTACAACATGGGCGTATCTGGAACTGTGTTGGAAGACCAATCTTGGACGTATGGCGTTAATGCTTCATTACAGAGTGATGATGGTACAAGTAAGAGCCTTGGAGTGAATACACAGAAGCGATTTAGCCAAGCTACGCTTTCAGGCAGTTACTCAATAGCAGATTCTTACCAACAAATGAGTGCAGGAATAAGTGGTGCTGTTGTTGCTCATGCTGGCGGTTTGACATTAAGCCAAAATTTAAGTGACACCTTCGCAATTGTTGAAGCCAAGGGCGCAAATGGGGCAAAAGTGATTAACAGCTGGGGAACTGAAGTTAATTCAGCTGGTTATGCTGTTATACCTACATTGACACCCTATAGAATGAATCGTGTGACGTTGGATTCTGGGAACATGCTTGGGCAATCGGAATTACTCGAGACCCAGCAGCAGATTGCGCCCTATGCCGGGGCGATTGTGAAGTTGAAGTTTGAAACTCGTGAAGGCTATGCCGTGTTGTTTATGACTCAAAAGACTAACGGCGGTGTTATTCCTATTGGTGCTGAAGTGGTCGATGAAAATGGCCAAGTACTGGGTATGGTTGGCCAAGCTGGGATGGCCTATATCCGTGCTCCTGCATCTAATGGGCATTTGAAAGTGACCTGGGGTGAGTTGAGTGAACAAGCTTGTAGTTTCGATTATGCCTTATCAGAAGCAGAGTTATCGTCCGAACTGGTGCGTATGCCTGTAAATTGTCAGTCAAGCATCTAGGAGTGAATAGGATATGTCTAATAGTGTAACTTACGAAAGTCGTTATAAGTTTGCCGTCACCTTTTTGTTGGCTTCAGGACTATTAATAGCCAGTGATGCGAATGCAAAATGTCAACGTATCTCTACCACTACCACTACCACTAGTCCAACCAATGGCTCCTATGTTGATCCACTGTATGGTAAAACCGCAATTTGGGATGGTGCACATGACCCCAATCGTGGTGACCTCAATTTACCCATAGTGAATATTTCGGATACCGCATTTCAACCAAATGGGACAATGCTAGCGTCATCCATAGTGCCTTTTATTACCTATGGTCAAAGAGGGGGTTATGATCCTGAACAAGTGCTCTATCGTTGTGATGCGGCGGACGAGAATGAAATTTTTGAATACTATTCAGTAAACGCGGACAACGCATATGGCGGTATGTATGAAGATGGTGTCGCTGATGGTGTGAATAGAGGGTACGCAACGTACATAAAAAATGTTGTTGCAAGGCTTAAGAATAATCAGAGTGGTGAATATTTTTCGCGAATCTGGCAAAAGCGCGCAATGACAGGGTTAGACCGAGATGCCGAAGGTCGTATTTTAGTGAAAGCGAAAAACTTCACTGATATTACAGTAGAGTTATTTAGGATCAGAGATGTTAGAGGCATCAATGGTAGCAGCGTCGTCAATCGGCCTTATGAGAGTGGTTATAGCTATAATCAGCCTGCAGGTTATCTAGCGTTTGGTGGGCCGGGAATAACTCACCCCACGGAGGGTATTGACCATATATCCCATTATCCAGGTTGGTACGCGCAATGGCCCGGTAATATTAGTTTTTACCAACAAATGCTAGTAAGACGTACTCCAGGAACTTGCTCCGTAAGTAGCGTTGCTCCCTATGTTCTTTTTCCTACAACTACAATCAAGGAGCTTGAGCAGGGTCACTCTGTAAACGTCAATATGTCATTGAGCTATAGGTGTCAGGGGGATTTTATTTCGGGCACTCAAGCTGGAAATTTTGCTGTTGGCTTTAAGATTGATACAAATAGCTTTAATAGGGCTAAAGCTATGGGACTAACAGATCAAGCCGCCGTGAGTCATCTGTTGAGCCGAAACTATGGGAGCCCAGGTTATGCACAAGGGGTTGGGGTGATATTGGAACGTGAAGACGGTCTTACACAACCATTTGTGATTAAAACCTACCCAGATCTTGGAACGGGAATATATGACTCCAGTAAGGATGGTTGGCGCAAATTCATTGGTACAAATATTGACTATGATCCGATTAATAAAGTTACTATTTTGCACGAAACCTATACGGCAAAATTAACCAAAATACCGGGTGTGACCGTTACGGCAGGTAAATATTATGCACAGGCTCAAGTGCTTATTCGTGTTCAATAAAATAGCTATCTTAGGCTTCATCTTGTTGGCCAGTACAAACTGTATTGCAGGCGTAGTCATGGATAAAACCAGAGTCGTTATGTATGACAATGAGCAAGCACAACAGTTAACATTGGCTAATACGAATGACTTTCCTGTAATCACTCAATTATGGGTTGATGATGGTGATATAGATGCTACGCCAGAAAATACTAAGGCGCCAATAATGGTTGTGCCTGGAATGTTAAAGTTCACCCCAGGAGAACATAAAAGTATTCGATTGATCAATTTAAATCACACTGAAAAGCGTGATCAGGAAGAAATGTATTGGCTGAACATCTATGAAATCCCTCCAGAGCCAAGTAACTATGAAGCTGGCTCTGGTGATCAATTGATGATTTTAACCATAAGAACACAAATTAAAGTGTTTTTAAGGCCAATTAATTTAAAAACGGAGCAAGATACTAGATTTGATAAACAATATTTCGCGCTAAATAACGATAGGTTGACGATAAAAAATGATTCACCATTTTTTATTGTGTATAGTCAGGTTTTACTATCAGATGGTTTGAATGAGGTTAAAATTTATCCGGAAATCTTATCACCATTTTCGAGTAAATCTATTAATATTACTAGCTCAGAAAAAACACTTAAAAATAAAAATGTAACAATTAAGTTTGACTATATTGATGATGACGGTGTTGTAAACTCTAAAAATGCCAAATTAACGTATTAGCCCAAAGAACACATCAGTGGCCTCTGGGCTAAATTCACGGAATAAATTTATTCTTCTGAACTATTCTTTTCGATATAATCTGCTATTTCACAGTCCAATCTTTCTAATTCATTAATTAACAATGTGAAATAATTATCAAGTGAATTATGGTTTGATTGCTCAAGATATTCACAGCATGCAACAAGTTTTTTTGCATCAATAATTCTTGCTGCGCCTTTAATCTTATGGGCAACATCCTTAAGCATTTGGTAGTCACTGTTATTTTTTGCTTGAATTAAAGATTCTCGGTCTGTTTTATTACTCTTTGTAAGTTCGATAAGTAGCTTAACAATCAGTTCTTTATTGTTACCCGTTAAGTTATTCACAACTTCAGGTGAAAAACTGAGTCCTGAAGTGTCACTGCTATAAGTTTGGCTATGTGCTATCAGAACATAATTTAACTCTTGTAAACTTATTGGTTTAAATAAGCAGTCATTCATACCGGCTTCTATACATGCCTCTTTAACCTCTTTTTGGGCATTTGCTGTATAGCCTATAATCACGGGGGCTACATTACAGTAGTCCTTTTCGATGTTTCTAATTATTTTGCATAATTCATATCCATTCATTTCCGGCATGTTGCAATCTGTAATGAGATATTGAATTTCATTTTCTTTAAATAAATCAATTGCCGATTTTCCATTATCAGCTTCAATAACATTGTGGCCTAAAAATTTTAATTGCTGACAAAGTAATAATCTATTTGCTGGATGGTCGTCTACTATAAGTATGCTATAGGACTGATCTAATTTATTTAGATCCGTTACCTGAGATTCTACAAATTTAGGGATATCATCGAGTAACGTTAAGCTCAACTCCATTCTAATTTCTGTTCCTGAACCTAGCTGGCTCTTTAGTTCTAATCTTCCACCCATCATTTCGCATAGCGATCGACTAATCATTAATCCCAATCCGGTACCACCATATTTAATATGGGATTCATGCCCTTGAGAGAATGGTGTAAAGAGTCTTTGCTGATCCTCAGGTGATATTCCGATACCTGAATCAATGACAGTGAAGATAAATGAACATTGGCCTTGACTCAGGTTAGCGCAACTCACAGAAATTTTTACGCTGCCAACATCGGTAAATTTAATCGCATTACCAATTAAATTAGACAGTATTTGTTTGATCCTCATAGGATCGACTAACACGTCATTATTAACACGAGTATCAAAGTTAAGTTCTAGTGATAATCCTTTTTGATGTGCCAGTCCCTCAAAAACTCTCACAACTGAAGCGACAACCGATTTCAAATTAGTTCTTACAGGAGATAATGTCAGTTGTCCTGCTTCAATACGTGCTATATCAAGAATATCACCAATAAGTTCAAGTAAGCCATTTGCTGAGTCGTAAGCTACTTTAATTGTATTTAGTTCTGAAACAGGTAAATTTGGGCTTTTAAGCGCTAATTCCAACATTCCGATAATCGCATTCATTGGAGTTCTTATTTCATGGCTCATAGTTGCCAAAAATGTGCTTTTAGCTTGACTTGCAGTATCTGCTACATCTTTAGCATTTTTTAATTCCTTGATTAACTTAGCGCGGTCACTAACATCTATCCATCCCCCAATAATTCCTTCTATATTTCCCGTATCATCACCATATGATTTAAACCAGTGATAAATATTATACTTGATACCATCTATATGTAGTTCTCTGTCTTTAAAAATAGGGATGCCATCCTCTAAGGCTTGTATGTATTCCTTGTCAACAATGGGAGCCTCTATAGAACGGCTAACGCCTTCAATAGTCGTTTTATGTAATAAGTCCTCACGTGAAGAATTGAAAGCTTTCAAATAACTTTCATTACACATAGTAAGTTCACGCTGTTTATTTCTCACATAGATAGGGTGAGGAATAGCATCAACGATCTGTTGCATGAATAATAGTTGACCATCAAGAGCGCGAGTGGCTTTTAAACGCTGCCTGTAGTGTTGTCTGGTATAAAGTGTCCAACCAATTGATACTAAGATCAATATTAATGATGCAATTAGCGTTGTGTAAATTGTATAACGATAATCTTTCCAGGTTTGTTTAGCTGGTAGAGAATTACTTCTCCAGTAATTTTCTAGCGTTTGTAATTCATTTGGCGGTATCGCAAGTAGTGTTTTGTTAATAATGTCAACCAATATGTGTTCATTCTTTCTGACAGCAAAGTTAGCTGCTGCATTTGGAATGTTGTCCGCTATTTCTTTTATTTCAAGAGAGTCATCAAAATAACCATGGTTATAATAGTCTGCAATGTTTAGTGGTAATAGTGTATAATCGGCTTCATTATTTTTTACTGAATCTAAAGCTTCAATAAAATTAGAGGTTAGGTTTATATCTTTAAATTTAAGATGTTGCCTTGTATATGCTTCGATAGCATGCCCCTTGGGAACAGCTATGACAGGGTCGTTAATCTTTTCACTATTTTTCCTTTGAGCAATTATATAAGGTGAGCTCGAGAATTCCGACGAAAATTCAAATTTTTTAGATCTGGTATTATTTGGTGTTAATATAGTTATATACGGGATTTTACTTTTTAAAACTAGCTCTTGTTGTTCATTAAAGTCTTTTGATGCGGTATAGTCTATATCTAACCCTGAATATAGTCGCAACAATTCTAATATTTCAATCGCATACCCGGCAGGATGTCCGGAGCTATTAAGGTAAGAAAGAGGTGCCATATACTCATTAAAAACAACATTTATTTTGCCATTTGTTTTGATCCAATCTTTTTCTTCTTCACTATATACAGGTAATTCGCTTTTTTCAGGAATAATATACCCACCACCACTCCATCGTTTACGAATCAGTCGGCTTTCGTCTTTAGAGATTGTTTTTATTGCCTTGTTAAAAATTTCCAGCAGTGTTTTATTTGTATCTTTAGCTGCAAATGCAATACCTTTAGAGTCGATATGTACATATTCGTCTAACTGAAGTCTCTTGTAAAATGTATTATTTATCATGTAATTTGCTGAGGATAAATCCATGATAACGGCATCTGTTTTTCCAAAAGCGGCTGCTGCAACTGCAGCCTGTTTTGTCGGGTAATTAATAATCGTTTTATTTGGGAAATATTCTTTAACATCTCTATCCGCTAAATAATCATAAGCCATTGAGATCGTTTTTACTTCAGTATTTAATATCACATTTTTAAATAATGCAGGTCGATCTGAAATATAAGGTATGGATAGCTTTAACCCATTATATTCTTCGTAGTTATTGGCCGTGGTAAGTAAGTCAACATCTCCATTTTTTACAGCATTGATTGCATCCTCTCTGACTTTAAAACGGACTATTTTAACCTGCGTATGGAGTGACTCTTTTATTAACTGTAAAAAGTCTGCGCTAATACCTTGATAATAATGACTTTCTTCGTCAACGATATCATAAGGGTGGAAATTGGGTTCTGTAATCGCAATTTTGATGATTTGAAGATTACGGAGGTATTCTTCTTCTACTTGAGTTAATACTGTTTTCTCTGCTTCCAGATTAGGATGTCCTTTAAGTAAAAAAGTATCACTATCCAGATTATGTGCAGTTAATTTGTGAATTGGTAATATAATGATAGCTAATATAATAATGGATTTTAGTATAGTAGCAAATTTCATGATAAGTTATGTCTCTTCGCGATTTCTATTATATCTACTAGCGTTTTAGCATTAAGTTTTTCTAAAAGTCTGGTTTTATAAGTGCTGATTGTTTTGTTACTAAGCAGCATTCTATCTGCAATTTCTTTATTCGATAAACCTGTTGCTAGTTGTTGCAATACAACCATTTCTCTAGTTGAAAGCTTTTTAATTAATTCCGCCTCATCTTGAGTTGACTTAGAAATTACATTGCTATTTGCTAATATTGGAAAGTAGGAATGTCCCGATAGTATTGCTTTTAATGCACCAATAACCTCAGTTAAGTCTTTCTGTTTAGAGACAAAACCAGAAGCTCCCGTTTGAATGCAACGAGAAACAAAGTGCTCAGATGGCTGTGCGGTTAACACTAATATGGGTGGATTATTAGTTAATTTTCGTGATCTCTCTATTACTTCTAATCCATCTAGTTGTGGTATCCCAATGTCTAGAATGACTGCATCTGGTGATAGTTCTTTCATCAATCTCAGTGCATCCACACCATTATTGGTTTCCCCAGTAATTTCAAAATTATTTTGCTCAAGAATGATTTTCAACGCCAAGACTACAACCGGATGATCATCTACTATTAATATTTTTTTCTTCATTAATAAAACTCCATAACTATTATGTACAGATTTTATCCTTTGTAAGCCCTTGTAGGAAACGCTAGAACGCGGTTCAGATATTTCCTACGCGGTGATCGGTCATTTCGTTTTCCAATTTATCGTAGCATAGACAAAATGAGGTGCCTTTATTCACGACTTTTATCATTTAGATAAAGCGCTTCACATATGTTGTAATTTGTATCACTTGGCGGAGCAACTTGCATCTTATTATAGCAATTTATCTGCAACTGGGAGTTGTAGTTCATTTTGAAAGGATACTATGACATTTTAGTTAGTTAGGTTTGAAGGACATTTGATGAGTAAGGTTCGAGTAATAGTCTTAGAAGATCATCCCTTTCAGCGTGCAGTGCTTGAATACAACTTAGCGTCGTTTACTGATGTCGAGGTATTCGCATTCGGTTGTGCTCAGGATGCTTTAACTTGGCTCGATGTTCATAAAAGTGCCGATATTGTCATTTGTGATTTGATGATGGTTGGAATCGATGGCTTATCATTTTTACGTAAGGCCAAAGCTAAATACAGTATTAGCGCAGTAGCTTTATTTAGTTGTATTGATATGGAATTAAGGCGAGCTGTATCTCAAATGATAAAAATGCTTAATTTTGAGTATCTTGGCGATTTGAGTAAAAGCCCTTCAGTTGATAATTTGCAAAGTATGTTGGATAAATTTGTTTATTCTCGTACTCAAAAACGCAAAGTCATAACCCCTTCTAGAGTTGAAATAAGGCCGAAAGATTTTTCATTCGCTGATTTTCAGTTGGCACTTGAACAACATCAGTTTGTGGGGTTTTATCAACCAAAATTCGATGTGGCTGATTTTAGTCTCGCGGGTGTCGAAGTGTTAGCGAGGTGGATCCATCCCGAGCTCGGCACACTTAGTCCTGTCGTGTTTATTGAGCCATTGATTGGTCATGGACTGCTTGATGAGTTGTTTTTGCAGTTATTCGAGCAAGGATGCCAATTACAGCAAGAGTTGTTAAACCAAAACCACCAGATATCGCTTGCTTATAATCTCGATATCTCTCAGCTCAATTCAACCAAATTAGTTTATCGTATTGTAGATATTGTGAAGCGGTTTAATATTCCCCCTCGCTGTATCACGCTAGAGATTACTGAGACTGGTTTGCTCTCTGCCCCAGCGGTGAATATGGAAAATCTGATCAGGTTACGTATGCAAGGTTTTGAGCTGGCGATAGATGATTTTGGTGCGGCTCATTCTTCTCTCGCGAGATTATGCGAATTACCATTCTCGCAAATTAAGCTAGATAGTTGTTTTGTTAGGGAATTAGGTGTCGAACCTCGATGTCAGGCGGCGATTTCAAGTGTCATCGCATTATCTCAGGCACTTAACATGGAGTTAGTTATCGAGGGAATCGAAACAAACTCTCAGTTGGTCTTATTGCAGCAATTGGGTTGTACTGTTGGTCAGGGCTTCTGTTTCTCTCGCCCCATAGATGAGCATACCTTTATACAACGTTTTTTCCCTTTCGATAGAGAAATGGAAGACGGCATTAGGCTAAGTACCTAGTTCTAGTAGCCTTTAAGTGTCACACCTCTACTTTGGTTCACACTTTCCATGCCAGTTTCACGCTTTGCTCTAGGTTACGATGTAGCGAGTTTAACTATTAGCGATCGATTGACTTTCAAGCTTGTTTGTTCAAGGTTTTCTGGCCAAGGGTAATAGTGGCGCGGTCGTTTAAAGCGAGCGATTTTATCGGCGAGAAAGATTTCAAGTTTGGCCTCTATTGCACGCATTTCTTGGCTTGTGTTGCTGCCGACAGTTCCACTGCGGAGAATGTCACCACGAATAATGGCGGCGGGGAGTTGGCCGAAGGTGACATCAGGTTGAGGGAAGACGATTGCCTCATCAATTAGCGGATGCAGTTTGAGCGCCGCTTCAATTTCCTCTGGCTGAATGTTCTCGCCGCCACTGATAAACATATTATCGACGCGGCCCAAGATCTTAAGATTACCGTTAGCATCCCACTCGCCCCTGTCTTTGGTATAAAACCAACCCTCGGTATCGAGTGGTTTTTCGATTCCCTTATCCGTGAGATAGCCCATAAATAAGCAATCTCCCCGTACCCAAATCTCCCCATCGACAATTTTGAGTTCACGCCCTGGGAGTAATTTGCCACTGGTGCCATCGCTTAGCGCTGGGCCTGTGGTGATTTGCGAGCCCATTTCTGTCATGCCGTAACTGGTAAAGCTGGCAATATGCCGCTGTTCGAGCTGTTTAAGCAAATCGACAGAAATTGCGCCGCCGCCGAGTAGCAGGGCTTTAATGCTCTTGAGTGAAACCTGTTTATCTGTGAGTAGATTGAGTAACTGTGTCGGTACGAGGGAAGCATGGGTTAAGCCGTCACGCTCGATTTGTGCGTGCAGCGGGAGAGTCGGATCCGGCAGCACTACCGTCGCCGCCACTAAGGCGCAGCGGTTGAGAATGGCGAGGCCGCCAATATGAAACAGGGGTAACGACAACAACCAAGCATCACCTGTGACCAGCGGGATCAGACTGCGAGCGCCCTCGGCATTGGCAATATGATTCGCAAGATTGTGCACGGCCGCCTTAGGAAAACCGCTGGAGCCAGAGGTTAAAATCACATTGCTTGGGCGATAAATATCAAAAGCTATCGCTGCTTGCTCATTGTTTGGACTCACGTCGAGGCTATAATCCAGCGTGAGCTGATGACTGCCTGACAAGGCCAACTCCGCTTCGCTCCAATAAAAAGGAATTTGGTGGCTATCGATAAGCCCTTGAACTTGCGCCAGCGGAAAACGTGGCGAGATAGGAAAAAAGATAGCGCCAATATCCACACAGGCCCAATACAGGCAAATCATCTCCAGATTATTACGGCTAATACACGCCAGAGGTTGTCCTTGGCCAACACCTATGCGCGTGAGCTGTTCTCCCAAGCCCTGCACCATATGGCTTAAGCGGGCGTAGCTGATGTCATGACCATTGCACTTAACCGCCGTTTGTGTGGGCGAGGTGAGCGCGGCGCTATGTAATGGCGAAATACCTTGCCGTGAAACGGATTGGGATGAGGCCAATGTTTGAGATTCGGACATCGGCAATTAATCCTGCTGCGTACTGGCGACAAGCTTAAGTTGATGAGGCTTCAAGCATTGTGGCTTGTTGCTTGGTACGATTAAGTCTTGGCTAAAGGCGCTCAAAGTATCGAGCCCTGGAATTTCATCGGGCGTCAGTATGGCGGCTAAATGGGCCAAGTCATTGATGCCTAAGCTGGCCTCAAGGCTTGAGCTTAAGATGCAGCGCACGCCATGGCTGTGGGCCTCATCGATAAGGCGCTGAAGTTTTTCAATACTGCCCAGTAGCATGGGTTTGATGATGAGCGCCGTGAGCCCCTCATGCATCACAAATTGATAATCCGGATCATTGAGGGATTCATCTAAGGCGAAGGGCAGAGGAATAGCGCGATACAGGGTTTGATTATCCTGCGGATGCTGGCAAGGTTCCTCAATATATTCAATGCTCTCTAGCGGTAAACAGGCTGCAAAGTCGAGGGCCTGCTCTAAGCTAAAGCCACGGTTGGCATCTAAGCGCAGCTTAAGATCGGGTCTCTGGCCTAAGATGCCATAAATCAGGCCCAACTCATCTTCCATTGAGGTTTGTGCGACTTTCACTTTGACTGAGTGTACGCCGCTATCGAGACTCGCAATTCTTGCTATTAATTCGGATTTTGGCGCATCCGCCGGCTGATAAATCAACGGCACTATGTTGGTAACTGGGCGCACTGACTCGAGTTTTCCGCTGAGTTTGGCATGCAATAGGCTTAAGCCAAAGGCAATAGACGGATAAGAGCTCGCTTCGGCCTGCTCAAGCAAGCTATCGATAGACTGGTTTTGCAGGCTGGGCAATAGCGCCACTAAGGCCTGCTGTACTTCATCTAGGCTCTCGCGGCTAAAGCCGGACAATGGCTGTTGGTCGATATCAATCCCTGAGAGCGGCGCGATTTCAACCAGTTGCTCGCTTTCTTCACCCTCTGCTCGTGCTTTTGCCTGCAACACTAAGCCCGTTCTATGGTCGATACGCTGTTTCCCCACGGGTAAAAAGCGGTCTAAGGGCAGGCGATATAAGGACAAGCTGAGCGAAGTTAAGATCATATTTTCCCTAAATTTATCTGTTTCAAGTCATCGATTTTTTAAGCTTGAGTGCGCTTAAGCAAGCGACTAACGCCGCGGGATTGGCTTGATGTATGTTATGCCCAGCCTGTTCAATCTGGTGCAAGATGATGGGTTGTTGTGCTTGCCAATCCTTTGCAATTGCAGTGAATTTCGCATCTTGGCTGCCAGCAAAAAAATGGCTCTCGCAAGCAAGGCTTGCTGGTACATCCCAGAGAGAGGCTTGGTGAGCCAGTGATGTGGCTAAAAAAATCTGTTTTAGAGTTTGCTTGGGATGTTGGTCGAGCAGCGCCGCGCGCTTGGCTATCAATGCATGCCGCGCCTTGTCGGACATATCGGCAAATACTGCCTGTTGATACCAAAGCTGTAAAAAATCTCGACTGCTTAAGCTGTGCAAGCGCTTGGCCCACAGGTTGTCGTTTTTACTGCGTGCGGCTTGCTCTGCGGTATCAGTTAGCCCGGGATGACAGGACTCTAGCCATAAGCTCAAAATGCGCTGCGGATACGCCTTGGCAAGGTGCAGGGCGATACGGCCGCCGAGGGAATAACCGTAGAGAAAAAAGGATTCAACACCCAGGCGGTCGAGGCGACTGATAATGTCTTGAACACAATAGTCGAAACCATTGGCGAGCGTCGATGGCAGCTCGTGCTGATTGTCGCCGTGTCCAGGTAAATCGAGGCAGATACAGTGAAAATGCTGGCTCAGTTCGGGGATAAGCGGCAGCCAATCGGTTTTAGTCCCTAAAAAGCCGTGAAGCAGGACTAAGTTTGGCTGCGAGACTTCCCCGTAACGGGCCACGGTTGGCATTAGCTTTGTTTCACCCATAAATTAAGCGCGGCGATCTGCTCGCTGGCTTGATGTTGGCTCACACTGACTTCGATCACCGAGGCGCCCTGATAATCGAGCGCTTCGTGATAACAGCTTTGGAAGTCGGCTAAATTATCCACTTGATTATAGGGCAGATTAAACATAGCAGCTGCGTAACCAAATTCTAAACCATGGCTTAAGCGGTAGTAATCACTGCGCAGCTCTTCGTTGGGAACGGGCAAGAGATTAAAGATATTGCCGCCATCGTTATTGAGAATAATGATCACCAGCGGACTGGTTAAGCTGCGGGCAATGGCAAAAGAGTTGAGATCATGCAGCTGGGATAAGTCCCCAATAATCAAGCTTGTGGGTTTACCTTGGTGTGCGGCAATACCGCAAGCGGTCGCCAGTAAGCCATCGATCCCTGAGGCTCCGCGGTTGGTATATGTGGTGGCCGTGCAACAACTCACAGGGGCGTACATATCGTATAAGCGCACGGGCAAACTATTGCCGATAAACAATTGCTGCTCTAACGGCCGCGTATTGGCAATGGCGCGGATAACCTGCGCCTCACCAAACTCACCTTGATCGATATTACGCACAAATAAACTATGCAATTCATCGTTGTAGGTGACTAAGGTGTTGGCCCAATTGGCCGAAGAGGAACGATACCAATTAAGTAGAGCAAATTGCGCGGCGTTGGCGTGCCAAATGTGTTTGGCATTATGGCTTGGGTCGAGCCTGTCCTGCTGTGGCAGCACTTGCCAGTAACTGTGCCAGTTTTGCTCGGCAAGGTAAGCAATCAAACGCTTAGACAATAAGCGTCCACCAAAGACCAGCACGCGATCCGCCTCTTGCAACAGATTGCGCGCCTTGGGATGTTGCAGTAGTTGGTCAATATTGCCTATCGCCGCCGGATGTTGCCGCAATTGCGACTGTGCATCGGTCAGCAAGGGCCAACCAATTTTTTGTGAGAGGGCGATAAGCTGCTGTGGATCTTGCTCCGGCGTGAGCGTACCCGCGATGATGACGCCCTTGCCGTGGACGAAACGCATAATGGCGTCATCGCTCGGGGTGCTGAGTTGTTCACTCTTACCGTATTGAGTGTAGGGTCTGGCGTGTTGTAACCAAGTTTGCAATGGCCTCAGATAAGGCGATTCGCTATCGAGAATGCTGCCATTCATCTCACTCGGATAGAGGGGTTCACGGTACATGCAGTTGATATGCACTGGACGTGTTTGGTTTGCCACCGCCTCATCGAGGGTTGTGAGCAACATCTGCGGTGCAATGTGCGCATCTGGCGTGGGCAGGTTTACCTGCTGGGCATAATTGGCAAAAATTGCCGGTTGCACTATGGCTTGGTTGGCGCCACAACCGAGTAACTCTGGCGGTCTGTCACCGCTTAAGACAATCAAGGGCACATGGGTGAGCCAAGCTTCGACTATCGCAGGATACAGGTTGGCGACGGCCGTGCCTGAGGTGGTGATAATTGCCACGGGGGCGCAGCTGGCTTTGGCTAATCCGAGGGCCATAAAACCTAAGCCGCGCTCATCGAAATGCAAGTGACGTTTCAGCTTAGTTTGCTGAGCCGCGGCTAAGGTTAACGGTGTCGAACGTGAGCCCGGCGCCATGCAGACATGCTGCACACCAAGACGTGCTAATTCTTCCAGAATCAGTGCGCCCCACATTAGGTTCAGTGTGGCTGTGTTTTCGGTTCGCATAGCAAGATCAATCAGGATAAAGATGGGCTTAGTGTAACGTGTTTGGCGGCTAAGATGTATGTCTGGCTTAACAAAACTTAGGGTTGTACGCAGGAGGGTGAGGTGGAGCCTAAGCTAAGGCACAGGATGCCTATCACCTCGAATAACAAGATGGCGAATGTTTATAAATCAGCGATCAGATAATGTTGTCGACGATTTTTTTAATTTGTCCGCTTAACCAGAGTAACTCCTCATTAGCTTTGTTGGGTTGATTTTTTTGCACAAGGAAAATTGTCGGCGCCTCGGTATTTGCATATAAACGCTCGGCCTCCAGTTGCGATAACTGACAAGTATGTAGCTCAGGTATTTCGGCCACCATTTCGTAAACTACTCGATATGGCAGTAAGGAAATCGTCTGGCTCTCGCCGAGGTATTCAAACAGGCTTGAAATACTGGTAATGGTAATTTCAGTATTGAGTTTTATGCCGTTTTTTATACAAAATTCTTGATACGGGCTGAGCCGAGTGCTGGGGTTGCCAAGATCTGTGTTGACATAAGGATACTCGGCGATGCTCTCAAGCGTGATGTCGCGTTTAAAAATGGGATGATTGCGGCTAGCGATCAGGTAAACCTTGTCCATGCGCTGTAGTGTTGTGGTTTGTAATTTGTCGCCATAGGCGGCGACATCAGCGGTGCTCTTATTACAGCAAATACCTAAAGTGGTGTCCCCATTGATGATGTCCTGCGTGGTATGGATTGACCAAGGGGTAATATTAATATGGATAGATTTCTGTTCTTCCTTGATGGCTTGCATTAGGGCTTTAGGAAACGCATAGGCGATGAGCCCCGGTGCTGCGATTTCAATATGGGTTTTAACATGGTTAGCATTGGCGGCACGTACCTTTTGAAACTTATCAGTACATTCAATGGTTTGTTTAGCTATAGGATATAAGTGAGTGACAAATTCATTAGGGAATAAGCCATATTTCTTACGAATAAAAAGCTCATCACCGAACACTTCCCGCAGATTTTTTAGGCTGCGACTTATTTTGGGTGCGGGAATATCCAATGCCTTTGATACATAAGTTGCAGACTTGTTCTCATATAATGAAACAAGTATTTTTAAACTCAAAATATCGAGGCCGTCCATGTTACTAATATGCATTTTTTATATTCCTTAATATTGAGTAAATACTTTAAAGAACACCTAATTATGGTGTTATTTATTTAATTTAATGTGAATCCCGTCTCAAGTTTTACACCTTGAATTTATCTATGTGTAACAAAGGGTTTAGAATTTGTTTTTTTATATTTCAAAAAACATAATTAAACTAATTTGAAATTTTAATTTTTGACATTCAGTTCGGCAAATTTCAGTTTCTTAATTAACTATTATCAATATGTGCATTTTAGATTTACGCGATATGGTAATGTGTTCTGTATCCTAACTTATTGTTTATGTTTAATTTTGAATTTGGATATGTGATCTATGTCAAAAAAATAAATCCTGTCTGCAATAATACTGAAGGTGCTTTAAAGGAGATAACAAAAATATAATTGTGTTATTGGAGGCGTATATGAATACTTCAGTCATTCTCAGCTATGCATTTATGTACTTCGTACTATTCGTAGCAGTGCCATTTGTGTTTGTAATGTTCGTCATGACTTGCATTAAGTTTTTTAGGGCTGATCCCGAGGAAGCTGCACATCATGAAATGAAACTTAAACCAGTGTTATTTGACGAGGATAGTTTCAACTTTTTTAAATCACTCAAAACTGTCGTTGAAGGTAAATACGACGTCTGTTGCAATGTGCCGTTGGACACCGTATTTGATATGGACCAGCACGATGCTGATTTAAACCATGAATGCCGTCTCGACTATGTGTTGATTGACCATGACTCATCAGAAGTCAAAATGGTGATCAGTGACGCCGGTAAACAAATCAATTCACCCATGAAAAAGCTATTCAGTAAATTCAATATTGGTTTTATTGAAATGAATCAGCATAAGCACTGGGATCCAACAAGTCTTAAGCAAGCGCTAGCTGTTTGACCTCGCTCGTCGGGTTCGGAGCTCTCCGAACCTGACTTCCTCTTTGTTTCCCAATGAATTGATATGAGGACTCGCTATGTCTACACGACAATGGCTGTGGTCATTACGCTTGGGTGCAATGGCATTACTGCTCAGTTTTTCCGCAACGAGTGCTGAACCCGCCAAGCAAATTAACAGTGATGCTTGCATGAAGTGTCATAAGCGTAATGGTCAAATGTTAGGGCATCACGGCCAAGATGCCATGAAAATGACCTGTTCAAGCTGTCATGGTGAGAAGGGTGATCACCCTAAAAAACCAAATGATTTAGTGGTTTTTGGATTAAATGAGGCATCCGAAACCTCAGTGCAATTGCAGGTCTGCCATAAGTGCCATATGCCCGCCAAACTTAGCTCTCAAGAATGGACGCATAATGTGCATGCGCAAAAAGTGGCCTGTGCCGCTTGCCATAAATTACATAGCCCCACCGATCCTATGGCGGAGATAACGCCTAAGGTTCGCAGTGAGCTGTGCCGTAACTGTCATACAGGCCAGCAGGAGTAAGGTTATGGAAAATTCAAAAAGAAGATTTCTCAAAGGGACATGTGCCCTGTTGGCTGGCGCTTCGGGGGCGACTCTACTCGCGACTGTTAGTGCTTCGAATGAGGCCAAGGCCGACCCCAGTGTTAAGTATGCGCTGATCCACGATGAGACTAAGTGCATAGGTTGCAAAGCCTGTGAGGTTGCATGCCGTGAAACCAACCATGTGCCAGAGGGAGTGGCGCGGTTGAAGATAGAACAAACTGGGCCCTACGGAGAATATCCTAACCAGTTTTATCACTTCAGTCGTAAGTCTTGCCAGCACTGTGAAGATGCGCCCTGTGTCAATGTTTGCCCCACAGGTGCCGCTTTTATCGATAAAGAGACGGGAATCGTGTCTGTAGATGCTTGGAAGTGTGTCGGCTGCCAGTATTGTATCGCGGCCTGCCCTTACAAAATTCGCTTTATCAATCCCGTTACCCATGCTGCGGACAAATGTGATTTTTGCCGTGAGACCAATCTTGCCCAGGGTAAACAACCCGCCTGCGTTGCGGCTTGTCCGACTAAGGCATTGGTGTTTGGTAACTTAAAGGATCCCACTTCACAGGTGGTACAAGTGCTGAAGGCTAACCCAACCCAAAGGGCTAAGGTCGACCTAGGAACGCGGCCAAAACTATTCCGCATTGTGGCTAAATCAGGGGAGGTAGCAATATGAGCGCCCTACATTTTGATACGCTAGTGTGGCATTGGCCGATCGCGATTTACCTGTTTTTAGCAGGTGCTTCGGCGGGTGCTATGTTCTTTGCGGTGTTACTCAAACATTTTGTGTTAAAGCATAATGCCTACCAGTCTGGCTTTGTGCAGGCGGCCTGTATTGTAGCGCCCGTGGCGGTGATGGCGGGTTTGGGCATCTTGGTATTGGACCTAACTAAGCCCTTCGATTTTTGGAAGATCTTAGTCTTCTATAATCCCAAGTCTGTGATGTCGATGGGGGTGCTGATCCTACTGATTTACCAAGTCTTTATGTTTATGTGGATTGGCTTGTTATTCCGTAAACCTATCGATGCTTGGTGTGAGAGTCGCTTCCCCATAGTGCTGAAGTTTACCGCTTGGTTGAGCCGCTTCGAGGCGACAATTACCGGTTTGTTGGTGATCTTTTCCCTCGCGCTTGGGGCCTATACCGGCTTTTTGCTGTCGGCCTTACCTGGCTATCCGATGTTGAAAAACCCAGTGTTGCCACTGCTGTTTTTGGCTTCGGGACTGTCATCGGGCGCTGCATCTTCTCTACTGGGGGGCGTGTTGCTAAACGCTAACCCTAATGCCAAGGAAGTGCACTTTATCCACAAGGTTGAGATCCCACTGATTTTGGTGGAGATAGTGCTAATTTTCACCTTCTTTATGGGGCTGGTCTTGTCCGGAGGTCAGAGCAAGTTTGCCGCCTTCAATGCGATAGGTTACGGCTTCTGGGGATGGATCTTCTGGATTGGTATTGTCGGATTGGGGTTGTCTGGCCCATTGGCGATGAACCTGTTTATGACGGCCACTTCAAAACGTAAGTGGGCTTATGTTGCAGGCACTGCATGCTTAAGTCTCATTGGTGTGCTTCTGCTGCGTAACTTTATTCTCTACACGGGGCAAATGACGGTCGTTTAATTGGGCATGGTTCGCCCAAGGTTATAGATAAAAAGGAATTACGGTGAATGGCGAAGCGGTGTCTAAGGAAGCACCGTGAGCTAACTCCCTTTAATCACGCTGGCTGAAGTAATTAAAGGTGTGTTGTCTTGTCGCGATTTGCTGTCACAGGGAGGTTATTGGGAAGGGAAGCCATATTTGATATTTAGGTATTGTTTGCCCTGCCTCCACAAGGGCCTCGCCACCTTTATTCCTTAGGGGTGGCGTTTCTTGTTTGGGGGCAAAGCACGTTTATTCACCCATATTATTTATCCACTCGCTCATCACCACATGGGTTTTGATTTTAATGATGTCAGTGTGGGTATCGATATATTCACGGATCTCGTGCAAGCGGCGCATCGAAGGGGCGTGGACATACACCAGTAAATCCATATCGCCAGAGATACCGCGGCAGGTAATAACTTCGGGGATGGCATGGAATACATGCACCACATCGGCGCAACGCGGGCATTTATGCTGGATTTCGAAATAGGCCGACACGCCTTCCTTTTGCGACTCACTCAGCAATACCTGATAGCCACGGATAACCCCAGTTTGTTCCAGTTTTTTGATCCGCTCGGCAACGGCGCTACGGGAAAGGTTCACCTGCTCGGCAATACTGGAGACGCTCTGGCGAGCATCTTGGCGCAGGCTGTTAATGATGGCGGTATCAAACTTATCCAACTTGGACTCCGATAAAAACGAGTGGTAAAAGCAAGAAGCATATCGCCAAGGCAGACTAATATCAGTTAAGCACCCAGTGCTGGGGCTGCGCCGTCATTTTGCCGGAAATATGCATTTTTGCCGTCATTTTGCCGGTGTTTGCCACTAAGAACACTGAGATTAACGGCAGATTGCGGCGTAGAATCTCACTATACTGACGGCTTCAAAACCACTGAATTTTAACAGATGAACTCACATAGCGGAACTATAGGACGTTGGCAAGGCGCAGGCTTGATGGCCACCACTTTGCTGGGCACAGGGGTGTTTATTCTCCCACAAATGACAATCGACAAAGCCCATGCTGGCGCGCTTATCGCGTGGTCACTCCTGACCTTAGCCATTATTCCAGTGGCATTGATTTTTGGGCGGCTGGCGAGTGTCTTTCCCCATGCTGCGGGTCCCGCTTATTTTGTGGAAAAGGCCTTTGGTCGAACCGCAGGTCGTACTATCGGACTCATTTTTTTGTTGGTTGTGCCGATGGGCGCGCCCGCCGCGATTTTGATGACTTTCCAGTTTGTTAATGCACTCATCCCCTTGGATGGCTGGTACAAGGTGGGCGCTGAGGTATTAGTGATTTTCGGCTTATTCCTGCTTAATCTGCGTGGCATTCAAGTCTCGGCCAAACTGCAATTTGGCTTAACGCTTTGTATTGTGGCGATTGTGGTGCTGTTATTCGGGGCGAGCAGTGTGCAACCAGGGCACTTAACCTCATTGGCAAGCTATGGCACTCCAGAAATCCCCACCATCATGATTGCCGCAGGTATCGCCTTTTGGAGCTTCTTGGGGATTGAGGCCATGACTCACCTCGCCGATGATTTCCGCCGTCCACAACAGGATATGATCCCAGCGATGATGATGGGCACTGTGCTGGTGGGCATTATTTATGTGGCCTGTACCTTGATTTTACTGTTAGTGCCGACCGATAAAAGCGTGGCCATGATCGGTGTGTTCGATACGCTCTTGGGCGGCTATGGCGCTCAAGTGATTGGTGTGCTGGGGATTGCCAGCGGTCTTGCCACGGTTAACGTGTATGCCGCCAGTGCTGCGCGTCTTATCTGGAGCTTTAGTAACGAAGGGATTTTGCCGCGCTGCTTTGCGGTAAAGAATGGCTACGGTGTGCCAATTCGCGCTTTGGCGGCGTTACTTAGCGTTATGGCGAGTGTGATAGTGCTAACTCACATCACTGGTCAAGAGCTGGAGCATCTTATTGCTTGGAGTAATGGGGTATTTGTGGTGATTTACTTAATGGCGATGTTAGCCGCAGCTAAATTATTGCCCCGCAGCAACTTACCCTTAGTGGTATTAGGTTGTGGCTTCTGTTTGGCCTTAGGTATCGCGCTTGGGGCTAGCATGACCTACGTGCTGGTATTGATTTTGTTCGTTGCGCCGTTCCTGTGGTGGCAGAAGACGCATATCAGTCGCAAACAGAGCATAGCGGTAAATAAAGTGTCTTAGTGGCCGAGGTTTTGAACGATTAATCACTGAATGTAACACCAGAACGCCAACCAGCGCGCGTTCTGGTCTCTTGCGCTTATATTTTCTGATCCAGTTTAAAGTCGAGCTGCACCTGTTGATTCAGCTGTGGCACGGCCTTGCCCGAATCAAACTTAGGTTTGTATTTCCAGTTTTGCACCGCTGACAGCGCGGCCTTGTCAAACACCCGCTTGGGGTTGGCATCGAGCACACGCACGTTGCTGACAGTACCATCCGCGGTAATATCAAAGCCTACGACTACATAACCTTCCTTACCATTTTGTGCCGCATCAATGGGATAGCGAGGGGACACTTGCACCACGGGTAAGGCCTCTGCCGTCATTGCCGATGGGTTAAATAACGCTGTTTGCGTTGGCATTTCGGGGGTAAAAGTCTTAGGGCTAAAGTCGACCACTTCAGTACTTTCGCCCGGAGTCGTCACCCGCTCCCTCGCTGGAATGGGTTTTGGTGGTTCGGGTTTGCGACTTTCCTTCGGTGGAATTGGCGTTCGCTCGCTCATCAAAATATTGATTTGCGGCGCATCTGACGCTTGTCCGCTCAATGGCTGCGGATTATGGATAAGTTGCGCCATAAACACGAACAAACCTAAGGTGATCAGAGCGCTAACAATAATAATCCCAGTGCGATTAACGAGTGCATTTTGGCCCATAGTGCTTCCTTACAATTGATGAACAAGATTTAATCTATATCACCCATTACTTGATTTTAGAAATATTCATTTACAAATAAGACTATTTATTGAGTGATTTTGTTGCTGTTCCTCATCAATCAAAGCGTGAATTTATCAGGTTCATTAGGCATTGCAGGGGTATTTTGATATTGAGTCAGAGCATTTTTGGCCAAGATAATGATTGCTGAATGCTGGCGTAAAAGCTTGACACCCTATTGATAAGTCATCATATCTTTCAGAGCGAGGCGAGATTTTGTGTTCTATATTTTGATCATTCGTTTAGAAGGAGAATAAATATGGATTCCGCCGCGCTACTGAGTCGAGTCGATGAGTTACCCCGTTTACCTAAAGCGATTAGCGAGCTACTTGATGTCGTAAATGATGACAATGCAACGGTAAAAACCATTGCGACTAAGGTGTCCCACGATCCCTTAATCAGTGCCAAGGTTCTTAGGTTGGCTAACTGTGCATATTATGGACATAGCAGAGAGGTCGGTAGTATTGATGAGGCCGTAGTACGTCTAGGGATGCAGACGCTACGAACTTTAGTCTTAGCCTCCGCTGTTATGGGGTCTATGCCTAAATGTAATGGTGTGGATCTGGCTCAATTTTGGGGGCAAACCTTTGAAATTGCACTTTATAGCCAAGAAATGGCTAGACGGTGCGGAGTACAGCCGGAAGAGGCCTTTACTTGCGGGATTCTCCATCGGATTGGTGATTTATTAATTGCGGCGATTTCTCCTGAAGACGCTGAAAAAATTAACGAAGCTGTCGCACAGGGTAAAGATAAGCATGCATTTGAGCGCGAACTCCTTGGTTATGATTCCCCCGATATTGGTGCATTGTTAGCTCAAAACTGGAAATTTACTCCCGCGCTGGTGCAGGGCATTCTGTTTCAAGATCACCCTAAGGATTCTAATCCCTTCTCAAAGCTCGCGGCGTTATTGTGTTTATCTCACAAAGTGTTAGCTGATTGGGATAGTATTGAAGATGACGATAAAACCAGTTGGTTATCGCAATTGGCGACTAAGAAAGGCTTAAAGATGGAAATGGGTGGATTGCGAGCCAAATTAACTGAGCTGAGAGGTGCAGGCTTCGAGATTGGTAAGGCACTTGCCTAAGACTGTTTGAGCCGCAAACTTAAAACGTTAACTAAAAGCATGAATAGCGTTACTGCGATTCATGCTTTTTTGTTGTTTGATCTTAGTTTAGTGCGTCGATAGCCTGATTACGCATCTGGATCAGTTCGCTGTGCTTAAGGTATAGTAAATCAGCGGTGCGGCGAATGATTTGATCTTCATATTGGGAGAGTTGTCCATCCGCATAGGCAAGTTGCCACATGGCTAATAGCAATTGCTGTTTTTGCTCCACGCTAAACTCGGCATTGATGGTATTGGTAAACTCAAATAACGATGTTGCATTACCTTGGGCTTTTTTAGCCTCTTCAATCAGTTCCTTGGCTTCCTCCTCCAGCATAGACAGTGTATCCGTTAGCAATGTCGGCAGTAACGCCATTTCTTCCGCCGCGAGGGTTTCATCGGCAAATACCACTTCGAGCAACATGCTCGCTGCCGCTAACTTTAGCTGGTGGGCTTTCTCCTCGGGAGAGATAGCTTGGGTGTGGGATTGAAGAAATCGTTTCAGCTTAGCAATCATAAAAGGGCACTGCTCTGGCAAGAAGAGATAATTTAATAGAGCGATTTACGGCGCTAAAGTTCACCCTAAGCTTATGGGCTTAGGATGATGGGCAAGATTACAGTAGGGCGTTTAGGCCTTTCATCAGCAGATCTGAGCTGCCTTCGGCACCATTTGTCTCAAGGTAAGACTTGGCGATATTGATCATCGGCATGGCTAACTCTTTAGAAATACCTAATTTTTCAAAGGCATCTAACACCATTGCGCTACCCTGTAGAGAAGAGCCAATATTACCCGCCTTAGAGAGCAAACCTGACACCCCTGAATTGCCATCGAGTTTAGGGACTGCAGCTAATAGGCTGTCTGCATTCGGAATGCTGGCGGCTAATTTGGTGTAATCATTCGTACCTAAGCTTGATTGTGCAAGGCCTAACAGGCTGCCTAAACCACCTTCGGCTTGGGCTTGGCTTAAGCCGAGTTGCGACATCACGCTGCCAACTAACTCGTTGGATTGGGTTACAGTAGCTGTGGTCGCTTTCTCCGTTTTTGCTTGTGTACCGGCAAGGTTATCTAACCAACCTGCACTGGCGGGAGTAGCGAGAAGACAGGCGCTAATCAGAATAGAGAGAGTGAAAGTGTGTTTCATAGAGTGGCATCCTTTGACGGTTTGCGCGCAATAAAGTGGACAGTGTAACGGCTTTGCGACTTTTGTTGCAGCCCTTTTCTGTGATTTACGGTTCACTCAGACGATTTGTGTTGTGCATTGGAGCAGGATTTTGGGTATCCTTAGCGGCAATTCACGGTGTTAATTTACTTCAATTATTTTTGGAAAGGCGCATGTCACTATCCGCAATTTTGACCGAAGCTTATAACTTTTTCCGTAATCATCTCACTCAGCTTGCCATGCTGACGGTACCATTGCTATTAGTGCAAGTGGGGATCCAGCTGTGGCTAGGGACAGAGATGAGCAAAGTCGATCTGGAAAACCCGCAGTTTGGCGCGCCGCATATGATTGCCATGATGCTATTGCTGTTGATTTTTTCGGTGCTGATTGCCGCGTTAACACTGTTTTTAGAGTTGAGATCCCAAGGGCACAACCCCTCGGCGGGTATGGTATTAAAAGCCAGCTTACCCTTTGTACCGCCCTTACTGCTGGCGGGTGTATTTTCAGGTCTCGCAATTTTAGCGCCTGTGATGTTATTCGCCGCGTTTGGGCCAATGTGGTTGGTTGGACTTGTGATCAGTTTTTACCTGTTTGCCCGCCTAGCCTATGTGAACTTTATGGTGGTGGTTGAGCGTCTAACGCCGCTGGAAGCCATTAAGGCAAGCTTTAGCTTTAGTGGGCCTATCGTACTGAAAACCATCGCCTTATTGATGCTTTACCTGCCGCTTTCTGTCGTGGGCGCTCAGCTCTCTGGCGCTGCTTCCCTGGGCGGCCTGCCAGTGCAAATGTTGGCGGATACCTTGATGGCATTTATCGGTCTATTCGTGAACTTAGCGCTGTTCCGCCTGTATATGGTGACGAAAAAGCCCAGCGCAGAATAACATTCACTGAGTATATTCGAGTTGAGGTAAGAACGTATGGGGACTGGGGCTGAGTTACTGGATAGCGAATTTATCCAAGGCTTTTCGGCCGCGCTCCTCGATGATTACCTCAACGCCAAAAACTATGTGCAGGATGTGCCCACTCAGTCACTGTTGCATATCCGCAGTTTTACCCACAGGCTGACCGAACTGCTTGGTCAGGATAAAGCCGTCTCCTTCACCAGTCCTAACCTCTATGACCGTATCGAGCTGCTAAACCAAAAGCGGCTGATCGATGTGAAGACGACACGAGCCTTACATCGTCTGCGTGGCGATGGTAATCGTGGCGCCCATCCTGAAAAATACCATTTAACCCAAGAACAATTGCTCGCCTTGGCCCAAAAGGCCATCAAAGATGTGTTGGCCTTAATTGAGCACTTGTATCCTAAGGTGATTGGGCGCGCGGCTCCCACTTATCGTTACCAAGCCAGTGACGCCGTTACCATCAAAGATCTCTGTTACCGCGCGGTGATGGAAGACGACCCTAAGGCACAATACCTTGTGGGGATCTCTTTTAAAACCAAAGCATTAATGCTTAAAGAGCAAGAGCTTGCCTTGGTTGATCAATCCTATGGTAATGAAGATGAAAATGGCCCAGCAGTGAAGGAAGTGGCGCAAAAAGCCCGTGATACCTTTGCCAAAGCCGCCTATTGGTTTGCCCTTGCGGCGCCAAAACATTCCGATGCCCTCTATGAACATGGGGTCGGGCTTATTCATGGTTACCAAGGACAGGCCGATGCCATTCTGGGCGAAGCTGCGATTGCTAAGGCTGCTGAGGCGGGTGTTGTCAATGCGATGGCGTTACTCGGGTATTTTTATCTGGTGGGCAGCGAGTCATTTAAGCCGGATTTAGCGCAGGCGAAGCATTATTTACAACTGGCGGCCGAGGGTGAGCAGACTGAAGCCATGGCGAATTTAGGCGTGCTTTACTATCAGACCAAAGATCTGACTCAAGCCTATCATTTTATTAGTAAAGCGGCGCAAGCGGGTTATCCCCATGCCCAGTACCATTTAGCCTTAATGCTCGCCAACGGCGATGGTTGTCAGCGCGATCCTATCGTGAGTGAGTATTGGATGGCCGAAGCGGCCGAGCAAGGTCAGCTGGATGCCATGCTTACCCGCGCACAACACATGCTAAATGACGAAAGTGGTTTGGGTGGCGATGTGAGTCAGGCGGAGCGTTATCTACGTGAAGTGATTAAATACGGTCACAGTGTGCCAGCCATGATTGAACTGAGCATGGCACTCGCGGACGGTATTTTAGGGCGTATCGATGTGGTGGGCTCTGCGGCGCTGCTCAACCTGGCGCGCCGTCATGCCAATAGCAAAGAGGCTGAGATTATCGAGCCCCTATGGCAATCACTCGCATTGCAGGTTGATACTGTGCTGGGAATGACCCAAGATCCCGGCGAGATTCAAACCCTGAAGCGCGCCAAGGATCTGCTAAGCGTTTAGGGATTAGCCTTCATCATTTTGATGTTCAAAGGTGCGACCAGTGTAGTGCTTTGCATGGGTTTCGCGCACCACATTCGTGGAACGATAAAACTCAGTCTCTTGGCTCGCCGCTTCCCTTGCTTGTGCTTGGGCACGATTAAACTTACTCATTTGGCGCGCCACGTAAATGCGGCTAAATAGCACTAAGCAGCCGAGCGCAATAGCGCCAAATAAAAGCACAAAAGGCAATAAAAACAGTGATAAACAGATTAGGCTAACACTAACGGCCATGGCTAACCAAGCCCGTGCTCCTGAAAGGCGTGGCTGAAATGGGCTCTGTTGAAATTGTTGATAGATCATAAGAACTCCTAATCAAAATGGGGCGAGGCGTAAGGTAAATCATCTAAGGATTTGCCAAATTGGCGTCATCAAGAGGTCTCTTTCCCAATGCTATGGAGAGTCAGTGTGCAATAAATAAACGGATTGGGTCACGTTAATTTGGGTTAATTTACGTTGTTTTACGTCTGGAAGCTTACATTGTTGTGTAATCTGAGGTGTCTGTGATCTTTTAGTTATCATTAGGTTTTTAATGATTTGATTAAAGTTATCTTTATGTTTTTGCTTAATTATTTATTAATTTGATGATAAGTGATTCTTTGTTTGTTGTGCGAGATGTGCGAAAATTTAACCGATATTTTGATTGGTCATGGCTAAATCTGTAAATTTATTACAGTGAGTGATGACCATTCGTCCAATACCTTCCTTCAGTGCTGTGTAAATCGTAGATACCAAAATGAACTCATATTCACTTAAACAAAAGATCCTGATTTCGGTCGTGATCGCCTTGTCCCTCGTGATCAGCTTGCTGTCTTGGCAAAGCTACTCCAGTCAAAAATCATTGTTATTGCAAAATAGCCTAGAGCAGGTACAGCGCTTAGGTGAACAACAGGCCGAGCGCATTCAAGAATGGCTGGCTGGACGCCAAGATATCGTAGGCGTATTGGCATCTAAGGTGGAAGGTAACAGTTTAAGTGCATTGCAACAGGCGCAGGCCTCAGGGCGATTCCAGTTGACTTATTATGGTACCGAGACAGGACAAATGTTGGACTCAGATCCAAGCATCGACCGTACGGGTTACGATCCGAGAACGCGTCCTTGGTATAAACAGGCGATGAATGAGCGCGGCCTCATCCTGACTAAACCCTATGTCGACGTGGCCTATAACGTGTTAGTGGTCAGTATGGCGCAGGCCACTTCTCAAGGTGTGGTAGGTGGCGATCTCTCGATTGCGAGTCTGGTTGAGAGCGTAAATCGCATGACGCTCCCCGCCAATGGCTATGCGATCATGATGCACAAAGACGGCACTGTGATTGCCTACAAAGATGCCTCTAAGGCGATGAAGCCCGTCGGCCAAATCGACAACGATTTGAATCATGATTTACCGCAGCAGAGCCGCCAAGCGGGAGCCTTGCTGCCCATGTATTTTGAGAATGAGGGCCGTGATAAGTTAGTCTGGGGCGTCGATATTCCCAATACCGATTGGGAGTTGGTGATAGTGCTGGATAAGGAGACTCTTGAGGCGCCGTTAACCGATCTTCTGTTGACGCAATTTGGACTCGCTGCCGTAGTGTTACTCCTGAGCGTGTTGGCGATTTCCTGGTTGGTAAATCTACTGCTAGGCCCACTTGGACGCGTGTCTCAGGCGCTGGCACGCATTGCCGACGGCAATGGCGATTTGACTCAACGCATAGAGGTCGACACACAGGATGAAGTAGGCGTGTTGGCCGATAGCTTTAACCGTTTTGTCGGCAGCCAGCATCAACTGATCAGCCATATTCGTCAGTTAGCCAGCGAGCTAGATGCGGATGCCGAGCGCAGTCTTAAAACCAACCATATTGCGGTGGCAGAGTTGCAACGTCAGCAGCAGGAAGTGGCCATGGTGGCAACGGCGGTGACCGAAATGGCGAGCGCGACCAATGAAATTGCCGCCAATGCGGAAAATACTGCAACAGCGGCGCAGCAGTCGGCCGCGAGTAGTTTTCAAGGCAAAGAGCTGGTCAATAAAACCCGCAGTTCGATCAACTCCTTGGCCGATGAAGTCGCTCAGGCAACAGACGTGATTGAAGATTTAAGTCGCCATGCCCAGTCGATTTCTAGCATTTTAGCGACAATTCAAGGGATTGCAGAGCAGACTAACCTGTTAGCGCTCAACGCAGCGATTGAAGCCGCCCGCGCGGGTGAGCAGGGCCGTGGTTTTGCGGTGGTCGCCGATGAGGTGCGGGTATTGTCGCGTCGGACGCAAGATTCGACCCAAGAAGTGCATGCGACCATTGAAACCTTGCAACGCACTACAGCTAAAGCGGTTAGTTTGATGGAAAGCAGTCAAATGCTTGCGGGCAACAGCGTGGAAGATGCCAATGCTGCGGCCAAGGCGCTGGAGGAAATCACCCAAGCTGTGAATGTGATTTCGGATATGGCGGGGCAAATTGCCACGGCTGCCGAAGAGCAAACACATGTTACGGGGGAAATCACCCAAAATACCGTGGCGATCAAGGACGTGACCGACGAAATCACCGAGGCGGCGAAATCGGATCTGACGCAAGCGCAAGCATTAAAGGCGCGAGCGAACGATCTCAATGCTCAGGTAGCGACCTTTATTCTGTAATCCCATCTTAAAATTATTCCTACAGATAGTCATTAATCTTCAATATAAGTGCCAGTTAATAAAATTGGCACTTATATTAATTTAATAATCTATTATTTGAATTTATCTCTAATTCGTTAGCATTAATATGCGATATTTTTCGGTTCATGCTAGTCATATTGCATATTTAAGTTTAAATAAGCTAAGCGTTCTGTTTGGTATGGCTTAAATATCAATATCTAGATATCTAATTATCTTGGCTTTTATTGTGAATTTGTTTATTTTTGAGATCAATAGTAAATACGTAAGTTGTTATTTCACGTATTTTGATAAGCCAAATGCTGCTTTGAATAAATTTTGTTCGAAGTAGGGCGATTATCCTATGTTTATATGCGAAATATTCTATGAAATCATATTCATTAAAGCAGAAAATTCTTTCGTCCGTTATTCTTGCTCTTTCAGCAGTGATTTTACTACTGTCGTGGCAAAGTTATACCAGTCAGAAAAAAGTGCTGTTAGATGTTAATTTAGAGCAAGCTCAGCGTCTTGGAGAGCAGCAAGCGTTAATCATAAGTGAGTGGCTTTCAAGTCGTCAGCAAATTGTGAAAGCGATGGAAACTCAGTTAAACCATAACATTGTGCAAGCAATGAAGCAGGCGAAAGAATCGGGAGGTTTTGAATCAACATTCTTTGGGGAGTCTGACGGTAACATGCGGGACTCTGAGCCAGCGACTGACTATACCAATTTCGATCCTCGTACTCGCCCTTGGTACCAAGAAGCTATGCGAACCGGCAGAAATATCTTAACCAAGCCTTATCTTGATACTGCATTTAATATTCTGGTGGTGACTTTGGCTGAGCCTGTTGCTGGTGGTGTTATTGCTGGAGATTTATCGATTAATAATCTTACTGAAGAAGTTAATCGAATGGAGTTACCTGCAAACGGTTATGCCATCATGATGCATAAAGACGGCACCATTATCGCTTATAAAGATCAAACTAAAACATTAAAGCCTATTAGTGATATAGACAATGAACTCAATAGTAATTTGTCCGAATTAAGCCGAAAAATTGGTACTTTGCTTCCTATGTACTTTGAAAGTGAAGACCGCGATAAGTTAGTTTGGGGCGTTGATATTCCAAATACAGATTGGAAATTAGTCCTTGTATTGGATAGAGAAACACTTGAGGAACCTCTCTCTAGTTTGCTACTCACTCAGTTTGGATTATCGACACTAGTATTAATTTTAAGCGTATTAGCAATATCTTGGTTAATAAGCGTTCTCCTCGGTCCGTTGAGCCGAGTATCGCAGGCGCTTGCGCGTATTGCCGATGGGAACGGGGATTTAACTCAACGTATTTCCGTCGACACTCAGGATGAGGTGGGTGTGCTGGCCGATAGCTTTAACCGTTTTGTTGGTAGTCAGCATCAATTGATCAGCCATATTCGTCAATTGGCAGATCAATTAGATCAAGATGCTGAACGTAGCCTCGTGACGACACAATCTTCGGTTGCGGAGTTACTACGTCAGCAGCAGGAAGTCTCTATGGTGGCAACGGCGGTGACCGAAATGGCGAGCGCGACCAATGAAATTGCCGCCAATGCAGAAAACACTGCAACAGCGGCGCAGCAATCAGCTGAAAGTAGTTTCCAAGGAAAAGAGTTGGTCAATAAAACCCGCAGTTCGATCAATTCCTTAGCCGATGAAGTGACACAGGCAACTGAGGTAATTGAAGATTTAAGCGGTCATGCCCAGTCTATTTCCAGTATTTTGGGGACAATTCAAGGAATTGCGGAGCAGACTAACCTGTTAGCGCTCAACGCAGCGATTGAAGCCGCCCGTGCGGGTGAGCAGGGCCGTGGTTTTGCCGTGGTCGCCGATGAGGTGCGGGTATTGTCACGTCGTACTCAAGATTCGACCCAAGAAGTACATGCGACCATTGAAACGCTGCAACGCACCACAGCGAAAGCCGTGAGTTTGATGGAAAGCAGTCAAATGCTCGCAGGCAACAGTGTAGAAGATGCGAATGCCGCCGCGAAGGCATTGGAGGAGATCACCCAAGCCGTGCATATCATTTCAGATATGGCGGGGCAAATTGCCACTGCTGCTGAGGAACAAACTCAGGTTACGGGGGAAATCACCCAAAATACGGTGGCGATCAAGGACGTGACCGACGAAATCACCGAGGCCGCGAAATCGGATCTGACGCAAGCCCAAGCATTAAAGGCGCGTGCGAACGATCTCAATGCGCAGGTTGCGACCTTTATTCTGTAAGCTTGATGACAGCGATAAGCCCAGCGTAGGTAAATACTCTGGGCTTTTTATTTGCTCGAATTCTGCGGCAGCATCAGTTTTTCAACACTTTGACAGATGGTATCGCGCATCCATTTATGACCTTGGTCTTCATCGTTGCGCTGGTGCCAGAGCAGCACATAGGCCATAGGGATAAATTCAAAGGGCAGAGGCAACAGCCTCAGTGGATACAGCTTGCATGCGTGCAGTGCAAAGCTCGATGGTAAGGTAAAAATCAAATCACTGTGGGCACAGATGCTGGCCGCGCCATAAAAATCGGGTACAGTCGTGCTGATTTTACGCCTGTGGCCAAGGTCTGCTAGAAAGTAATCCAGCGCCCACCAATCACTCCCTTCACAACGCACCTGCACATGTGCCACATCCAAATACAAATTTAAATCCCATTGTGGTGAGGTGAGAGCGGCCATCAAAGGATGATCTTGGCGCACCAAACACACTTGCCTGTCGGTAAACAGGGTTTGGCAGCTAATGCCATCTGGGAGTCTGTCCGTTTGCGAGTCTGACAGCGGGTGTAAATCCCGCCCCGAGATCCCAAAGTCAATTTGCCCCTGCTGCAAATCGTGCATCGATTTCTCGGTCCACACATAGGAGTCGAGCTTCAGGTTCGGTGCAGTGCTTAATAATGGGCCGATAAAATAGGGAATTAAGGTTTCGTAGGCGCTTTCAACCATGGCAAAGGAAAACTGCCTGTTACTGCTGGCCGGTGTAAACGTCGGTGGCTGTGTGAGTTGATATAAGTCCTGCAAAATATTTGGCAACTTCAGCCCAATATTGAGCGCATGGGCAGTGGGTTTTAGGCCGTGGGCAGTGCGTTGGAACAGGGGATCATCTAAGGTTTCTCGCAGGCGATTCAAGCTCTTGCTCAACGCCGATTGGCTAATATGTAATCGACTCGCTGCGCGTGTGACACTCTGCTCTTCGAGCAAAACCTTCAATATCACCAGTAGGTTGAGATCGATTCTGGCTAAGTTGTCGAGATTCATAGATATTCCTCAGAGGAAATTCACTTTGGAAATTATACCATTTCTGTTCATACCTTGAGTTATTTAAAATAGCGCCCACTGAAATACCTTTTACTGTTTAACCGAGATAAGTTTTATGCGGCGCAATCTGTTACCTATTTTGATGTCTTTGGTGCTACTCAGCCCTTTGGCGATTGATATTTATCTACCTTCGATGCCCACCATGGCGGCAGAGTTCGCCGTGTCTGCAAGTGAAGTGCAATCCACCTTAGTGCTGTTTTTATTTGCTATGGGTGTGGGCCAAATTTTGATTGGCCCCTTGGCCGACCGTTACGGACGTCGACCTGTGGCACTCTTTGGCGTGCTGCTCTATGGTGCCAGCAGTTTGCTTGCGGCCGCTGCGATTGAATTCCATTGGTTACAAATTGCCCGGGTATTACAAGGTTTGGCTGCCTGCTCGACCTCTATTGTGGTCTTTAGTGCAGTGCGCGATTGTTACTCACCAAAAGAAGGCGCCAAAATTTACAGTTACTTAAATGGGGCTATCTGCGTGATCCCTGCACTGGCGCCAACCTTAGGGGGTCTATTGGCTATGCAATTTGGCTGGCGCTCAACCTTTGTGTTTATGACCCTATACGCGATTTTGATGATGCTTTTAGTGGGCTATCGTTTACCCGAAACTCGTCCGGCCAATACGGTGAGCAGTGGTCCCTTGTACCGTTGGAGCCGTTATAAACCCGTACTGAGCAATACCCATTTCTTGTTCTATGCCTTTGCCTGTATGTCGGCGATGGCGGCGATTTTAAGTTATGTGTCTTACTCTCCCGTGTGGCTTATCGGTCATTTAGGCGTGTCAGAGTTAGCTTTTAGCGGTTTATTTGGATTGAATGCTTTGGTCAATATCGGTGCTTGTTTTGCTGCACCAGTGGTGATCCGCAAGTTAGGCAATCGTCCAACCGCCATCCTTGCTTTAGCACTGTTGGTGCTCTCGGCGGTATTGATTATCGCTGCGCAAGCATTTGGCCCAAGTATGGGTATGGCTGCCGCCTTTGCCTTTATGCTGCCTATGATGTTGTTGTGTATTGGTTTTGCTTTCTTATTAGGCCCAGCGACCAGTATGGCGTTGTCTGCCTTTGGCGAGCGCGCAGGCACTGCAACGGCGATGTTAGGTTTTATTCAGATGAGTGGCGCGTCAGTCATAGCAGGCCTAGTGCAGCAAACTAACCTGACTGCACCCTATGCGGTGGCGTTAGTGATGGGATTTTTCTCTATCGGATTACTCTCGATGATGGCGCTCAGCCGCTTTGACCACTGGCACCAAGAGCAATTAGCCGCCGAGCATTAATACGCCCTAAACGGCTAATCAAAGAAACACCCTTTGCCCGTAGCTTATTTGACCATAGCTACGGGCATTTTTTATGGATAATTCAAGTTGCTATACTACTGGAAATAATTTATCGAGAACTCGCTTTGAGCCGTCAATATTGTCCTACTTGCTGTTATCCGATGAATGCGTGCTTATGCTCCCATGTGCAGCAGGTAAAACCGCAGACGCAACTAGTGATATTGCAGCATCCCTCCGAAGTCGAGCATAAAAAGAATAGCGTCAAGGTGTTAAGTCTAGTGATCCCCGATACTCAAGTGTATGTGGGCGAGACGGAAGCGGATTTTGCATTATTGAGCAAACAGTTGATGAATTGTGGGCGCCCTGTCTATCTTGTTTATCCCTCTGAGCGGAGTGTGAGTGTCGAACAACAGACGATTGGCGCTGATTGCATACTGTTGCTTATAGATGGCACTTGGCGCAAAGCTTTTAAAATCTTGCAATTAAATCCTTGGCTAACTCAATTACCCGCGGTGCATTTGCCCGAAGGTTATGAATCAAGGTATAAGATCCGCAAATCGAGTCGCAGCGACAGTTTGTCGACCTTAGAAGCGAGTGCTTATATGCTCAAAGCGCTTGATGAGGGTTTAGATGTGAGCCCATTATTGGCGGCGTTTGATGCTATGGTTGCGATTAGACTTCAGGCGATGCCCACTGAGGTGAGGTTGCGCTATGATTAATTTCACTTTTTTAGAATTGCGGTAAGTGATTTTTAATTCTTACATTTTTGAGACTCTGTACGAATTAAAATAGTTAAAATCTTATTCAGATCACGCTAACGTAACCTAAAACAAGGTTTAATAGTGACGATTCATTTGCGTTGCAGATGATGAGATAGCTTTGCCAGCCAATTACTTTGCAGGGGAGTGATTCCATATTTTATGGTGTGCTGGCAGGGCTATCGAGCCCCGCCTTTATACTTCTTTATTATCCGAATGAATAATATTAACGTATTGATTTTAAAGCCTAGGCAATGCACTTCTCGGCTAAGTAGGCCTGTGTAAATTGTTCTACGGAGCTTGGGTAACCAAATAAAAAGCCTTGGGCAAAACCGCGCCCCATATGGGTGATGATATCTTTTTGTTGCTGAGTTTCTATCCCCTCAGCCACGAAGTGGATGTCGAGTGCCTGCGCTAATTGCACTATGGCATGGCAGAGTTTTTGTCCCGAGGCGTCATTTAAACGCAGGGCAAATTCCGCATCAATTTTCACGCTGTCAATCGGCAAGGTGCCCAAGCGACTGAGCGAAGACAGACCCGTGCCAAAGTCATCAATGGCAATACCAACCCCAAGGGCTTTGATCCGTTCTAACGTAAGTCTAGCAAGCTCAGGTTGGCGGAGAAGTGCGGACTCAGTAATTTCTAAAATTAATGCCTCGGCCGGTAAGGCAACCATTTCAAGTGCAGTAACTACTTGGCCTACAAAGTCGACGTGTTCTAATTGCAAGGGAGAAACGTTAACCGAAATTTTAAAATCCGGTTGGTATTGCGCTCGCCACACAGATGCTTGTTTACAGGCTTGTTCCAGTGCCCATTGACCAATGGTGACAATGAGCCCCGTTTCTTCCAGCAAAGGCACAAACTCAGCGGCTTCATAATGCTCAGTTGGGGACTTTTGCCAACGTAGTAGGGCTTCAGCACCAATCGGTTCGTTAGTATGTAAATCGACTATGGCTTGATAGGCAAGTTTAAACTGCTTTAGGCTGTGAGCATGTCGTAGGTTATTGATAAGCTTTAACTTTAGCTCTGCAGCTTGGCTCATTGATTTATCATAAAACACTAAATGAGGCTGGTTCTTTTTTGCGCAATACATGGCGGTATCGGCCAAGCTAATTAATTGGCCAGCTTGATCGCTGTGTGTTGGGAAAAGTGCGATACCTATGCTAGTGCCGAGGAAGAATTTTTGTCCTTCGATTTCGAACGGGCTATCGAATAAACTTAAAATTTGTTCGGCAAACAGCTGAATTTCTTCCTTACAACTGCAGTCTTGCAGCACTAGGGTAAATTCATCGCCCCCCATACGAGCAATATCCGCTTTTTCAATGCAACCGGCTTCCAAACGGGCGGCAACCAATTGCAATACCCTGTCTCCCATGGAATGACCAAAGCTGTCATTAATATTTTTAAAACCGTTAAGATCTAAAAACATTAATGCACCAAGGCTGAGGGGATCCTCTTTGAGTTTCTCAAGAGCATTATTGAGAATCTGTTTAAGATGAAACCGATTTGGCAATCCGGTTAAGGTGTCATACATGGCACGGGTAGTGAGCTGTGTTTCTAGTAGCTTTTTAGTGCTGATGTCACTGAAAATATTTACATGGTATTGAATACCATCAGTTTCAATGCGGCGACTGCTTTGCCATGCAGGGAAAGCACTGCCATCTGAGCGTTGCTTCAGGGTTTCACCCTGCCAAAATCCACGCTGTTTCAAGGCAAGCTGGCACTCGTTTTCTTCACTGGCATTGGTTGGGTTAGCCTCAAGGAACTCAGGATTTTTATTAATGAGTTGCTCGGCGCTGTAGCCGCAAATTCGGCACATCGCTTTATTGACCGCCAGCACTCGATTGCTCGTGTCAGTGATATAAACCGCCTCGGCGCTTTCCTCCAAGGTCGTTGAAAGGATCTCTTTTGGAATATGGGCGAAACCGTCGGCAACGGCAGGCCTAACCTGTGTTCGACGATTAAGGGCTTGCAGTTCTACAAGTACAACGGGTTGCTGTTGCAAATAACAGCGATAAAGATTTACACGAGTAGGTAGTTCATTTCCCTGTTGGTTAAGGTGAAGCCAGCTAAACTCGACATTGATGCCTGATACAGCTTCAAGGATCATCTCCCGCGCAAATTCAACACTGTTACGTCCAGATGATTGAATTCTAGGAGAAAAATCATAGGGAGTTGCATTGACAAAGGCATCATACTCAGTACCAAAATAATCCAAAGTGGCACTGTTTGCGCTAATAAAGCTAAAACCTTGAATCAAGGCGAGGGGCGTTTTATGGGGATGAGCTCGCCAAAGCGACAGCTTTTCTTGCAACAGAGGATCATCTGTTGTGAGTTTATTCAGCAAGTGTTGCCATCGAATCATTAGGATACTCCCTCGGTGACACTATTTTAGGTCACATCCTATAGCCTAGGTGCTTCGTTTATAACGAAATTAATTCAAATAGTACATCATTCCATTGGGGTTAAAAATAAACCTAATCGATGTTTTGCTCAAATAGAAATTAAAAATTAATAGTTTAAGATAGCTTTATTTCACTAACTTAGTCGAAAATCATGCTGGCTCATCATGGCTAAGTAATGTTTTATGCTATGTTGGCGGTGAAATATCAAATGGGGCTTGAAACGTGAGGAACATAGGATGCAAAAACTGATACCCAATATTGTATTAGCAATGTGTGTCGGCATGTTGTTAGCCTCCGCAAATGCGGCCGAACAGCCTAAACCTCGACTAACCCTAGAGCAACGGGCCGATAAGGCGCGTATCGATTCTGAAAGAATTGAGCAAGCCCAGCTTGAAAAGGCCCGCCGAGCCGCGCAAGAGACCTCGGCGCGGGAAGAAAAAATTCGCCAACAGACCAACCCTAAGGATTGGGAAGCCCAGCAAAAGCTTAAGGCGCAAAAGCAGTTTGATGAAAGGGAAAGCCGTGAGCAAAAATATCTGCAAGAAGCAAAGGAAGCCGCTGCCAAAGAGCGTAAAATCCCCAAACCTTAATCTTTTTAGTTAAAGGCAATATCCGCCGTTTGCCTTACGACTCTTTTAGGAAACTGCTGTTGAACACCTGTCCCCTCTGCCATAGTGCCGATTTAGTTGCCTACCACCAAGATAAACGCCGCCATTACCAACAGTGCCTGCACTGTGCCTTAGTGAGCGTGCCTGCTGAGTTTTATCTGAGCCCTGAAGCGGAAAAAGCCGAATATGATAAGCACGAGAATCACCCGCAGGATCTCGGTTATCAGCAGTTTCTAGATAGAACTCTCGCCCCCTTGTTGAGCCGCTTTGCGCCAACGGCATTAGGGCTCGATTTTGGTTGTGGTGAGGGCAAAGCATTAAGTTTGATGGCGCAAACGCGGGGTTATCGGGTCGAGACCTACGATCTCTATTATGCCAATCACCCCGAGTTACTCACGCGGCAATACGATTTTATTACCCTGACAGAGGTCATTGAGCATGTGAGTGATGCCGATGCGTTACTGACCTTATTAAACACCTTACTCAAACCGAAGGGCATTTTGGCCGTGATGACCAAGCGAGTGCTTAATCCCACAGCATTTAGCACTTGGCACTATAAAAATGATCCTACCCATATTAACTTTTACTCCGAAGCCACCTTTCAATGGCTCGCCGAGCATTACGGCTGGCGGCTGGAAATCATCGACAAAGACGTGGTGTTTTTGCATCAAACTAATTAACCCAAGCTCAGGTTAATTAATGCGTTGGAGGCTTTTGTTGGCGCAAATAGGTCGGGATTTGTAAATTATCCACATCGTATTTAGTTTGCAGCGGTTCTGGCACATGTAGGGCTGGACGCTTAATAAAGTTATGCACATTGATATAGTTGTCATTAACTGCCGGGATAGGATCTTGAATTTCCGGCTGCGCAAATCCAATCCCCGTTGCAATCACCATGATTTCGAGCTCCGACTCGAGATCCGGATTGATGGTTAACCCAATAATCACCAAGGCATCTTTGGGTAATTGCTCATGTACAGTCGCGCCGATTTGGTTGTATTGACTGAGTTCGATGGTGTCTTTGGCTACCACACTGACAATTGCCGCTTGCGCTTGATTTAGCTGGATATTATCGAGCAGGGGATGTTGCATGGCGCGTTTAACGGCTGAGACCAGATCGTCATCCGCCTTAAGGTTACTCACGCCCATGGCCGCCCGGCCTTGGCGACTGATGACGGAAATAAAGTCATTTAAATCAATATTGATAAGCCCTGCTTGGCTGATGGTAGTGGCAAGCCCAAACAGTACATCTTGCAAAATTTTATTGCTCTCCTTAAAGGCGTTAAGCAAGGTGACTTTGGTCCCGAGCACCTCGGCCAACTTGTCATTGGGGAGCACGATAACGGCATTGGCACTCTCCAATAACGCTTGCAATCCTGTCTCGGCATTGGCCTTTCTGTGCTGACCCTCAAAGCTAAAAGGCATGGTGACAACGGCGATAACGGGTTTTGATAGTTCTTGAGCGAGTCTTGCAACCTGTGGAAGTGCACCAGTGCCCGTTCCGCCACCTAAGCCCGCAGTCAGAAATACAATATCCGCGTGCTGCATTTGCTGACTTAATTCCTGGGCCGATTCAATCGCAGCTGCACAACCGACATCGGGTTTAGCGCCAGCGCCTAAGCCTCTGGTGGTTTGCGGGCCAATTTGAATGCGGGCGTGGCTGCTGGTGGCCGCCATGGCTTGCGCGTCGGTATTGACTGAGACGAGTTCGACGCTTGGCGGCAGATTGGCGTGGCTGAGTTGATTAATGGTATTGCAGCCGCAGCCTCCTACACCCAACACGGTTAACTTGGGCATAGTGCTAGTGGATCCTTCACTGATAAGTTCAAACATGGTGATTCTCACGGTTAGCTATTATGTCTTAAGGCTAACCTTGAGTCGCGACTAGACTTGTCGCATCAAACACTTAAACCGCAGAAAGATATTTGGCATACATTTTTTGGCTTAGGGCTGCAAAATGCTCCCGTAGTTTTTCTGGGGCTAATACCTCAACGGTGTCGGCCATTTCCCATAGCGCCGCGCGAAGTTTTGGGGTGTCATTGACCTCAGCCGTTACATAAAAGCGGCCATCCTCACGTAATTGCATGGTTTGGTTTTCACTAAATTTAGCTTCACGCATGATAAAACTTGCCCGATCGGCGAGCAGTAATTCGAGGTGAATTTTTTCACCACTTAGACCTTGGGCGGTTTTATTAATATCGAAATCTGCACTCGCCACCGCCGGGGTCGACAGTAACTGTGCATTACGCAGTAAACCTATTGGTTTATGATGGCGGCGTTTATCAAAACGGCCAATCGTAAAGGCGAGCAGCGCTACGCCGTCGCGGATTAAAATTCCCTGTGGATTGATGGGGTTGTAATGCAGCCAATGCATTTTGCCATTGATCTGTTTTTTTATATCGCAGCTAATTTGCTTTTTATCCAAAATCGCCTGTTGTATTACCTCTAGGGATTTAGGTTCGTGCTGCGGCAGGATAAAGGGATAAGGCTCTGGGAGCTGTGCAACTCGGCAAGCCCAATAAAGCCAAGGATTCTCAGGATCGCTAGCCAGCACTTGGTCGGCCCGTTCGAAATAGGGTTGCAGTTGTTGCAAGCTTTGCGGCGGCATCAACTGGCTGGCACTTCGTTTTAAGGTGGTTAATGCCAGCGCCATATGTTGATCCATTAAGTCCAGATTAAGGCCACGCCAGCAAGATTCAATTGACCAACCATAGGGCTTGTTTCTGTCATCAAGGCGCAAGCCAAAGGTGCCCATTTCATACATTGCCTTGAGATCTCGCTGCACTGAACGCTTACTGATATCTTGCGTGCGGTTTGCCAGTCGCTCGACTAATTCATTCACCGAAATTTTGCGCGGAGCCCGCGGGATTAAGCTGAGTAAGGTCACTTGACGCTGAAAATTAGGCTGCATATTAATTGATAAGTTACAGGCTTAGGCACGAATATCCGTATATTAATCAATAGCAGCGACAAAAGCTGTCGTAGCTTTTGAGCTTTGGCCTATAAATGACGCTTAAAAGTGATGGAGAGTTAAAAGCAGTGAAGCTGAATCGTCTAACTTTGTTTAACCGCTAAACATTGCTATTTGGCATTGACAGTTAGCTAACGCAGTTTTGCCCCAAAGCTTGCTAGCATTTATTTAGTGAATCGAAAACTGACGAATGAATTGCCCTACAAAATCTCATCCATTTACCTAATGTTTGGCCCTACCGTAAAGCGACTAGCAATGTATGGGTATACAGTCGTATTTAAATTTAGATACTTTTGAGTGTTTTTACACTCATTAGTTTGCGCGTTTATCCAGCCTAAAATTTATAAAACGCTTAAAAATCATCCGCATAAACTTTCCGAAAATTAGTTAATAGGTTTGGAAAACGCGCATGCACGTTATTCCGGATGGTGTATTAGATGAAAAGCTGATAAGTTCTTTGCAATACAAACAGTTAATGATGCGCGTTTTTACTGGTCTAATGAGGTAAACGCGCATGTGCATTAATAAAATGTTATGTTTCAGGACAGTCATTAGTGAACATTTGGAATTTGAGCAATTATCCGAAATAGATGATTTGCTGAAACTAAAAGTTAAGGGCGAAAGTAGCGGCTTTGCCGGTACTGCCGATTGCTACGTTAACGAAGCCCAGTTTCAAGCGTTTTGCGCACAACTGAGTGGCTTTCCCAAGAAACGAGAGGATCGCGTTCAGTTTTGCTTTGGTGAGAATGATCAGTTGTCTTACTTCAATATTAAATTCTCTTGCATTGATAGTTCTGGGCGCATACTTGCAGCTATACAAATCGTATCTAGAGGTACGCGTTATCCTCGAGAGAAGGTGTGTTTTGTCGCTTCGTTCTCATTTAAGGTAGAACCTGCCGCATTCGATCGTTTTGTAAAAGGCTTATCTCGGGTTGCAGTTATTAATAATGTGGGTTTAAAAGCGGCCCTAGTAAATGAAACATAACAATACGCATCACGCGCGGCCTGCGGCCGCTGGGACGTCAACCCGCTGCGCGGCTCGTCGCCCGTGTGCTTTGCGTTATGTTTCTTCCGCAGTTCACTAGATTTTTTTAGAAAAGGATTTGAAGTACATGAAGTTCATCAGGTTTACAACGCTCATATTGGTCGTTGCCATTATCATAGCAGTACTGTCATACGAGAAACTTATCTCAAATATATTACTACCGCAGTATATTGACTGGGCATATGAAACTGATAAAAAAGGTTTGGAGTCTGGAATACCTCTTAATGCACAAGAATTGTCTTTAGCAGAAGAAATAGGAATTCAAAACCCAAAAAAAATAAGGATTGTGTATGTGGATGAAGTTCCGTTCCCATACGAAAACTTTGCGCTGAAAACACTAGGTGAAGCACTCGGATTTATTGGTGAAGGCGTTATCAACAATGCTCAAGTATTCGGATACTCAATTTATGTTCGCAATGGTTATGAATTAAATAGGCCAAAGCTAGCCCATGAATTGGTTCATGTACTTCAAATTGAACGAAGCAATCTCAGCCATATAATAACTCAGCACTTCTCGGAATTAGCAGAATATGGGTACGACAAAGCACCTTTAGAGGTCGAAGCGTTTAAAGCGAATAAAGAATATGCGGCCGATTGGTAACTATGCTTTTAGTAGAAAAACATAACAATCGCCATCAAAAGCGCGCCCGTTGGGCGCTCGACTCGCAACACGTTGCTCGCGTTTGTGGCGAGCGTTAATCCATAGAAATTTTTATCCGAAATTCACCTGATACAACCGATGACCTAACACGCTTTTGTCCCAAGCTTGCCCAGCCTGAAGTCTGGCGATTAGCCCTCTTAATAATTGAAGAGGGCATTGCTATTTTAAAGCGAGCAAAAAGATAAGTGGGATATCTAGCCTCGCCGCCCAAGCGTGTTCACTATGCTCGGCACCTTCGAATGTTAAGCTTTGCCAATTCTGACTTGTATAGCCTTTCGCTTTAATGATCTTATCTGCTTGAGCTTGTAATGGTGGATACCAGGCATCTAAAGTGGCCGTTCCATGGTCAAAGTAGAGTTTATGTGTCGAAGGATCGGGGAGTTTTTGCTGCATATAGTTAAAAAATGCAGTCGGAATAGGGTTGTTTTGCTGCTCAAACGTACCTAGCCAGTGAGTTGATAGACAAGCCGCACCACCAAAAATATGAGGATATTCGCTGATCGCATACAGTGAAATTAATCCGCCCATACTCGATCCCATAACAAAGGTGTGGGCGGCATCTGTATAAACAGAGTAATGACTATCGATATAGGGCTTAAGTTCTGTCACTAGAAATTTAAGATAGCGATCTGAATATACCTGCTGGCTAAATAGCGCTTGGTTTTTAGTGCGTTGTAATTGATAGAGTGCAGTTTGTTGTGCTTGGGACAGATTTTCAAAGGGTTGCTGTGGAAAGTATTCGTTATGGCGATTTTCGCCTGCGTTATCGATTCCAACCACGATAAAAGGTTGAGTTTTTCCTGCTTTGATTAGTCTCGATGCCACCTCATCAATTTGCCACTCCTGTTTGTTCCAACTTGTTGTCGCATCAAATAGCATTTGACCATCATGCATATATAGCACTGCATAACGTTGCTGTTTATCGTAACCCGCGGGTAACCAAATATCGATATTCCGAGGTGGGACAAAGGCCGAAGGGAAACTGCTGAGTCGCTCAATGCTGCCTGCGCTTACTTGCGGTAATTGCGCATATACATTGAAACTTGAGCTTAGCAGTATGAATAAAATGCCGAGTAATCTCATCATGTTGGTTTTGTAGTGTGATGGTGATTGAGAACAGCTTAGCGTATTTAATCTTGCTTAAAAGTTTGAATACGATTGCAATCAGGCAGGCATTAACAATGCAAAGGTTCATAAACGATGTTTAACAGAATGAAAGGTTACAAATAGTGGGTAAATCGAGTTTTATGTTTGGTTTCCCCCTTATTTTAATTTTAATAGCGCTAAAAAAACGGTTAGTTAAAGTAGAAAACTGAGAAGGCGCTTTGTTGGAATACTGATTTGTTTTTTAAGCATCACAACACTAAAAAATACGTTGAGTTTAGGCATATCAACTGGCGTGATAATACGTACTGCATTTTTAATTTCATCATCAAATAAGGTAATTTGTGGAGTTAATGCGACAATTTGAGAATGTAACAAGGCGCCTTTTATAGGCGGGAATGAATCGTAATGTAATAATCCTGAAAAGTCGGTTCGATATTTATTAAACAGATCGCCAAATTGTTCGCTAACACCATAAGGTAAGTTTTTGGGTATGGCGAGTGGGTAGTTTCTAATATCTTCTAACGTTAAATGATCTAAATAGGTTAGTGGATGTCCTACTCTAGTACAAAACACAGCCTCAAAAGAAGGTAAATTAAAGGACTGTATTGCACTTTCGTGGCCAATAATCTCACCTTCAACATCCGTAATTAATAGTGTGAGCTCTCCCCGCAGCAATTTTTCGAGTTGTTGCTGCCAAGCTCCAACCTCTAGATCGATATGAATATCAGGATATTGTTCAAAAAATCGTCCAAGAATAGGGCCGAGAATCGTATTTGCTGGTACAGGGCTTGCGCCGATGGATAAATAACCGCTGCTTTTTCCCTGCATATATTGCAATTCTTTTCGAAGGTTTTCGACATTTTGCAAAATATGCTGACTATGGCTAAGAACCAATTCTCCTGCGGGAGTTAAAGAGGTTGATTGGTTTCCCCTAAGCAAAAGTTCAGCGCCTAGTAGGTGTTCTAGTCGCTGAATACTTCGGCTTAATGAAGGTTGAGCAAGATTTAATTTTTGAGCTGCTTTTTGAAAATTACGTTCTTTGGCTAAAATCTGGAAATTTTTAAGATGCTTAAACTCAATCACAAGTTATTTGTCAAATAATTACAACATATGTGAAACATACCCTTGTGACTCAGTATCAACAAGCAGACGTTGGTGACAATTTGTATCTTTATCTTTATATGAAGAATTAACAGTTGTGAATAAGTGTTTGTTTTTATTTTTTTAATTGTTTGACTCTGATCTTGTATAGCTTTTTGTCATAGAGCGATACGTAAAACGCATTGGCCTTAAGGTATAGCTGACGGTAACTATTCATTCCGCAAATAAACAAATTTGCAACATAAATTAAACAAAGGAATGAGTGATGAAATTGAAGAAGATCAGCATAATGACCTTTGCGGCGCTATATGCGACCGGAATAGGGACGTTAGTTGCCAATCCTTTAGATAGGAACCAAGCTGAGCAAAAACTTATTGGTATCAAGCTGGCACCAGAACAAATATTAGCCAATAAAAATAAACCAACCCATCCGGCGCTGAATCGCGCTGATAGACCGGGTCAAATTGGTATGAACGTCCATCGCGCTGTAAATGGGAGTAGCCATAAGGCACCATTTGCATGGGAAAAGGATATTGATGGAACGCATACTTACATTATTCAATTAATGGATGCCCCAGTTTCACTTTATCAGGGTGAGCGTCCTGAGTTTGCTGCAACGTCTCCTCGTAGCAATCAGCCTGCAATGCGTTCCAATGAGCGTTTTGGGACTATCGATTTAAAGAGCAAAGCAGTTAAAAACTACCAAGCTTTTTTAACGCGTTCTCAGGATGAAACGGCTAGTCAAATCAAGCAGGTTGCGCCAGATGCGGAAATAAAGCGTCGCTTTAATGTGGCACTAAACGGCATGACTATGGTGTTAACTCAAGAACAAGCCGCTGAAGTGGCTAAGTTGCCCAATGTTAAAGTGGTGACTCGGGCGAAGGAATACCAATTGTTCACCGATGTCGGCCCTAAACATATTGGCGCGGATATGATTTGGCAGGGCACGAGCACTCCCGATGGCGTTGCTATGCGCGGTGAGGGCATTATTGCCGGTATTATCGACACTGGGATTAACTCAGATCATCCCTCTTTTGCCGCAGTTTCGGCAGACGGTTATAAGCACGTCAACCCATTAGGCGAAGGAAAATATCTGGGCGACTGCCAAGAATATCCCTTGATGTGTAACAGCAAGCTTATTGGTGTTCGTTCTTACGATATTATTACCGATACCTATAAAGATCCGATTTTCCAACCCGATCTGCCGCCATGGGAAGTGGATTATAAACGCCCACCAAACGGTGAAGATTACAACGGCCATGGTTCACACACTGCCAGTACAGTTGCGGGTAACGTGCTCTACAATGTGCCCTTTAAACTCAATGGAACTGATGAAAAATCAGATGGTTTTGATACCTCTTTAGTCTTCCCCGAAATTTCAGGCGTTGCCCCAAGGGCCAACATTATTGCTTATCAAGTGTGCTATCCCGGTGGCGGCTCTTACGGCGAAAACTACGGTGGTTGTCCTGGCGATGCCTTAGTCGCTGCGATTGAAGATGCCATTATCGACGGCGTTGATGTGATCAACTTCTCCATCGGTGGACTTGAACATCTGCCTTGGTACGATGCGGTTGAAATGGCGTTTTTAGCGGCCCGCGAATCAGGGATCTCTGTTGCCGCCTCGGCGGGTAACTGGGGACGTTACGGGCCAGGTTATATCGACCATGTATCACCTTGGTTAACATCCGTTGCCGCCAGTACCCATGGACGCCAAATTGAACCTGTTGAAGGCAAACTGTCTTTTGTGGGGGAAAATGCTCCTGAAGATATGACTGGTTATGCCGTAACAGGTGATATCACAGGTAACTTAGTTGATGCAGCGGCTCACAATGATCCTCTCTGCTTACAACCCTTCCCCGCAGGCACCTTTAAAAGTGACGATATTGTCATCTGTAAGCGCGGAGAAAATGGCCGAGTACAAAAAGGGATTAACGTTGCAGCGGGTGGCGCGGGTGGCGTGATCCTGTATAACGCCATTTCATTTGATGATGGTACTGGCGCTAATAGCCTAAATTTGAACCCTTTCCCTATCCCTGGAATGCATATCGATGCGGCATCAGGCAATCAGCTAGTGGAATGGGTTGCTAGCGCTACAGAGCCTAAAGTCACTATCACCGCGGGTAAGATTATCACCACTGAGCGTGAAGCCGATGTGTTAGCTGACTTCTCCTCCCGTGGTCCAAGTAGCACTAACCCCAATGTAATGGTGCCCAACGTATCGGCACCTGGGGTTGACGTATTTGCTGCTTATTCTGACGAAATGCCTTTTAGCTTGTATCCCTCTCCGAGTGATTATGTAGCCATTAGTGGTACTTCCATGTCCGGTCCACATGTGGCGGGCGCTTTGGCGTTATTAACCCAAGCGCACCCACAATGGACGCCTGCGATGATTCAGTCGGCACTGATGACCACCGCCGTGTTAGGTAAAGCTCCAACCTACGATAATCCGCCAAAATTAGTGGATGCAACATTCTACGATATGGGTAACGGAGTGATTAACGTTGCTAGAGCGGTAAAAGCGGGTCTGGTGATGGATGAAAACGGTGACAATTATCGCGCAGCTAACCCGATGGAAGGCGGTGATGTAACCGCGTTAAACGTGCCTTACTTAGTCAATGCGGAATGTAAAAGTAGCTGCACTTGGATGCGTACCTTTACAGCTACGACTGATGGCGAGTGGAACGTGAGTGCGACGGAAATCACCACAGAAGGCGCGCCTTTCCTTGAGTTAAGTGTTTATCCGCAAAAGATTAAGTTAAAAGCGGGTGAGCAACAAAGCATTATGGTGACCGCGAAAATCCTCGATGTGACTTCAGTCAACGCTAACTCTTCCTCAAACGAAGTATTTGGAAAAATTGACTTGAAACCAACGGATGCCAGTTTGCCAGATCAATACTTGCCCGTTATGGCACGTTTTACTGGTTCTAGCTTGCCTGAAATTGTCGCAGGAAAAATTCACCGCGATACTGGCACTATGCTAACGCCTGAGTTGATGACCAAAGAAATCAGCGAGCTAAATGTCAAAGTGAGCGGCTTAACCGCAGGTACAGTCACAGAGCACAAACTTAGTGCCGCCTATGTTGACTTTACAAAGCCTGAAACATTGGAAAATAATCCAGGTGTTTCGGTGCATTTCTTTGACGTGCCGGAAGGTACTCGCCGCATCGTATGGGAAGAAGTCTCTGCAGATAATGCCGCATCAACGTCTTTAGATATTGGTATGGACTTGAATAACAACGGCAAAGTGGAATGGTATGACGAGGCGATTTGTTACTCCTATACCGATGTTACCGACTATTGCGCGATCAATGATCCCACACCTGGTCGCTATTGGGTGATGCTAGGCAACTTTAAGCGTCCATGGGTAGACGAGATTGATACTAAAGACAGCATTAAAGCGAGTCTGGCGATTATCTCCGACACTGATACTAAGCAACTTAATGTGACAGGGCCTGCCAGTACCAATGGTATCGATCCTTACCAATTACAAATGAACTGGTCTGCCACAGGTAGTAAAGCGGGTGATCGCTTATACGGTTTGGTTGAAGTGGGTAATGGTGCACAAAACGTAGGTAATATTGGCAAAATGGCCGTGCATTTAGTGCATGAGGGCGATGATGTCAGTATCACGACCAGCCAACAGCAGGCCAAAGAAGGCGATGTTGTTGAGGTCAAGATGGTGATGGCGCCAAACCTACTCGGATTAGAGCGCGATGTGAATATTGCCTTAACGTTGCCCGAAGGTCTGCAAATATTGCCTGACACGTTAAAAGCGACCAGCAATAACCAAGATCTTAAAGCTAGTCTGACTGTTGCTGCACAGCAAATCACCCTGAAAGCGATGCAACAGGCGAGCAATGCGCAAAAACGTCAATATCTCTTTACCACGAGCGAGACCGATGAGAGTTGTCGAATTCCTATTGGTTCGAATCCCTATTACTTGGATTTATTTACTGAGGCTGGCATTCAGTCTGAAACTGCGATTGCTGGTCGGGTGAATGAAACGGTAACCGTGCCATTAAGTACCTTTGGTATTGATCGTATCCCGTTGTATAACAACCCAGAAGAATATTCACACAAAGATACCTTAAGTATTTCTCCTGGTGGATTTATTCAGCTCGATCAACTACCGCTGTTCTGGGCTGCTCATTATCCAATGGAAGAGCAATATTTCCCCGATACAGTGATTGCACCATTATGGCGTGGAGATGGGTTAACTATTCCAGAATATAATTTGGATACTGAGAGCTTTGACGGTGTATCACTTGCCGTTACGAACGACCGTCGCTATCTGATTGTTGAATGGGACAATATGCGTCAGGAGTTTGCCTTTGGTATTAACCATGATCCTGACTACGATGCCCGTTACAGTTTTGAGTTAATAGCCTCAACGCAGCTTAATTTTGCTCCCGGTGAACATGAGTTTATTTTCGCCTACGACAAATTAACGGGTAACAAAGCCCATTTAGGTTCAATTGGTTTACATGGTTACCATGGACCACGTGGCACCTTTGGTCCTGCGTATGGTTATATCGGTGATGGTTTTGCTTTTAATAATCTGGATGAGAAAATTGCAGAGGGCTTAGTGGTCTGTGCTAACTACACTGGACCGGAAGCAACGGCAATTGAAGTATCATTCTCAGCCCGTGTGGGCGCCAAAGCGGTAGGTCAAGATCTGCAGATTATTGCTAAAAGTGATTACACTGGCAGCAATAGTGTGACCTCTAGCGGAAGCATCAAAGTGCCTTCAAACCTTGCAATCGGTGCTTTAGGCGATATGTCTGTTGCCGAAAACACCAGCATCAGTTTTGAGGTGCTAGTGCAAGATAAAGAAAATACCGCTAATGGTATCCAAGTCACAGGCGCGCACATCACCTCTGTCGTTAATGGCAACCAAGTCACCATCACTCCCGAAAAAGATTGGCACGGCACAACCACTGTCACAGTGAAAGCCTTTGATATGGTTTATCAAAATGACATGGTACAAACGAGCTTCAACTTAGTCGTGAACTCTGATGGTGTGGAGCCAACGCCGCCGACTCCACCTACGCCTCCAACGCCTCCGGTTGAAGAAACCAAAGATAACAGTGGCGGTAGTTTGGGTTGGCTTGCGGTCTTGATGCTTGGATTGATAGCAGTATCACGTCAAAAATGGAATGTTAATAAGTAAACTTCACCTTTAAATTTAAGTAGTTCCTTGTCTTTGGGCCTTCTAACGAAGGCCCTTTTTTATGCGTCCAAGTGTGGATTGTCATCGGCCATAAATGATGTGTTTATCCCACAATAATTCTTCGTTACAAGCCTTACTATTAAATCTATTAACAATTCTGTGATGTACGTGTAGTTTAGATAGCTTATAAAAACAACAATAGGTTATCGCTATGACTGTATCCTCGGTATCGCGCGCTTTATCAACATCCTCTGTAGCCACATCCTTTGCACCTTATGTGAGTTCATTCGGTGTGAGTACATCAAGATTCACCAAGAGCTTACTCGCCTCTGCTCTCACTTTGAGCTTGCTGGGCGCAGGGTTAAGTTCTGCCTATGCGGCGCAGCCCGATGCGGCTAAGTTGGTGGCGGGGGTGGAGCAAAAGGTGATCGACTGGCGCCGTGATTTGCACCAGCATCCTGAGTTATCTAACCGCGAGTTTCGCACCAGCAAGATTATCGAAAAGCATCTGAAATCCCTCGGATTAGAAGTACAAACGGGCATCGCCCATACAGGCGTTGTTGCTATCTTGAAAGGCGGAAAGTTAAAGGGCGGTAAACCCGGTCCCTTGATTGCGATTCGCGCTGATATGGATGCTTTGCCCGTGACCGAAGTCGTCGATGTACCCTTTGCCTCTAAAGCGACGGATACCTATCGCGGTCAAACCGTTGGGGTGATGCATGCCTGCGGTCACGATACCCATGTGGCTATGTTAATGGGCGTGGCCGAGAATTTAGTGAAAGTGAAGGATAGCCTTGCTGGCGATGTGATGTTTATCTTCCAACCCGCCGAAGAAGGTGCGCCCGATGGCGAAGAGGGCGGTGCGGAATTAATGCTCAAACAAGGGCTGTTTGCCAAGCGTAAGCCCGACCAAGTATTTGGCATGCATGTGACCTCGAGTATGCCAAGCGGCATGATTGGGGTGCGCAGCGGCCCAGCAATGGCGAGTGAAGATTCCTTTACGATCAAAGTGAAAGGTCGCCAAACCCATGGCTCGCGTCCGTGGAATGGCGTCGACCCTATTGTCGCCGCGGCGCAAATTATTACCAATGTGCAAACTATTGTCAGTCGTCAGGTGGATATAACCAAAGCGCCCGCAGTGGTGAGTTTTGGCGCGGTAAATGGTGGCATTCGCTCGAATATTATTCCCGATGAAGTCGAGTTGATTGGCACCATCCGCACCTTTGATCAGCCTATGCGTGCCGATATTAAGGTGCGCTTGGCCGAAATCGCCGAATTATCGGCAAAAACCTTAGGCGCCACCGCGACAACCGAAATCCATCAAGGTTATCCCGTGGTGGTGAACAATCCCGAATTGGTCGCCAGTATGCGCCCCGTACTTGCCAGTGTGGTCGGCGATAAGATGCTGATTGAGCCAGGATTAATCACTGGTGCCGAGGACTTTTCCTTCTATGCTTTGGAGTCACCTGGGATGTTTTTCTTCCTCGGGGTGACACCAAAGGGCACAGATCCTGAAACGGCGGCCAGTAACCATTCGCCAGCATTTTATGTGGATGAAAGCGCGTTAAAAGTTGGCGTTGAAGCCATGACCAAGGTTGCCCTTACGGCACTGAAGGCGCAATAAACCGTTTAAGTCTTATTCCGTCAGCTTTTCGGTATAACTTGAGCTTACAAAAAATTGGGCGGGAAGATCTTTTCGCCCTTGATTTGTTAATCAATATGCCCTCTTATGTGAATTTTTACAGCAAGGAGCGAACAAGATGAAGCGCACGCTATCGGCGCTGGTGTTGGCGATGGGACTCTTTAATCCCTTAAGCCAAGCACAGGCCACAACGGCAGAAGACATCAAGAGTTTTACACTCGCCAATGGCATGAAAATCATGGTGCTAGAGGACTCTTCTATTCCCAATGCCAACATGTATCTGTTTTGGAAAGTCGGTTCCCGCAACGAAGTCCCGGGGATTACCGGTATTTCACACTTTTTCGAACATATGATGTTTAACGGCTCGAAAAAATACGGCCCAAAGATGTTCGACCGTACCATGGAAGCTGCGGGCGGGGCTAACAATGCTTACACCACTGAAGATATGACGGTCTACACCGACTGGTTCCCAGCTAATGCGCTAGAAACTATGTTCGACCTCGAAGCTGACCGTATCGCCAATTTAGATATCAATCCCGATATGGTGGAAAGCGAGCGTGGCGTAGTGCAGTCGGAGCGTTCGACTGGGCTTGAAAACTCCAACTGGAATACCCTCGAAGGCGAAGTTAAAGGCGTGGCCTTTTTAGCCCATCCTTACTCTTGGTCTGTGATTGGCCATGAGTCGGATATTGCCGCTTGGACCTTAGAAGATTTAGTGCAATACCATAAAACCTACTATGCGCCGAACAATGCGGTCGTGGTGATTGCCGGTGATGTAAAGCTTGCTCAAGTTAAAGCATTGGCCGACAAGTACTTTGCGCCCATTCCTGCGCAAACACCGCCAAAGGCTGTGCGTACCGTCGAGCCTTTACAAAAGGGTGAGCGTCGTACCTTCGTCCAAAAAGCCTCGGTCAGTACGCCTAATGTGATGCTGGCTTACCATATTCCGGCGGCGACTCACGCAGATTTTTATGCGCTGGATTTATTAAGCTCGATTTTAAGCCAAGGCAATAGCTCGCGTTTATATCAAGCGCTGGTAGATAAGCAAGTGGCTTTAGAAGCGCAAACCTATATGCCGATGTCGGTCGATCCCAATCTCTTTTACGTCATGGGTGTGGCTACGCCAGAGGTGAAAGCATCGACGCTAGAGCGGGCGCTGATTGAACAAATCGATGCCATTGCGACCCATGGTGTTACCCAGCAAGAATTGGATAAAGTCAAAAATATCAAGTTGATGGACTTTTATCGTGCGATGGAAACCATTAATGGCAAGGCCAACACTATCGGCACCTACGAAATGTATTTTGGCAGCTACGACAAGTTATTTAATGCGCCAGAGGCCTATAACAAGGTAACGCCTGCGGATATCCAACGTGTTGCCCAAACCTATTTACGCAAATCGAATCGCACGGTCGCGGTATTGGCGGCAAACGAGGAGAACTCTCAATGAAATCGATGGCAATGAAACTCTCCTTTGTAAAATCATCCTTTGCCAAATCATCCTTTGTCAAATCATCTTGGCAACCGACTAAGTTAATGGTCGCATTAGCTTTAGGGACCAGCTTGGCCTTATCCGGCTGCGCCTCCACCACGGCATCCAAACGCGTCGATACCGGCAGCTTTGCCATGCCAAGTTACGACAAGTTAGTGCTAGATAACGGCCTTACCGTGTATTTAATGCCACAGCGCGAAGTGCCGTTGATCACCCTAAACGCGGTCGTGCGTGCTGGGGCGGTTAACGACACCACAGCGGGTATCGCCCAAATGACCGCCCAAGGTTTACTCCTTGGCGCGGCGGGTAAATCCAAGGCCGAGATTGAGCAACAAGTGGATTTTCTCGGCGCTAGCTTAGGGGCCGAAGCCGATAAAGAAGGTAGCTATCTGGCCGCCGATTTTATGGCGAAAGATACCGATGTGATGCTCGGCCTATTCAGCGCCGCGTTATTAAGCCCCGACTTTGATTCGGCCGAGTTCGATAAGCTTAAACAGCGCGCCATTGCGGGTTTACAGCAGGATAAAGAAAGCCCGCGCGCCGTGATTGGTCGCTACTTCGATAAACTGGTGTTCGATGCTCATCCTTACGGTAATGCCTCATCGGGTAATCGTGAGTCACTTGAGCAAGTCACAGTGTCGCAGTTGCGCGCCTTCCATAAAAGCTACTATCAACCCGCAAATACCGCATTAACAGTGGTGGGGGATTTTGATGTGGCGGCGATGAAGGCCAAGCTAACCCAGACTTTTGGCCAGTGGAAAGGCAGCGAAAAACTCGTTCAGCCCGACTTAAACCAAGGTTTACCTAAGTTAACTGAGGCCAAAGTGCTGCTGGTGGATAAGCCAGATGCGATGGAAACTACCTTTGTTATCGGTGGTTTAGGCATTAGCCGTGATAACCCTGACTATGTGGGGCTAACGGTAGTGAATACTATTTTAGGTGGTCGCTTTACCTCTTGGCTGAACGATGAGCTGCGGGTGAATGCGGGGCTAACCTATGGCGCGCGCTCCGGCTTTAGTCCTTATACCGACTCGGGCGTGTTTACCATTAGCACCTTCACTAAGACGGAAACCACTCAAGAAGCGATTGATTTAGCGCTGAAAACCTATGCTCGTTTATGGGAGAAAGGTGTAGACCAAGCGACTCTTGATTCGGCTAAGGCCTATGTTAAAGGTCAGTTCCCGCCTAAGTTTGAAACCTCGGGCCAATTGGCTGGACTCTTATCAGGCATGTATCTCTACGGCTTCGATGATAAGTTTATCAACGAGTTCCAAGCGAAAGTGGACGGCTTAACCTTAGAAGAAACCCAAAGGTTAGTGAAAACTTACTTCCCGCAAAAGGACTTACAGTTTGTGCTGATTGGCAACGCCAGCAAGATTGCGCCTATCGCGGCCAAGTATGGCCAAGTGCAAACCGTTGATATTAATGCGGTGGGTTTTGGTCAATAACCACTGGCGTTAGTTTATATCGCCCAATAAAAAGGTCTGCATAGTGCAGACCTTTTGTTTTTCTGTTCTAGGTTCTAGGTGTTATTGCGCACCAGGCTTAGCGTAGTGAGCCATCCAATCTTTCACTTGGTTATACCAATAGATGGAGTTGTTGGGTTTCATAATCCAATGGTTTTCATCGGGGAAATAAATCATCCGCGATTCAACATTACGGGTTTGCAGAGTACGGAACAGCTCAAAACCTTGGCCGACGGGCACACGGTAATCGAGTTGACCATGGCTGACTAAGGTTGGAGTATTAAAGTTGGCAGCAAAGTAGTGGGGCGAAATGGCTTTATACAACTCAGGATTATCCCAGTAGTTACCAAAGCGGGTGCTGTGGACGGCAAAGTCCGCCGACATTTGTGCGTACATGTCGTATACCGCTGCGTGGATTAGCAGCGCCTTAAAGGGATGTGGCTGACCTAAAATAATCGAGGTTAAGTAGCCACCATAGCTGGCGCCACCGGCAACCATACGATCGCTATCGATCCAGCTTTGTTGCTTAAACCAGTCTGCGGCTTTGAGCACGTCTTCGAGGGATTTGTTTTTCCAATCCGGGTTAATGGCATCGGCAAACTCTTGTCCAAAGCCGCTAGAACCGTGGAAGTTTGGCCACGCGGTGACATAACCCCACGAGGCGAAAGTTTGTGCGTTCCAGCGGAAGTGGAAACCATCGCTAATGGCGTTGTGTGGGCCGCCGTGGATCAACATAAACAGCGGGTACTTTTTGCTGCGATCGAACCCAGGTGGATAGTGTACCCACATTTGAATGTCTTGGCCCTGATAACCCTTATAGGTGACCGACTCATAGGTGCCTAAATCGACATCCTTTAAAATCTCGTCGTTAAATTGCTCTAAACGCTCGGTTTTACCATTGCGTGGGTTGATGCTGACTAAACGCGCGGGATACAAAAAGCTTTGATTGGTCGCAATCAACTGACCATCTTTAGCGATAGCGGGTTGGCTAAAGTCGGTGGCTTGAGTGATGGCCTTGGTCTTACCGCTCTTGGCATCGATATGATAAATACGGTTAGTGGCGGCATCATCAATGCTGGCATAGAAGCCCTTGCTGTCGGGTGTCCACTCGAATTGAGATACAGAGCGATCCCAATCCGTAGTGAGCGTGGTGAGTTTGCGACTACTCACATCCAGCAACATCAACCTTGCGGTATCGGCATAAAATCCGGGGATTTTTTGCCGAGTAAAGGCCAAGGTTTTACCGTTAGGGCTAAATGTTGGGTTCAGATCCGGCGCGGGGTTATCTGGAGTGATGTTATCAGCTTTGCTGCCGCCAATGGTGGCGAGGAACAAGTCTAACTTAGGGTCGACGCGATTATCCGAACCATAGGCACTAAAGGCGATTAAGCGTTCATCGGGGGAAATATCATAGCTTGAACTGCTTTGGCTTGAGCGTGGCAGTTCATGGCCTAGCGGCTGAGTCACGGCTTCAACCGCGCCGCCTGTGGCTGGGATCCTAAACACGTGGGCCTGACGGCGCTCATCTAACCAATGATCGAACTGCGAATAGGGCAGCGCATTCCACTGGCGGGCGGAGACTTTATTATCTTTATCTGTCTTGAGTTGGGCCTTCATTTGCTCCCAGTTCTGCTCAGGGAATATATTGCTGATAAAATACAAATGCTTACCAATCCACTTGATGCCATTGACGCCGGTGGGGATATCCGTGAGTTTGCTGGCTTCACCCGGGCCGTCCATAGGTAACAGGTAAATTTGGCCAGCGTCGTCATCGTTACGTTCGCTGATAAAGGCTAAGGTTTTGCCGTCTGGCGAAAACACCGGCTCGCTGACTTTTAAGCCTTTGGCGGTAATCGCACGGTTATTTTTACCTTCACCGTCGAAGCGCCAAAGTTGGGTTGAGCCTTTGTCTTCCTTAAGGTCGTATTCAGTCACCGGCGCAATAATATGCTCGCCCGTGGGGGATACCACTGGACTACCTATGCGCTTGAGTTGCCAAAGTAATTCGACTGAGAGTGGTTTGCTTGCTTCTGCAAATGCCGTGCTGAGGGGCATTAGCAGACTCAGCAGTAAAATGCCTGCCTTCTTCACTAGATGTCTCCTTATCATTCAGAGTGTTATCGTTATATTTCCCATTAAACCCCAAAGTATAAAAACCGAGCATGAAATCAAACTGAGTCTGTGAGGGCTGAGGCGGACTTTTATGTAAGTAACTGTAACCACCGGGCACATTTTGATGACGAGGTAGGTTGGGCATGGCACAAACTGTCGTAGCGTAGTATTTGTGGCTAAGGTGTTTTAACGCTAATGTATTGGGAGATTGAAATAGGACTCGAATATGGCGTTAATCATCCCGCGAAGACAGGGCAAGCTATTGATCAAAAATGTATTGATACTCGCCTTGGGCAGCTTGGCTGTCTTTCCTGCGCAAGCCGCTAAGATCAGTTTTAAGGCTTTTTGCCCGCAAATGGTGGGGCAGTGGCAGGGCAATGCGGCTAAGGTGGGGGAGATCCCTAAGCAAGTTATCGTCAACGGCTTTTGCTCCCATGATCAGCGCCAGTTGATCCTCTCCGTGAGTGTCGGAACGCGTGCTCCCTACAGCGAGACTTGGTGGTTTCGGGAGCAAGGCGAGCAAGTGCTGTTAACCTACTACGACGGTGTCTCGCAGGAAAAGCAGCAACTCTTTAGTTTATATCAACAAAATGGCGATTTTTCCCTGCTGGGTGAGGGAGTCGTGAATGCGCGCGCCGCCTTAATCCAACTGTTATTCGAAGCTAAATCGCCCCAAGGTGCATGGCAGTGGACGCAAAATATCCAATATTTAGACGATGATATCGACCGCTATCAGCTCTTTCGTGGGATAGAGATGACGCCTATTGCACCATTAAATTAAGCCGACTTATTCATACTCGAACGGGCTGTTTTGATCATCGTAGTACAACCTTGGCTGGATACCCATGCAATTCGCTTCTGAGCGTAGGAGTGACATTCAAAGACAAGCAATTTTAGTCAGTACTTGTTATAAATAATTTTCAGCTTTTTCTTAAGCTCTTTGGCTGGCCGACTGCTGTTGAGCACAAAAATACTAATAAGCAAACTCGGGACATACAAAAATAGAACGGCCCCTGCGAATGCGTTTTTAGCTTCAGGAGATATTGCTACGATAACTAATGTTACTGATAACAAAATACAGCACCACACCATCCTAGAGATGAACCCCTCTACAGTGCGGATGATCTTTGAACTACGCGAATAACAATACAGAGAAAAGCAAAAAATACTCACAAGTATTAATGCCTTATCTATATTTCCTTGAATAAGACAATAAAGAATAAAACCTGGCATCAATACTGGTATTAAAGTGATTAATATGTAATTTCTCTCAAACGCTCGATTACTCAAATAATACCTCGACGAGATTAAATCAAGCCACCCATTTTAAATCAATAACATAATGCACTTTAGGTTTGCCTACAACTTGTACGAGCTAAAATGACTTGAGTGGGAGTCATCAACGTCGTAGGGACTACATGTAAGACAATAAATTGCGCTAATTTCTTTCAAAAATGGTGTATTTCAGACGAGGTAAGTCATCCCAATAATAATAAATCTGGCCATCCATTTTAAATCAATAACATAATGCACTTTCCGTTTACCTACAACTTGTAAAAGTTAATGTTGTTTAAAAAAGAACCGTCACAGTCGCGGGGAGAGCATCTAAGGCAAAAAATTACGCTAATTCCTTAAAAAATGGAGCATTTCAGACGAGGTTAGTCATCCCTTAAAGCTTGGGAAGTGTTCTGGATGGGGCATTTGAAGTGATATAAGCCGTTGTCAGTTACTGTTAAAGTGCTGGCAGCTTGTGGCAAAATGCCGTCGTCGCTTTTCTAAGTGTTCGCAGTAATCGGTTAGTGCTTGCAATGTGCCCACGGGACCATGAAATAACTTGCCAAATTCGGTTGTCAGCTTGAGCCAATTGTCATGGGGAATATTTAATCTGTTCAGTATCTTGGCGCTACTTTCGCTGATGCATCCACGTTTATCATTGCGAATGATTCGGCCGGTATCATCCACCAATTGAAGGTAATCCGTTAAGGAAAATGCAATGCCATTGGGTTGGTTGTCGCACTCATTACCAATAAAAGGTAGTAGATTGCTCGGCTGCTCACCTTTTAACGCCGCCCGAATGCGTAGTTGAATACTGGTATGGTCGGATTGCTCTGGTGTATCAGCAAGTTGCGCTCGAATTGGATTTAAATCAACGTAAGTCATACAGGCTAATACCGCAGCTTCATCGAGTAGGGCTTGCGATTTGAATCGCCCCTCCCAGAAGCGACCTGTACAGTTATCCTCTTGATTTGCTTGTCTTGCAATCGGTTCGTTGAGGCAGCGCATAAACCATGAGATATCACATAATCGACTGCG
>NZ_AXZL01000004.1:58890-90758 GCF_000485795.1 Shewanella decolorationis S12
AGTCCAACGATTTGCCGTCTCGATATCGACTCGCAGCACCACATGCAGATGATTAGACATCACGGCAAAGGCTGCGATATCAATGGCAAAAACCGCTTCAAGTTCAAACAATAATGACTCTACCCAATCACGGCGATGGTCATAGTTTTTACCCGAGTAACTATCATCACCACATAAAAATGCCCGCCGCACCACGCGGCTACAGCAATGATAATAGGGCGTGTCTTCAAGACTTATCTGAGTTCTGCGAGGGCGCGGCATACAAACCTCCATGTTTAATGCTTAACCAAAGCATAGTCGGAGGTTAACTACCGCGCTATTAAGGCTGGGTGTCCAGTTTTTGCTATCCAGTTTTTGCTACATAAAAATGCACGCCGCACCACGCGGCTACAGCAATGATAATAGGGTGTGTCTTCAAGACTTATCTTGCTTCTGCGAGAGCGCGGCATACAAACCTCCTTTTTCAAAGCTTAACCAAAGCATAGTCGGAGGTTAACTAACGCGCTATTAACGTTGGGGTGTCCAACTTTAAAATAGGGTGTCCAACTTTAAAATATTAAATTGCGCCTTCAAACCCGAGCTGACGCCAGGCTTCGTAGCTGATAATCGCCACGGCATTGGAGAGGTTGAGGCTGCGACTGGTGGCCGCCATCGGAATGCGTAATCGCTGCTCGGTTGGGATTGACTCGATAATCGACATAGGTAAACCGCGGGTCTCTGGGCCAAATAACAGCACGTCATCCTTAGCAAAACTCAGCTCAGTATGTGGGCGGCTACCTTTGGTGGTACAGGCCATAATGCGTTTGCCTGCCATGGCATCGAGGAAGGCGTCGAAGTTTTTATGGCGAGTCACATTGGTTAAATCGGCATAGTCTAAGCCCGCACGGCGTAGCTTTTTCTCTTCAAAATCAAACCCTAGTGGCTCAATTAGATGCAGCTGGCTGCCGTTGTTTGCGCAAAGGCGAATGATATTACCCGTGTTGGGTGCGATTTCTGGCTCATAGAGTGCGATATGGAACATGCTTGTCCGCCTATAAAAAATGACGCCCGATTATACGGCAAACAAGCCTTAAGCACAGCTCTGCGTGCGCATATCTACAGCGGCATAAACGCTAGTCCATTTTCTTTTCTCCCTATTAACCTTATCTCAGCACTTGCCTGTTTTATTCTCTCAAAGTAACATATCTCAATATCAAGATACTTTTTAAGAAGTCATTATGCCGTTTGTGATTGCGTTACTCGCCCCGGTGTTTTGGGGGACCACCTACGCACTGGTGAGTCTTTACTTACAGGATATGTCGCCCTACTGGGTGGCGGTTTGGCGTGCGCTGCCTGCGGGTATATTGCTGCTGATGCTGCGGCCACGTTTGCCGACGCTGGCATGGTCTAAATTAAGCTTACTGGCGTTTTGTAATATTGGCGCCTTCTTTGCGCTGCTGTTTATTGGCGCCTATCGGCTACCCGGCGCCGTCGCGGGTACGCTGGGTGCGACATTGCCATTAATCTTTTTGATCCTCGCTTGGCTGATTGATAAAAAACGCCCGGGGATGAAGTGGCTACTGCTCGGCTTAATGGGTCTCGGTGGTGTGATTTTATTGCTTAATCCCTCGGCGGATCTCGACCCGATTGGTGTCCTGTGTATGCTGAGCGCGACAACGTTGATTGCCTTTTCTTCCCGCTGGATGCAGCGCTGGGATGTGGGCGACTTTTTAGTGCTCACCGCTTGGCAATTACTCTTGGGGGGATTGATGTTGATCCCGCTGGCGTGGTTTATGGCGGGGCCGCCACAGATCCCGAGTATGGATGTAGCTCCCTCATTAATCTGGCTAGTCACCGCCAATACCGCGGTGGCTTATTGGGCTTGGCTCTGGTCAATGCGAAATTTAGGACCAGAAATCATGGGGATGGTGGCTTTAGTCAATCCCGTGGTTGCCGTATCATTAGGCGTATTGATTGTGGGTGAAGCCTTAGATATGCGCCAGTGGGCAGGGATTTTAGTGATTTTACTGTCGCTACTGCTGATGAAGTTGCCGCAAAACTTGAGGTGGAATCCCTTAAAAGCGAGGGGTTAGATGCTAAAACACTTAGACTTAAACTTACTGCCCGTACTGGAAATTCTCCTCGAGGAGCAGAGTGTCACGGCCGCGGCGGCGCGGCTGCATTTAAGTCAGTCGGCGGTGAGTAAGCAACTAACTCGCCTGCGCGAAGTGTTTGACGACCCCTTATTCGAACGCACCGCCTACGGTCTCAAGCCGACGCCCAAGGCACTGTCGCTGGCGCCCGACTTACGCCAATGCTTACAGCAATTAGCGCAATTTACTCGACCAGATAGTTTTGAGCCCGCCCTAAGCCAACGTCAGTTTCGAATGCATCTGGTCGAGACGACTTATTCGCTGACCTTTCCACACTTTATGCCTTCGCTTTTAGCGCAGGCGCCCGGTGTGAGCATTAATTGCCAAACCTGGCGGCTGGATACCATGGAAAGATTGATGCGCTGCGATATCGATCTCGCCATAGGTTGCCGCGAATGGGATGAACGTTCGCCCATGCATGTAAACCATATCCCGGACGATCTCCACTATGTTGAATTAGTGCAGGATTATACGGTTTGCCTGATGCGCCGTGACCATCCTGCATTAGCGCAGGAGTGGAATCTCGACACCTTTTTAAGCTATCGCCAGTTGCAGGTGGCCTTTGGCGGCTTGGAACATTGGTTGTTAGACGATGTGCTGCAAATCCAAGGGCGTAAACGGGATATTGCGGTGAATATGACGGATTTTCAGAGTGCGCTGGCCCTGTGCGAGCATAGCGATTTGATCCTCTGTGCCCCTTCCCGTTATGCCTTAGCTGTGATGAAGTCGTTTGACCTTATGTATTTACCCTCACCGATTAAGCTGATCCCCGGTGCGTATCTGCTGATGTGGCATAAGCACTTCGAGCACGATCTCAGCCATAAATGGTTGCGGGAACTAATTATTAACAAAGTCAGCGCCTCGCTTTCTAACTAACTTCTGCTCCAGTGTTTAGCCAAGCCTGTAACTTGGGCAAAATCGCCTGTCCATCGGCTAGGCCTTGCTGATATACGGCGGTCACTTTATCGATATTGCGGTCAAGTCGCGAAAGATTAAGTGGCGCAGCAGGGCGGATCACAAAGGACTGGCCGCTGGTAACACTCTTGGCGAGTTCCTCGAGGGAGTGGTTATAACGTTGGTGACGTACTTTTAGCGCAGCGGCCACTGCTGGATATGGTTGATAACGCTTGCGAGCTAACCAATTGAACTTCATCGGCGATTTTCGATAGCTTGCATCTTGAGTCAGGATCACCACCTGGCGCGAGTAGCCCTCTTGCTGCGCCTGCGTGACCGGAATGGGGGCGGCGATGCCGCCGTCGAGGTAGGTTTGGTGGTTTATCGGGTAGGGATTGGCCATAAAAGGCAGGCTCGAGGAGGCGATAAGCACGTCGAGCAATTTGTCGTGCTCCTGAAAATCCGCCATGCCAAAGAAATCTGTCCGTCCTGTCTGGCAATTAAATGCCCCGACCTTAAACTCAGTACCGCTCGTTAAAAAGGTTTTAAAATCAAAAGGCAGTAACTCATAGGCCATACGCTTATAGGTAAAATCGGTATTGACGTAATTCCCCGTGGCTAACCAGTGGCGTAGCCCCATGTAGCGCTTATCCCGCAGATATTGCTGCTGAATTTTTAAATTGCGGCCAAATTGGCGTGAGACATAAGAAGCGGGATAAATCGCCCCCGCCGATACACCAATCACATAGGGGAAGTGCAATTGTTGCTGCAAAAAGGCATCTAACACCCCGGCGGTATAAATTGCCCTCAGGCCGCCGCCCTCTAACACTAAGGCCACATCTTGCATTACATTACTACTACTTAATCAAATGGATAAAACAGCATACTCTAACTCACCTGATAAATGAAACGCGTGCCTACGAGTGCTTAGGCGGGGATGGCAAATCTTGGCGTGAGCTCGCAGGCGTTGGGCTGAACCAGTGACGCTGGGGTCGGGCTAAAATCCATCTGGCTAAAATATTGGCTGAGTGCCGCTATGGCTTCTTTCACCTTGGCGGGCTGTTTGTCCCGCGCCGAGGTCACGCTGTAAACGCTGTAGGTGCGTAGCGACCACTCGGGTAAAAGGGTTACCAATTGGCCAGATGCAAGATATTGATGCACTTCGGGCTCTGGCAACACGGCAAAGCCCAATCCATCGAGGGTGAGTTGGATCAGCGTCTGCATATTGTTCACGCTGATACGCTGGGCTGGAAGCTCGATTCGCTCTTGAGTCTGTAAATGGGTTAAGAACTCGGGCTTAGCATAACTGTGGCTGATGCGATTGAGCCCTTGTAAGTCGTCAGGATGTTGTAGGCTCTGATGCTGGGGAATACAGCTCGGGGCGGCACACAGCAGCATGCGCCAATCCGCCAACGGACGAGCGATAAGATTCGAATCCGAAAGGGGGCCGATGCAAATCGCCAGATCGATTCCTTCGTTGACTATATCGATTGGGCCGTCCTGCAATTGCAGATTGAGGCTGATCTGCGGGTGAGCCGCCAATAAATGCGCTAATGGCTGGCTGAGTAAACCACCGCCAAAGCCCACTGGCGCGGCGATTTTAAGCTCCCCCGAAGGCGTGCCCTTTAATGCATGCAGCTGATGTTCGGCGCTTTCTACTATTTTTATGATTTTAATGCAGTTTTCATAAAATAATGTGCCTGCCTCTGTGAGTGTCAGGTGGCGGGTATTACGGTGAAATAGACTAATTCCCATTTCCATTTCAAGTTTTGCGACTTGTTGGCTCACCGCCGATGAACTCAGATTAAGCTGTGTTGCCGCAGCGCTCATAGAGCCTTTTTCCGCGATGGCGGCAAACACGATCATGCCCTTGACCATATTTCTATTCATTCTTAAGCAACTCTTACAAGTGATTACTCAAAGTCTAACTTGAGCCGATTGTAACATAGGGATACATTGCCGTATTGAAAATTATTATCATTTACGGACGTTCAAGGGAGATTTGTTGGTTATGTTGTTACGTCGTAAAAAGATCCTCGCACAGCTAGTTTCTGCCGCATTATTGCTACCAGCCACTCAGGCTTTGGCGGATGCCGCACCCGATCAAGACAAGATGATGGAAAGGATTGTCGTCACTGCATCGGGCTTTGAACAGCAAGTGCGTGACGCACCTGCGTCGATTAGTGTTATCACCCGTGAGGATCTCGATACACGTTTTTACCGTGACTTAACCGACGCCATGTTAGAAGTGCCCGGCGTGGTGGTGACTGGCGGTGCCGACCGTCGGGACATTAGTCTGCGGGGCATGGGCAGCCAATACACGCTGATTTTAGTTGATGGTAAGCGTCAGTCTTCCCGCGAGACCCGCACCAACAGCGATGGTCCGGGTGTTGAAGGCGCTTGGACGCCGCCGCTCGCCGCAATCGATAGGATTGAAATTGTCCGCGGCCCCATGTCATCCCTTTATGGCTCCGATGCCATTGGTGGGGTGATCAACATTATCACTCGAAAAGTCCCCAATGAGTGGCAGGGGGAATTACGCCTCGACACCACGCTGCAGGAGAAGTCGGACTCAGGCAATGTGTATCAGGGCAACTTTTTTGTGAACGGTGGCTTGATTAAAGATCTGCTCGGCGTGCAGTTATACGGCCAATACACTCAACGTGAAGAAGATAATATCTACGGTGGTTACCGAGGTCGCGATGCGGATAATCTCACAGCCAGATTTGCCCTCACGCCTAACCAAGACCACGACATTATGTTGGAAGTCGGCATCGCCAACCAAGAGTTGGATAGCACCTTAGGGAAAACCGTTGCGCCATTGGCACCGGGCGCCAGTTGTGGCCGCGGTGGCTGCCCTGCATCGTCGACAACAGAGTATGAAAACAGCACCATTTCGCTATCTCACACCGGACGTTGGGACTTTGGTACCTCGGATACTTATATCAAGCACGAAGTGTACGATAACAAGTCCCGCAAGATGAAAATCAAAAATACCGATGCTCAAACCAGCCTGATCGCTACCTTAGGTGAAAGCCATACCGCCACTTTTGGTACTGCTTTCAATTATCAAGATCTGACCGATGAAACTGGCAATCAGGTCAGTGACTTAACCGATATTAGTCGCCGACAATGGTCGGTGTTCTCAGAGGATGAATGGCGTATCGTCGATAATTTTGCCTTAACCTTAGGCCTGCGTTTAGACGATGATGAAAACTTTGGCGACCACCTCAGCCCACGGATTTACGGCGTCTGGGGGCTGACTGAGCACACTACCTTAAAAGGCGGTGTGTCGACGGGCTTTAGGGCGCCGAGCCTGAGGCAAACTGTGCCCGATTGGGGGCAGGTGAGCCGAGGCGGCAATATGTACGGTAACCCGGATTTACAACCCGAAACCTCAGTGAACTATGAGTTAGGCATTTACACCGATCTCACCGATTCCATTACCACCAGTGCTGGCGTGTTCTATAACGAGTTTGAGGACAAGATCACCCGTGTCGCTTGCCCTGCGACTCAATGTACCGATGGGCCAAACCAGTTTGGCGCTAATCCCACCACTTATGTGAATATCGATGAGGCGGTCACCCAAGGGGTTGAGCTGAGTATCGACTATAAAGTCCTGAGCAACTTAGCCCTAACGGGTAACTACACTTACACAGATTCAGAGCAAAAAACGGGCGCCTACAAAGGGAGTCCATTGAATCAATTGCCTAAACATCTGGTGCAATTGTCGGTTAACTATGAGCCTGTAGATAAGTTAAGCACTTGGCTGCGGGTTAACTACCGTGGCGAAGAGAGCCAACCAACCACTGGGCCTTCTTCAAGTAGTTTGATTGCGCCTTCCTATACGCTGTTAGATTTAGGGGCCAACTATCGCGTTAACGACAGCATTAAGTTCAGCGCGGGTATTTATAACGCTTTCGATAAGGAAATCACCCAAGAAGAATATGGCTACATCGAAGATGGCCGTCGTTACTGGTTAGGTGTGACTTATAGTTTTTAATTTTTTAAAAAAAACAGTGGCTTATAAAGAAGCTAGCACCTAGCTGGCTTCTTTTTTGATTATTCAATATTCGGTTTACGAATAAACAGGATGCTGAGATCTTGTTTTGGCGTGAACTGTTTTTGTTGGAATTCAAAGGTGAGTGGATCGGTTTTTTTAAGCTCGCCATCAAAACACAAGCTAATGAGATCTGTGGGCTGGGATTTTTTCAGCGTCAGTTTGAAGTCCTTAATCGACCCTTGCCAGTTATTGGCCGTCACCAAAATATAGCTAAGATGGCTCCACTCGACGCCAATCTCCTGATCTTCACCGTCTTGTTTAACGATAAGATTTCGCTTACGAATGCCTTGCTTGGCGCTTTCATCTAAACAGGCAAGTTCAGTGTAAGTATCGATAATACTGCTGGCGGTATCGGGCACGCCCGTTGAGAGGCTCGGGGTGTAACTGTGGCTGATGGCAACGGCTTTACCTGCGGGAAAGGTTTGTTGCCACACAAAGTAGTCACTCAGGGTAAAGGCGATTTGCTGGTCCTCATCCAACCATTCCTTGGGGAGCGCGGGTTTGCCCTTGGGGACTTCGCCATACTCGGCAAAGTAAGCGACTTCCTCTACGCCCCAGCCGAGTTTTTTAAGCTCTAGTGAAATATCCGTCTTATCGGCAAGTTGGGCAACGAGCCTGTGCTGCGTTGGTTGGGGTTTGCCATTTACTTTGAGGGTGAAGTTATCGATGCTGCTGTGATCGGCGGAGCCAAAAAACATCGGCGGCATAGGGAAGGCGATAGGGACGGTAAGATCCTGTGAACTGGTGTTGGTAAACAGATAATCGACCCTGACTTCGGTCTCGCTGATAAAGAGCGACTCCTTGTCCATACTGATATGTGGTTGATATTTAAGGGTGATAGAACCATTCGCATCGCCAAAACTGCTGTCATTGGCTAAGGCTGCCGTGCTCAGCAGCGCGAGTAAACCGCCCATTAAGGCGCGAACATGGATTGGCATAAACATCTCAAAAGATAGCAAAAAAGGATTAGGTGCGGCGGGCAAGCTCAATGGCTGCGGCGATGGCGTTGCGAGCCTGTGGGCTGTTTTTCCAACAAGTGGTGCGTAGCATGCTAGCGACGAGGTTGGCGATATCTTCGACCTCATGCTCGGCTAACTGGGCGAGTGAGCTAATACCGATTTCTTCAAAGCGTTTAATAACAGTCGGGCCAACACCTTTAACGGCGAGTAGTGCTTGTTTTTCTTGCTCATTAAAACCCATAACGAATACTCCTTTATTACTGGGCGACAGACTCATGCGTGAGTGGTGGCAAGCGTAGCCTGAAATGGCGCTAACAAAAAGGCCCATCATGGGCCTTTTGTGGTTCAACCGATATTTACATATCGCAGGGCTTGAGTGGCTTACGCAATTGGGCGCGCACGTTATCCATGCCGGCGTAGAACTCTTTCATCATTAACAGGCCCATCATCTTACCGTTATCTGTGATGATCAGATTATCGGGATCGGTTGGGTCGTTCTTGATGGCGCCAATCAGTTTCATCGAGGTCATTTCCTTAAACAGGGCTGTGTCTAAGTTAACGCCAAAGGTTTCGCGGAAGTATTTGCGCGATAGACGGCCAGAGAACATCCCCAGCAGGAAGCGATACTGCATCACATCCTTTTTACTGTAGTTTTTCTGTTGCTCGACGCCCATCTTGCCTGCGGCGATCCGCTCTTGGTATTTACGCAGCGAGAAAGTGTTGACGTATAAAGTGTCGTTCAAGAAGCTAAATGAGCCTGAACCCACCCCTAAATACTCATCGTAATCGATAACATATTCGTCGAAGCCTTCGTCATTCGCCTTACCAAAGGCCCATGCAGACAACTGATTATATTGACCATTTAAACGGTTTAAGATCTGGCGATATTGGTTGGCCATATCCGCCTGTGGCGCTGCCAGTTTACCTTTAACACTCTTACGCGTTTGGTGCGTGATCATCAGCGGATAGGTGGTGATCTGTCTGGGGTCGAGGCGCGAGGCCATGTCTAAGTCGTGCTGGATCACTTCATCGGTTTGACCGCGGAAGCCAAAAATCAGGTCGACGTTGATAATGGGGAACAGCTCTTTGGCCGCCATGATCTTGTCGAAGGTTTGCTGACCTGTGCCGAATTTTTCGAGGCGATCGGTCATTTTTAAAATGTCGTCGTTAAAGCTTTGGACGCCGATGGACATACGATCCACTAAGCCCTTGAGTTGCTTAAAGCCTGGGCTGTCTAAATGCTGTGGATCCGACTCGCAAGACACTTCTTTAATGCTTGGGAATAGGGTCTTGGCATGCTCAATCGTACGGGCGAGTTCGTCTTCTAATACTGTGGTGGTGCCGCCGCCAATGTACATAGATTCAAAGTCATAGCCTAAGGCTTTGACCATCTCCATCTCTTTACGCAGAGAGATAAAGTAAGCGCGCGCCTTATCTTCCTTAAACATAAAACGGTGGAAGGTACAGTAAGAACACAAGGTATGGCAGAAGGGCACATGGGCATAAAGCATGTACTTTTTACCTTCGACCGGGGCGGGCATGATGTCGGCGGAGAGCGTATCGAGGCGAAGATTCTTATCGACATAATACTGCATGACTCGTTCCATCGAGCTGAGCATCCAGTTAGGGACGGTAATATTCGCTTGATAAGGCGTTGCGATCGCGCCATTGAGCGTTTGAATAACAGAAGACATAACGATTCCTATCTGAGAGTGCTAACCGTAAACACCGAAATTGCTTTAGGTAATTCACGACCACCTAGCGCAATTAGACTACCTCGTATGGAGTAAGCAAAACGTGAACTGGTTATAAGTTACGGTTTCCTAACAAGGAAATCACTGGCTTTTTGTTAAGCAGATCATGTTTTAGTAAACATAGATGCATATTTACTGAGGTTTTTGGTTGTTTGTTATTGAATTTGAGCGATTAACTTTAGTGCTCAATCGAAAGACTGAAATGATAAAAAGTTGAGCTTCTTACTTGTGGGCGCTTTGGCTTGTGCTGAGGGTGTCTGGCTGTCATTATCCCTGCGGACATTGCTTAATCTCCCCAAACTGCCTGAAATCTTGGAGGATCCCCATTGGTTAATATCAACCGCTTTTTTCCGCTATTTGCCTTACTCGGGGCGGGTACGGCGTATTTGATGCCCGCATGGTTTAGCGGATTGAAAACCAGCATAGTGCCGTTGCTGGTGGTGATTATGTTATCTATGGGACTGACCTTAGATGTGCGGGATTTTGCCAATGCATTCAAACAGAAACGTGCCGTTATCACTGGCTTAATCTTGCAATTTACCCTGATGCCCTTAAGCGCCTTAGCCATTAGTTTACTATTAGGGCTCAATCGGGAATTGACCATAGGCATGGTGTTGGTGGGGAGTGTGGCGGGGGGCACGGCATCGAACGTGATTTGCTATTTGGCCAAGGGCGATGTCGCCTTATCTATCACTATGACTGCGCTATCGACCTTAGCGGGGGTGGTGCTCACGCCGTTGATTATTGAGCTATTAATCGGTGAGATGGTCGCCATTCCTTTAATGGATATGCTAGTCAGTCTCGTTAAAATCGTGCTTATCCCTGTGACTGTGGGTGTGGTGTTGAATCACTTCTTTAAACCGCAGGTGGCTAAACTTGCTCCCGCATTACCCATCATTTCTATCGTGGCGATTGTACTGGCCATCAGCATTATTGTGGCCCTAAATGCAGGGCAATTTTCGCAGGTGGGGCCTGTGATTTTACTCGCTGTGTTTCTACATAATGGTTTGGGACTCGCCTTGGGTTATAGCTGCTGCCGCTTGCTCGGCTTTAACCATACAGTGTGTAAAACCATTTCGATTGAGGTGGGGCTGCAAAACTCAGGCCTTGCGACCGCATTATGCATCAAGTTTTTTAGCCCGCTCTCCGCCGTCCCCAGCGCAATTTTCTCGATTTGGCATAACCTTTCAGGCGCCCTGCTGGCAGGATATTGGGCGAGCTTAGAGCAGAAGAAACAGAGCGATGTGTTGGAATAAACCATTAGATGTTTATTTAAAGCTTATGCATTGCTCTAAAAAAGTTTGGCCTAACATCTTGCGATATTAGGCCATTGTAACGACTTAGCTGACTCGAATTAGAGTCTAAAATGCGAGACTACACCTGTTAACTGTTCTTTCGTGGCGGCCAAAGAGGTCGCGCTATTGAGGGTTGCTTTACCGCTTTGATTTAACTCTTCAACCATTTCGCGAATGGTATTCAAGTTACGATTAATCTCTTCACTCACGGCGCTTTGTTCTTCGGCGGCGGTGGCGATTTGATTGCTCAATCCATTAATATCAAATACATAGGTCGTTAAGGTTTCAAGGCTTTCAGTCACCAGCGTGGTGGTGTCCGCTGCGTCTTGACAACTCTGTTTGGTCTCATCCATTGCGCTAACGGCTGAATTGGCGCCATTGCTTAGTCGCTCTAACATCTGATTGATCTCAGCTGTGCTCGCTTGGGTGCGAGCGGCAAGGGCGCGTACTTCGTCGGCGACGACGGCGAAACCACGGCCCAGTTCACCAGCGCGGGCGGCTTCGATGGCGGCATTAAGTGCGAGTAAGTTGGTTTGGTCGGCGATATCTCCAATCACATCTAAGATGGTGGCGATATGGCGGGTGTTTTCATTCATTTCCGCTATGTTGTGTGCTGCTACATCAACTTTGCCGACCAGCGCGATAACCGTCTTTGCCGCTTGCTCGACAGCCTTTTTCGACTTATCAGCCTGTTCATTTGCCTGTTGGGTAAAGCGTGCGGCGGAGGCTGCATCACTGGCAACATTATGGGCAGTTGCACTCATTTCGGTCATGGCCGTAACCACTTGGTCGGTTTCTAGCGCGTGGGTTTGCAATGCATGGCTATTGGCATTGGACTGCACATTCAACTGACCAATTTGATCCGACATATGTTCTGAGGCCTGGGCAATATCGGAAATCATATGGCGCAAGTGGTCAATCACTCGGTCCAGATCGGCGCCAAGCGCGCAGAGTTCGTTTTGCCCACTGATTTGAGTCTTCTGGGTGAGATCGCCAGCAGCAAGGTGCTCTACGACGCGCTTGATTTGATTAACGATATTGACCAAACGTCTGCTCATTAACAGTGCACTTAACAGGGATGCGACGATAGCGATTAGGATTAAACCAAGCAGTAATACCTCGGTAGTATTCACCTTGTCTTCAGCCTGTTTGCCAAGTTCATGATTGCGTTGGGTGATCAATTTAACTAATTGATTGATCTCATTGCTAACTTTGGGCCCAAGTGCGCCACGTTCTGGTGTGAGTTCAGGCTCGGTGCCCATTTGTTTGGCGTAGGCCAACTCCTGCTGATAGAGACGCACATATTGCTCTATTTGCGGCAATAGCGTGCGGATCGTTCTGCCATCTTGTCCCATAAAATCGGTGTTAAATCCTGCGAGTTGCTCAACAAGTTGCTGCACATTGCGTTGCTGCAAACTGATGGCGTCACTGTTATGGACTAAGGTGGCTAAACGCAACTCGAAAAAAGCTTCACGCACACTGGTGAAGGTTTCGGCGAGCTGGGTATTGTTTACTAGTTTTATACTAGTGTCATTGAGTTCGGTAAAACCCCTATAGGAGGAAATACCGATAATGATCAATAAAATACTCGCAAACACTGAGGGCAGCGCCGTCAATGTGCTGGTTTTGGCATTGTTAAACATGGTGGCCTACTGGGGTATAAAATCAAGAAGGGTGTAATTGAATTACATAAGTAGCTAGTTTAGCTCCTTGGCTAACCGTTCTGCAACGCGCTTTCTTAATGTGATAATTGCTAATCTAATGTTTTATAAGGATTTGTTTGTTTCCTGTTAGCATGGGATAGCCTAACAGTTGTTATATGTTATGTAATTAAAGTTCAGTATGTTTTCATCGTATTGATTTTAATAATTAAAATGCTGATAGTTACAGTTCATACTACAGTGCATTAACAGTCATAAAGATGATTGTGAAGGAAATCCCAAAAACTCATAAAGCTCTGCGACTATCTTTATCTGTCACTAAAGTCATCGCATTTGTCCCCTAATGTCCCATGTTTTTTATGCCATTCCTGATGAATATGCGCCGTATCACAAAGTAATAATCTGAAATGTAAATGATATCGATTATCAATTGTGATTAAGGTTGTTTTAATATAGATTGTCGGCATTTTTAGTTAATACCTTTTTATCAATGAGTGCCGTCGAGGTTTTTATGGAATGCAGGGCGTTTAAAAAAAGTGCAATTGCCGCAATGGTTTCGAGTTTGTTGATATCTTCAGCTTATGCGGGCGTGGACGCGGAATCTTCTGAACCGATTGAAAAAATTACTGTTTATGGTGAGAAAATCGAACGTAGTCTTAAGGATACGACTTCCTCTATTTCGGTGATTGATAAAGAAGCGCTCGACAGCGGTCAATACCAATCTACTTCAAGCGCTTTATCTGAAGTGCCGAACGTTGTCGTGCTAACGGGTGCAGTACCGGATATTCGTGGGGTTTCTGGCAATGGTTCAGCCTCGGGATTTAACTCTTTTACTGGCGGTGCTCGGGCAAGGGTTTCTACCTTAGTTGACGGTGTCGCAGAGCCTTTCGTGGCCGATCTTACCGGCGATACTGGCCTGTGGGATATCCAGCAAATTGAGGTGTACCGCGGCCCACAATCGACGATTAACGGTCGTAACAGCATTGGCGGCACAGTGTTTATTAAAACAGAAGACCCAACCTTTGATTGGCAAGGGGCGGCTCGTGTTGGTTACCGCAATCAAGATAACTTTATCGACAGTGCGGTGATGCTCTCTGGTCCTATCCTTGATGATGAGTTGGCATTTAGGGTGAGTGGCCAAAATGTAACTGGCCAAACCTACAATAAAGGTTTGGAGTACGAGACTAATCCTGCCACCTTTGACCAAAATGAACTGCTTACCAATCGCTGGCGCGGTAAATTCCTGTGGCAGCCGAGTGCGATTGAGGATCTCAAAGTGCTCTACAGCTTTTCATATAATGATGAGAAAGGTGACTCAGGGCGTAATTATTTTACCGGTGATGATCCTTGGGCGTTTAAACCCATTTTTCAACGTTATATCGAGACTAAATCGACGACTCACTCAGTCAAAGCCGATTATGACCTCGGTGAAGGGCGCGCCTTAGATCTTATCGTTGCCTATATGGACTATGACTGGGGCTTTGAATCCTATGAGGCCCTTGCCACGGCGCAGCAATATGTGGATATGAACGACCAGAGTTACACCGTTGACGGCAAATATAGCTTTGGCCTAAAAGATAAAGATTTCAATGGTTTTGTTGGTTTAGCCTATTTTAAACGTAGCCAAGATTTTGGCAGTACGGGTAGCTCTGTCTACAGTGGTGATGACAGCACTAAGTCCACCTCTATTTATGGTGAAATGACCTATGGGCTTGCCGACTCGCTCTGGGTCACAGTCGGTGGCCGCGTGATGCGTGAGGAGCAATTGCGTAACTTCAATATGCTCTATCAAGGCAGTCAATTGCAGGAAAAACTGGATGATGCCAACACTGTCACCCTGCCGAAGTTAGTGTTGCAGTATGCGCTGAATGACAGCACAACTTTGGCGGCTAGCGTACGTCGTGGTTATAACTCTGGCGGCGGTGCGTTATCGTTAGTCGAAAGTGAGTATTACTACTACGATGAAGAGTACGTCAACACCTATGAGCTAAGCAGTCGCAGCACCTTTATGGATGGTGATGTTAACTTAAGTGCTAACCTGTTCTACAACGATTTTGACGGTTACCAAGCGTCTAATAGTGCTCGCAAAATTACCAATATCGATAAAGCCGTCAGTTACGGGGTTGAGGCTGAATTCAGCGCTATGCTTACCGAAAACCTGCAGTTTATTTCGGGCGTAGGGTTACTCGATAGTGAAATCAAACAAGCGGATCCTAGCTATGGTGACATTATCGGCAATCAGCTGAACTCGGCGCCGCATGTGACCGCCAATGCAGGATTAAAATATTGGTTGGGCGATGCGTTTTCTTTCGGGTTTTCAGGCAACTATGTGGGTGAGTATTATGCGGATATCAATAATACCGAATCACGGGTGGCTGGCGATTATGTGGTTGCTCGCCTAAGCCTTGATTACCAAACCGATAGCTGGAGAATCAGCGGCTTTGTAAACAACCTATTTGATGAGCAAGCGTTGACAGTAAATGAACCCGCTAGCCGCAGTTATCCCGATGGTTATGCGGCGATTATCGATCCTAGAAATCTTGGTGTCTCTGTGATGTACCGCTTCTAAGCGCTCGATTTAGTGTACTTATTTTATCCATAAAAAAACCTCCACAGCATGCTGTGGAGGTTTTTGTTTTCAGCGACTTTTACTCTTTATATTTCAAAGTGCCGTTGGCTTTGATTTCGTCGTACCACAGGTTGTGGTGTTGGGTTGCCCAGTTTTCATCACAATAACCAGACACCATACACTCCATACCGCCTTCAGACATTACCGTTGCCATGAAGATATGCACGATAGAGAAAGCGCAGATCACGATGGCACTCACTGAGTGCAATACCAGCGCGATTAAGCTTAGGGTGCGGCTAGGTTCGAAAAGATTTGGGAACAGTAACAACATACCTGATGCTGAAATGATTAACCCGAACAGAGCGAAGGCCCAGAACCACATTTTTTCACCGGCGTTAGCAAAACCTGCATCAGGGTGCTTACCTTTGAAGGGACCAAAGTTAATGTAACCACCGACAACGAGGAACCACTTCACGTCGTACATTTTTGGCAGCTGGTTCTTCGCCCATAACACTGTCATCAATGCCCAGCCGATCATAAACGGAATCGCCATCACATCGTGGATTTGCTTCGCGCCATAGACTATGGCTTCCCAGATGCCTTCGCCCAACCAAGGTTGGAAGAAGAAACGACCCGCTAACAAAGTTAAGCCCGTTAAAATCAACATTAAGCACGGGATTGCGCCTAACCAGTGGATTGAAACGTCGAACTTTGACCAGCGATACACTAGCTTGCCCGAAAAACCATGGTGTAGCTTGGATATGCCGTTCACCTTGATAAATAAGACAAAGATAATGATCATGCCGAATAGCGCTGCCATTAAAGCGGGCGCTAACCAGTCGCTACGCAGCTCCAGCACGCGCAGATCATAGGTATTGATCGGCTGTGCGTGGAACTCGCTTTGGGAGGTAGTGTATCCCGTGGCGCCGTCCTTCAGCTGTGCCCAAATTTGGGCATCAGAGGCTTGAGGTTGGAGCGCTTGTTCATCACCACCATTGGCTAGACACACGGCACTAAACAGCAGTGCTATGGCTAAACCTATGTGTTTGAACCATTTGTTCATCATACATCCTCTCTCGCTTAGTGGCGCCTGCTAGCAGGCGCCAAGCTAAGTCTGTGGACAGATCCTGTGACCTGAATTAATTCCAAGCCGCGTTTTTAGCGCCACGGTAAGCCACACGCTCACGGAAGATGCTAGAAACCACTTCTGCATCACCCGCTAACAGTGCCTTAGTCGCACATAGTTCTGCGCACATTGGCAGTTTGCCTTCGGCAATACGGTTTGAACCGTACTTCTGGCGCTCTGCCTCTGAGTGGTTTTCTTCTGGGCCACCGGCACAGAAGGTACATTTATCCATCTTACCGCGGCTACCAAAGGCACCTTTTTTCGGGAACTGTGGTGCGCCAAATGGACAGGCGTACAGGCAGTAACCGCAACCAATACAGGCATCTTTGTTGTGTAGCACAATGCCGTCTTCGGTTCTGTAGAAGCAGTTTGCTGGGCAAACCGCCATACATGGCGCGTCTGAGCAATGCATACAGGCGACAGAGATTGAAGCTTCACCGGGTTGACCATCATTGATAGTCACCACGCGGCGGCGTTGGATACCCCACTCGAGAGCGGAATCGTTTTCGTTTTTACATGCGGTGACACAGCCGTTACATTCGATGCAGCGCTTGGTATCACACAAAAATTTCATTGTAGCCATAGTGGCAATTCTCCTAGCTTAAGCTGCACTTACGCTTTAACGATCTGACAGAGCGACGCTTTGGTTTCCTGCATTTGAGTCACAGGGTCATAACCATAGGTCAGTGCCGTGTTAGCGGATTCACCGATAACGTAAGGCACAGTGCCCTCTGGATAGTTAGGCGCTAAGCTTTCACCGTGCATCACACCCGCAAAGTGGTATGGCATAAAGGTCACACCTGGTTTAACGCGTGGCGTTACCAGAGCTTGTACTTTAATGCGGCCACCTTCGGCGCCCTCTAACCACACAAACTCACCGTTGCGGATACCGCGGTCGGCTGCGTCACCTGGGTTGATTTCAACAAACATTTCCTGTTGAAGCTCAGCCAGCCATGGGTTAGAACGAGATTCTTCACCACCACCTTCGTATTCCACTAAACGACCAGAGGTCAGTACCAGTGGGTACTTGCCACTGAAGTCTTTCTCTTGGATTGACTTGTACAGTGTTGGCAGACGATGAACTTGCATATCGTCGTAGGTTGGGTACTTAGCCACTAAGTCACGGCGTGCTGTGTATAACGGCTCGCGGTGAACTGGCACTTGGTCTGGGAAAGTCCAAACAATACAACGGGCTTTTGCGTTACCAAATGGAATACAACCGTGCTTGATTGCCACGCGCACGATACCGCCTGATAAGTCGGTCTTCCAGTTACGGCCTTCGGCTTCGGCTTTTTCTTCCGCTGTCAGGTCATCCCACCAACCGAGTTGCTTCAGCAGCTTATCGGTAAATTCTGGGTAACCATCTTGGATCTCGGCACCTTTAGAGAAAGAGCCTTCAGCCAGCAGGTTTTTACCATTGTATTCAACGCCATAACGAGCACGGAAGTTACCACCGCCGTCTTTAACGTGTTTGGATTGGTTATACAGAATTTGGGTGCCAGGGTGTTTAGCTTCTGGTGTGCCCCAACATGGCCAAGGTAAACCGTAGGTTTCGCCCTTCGCTGGGCCGCCGGCGGCTTCGAGCGTTTTGTTGCTGAAAGTGCCCCAGTTTTGGGTGTGCAGCTTGATACGCTCAGGGCTTTGACCTGTCATACCGATGGTCCACATGCCGCGGTTGATTTCGCGGGTGATCTCTTCGATAACCGGTAAGCCGTTTTCTTTGGCGATGCGTTTAGTGTATTGCTCGGCGATACCGAGTTTTTGCGCTAAACGGTACATGATTTCGATGTCGGTTTTTGACTCGAATAAAGGTTGGATAACCTGCTCACGCCATTGGATAGAACGGCCTGAGTTAGACACTGAACCTTGAGTTTCAAACTGAGTCGCAGCAGGTAACAGATACACGCCATTCTTACGACGGTGCATAACACCCGCCATGGTTGGGAATGGGTCGACAACCACTACTGTGTCCATCTTGTCTAGTGCATCACGCACTTCACGTTGACGGGTTTCAGTGTTGACCGATTGACCCCAGAAGAAGGCCATACGGATGTTGTCTTTCTGAGCCAGCTTGCTCTTGTCTTCTAACACGCCATCGTGCCAGCGAGAACAAGGAATACCTGGGGTGGTCATTGGATCTTTGCCTAAGTAGGCGTTTTGATCGAAGCGGCTCTTCACCCACTCCATATCCAGATCCCACACATGGGTCCAGTGAGTCCAAGCGGCTGAGGTTAAACCGTAATAACCTGGCAGGTTGTCGAACAGCAGACCTAAGTCGGTCGCGCCCTGTACGTTGTCGTGGCCACGGAAAATGTTAGTACCGCCGCCAGAAACGCCCATGTTGCCTAAGGCTAATTGCAGAATGCAGTAAGCACGGGTGTTAGCGTTACCAACGTGGTGCTGAGTACCACCCATACACCAAATCACAGTACCTGGACGGTTTTCTGCCATCAGTTTTGCGGCTTGATAAACCACTTCTTCGCTCACGCCAGTGATATCCGCCACTTCTTTAGGTGGGAACTTTTTCACTTCTTCGCGGATGGTTTCCATCTCGAATACGCGTTGTTGGATAAAGGTTTTATCTTCCCAACCGTTTTCGAAAATGTGCCATAACATACCGTAGATAAAGGGAATGTCGGTACCTGGACGAATCGCGCAGTGCAGATCTGAGTGCGCTGCAGTGCGAGAGAAACGTGGGTCAACAACGATAATTTTCGCGTTGTTTTTCTCTTTAGCGATCAGAATGTGTTGCATTGATACTGGATGCGCTTCCGCTGGGTTTGCCCCGATCAGGAAGATGGCATTGGCATTCTGAATGTCGTTGAAAGAGTTAGTTTGCGCACCGTAACCCCAAGTGTTAGCAACACCGGCTACCGTGGTAGAGTGACAAATACGAGCAGAGTGGTCGACGTTGTTTGTGCCCCACATGGCCGCCAGTTTGCGGTACATATAGCAGCCTTCGTTAGAGAACTTAGCGCTACCCATGAAGTACACAGAGTCTGGGCCAGACTCTTTACGAATGTTGAGCATTTGGTCGCCCACTTCGTTAATCGCATCTTCCCAAGAGATTTTTTTCCACTTGCCATCAACCAATTTCATTGGGTATTTCAGGCGTTTTTCACCGTGGCCATGCTCACGCAGTGCAGCGCCTTTCGCGCAGTGACCGCCGGCATTGAATGGGTGATCGAATGCGGGTTCTTGACCTGTCCACACGCCATTTTGCACTTCGGCATACAGACCACAACCCACAGCACAGGCACTACAAATTGTACGTTTAACTTCGATTGGCGCATCGTGTGGCACATCTTTGGCTTCTGCACGGCGCATCATGCCTGTACCCAACAGAGAAGCGGCTGCGATACCACCGGTAGTAATACCTGCTTGCTTCATAAATTGACGACGGCTAATGCCTAACGTCGGTTTGTCGGCCACTTGGGCGACATCGGACTTGCGAGTTAACTTCATCGCTGACTTCTCCTAGATTAGCTACGCAGGCTATCGTAATAGCTGATAATGTGCGCAGTTTCGTGGTAACCCTTAGGCTCTTTGGTTGTTACCTTGCTGCTCTCGCTGGCTTGGGCTGCGCTGATGCCGGTAGCGGCAATGGCGGCGCCGGCAACACTGCCAACGGTGAGCGCTTTAAGCAAAGAACGGCGAGATAAATCGCTAGGTTGTTGCTTCATGCTGACTCCTGAATGAGTGGATATGGTTCTTAGGCGCGCGGCTTTTCGAGGGGATATAACTTGTTATCAAAAAGTGAAGATTAGAGGTGGAAAAGATAATGAAATCATCTTGTTTGCCGATAATCATCGCGCGTGGGGGCAATATAGTAGGAAAAGATTGAGTAAGACTTGATCTAGAACAGTTTGCAGCCTGACAGGCAGGCGCGCTGAGGCAAAAGCGTTAACTCGCTCATGGTTTCAGCACTTGTGTGAGTACGTAAGAATCGGATAAAAATGAAACACTTGTTAATGGTTTGTTGTTTTGATTCTAGGTAAAAAAACACCCCGCAGTGCGAGGTGTTTTTATCGGGTTAAAGCTTAAGGCTTTCGTTAGTCTTTATAACGCAGACTGCCGTTGGCTTTGATTTCGTCATACCATAAATTGTGGTGCTGGATTGCCCAGTTCTCATCACAATAGCCTGACTTCATACACTCCATTCCGCCTTCACTGAGTACGGTCGCCATCCAGATATGCACTATGGTAAAGGCAATCAGGATAACGGCACTGATCGAGTGGATCAGCAGCGCGCCCATCGAGGCTTCACGGGGCAGGTCTAAGCCGGGTAATACCAACATGATGCCAGACACACTGATAAACAGCCCGAATAGGGTCAGTGTCCAGAACCACATTTTTTCACCGGCGTTAGCAAAACCACTGTCAGGGTGTTTGCCTTTGAATGGGCCAAAGTTGATATAGCCACCGACCACTAAGAACCATTTAAGATCGTACATTTTAAAGGTTTGTAGCGGCATCCATTTCACCACGCAGACAATCCACGCCATGATGAAAATCGGGCCAGCCCAGTCGTGCACGGTTTTACTGCCGTAGATCAGCGGTGCCCAGATGTCCGGCCCTAGCAGCTCTTGCACGACATGCTTACCGAGCATAATGGTTAAGCCGGTAAACATAAGCGCGAGACAGCTAATTGCCATGATCCAGTGGATCCAAAGATCCGCCTTAGACCAACGTGCCACCATCTTGCCTGAAAAGCCGTGGCTGAGTCTTGAAGGACCATTCACCAAGTAAAACAGTAAGAAAGCACCAAACACACCCGTTACAGCCAAGGCCATAATCGGGGTGATGTATTGGTTTCTCAGTTCTTTACCTTGGTTACCGGCAACGTTAATCAACACTCCAGTTTCGACCCCTTTGGCCGTTGTATAGCCGGTTTCACCCGACTTTACCGCGCGCCACAGATCGGCTTCGCTGGTTTGCGCTTTCGCCTGTTGTTGACTCGATTGCTGATCACTTGCCTGTACTGGGCTTGCGCTCATTACTGAGCCTAGGCCCAATCCCATCACGAGTACCATCAGAGCAAACAGACTGCGCAGTGATTTGTTTAACTGTTTGTTTAACATTTTCACTCCTTGCCAGAGGTTAGGGATGGCTCCCTAACCTTCACTCTGCTTAGTTAATCTCACCGGTCTTTGGGTTGTAGCCCCAAATCACGTTAGGATTGCCTCGAGAGGCCATACGTTGACGGTAGATGTTTGATACCACTTCCGCATCACCCGCAAGCAGCGCTTTGGTTGAACAAAGCTCAGCACACATAGGTAGCTTGCCTTCAGCAATACGGTTTGCACCGTACTTTTTATGCTCGGCTTCAGAGAAGGTTTCTTCTGGGCCACCGGCACAGAAAGTACACTTGTCCATTTTACCGCGGCTACCGAAGGCGGTTTTCTTCGGAAATTGTGGTGCACCAAACGGACAGGCATAGAAGCAGTAGCCACAACCGATACAGGTATCTTTGTTGTGTAGCACAATGCCATCGTCGGTACGGTAGAAACAATCTGCCGGACATACGGCCATGCAAGGAGCGTCGGTACAGTGCATACATGCGACTGAAATCGATGCTTCACCCGGTTGACCATCGTTAATTGTCACCACGCGGCGACGTTGAATACCCCACTCAAGCGCGGAGTCGTTTTCGTTTTTACATGCTGTGACGCAGCCGTTACACTCGATGCAGCGTTTGGTGTCACACAAAAATTTCATGACTGCCATAATGGCTTATCTCCTCATCAAGTAGGTTAGGCTTTGCTAACTTGGCAAAGGCTGGACTTAGTTTCTTGCATCTGAGTCACAACGTCATAGCCGTAAGTTAAAATGGTGTTTGCCGATTCACCTTGTACATAAGGTACTGTACCTTCTGGGTAATTCTTCGCGAGGTTTTCACCTTCGAAGATACCGGCGAAGTGGTACGGCATAAAACATTCACCCGGAACAACCCGTGGTGTCACCATTGCCTTCACTGTGATCTTGGCGCCTTCAGGGCTATGAACAAAGACATTGTCACCGTCACGAATACCACGGTCAGCAGCGTCTGCCGGGTTCATTTCGATAAACATTTCTTGTTGTAGCTCGGCCAACCAAGGGTTAGAACGAGATTCTTCACCACCACCTTCGTATTCCACTAAACGACCGGAGGTCAGTGTCAGTGGGAAGCCTTGGGTAAAGTCTTTGTCCTGAATGGACTTATACAGCGTCGGTAGACGGGCAACCATACGGTCTTCGTAGGTTGGGTACTTAGCGACTAAGTCACGACGAGGAGTGTAGAGTGGCTCGCGGTGCAGCGGGATATCGTCTGGGAAGGTCCAAACGATACAACGTGCCTTCGCGTTACCATAAGGAATACAGCCGTGTTTAATGGCAACACGTTGAATGCCGCCAGAAATATCAGTCTTCCAGTTTTTGCCTTCGGCGTATTTTTTCTCTTCTTCGGTTAAATCATCCCACCAACCCAATTGCTTGAGCATGTCGGCGGTAAACTCAGGATAACCATCTTGAATTTCACTGCCTTTAGAGAATGAACCATCGGCGAGAATATTGACGCCATTGTGTTCTACACCATAACGGGCACGGAAGTTACCGCCACCGTCTTTCACTTCTTTGGATTGATCGTAAAGGATTTGGGTACCAGGGTGTTTCATCTCTGGTGTGCCCCAACATGGCCAAGGTAAGCCGTAAACCTCACCTTTGGCAGGGCCGCCGGGTGCTGTTAGCGTGTTGACATCGAAAGTGCCCCAGTTTTCTTGGTGCATTTTCAAACGTTCAGGGCTTTGACCTGTGTAACCAACGGTCCACATACCTTTGTTGAATTCGCGGGTCACATCTTCAACTAATGGCTCTTCGCCATTTACTTGGATGTGCTTACAGAATTCTTTTTCAATACCCAGCTTTTTCGCCAGTTTGTACATGATCACGTGGTCAGGCAGCGACTCAAACAATGGCTCAATCACTTTAGAGCGCCATTGAATTGAACGGTTAGTGGCTGACACTGAACCGTAGGTTTCAAACTGCGTGGCTGCGGGTAGCAGATACACTCCGTCTTTACGTTGGTGCATCACACCAGCCATGGTTGGGATTGGGTCGACGACCACCACTGTATCAAGTTTGTTCAGCGCTTCACGCACTTCGCGGCCACGGGTTTCGGTGTTGACCGATTGTCCCCAGAAGAACGCTAGACGGATATTGTCTTTTTGCGCGATCTTGGTTTTATCTTCCAGCACACCATCGTGCCAGCGAGAGCAGGGGATACCGGTTGAGGTTTGAGGTGTTTGACCTAGGTATTCGCCTTGGTCGAAACGACTCGCAACCCATTTCGGATCTAAGTCCCATACGTTTGACCAGTGCGCCCAAGCGCCTGAGGTTAAACCGTAGTAGCCGGGTAAGTTATCGAATAACAAACCAAAGTCGGTTGCACCTTGCACGTTATCGTGACCACGGAAAATGTTGGTTCCGCCGCCAGATACACCCATATTGCCCAGTGCTAACTGTAAAATACAGTATGAACGGGTGTTGGCATTACCGACGTGGTGCTGAGTACCGCCCATACACCATACGATAGTGCCTGGTTTGGTTTCGGCGAGCATTTTTGCAACGCGGTACATTTGTGCCTTAGGTACGCCTGCAACGTGTTCAACTTCTTCAGGAGTATATTTTTTCACTTCCTCGCGGATACGTTCCATGCCGTATACGCGTTGTTTAATAAACTCTTTATCTTCCCAGCCGTTTTCAAAAATGTGCCATAACAGGCCATAAATGAACGGAATATCGGTACCTGGGCGGATATGCACGTACTCGTCAGACTTAGCAGCAGTACGGGTGAAACGTGGATCAACAACGATAATCTTAGCGCCGCGCTCTTTAGCCACCAGAATGTGTTGCATGGCGACAGGATGTGCTTCACTGGGGTTTGAGCCCACAAACATGATGCTCTTAGCGTTACGGATATCGTTAATTGAGTTGGTTTGCGCACCGTAGCCCCAAGTGTTAGCAACACCGGCTACCGTGGTAGAGTGACAAATACGGGCTGAGTGGTCGACGTTGTTTGTGCCCCACAGTGCCGCGAGTTTGCGATATAAATAAGCCTGTTCGTTAGAAAACTTTGCACTACCCATAAAGTAGATAGAATCTGGACCCGATTCTTGACGAATCGCCATCATCTTATCGCCCACTTCATTGATGGCTTGATCCCAAGAGATCTTCTTCCACTTACCACCTTCTAACTTCATTGGGTATTTCAGGCGTTTTTCACCGTGGCCGTGCTCACGCAGAGCTGCACCTTTAGCACAGTGGCCGCCTTGGTTGAAGGGATGATCGAACGCGGGTTCTTGACCTGTCCACACACCGTTTTGTACTTCAGCGTAGATACCACAGCCAACAGCGCAGTGAGAGCAAATAGTACGTTTGACTTCAGTTGGTGCATTATGGGGGATATGTTCCTGCGCCTGTGCTTTACGCATCATACCTGTGCCAAGCATAGACGCGGCGGCGATACCACCAGTGGCAAGACCTGCAGATTTTAAGAATTGGCGACGATTAAGACCGAGGGCGGGCACTTTTGGCTCGACGACTTGGTCTGTTTTGCGGGTTAATCGCATCACACACACTCCTCTGGTTAGTTGTTCAACGACGCATAATAGTTACGGATATGGTCGGTTTCGCGATAGCTGTCACTCTTAGTTTCGCTTGGGGCAACTGTTGGGGTCGCAGCCAGAGCTTGGCTACTGACAGTCGCAACCGCGCCAGCCGCACTGCCGAGTGCCAATGCTTTGAGCAATTGACGACGGCCCATGTCGGAAGCTTGCTTCTTCATAGTGTCTCCTTGTGTTACTGGGTGAGGTGATGCATACCACGACCACCTCGGTTACTGTGGAAGCCTAAGCTTCCTTTTTGTGGCAAAGGTGAACCTTAAGTCCACCTTTGCCTATCAAACTAAAACGCGACAGGCACTGAATCTGCGTATCGCTAACCGTTTTAAGTTTAGTTCATTAATTCCACTTGTTTTTCTAAATCGCTGGCGGCGGGTTGTAACTCCGCACTGCCGGGGCAATTGACGGGAATGTCTAAACTCAGTTGTTCAAATTCGGTGGCTTCCATCTCGAAAAATGCCTTCGCAAGATGGGCGACCGTGGCATAAAACGCCGCGCTCGGGGCTTTGCTGACGGCATCGCAGAAGCGCTGAATCCAACTGCCGATGTGGCGTTGATAGAATGCCAATTGACGGTAGCCTGGGGCTTCGAGGATAAGCGTACCCATGACTTCGCAGAGGGCCGCGACATGATCTTCCGGCTCTTTCACGTTTTCTTCACGTTCAAAACCGAGTTGCATTAAGTCTTGGCGTAGCAGAGCTAAAGGCTTATCCATCAGTGAGCCTGTCATAAACCAGCTGCCATAGGGCAGGATTTCGCCGCAACCTACACCGAGGAACAGGGCAAAATACTCATCTTCTAATTGTTCACTGCTGAACTGCTGGGCGGCCAATTGCAGGGATAACCAAGCTTTGGTCATCTCATTGTCTTCATTGGCGTCGATTTCAAGATTGGCCAAAAATTGCAGCAGTTCAGGGCTTGGATGGCGACGCAACAGGGCGGCTAACAGTTGATAGATATCGGCTCTCAACTGATCGTTTTCTGATACTTGTCTTACTGATTCGGTCATAGCGGATCTCTTATCGCAGTTGCTTTTCAGGATCTTGAAGAATGTCTTCAAACATGTCTTTTACCCGGCAATCGCCACACATTTTCAGTCGTTCAATATTGGCTGAGAATGCGCTGTGCGCGCCGACCATATCCAGCATCCGATGCACCATAGATTGGGTCGCAAAAGGAGAGCCACAGCGAATACATTCGAATGGGGCTTCTTCTTTCAGGGTGTGTAATTGCTGACGAGCAGCTTTATCAAAGTTAATTTGTGGTGTCAGACTGATGACCTTCTCAGGGCACGCCGCCTCACATAAGCCACATTGCACACAGTTTTGCTCAATAAAGTGTAGTGCAGGTTTGTCGCCACCATCTTGCAATGCCATGGTCGGGCAAATCGCCACACAGGACATGCACAGAGTGCATTTTTCGACATTGACGCTGACTTTGCCGTAGGGAACGTTGTTGATACTTAAACTACTGTTGATTTCACCTGCCTGGCTGTTCAGATGGTCAATCGCGTCAAACAAGGTGTTACGTTTGGTGGTCGATGCAAAAGCGCCCGGCACAATCACCGGCCAATCGAGGCTGATATCGAGCAGCGGCTCCAAATTCGCCAGCATGCTTGGGTCGATAAGGCTCAGGCGCTGCGGTTGGCCGATTTCATCTAACATGCTGTTGGCTAAAGCGAGTTCACCTTTCAACATTTGCGTGAGTGTGGGAGCTGTCGCCTCGGTATTGAGGATTAACACTTGGCGTGCGCCCCAAGCTAAAGCCGCTAACCAATGGTCAATGCTGGCAACGGTGATTTCTTCTAGGGCAACGGGGAGTACATCCCCGGCTAAGTCGCCACCTATCAAGCTGGCGCCAACCGCGTTGTCGTGGAACAGGATCACGGGGGCGGTTTGGGCTTGCTCACGGTAACGGTTGATAATCTTATTCAGGTAAGAATGCAGTGCCTGTGGCGTCGGTAAGTCATAACCAATCGCACCCGTCGGGCAGGCACTCGCACAGCTACCAGCGCCGTGGCAGAGGTAAGGGTCGACCTCAATTTTCTTAGCGACACTGCTAATCGCATCCGCAGGGCAGAAGTTGAGGCAACGGTTACAGCCGTTGATGCCATTACGATCATGGGCGCACAGGTCGGCATTGATTTTAACGTAACGGGGTTTATCAAACTGGCCCACCAGTTCAGGGAGTTGCTCCAGCGCATCGGCCAGTTTGGCTTCGTCTTGACCGACATAGAAATAGCCCGGCGGCAGCATCTCTAAATTCAGGCAAGGTGTGCTGCTTAAATCGAGGATCAAATCGAAATGGGGTTTGCGAATAGCAACAACACTCAATTCAGCCGCGCCATCTTGGTGCTCAACGCTGACCTGGAATTGACCTAAAAATCCTTTAATGCCAATGAGTTTGTTGTAGTAGCTTTCGACATTCGTTGCCGCAGCCATGACTCGCTCAAGGTGAGTTTCATCTTGGCTGGTAATCGCTTCATTAGCCAAAATCACACGGCTCGCCATAGTGGACAATTTGTCCGCCGCGAGGCGTGCCAGATCTTCGGGGCCAATAATTAGTACTGTACCTTCAGTGGTATAGCTCACTGTTGGCGGGATCAGATTCTGTAAAATTTGCGTTTGGGCTAACACATTTTGCCGCGCTTGTTTTAGCGCAAGCTGGGTTTGATTGGTCATCAAATGAGTGCTCACATTGCGTTCCTGAACAGTACTCTGGCTGCTCTTTAATAGCTGTTTTTCGGCAGATTTAGGCTGTGGTTGGAGACTAAGTCATTGCCTTTTCTGCTTTTATCTAAGTATTTATTTCTTAGTACAGCAATTCACATACCAAAGTTATGGACATAAGAATTAGCTAAACTGACATTAAACAACTGGCTTTAGCTCTTGAGCTAAGTGCTCTGGTGCATTTTGGGGTAGGTCATCAGTCTCCCCATCCAAATTGTCCGCAATCTGTGTGTTTGCTAATTCGGTTTTGACATCACTGTTTTTTGATTCCATTGCATTTTCTGTATTCATCACCGCATCGCTGGGGATTGAGGCCAGATCTTCGTCTGACTCTTCATTCTCTTTGGTGATAAAACGGAATACTTTTTGGGCTAACTCGGCGGACACCTCTGGCGTCAGCTTCGGCTGATTACTGTAGTCGAGCGCATATTCCAAGAGACCATCTATCTCATTGAAATGTGGCTGTTTCCATAATGCACGTAGCGCCGCCGTTTTGGCCGCAGGGTCAACATTGGCCCCCATAAACTTAGCAAAGCTGCCGCCAATCTCTATTTCTTCAGGGTTCGGTAAATCTTCTGCGGTGAGGATGCGGTTTGGATCCTCATCGGGTTGTGGGAGTGCATCTTGGGCGTTTGGTGTTATCGCCGCCGGCTCAACTATTGCTGGGTCAACAGTGGTAGTTGGGGTTGATTCAGCAATTTTTTCGGCCGTTGTTTGGTTAGCCAGTGCCGCTTCTTCAGCCGCTACTTGCTCGCGGCGTTGGCTCCAACGGCTAAAAAAGCCGTTAGACTTTGGAGTTGAGTCAGCCATTAGTCCCTCCGCAGTGGGTCGTGGCTAGGGCCTTGATTTTTACGGTGATCGACATGCTTGCGACGATATGCCGCGATTTCTACTTCACCGTATTGGGTGATGAAGGCTTCAATCCAGCAGGCGATTGCCTCCGGCATCAGCATATTGATAACGGGGGTATTGCCCTCTAGGCAACCCGCAGCAACGTTTTGATCTGCCGAGAGTAATGCGGGCACCCAAGTGCCGTCTGCCATTTCATCGCACACTAAGTACAGCATGGCATTGTCCATATCGAGGTTAATGCGATAACTGGCGCGCTCATCTTTATGTAGTTCAAGTAGGACTAAGGTAGCGCCTTCGGGCGCTTCGTGGGTGGCGGGCAGTAGATGATCGATTTCCCATTGCACCGAGGTCCAACGACCCATTTGTTTCTCTACTTTTTTGAGTGAAACGTACATAGGCCAAACACTAGTGGTATGTTGCATTGTCTCTCCGTTTCAACTGAGTGGGGTGAACCTCGTTTGTGGTTCTATTTCCCCAACTGATTAGGATAAAAGGTCTCTGCAATATTAATGCCATTAAAGATGGGGAATTAGTTTGAGGTAGATCATCAAAATAGGGGCAAATTTAGGACATTTTGTCTATTGGGTCATTTTGTCTGGGACATTTACACCCAGTGCAATATTCATAATTGCGGCATATCACGCATTTCACCGAGAGTTTTATACCTAGGTATAAATATTGCTATGCTGATGCCATCAAATGTAAAGCGGTAACAGTATGATCTCTGATAATAGTTCTAATATTGCTCAGCAAGCACAGCACAATGACCATCCAACGCCTGCGAAGCCAGCCTTCACTTTCGTGAAAACTCAGGCTGAAGTGCCGCTAACGATTGCCGTCAAGGCCGTAGATGAATCGGGCGAAGTGATCGATAAGCATGTTGCCTGTGAGCGACCATTAACGGTTTACCTAAACTGGCGCCCAATTGTGACCTTGATGACTTTGGGGGCTAAACCCGAGTCGCTCGCGTTAGGTTATCTTAAAAATCAAGGCTTTATTTCCGATGTCAGTCAGTTGGATTCAGTGATTGTCGATTGGGATGTGAACTCCGCCGCCGTGTTAACCCGCGAGCAAACCGCCGATATCGAGCAAAAACTATCGGAAAAAACCGTGACTTCAGGCTGTGGCCAAGGAACAGTTTATGGCAGTTTTATGCAGGATTTAGATGATATCCAGCTGCCCACACCAAGCCTTAAGCAAAGTACGCTCTACAGTTTGCTTAAAAATATCAATGAATATAATGACACTTATAAGAATGCCGGTGCAGTTCATGGCTGCGGTGTCTGCGAGAACGACCAAATTCTTGCTTTCGTAGAAGATGTAGGGCGCCACAATGCCGTGGACACCTTAGCGGGCGATATGTGGTTGGCTCAGGATCGGGGCGATAACAAGATTTTCTACACCACGGGGCGACTCACCTCAGAGATGGTGATCAAGGTTGCCAAGATGGGGATCCCCGTACTGCTGTCGCGAAGTGGCGTGACGCAAATGGGGCTAGAGCTTGCGCAGCAGCTGGGTATCACCATTATTGCCCGGGCGAAAGGGCGCCACTTTTTGATCTATCACGGTAGTGAAAATATTGAATTTGATGCGAATACCACTGCAGGCAAATAAGCCGCTAATGATGGTATCGGTTGAATTTAGAAGAGATAGGACGACAAGGATATAAGATGACATCCGCCAGTGAATTGATTTACATGAGCGCGAAGCAGGTTGCTGAGTATTTAGATCTGAACGAAAAGAAAGTCTACGCCATGGCGAATGACCGCATTCTGCCAGCAACGAAAATCACCGGTAAATGGCTATTCCCTAAGGTACTAATAGACCGTTGGGTGATGGACTCCTGCCATAGTGGCATGTTGACCGACCGACTCTTGATCACTGGCAGCGATGATCCCCTGCTTTCTATGTTAGTGGCGCGCTTGATGGCACAGGTGGGGAGCCGTGAACTGATCAGTTACAGCGCAACGGGTTCGCGTCTCGGGTTAGAGCTATTAGCAAAGGGCTATGCCGACGTCTGTACTCTGCACTGGGGTAGCATGGAGGATAGGAATATCCGTCATCCAGCCTTACTTAAAGGTTATCAGAACCACCAACAATGGATCATGGTGCATGGCTATTCCCGCCAACAAGGCTTGATCATGCGTACCGATATGCACCACAGATGCCAAGAAGAGGATAAGGTACTCACCTTGCCTTGGCGTTGGGTCAGCCGCCAAGGTGGCGCTGGTAGCCAGCAACATTTAGAACAATGGCTATTAAAGCAAGGGGCACGTTTAGATCAACTCAATGTGGTGCTAACGGCCTATAGCGAGCGTGAACTCGCAGGATATATAGCACGGGGTGATGCCGACATTGGTTTCGGTTGCCAATCCGTTGCCCTAGAGAGCGGCTTAAGCTTCGTTCCTCTCGTCAAAGAGTCCTTCGACTTTGTGATGCCGCAAAGCATTTACTTCCGTAGACAACTGCAACAGCTCTTTACTATGTTAAGTAGCGGACACACGCGTCAAATGGCCTCGTTATTAGGTGGGTACGATCTTACCGATTGCGGCCAGTTACTGTGGAGTGCTAATTAACACCACAAGTGAGCGCGCGTTGCACGACCTTATACTTTTATATAGCTATATAAGTATAAGGTCGCGACTTCCTCTATTTACCGTTCCTATCCTCATTGCCGAATTTCATCTTTATTCCTTCTTTAATATTGCAACTTGCATCTGTATTGAGTGATAAATCGTTTCACTTAGGGGATTTTTGATGGCATGTGATGGTGAAAAATACCGCGATTGTAGATAACTCTGGGAATAACTCGTGGGCAGCTTGTGCCTAGATTGGGTGTAAAAAGGCATTTGAAAAATAATGCAAAAAACTTCAAAAAAGCCCTTGCACAAAAAGTTCTGCTGCCTATAATGCGCATCCACTGACACGGCAGACAGCGAAAGCGAATGCGGTGACAGTACGAATTGAATGCAAAATGTGCACTTGATTCGAAAGCGACAAGAAGTTTGCAAAAACGCCTTGACGCGACACGGGAAATGCGTAGAATACGCAGCCCTGACCCGCTGAGCGGTAACGCGAAAGCCGAGGTCAAATGCTCTTTAACAATCTAAACAAGAAATCTGTGTGGACACTCACAGGTGTTGAGTTAATCGAAATTACTCTGCCGTTTGGCGAGTA
>NZ_AXZL01000005.1 GCF_000485795.1 Shewanella decolorationis S12
TTTACACCTAATGCCAACTGGAACGGTGCAGTCCCGGTCATTACGTACACCACCAACACCGGTGCCACTGCGACCCTGACTATCACGGTCACGCCCGCAGATGATCCAGTGACGATCATTAATACGGTTGGACCATTAAATGTTTATGAGTCGGCTTTAGCAAATGGCACCGGTAATCCGAGTACAGGGCAAACATCTGCTCAAGGCAGCATGAGTATTACGGCTAATGATGGGTTAAATAGAATAGAAGTTACAAACTCTGTTGGCATAACCTCAACTTTAACATTAGCAACACTACTAAGTGCATCATTAACATCCCCAATTGTTATTGCTGGTGCTAATGGAACGCTTTACATTACTGGTTATAGCAATGGTCAGTTGCAATACACCTATACTCTTACCCAAGCTCAAACTCATTCTACGCAAGGTAGTGATACGCTTAATGATAATTTCCAAGTTAAGGCTATCGACACCGATGGCGATTTTGCTACAACGACAATAACAACGACCGTCCATGATGATGTTGCTACTGCGCATAATGATACTGACCAACTAGAAGTAGTTTTAGACTCCTTTAACTTCTCCGGTATTGTGGCAAATTGGACAACTATCAACGGCGGCTCAGATGTCAGGAAGTTTGATGGTCCTGACAATGATAGCGGCAAAGATCAAGTCCGCTGGGGTGATCCTGCGAGCTATAATGGAAGTCAATCGGGATATGGTTTTGCTGACAATGATGCCGCCCTAAATGGCTCATTATCACTAAACCAAGATATAGTACTTGGTACTTTCACTCACTATAACTACCCGATTGATTCAGGCACATCTATCACATCTGCAACAATGCAAATCACTTTTAATGTGACTGATGCCTATGGTGTTACAACACCTGTAACTTTAACACTCAACTTTAGCCATAATGAAACGCCGAACGATGGTCCAGATCCTAGGGATATAGTGACTGTAGGGCAAACAAGTGTAACCTTTAATTACGAAGGTCAAGTTTACACAATGCAAGTCATTGGTTTTAAAGATAGTAATGGCAATATAGTTACTTCGATTTATACCAATGAAAATGATGCAACTAGCTATCAACTAGTGGTTCGTATGGTGGCGGGTAATGGATATACGTTGCCGCATACCGATGGCAATGTACTAACCAATGATACAACTGGTGCAGATACTGCTGTTACAGTCATTGGAGTTGCTAATGGTGACCATACAAATACTGGCGTATCGGGCCATGTAGGTACAACTATTAATGGTCTTTACGGCACATTGATACTTTATGCTGATGGAACCTATCACTATCAATTGACAGCGAGCGCAGATCAAATCCCAGCCTCTGGTGCAACAGAAACCTTTACCTACACTATGCAAGATGGTGATGGAGATAGATCAAGTGCAACGCTAAAAATTAATGTGAGCCCAGTAAATGCCGATGGTGTTAACCTTGTCGATGCCAATGCGTTTACAACTCAAGGTTCTAGTTTGAATGATACTATTGTCGTGACAAATGGTGAAAACTCATCCAATCACAATCGTCTAAATGTTACTTTTGGTGGTGGTTTAAGTGGCATCATAACTAACAGTAATGGACAAGAAGTAGTTTCTTCTGGCGCTAACAAAAAGAGCTATAGCACTACTGATGCTCAAGTTGTAAGTGGAGGTGATGGTAACGACCACATCGAAACAGGTAAGGGCGATGATGTTATATACGCTGGCAAAACTGGTGCTATTGGTTATGGAACTGATGACCAACTAGAGTTATCTGTTAGCGCCCTATCAACTCACCATATAATGACAGGCACATTAAGCGGTACAAATAGCATCGTTGATAGCGATGGCTTGCTATTGGCCAATGATGTTGCATCTCAAAGAGCTGACGTTGTGAACGGCGGTAGCGGTAACGATAGAATTTATGGTCAATCTGGCTCAGATATCCTCTACGGTCACACTGGGGACGACTATATTGATGGTGGCAGCCACAATGATGCTCTTCGTGGTGGTGCGGGTAACGATACTCTGATCGGTGGCTTAGGTGATGACGTTCTACGTGGTGATAGTGGTAATGATACTTTCGTATGGCGCTATGCGGATGCTGACAAAGGCACAGACCACATCATGGACTTCAATGTGAGTGAAGATAAGCTCGATCTGAGTGATTTACTCCAAGGAGAAACGGCTGGCACGTTAGAAAGCTATCTGAACTTTAGCTTAGATAGCAATGGTTCTACCGTTATCGATATCGATGCTAACAAGGATGGTGTATTTGATCAGCATATCGTGCTCGATGGGGTTAATCTCTATAGCCAATATGGTGCGACAGATAATGCAGGGATTATCAATGGATTACTTGGTACTAATGGTAATGGCCCACTCATTATCGATGCAGCGCCCGTGACACCAGATGCACCACAAGGAGTGACGCCACTGATAGACCCTCATAATAATGGCACTATGATTCCTTAATAAAATCAGTTCGGATGGCCTATAGAAATATAGGCCATCATGACCGATACTTCTGATAATCAAATAAAAATCAAAGGATAGATAAGAGGTGCCTGTTACAGCTTCTGAAAAAGTTGAACAGTGGACTATTTCCGCTTCACAGCGAGTAATAGTAGACCCACTGTTAGATTGTTTAGTGCTCCTTACTGAACATTTTGGGAATCCATGCTCAAGTGATTCACTTGCGGCAGGCTTGCCTTTGTCTGGAGCGGTACTAACACCCGATCTGCTCCCTCAAGCAGCATCACGCGCAGGATTAGCGGCAAAATTATCTCGTAAAGGTTTAAATGAGATATCGCCAATACTGCTACCCTGCATCTTATTATTAAAGGATAAAAAAGCCTGTGTTTTGCGGGAGTTTGACATCGAATCCGATCGAGCTGTCATTCAAATGCCCGAGACAGGGGGCGAGGAAATACTCACAATAGAATCGCTTGAAACTCTGTATGTTGGCTATCTATTTCTCGTTAAACAAGAATATCGTGGGGACATGGGGTTCGATGTCTATTTACACGACAACAAAACCCACTGGTTAGTCCAAACTCTCAAGGACTCAGCCCCCATTTACCGTGATGCCTTAATTGCCTCGATTCTCGTGAATATTTTCGCGTTGGTTTCTCCGCTGTTTATCATGAATGTGTACGATAAAGTCGTACCTAACCTTGCATTTGATTCACTTTGGGTATTAGCAATTGGTGCATCCATTGCGTATTTATTTGACCTTGTTATGCGTCAACTAAGAAGCTATTTAATTGATGTGGCAGGTAAAAAGGTAGATATCATTGTTTCATCTCGTCTATTTGCGAAGGCAATTGGGATTCCATTAGAAAAACGCTCTCCGAGTGTTGGAGGCATGGCAAAACAACTTGGGGAGTTTGATAGTATTCGGGAAATATTAACCTCTGCGACTATTACAACCTTAGTTGATCTTCCTTTTGCATTATTTTTCTTGATTGTCATTTATATCGTTTCTGGGGATTTAGCTGTTATTCCAGTTGTTGGAGGCTTGATCATTCTTGGTTTTACGCTGTATACACAGCCCAAGTTAAAAGCGGCTATCGAAGAAGGTAATAAATTCTCCAGCTTAAAACATGGACATTTGATTGAAAGTCTCTCTGCACTTGAGTCTATTAAGGCTAACGGAGCAGAAGGGATTGTGCAAAAAAGCTGGCAACAGATGATTGGCCATAGTGCTAACTGGCAATTGCGCTCGAAAAAGCTCTCAAATTCAGTCTCTAATTTCGCTAACTTTATCGTGCAATTTACCGTGGTCTGCGTGGTAATTTTAGGTGTTTACCGTGTGTCGGATAATGCAATTTCCATGGGCGGCATTATTGCGGCTGTTATGTTATCAAGTAGGGCGATAGCTCCAATGGCGCAACTCGCGGGATTGTTAACACGCGCCAATCACACCGCCAGTGCTCTACGACAGCTCAACGAACTTATGACCCAAGAAGATGAATTTGAAAATAAAGGTCATCTGGTGAGTAAGTTGCGGTTAATCGGGAAAATTAACGCTGATCATGTTGGCTTCAGTTATCCTGGCTCTGAAAAACCAGTACTTCATCCGCTTACATTAACGATTAATCCTGGTGAGCGAGTTGCGATTATTGGCCGCAATGGTTCAGGTAAAAGTACTTTAGCTAAACTTCTGGTTGGACTCTTCCAACCCACAACAGGCAGCCTGCGGTACGACGGTGTCGACTCTGCCCAAATCCATCCCAGTGATTTGCGCCGTAACTTTGGCTACTTACCTCAAGATGTCACCCTATTCCATGGAACAATCAGGGACAACATTCTATTTGGTACTCGCCAAGTGACTGAGCATCAACTGATCCGTGCGGTACAACTTTCAGGAGTGAGTCAGTTCACTCACATGGAAGCAGAAGGGCTAGATCAGCAGGTTGGTGAAGGAGGTATGTCTCTTAGTCGCGGCCAACGACAAACCGTAGCCCTTGCCCGTGCGACACTGAACGACCCGCCAGTGCTGTTAATGGATGAACCTACAGCTAGTTTAGATGCCCGAGCGGAACAACAATTTATCCGCTCAATGCAAAATGTTAGCAAGGATAGAACCTTGCTACTAATCACTCATAAAATGCATTTATTACAATTGGTTGACCGAATTATTGTGCTGGAACGCGGCCATGTGGTTGCCGACGGTCCTAAAGCCGAAGTGTTAGAAAAACTCAATTTTGGCCTAGTTAATGGAGGCGCCAGAAAATGAGCAAACACCTCACGGCAAATGATTTAGATATGGTCGATGATGTTTATGGCGCGATTATGACTGATGCTCCTAGTGGGCACAGATTAATTATTTGGGCTTTAGCTTCCATGGTCGCCTGTTTTTTGTTATGGGCAGGTTTTGCCAAACTCGATAAGGTGACAACGGGTTCTGGGAAAGTTATCCCTTCTTCTCAAGTTCAAGTCATTCAAAGTCTCGACGGCGGTATCATGCAAGAACTCTTTGTGAGAGAAGGAGATATTGTCACTAAAGGGCAACCCCTTGTTAGGATTGATGATACACGTTTTCGTTCTGACTTTGCTCAACAGGAGCAAGAGGTTTTAGGTTTAAAAACGAATGCAATTCGCATGCGCGCAGAATTAGATAGCATTCTAATCTCTGATATGACTTCTGACTGGCGTGAGCAAGTAAAAATAACCAAAAAAGCTTTGGTATTCCCCGATAGCATTACAGAAGCAGAGCCTGCATTAGTGAGGAGGCAGCAAGAAGAATATAATGGGCGCTTAGACAATCTGAGCAACCAACTGGAGATTCTGGTTCGTCAGATACAACAAAGACAACAAGAAATCGATGACCTTGCCTCAAAAACTACGACCTTAACAACCAGTATGCAATTGATTTCTAGGGAGTTAGAGCTTACGAGGCCTCTGGCTAAAAAAGGGATTGTGCCCGAAGTTGAATTACTTAAACTCGAACGCGCAGTGAACGATGCCCAAGGGGAATTAAACTCATTGAGACTGCTTAGACCAAAACTGAAAGCAGCATTAGATGAAGCCATATTAAAACGCCGTGAGGCGGTGTTTGTTTATGCCGCAGACCTTCGTGCACAGCTAAACGAAACACAAACTCGATTATCAAGAATGAACGAAGCCCAAGTTGGTGCCCAGGATAAGGTAAGCAAAGCGGTGATTACATCGCCGGTAAATGGCACGATCAAAACTGTGCATATCAATACGTTAGGAGGAGTTGTCCAACCGGGTGTTGATATTATTGAAATTGTCCCATCCGAAGATCAACTATTGATAGAAACCAAAATCCTTCCTAAGGATATTGCGTTTTTACACACAGGTTTACCTGCAGTCGTTAAGGTAACGGCATATGATTTTACTCGTTACGGGGGTCTTAAAGGTACAGTCGAACATATTAGTGCCGATACATCACAGGACGATGAGGGAAATAGCTTCTACCTTATAAAGGTGAGAACCGAAGAATCAAGTTTAATCAAAGACGATGGCACGCAGATGCCAATTATACCGGGGATGTTAACGACCGTTGATGTCATAACCGGACAAAGATCCATTCTTGAGTACATTTTAAATCCAATTTTAAGGGCTAAGGACACAGCGCTCAGAGAGCGTTAAGCCTGTTATAAACCGGGAGGTTTGCAATGAAGACTTTAGTAAGACGACAATTTCAATGTTCAAAAATAGCTGTGTTGTTATCAGCTATCTTGCTTCCACTATCGGCTCAAAGCCAAACGTTAGAGCAAGCGGTTGCGCATACACTCGATACCAACCCAGATCTACGTGTGGCTTTTAATCGCTTTAAAGCTAGAGAAGAGCAAGTGAATCAAGCTATTGCTGGTTATATGCCTACAGTAGATATCACTGGTGGTTATGGCTATGAGCAAACAGATAGTGTATCAACCCGCAGACGCAAAAATGTCGGCGATGTTGATAGCAATGGTGTTGCTGAGCTAAACCGTGGTGAATTTGGTATTAGCCTTAAACAAATGCTATTCGATGGTTTTTATACCAGCAGTGAAGTTGACCGTTATAGCTTTGAAGCCAGTGCAGACCAATGGGCCCTTCTTGCCGCAGCAGAAGATATGGCATTGGATGTCAGCAAAGTTTATCTAAACTACCTTCGTACTGATGAAGTATTGAAGTTGGCTGAAAAAAATCTCAATAGCCATAAAGAAATTTATGACCAAATCAAGCAACGTACCGATTCAGGTTTAGGCTCAACCGCCGACCTATCACAGATTTCAGGTCTTCTTGCCCGTGCAAACGCTAACGTAATTTCGGCACGTAATAATTTACTCGATGCTAAAGCCCAGTTTATCCGTGTCGTGTCCGCTGAACCCGTTGACTTAATTCAACCCGTTCCTGATGCAGATATGTTGCCTAAGGATTTAAACAGCAGCCTAGCAGACGCTGAAAAAAATCATCCTATTCTCAAATCTGCAGCAAATGACATTCGTGCCGCTGAAAATGAACGCTCATCGGCCCAAGCCAATTATTATCCACAAGTCTCGTTAGAACTTAACGGTAGCTGGAATAATGATGTGGGTGGTGAGGATGGTGTAAGTGCTATCGCGAGCCAAAATGTCGGTGGGTATAGCAATGATATCGTTGCTATGGTGCGAGTCAGATACAACCTATTCGCTGGCGGTAAAGATCTTGCTCGCGAAAAGGAATCTGCTTACAAACTGGGTGAAGCGAAAGAAATCCGTCAACGTGCACAAAGGGAAGTCGTTGAAGGGGTAAACCTTGCATGGAACGCCTACGAAATGTTAGCGCCTCAAAAGCAATACATTCGCGACCATGTCATCGCAGCCAAAGACACTCAGTCCGCCTATGCGCAACAATTCAATCTCGGCCAACGCAGCTTGCTCGACTTACTGGATACTGAGAATGAGTTATTCGAAGCTCGCAAGGACTACTTACAGGCTGAATATGATGAAATCATTGCGAAATACCGTGTACTAAATGCGACAGGCCGCTTACTCGACTCACTGAAAGTGACTCGTCCAGAAGCATGGCGTGGCGAACGTAACTACGAAGGAGGAGCTAACCAATGAAAACCACAATCCTTTTCCTTAGCGTGGCGCTTTTAGCAGGTTGTTCCATGCGTGATACTGTCAATATTGATGATATGACAACAACTCAAGCATACGATCTTTCCGATAAGGATGGTGATGGCGTTATCGAAGCCCGTGAGCGCTGTAATGATACAGCCAAAGGAGCGGGCACAGATAACTACGGTTGTGGTCAGATCAAATCAATCAATGAGCGTAAGGAAATTAATGTATTATTTCCTAATAACTCAGCATATATAGCACCAGAGTATTACCCGCAAATCGAAGAAGTTGCTATTTTCTTACGTCAATATCCAACGACTAAAGTGACTATTGAAGGTCACACTAGTCGTACAGGTACTGACGAACGCAATGCGGTATTATCACAAGAGCGGGCAGATGCCGTCACCGCGGTACTGGCCGAACGTTTTGGTATCGACAGAAGTCGATTGACTGCAATAGGATATGGCTCAAGTCGGCCAGTCGTTCTAGAACGAACACCCGAAGCAGAAATTCGTAATCGTCGAGTCGTTGCAGAAGTGACGGGAGACGATACGGCGACAGATATGAAATGGACGATTTATTCCGTCGATAACGCAAAATAAGGTCTAACAGAGTAGGTTATGAACGGCAGGCCAAAGGGTACAAGTGCATTTATTCGAGCCTGCCGCTCTAGCCTTGTTGCATCTGCATTAGGGATTAGCTTTCTATATGCGTCTCCAACCCAAAAACTTGATGAAGCGAAAATCACCTCAACGTTAGAAAAACGCTATGGTGAACGTGCAGGGATGCGAGCACGGGCTTGGTTTAAAGTATTGGCAGAGGCAAGCACGGTTGACGAAAAGGAAAAGCTATTGAAAGTGAACAACTTCTTTAACTTATTCCGTTTTGTTGATGACATAAAATTATGGGGAGAATCAAACTATTGGGCCACTCCGATGGAGTTCATTGGGGTCAATGGTGGGGATTGTGAAGATTTTTCAATCGCCAAGTATTTCACACTGCTTCAGTTAGGTGTTCCCGAAGATAAGATGCGGATCACTATGGTTAAAGCCACAAGCGTGAATCAGTATCATATGGTATTGGCTTACTATGATACGCCTTCATCCATCCCTCTAGTACTCGATAATCTCGACCATGTCATCAAACCCGCAACACAACGTAAAGATCTCATACCCGTTTACAGTTTTAACGGTAAACAGTTATGGCTAAATAAAGAACAGGGACGAGGCGTTTTAGCTGGCTCGTCAACACGACTCGAAAAATGGAATGACCTTAACCATAGGTTAGGGGTTGATCGCCTAAGACAACCCAAATTAAAACTGGAGTAGCACCCAAGATGACACTGTTTAGACAGATTTATTCGCTGCTTTTTAGCCTGTTTTTGTTAGTAGTAGCAAGCCTTGGCTATGTGCAATTCACTGAGACTCAAAGCTTTTTAACCAAGCAAATGGAATCGGATCTAAACAACGCCAGTACTTCGCTTGGATTAATGCTTACTCCTGCACTTGAAGCTGGCGATACTGCGGCTGCCGAAACCTTAGTTAACGTTATTTTTGAAGGCGGCTATTATCAAAATATCAAGTTGACTTGGATGGTTGATGGCAAACAACAGGAATGGAATAACCCGCTAAAAATTGAAGATGTGCCCCAATGGTTCATCAATTTAAAACTATTTAAGACAATCAAAAAAGAAAGCACTATTACCTCTGGATGGTTACAACTGGCTCAACTAGAAATCACTGCGCACCCAGGTTTTGGTTACCATGAATTATGGCGAATTATGTCAAATACCATTATCGCCTTTTCATTGCTGTTTTTAGTCGCAATTTTTACTGCAAGATTAGGATTAACTTGGATCCTAAAACCACTCCACGCTTTATCTGATCATGCTAAAAAGATTGCTGCGCGCCAGTTTGGCCCCGATATGCCCTTGCCTAAGACCACAGAACTCAAAGATCTCGTTACCGCATTCAACAGTATGTCAGCTCAACTTAAACAACTCTTCCAATCGCTCGATGAAGAAGTTGGTACTTTACGTAAAAAGAATCTCACAGACCCCGCCTCTGGACTGCCTAACCGCCAATATGTGGTGAGCCGTCTCAATGGCTGGCTAAGCGAACCGAGTAGCGGTGCCCTATTTTTAGCTAAACTAGACTGGCTCGAAGAAGTTCACAGTAAATATGGCTATCAGGTTCGTGATGAAACCATTCGCCTATTGGCCGAAAAACTAGTTCAGCAATTAAATGAGATCACACCTTCTGTGATTGCGCGAATTGCCGCATTTGAGTTTGCCTTCCTCGTTACCGATGTCGAGCATGATCAAATTAGCAAATACCTGCAAACGCTGATCCGCACCATTAACCAAGAAATCTCTAAAGCGGGCTGTAAACCCAATGAAAACTTTGCCATTGGTGTCGCTGAACGTATTGGCCAAATGAAGGTATCCGATATTCTTGCCCAAGCAGACAACGCCCTGCAAAAAGCACTCAAAGAAAATAAGACCTTCCATTGGTTCGAGACAACCGAACAACAGCTTTTCACCCGAGAACAATGGCGCGATAACCTTAGCCACGCCATTAGCAACAAAAAATTCAAGTTTCGTTGGCAACCGATCCAATTTTGTAATGGCGATGGCGTGAGCCAAAGAGAACTTTATTGCCAACTCGAGTTGGGTGATAAGCTTGCTCATGCAGGCCAGTTTATGCCGTATATCGAGCTACTCTCACTCGGCTCATTACTCGATAAATGCCTCATTGAGACAGTCTACGAGCAAAAACTGCTTGAGCGTAACTATGAGCCACTGGCAATCAACCTAACGCATCAAAGTATTAGTGATCCCCAGTTCCACGACTGGCTTAATCACTTCCTGCGCAGTGCTCCACAGGTTGAACGGATTTGCTTTGAGATCCCTGAAGCGGGAGTTTATAGCGATTTAGAATCCTGTACTCGCCTTTGCAATATCATTAGAGACAATGGTGCAAAATTTGGTATAGACCACTTCGGCCGTCAATTTGGCTCCATGTCTTACCTGCAAGAGCTAAGACCGAGTTACGTTAAACTTGACCAATCTTTCTCTTACTATGACGAAGCATCACATAATAGCGAGCTCTGCCGTGCGATTATCAATGTGGCTAGAGGATTAGATATTCAGGTGATAGTAACAGGAATTCAAGAAGAAGCTCAGCTAGAGCGCTTTAATGAGCTAAAAACGGATGCCTATCAGGGCTTCATTGTCCCACCAGAAAATATCGACTAAATCGAACAACATTGCATTAAGGCTCCTTCGGGAGCCTTAATTATTTGAAGGGGAGATTGAATAAAGTATCGCAACACCTCATTGCGCAATCACGACGAGACAACAAGGCGTTTAAAAGACAGATACAAAAAAGCCCCAGATATTCCGAAGAATGCTGAGGCTTCAATGTAATTGGTCGGTGATAGAGGATTCGAACCTCTGACCCTCTGGTCCCAAACCAGATGCGCTACCGGACTGCGCTAATCACCGTAACTGTTAACTATTTGCTTGAAAATTCAAACGCGCTAGTTATGCGAAGAATATGGTCGGTGATAGAGGATTCGAACCTCTGACCCTCTGGTCCCAAACCAGATGCGCTACCGGACTGCGCTAATCACCGAGATGTTAAATGAAATGGGGTGACTGATGGGGCTCGAACCCACGACAACCGGAATCACAATCCGGGACTCTACCAACTGAGCTACAATCACCACTGAATTTCACTTTACTGCTAACCTCAAGCTCACAACTCATTCGGAGAGATGGTGCGCCCAAAAGGATTCGAACCTTCGGCCTCACCCTCCGGAGGGGTGCGCTCTATCCAGCTGAGCTATGGGCGCTCGCCTTGGTTAGCGCCGCATATAGTATGGACAAATAGCCCTTGAGTCTATAGCTGTTTTGCACTTTTTTTACTGACTGCTCAAGTTTTGATACATTAGCATGCTTTTTCAGCGGAATGACAGCGTAAATATGACTTGGATGTTACGGTATTTTATGTTAATTATAACGTTTGGTAAACAATTAACGCAGAACTGATTAGTGAGTATCATGTTTAGGGATGAAGATGAAACTACCCCACCTCGAGCTCATGAGGTTGAACGCTTAAAAAAGAGACTTAATCGCCTTAAATATTTGGCGAATAAGTATAAGCGTGCGGAAGTAGTTCAAAATGCGTTACTCGAATTATCCCATATCGCGACGCAAGTTCCGTCCCTCGAAGAATTCTATTTAGGTGTACACCATCACTTAAAGCAACTGATCTCTGCCGATAACTTTTTTATAGCAACACTGGATGTCACCACGGGGGTCATTTCCGTTCCCTTCTTCGCCGATGAAAAAGACGCCCATCCTTCTCAATTGTACCCAGAGCAGTCACTATCAACACTGTTGCAGCAAGGTTTGACTGGTTATGTATTCCGCACTGGCGAGACCCTACTGTGTAATGAAGCAAAAGTAGATGAACTTGTTCAAGCTGGAGAGATACTTAATCTAGGTTCGCCCTGCCACCTTTGGCTAGGGGTGCCGATAAAACATGAAGATACTGTCACTGCTGTTCTCGTTGTACAAACCTATGATACCAATGTCAGTTACGGCGATATCGAAGTCGAGTTAATGACCTTTATTTGCCACCACATTGCCGGCGTGATGGAAAGGCTTAAACATCAAGAACAACTAGAACAAGCCATTCAGCAACGTACCAAGGAGCTCAGCCAAGCCTACGATAAACTCAAGCAAGAAGTGTACGAGCGACGTAGAGCTGAGCGATTGCAAAAATCATTATTTGAAATCGCAGAGCTGGCGAGCTCTGGCTCTGATAACCCTGATTTCTATGCTCAGTTGCATAATGTTATCCGCCATCTTATTCCAGCCAATAACTGTTATATCGCCCTGCTCAATGAAGCGGGTACACATTTAACCTTCCCATTTTATGTTTCCCAATTAGGCAACCAACACCCCGGAACTAGGCCACTGCAAGATGGGCTGACGGAGTATGTGCTTAAACACAAGCGCCCATTGCTCTTGGATCAAAATGACATTAATGGCTTGATTGCCTCGAAAGAGATTTATGCTAAGGCACCAGCCTTAAATCACACTCAGACAATGCATCAATGGATTGGTATACCTCTGTTTATCCATGATGAAGTCCGCGGCGCGCTGACGATTTATAGTTTTAGCATGACCCAAAACTACCAAACTAAAGATTTGGAGTTATTGACCTTTGTCTCGCAGCATATTGGGGCTGCCATTGAGAAAAAGCTTGCTGCGGAATCATTACGCCGTAGCTACGAAGATCTGGAAGAAAAAGTCGCGGCGAGGACCACTGCCCTCGCCGAGCTGAATAAGGATCTTGAAAAAGAAATCCGCCAGCGTCGCAATATGGAAGCCAAACTTGTCCATGATGCTAAGCACGATGCGCTCACAGGATTACCAAATCGTGCGATGTTTATGGAGCGACTCAATCAGGCTATCAAACATGTGCGGCGCCATAGCCTAGAGCAGTTTGCTCTGCTGTTTATCGACCTCGACCGCTTCAAGCAGATTAACGACACTATGGGTCATTTAGAGGGCGATAGATTCCTAATTGAGACCGCAACTCGCTTACGCGGCTGCATCCGTAGCAACGATACATTGGCAAGACTCGGTGGCGATGAGTTTGTAATCCTGCTTGATACCATCAACGGTATCAACGATGCCCGTGATGTGGCCGAACGGGTCATTCAAAAAATCTCACAATCCTACAAATTAGGCTCTGTTGAATTCCATTCAGGAGCCAGTATTGGGATCACCATTAGCGGTAATAAGCTGGATACTAGTGAGTCCATGCTACGTAATGCCGACACAGCCATGTACCAAGCCAAGGCGAATGGCAAAGGCTGCTATGTGATTTTCGACGATAGCGCCTCCCAGCAAAAGATGCAGGATATTGCCTTCGAAAATGATTTTAAACAGGCATTGCACGCGGGCGAGTTACAGTTGAGCTTTCTACCTATTATCGACTTACACACACTGAAAACCCAAGCGCTTGAATGTCGATTAATCTGGGAACACCCGCAGTGGGGAACGATTCCACAGGATATTCTCAATAAATTAGCCGAACAAGCAAACCTCATGGTTGAGCTAGATAAATATCTGATAAATTTGGTAGATAAGAGTCAAAATCAACTACACGTCAGTCACGGGGAAACCATTGATTTACATCTGATGTTATCAAGCCAACACCTAAAACATAAGCATGTACTCCGTGGTTTAAAAAACACCCTCAAACAAACCCAATTAGTCATGCCACAGCTTTGGTTATTTTTTAATGAAAAAGCCTTAGTACAAGAGACAGAAAATCACATTAGTGGCTTTGAGTTATTGAAAAAACTGGGCGTGAATTTAGGGATTAGCCACTACGGTAGCGGCCACAGTCCGTTAAATAGCTTGTTATTTTTACCGATTAAGGGCTTAAAGCTCGATGCCAACATCACCAAACAGTTGCAGGATGAGCAACATATTAAATTGATGTCAGCCTATCAAAAGGCGGCCTCAACCTTAGACTTACAAACCTTTGTTGATGGTCTTCAGAGTACCGAGCAAGTGAAAATTTTCCACTCCTTAGGCTACCGTTTTGGCCAAGGGAGAGCCCTAGCTCACCCTTTTCCATTGATGAAAATCGAACAACAGGTTTGTGCCTAAAGGCAGTAATCACATGATTTACCATAGGATTACTGCTTTTTAAACATATCCCTTAAATTCGAGATATGGCTACGCCCGGTCTGCATGCGCTCCTGCTCTGTTTGCTGCGGTTTACGGTTTTCCCAAATAAGATCATCCTGCGGTAACTCATGCAGAAAACGGCTCGGCTCACAGCGCATGGTCTCACCAAACTGGCGACGCTCACGGCAGAGGGTAAACCACAGCTCGCGCTGGGCGCGCGTAATCCCCACATACGCCAGGCGACGCTCTTCGTCGACGTTATCTTCATCTATGCTGGTTTGATGTGGCAGAATGCGCTCCTCAACTCCCACCATAAACACATAGGGGAATTCCAGCCCTTTAGACGCATGCAGCGTCATTAGCTGTACCTGATCGCCGCCTTCATCTTCGCTGTTACGCTCCATCATATCTCTAAGCGTTAGGCGGTTAACCACTTCCGGCAAGGTCATGGGGTCTTCTAACTCATCCCCCGAGAGCATTTCCGTCACCCAGCGATACAGTTCGGAGATGTTTTTCATCCGCATCTCGGCGGCCTTAGCACTGGTACTGGTCTCGTATAAATAGTCTTCGTAATTAATCTTACGGATCAACTGTTTTACGGCTTCAACCGGTTCGCCTCGTTCGGCGTGCTCACCCGTATCGACAATAAAGCGACCAAATTGATACAAGGCCGACATGGCATTAGGCGGTAAATGATGATTCAGCTCAGGATCAAAAATCGCCTCGAACATAGAGATGTGTTTCTCGTTGGCAAAGTTACCCAAACGCTCCAAGGTGGATGGACCTATACCCCGTTTAGGTAAGTTAACCACCCGCAAAAAGGCGTTATCATCATCGGGATTTACCACCAATTTAAGGTAGCCCATGATGTCTTTAATCTCTGCACGGGCAAAAAACGAGGTGCCGCCGCTTAACTTGTAAGGGATACGGTTAGTCATCAATGCCCGTTCAAGCAGGCGAGACTGGTGGTTACCCCGATACAGAATCGCGTAATCACCAAATTGGGTGCGACCGACAAACTTGTGGCGAATAATTTCGGCGACGACACGCTCTGCTTCTTGCTCCTCATTGGCGGCAAACAGCACCCGCATCGGCTCACCATAAGCCAGTTCGCTAAATAACGACTTATCATACACATGGGGATTGTTGGCGATAAGGATGTTAGCCGCCCGCAAAATTCGCTGGCTAGAACGATAATTTTGTTCGAGTTTAATGAGCTTAAGCTTGGGAAAATCTTTGCCCAACAGCACTAAGTTCTGCGGTTTAGCCCCGCGCCATGAATAGATGGACTGGTCATCGTCCCCCACCACAGTAAAACGCGCGCGCTCGCCCACCAGTAACTTAACCATTTCATACTGGGAAGTGTTGGTATCTTGATATTCGTCCACCAGCAGGTATTGGATCTTGGTTTGCCAGCGCGTACGCACTTCTTCGTGATGCCTTAGCAATAGGGTCGGTAGCAGAATTAAGTCATCAAAATCCAAAGCGTTGTAGGCTTTCATATGCTGGGCATAACGCTGATACAACATGGCAAACAACTGTTGCTGTTCATCCTTTGCCAGCTTGCGCGCCTGGTCGGGAATAATCAGCCCCCCCTTCCAGTTGGAAATCGCCCCCGCGAGGGCTTTGAGTAGGTCCTTATCTTCCTGTAATTCTTTTTGAGTCAGCTCTTTGAGGAGCGCGAGCGTGTCTTGATCATCGAATAACGAGAAACCTGGCTTTAATCCCAACACTTTATGCTCACGTTTTACAATCTCAAGCCCCAGAGTGTGGAAGGTCGAAATCCACAAACCTCTGGCCTCTTTTCGCCCCATAGACTGTGCGACCCGCTCCTTCATCTCCCGCGCGGCTTTATTGGTAAAGGTTACCGCCGCGATATTGCGCGCATTGTAGCCACACTTTTGCACTAGGTAGGCAATTTTGTTGATAATTACGCGTGTTTTGCCACTGCCCGCGCCCGCTAACACTAAGCAGGGACCCGAAACATAATGAACAGCATCATTTTGGGCAGGATTGAGTTTCATCTTCGCGCAATATCCAAACAAGTCTTCAGAAGGGGGATGGGATCATAGCAGAAGCTAAGGTTTTAAGGCCAACAAATCCCCGTGTATCGCGAAGGCACAAGAAACTAGTGATAAATCTCATTCCACGCCCTAAATACCAATCACATTAAATATCTAATCAGTTCAGAGCCTCACAGGGCGGGGTTGAACGGGCTTTATACTGCGTTTAAGGCTTTCGACAGAGCGCCACTATGCCTTCAAGCCTTCGCCTTGTCTAAAGCCCGTTT
>NZ_AXZL01000006.1 GCF_000485795.1 Shewanella decolorationis S12
TTGGTAAGAAACTGCTCCATGCGTTTCTTACACACGGCACATCCATGTGCCTGAGTGTTCACACAGATTTGCTTGATAGAAGATAGAGTAAAGATGAATTGGCCTAGGTTAATTTATCAATAAGATGGGTCTGTAGCTCAGCTGGTTAGAGCGCACCCCTGATAAGGGTGAGGTCGGTGGTTCAAGTCCACTCTGACCCACCAATCCTTCCTTCTCTGCGTTGGAAAGTGACTCGTTTAGTGAACTAAACGTCGCCACTGTCCGCCTTGATAAGAAACGATTGGCAAACCAATCCTTTAAGAGGTTTGGGACATCTGATACTCGCACTGCATGTAAATGGGGCTATAGCTCAGCTGGGAGAGCGCCTGCCTTGCACGCAGGAGGTCTGCGGTTCGATCCCGCATAGCTCC
>NZ_AXZL01000007.1 GCF_000485795.1 Shewanella decolorationis S12
TTCTTTAACAATTTGGAAAGCTGATAGTAATTAATACAATGATGTCTGTCGTTGTGTTAATACGAAAAAATTGAGTTCTTAAAACACTTGTTAAGTGTCTTGAATATTCAAGTCTAAGGCGAGTCCATCTTCTTGGTCGAAGATGAGACAAGTAAAACCAGCTGGTCGCAAACAAGTGATGTGAAACTCATTTGGGTTGTATGGTTAAGCGACTAAGCGTATACGGTGGATGCCTTGGCAGTCAGAGGCGATGAAGGACGTAGTAACTTGCGAAAAGCGTTGGCGAGCTAGTAACAAGCATTTGAGCTAACGATGTCCGAATGGGGGAACCCGGCCGCATAAGCGGTCATCGTAACGTGAATACATAGCGTTACGAGGCAAACGAGGGGAACTGAAACATCTAAGTACCCTTAGGAAAAGAAATCAACCGAGATTCCCCTAGTAGCGGCGAGCGAACGGGGATTAGCCCTTAAGTCAGAGGGGTGTTAGTGGAATGGTCTGGAAAGTCCAGCGGCACAGGGTGATAGCCCCGTACACGAAAACTAACCTTTGATGAAAACGAGTAAGGCGGGACACGTGATATCCTGTTTGAATATGGGGGGACCATCCTCCAAG
>NZ_AXZL01000008.1 GCF_000485795.1 Shewanella decolorationis S12
TTTTTTTTTTCAAGCAGAAGACGGCATACGAGATCACTGTGTGACTGGAGTTCAGACGTGTGCTCTTCCGATCTGTTCGTTTCGAGCTTGTGCCGCCAGATTTTCGGCTTGCTCGTTTCGCTGTTTGTATTCGTTTTCAGCGGCCTTCATCGCGTTTCGCGCCTGAGTTTCAGCCGTGTTTAGGCTAAATTGCAGGGTTTCAATTTGCTGTTTGCAATCCCGTTTCAATTTCTCGATTTCGTTAGCGTGGTCGGTATCTAGATCGGAAGAGCACACGTCTGAACTCCAGTCACACAGTGATATCGTATGCCGTCTTCTGCTTGAAAAAAAA
>NZ_AXZL01000009.1 GCF_000485795.1 Shewanella decolorationis S12
TTGTGCAAATAGCGGCAGGGCTAGAAAGGTGATTAAGGATAGCGCAAGGGCTGAGTGGGGTAGTCGCAAAATAAACATCCTTGTGATGAAGCGGCTCTTGGCGAAGAGAGTGATTAAGTGATTGACATCAATGTCAGTGTTATTCTGTCGTTTTTTTAGTCAGTTATTTTTGCGTCTAGAGTCCATCTCCTCAATCACGCTAAAGTATTAACTTATTTTAGATTGGGTTGGATGAGTCTCGGATAAATTGCGTTAACCAACTGTGGATCGCAAAGTTATGCTTATCAGGTAGTTTATAGGCTAATTTTTCAGCACCCTTTTTCGTCAATAGATAGGTAACATTTGTTACCTGTGAGACGCCCCAGACATCGGCAAGCTTAAAGTGTTTGGTCCTGCAGCCCTTCTTGCTGATGGTTAACATGTCATTCTCGACCGTTAACAGACAAGCACCTCTGATGAATGCCACAAACCCAAGGCTTAAAGCTATCAAGCAGGCTGACAAGGCATATTGTTAGAAAGGTGGGATATAGACTTGACGAAACATTTCTTCTTGGAAGTGCAGCATCCAGATACCCAGCAGTGCTACAGATAAAATGGGGATGTTGATCATCCAGATGACCAATGGATGTCCTTTAACACTGAGTTGCGCAACTCCAGTCTGGCGCACTAGGCCATCCTGTGGCAGAGGTGTGGGTTTACCTTTCTCCATGAGACCTGCTGGAGTGAATTTGTGTCTGTTATTACCGATTAGCAAGGCGATGTTCGTATCAAAATGTGCTTCAAAAAACGCAATTGTTTTGAGTAGGTCGGAAAAGGTCGCAATTGTGAGTGTTAGTTTGGGATGGCTGAAGAAGGTCAGAGAATAGCTATGTCTGACATGTTCGCTGGGATCTAGGAAATGCGCAAATTCGCCAGAGATTAAGCCCGATATTTCAATCAAGGATAGTTGCTCATTGAGAATGTGCTTACTGCCAAAGACAACGCCAAACCAAGATTGGGTTTGTACTAGATCTTTGCTCTTGGCGCTTATCACGACCTTGTTAAACCGGAACACAGGCAAAAATGCCGCCGCGCCAAACAGGCACATCGCCACAGGCCATTCACCGCTCTCCTGCCATTAACCGACCGCCAGCGTCATCAACATAAGACCGAAAAAGACAAAGAATATGCTTACCAAGATCCCAGCCATGCCTCGAGTATTTGTTAAAATAAGTGAGTCATCCGTGTGTTTACTTATGCTATAGCTCATGTTGGCAGGGGTCCAATCGTGTGTAGTGATATTTGCTTTGGGTAATATGTTACATTGTCATCCATTACCCTTGGTTGTCAGTGGATAATTGGGTCGGTTATTCCTATGTCTGTCGTAAGTCAAAGGCGCCCATGGGACGCCTTCTTGCGTTAAGGGTCAGGGATGCTGACCCAGATACCAACGACCATTCTCATGCTGCTCAAAAAAACAGCGGCTATTGCTGATTCCTTTTACACCTTGCACCTGATATTTCAGCTTTATGGATCGGGTTGCTTTACCTTTATATTCTCCCTGTTCCATCGGGCCTACTTCCAATATCTGATAGCTTGGCTCGGTCAGTCCCTTGAACTTCTTCTTAAAAGTTCGAGGAATGTATTTGCGGATATCCGCCTCATATTCTGCCGCCTCAGGCGGCAGTAGTTTGAGATAGAGGGTGACATCGTTATGAATGAAACCCTCGCGCATATAACTGTGACACAGGGCGGTGAGATTGGCCTCGCTCGCATCGGCCGTGCCTTGAAATGATCCATCGTTCCGTGGGGCTGACATTGCGCCCTCTGCCGCTGTTACCGCCGATGAAGCCATCAAGGTGAGAATGGATAATACGAGTGTAAATATGGCAACGGGAAAAAAACGTGGCATACATATCCTTATGATTTAAAGCATTCAACATCAATGTTATAGCGGAATGTTGTCCCGCTATTTTTCCCTTAAGCTGCCGTCATCACAATAGCACCTAAGTATTAACCCAAATGCCGAATCAGACATTTAAACCTTTATCTGCGGGCTTAAGGTCAATGCCAGTGGGCTGCAATCATGACTAGATTGAATAACGATGTGATGACCGCCAAGGCGATAACCATAATAACCAGCCGTTCCCTTGGGGGCGGCTGCTCGATAAGCTCCACGGGATAATCAAAAAATATTGCCAGATAGAGCAAGCTTCTATGGGGGTAGGCCATACCGGAAAGCTGGTAATGCTTGCCGTTGTGCAAGTGAATCGTCACACCATGGACCCGATTGCGCTTTTGCATTTCTCTGAAATAACTAACCCAATGGAAAGTGATTTTTTCAATCTCAGCTCTAGTTATAGTGCTGTTGCCGCTGCAGATATGTTGGGGCAACCTGATACAGTGGCGATTGAAAATGAACTGTGTATTAGCGTCGAGATCTGCCTTATTGATGGACAACTGACGCCACACCCAGCGCTTGCGCCAGCTCAAATATGTCAGCAACCAAATCAGTGTAATGCCTCCGGCCGCAATCAATGCGGTAACAGAACCGACACGGGTCAGTACAAGTCCCAGAAGGAGAACGGGAATGGCAGAGGACAATAATAACAGCTCCTGCCTGAGTGGCAGTGCCGTAAACCCAAGTGAAACCGGCAACCTGAATTCATCTTCATGACGGATCCTGAAATACTTGCTTTAAAAGCTGATATCAAACCATTTGAGGTCATTGAGCATGTACTTCAATGAGTTCATCCCTGCTGTTCCTTCCTCTTGTGTAACTTATATCGCCAGCCGTGAACTGGCATTTGATTGTATGACAATCTGAGATCATCAATGGAAAAGGGGCTTGCGCCCCTTTTTCATTTGTCAATACGCCATCTAAGCTCAGATATCCTCGACTATCAGAGTCTCAGCTCTCTAAAATACCAGTTCTCACCAATCCGCAAGAACTTGCAGCTGGTTGAACTACTGGTATCACGCTCATTTGATATTTCAATTGACACTTCTTTTCCTTCCACGGCACCAAGACGTTCCTTTTCAATCTTGGTCGGCTCCACTGGGTCTATTCCTTCAATAACGATGGAGGCCGGCTTTCCCTGATAGGTGTTCATATATTTCTGGTGCCTTGCGGACAATTCATTTTTCAACACCTTCTCGCCAAAAATACCCAGCCAAGGTTCAGGAAATGCCGCTACATAGGCATCAAAATCTTCATCTCTATATATGTCTAACATTCCCATACAACGTTGTACTAAAGGCTCTTGGCTGAAATCCTGTGTCGGGGCTGAGGCATTGGCGAAACCAGACGTGAGCAATAAAAACAGCGTCAATAATCTATTATTCATGTTGTAACATCCTTGCTTGATTCGTTGTGGCATTGACATAGGCACAATTTGTAATTTTGGGGTTTGCCCCTTTAACCACTTTTATCCTGTAAGACTTAATCATTTCAATAAAGTCAGGCATCTGATGCCGCCATCTTACTAATTGATGGTATCAACAAGATGTTCGATAATGCCAGTCTCTCAGCATTAATTTCAACAGACTTTTCCTCCATGAAAATAGCAACAGTGGAAGTGGGAATATAATCATTTGAATTTTTAATATACAGTTCGTTATAGCTGATATCATTTTTATTTATATCTACATTCACACCATTTTGTGTTAAGCGAAAATAACTTTTCCCATTGTTATCTTTTACATATACCTCTGAATAACCGATTATATTTTCAATGCTATCTGATTTAAGGGTAATAGTTTCCTTGATGTCAAAATAAATCTTATTACTGATTAGTTGCAGTGACTCTACGTATAGAAATCCAGAAACTGCATTCGCAGGGACTGTTATTGTTGCCTCACCATCAACAACCGAATCAGGAGAAACTACAATATCCCCAAAATGCACTGTCATGCCTGGCTGTAGGTTTCTTCCAAAGATCTTTAAAATGTCTCCAGCTTTCAGAGAAGAATCCTCCAAATCTTTTATAACTGGAGTTAGAGGAGATGAAACAGTGAAATATCTAGAGTTGCTTTTAACACTGCCACTAGCTAAATAGTATTCATATTCAGCTTCATCAACAATATTGTCAGGTAAATAAAATGAGAATCCACTTTCTGCGACATCAGATAGTTTAATGTTATAAAGTTTTGATTGACCTTTTATTACCAAGAATGAATCTGAAACAGGAATATTTTGGCCTTGAATATATACTCTTTCTCCAGGGAAAGCTCTATCAGTCATTGTCACCCCAAGCTTGTCATCAAATCTTAAAGCAAAAACCTGGAATTGTTCAGTTAATGATAGTTTTGAGAGCCTCTCAATATCATTTATATCAAGCAAGCCATCTGAATCATCATCAAGATCCAAAAAGTCGTAGATACCATCACCATCAGAATCTAATGGATTAGATATATCCACAGCTTCTTTGCTATCAGCTATGGCATTTCCATCCGAATCTGTATCAGCGAATGCACCTACACCATCTAGATCTAAATCTGTAAGTTTTTCTAAATTATCAAGTAATCCATCATTGTCAGAGTCACTATCAAGCCAATTGGGAATATTGTCATTATCCAAGTCAAGTTGTAATGCACCAAAGGCTTGAACATAGACTTCGTTACCATCGTAAACCCCATCTCCATCACTGTCGGGGTTAGATGCATCCATAGCTAATGCGTTTTCAAGCTCAGCAGGTAAACCATCATAATCAGTATCAATGAATGCTTTTACTGAGTATGTTGCATTGGCTCCCCCAGCAAGATTTTGTTCCGCTACTGCAACGTAATAAACCCCAGTTCTTTCAAATGATACAGTTGCTATCGCACCGATCTTTCCGATTGCCTCTGTATTGTTTTTTATTTCGAATATTGCTCGCCCAGTTTCATCCAATATACTGATTGTTGGCTTATAACTGAAATCATTCATAAATAAAACAAAAGTGACGGGAAGAGCAGCATTCACCTGAGATTGATCAATTTGGAATCGATAAACATCCCCATCTCCCCTTTCTTCTAAGACACCCTGCAATTTGAAAGGAAATGAATCTGAAACCACAGTGGCTACCGATGGATTGTCGTTGAATGAGGATTCAGTAGTCGTGCTGTAACTTTGCTTTTTAGCATCAAACGGATAATCATCCAATTCGTCGGGCACGCCATCACCATCTTCATCTTTATTTTCCCAAGTGCCATGGTGTTCTGTGGGCGTGACAG
>NZ_AXZL01000010.1 GCF_000485795.1 Shewanella decolorationis S12
CCCATCCCGAACTCAGAAGTGAAACGCAATCGCGCCGATGGTAGTGTGGGGTCTCCCCATGTGAGAGTAGGTCATCGCCAAGCGCCTAATTATGTCATCTTTGATGATAAAGAATTGCTGATATGGCTCAGTCGGTAGAGCGCATCCTTGGTAAGGATGAGGTCCCCAGTTCGATTCTGGGTATCAGCACCATACAGTCTAGTGTAGTGTCCTAGAGAAAAATTTGCTTGGTGACAATAGCATTGTGGTCCCACCTGATCCCATCCCGAACTCAGAAGTGAAACGCAATCGCGCCGATGGTAGTGTGGGGTCTCCCCATGTGAGAGTAGGTCATCGCCAAGCGCTAAATTAATAAAGGCCACCTAATTAGGTGGCCTTTTTGCTTTCCGAGAGTTTATTTCCATCGTTTGCTCGCCTCCTTCAGCCATCCAACCTTCCGGCCTTTCAGCCCATCAGCCCTCCAGCTGGATATGATACCAATTCCATTAACTAACTGACCAAAATTGTCCACTGTCTAGTACACAATCCTATCATTCTTGTTTTCTTCTTAATGAAAGTATTCCATGTAATAGAGCACTGTTCGACAATATCGTCGTACTACCATTCAGCATTGAAGTCTGATCTAATAGCAAGCAACCCAACAGCTTAAAATTGGATGAGGAAACCTGAAATTGCAGAAAGTCTGCTTAGCCTCTCCAAATGAGAAGGATTCGCATAAGCGCATACAATTGCTCGCTGTATCGCTTTTTTTGCAATGCCATAACCACACTCAGGTGGCAAGCCAGTTGAAGGTGGCCAGATCTAGCGTCAACTTATGGGTCTGCAGCTATCTTGGGCAACGACTGACAGATAAACCACGCCTATGGAAGAAGCCGTCATTGTCAAATGAGCAAAAAAGGAGACTCGCCAGATACATTCAGTTCAAAGCACAATCAGATGAGGGTGGCAGACTCACTGGGGCCGACATCCAGCAATACATCTCGAGTGAGTTTAATGTCGAGTACCATCCCAATCATATCTACAAGCTACTAAAGAGCATGGGATTCTGTTGGATAACCAGCCGCTCCAGGTATCCAAAACAAACTCAGAGCTTACAGGACGCTTTTAAAAAGTTTCCTCTGGAAACGCTCCTTCACACTCCCATTCATATACAACCATACCAGATTGATATTTGGTTTCAGGACGAAGCCCGATTCGGCCTGCAAAATACAACGACACGACTTTGGGCCCCCAAAGGCAGTAGACCAAGAGCGCTAAGACAGCAGTAGTTATCTCTTCGGCGCAGTCTGTCCTGCAACAGGAGAAACTGAAGCCATCATCACGCCATTCGTTAATAAGGACATCATGCACCAGCACCTGGAGCTGATTGCAAAACGCACCAAACCTGGCCGCCATGCTGTCGTGGTAATGGACGGTGCGGGTTGGCATACCAATGACATTGCTGCTGATATCCCCAAACTGTCGATACTCAAACTGCCGCCATATTCCCCAGAACTAAACCCCATCGAACAGGTATGGAGTTGGCTGCGCCAACATTATCTCGCCAATCGCTGCTTTAAAGGATATGAGGACAGAGTGGATGCCTGCAGCCAGGCATGGAACAGCTTTATCAGTTGTACAAAACGCGTGGTAAAGATGTGCTCTCGGGAATGGGCAAAGGTGACTGAACTTTAATGCGGAATGGTATAACCACTAAAACAACGATTAGCCAACATATTTTGACGCAGTCATTGCCATACCTGCTCTATCGGATTTAACTCCGGTGAATAAGGCGGCAACTTGAGAAGCATCAGATTATCAACGTCATCGGCCAAATCCTGTTGATGCCAGCCCGCGCCGTCCATGATGACCAGCGCATGCCGTCCAAATGGGGTGGCAGTTGAAATCAGTTCTAAATGCTCGTGCATATATTCGCTATTGGCATGCGGGGCAATAATCGCTTGTGTCGCCTCCGTTGTCGGACACACGGCGCCACATAAATACGCAGATTCAAATTGTTGCTGCTTGACGGCTCGTGGACTAGTCCCTTTCTCTGCCCAAATACAGGTGGTGGTATTCTGTTGGCCAAAGCGGACTTCATCTTGAAACAAAACGTCAATGCGATCGAGTGCAATGAGCCTAGCTGTGTTAAGGATCGTTGTCATCCGGAAGTTTTTAAAGGCCTCTTAAATCGCTTAAGCAATGTATTACGACTGAAACTATTCGAAGAAATACCGTAAGCAACGAACTTTTAAGTACTAAAAAGCGGATAATAAAAAGGGCGCGATTATTGGAAAAACTGGTGCAATGTGGATAACTCTGGGAATAACTCGTGGGCAGCTTGTGCCTAGATTGGGTGTAAAAAGGCATTTGAAAAATAATGCAAAAAACTTCAAAAAAGCCCTTGCACAAAAGTTTTCGCTGCCTATAATGCGCATCCACTGACACGGCAGACAGCGAAAGCGGATGCGGTTACAGTACGAATCGAATGCAAAATGTGCGCTTGGTTCGAAAGCCTCAAGAAGTTTGCAAAAACGCCTTGACGCGACACGGGAAATGCGTAGAATACGCAGCCCTGACCCGCTGAGCGGTAACGCGAAGTGAGTGGTCAAATGCTCTTTAACAATCTAAACAAGAAATCTG
>NZ_AXZL01000011.1 GCF_000485795.1 Shewanella decolorationis S12
TATTGTTTTTTTTTTTTTTTCAAGCAGAAGACGGCATACGAGATCACTGTGTGACTGGAGTTCAGACGTGTGCTCTTCCGATCTGATCCATCTTTTAAGATCCTAAAAGATCCTAAGAGATCCCAGAATCGCCACAGCCCAAGCACACCAAGGGCTACAGCGGAGGTAGGTGTATTCTAATTGGGTAAATGGTGTATTCTAATTGGGTAAACGGTGTATGCTAATTGGGTTTTAGGTGTATTCTAATTGGGTAAACGGTGTATGCTAATTGGGTAAGCAACCTCTTTTTTGCACAGAACAACGCTATACATCTAGTTTATTTAAAATCAATCACTTATATAAAACTTGCCAATAAAGCGTTTCACTAGCTATCCCGCAGTTACCCACAGCTCAATAAAACTAATTGCGATACTCTGACTTTTAGCTATCTAAAATACCAAAGTGTATTAGATCGGAAGAGCACACGTCTGAACTCCAGTCACACAGTGATCTCGTATGCCGTCTTCTGCTT
>NZ_AXZL01000012.1 GCF_000485795.1 Shewanella decolorationis S12
CTGATTTTTTTTTTTTAATGATACGGCGACCACCGAGATCTACACTCTTTCCCTACACGACGCTCTTCCGATCTGGCGCTTTTTGCCCCATCCCCCGTCCTGCTAAGCCGCTTTTGCTTTTCAAACAGACCTATCCGCACCACTACGGCCTGACGGTCGGAGACAAAACCAGCTTGCAGGTTCAAAAACTCGCCCCTAGCGCAGCTAGGAAATGGCGAGGCATTTTTGGGGAGGGGTGGAGCCTTTAGGCGACCGTGGGGCAACGCCCCTTGGTCGCGGCGCAGCCGCCGCTTTCGCGCGTGTAAA
>NZ_AXZL01000013.1 GCF_000485795.1 Shewanella decolorationis S12
GACGCATCAAGTACCAAACGATCACCCCGATCCGCTTTCGCCGGCTGGATCTTCATGGCTTCTTCACGCCGTAATCCAAATGCTGCCTGCAGGCGCAAGGACATTTGCACATACTGATCGGTTATCAAATTTAGTCGCATATCACTCAATTTTCGGCTCTTATTTTCATTGGTGACATACACTAGATCGGAAGAGCACACGTCTGAACTCCAGTCACACAGTGATCTCGTATGCCGTCTTCTGCTTGAAAAAAAAACTCAA
>NZ_AXZL01000014.1 GCF_000485795.1 Shewanella decolorationis S12
CATTAATAATTTTCCTGGCATGAACGATATCGCTGAACCAGTGCTCATTCAAACATTCATCGCGAAATCGTCCGTTAAAGCTCTCAATAAATCCGTTCTGCGTTGGCTTGCCCGGCTGGATTAAGCGCAACTCAACACCATGCTCAAAGGCCCATTGATCCAGTGCACGGCAAGTGAACTCCGGCCCCTGGTCAGTTCTTATCGTCGCCGGATAGCCTCGAAACAGTGCAATGCTGTCCAGAATACGCGTGACCTGAAC
>NZ_AXZL01000015.1 GCF_000485795.1 Shewanella decolorationis S12
TATCCCTTGTGATGCCTAGAACCCGTCATTCTACTGCGCGAAATTAACGAACGTTTTTTTAGCACAGTTTCCGATCCTGCTCTAACCTAGAATAATGTCTCTAATATTACGATAAGTAACGAATAAAAATTACCATTGCTAAATTTTACCTAAATCTCAATAAGCGAGGGAACGAGATCGGAAGAGCACACGTCTGAACTCCAGTCACACAGTGATCTCGTATGCCGTCTTCTGCTTGAAAAAAAAAAACCATC
>NZ_AXZL01000016.1 GCF_000485795.1 Shewanella decolorationis S12
TACCGTCCACAGTTCTACTTCCGTACAACTGACGTGACAGGCACTATCGAACTGCCAGAAGGCGTAGAGATGGTAATGCCAGGCGACAACATTAAGATGAAAGTGACTCTGATCTGCCCAATCGCGATGGACGAAGGTTTACGCTTCGCAATCCGTGAAGGTGGCCGTACAGTAGGCGCTGGTGTTGTAGCTAAGATTTTCGCTTAATCGCGAACTTGCTATAGTACTGAAAAAGGAAGCTTCGGCTTCCTTTTTTGTTTAAGTCGATTATTTACTAGGTTTTGTGGGTTGCAACGGCTGTGCATCCTTGCTAACAAAGTCGAATAAGAATACAATCTATGGCCGATTTTTGACCCTGGGCTTATGCAACATGCGTTTCTAAGGGTATTCGGAATGCAGAGTATCTAAAGCGTATTGTAACTGGGTCGTATGTCCCTAATTATTGTGCTCAAGCTCAGGCCGTATTGAGTAACGGAATAACCGATGACAACAAATACTGAAAACCAGACTAACTCTCTGGATATCGTGAAGTGGGGTTTAGCGATCCTATTGCTAGCCGCTGCTGTTATTGGCAATCAAATGTATAGCGAGACAAGTGCCGTGATCCGTGCACTGGCTGTTATCGTTGCATTCGCTATTGCTGGTTTTATTGCCCTGCAAACAGAAAAGGGTAAGAAAGCCTTAGCGTTCGCTCGTGAGTCGCAAATTGAAGTGCGCAAGGTCGTATGGCCAACACGTCAAGAAGCGCTTAACACCACTTTTATTGTCCTTGCTGCAACCGGTATTTTAGCCCTTGTTTTATGGGGTTTAGATGCAGTGTTAATGCACATTGTCAATTTCATCACTGGCGTATAGGCACCTCGAATGACTGAAGCTAAAGAAGCTAAAAAAAGATGGTATGTAGTGCAGGCATTCTCAGGCTATGAAGGCCGAGTTTGTAAGTCACTGATTGAATACATTAAAATGCACGGCATGGAAGAGTACTTCGGTGAAGTATTAGTTCCGACTGAAGAAGTCATCGAAATGCGTGCAGGCCAGCGTCGTAAGAGCGAGCGTAAGTTTTTCCCGGGCTATGTGTTAGTCCAGATGGAAATGAACGATGACAGCTGGCATTTAGTCAAAAGCATCCCGCGTGTTTTAGGCTTTATTGGCGGAACTTCTGATCGTCCTGCGCCAATTTCAGATAGAGAAGCGGATGCAATTCTGCGTCGCTTACAAGAAACCACAGCTTCACCGACTCACCGCGTTATTTTCGAGCCGGGTGAAGTGGTGCGTGTTTGTGATGGTCCATTTGCTGACTTTAACGGTACCGTTGAAGAAGTGGATTATGACAAGAGCCGCGTAAAAGTGTCAGTAATGATCTTTGGTCGTTCTACACCAGTCGAGCTCGATTTTAATCAGGTCGAAAAAGGCTGATTGAATTAAATACAAAAATCCGTTTGGCAACGGGTGCGGATTTCTATATAATCCGCACCCGTTGTTTTCGGGGGAGCACGTCGGCATGTCGCTGATGCGCGTTTGAACCCAAACTGAGGAAATGTCAGATGGCAAAAAAGATTGATGCTTATATTAAGCTACAAGTGAAATCAGGTTCTGCGAACCCTTCACCACCAGTTGGTCCAGCTCTGGGTCAGAAAGGTGTGAACATCATGGAATTCTGTAAAGCGTTCAACGCCCGTACAGAAAAAATGGAAAAAGGCATGCCTATTCCAGTCGTGATCACTGTATACAGTGACCGTTCGTTCACTTTCGAAACTAAGACTCCGCCAGCTTCTTACTTACTGAAGACTGCTGCAGGCCTGAAGTCAGGTTCTTCACGTCCAAACACTCAGAAAGTAGGTACTATCGCTCGTGCTAAGATTCAGGAAATTGCTGAAATGAAAGCCGCCGATATGACTGGTGCTGATATTGAAGCGATGACTCGCTCAATCGAAGGTACTGCGCGTTCAATGGGTTTGGTTGTAGAGGGTTAATATAATGGCAAAACTAACTAAACGCATGCGCGTAATCCGCGAGAAAGTTGACGGTACTAAGTTATACGAAATCAACGACGCTGTTGCTCTGTTAAAAGAATTAGCAACTGCTAAGTTCGTTGAAAGTGTTGACGTTGCAGTTAACCTGGGTATTGACCCACGTAAATCAGACCAAAACGTTCGTGGTGCTACTGTATTACCACACGGTACTGGTCGTGAAGTTCGCGTTGCAGTATTTACACAAGGTGCAAATGCTGAAGCTGCAAAAGCTGCTGGTGCAGAACTCGTTGGTATGGATGATCTGGCTGAGCAAATCAAAGCCGGTGAAATGAACTTCGACGTAGTTATCGCATCTCCAGATGCAATGCGCGTTGTTGGTATGTTAGGTCAAATCTTAGGCCCACGTGGTTTAATGCCTAACCCAAAAACTGGCACAGTAACGCCAAACGTTGCTGAAGCAGTTAAGAACGCTAAAGCTGGTCAAGTTCGTTACCGTAACGACAAGAACGGTATTATCCACACTACTATCGGTAAAGTGGATTTCACACCAGTTCAATTGAAAGAAAACTTGGAAGCGTTAATCTCTGCACTGAAAAAGGCTAAGCCTGCAGTTGCTAAAGGTGTATACGTGAAGAAAGTTAGCATCTCTACCACTATGGGTGCAGGTGTAGCTATCGACCAAGCGACTCTCGATACAGCTAACTAATTTTACAAGGTACGCGCGTTAGTCTATAATGCGCGCACTTTGTGGGTTGAAGCCTGTTTTTGATGCTAAAGCATCATTAATTAGGCTTCCGTCCAAGACCGCAGGTGTTTTCCTTATCGGTTTACTTAATTTCCTGCGTAGACGGTGTCAGGCCCCAGCTAAATTTTTTTACTGGATAATCTGCACCGTAAGTCACTAAATACATAAGTATTTAGTATGGTAAATACTAGGGGTATACCCTAGGTGGAATCCAGGAGTAAAGCCAATGGCATTAAGACTCGAAGACAAAAAAGCGATTGTTGCTGAAGTCAACGAAGCTGCCAAAGGTGCGCTATCTGCAGTAGCCGCTGATTCACGCGGTGTAACTGTAGGTGCTATGACCGGTCTGCGTAAAAAAGCTCGTGAAGCTGGTGTTTATGTACGTGTAGTACGTAACACTCTGGCTCGTCGTGCTGTTGAAGGTACTGCTTTTGAGTGCCTAGCAGAAACGTTCACTGGCCCAACTTTGATTGCTTTCTCTAACGAGCACCCAGGTGCTGCAGCTCGTCTGTTAAAAGACTTTGCTAAAGAGCAAGCTAACTTCGAAGTTAAAGGCGCAGCCTTTGAAGGGAATTTCATCCCTGCAGCTGAAATTGATCGTTTGGCGAAACTGCCAACATACGAAGAAGCACTAGCACAGTTAATGATGACTATGAAAGAAGCATCTGCTGGCAAGTTCGTTCGTACTCTGGCCGCCCTGCGCGATCAAAAACAAGAAGCCGCTTAATTTTAAGCTGGCTGCTTAATAAAATTGAATTCAGAACAATAGGAAACATTTGTTATGTCTATCACTAAAGACCAAATCTTAGAAGCCTTTGCAGCTATGTCTGTAATGGAAGTTGTTGAACTGATCGAAGCTATGGAAGAGAAGTTCGGCGTTTCTGCTGCTGCTGCAGTAGTTGCAACTGGTGGTGCTGATGCTGGTGCTGCTGCTGAAGAACAAACAGAATTCACTGTTATGTTAACTGCTCACGGCGACAACAAAGTTGCTGTTATTAAAGCAATCCGCGGTGCAACTGGTTTAGGCCTGAAAGAAGCTAAAGCAATGTCTGAAGCTGCTCCAGTAGCAGTTAAAGAAGGCGTTTCTAAAGAAGAAGCTGAAGCTCTGAAGAAAGAACTGGTTGAAGCTGGTGCTACAGTAGAGATCAAGTAAGCTATTATGTAGCTTACTCACCCAAGCCAATTGGGTGGAGGCTGGCGGTTTTTTAACCGTCGGCCTTTTTTGCGCTATATGCGTCGGCGATTTTTTTTCACCGTTTATCGCCAAATTTTGCAGTCCCTAGCAGAGATTACTGGTTAGGTTCTTGCCATCAACGGTGATGGGCAAACGTGCTGAATTTAATGACGATTGTTATAAGTTCAGTCTTGGTCACATCTCGCAAGCAGAGGAAACCCATGGTTTACTCCTATTCTGAAAAGAAGCGTATTCGCAAAGACTTTGGTAAGCGTCCACAGGTGTTGGATATTCCTTACCTTTTGTCTATTCAGTTAGACTCTTTTAAGAAGTTCACCGATCAAGATCCTACCGGTGAGCGCGGTTTAGAAGCCGCCTTCCGTAGCGTTTTTCCCATCAAGAGCTTTTCTGGTAATTCAGAACTGCAATACGTCAGCTATAAGCTTGGCGAGCCTGTTTTTGATGTGAAAGAGTGTCAGATCCGTGGTGTTACATATTCAGCTCCACTGCGCGTTAAATTACGCATGGTGTTGTATGATCGTGAAGCAGCGGCCGGCACTGTAAAAGATATTAAAGAACAAGAAGTCTACATGGGTGATATCCCATTGATGACTGACAACGGTACCTTTGTGATCAACGGTACTGAGCGTGTAATCGTTTCTCAATTACACCGTAGCCCAGGCGTATTCTTCGATCACGACCGTGGTAAAACCCACTCATCAGGTAAGGTGCTGTATAACGCACGTATCATTCCTTACCGTGGTTCATGGTTAGACTTTGAATTCGATCCTAAAGATGCGCTGTTCGTACGTATTGACCGTCGTCGTAAATTACCTGCGACCATCATTCTGCGTGCATTAGAGTATTCTACTCAAGAGATCCTCGACCTGTTCTTCGAACGCGTTGAATTCAAGATCAAGAAAGATACTCTGGTTATGACCTTAGTGCCTGAGCGTCTACGTGGTGAAACCGCCAGCTACGACATCAAGGATGCTGAAGGTACCGTATTGGTTGAAGCGGGCCGTCGCGTGACTGCACGTCATATTCGCCAACTCGAAAAAACCAACACCACTGAACTCGAAGTACCAGTTGAGTACATCGTGGGCAAATATGCTGCCCAAGATTACATCGATCCGGACACGGGTGAAGTATTAGTTTCTGCTAACAGTGAAATCAGCTTAGAAGACTTAGCGAAGTTATCACTGGCAGGCATCAAAGAGCTGAGCACGTTGTACATCAACGAGCTAGACCACGGTGCTTACATCTCTGACACTCTGCGTATTGATCCAACCACTAACCGCTTAGAAGCGTTAGTTGAGATCTACCGCATGATGCGTCCTGGTGAGCCACCAACCAAAGATGCTGCAGAAGCCCTGTTCCAAAACTTATTCTTCAGCGAAGAACGTTATGACCTGTCTAAAGTAGGTCGTATGAAGTTCAACCGTCGTCTCAGCATTCCTGATGACGAAGGTAGCGGCGTGCTGTCTAAAGAAGACATCGTTGCAGTAATGAAGAACATCATCCACATCCGTAACGGCTTCGACGAAGTGGACGATATCGACCACTTAGGTAACCGTCGTATTCGTTCTGTGGGTGAAATGGCTGAAAACCAATTCCGTGTTGGTCTGGTCCGTGTTGAGCGCGCCGTGCGTGAACGTCTGTCATTAGGCGATCTGAACGAGCTGATGCCACAAGACTTAATCAACGCCAAGCCAATTTCTGCTGCAGTGAAAGAGTTCTTCGGTTCTTCTCAGCTGTCACAATTCATGGACCAAAACAACCCGCTGTCAGAAGTAACGCATAAGCGTCGTATTTCTGCTCTAGGCCCAGGTGGTTTGACCCGTGAGCGTGCAGGCTTCGAAGTTCGCGACGTACACCCAACGCACTACGGTCGTTTATGTCCAATTGAGACCCCTGAAGGTCCAAACATTGGTCTGATCAACTCATTAGCAAGCTTTGCCCGTACTAACTCCTACGGCTTCTTAGAAACACCATACCGCAAAGTGGTAGACGGTGTGATCACTGACGAAGTGGAATACTTGTCAGCGATTGAAGAAGGTCGTTATGTGATTGCACAGGCGAACATCGAAGTTGACTCACAGGGCCGCATGGTTGAAGAGCAGATCGCATGTCGTCACAAAGGTGAATCAACCTTTATGCGCGCGTCTGACATTCAATACATGGACGTATCGCCACAACAGATCATCTCTGTTGCTGCGTCACTGATCCCGTTCTTAGAACACGACGACGCGAACCGTGCATTGATGGGTGCGAACATGCAACGTCAAGCGGTACCAACACTGAAATCAGAGAAGCCTCTGGTCGGTACTGGTATTGAGCGCACGTTAGCTGTGGACTCAGGCGTAGTAGTTGCCGCTAAACGTGGCGGTGTGATCGATTACGTTGATGCGAGCCGTATCGTAGTTAAAGTAAATGAAGACGAGCTGCGCCCAGGCGAAGCGGGTATCGACATTTACAACCTGACTAAATACACCCGTTCTAACCAAAACACTTGTATCAACCAACGTCCATGTTGTTCTGTTGGTGAGCCAGTAGTTCGTGGTGACGTGTTAGCAGACGGTCCGTCTACTGACTTAGGTGACTTAGCCCTTGGTCAGAACATGCGTATCGCGTTCATGCCTTGGAACGGTTACAACTTCGAAGACTCGATCTTAATTTCTGAACGTGTTGCACAGGAAGACCGTTTCACCACTATCCACATTCAAGAGCTGTCTTGTATCGCTCGAGATACCAAGCTGGGTAGCGAAGAAATCACTGCTGACATTCCAAACGTAGGTGAATCTGCTCTGTCGAAACTCGACGAGTCAGGTATCGTTTACATTGGTGCAGAAGTGAAGGGCGGTGACATTCTGGTAGGTAAAGTGACGCCAAAAGGCGAGACTCAACTGACGCCAGAAGAGAAGTTACTGCGCGCCATCTTCGGTGAGAAAGCGTCTGATGTGAAAGACAGCTCACTGCGTGTACCTAACTCTGTTAAAGGTACCATCATCGACGTTCAGGTATTTACCCGTGACGGCGTTGAGAAAGACAAACGCGCCATTGAAATCGAAGAAATGCACATTGCCCAAGCTCGTAAAGACTTAGGCGAAGAGTTCAAGATCCTTGAAGAAGGCGTATTGAGCCGTGCGCGCAACTTATTGTTAAGTGCCGGTTTCACTGAAGCACAAATCGCAGCATTGCCACGTAAAGATGTATTGGTTCAAGTTATTGACGATGAAACCAAACAAACTGAACTTGAGCAATTAGCTGAACAGCATGAAGAGCTGAAAGCAGACTTCGATAAGAAGTTTGAAATCAAACGTCGCAAGATCACCCAAGGTGATGACTTGGCACCAGGTGTACTGAAGATCGTTAAGGTTTACTTAGCGGTTAAACGTACTATCCAACCAGGTGACAAGATGGCGGGTCGTCACGGTAACAAGGGTGTTATCTCTAAGATTAACCCAATTGAAGACATGCCGTACGACGAGCAAGGCAACCCTGTGGACATCGTATTGAACCCGTTAGGCGTTCCATCACGTATGAACATCGGTCAGGTTCTTGAAGTTCACTTAGGTGCTGCTGCTAAAGGTATTGGTAACAAGATTGCTGCCATGCTGGAAGCTCAGCGCGAGAAGGGACTTGCAGAAGTTCGTAGCTACATCAAGCAAGTGTACGAATTAGGTGACGAAGTGCAGCAGCGCGTTGACATCGATTCATTCACTGACGATGAGTTACTGCGCTTAGCGAACAACCTGAAAGGCGGTATCCCAGTTGCTACGCCAGCCTTCGACGGTGCTAAAGAGAAAGAGATCAAGCAGATGCTTGAGCTTGCAGGCTTGCCAACCTCTGGTCAGCTGAAGTTATTTGATGGTCGTACCGGTAACGAATTTGAGCGTCCAGTAACTGTTGGTTACATGTACATGCTCAAACTGAACCACTTAGTTGACGACAAGATGCACGCCCGTTCTACCGGTTCGTACAGCTTAGTGACTCAACAACCACTGGGCGGTAAAGCTCAGTTCGGTGGTCAGCGTTTCGGGGAGATGGAAGTGTGGGCACTCGAAGCATACGGTGCCGCTTATACGCTTCAAGAAATGCTCACCGTGAAATCGGATGACGTTAACGGTCGTACTCAGATGTATAAGAACATCGTCGACGGTAACCATCAGATGCAGCCTGGCATGCCAGAGTCCTTCAACGTATTACTGAAGGAGATCCGTTCACTCGGTATCAATATCGAGTTGGATCAGGAATAAGCGCAGGTATTTAGCCGCGTTTGGCAACAGAATGGTGCTCCGTGCGAGCGGAGCACCCGGTTTAACTCCTTCAGGAGAGAAACGTGAAAGACTTATTAAAGTTTCTGAAACAGCAAAGCAAGACTGAAGAATTTAACGGCATCAAAATTGGTCTGGCATCGCCTGATCTGATCCGTTCTTGGTCTTTTGGTGAAGTTAAGAAGCCAGAAACCATTAACTACCGTACCTTCAAGCCTGAGCGTGAAGGTCTGTTCTGTGCGCGTATCTTTGGCCCTGTCAAAGATTACGAATGTTTGTGCGGTAAGTACAAGCGTTTGAAGCACCGTGGTGTGATCTGTGAAAAGTGTGGTGTAGAAGTTACCCAGACTAAAGTACGTCGTGAGCGTATGGGTCACATTGAACTGGCTAGCCCAGTTGCCCACATTTGGTTCTTGAAATCACTGCCGTCCCGTATCGGTTTAATGCTGGACATGACGCTGCGTGATATCGAGCGCGTACTGTATTTTGAATCTTTCGTCGTGATCGAGCCTGGCATGACCAGCCTTGAACGTGGCCAAATGCTGACAGAAGAAAACTATCTGGACGCATTAGAAGAATACGGTGACGAATTCGAAGCTAAGATGGGTGCTGAAGCGGTATTAGAACTGCTGCGCGCAATCGATCTCGAAAAAGAAATCGAACAAATGCGTGAAGAGCTACCATCAATCAACTCTGAGACTCGTCGCAAGAAAGTGACAAAGCGTCTTAAGTTGATGGAAGCGTTCCACACTTCTGGCAACAAGCCAGAGTGGATGATCTTAAAAGTACTGCCTGTGTTACCACCTGACTTACGTCCGCTGGTACCGCTCGATGGCGGCCGCTTCGCGACTTCAGATCTGAACGATCTGTACCGCCGCGTGATCAACCGTAACAACCGTTTGAAGCGTCTGTTAGATTTAGCTGCGCCGGACATCATCGTACGCAACGAAAAGCGTATGTTACAAGAGTCTGTTGATGCGCTATTAGATAACGGTCGCCGTGGTCGTGCAATTACCGGTTCTAACAAACGTCCTCTGAAATCTTTGGCCGACATGATCAAAGGTAAACAAGGTCGTTTCCGTCAGAACTTGTTAGGTAAGCGTGTTGACTACTCTGGTCGTTCGGTAATTACCGTAGGTCCTACTTTACGTCTGCACCAATGTGGTCTTCCTAAGAAGATGGCACTGGAACTGTTCAAACCATTCATCTATGGCAAGCTGGAAGGTCGTGGCTTAGCGACAACCATCAAAGCGGCTAAGAAGATGGTAGAGCGTGAAGTGGCGGAAGTTTGGGACGTTCTGGATGAAGTGATCCGCGAACATCCAGTGATGCTTAACCGTGCACCAACACTGCACAGACTGGGTATCCAAGCGTTCGAACCTGTACTGATTGAAGGTAAAGCCATCCAGTTACACCCACTCGTTTGTGCGGCCTACAACGCCGACTTCGACGGTGACCAAATGGCGGTACACGTACCGTTAACACTGGAAGCGCAGCTTGAAGCTCGTGCCCTGATGATGTCTACCAACAACATCCTGTCACCAGCAAACGGCGAGCCTGTTATCACTCCGTCTCAAGACGTGGTATTAGGTCTGTACTACACCAGCCGTGAGCGTATCAACGGCCGTGGTGAAGGTATGTACTTTATGTCTGTTGCTGAAGTTGAAAAAGCTTACGCAACTGGCGCTGCTGAACTGCATGCCCGCGTGAAAGTGCGCATCACTGAAACCGTTATCGGTGACAATGGTGAGCGTACTGAGCAACGTCGTATCGTAGATACAACTGTGGGTCGTGCTCTGCTGTCACAAATTCTGCCAGCAGGTTTGTCATTTGATCTGGTTAACCAGAACATGGGCAAAAAGCAGATTTCTAAACTATTAAACACTTGTTACCGTCAATTAGGTCTAAAAGATACGGTTATCTTCGCTGACCAACTGATGTACACAGGTTTCCGTTACGCAACTATCTCTGGTGCATCTGTCGGTATCGACGACATGGTGATCCCAGCTGAGAAGTACACCTTAGTTGCTGACGCTGAAGCAGAAGTGCTCGAAATTCAAGAGCAGTTCCAATCAGGTCTGGTAACCGCGGGTGAGCGTTACAACAAAGTAATCGACATCTGGGCAAGTGCGAACGAAAAAGTTTCTAAAGCGATGATGGAAAACCTGTCAACTGAGACAGTGATTAACCGTGATGGCGTTGAAGAGAAACAAGCATCGTTCAACAGCATTTACATGATGGCCGACTCGGGCGCTCGTGGTAGTGCCGCACAGATCCGTCAGTTAGCGGGTATGCGTGGTCTGATGGCGAAACCAGACGGTTCGATCATCGAAACCCCAATCGTGGCGAACTTCCGTGAAGGTCTGAACGTTCTTCAGTACTTCATCTCAACCCACGGTGCGCGTAAAGGTCTAGCCGATACCGCATTGAAGACAGCGAACTCGGGTTACCTGACTCGTCGTCTGGTTGACGTTGCTCAAGACTTAGTGGTCATCGAAGACGATTGTGGTACTCACGAAGGTCTGACAATGAAGCCGCTGATCGAAGGTGGTGACGTTGTTGAGCCATTACGTGAACGCGTACTGGGTCGTGTGGTTGCGGTTGATGTTCTGTACCCAGGTACTGAAGATGTGCTTGCACCACGTAACACTCTGCTCGATGAAGCATGGTGTGACAAGTTAGAAGAACACTCAATCGACGAAGTGATTGTACGTTCAGTAATTACCTGTGATACCGACTTCGGTGTGTGTGCGGCATGTTATGGCCGTGACTTAGCCCGTGGTCATCTGATTAACCACGGCGAAGCCATTGGTGTTGTCGCGGCGCAATCAATCGGTGAACCAGGTACACAGTTAACGATGCGTACATTCCACATCGGTGGTGCGGCGTCGCGTGCTTCGGCAGAAAACAACGTTCAAGTGAAGAACTCTGGTTCGTTGAAACTGCACAACGCTAAGTACGTAACTAACACTGACGGCAAGCTGGTTATCGTTTCTCGTTCTTCTGAACTGGCGATCATCGACGAATTAGGTCGTGAGAAAGAGCGTTATAAAGTGCCTTACGGTACTGTGCTCGAGAAGTTAGAAGAAGCTGCGGTAGAAGCGGGCGATATCATCGCTAACTGGGATCCACATACTCACCCAATCATCACAGAAGTGGCGGGTAGTATTAAGTTCGTTGACATGATCGACGGCGTGACCATGACTCGTCAAACAGACGAACTGACTGGTCTGTCTTCAATCGTGATCCTCGACGTGGGTCAGCGTGGTTCAGCGGGTAAAGAAATGCGCCCAATGATCCGTCTGGTTGGTGCCGACGGTAGCGACCTGATGATCCCAGGTACTGAAGTACCTGCACAATACTTCTTACCAGGCAGTGCGATCGTTAACCTCGACGACAACGCGCAAATCGCTGTGGGTGACGCGTTAGCACGTATTCCACAAGAATCGTCTAAAACACGCGACATCACGGGTGGTCTACCACGCGTTGCTGACCTGTTCGAAGCTCGTAAGCCAAAAGAGCCAGCTATTCTGGCGGAAATCTCTGGTACCATTTCGTTTGGTAAAGAGACCAAAGGCAAGCGTCGTCTGGTGATTACACCAGCGGATGGCGGTGAACAGTACGAAGAGATGATCCCGAAATGGCGTAACTTAAACGTGTTCGAAGGTGAAAAAGTCGAACGTGGTGAAGTTATTGCTGACGGTCCAGAAGCGGCGCACGACATTCTGCGTCTACGTGGCATCCACAACGTTGCAAGCTACATTGTGAACGAAGTGCAAGACGTATACCGTCTACAAGGCGTGAAGATCAACGATAAACATATCGAAGTGATCATCCGTCAAATGCTGCGTAAGTGCGTGATCACCTCTGCGGGTGACAGTGAGTTCTTAGAAGGCGAACAAGTTGAAGTGTCTCGCGTGAAGATCGCTAACCGCGACCTGATCGAACAAGGCAAAGTGCCTGCGACCTTCGAACGTGAACTGCTGGGTATTACCAAAGCGTCTCTGGCAACAGAATCGTTTATCTCTGCAGCATCGTTCCAAGAAACCACTCGCGTACTGACAGAAGCTGCCGTAGGTGGTAAGTCTGATAACTTACGTGGTCTGAAAGAGAACGTAATTGTTGGCCGTCTGATCCCAGCCGGTACTGGTTATGCTTATCACAAGACCCGTAACGATGCCCGTGCTAAGAAAGACGAGCCAGTTGTAGTGAATAAGATCACTGCAAGTGAAGCAGAACAAAACCTTGCAGACCTCTTAAACCTGGCTGGTAGCCAAGATTAAGTAATCAGTTTGTAACAAAAAGGCGCCTATGGCGCCTTTTTTATTGTAAAATGCCGCAAAAGTTGGCTATTTCTTGACAGTCAGGCATTACCTTTCTAAAATTCCGCGTCCCACCATTGTGGGATATAGATTTTTCACACCTTATCGTTGAGTTTGATTCAACTGTTTCGGAGCTATACATGGCAACTGTAAACCAGTTGGTACGTAAGCCACGCGCACCTAAAGTCGACAAGACTAACGTGCCTGCGTTGAACGCGTGCCCACAAAAACGTGGTGTATGTACACGTGTGTACACTACTACCCCTAAAAAACCTAACTCTGCACTACGTAAAGTAGCTCGTGTGCGCTTAACTAACGGTTTCGAAGTTACTTCGTACATCGGCGGTGAAGGCCACAACCTGCAGGAACACAGCGTGATCTTAATCCGTGGTGGTCGTGTTAAAGACTTACCAGGTGTGCGCTATCACACTGTTCGTGGCGCCCTAGACTGTGCTGGCGTGAACACTCGTCGCCAAGGTCGTTCTAAGTACGGTGCTAAGCGTCCTAAGTCTTAACGCAATCCGTTAAGTAAGGCCAAGCTAGTTTTATTTTGAGAATTCCAGTTTTGGAAATCCCTGAAGCATACGGAGAATTGTTATGCCAAGACGTCGCGTTGTAGGACAACGTAAAATCCTACCAGATCCAAAGTTTCACAGTGAGTTGCTGGCTAAGTTCATCAACGTCATTATGCAAGACGGCAAAAAGTCGACTGCAGAAAAAATCATTTACAAGGCGCTAGATGTTATCGCTGAAAAGAAAGGCGCTAACCATTTAGACGTTCTTGAAGCAGCCCTGGACAACGTACGCCCATCAGTCGAAGTTAAATCTCGTCGCGTTGGTGGTTCTACTTACCAGGTACCATGTGAAGTTCGTCCTGTGCGTCGTAACGCACTGGCGATGCGCTGGTTAGTTGAAGCTGCTCGTAAGCGTGGTGAAAAATCTATGGCTTTACGTCTAGCAGGTGAAATGCTAGATGCGTCTGAAAACAAAGGTACTGCTGTTAAGAAGCGTGAAGACGTGCACCGCATGGCTGAAGCTAACAAGGCCTTTGCTCATTACCGTTGGTAATCTGATGGTGTGGGCTTAGGCCCACACCATTGTTGTTGATATTGCCAAGACAACTGTCTTGGTGGAGAGGGTATAATAGTGGCTCGTACAACCCCAATTGAGCGTTATCGTAATATCGGTATTTGTGCTCATGTGGATGCAGGTAAAACCACCACAACAGAACGTGTTCTGTTCTATACCGGTTTGTCTCATAAAATCGGTGAGGTGCATGACGGCGCCGCGACCACTGACTGGATGGTACAAGAGCAAGAGCGTGGTATTACTATCACCTCGGCTGCTGTTACTACATTCTGGCGTGGTATGGATGCTCAATTCACTGAACACCGCATCAATATCATCGATACCCCTGGTCACGTTGACTTCACTATTGAAGTTGAACGTTCTTTGCGCGTTCTCGACGGCGCTGTCGTGGTTTTCTGTGGTTCTTCAGGTGTTGAACCTCAATCAGAAACCGTTTGGCGTCAAGCTGACAAATACCGCGTTCCACGCTTAGTGTTTGTTAACAAGATGGACCGCGCAGGTGCGGACTTTGAACGTGTAGTGAAGCAAATCAGAACTCGCCTAGGAGCGACTTGTGTGCCTATTCAACTGAATATCGGTGCAGAAGAAAACTTCACTGGCGTGATCGACTTAATCAAGATGAAAGCCATTAACTGGAACGAAGCGGACCAGGGTATGACTTTCTCTTATGAAGAGATCCCTGCAGCGTTAGCCGATAAAGCGGCTGAGATGCATGAGTATCTGGTTGAGGCAGCAGCCGAGGCCTCGGATGAACTGATGGACAAGTACCTTGAAGAAGGCTCACTGTCAGAAGACGAGATCAAAAAGGCACTGCGTCAGCGTACTATTAATAATGAAATCGTTTTAGCGACCTGTGGTTCTGCATTTAAGAACAAAGGCGTTCAAGCGGTTCTTGATGCGGTTGTGGAATTCTTGCCAGCTCCTGTCGATGTGCCTCCAATTAAGGGCATTGATGACGATGAGCAAGAAGTTGAGCGCCCATCAGATGACAATGCCCCCTTTGCGGCGTTGGCATTTAAGATTGCTACAGACCCGTTCGTGGGCACTTTGACCTTTATTCGCGTGTACTCTGGCGTACTCGAATCAGGTTCTGGCGTTTATAACTCTGTTAAACAGAAGCGTGAACGTATCGGCCGTATCGTGCAAATGCACGCTAACGACCGTACCGAACTGAAAGAAGTACGTGCAGGTGATATCGCTGCGGCTATCGGTCTGAAAGAAGTCACCACGGGTGATACACTTTGTGATCCTGATCATAAGGTGATCTTGGAACGCATGGAGTTCCCTGAGCCAGTAATTACCATTGCCGTTGAGCCTAAGTCTAAAGCAGACCAAGATAAAATGGGTATCGCGCTGCAAAAACTCGCAGCGGAAGATCCATCTTTCCGGGTTGAGACTGACGAAGAATCATCACAAACACTGATTTCTGGAATGGGTGAGTTACACTTAGACATTATCGTTGACCGTATGCGTCGCGAATTTGGTGTTGAGTGTAACGTAGGTAAGCCACAAGTGGCCTACCGCGAAACCATTCGCGCATCAGTCGAGGCTGAAGGTAAATTTGTACGCCAATCAGGTGGCCGTGGACAATTCGGTCATGTTTGGTTAAAACTAGAGCCTAATGAAGAAGGTGCTGGTTACGAATTTATCAACGCGATCGTTGGGGGTGTAGTTCCACGTGAATTCATTCCTGCGGTTGATAAAGGTATCCAAGAGCAGATGAAGAACGGTGTTCTTGCCGGCTTCCCTGTGTTGGACGTGAAGGTCACTCTGTTCGACGGTTCATATCACGATGTGGACTCGAATGAAATGGCGTTCAAAATTGCGGGTTCTATGGGCTTCAAAAAGGGTGCGCTCGAAGCGAATCCTGTGTTGCTCGAGCCTTGCATGAAAGTAGAAGTAACTACTCCTGAGAACTACATGGGCGATGTGGTTGGTGACTTAAACCGTCGTCGTGGTTTGATTGAAGGTATGGATGATGGCTTCGGTGGCATCAAAATAGTCCATGCTGTAGTGCCTCTTTCTGAAATGTTTGGTTATGCAACTGATTTGCGTTCTGCGACTCAGGGTCGTGCTTCCTACTCCATGGAGTTTTTGAAGTACACTGATGCACCGCAAAACATTGCGAAAGCGATTATTGAATCTCGTAGCTAATTTTAAGTTACGACATAAATGTAATATGGTCCTGTATATGCAGGATTATTCTGAAAAGAAAGGAATATATCGTGGCAAAAGCTAAATTTGAACGTAGTAAGCCTCACGTAAACGTGGGCACCATCGGTCACGTTGACCATGGTAAAACCACTCTGACTGCAGCTATCTCTCACGTACTGGCTAAGACCTACGGTGGTGAAGCTAAAGACTTCTCTCAAATCGATAACGCTCCAGAAGAGCGTGAGCGCGGTATTACCATCAATACCTCTCACATCGAGTATGACACACCAACTCGCCACTACGCACACGTAGACTGCCCAGGCCACGCTGACTATGTTAAAAACATGATCACTGGTGCTGCACAGATGGACGGCGCGATCCTGGTAGTAGCTTCTACAGACGGTCCAATGCCACAAACTCGTGAGCACATCCTGCTGTCTCGCCAAGTAGGCGTACCATTCATCATCGTATTCATGAACAAATGTGACATGGTTGACGATGCTGAGCTGTTAGAACTCGTTGAAATGGAAGTACGTGAACTGTTATCAGAATACGACTTCCCAGGTGATGATTTACCAGTAATCCAAGGTTCAGCTCTGAAAGCGCTTGAAGGCGAGCCAGAGTGGGAAGCGAAGATCCTTGAGCTGGCAGCAGCTTTAGACTCTTACATTCCAGAACCAGAGCGTGATATCGATAAGCCATTCCTGATGCCAATCGAAGACGTATTCTCAATCTCTGGCCGTGGTACAGTAGTAACTGGTCGTGTTGAGCGTGGTATCGTACGTGTTGGTGACGAAGTAGAAATCGTTGGTATCCGTGCAACCACTAAGACAACCTGTACTGGTGTTGAAATGTTCCGTAAGCTGCTTGACGAAGGTCGTGCAGGTGAGAACTGTGGTATCCTGTTACGTGGTACTAAGCGTGATGACGTAGAACGTGGCCAAGTATTATCTAAGCCAGGTTCAATCAACCCACACACTACTTTTGAATCAGAAGTTTACGTTCTGTCAAAAGAAGAAGGTGGTCGTCACACTCCATTCTTCAAAGGCTACCGTCCACAGTTCTACTTCCGTACAACTGACGTGACAGGCACTATCGAACTGCCAGAAGGCGTAGAGATGGTAATGCCAGGCGACAACAT
>NZ_AXZL01000017.1 GCF_000485795.1 Shewanella decolorationis S12
GCGGGCTTAAAAAAGCCAAAGATAATTTTTCAGTTTATCTTTGGCATCTCTAACCAGATTGCAGTAAGTGGTGGAGCTATGCGGGATCGAACCGCAGACCTCCTGCGTGCAAGGCAGGCGCTCTCCCAGCTGAGCTATAGCCCCATTTACATGCAGTGCGAGTAAGTAAGATGTTCCAAACCTCTTAAAGGATTGGTTTGCCAAATCATTTCTTATCAAGGCGGACAGTGGCGACGTTTAGTTCACTAAACGAGTCACTTTCCAACGCTGAGAAGGAAGGATTGGTGGGTCAGAGTGGACTTGAACCACCGACCTCACCCTTATCAGGGGTGCGCTCTAACCAGCTGAGCTACAGACCCATCTTTGATAAATCTAAGTTCATCTAGAACCACCGACCTCACCCTACTCTTTATGAAGGGATTGGGGTGCTAACCAGCTGAGCCACAGACCCATCTTTTACTCTATCTTCTATCAAGCAAATCTGTGTGAACACTCAGGCACATGGATGTGCCGTGTGTAAGAAACGCATGGAGCAGTTTCTTACCAA
>NZ_AXZL01000018.1 GCF_000485795.1 Shewanella decolorationis S12
GCATGACAGACGTAGTAATCGAAATACCACGGTCTTTTTCCATTTCCATCCAGTCAGACTTAGCGTGCTGACCCGATTTTTTGCCCTTAACGGTACCCGCTTTCTGCAGCGCGTTTCCGAATAACAGCACTTTTTCGGTAATGGTGGTTTTACCCGCGTCGGGGTGCGATATAATCGCGAAGGTGCGACGTTTATCGACCTCTACTTTATTGCCTGACATTTAACCTATGCACTCGTATCGCTAAAAAAGGCGCAAATTATAGCGCCTCAGTGCGTACTTGGCTAGGTAAAGCCCGAGATGAGCCTCGGGCGATATAGCTTATTT
>NZ_AXZL01000019.1 GCF_000485795.1 Shewanella decolorationis S12
GCAAACCAAGGCGATCCGCAAGCGGTCTTACTTTCGGCGGATCTCAATGCTGGACAAATATCGGGGCGAATTGCTGACGATGTACCGCGCTGGTGCGTCTGGTTCCGAACTGTTGCGCTGGCTCAAATCGAAGCGCGTTGTCTGCGCTCATTCCACCCTGTCCCGCTACCTGAACAAACACAATGGGTAAATTTGCCAAGGCCGAGACACAGGCCGCCAGTGTCGTTAAAGCCCTGAGATCGGAAGAGCACACGTCTGAACTCCAGTCACACAGTGATCTCGTATGCCGTCTTCTGCTTGAAAAAAAAAAAACACAAGT
>NZ_AXZL01000020.1 GCF_000485795.1 Shewanella decolorationis S12
TAGAATTACAGTTTGCATTTATTGACACAAGCTGCCAAGGGTAATAGATTTCATCCTGACACTTTCACCTTTGGAGGCATCTTGCAAGGTCAACGCATTGGCTATGTCCGCGTCAGCAGCTTCGACCAGAACCCTGATCGGCAACTGGAGCAAATCGATGTCGGTAAGGTCTTCACCGATAAGGCTTCCGGCAAGGACACGCAACGTCCCGAACTTGAAAGGCTGAGATCGGAAGAGCACACGTCTGAACTCCAGTCACACAGTGATCTCGTATGCCGTCTTCTGCTTGAAAAAAAAA
>NZ_AXZL01000021.1 GCF_000485795.1 Shewanella decolorationis S12
CATACTGATAAGGCTACGAAACAACTTCGCCATCGTGATATTTTTACCCAATTCAGCCTCTAGGACTCCGAGCCATAAAATCGGCCCTATCGTTTTCCGTTAATAGCAATGGCACCGGCGAGCTGCTATTGCAGCGGATGGAAACCGTGGTAATTTTCTCTTGTGGCTTTGGGCTTGAGATCGGAAGAGCACACGTCTGAACTCCAGTCACACAGTGATCTCGTATGCCGTCTTCTGCTTGAAAAAAAAAAAACAATCC
>NZ_AXZL01000022.1 GCF_000485795.1 Shewanella decolorationis S12
TGAAGCTCACCAAACATCATTCTTGGCACGCCTGGGTGCTCAGCTACGAATTCGATATGACTCATGAACATCGCCTCCATGGCTGCCAAGGGCGACTCGATTCCTTGTGCGGATCGATCGATTCTGGCTAATAGGCGCTCTGCTACCCACTCCATGACCGCCTGCCAAATAGCTTCAGATCGGAAGAGCACACGTCTGAACTCCAGTCACACAGTGATCTCGTATGCCGTCTTCTGCTTGAAAAAAAAAAATAAGT
>NZ_AXZL01000023.1 GCF_000485795.1 Shewanella decolorationis S12
ACTGTTTTTTTTTTTTAATGATACGGCGACCACCGAGATCTACACTCTTTCCCTACACGACGCTCTTCCGATCTGAGGTAAACCCCTAACGATTAGCAGCACAACCAGTGTGCAGCCTAATGTTCTGCTCAGAACAGGCGTTTTTACGCCCGTTGGCCGTAGAACGAATGCGAATGATGTTAAAGCACAAGATCTCAGTAACGATCTAGTGAGCCTCGATCTCTGCCAAAAGGAAGGAGATCGGAAGAGCGTCGTGTAGGGAAAGAGTGTAGATCTCGGTGGTCGCCGTATCATTAAAAAAAAA
>NZ_AXZL01000024.1 GCF_000485795.1 Shewanella decolorationis S12
AAACATTAGCGATTCTCCCCAATCACGGCGATGGTCATAGTTTTTACCCGAAAAGGCATCATCACCACATAAAAATGCCCGCCGCACCACGCGGCTACAGCAATGATAATAGGGCGTGTCTTCAAGACTTATCTGAGTTCTGCGAGGGTGCGGCATACAAACCTCCTTGTTCAATGCTTAACCAAAGCATAGTCGGAGGTTAGCTACCGCGCGATTAAGGCTGGGTGTCCATGTTTTATTCCAGGGTGTCCATGTTTTATTCCATCCATGTTTTATTCCAATGTTTTATCATTAAGGTCGGGTGTCAATGTTTTACCTCATGGTTTTATCGACTCTAACACCTTCGGATTCTAGACGAACAGTTAGTAGCTTTTTTGCTAAAGGATGCAACTTAGCTTGGTCAATAGATTTTAATCTGCGTTTTCCCAAGCGTTTATCAAGCATAGCAAGTGACTGAATTAAAGGATCTTCAGAAGATATAGACTCATCAATAGTAAGGTTGTGCACGTAACTCCAGCAAGCCTCATAAACATCTTGCCTTGATAGTTCACCGTACTCCATTTCGCCGAAAGACTTTTTCTGGTGTGCAGAAACATGCTCAGGAACTGGTGAGTCTGTAACCCACCGTCCATCCTTAAAATAGTAATCGCCAGCAGCACGATTCCAAAATGCTCTTGTACAGAAATTAGCTATAACTTCCTTATCAAGTGTCAGCCAAGCGTGACCACAAGTACAATTACCATATCTTGTGCTGAAAATAGCAATTCTCCCACCAAGAGATTGAGAAAACTTGTCTTCTACCAGCGATTTCAACTTACTCCATTTCACCGATAAAACTCCTTTAAAGGTAAATTAGCCACCCATTTCAAATCCCATTTAACGCCTAAATTTAGCGCAAAAAACGCGCAGCGGATTGATGTCGCAGCCAGCACTTTTTGCTGGCGATAAATTTTGATTATTAGGAGACGGCACGGCTCATGTAGTAAAACCGATCATCTTCACTTGTTAAACCAAACCCTTGTCTCTTATACAAATGAACGGCAGGGCTATTTTTAAACACTTTAAGCTTCAAAATGTGAGAGCAATGCTCTTTAGCCAGACGTTCCGCCTCAGCAATAGCGATTGAGCCAATCCCACGATTCTGGTAACGCTGATCCACTTGCAAATCTCGTAACCAGCACTCTTCAATGTCAAAAGATAATCTAACGACACCAACAAGCTTTTCTTCAAACAAAATATCTAAGTTCACAAGCTCTTGCGTCATTTTTTCAATCTTAGCTTCATCCCAATCTACAGAGTGTTGTTCATAATATGGCTGCATATTCGACAGAGTAAAATGTGCTGCTTTTGCTAAATTCTTAGCCGGTCTAAATGTAACCACCGCTCTATTCTCCTAACTCCGCATTAAGCGGACAAAATATTGGGTTAAGTTAAAATATATCGCGAAGCGAAACGTAACCAACTGTTTTAGTTGCCTTTAAATACATTATCATGAGGCTGTTCAATGTACTCATTCTTATTTAACACTGTGTATTCGCATAAATAATACTCTCTGCATTTTGTTTTTTCTTCTGGTTGCTCTTAAGTAACCTTCCTTTTCAATTGCAGACGTTGATTTTGATTAAAGCATTCAAACTACGAAAAAGATGGGATACATAACGTCTAACTAGAACCATCAACTTTTCTATAGGCAAAACTTTACTTGGGCAATTCCCTTTTTAACCGCAAAGCACACTATTTTGCAGCGGTTAACTCAATAAAGGCGGCGGTGTACATTTTCAGATTCAGAATAAACTGTTTATGGGTAATAAATTCTTTCTCTGTGTGGCCTGTGTATTCCACACCCGGCATGGCGGGGCCAAAACTTAAGGCGTTGGGGAATAACTTACTGTTGGTTGAGCCGCCAATGGCCACAGGTTTGGGTGATGCTATGCCGGTAAAGTGGGCAAACACATCGAGTAAGGTTTGTTGATGGGGTGCATCCTTCATCACCATAGGCTCGCCCCAATAACTTTCCACATCGATGAGAGTCACTTGATGCTCCGCTTGCCATTTGTTCAGCGCATCCTTGGCTTGGGCAGAGAGTAACTCAGGCGTTTTGCCCACTGGGCGACGTAAATTAATAGTGACTTCCGTCCCTTTACTCGTTTGCGCAACGACTGTGGGAGCCAGCGTTAAGGCGCCCATAAAATCATCTTTATAGGCCAGTTCACCAAACTGCTCGGCATAAATCCCCAAACCCACTAACTCATTCATAGCGGCGACAGTGAGTGCCGCCGTGGTTTTAGGCCAAGTATATGGCTGCAGTAACGCGGCCAAATGCGTTACTGCATTCACCCCATCTTCAGGCGTAGAGGAATGAGCCGCCTTACCGTCGGCAAAAATATGCAAGTCGCATACGGCCTGCTCGCAAGTTCGCTCGAATCGATACTTCATCCCCTGCTGGTTGGCGGCGCTCGTTTGTAATTGTTCAAACAAGCTTGGGGTGATGGCATGAATTTGCGCCTCGGCTTGCTGCGGCACTTGGCTGGCAAAATAGCCGCCGGAGAATGCCGTTAGGCTAGGGACATTCGTTGCCGTGCCCAGCTCCTGTGTTGACTCGATATTCGGTACCGTAAAGCCAATCTTACTCCAACCCTTTTCGGCGGTGACCACTGGATACTCGGCATCTATGGTGATATTCATCTGCGCTGGAGTGTAATGGGCTAAAAAGGCCTTTAGCGGATCCCAATCGGACTCTTCAGCTAGATACACCAACAGTTCAATGCGTTTTTCCCGTTTGATTTGTTTATCTTTGATGGCCTTCATCGCATACATGGCGGTGACAATCGCACCTTTATCATCTTCGGTGCCGCGACCTATCAGCTTACCAGGTTCAGACTCGGTATCCAGCACATAGGGACTCTTAGTCCAGAGGGCGGGATTGGCGGGTTGCACATCGCCGTGGGTGACGATTCCTAATTTCTCAACCTGTGATTGTTGTGCATCGACAGCATTAGCATCGAGGCCAATCAGCACCACATAACCGTGGTCGGCATAATCGAGTCCGAGTTCTTGGCTCAAGCTTTTTAAACTCGACTTAAAACCAATAAAGGCGGGGTTGGTATCGGGCGTTTTCCCCTCAACCGCTTGGGTATTAAAACTGATTAAATGCGCCAGACTCTCGACCATCTGCGTGTCATAGGTGCTCACCGCATAATCGGCCACCTTAAGCGCATCTTGGCTAAGCGTGGTTGGCGACGCTGCTGCTTGCGTCGATGTCCACAGTGCAGCGGCTAATAGGGAATAAGAAAAACGACGACAGAGGCGCGTATAGCTAAACTGAGGCAATTCCATAGAGGTCCTATTTATTATTTGTATGATTAGGGACTTACATTAAAACGCATCAAAGCAATGGCTTTATCCCTTGCCAAATATTGCCTTGATACGCGGCTCAGTTTGCCATAGTTCTTCGATTAAAAACCGCAGACTAACCATTTGTTACAAACAAAACACAAAATCGATGGAACCCTTAGTCGGATACATGCTAAACAGTCACCTTAAAATAATATTAATGGTTTGCAGTACCATTAATCCGACAGAATAATAATCACCTAACGGGGAATTGACATGAAGGGACTAAGCCTAAAATCACCGGCCCTTAACGCGCCAACACTTAAGCCGCGAGCCATCAAACTGACCTTTAGCGCCATCACGCTCGCCCTCGCCTTAAGTGGCTGTAGTGCACAACACAGCGATACTGCGGCGCAGGCGACAGTCGCACCGAATGCGATGTCGGCGCAGATCATCAGCCAAAATGCCAGCAACCCTTTCTTTAAACCCTATGATACGTTTATGGAAATTCCGGCCTTCGATAAAATTAAGCCCGAGCATTTCCTCCCTGCATTTAAGGCGGGTATCACCCAGCAACACGAAGAAATTCAAGCGATTGTTGATAACAAAGATAAACCTAACTTTGCCAATACCATTGAAGCGATGGAGTTTTCGGGCGATCTCGTCACCCGCGTATCCAACGTCTTCTTTAACTTAACTGGTGCAGATACCACTCCAGAGCTGCAAGCGATTTCCAAGGAAGTCTCGCCGATGTTATCGTCTGCCGAAGACGATATCTTACTGAACGATAAGCTATTTCAACGCGTTAAAGCCGTTTACGACAGCAAAGACAGCCTAAAGCTCAACACGGCGCAGGCTAAATTACTGGAAGACACCTATAAATCGTTCACCCGTGGCGGTGCTAACCTCAGCGAGCAGGATAAAACCAAGCTGCGCGCCCTGAACGAAGAAATCGGCAAGCTTAACTTAGCCTTTGGCGACAATCTGTTAGCTGAAACCAATGCCTTCGAGCTAGTAATTGATAAGCAAGCAGACTTATCAGGTTTACCCGCCGATGTGATTGCCACCGCCGCCGAAACCGCGAAAAAGCGTGGCCATGAAGGCAAATGGGTATTTACCACGTCACGCCCGTCTATCACGCCGTTTTTAACCTATGCCGATAATCGCGCGCTACGCGAAAAGCTCTATAAGGGTTATATCGAGCGTGGTAACAACAATAATGCCAATGATAACAAAGTCATTCTGGCAAAAATTGCCGCGCTGCGCGCCGAACGTGCACAGCTTATGGGCTATAAAACCCATGCGGATTTCGTGTTAGAAGAGCGCACCGCCAAGACACCAGAAAATGTATACGGCTTACTAAACAAAGTCTGGCCAGCAGCGCTTGCCCAAGCCAAGGCCGAAGTTGCCGATATGCAGGCATTAATCGACAACCAAGGTGGCAAGTTTAAGCTGCAAGCCTGGGATTGGGATTACTACGCCGACAAAATCCGTGTCGCAAAGTACAGCTTTAACGAGCAGCAAACTCGCCCTTATTTCTCCCTCGACAGCACTTTAAAAGGCGTGTTCTATACGGCCAATCGCCTCTATGGCTTAACCTTTAAAGAACGTACCGACTTACCCAAATACAACCCCGAGGTGCGTACTTGGGAAGTGTACGATAAAGACGGCAAGCTTATGGCCATCTTTATGGGCGACTATTTTACCCGTGATAGCAAACGCGGCGGCGCTTGGATGAACTCGTTCCGCAAGCAATACCATATGAACGGCGTCGATTCTAAACCCATAATTGTCAACGTGTTGAACTACCCTCGTCCAGCGGGTAATGAGCCAGCGTTACTCACCTTCGATGAAGCCAGCACCCTGTTCCATGAGTTTGGTCATGCGCTGCACGGCATGTTATCCAATGTCGAATATCGCTCACAAGGCGGAACGGCAGTACCGCGCGACTATGTAGAATTCCCTTCACAGGTCAACGAAAACTGGATGACTCAGCCTGAAGTGCTCGCGCAATTTGCGAAGCACTACAAAACCGGTGAAGTGATCCCGCAGGAACTGGTGAAAAAAATCCAAGCCGCCAGCAAGTTCAACCAAGGCTTTGCGACCGTTGAATATATGGCCGCCACTAAGCTCGATTTAGATTGGCACACCCTGACCGATACCACGCCTAAGGATGCCGCCAAGTTTGAGGCCGACTCCTTAGCCGCCATGGGATTGATTAATGAGATCAGCCCACGTTACCGCAGCACTTACTTCTCGCATATCTTCGCGGGCGGTTATTCTGCCGGTTACTACAGCTACCTCTGGTCGGATATTTTGGGCGCCGATGCCTTCGAAGCCTTTAAAGAAAATGGCATTTTCGCTAAAGCGACCGCCGATGCCTTCCGTAACAACATCTTGTCTAAGGGTGGCAGTGACGACCCTATGTTGATGTATAAAAACTTCCGCGGTAAAGAAGCAGGCATCGAGCCTTTATTGCGTAGCCGCGGTTTACTTGCAGAGTAATCAACCGCCAGCATGGTAAATGCCATGCTGACGTTTTACCAAGTATCCAATCAAAAACAAACGGGGAGCATATAGCTCCCCGTTTTAATTAGAAATTTTAATGACTAATTAATTCTTATCGGCAAAGACAGAACTTGGGTTGCCACCCCACTTGGGGTTTCAACTTCAACAATGAAGGTGCCCGCGTTAGGTTTTTCCTCACCCTTAATGGACACACTAAACTCACGTCCAGCATTATAATTGCTGCTTGGCCATGTATATTCTGTGCCACTAGCTATTGAACCTGCACTTGCTTTAAATCTAACGATCGAGCCTGCAGGCATTTGTTGGTTGTGCAAATCAGAGATGGTGAAGTAAACCGTAGCGGCATCCTTACCAATAATATCAATACTCTGGTCTTTACTTAGGCTATAGCTATCGTCAATAAGTACATCCGCTCTAGGTGTTGCATAAGCAGTACTTCCTGACATCACTATCACTAAACTGCCTCGAACATAGAGTGATTTGGGCTCAGATATGCCATCTGCACAACCAGCATGAGCAGGTACAGAACAAAGAACACCATTGTATTTACTGTCTTTGAGGTCAAAAACACCATTAGAGTTAAAATCGATTAACTCTTCTAACTCGCCCCCCGCTTGGCCTCCAGACTGTTGAGGGTTGAAAAAGCCGTCCTCATTATAGTCGTTAAAAGCATCATCTAAATCGAAGGGCTTGCCACTCACATCCTTTTGATTTAAAAAGGCACTAAATTCGGATGCATCAAAACGGCCATTACCATTAAGGTCAGGGAAAGATTCCTCACCAATTGCGGTAGCCGTTATGGTTGCTCTACCACCGTATTTTTGGCCGTAAAAGTTACCTAAATTAGCCGCGAGTGTAGCAACAGGTGGACGAACTAATGCGCCAGTAGCGTCTATCAACGTTTGACCTTCAGGTCTGGCAAGTTGACTGGTCCATACCACACTACAAGTCCCTTTTACGGTTTGACAAGCATCCTCAATCGCACCACCTTCAGTAGTGAATGAAACTGTAGTTCCATCTGGTACAGGGTTGTTAAATGCATCGGCTAAGCGAGCCGTCACTGTTACTTTAGTACCATCAACATCCCAACCTTCAGCATTCAATGTCGATGCAGATAGTGAAAAACTATCTTGGTCAGGAATGCCTGTAGATACAATTAATTGACTAGATTGACTAGAGATAACTGGGGACGAACCTGCGACAACACCTGTGACACGAACAGAAGTAGCGACTGTACCAGTTTTAACGACAGTTTGGACAATCCCTTGGTTGTTAGTCGTCGCACTTACGGGATCTAATTCAATACCACCAGTTGTAGTGTTAAGACTAAAGTTAACTAGCTGATTGCTCACAGGATTACTGTTAGTATCCAACACTTTAAACTTAACTTCAGAAGACTCCGCACCACCCGTACCTAAAATGGCAATGTTTTGTGGCGTTGCTGAAAGAAATACGATACTGCCAACATTGGCAGGCATTACATTGATTGAAGCTGTAGCAGAAAGGTTTAAACCACCAGCATTGGCCGTCACATTAATGGGATCGGGACCCACACACCCCTTAGCTAAATAGGTCGTGGTGGCAACGCCATTCACAGAAGGTACAGGAGAACTAATCTCTGCTTCTGGAGAAGTTTTAGTGGAACATGAAGAAGAGAATTTAACATCGACAGGTTGAGTAAAAGGCTTACCTTGGTCATCCTGAATCACAACAGAAATTGTGGCTGTGCCACCTGCAGTTAAGTCAGTCACGCTGACACTTGCTTTACCAGCAACAAATGGATTGCCACTACCCATTACAACATTAGTTGCACCCACCACCACAACAGCCGTACCTTTTTCACCACTGGCAAGCGAAGCAGTAATGGTTCCGGCACCTAAGGTATTGCCAGCATAAATATCAACACTCGCTTTTCCTTGAGCATTGGTTACTGCAGTTTTTATCGGTAAATCACCAATATCATTATCAAATGTAACAATCGTAGGTTTATTAATACCTGTCACTGTTGCGGTGAGTTTTCCGGGATTTAATGAGGTGATAGTTTGGATTGCGTTTCCGTTCGAATCAGTGAGAGCAAGATTAACTTGCGCACCACCGCCAGCCTCACCGCCATCGCCCTTCATAACAAAACCAATTTTGCCAGATTCGCCCGTATCTATTTTTGCAGTAACTGTACCTGCACCTGCGATAGTTGCGGTATTTAATATAATGGTCGCAATACCTTCGCCATTAGTTAATGCTGTCGCTGTAGCAGGGTCAAATGAACCGATATTGGAATTACTTAAACTAAATGTTACCAATTCACCAACTAACGCACCAGCTTTGGAGTCAACAACTTTAGCAGTTACTGTTGCGGGAGCTAAAGCGGAAATATCGGTATTGGAAATTCCCATAGTGACAGTGATAACACCTGGGGTTGGGGTGGTGCCGGAGCCGTCATCGGAGATACTGCCTCCGCCTCCACATGCAACCAAGAATAATGAACATAATCCTGCAAGAAAAACCTTATACGCTGACTTCATTGTCAGGCTCCCTGTTACTCTGATGATAATACTAAGATTGACGCTTATAACTTATAGGCTAACATTACACAATTTTCACCTAACTTTTCCAATACTCTCTTATTTTATTTCTCATATTTTGCAGTTAGTTTAACATCGGAACTCATTTAAACTTCTGCATTTTCTTGCTAGGCTTGTCGTCGCCAATATTAGAATGTATAAAAAACACACAGGAATCCCCATGGCAACCTTATTACAAAAGAAATTCGGCCTTACAAGCAAAATTCTGTTCGGTATGGCAACAGGTATTGTTTTAGGCCTCATACTCCGCAATGCCTTTCCAGAAAGCGATATCGTAAAAGACTATATTACAGAAGGTTTCTTACATGTTATCGGCACTATTTTTATCTCAAGTTTGAAAATGCTAGTGGTTCCACTGGTGTTTATTTCATTAGTTTGTGGTACTTGCTCACTGAGTGAACCTTCAAAATTAGGTCGTTTAGGCGGCAAAACATTAGCCTTTTATTTATTCACAACGGCGATTGCTTTAATTCTGGCCATTGTCAGCGCGGTATTAGTTCATCCAGGTAATGCTTCGCTAGCTTCCGAAAAAATGGAGTACACCGCCAAAGAGGCGCCCAGTCTTTCAAGTGTCCTAATCAATATAGTGCCAACGAATCCGATGCAAGCCATGAGCGAAGGAAATATGCTGCAGATTATTATCTTCGCAGTGATCTTTGGCTTTGCGATTGCGCATATTGGCGAGCGTGGGAAACGTGTTGCCGCTTTATTCGAAGATTTGAATGAAGTGATTATGCGAGTCGTTACTTTGATCATGCAGCTTGCGCCTTATGGGGTGTTTGCACTGATGGCAAAACTGGCGTTAACGCTAGGTTTGGGAACATTCGAGAGTGTGGTCAAATATTTCTTTGTGGTTCTCTGTGTATTACTTATCCATGCGTTTATTGTTTACCCTACACTTCTCAAACTTTTTTCAGGCCTCAATCCAGTAATATTTATTCGTAAGATGCGCGATGTGCAATTGTTTGCCTTTTCAACAGCAAGCTCTAACGCTACCTTGCCAATTACAATTGAAGCCTCAGAGCACAGACTCGGTGTTGATAACAAAATTGCCTCTTTCACCCTACCCTTAGGCGCCACCATTAACATGGATGGCACGGCGATTATGCAGGGTGTCGCCACAGTGTTTATCGCTCAAGTATTTGGTATTGAATTAACGCTGACCGATTATGCTGCTGTGGTTGTTACCGCCACGTTAGCCTCAATTGGTACTGCGGGCGTGCCTGGAGTAGGATTAATTATGCTCGCTATGGTGCTGAACCAAGTCGGCTTACCCGTTGAAGGTATTGCCTTAATTATTGGTGTTGACCGACTACTCGATATGGTGCGCACCGCAGTGAACGTCACTGGCGATTGCGTGGCAACGGTCATTATTGCCAAATCTGAAGGTGAATTTAACGAAACCGTATTCAACAATACCCAAGCGGGTAAAACTGCCGGTAGTTTTGATGAACAAGTGCATAAAGTCGAGTAAACCCTCTTTAGACTTTAAATTGCATTTTATTCGCTATACAAGCCCAACTTAGTTGGGCTTTTTATTGCTTAATCCTCATTCTGTGAACAAGCAAATAGAATGATTGTTTTAATTCCACTACATTAGCCCAAATCAAGATTGAGATAGGAGAAAACCATGTGGTGGAGAGTGGGTTGGATAATTGTTGCTTTTTGGCTACTGAGTGCACATTCTTTACGTTATGACCAGCTTGTTTTGATGGGCCTATATGCATTAGCGCCAATTGGATTATTCATCAAACATCCTGCCGTGATTCGTCTATTGCAAGCAATATTGTGCATTAGTGTGGTCGTCGTTTGGGGAACCACAGCAATAGACGCTGTGCAAATGCGTATCGCACACAATGCTCCTTGGATAAGGCTGGCCATTATCATGGGCGGCGTAATTTTCTTTAGTCTAGGTGCAGTTTGGATCGCAAATGGAATATGCCGTAAACCCGTGCTTGATGAAAAGCAAGCGCTCTAGCTGTGATTATCTAAACTGCTTTAAAGACAATAGATTAGTATTAATTTTAACCACAGCTCTCGTTTGGTCAGCCGAGGTTAAGTTGCCATTGTCTAAAATAAGACAATATTTGGCTCCCGCGTATATTTTGCGTACACTGAGCCCAGTCGACTTTAAGGCATGAGAATTATGAGAATTTTGGTTGTTGAAGATGATCTTATTTTATCCCACCATCTAAAAGTACAATTAAGCGATTTGGGCAATCAAGTCCAAGTCGCCCTCACAGCCAAGGAAGGATTTTTTCAAGCGACTAACTATCCTATCGATGTTGCCATTGTCGACTTAGGTTTACCTGATCAGGATGGCATTAGCCTTATCCAACAATTGCGCGAAGAAGACGTCAAAGCACCAATATTAATCCTCACAGCTCGGGTCAACTGGCAAGATAAAGTCGAAGGTCTCAATGCGGGTGCCGATGACTATTTAGTGAAACCCTTCCAGAAAGAAGAACTTGTTGCCAGACTAGACGCCTTAGTCAGACGCAGCGCAGGCTTTGTCAAACCCGTCATTAGCAGTGGTGAGTTAAAACTGGATCTTGCAGCTAAGCAAGTGACCCTCGGCAACGAGATTATGGAAGTTACGGCCTTCGAATACCTTATCCTCGAATATTTGATGCGCCATTGCCATGAAGTCGTCGCCAAACAGCGGCTACTGGATGTGATTTATGGCGACAAGGAAGGTGACCCGAACACGATTGAGGTGATGGTAAGCCGCCTACGTAAAAAACTCACTCGCGATGGCATAGACAACCCGATAGCCACCATTCGTGGCCAAGGTTATAAATTCAATTTACCATGCAACTAAAACTCAAAATGAAGAAACGTCTGCTCACGCGGATGTTTCTCACCTCATTATCAATCATCACCTTAGTCGGATTTGGCCTCGCATGGATGGTCAATATTTTGCATGCGCAAAATAGCTACAATGAAGAAACTGCGCAGCTTATTGCCGAGATCCCTCAAGTGGCCGCCGAGCTTAGAGAACATGATCTTATTCCTGATACCAGTGCTTGGTTAGAGGAAAATAACAAGCAAGAGCGCTATGTGATGGCGAGCTGCGATGAAAAATTTAAACAGGTATGGACATCTTCCCTCGCTGTCGACCGTGGCTTGTTTGACACCTGCGAACGTTTCAACGAAATACGTAATGACTCCCCGCCTTACTACCTGACCATGGCCGATGACCGAGGTTACTTTGTGTATTTACTCGCGGTTGAAATCGCGGGAGTACATTACAACTTATTGGTAATGAAGGATGCCGCCAAGCTCGAGCAGGAATACAGCAAATTCAGTAAACGCACCTATATCCGTTTGGCCATGGTGCTCGCACTCGCGCTGATCCTGCTGGTCAGTGCGGCATATTGGGGGATGCGACCGTTGGTACGGATGCAAAACGAGTTGCAATCGATTAACCAAGGCAAGACTAAATCGCTTTCAGAAGGCTACCCTGTCGAACTTGAAGGGGTCACTCAAGCCCTTAACCAACTCTTACAGCAATCAAGCGCGCAACAGCAACGCTATCAAAACGCGATGAACGATCTGGCCCACAGTCTTAAAACCCGCCTTGCAGCCGTTCATGCTATTACCGATGACACCAGTCTAACAAAGCAATCTGCTAATGAAAAAATCATGGAGCAGATAAGTCAAATGGATCAACTGGTTAAATATCAACTTAAACGTGCCATGTTGGGTCGCCAAGGCCTGAAACAAGAACACACCACTATCGCCCCGCTAGTCGATCAACTCGCACAAATGTTATTTAAAATTTACCGCGACAAGCAGGTACAATTTAAAGCAAATATACCCGCAAACCTGCAATTCCCCGGTAATAAAGGCGATCTCATGGAGCTATGTGGCAACCTGATGGAAAATGCCTTCCGTTTGTGTATCAGCCAAGTTCAGGTCAGCGCCCGCTATACAGATCAAGGTGATTTTGAATTAATCGTCGAAGATGACGGACCTGGGGTTGAAGAGAAGCTGCGCCAAAAAATCATTCAACGGGGCGTGAGAGCCGACACCCAATCCCCAGGGCAAGGCATTGGCTTAGCCGTATGTGATGAGATTGTCAGCAGTTATGGCGGCGAACTCAGCATTGAAGAAAGCCACTTAGAGGGCGCGCGCTTTCGCATTCGCATCCCAGTCTAAGTAGTAGGTCTCAGGCTATTAAGCATATACTGCGTATAACTGCTCGGCGCGGTTAAACATTACCCATGACGTGGCAATATATTTATCGTTACTGATCGGCATATTGCCGCGATGGGAATGGGTAAAACCTGCGGGCGCAATCACCATAGTACCTTTCTTTGGCGAAATCTTACGCTGCTGGTAATAAAACTCGGTTTCTCCGCCCTCTTCCACATCGTTTAAATAAAACATATACAGCACGACACGATGCAGCGCCTCATTGTGGTTTAGTTGGGGAAATTGCTCCGAATGCCAATGGGGGTATCCGCCTTTATTTTGCTGATATTTCTGCACATTGATACTGCCGCTTCGGTATAAATATTTAACTAATGCTTCGGCTCTAGGCTTACCTAAACGTTCAAAATTATTGGGTGTTAATGTGACAGCTTGCCCTTGTTCATCACTCACGGAAACAGCAACGGCTCCCATTAACGCCATAGAATATTTAGTAAAATAGTCGGCAGCACCCTTTAGGGTATAGGATAAAAGCTCATTTTTCAGGGGCTGTAAATCGGCAAAGTTATCAAGAGTGAGGTCGCGGCTAATCTTTTTTTCTAAATCCACACCATTGCCTGTTTGTCCATCCACAACGCCTGTGTGTTGCTCAAATGCAAGAATGAGACGATCACATAGGTCATTAGGTATTGCATTCGGGTATACTTCTATAAAGTCCATATAGGCTCAATGCTTCGGCTATTTTCTAATCTTACTATGCTGACACGTTAGTTAAGTAATTGTAAAGCTGCATCATTGATATAAAATAACCCCATTGGCTTCACGATAACAAGAATATGAAAAAAAGCTGTAAAGTTTCAGTCCATCAATTACAGGTCGGCAATTTTGTGCGTTTGCCCGTGGCTTGGAAAGATCATCCTTTTTTATTCAGTAGCTTCCATATCAAACAAGCTGCTCAGATTGAATTAATCAAAAATTTAGGTATAGAACATGTGATCGTGGATTTAGAGCGTAGCGAAACCGCGCCATTAAATCCTGAAGCAGTAAACCCTATAAAACTGCCTCCCAGCCCGGAAATCCATGATCTTAAAAATGATATGGATCTCTATAAAGCTGAGCAAATCGAAGTACAAAAGAAGCTTCGCCGAGACATCCATAAAACCGAGCAAAACTTCACCCGTTCTGTCGCTATGATGCGTAGCCTAATTTCCAAGTTACGTAACCGTCCTTTAAATGCTGTCGATGACGCCAAAGTGTTAGTTCACAGCATGGTAGAACAGCTATTAACCTCCGATAACCTAGTGCTGCATCTTATGAGTGATGCAAAGCAGGATGAGAGCATTTATTACCATTCTTTAAACGTGGCAATACTCTCGATGCTGATTGCCAAAGAGATGGAATGGGATCGCAGCGAAATAGAGTTAGTTGGCTTAAGTGCCTTATTTCATGATGTGGGCAAGCTTAAGGTCCCACCACAAATTTTGAAAAAAACCACACCTTGGTCTGCACCTGAACTCAACTTTATCAAGCAACATCCTTTGCTCGGGGTCGATTTACTCAAACTTGCCGAAAACTTCCCAGAGGCAGCCTTGCCTGCAATTACAAATCACCATGAGTTTCTTGATGGCAGTGGTTATCCCAAGGGATTAAAAGAAGCAGAACTTGATAAAATGTCGCAACTACTCGCGGTAGTGAATGAATATGATTCACTTTGCTATCCAAGTAACCAAGGTAAGGCACGCATGCCCTACGCGGCATTAGGGCACTTATACAAGCAGTATAAAACTAAATTAAATCAAGACTATATTGGTAAAATGATCAAAATGCTGGGTATTTATCCACCCGGAAGTGTGGTGGAGTTGTCGAGCGGTCAATATGCCATGGTGATGTCGGTCAATCTGCAAAAGCTGCTCTGTCCGAAAATTCTTGTTTATGACGCTCTCGTCCCTAAAGATCAGGCGCCGATTGTCGATCTTGAAGTTGAAGGGATAACGATAGTCCGCTGTCTGCCGCCCGCCGCTTTGCCCGAAAAAGTACATGAGTATCTTAACCCGCGCGAGCGTGTCAGCTACTACTTTGGCGGTGATAGTCGTAAGTAGCCCATAAAAAATGATGAATAATCAAAATATAACAGCCGGACAATCTCCGGCTGTTATATTTGACATGCGTTTTAGCAAAAAACTAGAGCCAGTGTTTACGCTTAAAGAAGAAATATGTCCCTGCAGCACTGGCGAGCATCATCAATATCGCCATAGGATAACCATATTGCCAACCTAACTCCGGCATACCATGGAAGTTCATCCCGTAACTGCTGGCAATCAACGTGGGCGGCAGAAAGACCACGGCCGCAACCGAGAAGATTTTAATGATCTTATTCTGCTGTAAACCACTGAAACCCATGGCGGCATCGAGCAGAAAGTTTAACTTATCGAAGATAAACTGGCTGTGGGGCATTAACGACTCGATATCCGAAAGCATTTCCCGCAAATCTTTTAAATGTTCATCCGACAACTGCCCGCGGTAATACCTTTGCATATAACGCAGTGAGCGCTGAGTATCGAGCAAACTTAACCGAATTTTACCGTTAGAGTCTTCCTGCAAGGTAATAAGCTTGAACACATCATCGAGCTCTTCGCTCTCGAAAACTTGCTCACCGACATTTTCAAGCACTGTGTAGACGTCTTCAATCAAGTCGGAGAGATAATCCACTTTAAGATTAAACAGTTCGAGAAACAATTCCTGCGGGGTTGAGACTTCTAAACGACCAAGGCGTAAATAGTTACGTAATAAACGGATCAGGCCGACATCTTCCTCACGTATGGTCAACAGGAAATTACTGCGCAGGTTAAAGGAAACGTTGACGCCCCGCACGTCTTGCCCTACGCGCTGAGGGAATAATGAGTTGATATGTAAGCCGTCGCTGTTTTGGTAAAAACGCGCCGAGGCCTCAATCTCGTTGATATCTTCTTCGTCGGGGACTTCTTCAACAGAAAAACGACTTAACCATTCTCGCTCTGCATCATCAGGTTTATAGAGATCCAACCATATGGTCGACGCTGGAATACTGTCTTGTGTGTTAATTTCAGTGGCCGTCAGTTGACGGTTTTCGTAGACATAGGCAGTAATCATGTGTCCTCCTGAAAAAAACTTAAGCTAAAAAGTCCACTTAAGTGCAGGCTAAAAAATTGTCGCTAGTTTAACGCATAACTTAGTAATGAAAAGGCGAGAGCGATAAATTCATAAAATAAATCTGTTTTAGTCTTCCAATATCTCTAGCCGCTCCGCATTAGAAAATCGAATATGTACTCCTTCAACCGTCACCATTTTGGCCTCAGAGATATCCCCTTTGCGCGCCTTATAGACGCCGGAGAGTACGCCGGCTGGGGACACTATGGTCACAGTCACGACCTTATGCTGATCCCGCCAATACCAAACACTGTAGCCTAGAAGGCTGAGTCCCAGCAGTAAAAATGCACCCCGCATGCCATATCGACGCCAGAGACTTGGCATAGCAGGAACATTCACTGTGGCTATGGCTTTAGCGTTAGGTTCACGCTTAGCCAGCAACAAAATCCCCATAATAATTACGGCTAAGGTAAGCAGCAGTTTTGTTAACAAGATACACTCCAGAGGGGGCAGACTTGTCGAATTATACTCGATATGCCTAAAAGGAAACTGTCATTAAGATCAAGCTTATGCAACTCTTATATAAGGTATTTGTGCTTAAGCTTGATGAGAGAATAGCGTAATACCAATCGTATTAACTATCTGTTCATTCAGAGTGAGTTAAACAGGCTTTAGACAAGGCGAAGGCTTGAAGGCACAGTGGCGCTCTGTCCAAAGCCTTAAACGCAGTATAAAGCCCGTTCAACCCCGCCCTTCGGGAGCCTCACAGGCATCTGAACTGATTAGATATTTAATGTGATTGGTATAACAAGATGACAAACAAAGTGAGCTTAAAAATCCTCAAACTGTTTTGCCATTCGTCGAATTTGCGTTAACGGCACGCGATGGCGATTACGCTCGGCGCACAACTTTTGATGTGCATCGTCTAATGGTTCACCGATCAACACAATACGAACTTGATAACCGAGCGCTTTAGCCGCGGCCTCGTATGCCATGTACTCCCAGCGGCAGAGATTAGTATTATCACAAATCACAATAGGCTGGTCATTGCTGAGTGCTTGAATAAATGCCGTTAAATTACGTTGGTGGTATTCGGAAAGTTTTTTCGCATCGAATCGGTACACCTCTCCCTCGTAGAAAAAACTGTCGGTCGAAAAAATACCACCTTGGCGGATACGCAACGCATCTTCTAACGGTAGATTAGCGACAAACTGCTCAACCCAATGGGATTTACCGCTCCCCGGCAATCCCCGCATAATAATAGCGAGTTTTTGCGTCATCCGTTAATCACTCATTCGGCAAGTCTGAGCCAATGACTTGTCCGGCCAAAATGGTCTCGACCAGTTTAGGTACTATATCACCCGCTTTACCAGTTAAATGATATTGAAACTGACTGTGTCTATCGGGCGAGACTAAATTGACCTCCACTGTTTGCGCGCCATGATGATTGGCCGTATCGACAAACCCAGCCGCCGGATACACTGTGCCCGACGTACCAATGGCAATGAATAAATCGCAGTTATCGAGTGCATCATGAATTCTGTCCATCCCTAACGGCATTTCACCAAACCACACCACATGGGGACGTAGTCTTTGTGCGGGAATGCAGCAGGTACAGCAATTATTGGGGCCGAAGGGTTCTCTTAATAAGAAGGTTTGACGCGAGCGTGGGCAGCGACCTTTAGACAATTCACCATGCATATGCAATAAGCGTCTTGAGCCAGCACGCTCATGTAAATCATCAATATTCTGAGTCACAACCAATAATTGACCAGAAAATTCCGCCTCTAATTTGGCTAAAGCAAGATGCGCCGCATTGGGCATCACTGTGCCACTGTGCAACTGCTCCCAACGACTGTTATAAAATCGCTCAACCAGTTCGGTATCGCGGGCATAACCTTCGGGTGTCGCCACGTCTTCAATATGGTGCTCTTCCCACAAACCATCTTGATCACGAAAGGTACGTAATCCCGATTCAGCCGAAATGCCCGCGCCAGTTAACACCACAATATGCTGGTACATACCGCTTCCTTTTATTGTAATTATTCTGTCCATTGTCCCGAATTTTTACATTCGTGAACATTATTCCTTGGTATAACCTTACAAAAACTATGCTTGAATTGCCGCAATTTATTGCAATTTCGCGCTAAGAGACACAATTTATCTGCATATAGACTCATAAAGCTAGAACAAAGGTTTAAGTTTTTAATTTGACCCCCTATAATGGCATTCACTATCCACGGATGAACCTATTGGTTCTGCAATCAAGAGATTAGCAATGACAGATGGAAATCAAGCGCTCAAAAAAGCCGGTTTGAAAATCACCCTGCCACGAGTCAAGATCCTCGAACTGATGCAAGGACCTGAAAACCAACATATCAGTGCAGAAGACTTATACAAGAAACTGCTCGATTTAGGTGAAGAAATTGGTCTAGCAACAGTTTACCGTGTATTAAACCAGTTTGATGATGCTGGTATCGTATCTCGCCACCACTTCGAAAGTGGCAAAGCGGTATTCGAGTTATCGACTCAACACCACCACGATCACTTAGTTTGCCTTTCCTGTGGCAAAGTGATTGAGTTTTCAGATGAAGTGATTGAACGTCGCCAAGACGAGATCGCCAGCAAGTACAACATTAAACTGACCAACCACAGCTTATATTTGTACGGTCATTGCACCAACGATAAGTGCGATCATAACGACGAGTAAGCAGATTTAGCTCAATCTGGATATCAACCAGACAGGCCTAATTAAAAACCAGCCATCTAGGCTGGTTTTTTGTTGGAACGCTCAAGCACTGTTAGAGCAGCTTTGCGTACACATTCACTTTATGCCCCATAAACTCGCTAGGTTCACGCCAATGCATTCCTATGCTTTTAGCTACGCCTTCAGAGCCAATGTTACCCTCTAGGATCAATGCAATGATTTGCGTAATACCAAACTGCGGGAACACGCTAATTGCCGCTTGAGCAGCTTCGGTACCAATCCCCTTGCCCCAATACTCGGGAAAATAGCGATAGCCAATTTCGACTTCATTATATTCAGGAATAAACTTTGGTCCGCAAAAGCCAATCACTTTATTATCGGCTTTATGCTCGACGGCCCAGCGTCCAAACCCACGCTGCTGATAATCCTGCGAAATCACGTTATGGAATAGCTCCCGCGCCTGCTCACGATCAGTAAAAGGTACGGTTGGAATGTATTTCAACATCGCAGGGTTACTGTTCATTAAATAGAGGGCATCGATATCCTGCTCAGTAAATGGTCTGAGTATTAAACGCTCTGTTTGTATAATCATATTGGCTTCCTTGATATTGCCCTCTACACACTAATATCCAGAGCTGCGATTAACGGTGAAAGTCACCGCTTCGCTCTGGCTGATACATAATTTCTTCGATACGTACTTTGACCATTGAGCCACCAGGGCCTGGCCACTCAATTTCATCCCCTTGTGATAAACCCAATAAAGCACTGCCCACGGGCGCGAGGATAGAAATGGTGCCCTCACCTGCCGCATCCTTGGGATAAACTAACCGTAAGCAGAAGGTATCTTGACTGGATGACACGCTAAATTTTACTTCAGAGTTCATCGTCACCACATTCCCTGGCATTTGCGCTGCGGGCACAATATCGGCTCGGTCGAGTTCCGCCTCCAATGCCGCACGCCCTGGGAAGGCGTTCGCCGGTAATGACTCCAGCAGACGCTCGATTCTTTCTAAATCGATTTCTGAAATAATAATCTTTGGTGTATTCACTGTCTTTCCCTCGTGTAAATAGATGCCCCTTAGGGTTAAACATCTGTGCTGGCCTATCCTCCCCCAATGGGATAAACCGATAAAAAAATACGCTCGCAGCTTAATGCCGCAACCGCGTGATAATTAAGTACAAGATTTATTGCAGAACAGCCGTGGTGCTTTAAGCGCAGGGCTTAGGGTTGTGGCTCTACTCGTGTATTCATACATCAATCAGGTGATGACGCCCGTAGAGAAACCCAATCTAACCCTTTGTAACTCAAAATGCTAGCCTAGGCAGCGTTAGCTTGCCCATTCTCACACTTTACTGCTCGGCACTCGCTAACAGACGCGCAATAAAAAAGGCGCCTTAGGCGCCTTTTCGTGTGTTAACGGTTAGATTACCAACCCGTTTTAGCACGCAGCGCTTTGCCGATATCCGCTAACGAGCGGACAGTTGTCACGCCCGCGGCTTCTAATGCAGCAAATTTGTCAGCAGCAGTACCTTTACCGCCAGCAATGATCGCACCCGCGTGACCCATACGCTTACCAGCAGGAGCAGTTACACCCGCGATGTAAGACACAACTGGTTTAGTCACGTTAGCTTTGATGTAAGCAGCCGCTTCTTCTTCAGCAGTACCACCGATTTCACCGATCATCACGATGGCTTCAGTCTGTGGATCGTTTTGGAACATTTCCAATACGTCGATGAAGTTAGTACCTGGGATTGGGTCACCACCAATACCTACGCAAGTAGATTGGCCGAAACCTTCGTCAGTCGTTTGCTTAACCGCTTCATAGGTCAGCGTACCTGAACGAGAAACGATACCCACTTTGCCTTTTAAGTGAATGTGTCCTGGCATAATACCAATCTTACATTCACCTGGGGTGATAACACCTGGACAGTTTGGACCGATCATGCGAACGCCAGTTTCTTCTAGCTTCACTTTCACTTCCAGCATATCCAGTGTTGGGATACCTTCAGTGATACAAACGATCAGCTCAATACCACCGTCGATTGCTTCAAGGATTGCATCTTTACAGAAAGGAGCAGGAACGTAGATAACAGAAGCAGTCGCGCCAGTGGCAGCCACAGCGTCTTTCACAGTGTTGAACACTGGCAGACCTAAGTGCTCAGTACCGCCTTTACCTGGAGATACACCACCGACCATTTGCGTACCGTAATCGATAGCTTGTTGAGAGTGGAAAGTACCTTGACCACCGGTAAAGCCTTGGCAGATTACCTTGGTATCTTTGTTAATTAATACAGACATTATTTGCCCTCCGCAGCTTTAACTACTTGCTCAGCCGCATCAGTCAGACTGTTAGCTGCAATGATATCAAGACCTGATTTAGCTAATACTTCACGGCCTAATTCAGCGTTAGTACCTTCTAAACGCACTACAACGGGAACTTTAACGCCAACTTCTTTAACAGCGCCAATGATACCTTCTGCGATCATGTCACAACGTACGATACCACCGAAGATGTTAACCAGAACGGCTTTCACATTGCTGTCAGACAGAATGATCTTGAATGCTTCAGCAACACGTTCTTTAGTCGCGCCACCTCCTACGTCGAGGAAGTTAGCTGGCTTGCCACCGTGCAGGTTAACGATGTCCATAGTACCCATCGCCAGACCAGCGCCGTTCACCATACAACCTACGTTTCCGTCCAGCGCAACATAGTTCAGTTCGAACATTGCAGCGTGAGCTTCACGGGCGTCGTCTTGAGATGGATCGTGCATTGCTTTAATTTTTGGTTGACGGAACAGTGCGTTACCATCGATACCAATTTTACCGTCTAAGCAGTGCAGGTTACCTTCAGTGGTGATAACCAGTGGGTTGATTTCCAGCAGAGCGAAATCGTGATCAACGAACATAGTCGCCAGACCCATGAAGATCTTGGTGAATTGCTTCATTTGAGTTGGGTTTAAGCCCAGTTTGAAGCCAAGATCACGTGCTTGGTATGGTTGAGGACCAGTCAGTGGATCGATGATCGCTTTGTGAATGAGTTCTGGCGTTTCTTCTGCCACTTTCTCAATCTCAACACCACCTTCAGTTGACGCCATGAACACTACGCGACGGGTAGCGCGGTCAACTACTGCACCTAAGTACAGTTCGTTAGCGATGTCGGTGCAGCTTTCTACTAAAATTTTAGCAACCGGCTGACCTTTCTCATCAGTTTGATAAGTCACCAGATTTTTGCCTAACCAGTGTTCGGCAAAGGCTCTGATTTCTTCTTTATCGCCAGTGACTTTAACGCCACCCGCTTTACCGCGGCCGCCTGCGTGTACTTGACACTTAACAACCCATAAATTTCCGCCAATACGGCCTGCCGCTTCTACAGCTTCTTGGGCTGTATCACATGCAAAACCTTCTGACACTGGTAAACCATATTCGGCAAATAGGGATTTTGCCTGATACTCATGCAAATTCATGATGATCTATCCGTATACTTCTAATCAAATCCAACTGGCCCCACGGGGCCAGTCACGAGGGTATGTCTGACGCTTGTCTTTAACTAACAGGCTAAACTTTATCGTTTAGCGCGTTAGATTATAGGTCAAGTAGCAGACGAGTTGGGTCTTCCAAGAAGTCTTTAATGGCGACTAAGAAGCCAACTGACTCACGGCCATCGATAATACGATGGTCATATGAGAGAGCTAGGTACATCATGGGCAGGATTTCCACCTGACCATTCACTGCCATTGGGCGATCTTTAATGGCATGCATGCCTAAAATCGCGCTTTGTGGCAGGTTTAAAATTGGGGTAGACATCAGAGAGCCGAATACACCACCGTTAGTCACGGTGAAGTTACCGCCAGTCATATCAGCCACAGTCAGCTTGCCATCGCGGCCTTTGATCGCCAGATCGCGGACTGCTTTTTCGATATCAGCTAGGCTCATAGTATCGGTATCACGCAATACTGGAGTGACCAGACCACGAGGAGTCGATACCGCGATGCTGACGTCGAAGTAGTTGTGGTAAACAATATCATCACCGTCGATTGACGCGTTTACTTCTGGGAAGCGTTTCAGCGCTTCGGTTACCGCTTTCACGTAGAAAGACATGAAACCTAAACGGATACCGTGGCGCTTTTCAAAGATATCTTGATATTGCTTACGGATATCCATGATTGGCTTCATGTTCACTTCGTTGAACGTCGTGAGCATTGCAGTAGAGTTTTTCGCTTCTAATAAACGGTTAGCGATAGTCTTACGTAAACGAGTCATTGGAACACGTTTCTCGCTACGACCCGCAGCGAGTGGTTGTACCGCAGGAGCCGCAGGGGCAGCAGCTTTAGGCGCAGACTTGATAAAGGCTTCAACGTCTTCTTTAGTGATACGGCCACCGACACCAGTGCCCTTCACTTTGCTCGCATCAACATTGTGCTCAGCCAGTAAACGACGTACTGATGGGCTTAATGCATCGTTAGACTCTTCAGTTGCAGCAGCGGCAACAGGTGCAGCAGCTTCAGCTTCGGCTTTAGTCACTTCTTGACCAGAAACCGCACCCGCGATGAACTTAGCAATCACTTGCTCGCCCAGAACGGTGTCGCCTTCTTGGAACAGGAACTCACCGATGTGACCATCTTCTGGTGCAACCACTTCCAGTACGACTTTGTCAGTTTCAATATCAACCAGATTTTGATCACGAGAAACTTGCTCACCCACTTTTACGTGCCAAGTGGCGATAGTTGCATCGGCAACAGATTCTGGCAGTACGGGTACCTTGATTTCGATACTCATGAAAAACGATCCTTTTTTATAAAATGTCTATTACTACAGTCTTAGCTATTACAGCTTTAGGGCACTGTTCACTAAAGATTCTTGTTGGTGAGCATGCAGCTCAGGGTAACCACAGGCTGGTGCAGCAGATGCTTCACGGCCAGCATAGGTCAGTTTTGCACCCGCAGGGATAGCAGCCCAGAAGTGATGTTGGCTAGAGTACCAAGCACCCTGGTTTTGCGGCTCTTCCTGACACCATACAAAATCGGTCACATGTTGGTAGTCAGCTAAGGCTGCAACCATTTCTTCATGTGGGAACGGATATAACTGTTCGACACGGATTATTGCGATGTTGTTGATGTTTTCTTTACGGCGTTTTTCCAGTAGCTCGAAGTACACCTTACCGCTACAGAACACGACGCGATCGACTTTGCTCGCTTCTAACGTATCGATTTCACCGATCACGTTTTGGAAGGTGCCATTAGCCAATTCTTCCATGCTAGAAACCGCTAATGGGTGACGTAGCAATGACTTAGGTGACATCACCACCAGTGGACGACGCATTGGGCGCACCACTTGGCGACGCAGCATATGGTAAACCTGTGCTGGCGTTGATGGCACACACACTTGCATGTTGTGGTTAGCACACAGCTGCAAGAAACGCTCTAAACGGGCACTTGAGTGTTCTGGACCTTGACCTTCGTAACCGTGTGGTAACAGCATGGTCAAACCGCATAAACGGCCCCACTTCTGCTCACCAGACGACAGGAACTGGTCGATAACCACTTGCGCACAGTTAGCGAAGTCACCGAATTGGGCTTCCCAAATCGCCAGACCACCTGGTTCCGCTGTCGCATAGCCGTATTCGAAGGCTAATACTGATGCTTCAGACAATACTGAGTCAGTAATGTCGATTGGACCTTGGTCTTCAGACAGGTTGCGCAGTGGCAAGTAAGTTGTCGCATCGTTTTGGTTATGCAGAACCGCGTGACGGTGGAAGAAAGTACCACGGCCAGAGTCTTGACCTGTAATGCGAACACGTTGTTTGTCTTCAAGAATCGTCGCGTAAGCTAAGGTTTCAGCAAAGCCCCAGTCGAGCAACTTCTCGCCTTTTGCCATTGCAACACGGTCACTATAAATTTTAGCAACACGTGAATGTAATGGGTGGCTTTCTGGTACGTAGCTCAGCTTGTCAGCTAAATTCTGTAAGCGTGATAGCGGTGTTGAGGCGTCATAAGCTTCGTCCCACTCGCGACCAATATAAGGTGACCAATCCACTGTGTGCAGTGTCATTGGACGCCATTCTTTCACCACACAGTCACCTTGGTCTAAGGCGTCACGGTAGGTGTTAATCATGCTAGTCACTTCATCAGCGCCGATTGTATTTTCAGCGATCAGTTTATCAGCGTAGATCTTACGTGGCGTTGGGTGTTTCTTGATCTTGGCATACATCAATGGCTGAGTTGCACTTGGCTCATCAGCTTCGTTGTGGCCATGACGGCGGTAACACACTAAATCAATCACCACGTCACGTTTAAACTCGTTACGGTAATCAACAGCCAGCTGAGCAACAAAGGCAACGGCTTCTGGATCGTCCGAGTTCACGTGGAAAATCGGTGCCTGAACCATCTTAGCGATGTCAGTACAGTATTCAGTTGAACGCACATCGTGATGATTTGATGTGGTAAAACCTACTTGGTTGTTAACCACGATACGGATGCTGCCGCCCACTTTAAAGCCACGGGTTTGAGACATATTGAATGTCTCTTGCACGATACCTTGACCAGCAATTGCAGAGTCACCGTGGATCGTGATTGGCATCACCTGTAAACCGTCTTTGCAACCACGGCGGTCTTGACGAGCACGTACAGAGCCCATAACCACAGGGTTAACGATTTCAAGGTGTGATGGGTTAAAGGCCAGTGCTAAGTGCACATTGCCGCCCGGCGTTTCGAAATCAGATGAAAAACCTTGGTGGTATTTCACGTCGCCAGAACCATGGGTATCGGCGTGCTTACCAGCGAACTCGTCAAACAGTTCAGCGGGACGCTTACCTAATACGTTCACCAGTACGTTTAAACGACCACGGTGAGCCATACCAACGACGATTTCTTTCGTGCCCGCTTCACCTGCGCGGTAAATGATTTCGCGCATCATAGGGACTAACGCATCGCCGCCTTCTAACGAGAAGCGTTTTGCACCAGGGAATTTAGCGCCTAAATATTTTTCAATGCCTTCAGCAGCATTTAGGCCTTCGAGAATGCGGGTCTTAACGCTTTTATCGTAGTTGGCTCTACCTAAGGATGGTTCGAGACGTTGTTGGATCCAACGCTTCTCATCAGTATCGGTAATGTGCATGTATTCGGCGCCAATCGAACCACAGTAAGTGGCTTTTAGCGCTTTGACTAAGTCAGCCAGCTTCATGGTTTCGCCGCCGTGGGCGAACGAGCCAGTGTTGAACTCACGTTCCATGTCTTCTTTAGTTAGACCGTGGAATGCGGGATCTAAATCGGCAACAGGTTCACGTTTCCACAATTCTAACGGGTCGAGGTTAGCCCCTTGGTGACCACGGAAACGGTGGGCGTTGATCAGCTGTAGCACTTTAACTTGCTTAGCATCCAACTCAGGATCGGTCACACGAGCGGCGCTCTTATGACGTCCTTCCATCGCTAAACTGCGAAAATAATCACGTACTTTGGAGTGAGCCGCTTCAGGCGCATCTTTAGAGGCACCGTTTACCGGAGGGAGATTATCAAATACCGCACGCCAATCGTCAGAAACTGACTGTGGGTCTTCTTGATAGGCTTCATACATCTCTTCTACGTAGGTCGAATTTGCACCGCTTAAGTGAGATGATTCGAGCCAGGCTTTCATGATGCCTTGGTGCATTGCTATTCCTTTCAAACTTTATACACGTGCTTAGCCATAGTTTTTATATGCAATCTCAAGCATTTACCTGCGACGCATAAATTTTGCCGCCCCTAGATATCCAGATTTCACGGCGCGTTGTCTTCCATTACATACACAAAAGAGCCACCTTCTATACCCAGAAAGTGACTCTTCGAGAGCTATATTATTATTGGTTTAAGCTCGGGTTCTCGCATTACACAGCTCGCTTAAGCAGCATTGACTTAATGTGACCAATTGCTTTAGTCGGATTAAGTCCTTTTGGACAAACGTCAACGCAGTTCATGATGCCGTGGCAACGGAACACGCTGTAGGCGTCGTCCAGCTCAGAAAGACGTTCTTCTGTTGCTGTATCGCGGCTGTCGATCAAGAAACGGTAAGCGTGTAGCAGACCGCTAGGACCGATAAACTTATCAGGATTCCACCAGAACGATGGGCAAGCCGTAGAACAACATGCACACATGATACATTCGTACAGGCCATCTAAATGCGCACGTTGTTCAGGTGACTGTAAATGTTCACGGGCAGGCATCTTCTCATCGTTGATGAGGTATGGCTTGATCTTCTCGTACTGCTTGTAGAACTGAGTTAAATCAACCACTAAGTCACGTACGACTGGCATACCTGGCAGTGGACGAATTTCCAACTTCTTACCTTTGAAGGTAGAGATTGGTGTAATACAAGCCAGACCGTTTTTACCGTTCATGTTCACACCGTCACTACCGCAAACACCTTCACGGCATGAGCGACGGAACACTAAGGTTGGGTCCAGCTCTTTTAACTTGATCAGTGCATCGAGCACCATCATGTCAGTGCCATCAGCCACTTCAAGGCTGTAATCCTGCATGTAAGGCTTTGTATCTACATCAGGATTGTAGCGATAAACTGCAAATTCCAATTTCATCTTTGCAACTCCTAGTAGGTACGTTTCTTCGGCGGGAATGCTTCACGTAACTTAGGTGCCATGTTCACAGCACGACGGTCCATGGTTTCAGTCACAGGGTCAAACAGGGTGTGACATAACCAGTTATCATCATCACGCTCTAAATAGTCTTCACGTGAGTGAGCACCACGGCTCTCTGTACGGAAGTTAGCGGCATAAGCGGTGGCAATTGCCGTCGCCATCAGGTTATCTAACTCTAAACATTCAATACGTTGAGTGTTGAATTCACGAGAGTTATCAGACAACTTGGCATTTTCTAAACGCTTACGGATAGCTTTTAACTGCTCTAAACCTTCTGCCATTGCATCGCCACGGCGGAATACAGAGAAGTTTAATTGCATGCAAAGTTGTAAATCTTTACGAATTTGCGCAGGATCTTCGCCAGTTTTGTTGTTTTCCCAGCGGTTTAAGCGCGCTAATGTCGCTTGGATTTCTGCATCGGTCGCATCTTTTGGATCCGCAGTCTCATCGAGTGCTTTACCTAAGTGTTGACCCGCGGCGCGGCCAAAGACCACTAAGTCGAGCAGAGAGTTACCGCCTAAGCGGTTGGCACCGTGCACAGACACACAGGCAATCTCACCTACTGCGAATAAACCAACCACATCTTGCTCGCTGCCATCTTCATTCTTACGAATAACTTGACCGCTCACCTTCGTTGGCAAACCACCCATCATATAGTGACAGGTTGGCAAAACAGGGATTGGACCATCGGCCGGATCAATATGCGCGAAGGTACGAGAGAGTTCACAAACGCCTGGTAGACGGGCTTCTAAGGTCTCTTTACCTAAGTGATCGAGTTTCAGTAAGCAGTGTGGGCCTAATGGACCATCTAAACCACGGCCTTCACGGATTTCAGTCATCATAGAACGTGCTACCACGTCACGAGATGCTAAGTCCTTCGCGTTTGGTGCATAACGCTCCATGAAACGCTCGCCGTCTTTGTTCAGCAGGTAACCACCTTCACCACGACAACCTTCAGTCACAAGTACACCCGCGCCAGCGATACCGGTTGGGTGGAATTGCCACATTTCCATATCTTGCATCTGAACACCAGCACGCATCGCCATGCCAACACCGTCACCGGTATTGATGTGTGCGTTTGTGGTTGAGGCGTAGATACGGCCTGCACCGCCAGTAGCGAGTACAGTGGCTTTGGCTTTGAAGTAAACGATTTCACCCGTTTCGATTTCAATCGCAGTACAACCTACGATGGCACCGTCTTGGTTTTTTACTAAATCGAGGGCATACCACTCAGAAAACACTTGAGTTTTGTGTTTAACGTTCTGTTGGTATAAGCAGTGAAGCAGTGCGTGACCAGTACGGTCTGCCGCAGCAGCGGTACGCGCCGCTTGCTCACCACCGAAGTTTTTAGATTGACCACCGAAAGGACGTTGGTAAATCTTACCGTTATCGAAACGAGAGAATGGTAAACCCATGTGCTCGAGTTCAATAATGGCTTCTGGACCGGTTTGACACATGAATTCGATAGCGTCTTGGTCACCGATAAAGTCGGAACCTTTTACGGTATCGTACATGTGTTGTTCCCAATGGTCTTCATGGGCGTTACCTAACGCAACTGTGATACCACCCTGCGCAGATACGGTATGAGAACGGGTTGGGAATACTTTAGATAAAAGCGCACAGCTCTTACCTTCTTTAGAAATCTGTAATGCTGCACGCATACCGGCACCGCCGGCACCAATCACTACAGCATCAAACTCACGTACTGGAATACTCACTTAGACACCCCACACAATAACAATGCCGGCCGCCAGATAACAAAAGACGGTGACGACGAAGGTGAACTGTAAAACACCGCGTAACGAAGTGCACTTGACGTAATCCGTCAACACTTGCCATACACCAATCCAGGCGTGAACAAGCAGTGCAACCAGCGCAAGCAGGGTAAACACTTTCATTGGCAGAGCACTAAACAGGCCGTGCCAAACGTCATAGGTGAGAGGGGAACTACATGCAATAAAGCCAACCATGAAAATGGTGTAACAGGCGAGGATTACTGCACTAGCGCGTAGTAGAATAAAGTCATGAACACCACTGCGTCCAAAACTTGCTGCATTGGTTACCATACCCATAACCCCGCTAAAATTGAAAAGGCTACCGTCAGTACAAATACAGCTTTCGCTGAGGCGGTGCCCGAAGCCAACTCTTCCCAACGACCGGTATCCATTACTAAGTGGCGTAGGCCACCGAATAAGTGATAAGCCAGTGCAGTCAAAATGCCCCACATGATGAACTTCACAACGAAGTTATCAAACAGAGATTGTACGCCTGCGAAACTTTCAGCGGAGGCTAAAGATGATTTTAGCAACCAAATAAGAATGCCAACAGCGAATAGCATGATGACACCGGATACACGGTGAAGAATTGACACAATCGCTGTTGCAGGAAAGCGAATGGTCTGCAGATCTAAATGGACAGGTCTTTGCTTTTTCACGTTCTGCTCACTCAGCTCCATTGAGCATTTTTTTTGTTATGTGAACCGCTTTTGTACAAACTTTAAACCAAGGGGTAATTCAAGGCAAAAGTAAACACAAAAGCAAAGTTTAAACAAACAGATAACTATTTGAACACTCACCTATTTAACATGTAAATAAAGGGTGCTTTAACATCATCGTTTGCAGCCATTATTAGGCGGAGGCAAGTATACTCGCGGGAAATGTCAAATACAAACATCACAGAATGCAAATTTTGTTTTTTTAAGGATATTTTCACCTAAGTGCCAGTTGTGGCAAGGAAAGTAAAGCGTTTTATACCATGGTCTAACAAATTTAAACGCTTATTTAAATTGAAATGTGATCTAGAATGGCTGTAAAGTAATGGCGGTTTGACATGCCGCACTCACAGATAAGAACGAAGTAAGGAGAACGGGGTATGGCTGATTTAAAAGCCAAATTAGAATTACCAGGGAACGACTCGATAGAATTGCCAGTAAAGCAAGGATCCGCTGGTTTTGACGTAATCGATATCAGTAAACTTGGCAGCAAGGGTTACTTCACTTTTGATCCAGGTTTTCTCGCGACAGCCTCCTGTGAATCTGCAATTACCTATATCGATGGCGATCAAGGTATATTGTTACACCGCGGCTATCCAATCGAGCAACTCGCCGTTGACTCAGATTACTTAGACCTGTGTTACCTGCTGCTTTACGGTGAACTGCCGACGAAAGAGCAATATGCTGAATTTGTACACACAGTAAAAACCCACACTATGGTTCATGAGCAACTCGCCTTCTTCTTTAGAGGTTTCCGTCGTGATGCTCATCCTATGGCGATGTTGTGTGGTGTCACTGGTGCATTGTCTGCATTTTATCAAGACTCACTCGATGTCAACGATCCTCGCCACCGCGAAATCGCCGCGTATCGCCTAGTCTCCAAAATGCCAACGATTGCCGCTATGTGCTACAAGTACTCTTCTGGCCAGCCATTCGTTTACCCACGCAATGACTTAAGCTACGCAGGCAACTTCTTAAGTATGATGTTTGCCGTTCCGTGTGAAGAGTACAAAGTAAACCCAATCGTTGAACGTGCTATGGATCGTATCTTCATTCTACATGCGGACCACGAACAAAACGCGTCAACGTCAACCGTACGTTTAGCAGGTTCTTCAGGCGCGAATCCATTCGCGTGTATCGCTGCGGGTATTGCTTCTCTATGGGGCCCTGCACACGGCGGCGCGAACGAAGCTTGTCTACAAATGTTAGAAGAAATCGGTTCAGTAGACCGTATTCCTGAATTCATCGCCCGTGCGAAAGACAAGAACGACCCATTCCGTCTAATGGGCTTCGGACACCGTGTTTACAAAAACTTTGACCCACGTGCCAAAGTGATGCGTGAAACCTGTCACGAAGTGTTAAAAGAGCTGAAGGTACAAGATCCATTATTAGATGTGGCCATGGAACTTGAGCGTATCGCGCTGGAAGATGAGTACTTCATTTCGAAGAAACTCTATCCAAACGTCGACTTCTACTCTGGCATCATCATGAAAGCCATTGGTATTCCAACTAGCATGTTCACCGTACTGTTCGCATTAGCACGTACTGTGGGTTGGATTGCTCACTGGAAAGAAATGTTGGATCAACCAGGTCACAAGATCAGCCGTCCACGTCAGCTTTATACTGGCGAGACTGCACGTGACTTCGTTAGCCAAGATAAACGCTAATCGGCATTTATCGATTAAAAGCGCCCTTTGGGCGCTTTTTTATTGGGATTTTCATACTCGCCCTTCGCTTTTCTTATCACTCCCTGCAACACAATCCCGAATGACCTCGCTTCAGCTTATTTAGCATTTCTCATCACTTTTTAAACTTTTTAGCTACATTTAGTAAGTTTGCCTAATCTACAATCTGACAAATTTAAGTTAATCTACTGAAATTAATGTATTTTTAACTTTGGCATGTTTTCTGCTTTCAGATGGCATCACAAAAATGACAACAGGTAATACTCTTATGGAAAAGTCAACAATTGCTAAGTTCGCCCTACCCGTGCTGTTAGTGTCAATGTTAGCAGCATGCGGCGAAGAGGAAGTGGCTAAAAAAGAAGAACAATATGCCATTCCCGTCGAAACCACTACCGTGATGCAGGGTAATGTGTCTTCGTTTTATAGCACTACCGCCACCCTCGAAGCCCCACAGGAAGCTAATGTAGTCAGCCGCATCGCTGGCCTTATCGAAGCCATTAATGTCGAAGAAGGCGACCGGGTGCAAAAAGGCCAAATCCTCGCGGTTATCGATGCCAAACGTCAGCAATACGATCTTGACCGCTCCGAAGCCGAAGTGAAAATCATCGAGCAAGAGTTAAACCGCTTGAAGAAGATGACCAATAAGGAGTTTATCAGTGCCGACTCTATGGCAAAGCTCGAATACAACCTGCAAGCCGCCATTGCAAGACGGGATCTTGCTGAGTTACAAGTCAAAGAAAGCCATGTGGTTTCGCCCATCGACGGAATTGTTGCTAAGCGTTATGTCAAAGCGGGCAACATGGCTAAGGAATTTGGTGACTTATTCTATATTGTCAATCAAGACGAGCTGCACGGGATTGTCCATTTACCTGAGCAGCAATTAACTAGCCTACGTTTAGGCCAAGAAGCGCAAGTCTTTAGCAATCAACAGAGCAAAAATGCCATCCACGCGAAAGTACTGCGCATCAGCCCTGTGGTCGACCCACAGAGCGGCACCTTTAAAGTCACCTTGGCCGTACCCAATCAAAATGCGCATTTAAAAGCTGGGATGTTCACACGGGTCGAATTGAAGTATGACACCCATGAGAATGTGATCACTGTGCCCTACAGTGCCCTGATCAACCAAGACAACAAGCAAGCCCTGTATGTGATTGACGGCAGCAACGCGAGCCGCCGCGAAGTCGAAATCGGCTACCGCGAAGGTGACTCGGTGGAAGTCGTCTCCGGTATCAAACCCGGCGAGCAAGTCGTGACCCGTGGTCAGCAAAATTTGAAAGACCAATCCTTAGTTGAAGTCATTACCCCACTCGATTTGGCCTCAGCGAAGAACTGATAGGAGTCTTTCATGTCAATCATCAGCACCTCAGTTAAACGGCCAGTCACGGTATGGATGTTCATGCTGGCCATTATGTTATTCGGTATGGTGGGGTTTTCGCGCTTAGCGGTAAAACTCCTACCCGATTTAAGCTACCCCACCTTAACCATTCGAACCATGTACGATGGTGCGGCGCCCGTTGAAGTAGAACAACTGGTCTCAAAACCCATTGAAGAAGCCGTCGGCGTGGTGAAAGGCTTACGTAAGATAAGCTCAATCTCCCGCTCTGGCATGTCCGATGTGGTGCTCGAGTTTGAATGGGGCACCACTATGGATATGGCGAGCCTCGATGTGCGTGAAAAACTCGACACTATCGCCCTACCACTGGATGTTAAAAAGCCATTATTGCTGCGCTTTAACCCCAATCTTGACCCTATCATGCGTCTCGCGCTATCGGTGCCTAATGCGTCTGAGGCTGAACTCAAGCAGATGCGCACCTACGCCGAGGAAGAGCTTAAACGACGTTTAGAAGCCCTCTCTGGTGTGGCCGCGGTGCGTTTATCCGGTGGTTTAGAGCAGGAAGTGCATATTCAGCTCAATCAGGAAAAGTTATCCCAGCTCAATTTGAATGCCGATGACATTAAACGCCGCATCAACGAGGAAAACATCAACTTATCTGCGGGTAAAGTGATCCAAGGCGACCGCGAATATCTAGTGCGTACCCTTAACCAATTCAATTCATTGGAAGAACTGGGACAAGTGATCGTCTATCGCGACGCACAGAACTTAGTACGTCTATTTGAAGTCGCCAGCATTACCGATGCCTTTAAAGAGCGCAGCGACATCACTCGTATCGGCAGCCAAGAGTCGATTGAACTGGCTATCTATAAGGAAGGTGATGCCAACACGGTCGCGGTGGCTAAAAAGCTGCGCGATGAGCTAGTCAAAATCAACCAAGATCCTAAGCAAAACAAACTGGAAGTGATTTACGATCAGTCCGAGTTTATTGAGAGTGCCGTTAGCGAAGTCACCTCGTCCGCGTTGATGGGCAGTATTTTGTCTATGCTGGTGATTTACCTGTTCCTGCGCAATATTATCCCGACGCTGATTATCTCTATCTCGATCCCCTTCTCGGTGATTGCCACCTTTAACATGATGTACTTTGCCGATATCAGCTTGAACATCATGTCATTAGGCGGTATTGCGCTCGCCATTGGGCTCTTGGTTGACAACGCCATTGTGGTACTGGAGAACATCGACCGCTGCCGCAGCGAAGGCATGAGCAAGTTAGATGCGGCAGTGACTGGGACCAAAGAAGTGGCGGGCGCGATTTTCGCCTCCACCCTAACCACACTCGCGGTGTTTGTCCCCTTGGTTTTTGTCGATGGAATTGCCGGTGCCCTGTTCTCGGATCAAGCCCTCACAGTGACCTTTGCCCTGCTCGCATCACTCCTAGTGGCTTTAACTTCGATTCCAATGCTAGCCTCCCGCGAAGGCTTTACAGCACTGCCAGAACTCATCAAGAAAACCCCGAAGGAGAAACCGACTACTAAGCTAGGTAAGTTAAAACACTATAGCGCGACGGTATTTTCCTTCCCGATTGTGTTGCTCTTTAGCTACTTACCGAGTGCATTGCTGACTTTAGCGTTAGTCATTGGCCGCTTCTTCTCTTGGCTACTCGGGTTAGTGATGCGCCCACTAAGCAGTGGTTTTAACTTTGTTTACCACGCTATCGAGTCGGTTTATCACAAACTGCTGGCGATGGCGCTACGTAAACAAGTCGCCACCTTGTTGCTGACCATTGGGATCACAGGCGCCTGTATCAGCCTGCTCCCCCGTCTTGGCATGGAACTCATCCCACCGATGAATCAAGGGGAGTTTTATGTGGAGATCCTGCTGCCTCCTGGCACGGCGGTCGGTGAAACCGATAAAGTGCTGCAACAACTCGCGATGTCGATTAAAGACAGGCCGGAAGTCAAACATGCCTACAGCCAAGCGGGCAGCGGCGGCCTAATGACCTCTGATACCGCCCGTGGCGGCGAAAACTGGGGGCGTTTACAGGTCGTTCTGAACGATCACACGGCTTATCACCAAGTAACGCAAGTGCTGCGAGACACCGCACGCCGCATCCCTGAGCTGGAAGCCAAAATCGAGCAACCTGAACTCTTCAGCTTTAAAACCCCATTGGAGATTGAGCTAACAGGTTACGATTTACACTTGCTCAAACGCAGTGCCGATAATCTGGTTAAGGCGCTTTCCGCCTCCGAGCGATTCGCTGATGTGAATACTAGCCTGCGTGATGGTCAACCAGAACTCAGCATTCGCTTCGACCATGCTCGCTTAGCCGCCTTAGGTATGGATGCACCCACGGTCGCCAATCGCATCGCCCAGCGCGTCGGTGGCACGGTCGCCAGCCAATACACAGTTCGTGACCGCAAGATTGATATACTCGTTCGGAGTGAACTGGATGAGCGGGATCAAATCAGTGATATTGATACTTTAATCATCAACCCTGATAGCTCCCAACCCATAGCCCTGAGCGCAGTGGCCGAAGTGTCATTGCAACTAGGCCCATCGGCAATTAACCGCATCAGCCAACAACGTGTGGCCTTAGTATCGGCCAACCTTGCCTATGGCGACTTAAGTGACGCAGTAGCCGAAGCGCAGCAAATTTTGTCGGCACAAGTGTTGCCCGCCTCGGTTCAAGCGCGCTTTGGTGGGCAAAATGAGGAAATGGAGCATTCATTCCAATCACTGAAGATTGCATTAATCCTGGCAGTTTTCCTGGTGTACTTAGTGATGGCGAGTCAGTTCGAATCGCTGCTGCATCCGCTGCTGATCTTATTCGCTGTGCCGATGGCGCTGGCAGGTAGCGTGCTGGGGCTCTATATCACCCAAACCCATTTGAGTGTGGTGGTGTTTATCGGCCTTATCATGCTCGCGGGGATTGTGGTTAACAACGCCATCGTACTCGTCGATAGGATTAATCAGCTGCGCACCGAAGGCGTGGACAAGCTTGAGGCCATTAAGGTCGCGGCCAAATCCCGTCTGCGCCCGATTATGATGACCACCCTAACCACCACATTAGGTTTACTGCCTATGGCCTTAGGTTTAGGCGATGGCTCAGAGGTTCGCGCACCGATGGCGATTACCGTGATCTTTGGTCTGAGCCTCTCAACCCTATTAACCCTGATTGTGATTCCTGTGCTCTATGCCCTGTTTGACCGTAAAGAGTTTACGCATACCGCCACAGAGCAAGACAACACGGCAGAAACTGCGGAGGCTCGCCTATGAACCTCACCCGTTTAGCGATAAAACGCCCAGTCACCACCAGCATGTTTTTCTTTGCTATCTTGCTGTTTGGTTTGGCTTCTAGTCGCCTATTGCCGCTCGAAATGTTCCCCGGCATCGATATTCCACAAATTGTGGTGCAAGTACCTTACAAAGGCTCAACCCCTGCGGAAGTTGAGCGCGATATCACTAAGGTGCTCGAAGAGTCACTCGCCACTATGGGCGGTATTGATGAGCTGGAATCCGAATCCTCCCAAGAGGGTTCGGAAATCGAAATCAATATGAAATGGGGTGAGAACGTCGCAACTAAAAGCTTAGAAGCGCGGGAAAAAATCGATGCGGTGCGGCATTTATTGCCCAAGGATGTTGAGCGGGTGTTTATCCGCCAATTTTCTACGGCCGATATGCCGGTATTGACCATACGTATTTCAAGCGACCGCGAACTCTCTGGCGCATTCGATTTGCTCGATAAGCAATTAAAGCGGCCATTGGAGCGCGTCGAAGGCGTCTCTAAGGTGAGCCTCTATGGCGTTGAGCAAAAGCAGATTGAAGTGCGTATTAATGCCAACCGCCTCGCCGCCAGTGGCTATTCGGCAACCGAGTTACAGACACGTCTTAGCCGCGAAAACTTTGTGTTGAGTGCTGGCACTTTGCGGGAAAGTAATCTGGTTTATCAGGTGTCTCCTAAGGGCGAGTTTCGCAATCTAGAAGACATTAAAGCCCTAGTGCTATTGCCAGGACTGACCTTGGGTGACGTTGCTGATGTGCAATTTGCGCTACCTGAGCGGACCGAAGGCCGTCATTTAGATAAGCATTACGCCGTGGGTCTGGATGTGTTTAAAGAATCCGGCGCCAACTTAGTGGAAGTGTCTGACCGGGTATTAAAGGTGATTGAGTTTGCCAAGCAAGATCAACAATTCCAAGGTATTCGCTTGTTTATCATGGAAGATCAAGCCTCTGGCGTAAAATCTTCCCTCTCGGATCTGCTGCTGTCGGGATTAATCGGCGCCTTGCTGTCTTTTATCGTGCTGTATTTATTCCTGAGAAATTTCAAGATGACCATGATTGTAGTGTCATCAGTACCGATTTCGATTGGTATGACACTGGCCGCCATGTATCTACTGGGTTACAGCTTAAACATTTTGTCGATGATGGGGTTGTTATTGGCGGTCGGTATGCTTATCGATAATGCGGTCGTGGTGACAGAAAGTGTGCTACAGGAAAAGCAAGGCCAAACAATACAGAACGCTCAAGACAGTGAAAACGCAGTGATGGTAGGGGTCGATAAGGTCAGTCTTGCCGTACTTGCGGGCACTATGACCACAGCTATCGTATTTTTACCCAATATTTTTGGCGTAAAAGTCCAACTAACTATTTTCCTTGAGCATGTGGCGATTGCGATTTGTATTTCGCTGGCGGCCTCGCTGTTAGTGGCTAAAACATTAATTCCATTGATGTTGACTAAGTTCCACTTCGATATCACGCCAGAGAAAGCGCCAGGTAAGTTACAAAACTTCTACAATCGTAGCCTCAACTGGGTGCTGCTGCGTCCTTGGCGTTCAGGCCTGATTTCGGTGGCGATTTTAGTATCCACCGCCCTGCCGCTGTTAATGGTTAAACAGGATCAGGAGGACAGCCAAAGTAAGGAGCGCATTTACGTCAACTACCAAGTGGAAGGTAGGCATAATCTTAATGTGACCGAGGCAATGGTGAGCCAAATGGAAGAGTATCTTTATAATAATAAAGAGGAATTCCATATCGACTCAGTGTATAGCTACTATGCGCCAGACGACGCTTCATCCGTGATTTTGCTGAAAAAAGACTTGCCAATACCACTGGATGAATTAAAGCAAAAAATTCGCAATGGCTTTCCTAAGTACTCCATCGCCAAACCCCAATTCGGCTGGGGCAATGATAACTCGGGCGTTCGCGTCACACTGACTGGTCGTTCCACCTCTGAACTTATCCATTTGAGTGAGCAAGTATTACCCTTACTCTCCAATATTAAGGGTCTAGTGGATGTGCGCTCCGAAGTGAACGGCGCACAGCAGGAAGTAGTGATCCGCATAAATCGTCAGATGGCGGCACGACTGGATTTAAAACTCAACGAAGTGGCTTCTAGCATCTCAATGGCCCTGCGCGGCTCACCGCTACGCTCATTTAGGCACGATCCCAATGGGGAACTGCGTATCGAAATGGCCTATGAGAAGGAATGGCAAAAATCCCTCGAGAAGCTAAAACAACTGCCGATCGTGCGTATCGACCAACGTCTGTATACCCTTGATAACCTTGCCAGTACCGAGATCCAACCTAGATTCGATACCATCAAGCACTACAATCGCCAAACCTCGCTTTCTATTGGGGCGAACTTAGATAACCTCACCACAGAGGAAGCCCAAACGAAGATCAAACAGGTGATGGAAAATGTGCGCTTCCCGAATGGTTATAACTATTCGTTGCGCGGTGGGTTTGAGCGTCAGGATGAAGATCAGAGCGTGATGGCCATTAATATGCTGCTTGCTATCGCCATGATTTACATCGTAATGGCGGCGCTGTTTGAATCCTTGCTATTACCGACGGCAATTATCACCTCGATTCTGTTCTCGATCACTGGCGTCTTTTGGGCATTGCTGCTCACAGGCACGCCAATATCAGTCATGGCTATGATAGGGATCTTGATTTTAATGGGGATTGTGGTGAATAACGGCATCGTATTGGTCGACCAAATCAACCAGATGACACCGGATCTCGATAAGCTATCGGACACCATACGCGAAGTCTGTATTACCCGTCTGCGCCCGGTACTGATGACAGTGGGAACAACCGTACTAGGCCTAGTGCCACTGGCAATGGGCGATACACAAATCGGCGGCGGTGGCCCACCGTACTCGCCAATGGCCATCGCGATTATCGGCGGTTTGTCGTTCTCAACGGTGACAAGTCTGTATTTGGTGCCCTTGTGTTACCAACTGCTCTACAGAATGCGTTATCGCGCCGCGGTGCGACTGGGTGAATCAAACCGCATAGCCCAAAAACTTCTACCTTGGACGGTTAGTTAATTGATGTCTGCGATATAAGTTCGCATTCCACTTGAAAGATAATAGGCTGGCTTGCATCAAAACAAGCCAGCCTATTTTTTAAGCAGCACTTAGTCAATAGCGTTAACCAATTGGGTTAATCAGTAGACTAAATCAATGGGCTAAATCAATCGACTAAATCAATGGACTTAGTCAATTGAGTTAATTAATAGAGTGCGCCCTTGTATTCACAACACAAAAGCGAATTTGAAATAGCTGCTCAAGGCCAGGATAAATCTCTTGGATCACTCGGCGCAGCTCAGGCAGCGTCATATTCTCCTGGGCAGCATGTTGCTCTGTCAGCGCCGAAAACAATACAGGCACAACCTCAATCACCTTGATATCACAAAACCAACGGTCAGCTTCGAAGGTCGATACCGGTAAAATTTGCCCGGCAAATACATGGGACTCGGCTTCATCCCTTAAGGTAATGGTCTTAGCCCCTGATAAAATATCCTGCTCGAAACGCTCAAAGAAAGTGATCTTAGTTAACAAATGACCTCCGCCCATTGCTTTTTTAAAGTATTACAAATTGATGACTATCAATATGTTAAATAGGTAATTCGCGCTAATCTTGACATAAATAAAGTGCATTAGCCGTAAAAAACGCCATATTCTAGCACAGCCTTGATCTCGCTCTAGATACAACTTCGACTGCGCCTTAACAGCAAAACATGGAGAGATTGGCAATATTCAGTTAGAATCCAGCTTTAATTGAGCCACTGGACTCAGCCTGCATAGGCAAAAACCGAATTAGAGATGTTATGAACAAGAAGCAAAAGATCGTTAAGAAGATGGCTAAGCGCGAAAAAGCCAAACAGAACAAAATCGAGAAGCCCAAGGTAGGTGCAAAGCCGCGTTATATTTCTAAAGCGGAGCGCGCACGTCTTGAAGCCGAAACGCCAGAAGCCGTAGCCCTAGAAACTCTATTCCCTGAAGCGGCAGAAGACATTGCAGGTGTCGACGCTTCTAGCGCGGAAGATAAGGCGGCAAGTTAAGCCTCTTTGTGTCGTGACTCTCATGATGCTCGCACTCGCATAAAACGCTCTCGCGCTAATGCGAATATGCCAAACATAAAGGCCACTGAAAAGTGGCCTTTATGTTTTATCAATTTTTATCTCTTTAAATTACCAGGATGGTTATCTAAGGCGCTACGGCGTATTCGGTTTTGCTTTATCAAAATCCACTGCGTTAGCGGCCGCCTCGCATTCCTGCTCTTCGGTCAATTGGCCCATTTGCACATGGGAGGATGAAAACGGACTCGTAGATGAGGGCAGATTTTGGCCAACACAATTGGCAATTTCTTCCTCATCTCCCGCGAGTAGCTGCTGGCACTTATTCTGCGCCTCTTCGGTATCGCTCACGACAGGCTGTGCTGCGCTCGCGCAGCTTGCCAGTGCGACCTTATCGACTAAGCGGTAGGCCACCCACACGCCCATGATCCCAAAAAGAATCGAGCCTAATACTTGGCCGATTAACACACCGTATACCCCGCCCCACTGCGCGCCGAAATACACAAATGGCACAGTACCTAACGTCGCTTTACCCACGTTGAACAGAGTGGAATATTTAGCTTTGCCTAGATTATTAAACGAAGCATTGGCCACAAATAAAATGCCGGAGAAAGTAAAAAACACCGCGATATAGCTACAGAAAAACTCGATAAGCGCCGCGCTATCGCCTTTCATATCGAACAGGCTCACCACCTGCGATTTGAGCAAGAACAGCAATAGCGACATCACCACCACATACAAGGTACAAAATTGAATCGCCTTGGTTAAACTCTCACGCACCCGGTCGAATCTGCCCGCCCCAAAGTTTTGTCCAACAATCGGCCCAATGGCACCGGATAACGCAAAAATCATCCCAAAGGTGACTGGGATTAACCTGCCAAGCACCGCCCAACCGGCAACATAGGCATCACCAAAATCGGCAATGGCGCGGGTCACAAACGCGTTACCAATAGGTGTAGCGATATTCGTCAGCATGGCAGGCCCGGCAATGGCGAAAATCGGTTTGAGATCGGCAACAAAATAGCTGAAGTTAAACTTACCCAGCAGTTGATGTTTGACCACTACGCCGCGCCCTGCAATGATAAAGACCGCGATACGGGCAAGCACCGACGCCAGTGCCGCGCCTTCAATCCCCATGGCAAACAGAAAAATAAAAATCGGATCCAGTACCGCATTAACACCGCCGCCCGCTAAGGTCGACATCATCGACAGCTTGGCATCCCCAACGGCACGCAGCGCACCGCCAAGGGCCATCGCAAGGCAAATAAAGGGTAAAGAAGGCACCAAAATGTACAAATAACTCTCGGCAAGTTCCGCGGTATGGCCGCGCGCCCCCACCAAAGTCACTAATTCGGGGATAAAGCAGGTCACCACCACACTCACGAAAAGGCTGATTAAGGTGGTCACCGCCGCACTATTGAGCAATAGACGCTTAGCCAGCTCCACATCCTTTGCGCCAATCGAGCGGGAAACTAACGCGCCGAGGGCAATCGACAGGCCGATACCGATAGAAGTGGTAAAAAACGAAATACTGCCCGCATAGCCCACCGCCGCGGCCAACTCATGTTCACCAAGTAAACTTAAGAAGAAAATATCGAGCAAATCGACCACAAATAAGGCAGAAATCCCCACGGCGGCGGTCGAACTCATCACGAGGATATGACGAAGAATCGAACCTTCAACAAATTTGGCTTGGGTCATGGGGTTGTTTTACCTTGATCTATTGGATGGACTGACATCGAATCCAGTCTGCGGCTCTCGCCACTTAAGCAGTCTCTTGAGTAGGTAAGCCTACCATGAGGCTGCGCACATAATAAATCATTTAAACGATTTGGTTTGTTACGAATAACTTACACACTCAGGCCGGTCGATGATAACCAATGGATATCGACATCTCGTTTGGGTGAATTGCCAAACAGACGCGAGTATTCCCGGGAAAATTGCGATGGACTCTCATAGCCTACACGATAGGCGGCTGCGGCAGCATCTATGCTCTCGCTTAACATCAATCGGCGAGCCTCCATCAAGCGTAACCGTTTTTGATATTGCAGAGGACTCATCGAGGTCAGTTGGCGAAAGTGATGGTGAAAGGTCGACTTACTCATTCGTGCCATATCGGCTAAATCATCAATGCTAAAATGCTGGGCAAAATTCACCTTCAGCCACTCGATAGCATGCGCGATACGTAAACCGTGGCTGCCCGCCGAGACTATTTGCCTTAAGCGCGCGCCCTGCTCACTGATAAGCACTCGCCAAAAAATCTCTCTTTTAATCAGAGGCGCAAGCACAGGAATCGACTCAGGCTCATCGAGTAAGGCGACTAAACGGCTGAAAGCATTCAGCAAGCTTGGGGTGGAATGGCCTAAAATCATGCCTTGGTCAGTAACTGTATCCTTTTGCCTCGCTAAGGGCGTTTGCAACATTAAGTCACTCATCACCGCCAAATCGAGTTTTAGCACGACACCGAGGTAAGGTTTTTCAGCACTGGCCTCTAACACTTGCATGGTGGCGGGTAACTCTAAAGACGTGATTAAAAATCGACTCGGATCGTAGATAAATACCTGCTCCCCCAAGGTCATGCTCTTCGCGCCTTGCACCACAACCGCAATACTTGGCTCGACAATACAGACTGAATGGGAGGTGGGCGCATTCTGCCGATAAAACTCGAGCCCCTCGACCTCAGATGATGCCCATTCGACGCCAAGGGTTCTTTTGGCCACATTGTCAGCAAGCACTTGGGAAAAACAATCCATCATTTGCATCTCACTCATCAGTTTTCACCCGTTTTTATCAGTAGCAGTAGGCAATCGGCCATTTGAAATTATCTTACTCGCTACCTAACTCGTTAGCATACGAAATGCCTAACAATTGGAGAATTAGGCAAGCATTACCGACGAATGAACTACCCTGCGCGTCCGCAAGTGGCAAGAATAAGGGGCCGAGTAAGTGATTTATTAGCGATTGAATAAAGGAGAAAATCGATGAAACCCATGCATTTTGGATTAGGCTCCCTGCTATTGTTAACGCTTGGCGTTCAGGCAACAGAGCCAGTGCCAGCATCAGTGCCTGTATCAGAGATAATGCCTAAAACAGCGATTGCCTTTGAGCAAATTAGTATTGCCCGCAATGGCACTCAGCTCCCTGCGACGGGGCTCGAAGACTATTTTACCGGCCGAGTGCGCGTTGAGCCTTTGTTTCAGGCCAAGGGCGAAGGTCGCGCATCTGGCGCCTTAGTCACCTTTGAGCCGGGCAGTCGCACCCATTGGCATACTCATCCAGTAGGGCAAACCTTAATCGTCACCTCAGGAATGGGCTGGGTACAGCAAGAAGGTCAAACACGCCTTGAAATCCAGCCAGGGGATGTGGTGCAGATCCCTGCGAATGTCAAACATTGGCATGGCGCGACGGGCAGCACACCCATGACGCATATCGCCATACAAGAAGCCAACGCGGGTAAGGTGGTCACATGGCTAGAGAGTGTCTCCCCTGCCTAGTATGACAAGCCCTGAATCAAGCTTAACGACTCTTCACCAAATCAAGTTAAATCAAAGCAAGCTAAAAACGCCATGACTCAACCTAAAGAGATTTCGATGAACATTAGTGTGACCGCAAACGGCAGATCATATCGATTTACCCTCCTCGATAATCCAACGGCAAAGGATTTCTACGCCCGCTTACCCTTAAGACTCACGCTTAAGGACTATGCTAATACCGAAAAAATCGCCATGCTCGAGCAAAAGCTCACCAAAGCACAGGCCCCAAAAGGCACCAGCGCTAAACGCGGTGATATCACCTATTACGCCCCTTGGGGTAATTTAGCCCTGTTCTATAGGGACTTTGGCTACGCCGATGGTTTAATTCCGCTCGGCACTTTTAGTAACGAGACGAGTAAAGCGATGAGTGAAGAATTTGTCGAACTGCTTAGCGGCAAAGATCTCGAGGTGGTGTTCGATAAACTGCCCTAACCATAAAACGCAAAACATAAAAGCAAAAAACGCGACCATAGAGTTAATACAGATCGTTTTAAATAGTTGAACGATCTTTCAAGGGCTTCATAATCAGCCGCAACCTAAGTTGCGGCTGATTTTTTTATGTCTGAATTTTCT
>NZ_AXZL01000025.1 GCF_000485795.1 Shewanella decolorationis S12
GGCAAGAGCAGGGTCAACTTGCTCTTGAATAAAGGCCCCCTTTTAGGGGGTTAAAACAAAGCCACCTTCTTCAGAAGGTGGATTCTTTACTTTTCGAGCTCTTACACTTTGCTGGTACTCTTCTCATGCCGTTCACAGCGGATGACGATTTCGCCATCCTTCGCATCGACATGGGCGATACCGCCATGCTCAAGCTCACCGAAGAGGATTTCATCCGCCAACGGACGTTTGATAAGCTCTGTCACCACACGGGCCATTGGCCGCGCGCCCATACTCTTATCATAGCCTTTCTCGGCGAGTAAGGTTCTAGCTTCATCGCTGACTTCAAGCACGACATGTTTCGCATCCAATTGCGCCTGCAATTCCACCAAGAATTTATCGACCACTTTGGCGATGATAGTCATGTCTAAATGGTTGAACCATATTATGGAATCTAAACGGTTACGGAACTCTGGTGAAAAGACTCGGTTGATTTCCGACAGGGCATCTTGAGTATGATCCTGCTGAGTAAAGCCGATAGACTTACGGATCGTTTCCTGAACCCCAGCGTTTGTTGTCATCACTAAGGTGACATGTCTAAAGTCAGCCTTGCGACCGTTGTTATCGGTCAAGGTGCCGTGATCCATGACTTGCAGCAATAGGTTATAGACATCGGGGTGAGCCTTCTCAATTTCATCAAGCAGCACCACGCAATGAGGATTCTTAATCACAGCATCGGTCAGTAAGCCACCTTGGTCGTACCCCACATAACCTGGAGGCGCACCAATTAAGCGAGAAACCGTATGGCTTTCCATGTACTCAGACATATCAAAGCGCACCAGCTTCATGCCAAGGCAACTAGCTAATTGATTGGTGACTTCTGTCTTACCCACCCCTGTTGGGCCTGCAAATAAGAAGCTGCCCACAGGCTTTTTATCGGTACCTAATCCACTGCGTGATAAACGAATCGCCGAACTTAATGACTCAATCGCCTTATCTTGACCAAAGACCACCATCTTGAGATTGCGCTCAAGATTACGCAGTAAGTCTTTGTCGGTGGCAGAGACAGACTTTTCTGGGATCCGAGCAATCTTCGCCACTATGGTTTCAATCTCGGCCTGACCTATGGTTTTCTTACGCTTGCTCTGTGGCAACATGGCCATGCGCGCACCCGCCTCATCGATCACATCGATGGCTTTATCGGGTAAATGTCGGTCATTAATGTGTTTTGCCGATAGCTCAGCCGCGCTGTTAATCGCCGCTTGGGTATAACGCACGCCATGGTACTCTTCGTACTTGGCCTTGAGCCCCATCAGAATTTTCGTGGTTTCGGCTACTGAAGGCTCATTGATATCAACCTTTTGGAAACGACGCGCCAATGCGCGGTCCTTCTCAAAAATGCTTTGATATTCTTGGAAGGTGGTCGAGCCCATGCAACGCAAATTACCGTTCGATAATAATGGCTTAAGCAGGTTCGACGCATCCATAACCCCACCCGATGCGGCGCCCGCACCAATGATGGTGTGAATTTCATCGATAAATAAAATAGCGTGTTTATCGGCGCTGAGTTCTTTAAGCAGACTCTTGAAACGTTTTTCAAAATCGCCACGGTATTTAGTGCCAGCAAGCAAGGAGCCTAAGTCGAGGGAATAAACCGTCGCCTGCGACATCACCTCTGGCACTTGATTATTAACGATACGATAGGCCAAGCCTTCGGCAATCGCGGTTTTACCCACGCCCGCCTCACCCACTAACAGCGGATTATTTTTACGGCGACGGCATAGGGTTTGAATTGCCCGTTCTATTTCTTGATCACGGCCAATGAGTGGATCAATAATCCCTTGTTTTGCAAGCTGGTTTAGATTGCTCGCAAACTGCGACAACATGCTGCGCTCTTCACCCGCTTCGGTTTGATCTTCGATACGTTCTTGATCTTGATGGGCGTCGTTGTCCTCATTTTTTGAAAAACCATGGGAAATATAGTTCACCACATCTAAACGGCTAATGTCGCTGCGACGCAGCAGATACACGGCTTGGGATTCCTGCTCACTAAAAATCGCCACCAGCACATTGGCACCAGTGACTTCATTGCGGCCCGAGGACTGCACATGGAAAACGGCGCGTTGCAGCACCCGTTGAAACCCAAGCGTCGGCTGGGTTTCTTTATCATCGTCCATATCCGCAATGATTGGGGTGGTTTGTTGGATAAAGCTTGCTACTTCATCTCTGAGTTTATCTAAATTCGCTCCACAGGCGATTAGCGCTTCTTGAGCCGCAGGGTTGTCTATCAGAGCCAATAACAGATGTTCAACCGTCATATACTCGTGACGAGCCTCTCTGGCTTGCTGAAATGCCAGATTTAAGGTGACTTCCAGATCTTTGTTCAGCATAAGCACCCCCAAAATTAACAACTGACAACAGAGTAAGCGCGGTTAAGCCTTCTCTAACGAACACAGTAACGGATGTTGGTTTTGTCTTGCAAATTGATTTACTTGTATCACCTTAGTTTCTGCAATGCCGTAGGGGAAAATCCCGCAGATACCCTTTCCCTGGTGATGAATAGTCAACATGATATCTGTGGCTTCCTGCTCATTCTTGCGAAAGAAGATTTGCAGCACTTCGATCACAAAATCCATTGGAGTGTAATCGTCATTATTGAGGATCACCTTATACATCGAAGGTGGCATTAACTCAGATTCCACACGCTCTTCAACGTGTTCTATGTTTCCTGTCTTACCCATTTTTTAATACTAGCCTCTCGTGTTGGCCTCTTCCAATTGCTATCTTCAAATTAATTAGTTGTTACCTCTTTGTTAATTTTAGCTTGACTTCCGCTTTTACTCCTTACATTCTGTAGCTCAGACGGTGAAACAATCCCGTCTATACAGGTTTTACTATCTTACTGGTAAGTAGACAACAGAAGGAAGTGGAAGTATGGCAAGCGGAACTGTTAAATGGTTCAACAACGCCAAAGGATTCGGGTTTATTTGCCCTGATCAAGGTGGCGAGGACGTTTTTGCACACTATTCTACCATTGAAATGGAAGGCTATAGAACTCTAAAAGCAGGCCAACCAGTTCAATTCGAAGTAGAACAGGGTCCAAAAGGAATGCACGCTTCAGCCATTTCACCAACAAAATAGCGTTTGGTGAGGCCAATGATCTAAAAGGCAGGGATTATATCCCTGCCTTTTTATTTGGCGATTAATAGCTTTCTTGAAGATTGAGTCCCATAAAAAAGGCCTGCAATGCAGGCCTTTCAGTATGAATGCTAAGTTAACGATAAATCGTTAAGCAATTAATAGCTTGTTCAGTGTCTCGCTTGGACGCATGGCTTTTTCGGCTTTTGCAGCGTCTAAACGGTAGTATCCACCTAAATCCACTGGCGCACCTTGCGCGTTGTTTAGCTCAGCAACAATCACTTGCTCATTTGCGCTTAACGCGTGCGCTAATGGAATAAAATGAGCTTGTAACTGCTCGTCTTTGGTTTGAGCGGCTAACGCTTGTGCCCAGTACATCGCCAGATAGAAATGGCTACCACGGTTATCCAGCTCACCAACGCGTCTTGATGGCGACTTGTTGCTATCTAAGAACTGACCGATGGCTTGATCTAAGGTATCTGCCAGTACTTGTGCCTTAGGATTACCCACAGTTTGGCTTAAATGCTCTAAAGAAGCCGCTAAAGCCAAGAACTCACCTAATGAGTCCCAACGTAAGTGACCTTCTTTTTCAACCTGTTGTACGTGTTTAGGCGCACTACCGCCCGCACCCGTTTCGAACAGGCCGCCACCATTCATTAATGGCACGATAGATAGCATCTTAGCACTGGTACCCAGTTCGAGGATTGGGAATAAGTCAGTCAGGTAGTCACGCAGTACGTTACCGGTAACAGAAATTGTATCTTTACCTTCTTTGATGCGCACTAATGAGAAACGAGTCGCTTCTTCTGGTGACATGATGCTGATGTCTAAACCGTTAGTATCATGCTCAAGCAGATATTGCTTCACTTTAGCAATCAGCTGCGCATCGTGGGCACGATTGGCATCTAACCAGAATACCGCAGGAGTATTGCTTAAGCGTGCACGGCGTACGGCCAATTTCACCCAATCGCGAATAGGTGCGTCTTTAACTTGGCACATTCTCCAAATATCGCCCGCTTCAACGTTGTGGCTCATTAACACTTTGCCACTGGCATCAATCACGTTAACCACGCCATCCGCTGGGATTTCGAAGGTTTTATCGTGGCTACCGTATTCTTCGGCTTTTTGCGCCATCAGACCCACGTTTGGCACGCTACCCATAGTGCTTGGATCGAAGGCACCGTGTTCTTTACAGAAAGCGATGGTTTCTTGATACACACCCGCGTAGCAACGGTCTGGGATCAGCGCTTTAGTATCGTGCAACTTGCCATCAGGGCCCCACATTTGGCCAGATGAACGAATGGCCGCAGGCATAGAAGCATCGATAATGATGTCGCTTGGTACGTGTAAGTTGGTGATGCCTTTGTCAGAATCCACCATCGCCAGCGCTGGGCGCTCAGCATAAACGGCGGCGATATCCGCTTCAATTTGTGCACGGACATCGGCAGGTAAACTAGCGATTTTGGCATATACATCGCCAAAGCCGTTGTTCACATCAACGCCTAACTCAGCAAATAATGACGCATGTTTATCAAACACAGGTTTGAAGAACACTTTTACTGCGTGACCGAACATGATGGGATCGGACACTTTCATCATGGTGGCTTTAAGGTGCAGTGATAACAACACGTTTTCGGCCTTGGCATTGGCGATTTCACGCTCAAAGAAGCTCACTAAGGCTTTTTTGCTCATCACTGACGCGTCGATGATCTCACCAGCTAGCAGTTTCAGGCCAGATTTCAATACCACTTCTTGACCGTCTTTTTGCGACAGTACAATGTTAACTGTGTCAGCGTTAGCCAGCGTCACAGACTGCTCGCTCCCGTAGAAGTCACCTTCGCTCATGTGAGCAACGTGTGATTGAGACTCTTTAGTCCACTTACCCATTGAGTGAGGGTTTTTCTTAGCGAAGTTTTTCACTGACAGCGGCGCGCGGCGATCAGAGTTACCTTCACGCAGCACTGGGTTTACCGCACTGCCTTTGATCTTGTCGTAACGGGCTTTGATAGACTTTTCTTCGTCAGTCTTTGGCTCGTCAGGATAATTGGGAATGTCATAACCTTTCTGTTGCAGCTCTAAAATACAAGCTTTTAACTGCGGAATTGACGCACTGATGTTTGGCAGTTTGATGATGTTAGCTTCAGGTTGGTTTGCTAATTCACCCAGCTCAGCTAAGTGATCGCCAATCTTTTGCGCGTCAGTCAGTTTTTCAGGGAAATTAGCAATGACACGGCCCGATAAAGAAATATCACGGGTTTCAACCGCAACACCCGCCGCATCGGTAAAGGTTTTGATGATAGGTAACAGAGAAAGCGTTGCTAGCGCTGGTGCTTCATCGGTTTCGGTATAAATAATTGTTGGTGAGTTATCTTTCATGTTACATCCTACATTATTGTAAAATTTAATATTTTTATAATAATTTTATATCATGACGAACAAACATTGGCACGGCGGAATTCTCTATTGAGGCAATCGTGAACGCCTCTGCTACCTCAAAACCCGCGGCAACATCCTCTTTGCGTTCGCCAACGTGGGTAAATCGACTCATTAATACCTAACAAACATTTAGGCGTAGATCACATTTTCAGGCCGACATCATAGAGCATTCGCAGTAATATTCAAATTCCACTAACGGCGAATGCCAAGTACACTGTGTACAGATTATTGACACACGTCCTCAAACTTTTAAGTTCGGTCGTCAGCATACAGCGACTATTAGCCACAGCATGAACAAAAACAGCACGCCAGCAACCGCATCCAGCCCACGCGCCAGCGGCAAACGCCCCGCTACAGGGCGTACCAATCCAGCGGATAACCGCAATAGCGCCAAGAAACCCCATACCTTCGCCAAGAATGCCAAGCTGAGTTTACAGCAAGGGGCAAACGCCAAGCGAAACATTGCAGAGCGAAGCGGCGCCAAGCCTCGCCCGCAGCAGCGCTCAACGGCTGCACGCACAAAACCCCAAGGCGAGCCGATGATCGTCTTATTTAATAAGCCGTTCGATGTCCTATGCCAATTTACCGATGAGCAAGGCCGCAAAACCTTAAAGGATTACATCCCTATTCCGGGTGTGTACGCCGCAGGACGATTGGATCGCGACAGTGAAGGCTTGTTACTCCTCACCAACGATGGTCAACTTCAGGCCAAACTGACTGAGCCAAAAAAGAAAACCTTTAAAACCTATTGGGTGCAAGTCGAGGGAGAACCCACGGAAGCAGATTTAGCAAAACTGCGCCAAGGGGTTGAATTAAAAGATGGTATGACACTCCCCGCGAAGGTCTGCATCATGGCGACGCCGAATGTTTGGCCGCGTAATCCGCCGATCCGTGAGCGAAAAAACATCCCTACCACTTGGCTGGAAATTCAAATCCATGAAGGGCGTAATCGCCAAGTTCGGCGGATGACGGCCCATATTGGTTTTCCGACCTTAAGACTCATTCGTTATAAAATAGGTCAATGGAGTCTAGACGATTTAGCCACAGGTGAGCATAAATGCATCCAAGTGACTCAAAAGGCTGAATGATTTAACAACACTGCAAATGCAATAAACAAGATGTCATTGTGCTCAACCAACAGATAAAAGGTGATTAGCGTGGCAGAAAAACTCAGATACAAACCCAATGTGACTGTGGCCTGTATTATCCACGCACCTACCGAAGATAAGTATCTGTTAGTGGAAGAGTGGATTGATGGCGAGCAGCGCTTTAACCAGCCCGCCGGACATTTAGAGGCTAATGAGAGTCTGATCCAAGCCTGTAAACGTGAAGTGCTTGAAGAAACCGGCCTTACTCTTGATCCCCAAGGTTTAGTGGGGATTTATCAGTTTAGTGCCAGTGAAGCACTCGCTTTTGTGCGCTTTACCTTTTTCGTACAAGTCGATGCACTGCTCCCCCCTCAGCCACAGGATGCGGATATTGATGCCGCCCATTGGCTGAGCTTTGAGCAAATCGAGGCCAAAACGCAACAGCTTCGCAGCCCATTAGTGCTCGATTGCCTTAAGGATTACCGCCATCAGCAGCAACAGGGGCAAACCTATTCCCTCGAATTACTCAATAGTCAGCGTCTGACGGGATGTCAAAGATAGCCCCAAGCGACAAGGCGTGATAGAATACGCCCCCGCGTAAATTCGCGATACAACACGGCATTTAAGCGCTGTTTTAGCAAACACTCGCCTGATGAATCGCCCGCTTGTCTGCCATCAAACACAGTCTAAGCAATACGCAGATTTTAACGTGGGAGTGGCCAACCAAGGTGAGTCATTCTCACGGCTAACCAATACATATACTCAATGGTTTTTAGGATCTATGACATCAATCGAACCCACTCATACAGGAAAAAAAGTCATTGTCGGCATGTCCGGCGGTGTTGATTCATCTGTTTCAGCCTATTTGCTTATTCAGCAAGGCTATCAGGTTGAAGGCCTTTTCATGAAGAACTGGGAAGAAGATGACAACGACGAGTATTGCGCGGCCGCCGAAGATTTAAAGGATGCTCAAGCCGTGTGCGACAAGCTTGGGATCAAACTGCACACGGTCAACTTTGCCGCCGAATATTGGGACAATGTGTTCGAGTATTTCCTCGCCGAATACAAGGCGGGTCGTACCCCTAACCCCGATATCATGTGCAACAAAGAAATCAAATTTAAAGCCTTTTTAGACTTTGCCGACGATATCCTCGATGCCGACTATATCGCCATGGGTCACTATGTGCGCCGCCGCGATAATGCCGATGGCACCACGCAAATGCTACGCGGTGTCGATAACAACAAGGATCAGAGCTACTTCCTCTATACCTTAAGCCATGAACAAGTGGCGCGTAGCCTATTCCCCGTTGGTGAACTCGAAAAGCACGAAGTGCGTGAAATTGCTAAAAAAATGGGCTTAATTACCCATGATAAGAAGGACAGCACCGGCATTTGCTTTATCGGTGAACGTAAATTCACTGAGTTCTTAGGTAATTACTTACCAGCACAACCTGGCAATATCGAAACCGCTGAAGGCGAAGTCATTGGCAAGCACCAAGGCTTGATGTACCACACCTTAGGCCAACGTAAAGGTCTAGGCATTGGCGGCATGAAAAACAGCAATGACGATCCTTGGTACGTAGTGGATAAAGATCTCAAACGTAACGTGCTTGTTGTTGGCCAAGGCGGGCATCACCCGCGTTTGATGTCCAACGGCATGCTCGTCAATCAATTGCATTGGGTCGACCGCAAAGGTCCCGCCGAAGGCAGCCAGATTGTGGTGAAAACCCGTTACCGTCAGCAGGATATCCCCTGCACCCTCACCTATCTTGATGACAATACCCTCAAGGTGGTGTTTGACGAGCCTGTTGCCGCCGTGACCCCTGGCCAATCAGCGGTATTCTACGATGGCGAAGTGTGCCTAGGTGGCGGGATTATCGATCAACTGATCCGAGGATAAGCCGTGAACGAGCAGCTCCATAATCGCACTATGGCCTTTGCAGGAATACTGCAGGCCATTGCGCAAGTTCAGTATTTAGCCCGTCATGGTGAGAGTGACACGGATGAGCTGGCGGCCAGTTTAAACACTATTTTAGTGACCGACCCTGAAAGCGCCGCCGATGTCTATCAAGATAAGGCCGCCCTGCGCAAAGGTTATCAGTTGGTGTTAAACCAACTGGGCGACAGCAGTCAAAAGGATGTGGAAATCACTCGCTATCTGGTCGGCATTTTGGCGCTTGAACGTAAATTAACTCGCTCGAACAGCGGGTTAGCCATGCTTGCCGAGCGCATCAATCAAGTGAATCGCCAACTACATCATTTTGCTATCACCGACGAGCAAGTTATTGCCAATCTGGCCAGTATTTATAGCGACATTATCAGTAATCTTGGACCTAAGATTCAGATCTCAGGCAACCCACTGTGCCTGCAACGTCCACTAGTACAACACAAAATTCGCGCCCTGCTGCTCGCAGCCATGCGCAGCGCTGTGTTATGGCGACAACTGGGCGGTAAACGTCGACACTTAGTCTTCGCCCGCAAAGCCATCATAGACACAGCCAAGAAAAGTCTTACCCTATAATAAAATAAGTTTTCATCAAGGAGCTTCACATGGATCTTTCCGCACTAACTGCTATCTCTCCGGTAGACGGCCGTTACGGTAGTAAAACAGCGTCATTGCGAGGGATTTTCAGCGAGTTCGGTCTTACTAAGTACCGTGTTCAAGTTGAAATCAACTGGTTAAAATTACTCGCCGATTGCCCAGAAATCACCGAAGTGCCGCCATTGAGTGAGTCTGCTATCGCGGTGTTAGATGCAATTAAAGACAATTTCAGCGAGCAAGATGCGCTGCGCGTGAAAGCCATTGAAAGCACCACCAACCACGACGTAAAAGCGGTTGAATACTTCATCAAAGAAAAAATCGCAGACCACGCCGAACTCGCCGCTGTCGGTGAATTTGTTCACTTCGCCTGTACCTCAGAAGACATCAACAACCTAAGCCATGGCTTAATGTTGACCGAAGCCCGCGAGCAAGTGGTGCTGCCATATTGCAATGAACTGCTCAACGCCATCAAAAAACTGGCCGTTGAATACCGCTCAGTGCCATTGATGTCACGCACCCACGGTCAACCCGCTTCGCCTTCGACTTTAGGTAAAGAAATGGCCAACGTTGCTGTGCGTTTAGAGCGTCAAATCAAGCAGATCGCAGCTGTTGAAGTCATGGGTAAAATTAACGGCGCCGTGGGTAACTACAACGCCCACTTATCTGCTTACCCAGAAGTCAACTGGCATGCACTGTCTGAGCGTTTTGTCACCAGCTTAGGCCTGCACTGGAACGCTTACACCACACAAATCGAGCCACACGATTACATCGCCGAACTGTTTGATGCCATCGCGCGTTTCAACACTATCCTGATTGACTTCGACCGCGACGTTTGGGGTTACATTGCCCTTGGCCACTTCAAGCAACGTACCGTTGCTGGTGAAATTGGTTCATCCACCATGCCACACAAAGTCAACCCAATCGACTTTGAAAACTCAGAGGGTAACCTCGGGATTGCTAACGCTCTGATGCAACACTTAGCGTCTAAGCTGCCAGTATCAAGATGGCAACGTGATCTGACCGACTCAACCGTACTGCGTAACTTAGGTGTAGGTATTGCCCACTCGCTGATCGCCTACCAAGCCACCTTAAAAGGCATCAGCAAGTTACAAGTGAACGAAGATCATTTACGTGCCGAACTTGACCAAAACTGGGAAGTATTAGCCGAGCCAGTACAAACCGTTATGCGTCGCTATGGTATTGAAAAACCCTACGAGAAGTTAAAAGAACTGACTCGAGGCAAGCGTATCGATACCCAGCAATTAGCGGTATTCATCGACGGTTTAGCCCTGCCTGAAGAAGTGAAAGCAGAGCTGAAGAAGATGACGCCGGCCAACTATATTGGCCGTGCTGAAGCCTTCGTCGACGAGCTTAACTAATATTTTTAGCTCAGCGGAGTTCGCTCACAAAGTAGCAAGAGCAAACATTCGCGAGCTGATATTGTTTATCAGCCACAAATAAGGATTAAGGCGGTTACATTCGATGTAGTCGCCTTTTTTGACACTATGTATACACTCAATCTCGATATCGCCCAGTTCCTCAAGGAACACTGGCAACAAAAACCTGTAGTCATCAAGGGTGCCTTCCCTGACTTTGAAGATCCGATCAGCGCCGATGAGCTTGCAGGCCTTGCCTGTGAAGAAGAAATCACCTCGCGCATCGTGGTCACTCAAAAAGACAACTGGGAAGTGATCCAAGGTCCGTTCGAGGATTACGACAGTTACGGCGAGACCCACTGGCAATTACTGGTGCAAGCCGTCAACCATTGGTATCCGGACTCTCAGCCATTAGTGGAAGCGTTTCGTTTTCTGCCCGACTGGCGATTCGATGATTTGATGGTGTCCTTCGCAACCCCAAGCGGCGGTGTCGGCCCACACGTTGATAACTACGATGTGTTTATCATCCAAGGTGAAGGCGAGCGTCGCTGGACTGTGGGTGCTAACACGCCGCAGCAACGCCGTGGCGGTAACCCAAACTCGCCACTGGTGGAAGACTTCGAGCCCATTATCGACGTGGTATTAGAGAAAGGCGATGTGCTTTATATTCCACCTGGCTACCCACACTGCGGTGAGACCTTAACCTTGGCATTAAGCTATTCAATTGGTTACCGCGCACCGAGCCAACAGGAGCTCGCCAGTGAAGTTGCCGATTACTTGCTCGACAATAACTTAGGTCAGCAGCGTTTCACCTCGGCGTCAGAGCCTGCAAATCCTGGCGTGATCAGTCAAGACCATCAGCTCGGGATCATGTCGCTGTTAAGTCAGCTCGCCCAAGACCCAACAAGCTACCAAGTGGTGCTGGGTAAATTGTTGAGTCAAAACCGCTTTGAACTGGATATCTGCGAGGGTGAAGAAGCCTATAACGCCGATGATCTGCAGGATGCGTTCGAGCAAGGTGCCGGCGTTAATCGTATCGGTGGCTTAAAAGTGCTGCGCTTAGAAAACGACACACAATCACGCTTATTCATCAATGGCGAAATTTATGAGCTGCCCAATACGCCAGAAGCAGTGTTAATCCAGTTAAGCGATCATGTCAGCTTTGATAGCGACAGCGCCATGGCACTGTGTGAGCATGCCGAAGTGCAAGCGCTGCTGCTCCAGCTTATCAATCAAGGCTTGTATTATTTAAGTGATGATCAAGCTTAAGCCTTAGCGCACTATTGCGTTAGGTCGACAGATTAGCGTCACCCAAAACAATAAAGGCACTCAACTGAGTGCCTATAGTTTTTGCGCTAACACAAGGTTAAGCGTTGGTATTCCAAAGCTTTTCGTCATTGTGCATCCGATACAAGCTCTCAGCACGTGAAACTAATAATTGCGCAAATTTTGCCTGCGTCGCATCGCGTTGAACCGCGCCTGAGCGGATCAGGTTTTCGGCCTGCATCTGCCACATCATAGAGAAATGACGAATCGCATCACGCGCCGTTTTCGCGACTTTAACATCGACGAAATCCGACGGTAAATCGCCAGACATGACCCAATAGGTTTTAGCCGAAGGACGCTTAGATTCCATTTTCCAAATCGCTAAATAGGGCGCCAGATAACGGCTTTCGTCGGCTAACACTTTACTTGGAATAACCCCTTTTTCCGCTAAAAAACGGTTCGCTTTTTGGAATTGAGTCCTAACCCACTCTTGGCGCATTTTCTCCATTTCTTCTGGAGAGATTGTTGGTTGAGCCTGGTCGACAGCTTGTTCAGTCATACTTCCGTCCTATCTTATTGTTATTACGCGGCTCTCATTCTTGGGACAGCACGCGAATCGTTATAATGTCTGAGATTATCCCAGTAAAAACTGGTTTCACACTAAAAACCTTACGTTTACGTAAAGTGGAAAGCTAGATTGCCACAAATAATCTATTTATTCGGTCATTATGCATGGTTGAGAGTATCGCTAAATGCTATGGTTCTGCAATAAATATAACGAGCTGTCGATGGGAAGTCATTCCATCGACGTTTTATTGTGTATAGCGGAGAACTTCACGTGGCTGTATTTAATCATGTATCCTTTGATGAGCATGAACAGGTCGTATTCTGTCATGATAAAGAGAGTGGCTTAAAAGCCATCGTTGCCATCCATAACACCAACTTAGGTCCTGCTGTAGGTGGCTGTCGGATGTGGAACTACCAATCCGACGATGAAGCCCTGACAGACGTATTACGCCTCTCCCGCGGTATGACGTACAAAAACGCCCTCGCAGGTTTAACCATGGGCGGTGGTAAGTCAGTGATTATTGCCGATCCTAAGCGCCCTGACCGTGAGGCCCTCTTCCGTGCTTTTGGCCGTTTTATCAATAGCCTGGGTGGACGTTACTATTCTGCAGAAGACGTAGGTACCACAACAGCGGATATCATGATCGCTCATCAAGAAACCCCATACATGGCGGGCCTTGAAGGCAAGAGCGGCGATCCATCGCCATTTACAGCATTAGGAACCTATTTAGGGATCAAAGCTGCCGTTAAACACAAACTCGGTTTAGACAGCTTAAAAGGCCTTAAAATTGCCGTTCAAGGTGTAGGCCACGTGGGTTACTACCTGTGTAAACACCTACATGAAGAAGGTGCTGAGCTTATCGTCACCGACATTCACCAAGCTTCACTCGACAAAGTGGCTACCGAATTTGGTGCAATTGTCGTTGCCCCACAGGATATCTATGCCCAAGACGTTGATGTCTATGCGCCATGTGCATTAGGCGCCACTTTGAACGATGTTACCCTGCCACAACTCAAAGCTAAGATTGTTGCGGGTTGTGCCAACAACCAATTAGCCGAAGTCCGCCATGGCGAGCAGTTAAAAGAAATGGGCATTCTGTATGCGCCAGACTATGTAATTAACGCTGGCGGCATCATCAACGTGTCATTTGAAAAAGACTATGACGCAGCAAAATCAGAAGCTAAGGTCAGAGAAATCTACAACACTTTGCTGAAGATTTTCACTAAAGCCGATGCTGAAAACCGCACCACTGCGGCGGTTGCTGACGAAATGGCCCGTGCCATTTATCAAGCGGCAAAAGCTTAACACTGCTTTCGGCGGACAACAGCCAGTTGTCCGCCTTTTTCTTTATTGTCCCTTCCACAAAGCTCCTAAAAAATAATTTCCCTCAATACCAATCAGATATCAAAACGCCACGTAAAATTCACTTTTCTGTAGTGGAAAAGCCTATGTGCCTCTGCTTGAATTAATTAGAAGTCACTCACAGAAAGGCACCACTATGGTCAGTTTCAAGTATGAACTGGGAAGAGACTCTATTGAATTGCAGGCCAGTGATTGGTCTGGTTTAGAGCGTGTCTATATCAACGGCGAAATAGTGTCACGCAAACTTAATTTTGGACACCAAAGCGAGCATCAAGTAAAACTTAAAGACGGTGGATTATGCCTATTTAAGTTATTTATTGATCCTCTTACAAACGAATTAACCTGCAGAATTTACAAGCGTAATCAACTCGTTACTAGCTTAAAACAAGGCAAGAAAAACCTTCTTCAACGTCAACGTTTGTTGCAACAAGGGTTGCTGCTTGGTTCAAGCTTGGTACTACTTTTTATGCTATTACCACTCTAAACTATACTGAAAAAACGACTGCACTATTTAATAAATTTATTGATTTTATTCAATAACTTGATGAAATGAGTGCGTTCTTCGTCACTCAGATTAGCCAAAAACTTTTCATTGACGCGCTCGGCCTCACGGATCAAATCCTGCTCAAGCGCCTTGGCCTCATCGGTGAGGAAAATCTGGAAAGCTCGGCGGTTATCGAGCTCTTGGTGACGGGTGATCAATCCCTGAACCTGCAACTGATCGAGCAAGCGGGTCATGGTATAGTTGGCCACATCGCAACGCTTAGACAGCTCAGTCTGAGTGATCCCCTCCTCCTGCCAAAGCGCAAACAACACTGGCCACAACTTTATGTCGAGCTGATAGCGTTTCAGCTGTATATCGAGCTCATTTTGCAGCTCAATATTCAAGTGGGAAACAAGATAGCCTAAGCTTTCATAGCGGTTCAAACAGCACCTCCGAAAACACCATTTAGACCCATCAACACAGACCACAAGCAAAAGGATATTCGCCGAAGTCAGTTTTAATACTACCACTTAACCTGTAATAAACTAGTCAGCATATCCAAGTAATTGCAATCAAAATCTTTATGCATCCGAAGCTTGGTCGTCGGATAAATTGAATTCATTCACAAAATTATAGTAACAAGCGCGGCTTAATTTTCCCCATAGGCCGCGCTCTAGCGGCAGATAAATCCCAAAGTCGGTGAGTTTTAGTCGCTTGAGATCCGCAATCCAATGTTCAGTGCCGATACTGCTTTTGAGCATCAAACTAGGTGCGGTGTCATTCTTTACATAATCGACAATCACTAATGGCGCATCCTCCACCTCAACTCGAACCTTTTCGACTGGCGTGATCAAAAAATGCTCGCCATCGATGCCATGTAAAATACTGGCAAATAACTTGGCAAACTTAGTCGATAATGTACTGCCCTGATATAACCAGTCACCGGAAAGCTGGATACGAAATAGCGCAACTTCACTACACAGTGCCGTTGGTTGTGTGACAACATCATCCGGCGTTGGCTTACTGGTGAATTCCTGTAGTGTGTCGATAACATTGTCCGTGTGTTTTTCCATAGCGTCCCCTCAGTAAAGAATCCACCTTCTGAAGAAGGTGGCTTTGTTTTAACCCCCTAAAAGGGGGCCTTTATTCAAGAGCAAGTTGACCCTGCTCTTGCC
>NZ_AXZL01000026.1 GCF_000485795.1 Shewanella decolorationis S12
GGGATTGTTTTTTTTTTTCAAGCAGAAGACGGCATACGAGATCACTGTGTGACTGGAGTTCAGACGTGTGCTCTTCCGATCTGGGATATTCATGTAAACCCAATACCCACAAAAACCAAGAGCACCAAGGGTTAGCAGTATGATGAAAAGTCTCAAACTCATCGTAAATAAGTCTCCGTGATCTCTGGTCTAAAGTGCCCCATTTCTTGGGAAACCACTTCCAGCGCATGGGCGCGGTTTAGCCCTGAATTTTGAAGCTCGGACATTCGTTCTTGGGCGTAGCTGTGGCGCACTCCGTGGGCGCCAGCACTCCAACCAAGAGCGCGGGTTGCGGCCTGAGAAAACGAGTTGGCCCACTTCTGACCGCCGTTAATATTGTAGTGTTGCCCGTAGTGAACCCCCCTATCGGTGACGCGCTGCGGCGTTTCAAAGCGGCGTTCTTCGAGGCGCTCTGACAGTGCTGCAGGGAGTACCACTTCACGGACTAAACCGCCCTTGCCTTTCACGGTGTAATGCACCCCTTCACGGCCTGAAAACTTTTCTGGTAAGGCTCTGGATACGGCATCAGGGCTAGGGCTTCGCTCCTCAGATCGGAAGAGCACACGTCTGAACTCCAGTCACACAGTGATCTCGTATGCCGCCTTCTGCTTGAAAAAAAAAACAT
>NZ_AXZL01000027.1 GCF_000485795.1 Shewanella decolorationis S12
GAGGAGCAGGGATTTGAACCCTGGGTGGGCTATAAACCCACGCCGGTTTTCAAGACCGGTGCATTAAACCACTCTGCCACCCCTCCGAACGATGCGCATAATATAAGTTAGTTTACTGACTGTAAAGCACTAACTGATAATTCTGCGCTAACTGCTCGTATTACATTCAATCTGCTTGATTTTGCTTCGTATCTGCATTGATCCCAAGACGAGCAGGATCTGGCGCAGTAAAGTGTTTAGCAAAATCAGCCCAAGTTTGCTCGGTTTTTAACAGGTAACCCAAGATCACTACTAATGAACAGCTCAGAATGCCCCAACCTATGGCAACTTCTCCTGAACTTGCCCAGAGTGCGACTAAGCTAGAGGCGCCAAAGGCGATGGTGATTTGCAAAAAGTTCTGTAATCCTGCCGCTTTAGCCGCATTTTGAGTGAATTGTTGCAAAGCACTGTTAACCACAATCGGATAAATCGCCCCGTTCGCAGCAGCGAGTATCGAGAAGGAAATCAGCAGTGGGAAAATAGTTTCCGCCTTCATTAATAAGGTGAAAAACACAATTGAGATAACGCAGAGCCCAAAAATGGCCAGCAATACGTTGAGTGTACGGTCGGCACCAATGCGTTTTATCAATAACTTACTCGCGTATCCGCCCACGATAAACATGATGGTTTGCGGAATAAAACTCAGCCCAATCTCAGTTGCCTGATAGCCGTGTTGCTCCATCACAATCGGCCATACAGTAAGGTATGCGAAAAATGCACCCGAACAGGCACCAAATATCAACACATTGCCAAGGTAACGAGTATTTTTCAAAATCTGCCCGTAGGAAACCGCGCTTGGCTTAGTATCCTGATGCTGTGCGTGGCTCGGCACGAAGTATAAGCTCATCAATACCAACAAAAAGGCAATCACACACAATGAGATAAAGATTGCACGCCATCCAAAATCGTTCAGAATATAAGCACCAAGGATGGGAGCTAATGCGGGTGATAATGCCACTAACGGCATAATGTTACTGAAAATCCCCTGCGCTTTTTCGGCATCATATTGCTCGACCACAATCGCTTGCCAGATGACCCCTGCACTACAGGCGCCTACGGCTTGGAAGAAGCGAGCGATGTTCAGCATCAGTATCGAGTCGCTATTGGCGATGGCCACACTGGCAAGCGCAAAAATGCCAAGGCCGAGGATTAGGGCGTAACGTTTGCCGAGTTTACTCACCAAAGGGCCATAAATCAGTTGCCCTAAGGCTAAACCAGCCAAGAAACAGGTGAGCGACATCGCCACTTGAGACGGTGAAGTATTGAACGAACTTTCAATTGCTTTGAAAGCAGGCAAATACATGTCAGTGGCAATAAAACCTAACATGCTTAATAAGGCTAAATAGAATAAAAATATAAAAAACTTCATATTTACAAAGATATTACTAGACGTTTTCATAAAATAATCATGTCAAAAGACTTAAGGCGTGCAGTCTAAATACTTGTTAATTTGATTGGAAACGTTTATTTTTGACAGATGCTATCAATTATTTTCATCACATTGGATGTCAGCTATGCTCTCGGAACAAGCGTTAGAACTCATTGATATCGTGGCCCGGGTGGGGAGTTTTACAGCGGCAGCCAATCGACTGCACAAGGTCCCTTCTGCGGTCAGTTATGCGGTTAAACAAATTGAAGAAGAACTTGGCGTCGTGTTATTTGAGCGCCACCACCGCAGCGTGACCTTGACCCCTGCGGGAGAGCATTTTGTTAAGCAAGCCAGAAACTTGCTGACTCAAATGGATGAGATGAAACGCGGCACCCAACGTGTGGCCAACGGCTGGCAGCCCACACTGTCTATCGCCTTAGATAACATAGTGCGTGCCGACCGAATTAGCGTATTAATCGCCGACTTTTACCGTCATTTCCATGATATTGAGCTTATCATCCGCATCGAGGTCTTTAACGGGGTGTGGGAGGCACTTGCAACTGGTCGCAGTGATATCGCCATTGGCGCAACAACCGCCATTCCCGTGGGGGGCGTATACCAGTATAAGGACATGGGCGATATTCAATGGGCGTTTTTGGTGAGTAAAAACCATCCCTTAGCCAGTATTGATCGCCCCTTGACCGATGATGAACTGCGTCCCTTCCCCTCCATTTGTTTGGAAGATACCTCGCGGGAAATACCTAAGCGCATGACCTGGTTACTGGAGAATCAACGCAGACTCGTAGTGCCGGATTGGATCCGCGCGATTAACTGCTTTAGAGAGGGACTAGGTATCGGCTATATGCCTGTTCATTTAGCCAGCGTATTTATCAAAGCGGGCGCCTTGGTTGAAAAGCAGCTTGAAAATCCGAAATTAACCAGCCCATGCTGCCTGGCCTGGAACGCCGACAAGATGTCGCCCGCCCTCGCCTGGGTGCTCGATTACTTAGGGGATACCGATAAATTACACCGTGAATGGCTGGCGTAATATTACTGCATTACCGCAGGATTAAGCTTGTTTTAAAGTCTTTGTGTTGCACTGGTGTAACGAAATACGGCTGAATCGTTTGGTAGCGCAGAAAAATCAGTCATTACAATTTGTTATTTGTGGTGTGAATCCTTTAAGCACAGCGCAGTTTTCGGTAGTATTCACCCAGTTTTACTGGATTTACGATATTAATGGGAACTCTCGTCCCCGTTAAAAATCAAAATGATCAGTTTGGATTTAAAAGCTAATGGAGAAAGATATGACTCAGCAAACTTTGTACTCAGCGAGTGCATCCACCTTAGAAGTGAATAAACTTCTTAAAAATACCTATTTATTGTTAGCCATGACCCTCGCCTTCTCGGCAGTGTGTGCAGGCTTAGCGATGGCGCTTAACATCAGCCCACTGATGTCACTCGGTTTATCTATCGGTGGTTTGGTGCTGCTGTTTGTTACCCTACGCAAAGCCGATTCGGCCGCGGGGATCTTCTGGGTATTTGCCTTTACGGGTATGGAAGGCGCCTCATTAGGTTACATGCTTAACCACTACGCCGGTATGACCAATGGCTCTGAGCTTATCATGCAAGCTTTAGGATTAACCTCGGTTATCTTTATTGCGCTCTCGGCCTATGCAGTCACGACGAAGAAAGATTTCTCTTTCCTACGTGGTTTCCTGTTCGCCGGATTGATTGTGGTGATCGCCGCTGCGCTGATTAACATTTTCGTGGGTAACAGTGTGGCCTTTATGGCAATTAACGCGGGTCTTGCGCTGTTAATGACCGGCTTTATCCTGTTCGATACTAGCCGTATCGTGAATGGCGGCGAGACTAACTATATCCGCGCCACTATCTCCTTGTATCTGGACTTTTTAAACCTGTTTATTGCCATTTTGCATTTGCTTGGCATTGGTAACGATGATTAATCCCCTTTTCGGGAAACTTACGCTAAAATGGCCCTACTTTTAGGGCCATTTTTTTTATGATGAGCAAATTTATTATCCAAGTAAACGGGCCAGCCTATGGCACGTCGGCAAGTGTGAATGCCCTACGTTTCACCCAAGCCTCCCTGCAAAGCGGACATAAGATTGTCTGCGTGTTTTTCTATCAGGATGGCGTGTATAACTCGACGGACTTTAACTTACCCGCATCCGATGAATATGATGTGGTTAAAGGCTGGAAACAACTTGCGGCCGAGCATCAAGTCTCGTTAGTGAACTGTGTCTCAGCGGCATTACGGCGCGGCATAGTCTCGCAGCAAGAGGCGCAGGAAAATGGGCTAAGCCACTGGAATGTTGAACATTCTTTTATCATGGGTGGACTAGGTGAACTGGTCACGGGAATTGAATCAGCCGATCGTTTGATCTGCTTTTAAGCTTCGGAAATGTTATGAAAAAAATCTGTATATTGTTCCGAAGCGCGCCCCATGGCACCACTAAAGGCCGCGAGGCCTTAGACTTTGCCCTGTTAAGCGCCAGTTTTGAGCAAGAAGTGAGTTTAGTGTTTGTCGACGAAGGCGTGTTGCATCTGCTTAAAGATCAACAACCCGAACTTATTGGTGGGAAAGATTACCTCGCGGCGCTAAAAGCGCTCCCGCTGTACGACATCGAATCAGTGTTCGCCTGCAAACAGTCCTTAGGTGACTACGGTTTAAGCCATGGCTTGCTGTCGATTCCGGTGACTATCTTAAATGATGAAGCCATTTCAGCTCACTTAAAAGCCGTCGATGAGGTCTTAGTATTCTAATGATTTTACATCATATCCAAACCTCGCCCAGCCGAGACAATGCCCTCAAACTTTGCCTACGTTATGCTTGCAAAGAGGATGCAATTTTACTCTCGAGCGATGGCGTTAACGCATTATTACTGCGCCAATGGGCCATGGCGCTATCGCCCTTTAAGGTGATGGTGTTGAAAGACGATGTCATCGCCCGCGGCTTAACAGAACGTCTTAAAAACATTAGTCAGATTGATTACAGCGAGTTTGTCGCTCAATCTTTGCAGCACGATAAGGTGATCACTTGGTAAATCCGCTTATATTCAATGGCGTCGAAATTGAACGCGACCATCAAGGTTATTTGAAGAATATCGCTGACTGGCAGCCGGATATGGCGCCGTTGTTGGCCCAAGAGGAACAGATTGAACTGACCAGCGCCCACTGGGAAGTAGTTAATTTTGTTAGGGATTTTTATCTGGAATATAAAACGAGTCCTGCCATTCGCGTGCTAGTCAAGGCGATAGGCCAAACCTTAGGGCCAGAAAAAGGTAACTCAAAATATCTCTATACCCTTTTCCCCGTGGGCCCTGCAAAACAAGCAACAAAAATAGCAGGGTTACCTAAACCCGCTAAATGCATCTAATGACGAAAGGCATAGCAGATATGCCTTCAATCATTAATCCATTAAGTACCCGCTTTTTCTAGCTTTTGTTTGATATCGGCGTATCTACATTTTTCCAAACGTCCGAAGCCTTGTAGTCTTCGGGCTTGCAAACGAGTCAAGATAGGTTGAGTCAGGCCTGCTAAAAATTGGCATTGGGTATCTAAGGACAAAGGTGCTAAGCCCTTGGCTTCTGCTGCGAGTTTAAGCTCGTTTAAATCGGCACAAATTTGCGTATCATCAGGCCATATTGGCTCTTCAGAATAGGTTAATTTAGCCACTTGACCACGGCATACACTACAATGGCCACAGGATTTAGGCGCTGCACTATCGTCAAAATATCGAGCTAAATTGTAATTTAAACAACTTGTTAGCTCAAAAAATCGCACTAACTGTTCAATGCGGGCAATTTCTTTTGCTTCTTTATCAGTAAAATATTGGAAAAGCTGTTCTGCTAGATTGTCCTCTACTAAGCCTTTTTCATTGACTTGATAAACATCAGTGACTTGCTTTGCTTCTAATTCAATGAATTGCTGACTCGCAAGATAGTCTAATGCAGCCATTACTCGAGTCCGTTCAGCCCCCGTAGCTTGATACAATGAAGCAAAATCCAAACTACCCCAAATGCGCTTCATTTGGGTATGGGCGAAAATATCAGTTAAAAATGCCTGCCGTTCCGGTGAAAAAGTCGACAAAATTTGCGTTTGCGGCACAATAAATCGGTAACTGATATCAGCATAATAAGCATAAAGTGGTTTGATAACGCCTTGCATTTCAAGCTGCACGAGTAACGTTTTCAGAGGGAGTTGTCTAATATTACTCACATTTGACAGTTGATGAAGTTGCAGTTCCCAACGTCCATTGTGGGTTTCTTCGCGAATGTTATTAATTACACCCTCAATACTTGCCAGTTCAGGCGTATCACCATAAACAAAATTTTCGACAGTGTTGATCCCATCTAAATTGGCTAAGGTGACGCAATGGGAAAGTTGCCCATCACGCCCTGCGCGGCCAATTTCCTGACTATAATTCTCAATGGATTTAGGCAGATCGTAGTGGATCACAAAGCGAATATTACTTTTATCTATGCCCATTCCAAAGGCGATGGTCGCAACCACGATGCGGATCTTACCTTGCATAAAATCCTGCTGAATTTGTTGACGAGAGTGATCCTCAAGACCTGCATGATAGGCGCTTGCATCAAACCCCATTTGGCAAAGCTTCGCCGCAACATCCTCTGCGGTATGCTGCAGAGTTACATAGATAATTCCCACTCCGGTAAAGCTTTGCAGCTGCTGTTGTAGCGCCATCAGTTTGTGTTGGCTTGCCACAGGCATGATGCTCAGGTCGAGGTTTGAGCGATAAAAGCCAGTTTGAACAATGTGTTGTGGTTTAATATCAAAACGCGCCGCCATATCCAGTTTTACTTTCCGCGTTGCAGTGGCCGTGAGTAACAGCACCAATGGAATCGCTAATTCGCGGCGATAATCGGGAAGTTTTAAATAGTCGGGACGAAAATTATGTCCCCATTCTGAGATACAGTGCGCTTCATCGACAACTAGCATAGAAATAGGGATAGATTGAATAAATTGTCTAAATCGCTCATTTTTAAATCTCTCTACCGATACCATTAGCAACTTTAGCTCGCCTGAGCGAGCCTCACGAATCACCTGTTGGGTCTGTTCAGGCGTTAAGGTCGAATCGATACTTGCCGCTTTAATGCCCTTCTCATGCAAAAAACTCAGTTGGTCTTTGATCAACGCCAGTAAGGGGGACACAACTAAGGTGAGATGAGGTAGTTGAAGTGCTGTAAATTGGTAGCAAAGTGATTTACCCGACCCAGTAGGGAAAATGGCAAGACTCGAATGACCTGACAATAGCAGTGAGACAACATCATGTTGGCCTTGCCTGAATCCATCAAAACCAAACTGTTGCTGTAATAAGGGCGTATAATCCACGGCGTTAGCTGACGGCGTTGTTGAATAAGACATAAACAAATCCTTATGCCACCACAATGGTGGAGGCGGTGGCGGCAACGCAAAAAATGAATGCGCTTAAACGAGTCGCAATTATTTTCTGGCTAAATATAAATTGATAAAAGCGGTGAGTTTGTCGTTGAAGGTTTCTTCAAAGGTATCGACATCTTGGCCTAAAGTATTGAAATACTGTATTACTTGCGCGCGGGACAGGCTTTTATTGGCGACACTGTATTCCATTTCAGGCTGCGTTTTATCGTACCGAGGCACTAGCGTCCAAGTCACCACATCAGCGGCAAAATGCTTCATCGCCTGCTGGGCTAATGCACAAAAAGCTTCAATATGTTCACGTCCATCTGGCCCTAAACATCCTGGCTCGATTCGGCAAAGTACTGAGACTATTCGATGTTCTGGCATACGTTTTCCCTATCCAACATACTTAAATAATAATGAGTTGTAAGTGAGATACGTTCAGTCTGAAGTGTGTTTTGGCAACCGGTTATTCAATATATTTAATATGAATACACTATGCATCACAAGGTTACACCAGAATCGGCATACAATCTCAAGACGGAATTTGTTCATCCCTTAGCGCTGCGACTGCCGCAGTATGTTCAGATAATAGCGTATCGAGCGCTTGATCAAAACTGTCTAAACCTTCTAACTCCATGTACCGTTTTAATCGCAAAATAATATCTTTACTGACTTCGATATGGGATTTTTTCTGGCGTTTTTTAATCTGAGAAAGTTCCTTTCGCACCATGCGCCAACCCAAATCACTGAAATACTGATTAAGTTGTCCATTTACCAATTTCAACTGCACATCAACAGATTGATTTTTTTTCCGCAGTTGAACCAGCAAATTTAAATTAGCAATTAATTCGGTATAACTTAATTGGGACTGATTTAACTGAAACCACTCTGCCCGCTCGGCGACACTCTCAGGATGAACCATCCGATAAATTAACGGCAAGGCAAACACTAATTCCGTTTTATCGAGTAGTAATAATTTTCGCCCCGAAGAAGGTGCGGCATAATGATATTCCCATAGCGTTTTTGTCATCATTGGTATGATTTTATACTTTCTAATAATGATTTATGAATTGACTCATGATACCGATAAAAAGCATAGATTAAAAGAATGGTTACACCATTTTATAAGTTCGTTTTTACCACAAAAGGTTATACGTCCCACTCCTGAAACACACGAGCTTGAGCACACACTTATCATGTCTACTAATCTCCTGTTTTAGCGAGGCTAAATTGAAATCACTGTGATATCACCAAAACATTAGCTAAGTTTGGCTGCCACTTTTCAACCACATAAAATGGTTAAACCATCTTTTAAAAATAAAGCCACTCACCTACAAAGTTAGCCAACTAGCAAAATAAATACTGATTATTTCATAGACAAATTTAACTCTAATTACTCTAGTTGACTAAATAACAAACAACAAAACTAAGCTCCTCTTTATCTCTTATTAATGTGTTATTTGAACGCATCTTATACTTCGAGTTAGTTTTGTGCCCGCCTTCCCAACAGTTCCACGTTAAATAATGCCTTCTTTTTAAACGATGCGATTAATTAAAACACAAATAACACCTCTACCAGTGATAATGACGATTATCACTGGTAAATAAACGCAGGTTTTACGTATAATTGCGGCAGTTTCTCAGCCGTAAAATACTCTTCATGTCTAAATCGCTTAACCATTATTTCGCAGGTGACAATACTCCTACCCGCATCTCAGGCATGGCATCAACTATCACACCCGTTTATAAACAAACTGATTCGCCATTTTTTGAGGAAAGCTCACTGCCCCAATCGGTTCACAGTGATTTTTTTAATGCGGCCGCAGAAACTGAATACGAAATCTCCAGCAATACCCGTCGGGTTTATCGGACTAGCTTTGGCCTATTTGAGCAATATTGCGCGACACATCAGCTGCAGCCGTTACCCGCCGATCCGCGCAGTATTATTTCTTTTATCGGTCATCAAAAAGAATTGCTCCAAGCAAGCAGTGGAACTCAGCTATCAAAGCAAACCTTAATAACTCGGCTAGCCGCGATCCGTTACTACCATATTCAGGCTGGATTTCCATCCCCCACCGAACACCCGCTAGTGATCCGAGTGATGCGTGGGCTGAGTCGCAATCACCATAGACAAGTTCAAGATTATGATCAGCAGCCAATCATGTACGATGAGGTCGAGCTACTGATCCAAGCGATAGAGCAGCAACCCCATCCGCTGCTGCGCACTAGGGATAAAGCCATCATTCAGCTTGGACTACAAGGCGGATTTCGCCGCTCCGAATTGGCGAACTTAAAAGTACAATATTTAAGTTTTATGCGAGATAAATTAAAAGTACGGTTGCCCTTTTCTAAAAGTAATCAACAGGGATTAAGGGAGTGGAAGAATTTACCCGAATCTGAACCCTTTGCCGCCTATAATGCTGTTAAGGACTGGCTTAATGAAAGCAAAATTACTGAAGGTCATTTATTTCGCTCCATTTCCCGCGACGGCAAATCCTTAAGGCCTTATCAAGTCAGTGATAAGGTTACATCAAAATCATCACTTGTTCGAAACAGTGGATTTTTAAATGGTGATGATATTTATCGGATCATTAAGCAATATTGCGTTAAAGCGGGATTACCCGCACAATATTATGGCGCTCACAGTTTGCGCAGCGGATGCGTAACGCAACTACATGAAAATAATAAAGATACACTTTATATCATGGCAAGAACTGGGCATACTGATCCACGCTCATTACGCCATTACCTCAAGCCAAAAGAAGATTAATCTTTACATTAGCGCTTAATTAATAACACCGTGTTCAGTTTTTATATTAAAAATCATTTTATTTTTAAGTTATTTTTAATAAAAAATAAAAGTTTTATATTGCAGTATTAATGTCATAAAAACTCAGCTTTAGTGTCATATAGATACTCTAGGCTTAGGCACGAAATTTCATTCTTCGTACTAGCTGGAGTAAAATATGAGTAAGGCCACCTTTGATCCTACACGCTATAATAAAAGTAATAACGAACCTTTTAATCAAGTGTTGGATAAACATTTATCCCGCCGTAATTTTGTTAAAAGTGGGCTAGGTCTAGGAGCGATGACAGCCTTTGCTGGTGTAGGATTAGTCGGTTGCGGTTCAGACAGTTCACCGGCTCCGACACCTGTTGATCCTGTACCACCATTACCACCGACTCAAAGTAGCGCTAAATTAAACTTCAAATCAGTAGCTGGCTCTCGATTAGATGCCGTTGTGGTACCAGAAGGATACAGCGCGCAGGTTCTTGCGCCTTGGGGCACACCGTTAAATGCTAAAGCAGCTCCATGGAAAGCCGATGGTACCAATACCGCAGATGACCAAGCAAACTCAGTCGGTATGCACCATGATGGCATGCATTTCTTCCCACTGAACGAAGCCGGTGATGATGGTTTATTGTGTATTAACCATGAATATATCGATGAAATAGCCTTACATCCTAATGGTCCAACGGTTGATGCAACCACAGGTTTACGTACTATTGTCGATGAAGTGCGCAAAGAAATTAATGCCCACGGCGTATCTGTTGTCCGAATCAAATTGACTAATAATCAGTGGGAAGTGGTGTATAACGACAAACATAACCGCCGCTTTACAGGCGCAACAGTGATGGATATTGCAGGCCCACTCGCCTATTCACCGTTACTCGAAACCCGTTATTCGCCCGATGGTAGTCAGGCTCGTGGCACCTTAAATAACTGTGGTAATGGTTACACGCCTTGGGGCACCTATTTGACCTGTGAAGAAAACTGGCCGGGTTACTTTGCCAACCGCGGCACTTTAGCCGCCGATCAAGCCCGTATCGGGATCAGCAAAAAAAGCACTCGCTATGGCTGGGATGATTTAGCGGGTCACGCCGAGGAGCGTCTCGATGAGTTCGCGCGTTTTGATGTCACACCAAAGGGCAATAGTGCACAAGATGATTACCGCAACGAGGCTAATGGTCACGGCTATATCGTTGAAATTGACCCATACAATCCAAGTTCACGCGCCATCAAACGGACTGCCCTTGGTCGCTTCCGCCACGAGGGATGTACCTTCGGAAAATTAACCGAAGGTAAACCTGTGGTGTTCTACTCTGGCCACGATTCTCAATTCGAATACTTATATAAATTTGTGTCGAATGCAGTGTGGGATCCACAGGATGCAAACAGCGCAAATCGCCTGCAAATGGGTGATAAATATATGAATGAAGGAACATTGTATGCCGCTAAGTTTAACGAAAATGGCGCTGGTGTATGGTTGCCTTTAACCTTAGATAGCCAAACGACAGACGGTAAAACCTTAGGTGATAGCTTTTCAAGTCTTGCCGAGATTATCTTAAATACTGCGGGTGCGGCGGATTTAGTCGGCGCAACGCCTATGGATCGCCCAGAGTGGTGTGCGGTTGACCCTTTCACAGGTTCAGCCTATTTAACTCTGACCAACAACTCCAAACGCACCGAAGCCAACCCTGCTAACCCAAGGCTTAAAAATAACTTTGGACATATTATTCGTTGGGATGAAGGCGGCAAAGATACTGAATTTACATGGGATATTTTTGTCTTCGGCTCACCGAGTGATGGTAATGCCGAGACCAACCTGTCGGGCTTAACGGATTTAAACCAGTTTGCAAGCCCCGATGGATTAGCCTTCGACGCCCGCGGCATTTTATGGGTGCAAACCGATAATGGTGCCAAAGAAGTCGCCGAGGAAACCAACGATCAAATGTTGGCAATTGTGCCATCGACCTTAGTCGACAGCGCAAACAAGCAAGCCAGTGTGACGGCCGAAAACCAAATAGAATTAAAGCGTTTCTTTGTCGGGCCAAATGATTGTGAAGTCACAGGCTTTGCTATCAGCCCAGATTACACTTCGGTTTTTGCCAATATTCAGCATCCGGGCAACTGGCCCTATTCGAATAACGCGGCAGAAGTTACCCCAGCAGGTACCGTACTGCGCCCACGTGCGGCAACTGTGGTGATCCGTAAACTCGATGGTAAAGCTGTCGCGGTTTAATTGACTTGCCTAAAGCTGAACATTAAGCAGCTCAATCGTCTCTTTAAGAGCGATTGAGCTGTAATTAATGTCGATTTCACACAGCAAAATGCACTGCTAATAACCAGCTACTTTGAGATAGCTTCAATGTAGGCCATTTCAAAAGCATCGGTAAAATTGCAGATGGGTAAAATATCTTCACGGCAACGACGGTTACGCCCAAGCAGCGAGGACTCCACAAATAGATCGAACCAAGCCGTTAGTGCCTTTCCATTAGCCTCCTCGCCCATTGCTGCAAGCGCAAGGGAAGCAACTTCTGCCGTGCCTAATTGAAAGTCATGACTGCCCTTACGCAATGCGTAGGTTGCTAAAGTATCGGGGTCGAAAGACAACATTGGCAAGCCTTGCAAATAAGTGCTTTTGCGGAACATCTTAATTGCCTCACGCCAACTACCGTCGAGCATAATCAGCAAAGGTCGTTTCCCCTCGGCAAGACTCTCCATGGGCACCTCAGACAATACGGTTTGTCCTTGATCGGCATATTGTGCCGGAAAGACTAAAAAGGGTTGATAGTCGCTTGAAGCCAATAGCGCCAACAGCTCAGGGGCAGGTTCGGTGCGCGACCAGAGAAAGGCATGGGTGTCCGGGATAAGATCGGCAATTAAGCGACCGCTGTTGGTCGGTTTTAAGACCTCATCGTTATACATCAGCAGCAGAAAACTGGCCTGAGTGGTCAACTGTTTACGCAGTGAACAGGTACAAAATTGCTCACCCAATAGGCATAAATGACAGCGGATCAGTTTTTTACCGCGGGCGCCAAAGGGCTTAGTCGATATGGATTTACGGTATTCATATAAGCGATGTACAGCGTGGGGGGCTAGAGCCATGGCAGCCAATTCTCAGTCTATTTCGGTCAAACTTGTTTTTAAAGGCGCAACTCAGTATACGTCACCTATGCGTATACTTACGTGCGGTGGCGCAGTGTATCCTTTGGCTGGGAAAGGCGCAATTAGCCTAGTGTAAAAGTGGCATTGCCTTTAAATTTCCCTTTGGGTATTTCACCCCCCTACACAACAAAAACACCATTAAACCAGATCAAAAACTCAGCATTTTGATATGGGCATCAACCTCTTGTTTACCCTTTACTAAAATATTGCCGTTAATCCTGTCACCCAAGCGAAATTAAATGGCGAGTCGAGGCTAAATCGTGCTAAACCTTTCGTTATTATCGAGTTTCAAACGGCGCAGATTGTTAACCCGTGCCGTTCAATCATGCCATCATCGTGAAAGGAATTGTATGCCAGAGTCTATTCAGCCAGCCGTAAAAACAGCGAGCATTTTGCGTTTATCGAACCCATCCCCCCTTCTCGGTTTAATGCTGATTACGGCGGCGCCATTAGTGGCCAATGCTGCACCACAGTTTCAAACTGAAGCCATCCAAACCCTTGTCGATTCGGCGGTTAATCCCCTAATGAAGGAATATGGGATCCCAGGGGCTATTGTTGGGATCAGCATGAATGGTCAACAATATTTCTTCCCCTATGGTGTTAGCTCGAAAACCACTGGGCAAGATGTCAGCAAGAATACCCTGTTCGAGATAGGTTCTATCAGCAAAACCTTTACCGCGACACTCGCAAACTATGCTCAAATAGAAGGTAAACTCACCTTTACTGATAAAGTAAGCCAATACCTGCCCGAATTGAGGGGCAGTGCCTTTGACCAGATCAATCTTATCAATCTCGCGACCCATACCGCGGGCGATTTGCCCATGCAAGTGCCAGATAAAGTGACCAACAATGCAGAATTGATGCGCTATTTTAAAGAATGGCAACCCGCCTATGCCGCGGGAACACACCGAAATTATGCCAATCCCAGCATTGGGTTACTCGGTTTAATTGCGGCTAAACAGTTAGGGCAAAGCTTTCCAAACGTAATGGAGCAAACCCTATTTCCACAACTGGGTATGACTCACAGCTATCTTCAAGTGCCAAGCAACAAAATGGCCGATTATGCCCAAGGTTATAATAAGCAAGATCAGCCTGTACGCCTGAATCCCGGTGTGTTAGCCGACGAGGCTTACGGGATAAAAACCTCGGCCGGGGATTTGCTGCGTTTTGTTGAAACCAATATGCAGCAACATCCTCTTTCTCCCGCATTACAACAGGCTATCGATGCCACTCACGTTGGCTACTTTGATGTCGGCATGATGACCCAAGAGATGATTTGGGAGCATTATCCCTATCCTATAGCCCTCGATAAGCTGCTTGCGGGACATACCCAAGAAGTGGTGTTTGGCAGCGTTCCAGTGAAAGCAATAGAGCCGGCGCAAGCACCACAGCCTGATTTATGGATAAATAAGACAGGTTCAACTGGCGGTTTTGCAGCCTATGTGGCTTATATTCCCGCGAAGAAACTGGGCATAGTGTTACTTAGCAATAAAAATTATCCCGTACCGCCTCGGGTGACTGTTGGCTATCAGATATTAACGGCCTTAGATGCACTGCCAGCAAAATGATCCCTTAGCAGCCCTCATTCGATGGAAGGCAAATTCTGCTTTCCATCTTATTAATTGTTAACCCGCATACAGCATCACGTTTCTATCTCTGGATATCTTTTATCCGCACCGGCTCATATAAAAAATCTTGTTAATAAATGAGTTGCGCTGATTAATTTAAGCAGCCGCTATTTATCAAAATCAAAACCAAATTAACAAGTTACTCACTAAGTGTAAGCTTAGTTTGACAATGATAATTCGATAGAAAAACTTATTAATAAGATTAAAAAATATTTCAGTAAATCAACATGATTGCCACTTGAACTGAAATGTTTTAGGGGTAAGATGCGCGCCATCGTTCAACTCTGCTTTTTAATGGAATTATGATGTCAGACGACACACCGTCTTTAATCTCACAAAAAGCGCCGACACCCGCCGCAGGCAGCGCCACTCAGTTACTCTTTATGCTGGTATTTATGGTGGCCTGTGGGCAGATGGCACAAACTATTTTTGTCCCCGCACTCCCCCTTATCGCCCAAGGCTTAGCTGTGGATGCCAGTAAATTGCAGGCGGTTATGGCCTGCTATCTGCTCGCCTACGGCCTATGTCAGTTTATCTATGGACCATTATCCGACCGAGTTGGGCGTAAAATGCCGCTGCTCATTGGCATTGGGATTTTTATCCTAGGTGCGTTGATGGCGGCAAAAGCCACAAGTTTTAGCCAGTTGATTTTCGCAAGCCTACTACAGGGGCTAGGCACCGCGAGTGCTGGCGCCCTGTGCCGCAGTATTCCAAGGGATCATTACTTCGGCGATAACTTAGTTAGATTTAACAGTTATGTGTCCATGGCCGTGGTGTTTTTGCCTTTGGTCGCGCCCTTTTTAGGCAGCTTTGCCTCCGCTTACTGGGGTTGGCAGGCCGTATACTGGGTACTGTTTGGATTCGGCAGCTTGGTTTGGCTACTCCTTTGCTTTGGCTTTAGGGAATCCTTACCCAAGGATAAGCGAGAACAACAACCCATTTTGGCATCCTATCGTCATGTACTGCGCCACCGCAGCTTTAGAGCCTATTTGCTTTCCCTTATCGCGACCTTTGCCGGCATTGCCGCCTTCGAAGCCATCGCAGGCGTACTCTATGGCCAATATTTGCAACTATCACCGTTTATGGTGAGCTGCTATTTTGTCGCGCCTATCCCTGGATACTTACTCGGGGCTCTTATTGCTGGTAGGTAAAGAATCCACCTTCTGAAGAAGGTGGCTTTGTTTTAACCCCCTAAAAGGGGGCCTTTATTCAAGAGCAAGTTGACCCTGCTCTTGCCGC
>NZ_AXZL01000028.1 GCF_000485795.1 Shewanella decolorationis S12
TTTTTTTTTTTTTCAAGCAGAAGACGGCATACGATATCACTGTGTGACTGGAGTTCAGACGTGTGCTCTTCCGATCTCGTGGCGCTCCTGATCCAGTGTTTTCTGCCCCACTTCTTCGCCGCGGATATTCAGATAATTCACGGCCATTTCAGGGGTTAATTCGCGCAGCGAGAGCCGCTGTTCTTTGACGAAACGCCCCACGCGAGTCAGGGCATCCGTGTAATTTTTTGCAGTCACGAGGGAGCGAATCGCGCCGTTTTTTTGCAGGGCTTTAACGACACTGGCGGCCTGTGTCTCGGCCTTGGCAAATTTACCCAAGATCGGAAGAGCGTCGTGTAGGGAAAGAGTGTAGATCTCGGTGGTCGCCGTATCATTAAAAAAAAAAAAAGAATG
>NZ_AXZL01000029.1 GCF_000485795.1 Shewanella decolorationis S12
GATACTTTTTTTTTTTTCAAGCAGAAGACGGCATACGAGATCACTGTGTGACTGGAGTTCAGACGTGTGCTCTTCCGATCTGGGGAGAAATGGGATTTAGCCGCGACAGGCTGGTCGATTTTTAAGGCTGGATGGGTATTTGCCGTCCCTGGTATCGGTTTAGCCCTGGCGGTGATGCTTCCCCTCCAGTGGTTGCTGTATCAATCCGCCACAGATACCGACCACGCTAACGAAATCGAGAAATTGAAACGGGATTGCAAACAGCAAATTGAAACCAGATCGGAAGAGCACACGTCTGAACTCCAGTCACACAGTGATCTCGTATGCCGTCTTCTGCTTGAAAAAAAAAAAAATATTC
>NZ_AXZL01000030.1 GCF_000485795.1 Shewanella decolorationis S12
TCTGAGCCGGTGTATCTGCGCTCGCTCGATGACAATAAGCAGAATATTAGCTTTAAAACCATGCCGTTCTAGGCGGTGTTGCACAGTGCAACACCGTGAAACAGGCGCGTTAAATGCAATGGATTTTTGCAATGCAAAAAATAAGGGCCAAAAGGGTGGGCCGTATTTGCTGTTTTTTAGCATCATTTTCGAGAGATAATTTTGCAATGCAAAAAAACGTGAGCATGATTTCAGCATTAACGGTCATTTATGAGTTGCAAAATTACCCCAGATCGGAAGAGCGTCGTGTAGGGAAAGAGTGTAGATCTCGGTGGTCGCCGTATCATTAAAAAAAAAAAGAGAAC
>NZ_AXZL01000031.1 GCF_000485795.1 Shewanella decolorationis S12
ATGCTTTTTTTTTTTTTTCAAGCAGAAGACGGCATACGAGATCACTGTGTGACTGGAGTTCAGACGTGTGCTCTTCCGATCTTTGGGAGGCGCTTTGGCTTTTTGTCCTGCTAGACGCTCTTAAATGCTCTCAGAACGCGCTAATTTGCGTTTTCTGCGTTCAGCCATGCCACGAGCCGCATTTTTCTTTTTTTCGGCTCTGCGTGCGATTTGGGCGGCTTCCTGCACGTTTAATTCACATTGATTGGCGTAATTAACTGAGATCGGAAGAGCGTCGTGTAGGGAAAGAGTGTAGATCTCGGTGGTCGCCGTATCATTAAAAAAAAAAA
>NZ_AXZL01000032.1 GCF_000485795.1 Shewanella decolorationis S12
TTTTTTTTTTAATGATACGGCGACCACCGAGATCTACACTCTTTCCCTACACGACGCTCTTCCGATCTAAAACAAAAATGTTGAGCTATGTAAGACGTGTTATAAAAATCGTATCCCATTTATTCCTAGAAAAACTAAATCGAAGCCAATTAATCCAGTCAGTACCAGTGGTGAAACCAGTTCAATAAGTGAAGCGGTTGAAGAGGTAAAGCCTCAGATCGGAAGAGCACACGTCTGAACTCCAGTCACACAGTGATCTCGTATGCCGTCTTCTGCTTGAAAAAAAAAAATAATCAT
>NZ_AXZL01000033.1 GCF_000485795.1 Shewanella decolorationis S12
TTTTTTTTTTAATGATACGGCGACCACCGAGATCTACACTCTTTCCCTACACGACGCTCTTCCGATCTAATGGCCGTGAATTATCTGAATATCCGCGGCGAAGAAGTGGGGCAGAAAACACTGGATCAGGAGCGCCACGCGATCCAGTGCATGATGCAGAATTTGACAGGGAAACTCGGCGAAAACGAAAAGCTACGCCCTGACCCATCCGAACACCAACAGATCCTCACCTCCCGCAGCTACACCTCTGAACAGGTGGCATTGGTGGCCGCCGCGCAGCGCGAAACTAACGCGCTATCAACCGCGATTGCCCACGCCGCAGGCCTGCGTTCTCACGAACTGTTAACGCTCAGGCGCATCGAGGAGCGAAGCCCTAGCCCTGATGCCGTATCCAGAGCCTTGAGATCGGAAGAGCGTCGTGTAGGGAAAGAGTGTAGATCTCGGTGGTCGCCGTATCATTAAAAAAAAAAAAAAACG
>NZ_AXZL01000034.1 GCF_000485795.1 Shewanella decolorationis S12
GGATTATTTTTTTTTTTCAAGCAGAAGACGGCATACGAGATCACTGTGTGACTGGAGTTCAGACGTGTGCTCTTCCGATCTGGCCGATTTTATGGCTCGGAGTCCTAGAGGCTGAATTGGGTAAAAATATCACGATGGCGAAGTTGTTTCGTAGCCTTATCAGTATGCGCTTTGGGTTAACGAGTATTTGCCCCGAAACCGTTTAGAGTAGATGCTCTTCGCTAAACCTGTATGAGCTGATTGACCAACATTTTTTAATGTAGGATGCTGACAGACAGTTCAGCCACTTCAAAAAATAAAAAATGCTCAAGATCGGAAGAGCGTCGTGTAGGGAAAGAGTGTAGATCTCGGTGGTCGCCGTATCATTAAAAAAAAAACATCA
>NZ_AXZL01000035.1 GCF_000485795.1 Shewanella decolorationis S12
GTAATACTCATGCTGCCTTGAGCAGATGTTTGCCCTGTACTCGGATTACCGGTGCCATTTGCTAAAGCCGACTCATAAACATTTAATGGTCCAACCGTATTAATGATCGTCACTGGATCATCTGCGGGCGTGACCGTGATAGTCAGGGTCGCAGTGGCACCGGTGTTGGTGGTGTACGTAATGACCGGGACTGCACCGTTCCAGTTGGCATTAGGTGTAAAGCTGTAGCTACCGTTGCTATTGAGCACTAAGGTGCCGCCTGTCAGCACGACGCTGCTGCCGGCGTTATGCACCACACTGCTGCCGGCGACGGTGAAGCTGACCACGCTGGTATTGCCTGCTTCATCGTTAGTTAACACGTTGCCGCTGGCGACGGTGTCTTCAACGACGGTTTTGCTGTCATCTGCTGAATCTGTCAGTCTGGCCTGATCTTGTCCAGAAGTGCTATTTCCTGCTTGATCTGTAACAACTGCCGTGATTACTAGATTAGTACCGATGGCTGGAGCGATGATTCCGAGTTTTAAGCCATTATTTAAAATTTCTTGAGTGACTAGCCCATTAAATAGGGTGTTACCAGCCTGATCTGTAACTATTAATAGATCACCGATCGATGTGCCAAGCCCCACAGTTACGGTGATATTTACTGGTCCTGTTAATTCTGCAGGATTAATGAAGCCATCGTTATTTAAGTCTTCATCAATAGTAACTGTGGGTGCTGCGGCAGATTGAGTGTCAATCACCACATCTTGGGTGACGGTTTTGCTGTTGCCAGCGGCGTCGGTGACGGTGGCGACCACGGGGTAGGTGCCGTCAGGCAGCACGGTGCCGGTCAGGTCGACACTCCAGTTACCTTGTGCATCAATCACTAAGCC
>NZ_AXZL01000036.1 GCF_000485795.1 Shewanella decolorationis S12
GAATAATCGCGTTGAGTTCGTTTAATTGTTGAAGTCATTACACTCTCCAAAATGAGTTTGAAAAGTGTCAACGCTATTTAGGACTGGTCAAACGCATATTAAAAAGGCCAGTGAATTCACTGGCCTTTTTGTTTTCTGCTTTCGTTTTTCTGCTTTGGATATTCGTACTTGTCGGCTTAAAGATTTTCTATCTACCCGCCAATGCCTGCGCAGGGCCAATCTGGCTCGCCTTCCACGCGGGATACAGGGTTGCGATAAGACTCATCACAAACGCCGTGGCAATCACTAAACCGGCATCAGTCATATGTAGCTCTGATGGCAGAAAATCCACAAAATACACATCGGCCGACAGGAGTTGAATCCCGAGCAACTGCTCAATGCCACGGGCGATAGCACTGAGATTAATCGCTGTCGCAATCCCAATCACACCGCCAAGGGCACAACCCACAAGGCCATTTAACGCGCCTTGCACCATAAAAATCCCCATCACTGATAGGCGGCTTAATCCCATGGTCATCAGAATGGCAATTTCACTGGCTTTATCCCGCACCGCCATGACAAGCGTTGAGACAATATTGAAACAGGCCACGCCAATCACTAGTACCAACACGAGATACATAATAGTACGAACCAATTGAATATCTTGGTATAAATGCCCTTGGGTACGCGTCCAATCACTAATATAAACAGACTGGTTTAAGGCATAACCCAGCTCGCGAATTTTCGCTGGCGCATCAAACACCTGTGCCACACTGATGCGAACACCCGTCACACCTTGATGTAAATTCAGGATATTCGCCGCATAGCGCATCGGAATATACGCCGTGGTTAACTCAAGCTCGCCGCCTAAACGGTACACACCCGACACCACAAAGCGATGGCTCTTGGCTGCCCGTAAACTGCCAGCATGTTCAGGATCAAGATCTTGCACATACAAAGCGAGGGTATCGCCGACCTCAAGGCCTAACTTTTTCAGCAGACTCTCCCCGAGGACGATGTGATTGTCATCCTCGCTCAAGCCTTGCCAAGTCTCTTTCGACATAAATTGCGAGAGGGTCGAGACTTTTGCCTCTTGCTCAGGATCGATTCCCACAACGGCAAGCCCCTGAAAACCACCGGGCTTTTGTACTAATCCTTGCATCCTAATAAAAGGTGCCGCCGCCGTAATGCCTTCAATCTGCATAGCGGTTTGTTCAACCGCTCGCCAATCGGCAATCGGCTCATTCACACCAACCACATCGGCTTGGGAGATAACGCCTAACAAGCGCTGCTCTAACTCGCGCTCGAAACCATTCATGGCGGAAAGCACCACAATCAGCACCGCAACCCCGAGCGCAATGCCCGCAGTCGATGCGAAGGAGATAAAGCTAATAAAACTATTCGATTGGCGCGCACGATAAAAACGCCAACCAATGGAGAGGGCTAATGGTCCTTTCATTGGGCGTGTTCCGCGACAGCTTGCAGATAACCATTCTTCATGGTGAGTTGTCTGTCCATCCGCGCCGCCAATTTGGGATCGTGGGTGACCACCACAAACGCCGTACCAAGTTGATTGGCTAATTCGCGGATCAGCTCATACACCGCCTCGCCACTCTTGGCATCGAGATTTCCCGTCGGTTCATCGGCCAGCACGAGTTTGGGTTTGTTGATCAGCGCCCGGGCAATTGCCACCCGTTGACGCTCGCCGCCCGAAAGCTCGGCGGGAATATGCTGCATTCTGTGCCCAAGGCCGACTCTCTCGAGCAACACTTTGGCATCAGCCTGAGCCTGAGCGCGGTCTCTGCCTTGAATAAACGCTGGCATAGCCACATTTTCCAGTGCACTAAATTCGGGCAAAAGGTGATGGAACTGATAGATAAAACCTAAATCTTGGTTGCGGATCTGCGCCTGACGGGCACTGCTCACCTGATATAAATCCTCACCCGCTAACAAGACTTTGCCAGCAGAAGGTTTATCTAGAGTGCCCATAATATGCAGCAGCGTACTCTTGCCCGAGCCAGAGGTACCGACAATCGCCAGTTGCTCGCCCTTAAATACCTGTAAATCCACCTCAGTCAGCACGTGAGTAGTGACATCGCCATCGTGATAACTCTTACTCACCGCCTGCACTTGCAGTAACACGTCTTGCATTGAGATTCTCGCTATTGATTCTAAATACATGGATAAACCCATGTCCAAACACGTCTCTCATCATGGGAGCGACGCTTTAATTTGTTACATCGCAGCTATTCGTAACGCAGCGCCGTGGCAGGTTGCACCCGCGCCGCTCGCAATGCGGGGTAAAGGGTCGCCACTAAGGTTACAACTAAGGTGCCGACAATAATCATCGACAATTGTCCCAGTTCTAATTTAACCGGCAGCACTTGTCCTGTGCCTAAAATGGAAATCCCCAAGGTCGCCATAATGCCATTTAAATTAAGGGTGAGCAGAATGCCGACCACCAGCCCCAGCACTAAACCTAAGACAGCATTCAATAAACCTTGCACCACAAAAATGCCCATCACCGCCGAGGTACGTAAGCCTTGGGTTTTGAGTACCGCGACGTCGGTGGTTTTATCCACCACCATCATCACCAACGCTGACACTATATTAAACGCCGCCACGGCCACGATCAGGCTCAGCATCAGCGACATCATGTTTTTTTCCATCTTCACGGCACTAAACAGATGACCATAGGTGTCGCGCCAATCACTGGTTGTCGCCTCAATCCCCTGCTGGGTAAGCACCTGCTTTACATCCTTAGCCAGTGCGGGCGCCATAAATGGGTCGCTCAGATACAGCCTTAACTGATTGATTTCATCGCTCGGTTGGCGCATTAAACGCTTGGCATCTTGGTAATGAATGTATGCGACGCCTGCATCCACCTGTGAGCCCATCTCAAACACGGCGGACACTAAAAACTTACGTTGGCTAGGGACTGGACCAAGCGGCGAATACACTACGCCATCGCCACTTAACAGGCGCACGGTATCACCCGGGCTAACCTTTAATTGGCGGGCAAGCTCACTGCCTAATATGACTTTATATTGGCCACTGATTAACTCGTTAAATGCGCCCGAATAGGTATGCTGCGCCACCATAGACAGTTTTTCTGCAAGCTCAGGAAACACCCCAAATACTTGTACGGCGCGGATATTGGCCGCCGATTGCACCATGGCTTGGGTCGACACGCTAGGCGTCACGCCCTGCACGCCCGGTAAGGCTTTGAGTTTGTCCGCAGGTATAGTCCAATCGCTTAAGGGCGTCTCAGTTACCACAGTCAATTGAGGTACGGCACCTAAAATGCGCTGCTTTAATTGCCCTTCGAGGCCATTCATTACCGAGCTGACCACTATCAAGGCCGCCACCCCCAAAAAAATGCCCGAAACGGCAAATAAGGTAATAAAAGAAGCAAAGGCGTTTGCTTTTCTGGCCCGCCAATAACGGTAACCAACGTAGAGAGGAAATCGAAGATCCATTGAAAGAGGGCTGCGTCCTGTGTGCTGAACTTGCTAAATCATAAAGATGGGCACGATAATAGGGGTTTAGGTCCTATAAATAAAGAGGCAAGCCTTGTTCACTGACACCAATCCGTATTTTAGTGTGCCTCATCCCTTCACCGCTTACTTAAGCCTCTGGGACGAAAACCAGCCACTACCCAGTGAAATGGCTTTAAGATCAATGCAATCCTTAGGGATCCAGCTACTGAGCGAAGTCAAAGCACTCGAGGCCAGTTGCCTGCTGCAACTGCGGCATTTAGACAACGAAGCCAAGGTGGTGGTGGACTTTCTCAAGCTCCAATCCCGCAAGGTCGATTTAGTCCTGCAGCATGTGCTCGAAAAAGAAGTGCAAGAGGGCGATAAATTTAGCGGTTGTCAGTTCGGTGGCAGCGGCATTCGCCTAATGAGCAATGAGGCCCTCCCCCTTGGCCGCCAATATAAGGTGACCTTATTTATCCACGAAGAATTGGTCGCCATTTTATGTTTTGCCAAGGTCACAGCCTGCTTAGTTTCGCAGGAAGGCCAATCCGATGGGCAGCAAGTACATAGCCCCAATGCCGCATTGCCCTATCTCGTTGACCTCGAGTTTAGTCAAATACTGGATGCAGATGTGGAGCAACTGGTTAAAGCCAGCCTCAATGTGCAACAAAAACAACTTAAACTGCGTAAACAGGCCCGTGACGAGCGTCAATAAAGGCTAGCGTTTTTGCTGGCACCCTAGCGCCCAAGTCACTACAATGAACGCAACTTATTGTGAATGAATCAGTTTATCCCACGCCAATGACACAAATTTCAGCCCTAACACCGCCCGTTGTCAAAAATGGAACTCAAATGCAAACCCTGTCGTGTCTCGCAGGGGTTGGTCAAGCCGTTACCCTCGCCAGCCTAGTTCGCCAACACAAGGGCACGACACTGATTGTAACCAGTGATACGCCGACGGCATTGAGTATCGAGTTAGAGCTCAACTACTTGTTAGCTAAAAGCGCTATTAAGGTGCGACTGTTCCCTGACCGTGAAACCCTGCCCTACGACAGTTTTTCGCCCCATCAGGATTTGATTTCCCAGCGTTTAGAAACCCTGTCGCAAATCACCCAAGCCGAACACAGCGTAGTGATAGTGCCGGTGACAACGCTGATGATGCGCTTGCCACCAAAATCCTATTTAAGCTCCAATGTGTTTGTGCTGAAAAAGGGCGATAAATATCAGCTCCATGATGTGCGCCAGCAGTTAACCGACACGGGTTATCACTTGGTTGAACAGGTGTACGAACATGGCGAGTTTGCCATTCGTGGCTCGATTCTCGATATCTTCCCCACCGGCGTGAATATGCCGCTGCGTATCGAACTGTTCGATGATGAAGTCGAGACCATTCGCCATTTCGATCCTGAAACCCAGCGCTCATCCACTCCAGTCGATGCGGTGCGCCTATTACCTGCTAAGGAATTCCCTACCGACAGCGGCGCCATTGAAGGTTTTAGGCAACGTTATCGCCGCCGCTTTGAGGTGATCGTTAAAGAACCAGAATCGGTTTATCAATTGGTGAGCCGCAATTTGATGCCCGCCGGCATTGAGAACTATTTGCCTCTGTTTTTCGATGAGATCGCGACACTGTTCGATTACCTGCCGAAGGACACTCAGTTAGTCACCTTAGGCGATATCGAAAAGTCCGCCCGTGCACATTTGCAAGAGGTGGAAACCCGCTATGAAGACAGACGGGTCGACCCATTGCGGCCGCTGTTGGCACCTAAAGAGCTGTATTTACTGATTGAAGAATTATTTGCCGCCTTTAAGCCGCTGCCTCGCTATCAGTTTACTGCGCCGCAACCCGATGCCGTCGCAGGCGCAGTGCAGATTGATGCCTGTGTGTTGCCCGAGGTGAGCGCTAATCACAAGTTAAAGCAACCGCTGATTGCGCTGCAAGAGTACGCCGAGCATGCGCCGCGGATGTTATTTAGTGCCGAATCGGAAGGTCGCCGCGAAGCCTTGCTCGAGCTCTTAGCTAAAATCCAGTTAAAACCAGCGTTATTCGGCCATTTTGATGAGTTTATTCAAAGCGATGCCAAACTTGGCTTAATCGTATCTCCCCTCTCCCGTGGTTGTTTACTCGGGCTAGGAAAGCAAACCGCCGTCAGCATCATCTGCGAAACCGAACTCTTTGGTCATCGCATCTCCCAGCAGCGCCGCCGCGAAAAACAACGCCAGATCAGTAACGATACCCTGATCAAAAACTTAGCCGAGCTTAAAGTCGGCCAGCCAATTGTGCACTTAGAGCACGGCGTGGCGCTGTATCAAGGCTTAGTCACCTTAGATACCGGCGGATTAGTGGCCGAATACCTACAGCTGGAATACTCGGGCGGCGATAAACTCTATGTGCCAGTGTCTAACCTGCATTTGATCAGCCGCTATAGTGTCGGCGCCGATGGCGAGGCTCACCTTAATAAACTCGGTAACGACACTTGGGCCAAAGCAAAAAACAAAGCGATCGAGAAAATCCGCGATGTGGCCGCCGAGCTGCTTGATGTCTACGCCCGTCGCCAAGCACGTCCCGGTGAAAGCTGCGACATTAACGACGAGGAGTATGCGCAATTCGCCCAGGGTTTCCCCTTCGAAGAAACCGTCGACCAAGAAAGCGCGATTCATGCCGTGCTCGCCGATATGCAATCCCCCGTCGCGATGGACCGCCTCGTCTGCGGTGATGTGGGCTTTGGTAAGACCGAAGTCGCGATGCGCGCCGCCTTTGTGGCGGTCAATGCGGGTAAACAAGTGGTTGTGCTGGTGCCTACCACACTACTCGCCCAGCAGCACTACGAAAACTTTAAGGACAGATTTGCCGACTGGCCCGTGGTGATTGAGGTGATGTCACGCTTTAGAACCGCCAAAGAGCAGACCCAAGTGCTGAAACTGCTCGAAGAAGGCAAAGTCGATATTGTGATTGGCACCCATAAACTGCTGCAATCCGAGGCAAAATTTGAAAACTTAGGCCTGCTAATCATCGATGAAGAACACAGATTCGGCGTTCGTCAGAAGGAAAAAATAAAAGCGCTACGTGCCAACGTGGATATTCTGACCCTCACCGCCACACCTATTCCCCGTACCTTAAACATGGCGATGTCGGGGATGCGCGACTTATCGATTATTGCCACGCCTCCCGCTAAGCGTTTGGCGGTGAAGACCTTTGTGCGCGAATCCGATCCCGCCACCGTGCGAGAGGCCATACTGCGTGAAATCCTTCGTGGTGGCCAAGTATATTATTTGCACAACAATGTCGAAACCATAGAGAAATGCGCCCAAGATATCAGCACACTGCTACCTGAAGCGCGGGTCGTGGTGGCCCATGGCCAGATGCGTGAGCGGGATCTTGAACGGGTGATGTCGGACTTTTATCATCAAAGATTCAACGTGTTAGTCTGTACCACTATTATCGAAACCGGTATCGACGTCCCGAGTGCCAATACGATTATTATCGAACGTGCCGACACCTTCGGCTTAGCTCAGTTGCATCAGCTGCGTGGCCGCGTCGGTCGCTCACACCATCAAGCCTATGCGTATTTGATGACACCGCATCCTAAACGCATGACCAGCGATGCTCGCAAACGTCTCGAAGCCATCGATGCCCTCGAAGATTTAGGCGCTGGCTTTATGCTCGCTACCCAAGACTTAGAAATCCGCGGCGCGGGTGAACTCTTAGGCGATGAACAGAGCGGGCATATTTCTAAAATCGGCTTTAGCCTCTACATGGAAATGCTAGAGGCGGCGGTCAAGGCCCTCAAACAGGGTAAAGAGCCATCGCTGGCACAAATGCTCAATCAGCAATGTGAAATGGAGCTAAGGATCCCAGCGCTGTTGCCGGAAGACTATGTCGGTGATGTGAATATTCGCCTGTCACTCTATAAGCGCATCGCCAGTTGTGACAGTGAAGAAGCCTTAGATGAACTCAAAGTTGAGCTTATCGACCGCTTCGGTCTGCTGCCCGATGCCACCAAAAACCTGATGGAAATGACTTTATATAAACATCAGGCAACTCGGCTGGGGGCGACTAAAATTGAGGTACATGCCAAGGGCGGCAGCATCGAATTTAGCGATGATCATGTGATTGATCCCGGCTTTATCATCGGATTACTGCAAAGTCAGCCACAAATCTATCGAATGGATGGGCCGAATAAGTTAAAGTTCATCCTCAATGCCGAAACGGCAAAAGATAGGCTCGCTTTGGTCAAACTCTTGCTCGAACAACTATCGCAACATCGTCTTGGAGATAAATAGTGTTACGTCAACTCGCGGTATCTATCGCTACACTTATTGCACTTTCACACAGTTCACTTGCCCGTGCTGAAGCTTGGTTCGAGGTTGAAGTCTATATTTTTGAACGCCAAAGCCAATCGACCGAGCAATGGCCGATGGCGCCAATTGAGACCAAAACCAACCGCGCAATCGATCTCATTTCACCGGTTGTGGGTCAGGCTGTGATCTCCATGGGCAATGAATCGGCCCCCTGCACCTTAGTATATGACGCCGATGCCAATAGCCATTGCGCTGAAAGCACGACCACAGGTACGAATGCGGACGCTACAACCGAGTTGACTAACGGCAGCGCCTTGGCCATTTCTGGCCCAAGCACTGCAAACTCAAATGCGGTGACCAGTTATCGCTATCCAACTGTGATCCCATCGGAAATCGGCAGCGCGAGTCAGGCCTATGCAACGCTCGGCGCAGGCCCAGTGTTACTCGCCAGCAGCCAAGGCCAATTTGCAAGTATTATCAACAGCCTATCGAGAGAGCGTGGTAACCGCAGCTTACTGCATATGACATGGCAACAACCTATGATGGGCAAGAGTGGCTCAGTGCCCATTCGCCTGTTTGCGGGTAAGGATTATTCCGCCAGTTATCACTTCGATGGTCGTCAAATTGTGCAGCAAGCCATGGCAAGCGCTATGCAAGGCACTAACGGCACGACAGGCATGATGACAGAAACATCAGCGCCATTATCGCCCTCTCCCGTATGGCAACTCGATGGCACACTCAATATTTATCTTAGCCATTATCTGTACATCGAAACCGCGCTTAATTTGCGTAAAGAAGGCCACAAATTAATGCCTGTGGCAGCCGATGAGGCGAGCATGAACGCAACAAATACTGCTGCGGCCCCAGCAAAAGTGATGACGCCTTATTTAATGTCTATTCCGTTGGAGCAAAATCGCCGAGTGAAAAGTGATGAGATCCATTATCTCGATCATCCCGAAATGGGCATGGTGATCCAAATCCGTAAGATGGCGCAACCTAACGCCTAAAACCAATGGGCTTAGAGCAAGTAAAAAAGCGGTTATGCCATGCATACCGCTTTTTTATTGTCTCAATGGAGTAAATAAGTACTCATGCTCACCAAAGCAAAGAGCATCAGCGCACTATCGAAAAATCCAAGTAAATATCATCACCTTGGTCTTCTTCCACTGTTACCGTCAACCCGTCGGTACAAGGCACGCCCACCTCGCACCAAGCGATAAGACTATCCACCGCCGGATTACTACCTTGGGCAAGAACTTCAACACTGCCATCGGCGCAATTGGTTACATAACCCGTCACGCCCAAAGCTCGAGCCTTAGTCAAAGTCGCATGTCTACAACCTACGCCCTGCACTTTTCCCATCAATCGGATCAGCACCCGTTTCATTTTCGTCTCCTGAACAAGGTGAGTTTGTTATTGTTATGCGAGATTAAGCATAGCCGAGTTTTCAACTTGGTTGGGCTTAAGCATGAGTAAATGATGGATTTTTAAGTGAAACACAACAAAGTAGGCATAAAAAAACAGCTAACGAGACCGCTGTTAGCTGTGTCGGGCGACATACGCAAAAGGTTGTCCATAAATGGACTAATTGGCATAAAAGTTTGTAGCATTTTGTAACAAACTATTAAGAGCGGCTACTTTACACAATTCATTATTAATTTCAACAAAATGATAGATACCGCCATAAAAATAGGGGGAATTTAATGCTTTTTGCTGAAATAATCAGCCAAACTAACAATATATACCGTCAACCATTCCAAATATTGGCATAAATTGTTGGCTGAATTTATCCGTTGGAGGCAACAATTTGCAAATCTAGTAGACAGATAAATGTGATGGTTAGGACGTGTTGACGTTTCAGGGTTATTTTTGACGGATTCGTCTGGCAAGCCCTTGCTCTTACTTTCTGTTATAAGAGGCGCTCGTCATTTGAGTAGAATAACGACACATCATTCCTCGTTGCGCGAGCACATGCATGCCAGAACGAACATAATCTAATCTCAAAACCTCAACACGCCCTAAAACGCGGGATAGAAAAAGCGCGAATATTAAAGCCCTTACCACCAAGATGAGCGGCGATAAGCACTTTTATTCACAAGAAATGACCACAGGACAAACAAGTTAAACATTAGCCTAATTTAAAGGCTTTTATCTTAGGAAGATGTGCAGCTAACTGCGGAAATTTATGGGGCTGCGTCTCGTCCCATTCTATGGGGTAATAAGGCTTAAGCGCCGCGGCGCTAGCCTCACTGTCGAGCACTTCATCCATGCGAGACAAAATACACATGGCTTTATGGGTATTCTTCAACCTGAACTCAGAGACACACTTATTGGCAATATCAGCATACTCTTCGGGGCGGTCAATTTTCCCTTGCATCGTCTCTTCAGGATGAAGATTGGGATTGATTAACACCGACTTTAACCCGTTTAAAAAGCCAATTCGCTCTGCCCAATACGCCCCTAAGCCAACTCCAACCATTAATGGTGCAGAATCGTCGCTATACTGCATTTGCTTGGCGACCTCTTTCAATAAATGCTGCATATCATGCTTGGGATGCAAAGTGCTGTAGCTGATAAGCCGTACATCAGGGTCAATAAACTGCAACTGACGCATTTTTTCGTGATTACCAGGGCTAGTTGCATCGAATCCATGAAGATAAAAAATCATATTGAGACCTTTTAACAATCTGCCAAACACGGCGCATGTCACTAACCCTAGCAAATATTCATTGCAGAACCTTGCGCTACATCAAACTTTTGCCTGTTGTGCGAGCAGGATTTGCTCAGCCAGCTGCTTGGCATTTTCCCAACGGCTAGCGTTTTCTAATGCGATAGCAGTTTGCGCCGCATTGGGTTTAAGTAAACTCGCTGGATGTTGTGGCGCCGCGGCGGGCCACACAAAGCCATTTAACAGTGACATGACGCCCGGATTATCGTTACAGACCAAAATCATATCGCAGCCCGCATCCAACGCAGCTTGGGCGCGGCCTAAATAATCCCCCGCAAAGGAAGCGCCCTTCATGCCTAGATCGTCGGAGAAAATCACCCCGTTAAAGCCTAACTCTTGGCGCAAAATCTGCTTTAACCAGTAGCTTGAAAAGCCCGCAGGATTAGGGTCAACTTTAGGGTAAATAACATGGGCTGGCATAATGCCCGATAATTTACCTCTAGCAATCAACTCTTTAAACGGCAAAATATCATGATTAAAAATCGCCTCAGCTTCACGTTCATCGATAGGTTGCGCGATATGGGAGTCCGCCGCCACGCTGCCATGACCGGGGAAATGTTTACCCACAGCGCCCATGCCCGCCTCGGCCATACCCTCTATAAAACTCTGCGCTAACGCAATCACTTCATCGGGCTTTGCACTAAAACTACGTTTGCCGATCACTTGGCTAATGCCGTTAAGATCGAGCACGGGCGCAAAACTTAAGTCGATGTCACAGGCAAGTAATTCGATGGCCATTAAAAAGCCTAATTCACAGGCCCAACGTTTAGCGAGAACCATATCGCCCTTGGCCGCCGGCAAAATATCCCCCATGGCCGGAATAAGCGTAAAACCTTCGCGAAAACGCTGTACTCGTCCGCCCTCATGGTCAACGGCAATCAAAATCTCAGGACGAATTTGGCGGATCTGTTGCACTAAGGTGATTAATTGCTCACGGCTGGCAAAATTGCGAGAAAATAGGATCAAACCGCCCACTTGCGGATGGCGCAGCATCTCAGCTTCAGCCTCACTGACCTCTAAAGACAGCAGATCCAGCATTAGATAACTCATATTTCTCCCTAAAAATTCTTATTCATACTCAAAAAATAACCATAGCGATACTGGCCACTGGGTTCACAAAAATTCCCGAAAAGCGAGCCATTCGCCATCATACTTTGCTCAAAATCGATTATTTTGCCGATAAAATCGACATTCACTCGCCACTCATTAAGCTCAGCTTATCCGAAGTCTTTCTAATCAAAAAAACTAATGTGAATCTTAATACTAATCTGTGGGATACTGGGCCATAAGCGTATCACACAAGCACACTTAGTGCGGTTGATGTCTGCAGTTTGCCAGAGTTTATGGCATAAAAACCAGCGAATTGGCGTTATGACGGCAAAGATCATCCGCACACACTAAAATAAAAATCGAGACACAACAGGACTTCAATCATGATTAGCGTATTCGATATGTTCAAGATCGGCATTGGCCCTTCGAGTTCACACACTGTTGGCCCCATGAAAGCGGGCAAAATTTTTATGCAGCACCTTGCTGATTCGGGCCAGATTGCTCAAGTGGATGAATTAAGAGCCGAACTCTTTGGTTCCCTCGGCCAAACAGGCAAAGGCCACGGCACGGGTAAAGCCGTTATTTTAGGCTTAATGGGCGAAGATCCTGAAACTGTCGATACCGACAGCATTGATGGCATTCTTGAGCAAGTGTCTAAAAATGAGACCCTCACCCTCAGCTGTGGCAAAGTAGTCAAATTTACCCGTGAGGATGGCATTACCTACCACAGACGTAAAACCCTTCCCGCCCATGCGAACGCCATGACGTTATACGCCTATAGCAAAGGCGAATGTATTTTTGAGCGTACTTATTACTCTGTCGGCGGCGGATTTATCTTAGATGAAGATGAAATCAACCAACGTAATGCCTCACCAGCATCGCAAATTGAATCAGCACCTTATGATTTTAACAGCAGCGCCCAATTACTGGATTTATGTACTGAGCATGGCTTAAGCATTTCTTCCCTGATGATGGCCAACGAGCTTAGCCTTGCCAGTGAAGAAGAAGTCAAAGCCAAGCTGTGGAATATCTGGCAAACCATGAAAACCTGTATTGAACGTGGTTACCAAAAAGAAGGCATTTTGCCAGGCGGTTTAAAACTTCGTCGCCGCGCACCAGCACTCTATCGTCGCCTCAAAGCCGAAGGCCGTAACAACGTCGATCCATTAACCGCAATGGATTGGGTCGATTTATTCGCCCTCTCGGTCAACGAGCAAAACGCTGCTGGCGATCGCGTTGTGACTGCGCCAACAAACGGCGCCGCAGGCATTATCCCTGCCGTGCTGTGTTACTACGATACCTTCGTGCAAGAAGTCGATATCGATGTTTGCGCCCGTTACCTGTTAACCGCCGCTGCGATTGGTATTCTTTACAAGAAAAATGCCTCGATTTCAGGCGCTGAAGTTGGCTGTCAAGGTGAAGTCGGTGTAGCCTGCTCAATGGCAGCAGGCGCATTAACCGAGATCATGGGCGGCACAGTCGAACATGTTGAAAACGCAGCCGAAATCGGTATGGAACATAACCTAGGCTTGACCTGCGATCCCGTAGGCGGCCTAGTACAAGTGCCCTGTATTGAACGTAATGCAATGGGTGCTATCAAGGCGATTAACGCCTCACGTATGGCGCTACGCGGCGACGGTAACCACAAGGTGTCACTGGATAAAGTGATCAAAACCATGATGGACACCGGTAAAGATATGCGCAGCAAATACAAAGAAACCGCCAAAGGCGGCCTTGCGGTTAACATTGTCGAGTGTTAATCCACTCAAGCTGTTAATTAACTTAAGTCTTTAATACTGTCATGCCGCGCTTAACCGTCCAAACCTAAACGATTAAGCGCGGCATTTGTTTATCCCGTACAATCTAATACCTTAACTATCGGGACATATTTCTGGCGATATTCCGGATGTCTGCAAAAGCGTTTTCTCGATCCAATCCCTGAAATAGGCAATGCGTGAGTAATGCTCAATCACACCGTACTTACCCTCTTCCCAATTGGTTGACTCGGCATTTTGCCATGAGCTGACACCGATAAGGCAGACTAAATTTGTCGAGACGAGATATGCGGGGCCACCCGAATCTCCAGGGCCACTGATCCCCTCTAGTGGTAAGGCGTTCGCGTCGCGGTCAAAGATAAATTGCAGCCATTGCTCCTGCACCCCAACCACGGCATTGTGTGCCGCGCGTAATTGTTTATCGGCCCCCGCAACGCCCATCAGCCCATTACCATAGTCGCCACGCCCGACAAAGGTGGCGATTTTGCCCTTTTCGGTTGAGGCATGATTCAATTTAGCGATTGTGGCGTCTTCAATTGGAGATGCCAATTGGACCAATGCAATGTCATTGGGAAAGTGCCTTTCTTTCCAAAGTGGATGTTTTATTACGTCTTTAATCGAGTAAAAATCCGTTTTAAATTGCACTTTATTGCCAGTCGTTAGCTCATTAGCCACATGCGCAGCCGTCACAATCCATTGCTTATCGATAAGGCTGCCAGTGCCAAGCACGATTTCATCACCTTTATAAAGCCCTAAAAAGGTGACCGTCGAATTATCGCGTTGCGCCGCCGCTTGATATTTCGCGTCTTCCACATCATGCCTGATAATCATGGCATTGGCGGTACTCGTTATCGCCAGTAACAGCACGAACATCCATTTCATATTGAACTCCTATCCTTATATATTTATTCGTCAATATTGTATTGAGAATATAGAGAATAAATCATCTTTAATTTCGAGAACTTAACAACTTTTTCTCATTTGAGATATAGCTGCGGCGTTCAAATCATTCAGCCGCGATGGGTCAACAAGACATGCTGAATGACATCGCGATTTATCTATAGAAAATAAAATCGCGGTAAACTTGAGTTCACCGCGATTTTTAATATTTAACCCTAGGCTTTAACTCTGAGGTTTAATCCTGAAAGGGGTTAACGATTGGCAACCTTATTTAAAATACAAGCTATGGAATTTAAGGTGCTCTTCAATAAAGCTCGCAATAAAATAATAGCTATGGTCATAGCCCGCCTGCATACGCAAATCTAAGGGGTAACCTTTTGCTTTGGCAATATCACTGAGCGTTTGCGGCATCAGTTGCGCTTCTAAAAAGCTGTCGGCGTCACCTTGGTCGACTAACACAGGCACTTCATTAATAGCCAGTTTTAGCAACTCACAGGCATCGTATTGGCGCCAGTGCTCGCGATTTTCCCCTAAATACTCGGTAAAAGCTTTAATCCCCCAAGGCGCATTGCTTGGATTACTGATAGGACTAAAAGCCGAGATTGAGCTGTATCTGTGGGGATGGGTTAACCCTATCACTAACGCGCCGTGCCCACCCATGGAGTGGCCAGAGATAGCGCGCTGCTCCGTCACGGGGAAATTCGCTTCAATCAGCGCTGGCAGTTCATGCACAATATAGTCGTACATTTTATAGTGACGATTCCAAGGCGCTCTGGTCGCGTTTAAATAAAACCCCGCGCCTAAGCCTAAGTCATAGGCTTTATCCGGAGCATCGGCAACATCATCGCCACGTGGGCTGGTATCCGGGGCGACGATAGCCATTCCCAACTGAGCCGCAATACGCTGCGCGCCCGCCTTCTGCATAAAGTTTTCGTCGGTACAGGTGAGACCCGATAGCCAATACAACACAGGCACAGGTTTGTTGGCCGCCTCGGGTGGCAGGTAAATCGCAAAGCGCATCTCGCAATTCAGCGCCTGAGATTGATGGCGATACTGTTTGTGCCAACCACCAAAACTCTTGTTACAACTGATATTTTCTATGGTCATTTCAATCCCTTTCCTGTTCACTTTCAGCGTTTCACTTGCCGTTCAAGGCCCTATTGCAAGCTTAAAACGCACAAGCAGCAGATAAGCCGTTAGCGGTTATCTGCTGCTGTGATGGCAAACTGAGCGCTTATTTATCGAAATGGATCACGCTGCGAATGCTCTTGCCTTCATGCATCAAGTCGAAGGCTTCGTTGACTTGCTCAAGTCCCATAGTGTGGGTGATAAAGTCATCGAGCTTAAACTCACCCGCTAGGTATTGTTCAACGATTTTAGGTAATTGCGAGCGTCCTTTCACGCCACCGAAGGCAGAACCGCGCCATACGCGGCCCGTCACCAGTTGGAATGGACGGGTAGAAATCTCCTGCCCTGCACCCGCAACACCAATGATCACAGACGCGCCCCAGCCCTTGTGACAACACTCGAGCGCGCTGCGCATCACATTGACATTACCGATACATTCGAAGGAGTAATCCACACCGCCATCGGTCATCTCGACAATCACTTCTTGAATAGGTTTGTCGAAATGTTTCGGATTAATACAATCGGTAGCCCCTAATTTACGGGCAAGTTCGAATTTAGATTCGTTAATATCGATGGCAATGATCCGGCTAGCTTTAGCCATGGTCGCACCAATAATGGCCGAAAGACCGATACCACCAAGGCCAAAAATCGCCACGGTCGCGCCTTCTTCCACCTTAGCAGTGTTCATTACGGCGCCCATACCTGTTGTTACACCACAACCCAGCAAACAGATCTCTTCTAATGGCGCGGTTTTATTGACCTTAGCCAATGAAATCTCAGGTAATACAGTGTATTCAGAGAAAGTAGAACAGCCCATATAATGGAAAATGGGCTGGCCATCTTTATAGAATCGCGTGGTGCCATCTGGCATTAAACCTTTACCTTGGGTCGCACGGATCTTCTGGCACAGGTTTGTTTTACCCGATAAACAGAATTTACATTCGCCGCATTCTGGCGTGTAAAGTGGGATCACATGGTCACCCACCTGCACGCTGGTCACGCCTTCGCCCACTTGCTCAACAATACCACCGCCCTCATGACCGAGGATCGCAGGGAACACGCCTTCCGGGTCATCACCGCTTAAGGTAAACGCATCGGTATGGCACACCCCAGTCGCCACGATGCGAACTAACACTTCGCCGGCTTTGGGTAACATCACATCGACTTCTTCAATCTTGAGCGGCTGTCCCGGCCCCCAGGCCACGGCGGCCTTTGACTTGATAAACTGTGGTTTTTCGTTCGACATGCTTGCCTTTCCTTCTCTTAATCAATGGGCTTATCAATTTATGGCTTATCCTAGCCCGACTCGCTTGTAAGCATAGATTGAGGCGAACGGATCAGCTTAAAAATAGTGTTCGGTAATGCAGTCACTCGATTGTATTTATTTCATGAGGATTGATAATCTAGCATTTTAGTAATTCATTTTTACTAAGGAGTAATAATGTACCTTTGGGATGGCATATCAGAATTTGTGGCAGTGGCCGAAGCCGAGAACTTTACCCTAGCGGCGCAGCGCCTCAATGTGTCCACCGCCCACGTGAGTCGGCAAATCGGCGCGCTGGAAAATCGCCTCGGCACTAAGCTGTTTTACCGTACGACTCGCAAGGTATCGCTCACCGAAGAAGGCACGATTTATTATCGCCATTGCCGCCAATTACAGACAGGACTCGAGGAGGCCGAACGGGCCATTACCGATCTAAAGGGCTCGCCCCAAGGATTGGTGAAACTCACCGCCCCCGTGGCCTACGGCGAAAAATTTATCATGCCATTACTCAATGATTTTATGGTGCAGTATCCCAGTGTGGAATTTAATGTCGACTTGACCAACAGAACCTTAGATTTGATTGAAGGCGGCTATGATTTGGCTATTCGCCTTGGCAAACTCGCCGACTCTAGCCTGATGGCCAAACCTTTGAGTAGCCGCACCCATTATGTGGCCGCCTCACCCAGTTACGTTGAAAAATACGGTGAGCCCCATACGCTTTCGGAGTTAAATCAACATAATTGCCTGATCGGGAATCACAATTACTGGCGCTTTATTGAAAATGGCCGCGAGCGCAATATTAAGGTACGTGGCAACCTTATCTGCAACAGCGGTTACGCCCTGCGTGATGCGGCGCTAAAGGGCATAGGGATAGTGCAACTCCCTGATTATTATATTGAGGAAGATATTCATGCAGGTAAACTCATCTCCTTCCTCGACGCCCACCGCGAAGCTAAAGAAGGCATTTGGGCACTCTACCCCCAGAATCGTCACCTGAGCGCTAAAGTGCGGGTTTTAGTGGATTATTTAGCTGAAAAACTGGCGAGCAGTTAACTCACAACAATAAATCCAATATGAGTGACAATCACCTCGCGCTCGTCAGACGCCCCACCTGTTTAGCGCCAGTTTTCCCTTAGGGTGTAATACAACATCCCTAGCGCAAGGGCCTGATTACCAAACCATTCATTCAGTGGGATCCGGATATGGCGCATCGCGGCGAAGAGATCAAACTCGCGCATTTGACCATCGATCGCCTGCCCCATGATCTCTGCCATAATATGGGAAGTCGCGACGCCATGACCCGAATATCCCTGACAATAGAAGATATTCGGCGCTATCTTGCCCAGCTGGGGAATACGGTTAATCACAATTCCCGCCATGCCAGCCCAAGCAAATTCAATATCGACACCTTTTAACTGGGGGAAAGTGCGTTCAATCGCCGGACGCAGCTCGGCAGCAACGTTTTTAGGATCGCGGCCGCTGTAATTGGTGCCACCGCCAAACATCAAACGGTGATCGGCGGTTAAGCGGTAATAATCCAGCACGAAGCGGCAATCATACACGGCTAAATCCTGCGGATTGAGTTGCTTAGCCAGCTCTGGCGGCAATTGCGCTGTCGCACAATTCCCAAGGGAGGCGGGAAATAACATGCCCCTCAGCTGAGGTCGGCCCAATTTGTGGTAGGCATTGCCCGCGATAAGCACGTTATTTGCCTTAACCGTTCCTTTTGGCGTGACAACAGTTGCCAGCTCTCCTTGCTGAATATCCAGCACCTGCGAGTGTTCAAAAATCTTAGCGCCTAAGGAGGCTGCGGCTCGCGCCTCACCAAGACATAAATTCACCGAATGCAGATGCATATTGCGTCGATTAACTAAACCGCCGTGATACAAGGGCGAAGCTAAATAGGCGGGCATATCCTGTTCTGGCACTAAGGTCATAAACTCACCCATGCCACGGCGATTGGCTTCATCGAACATTTGCTGTAACTCTGCCAGATGTGAGGGGCGATACGCCGTCTGGATATGGCCAAATTTTAAATCACAATCAATGCCATACTTCGCCACTCTGTTTTTGATGATATCGTGCCCACGCCAGCGCAGATTCCACACATAATCTTCGGCCTCCTGACCAAGCTGACGCCGCAATTGCTTGGTCATGGCGGCATCGCCAGATAGGCTTCCGGTCACTTGGCCACCATTGCGGCCTGTCGCGCCCCAGGCAATTTTATTTGCCTCTAACAATGCGACCTTGTAGCCCTTTTCAGACAATTCAACCGCTGTTGCCACACCGGTAAATCCACCGCCGATAATGGCCACATCGACCCGAATATCGCCTTCGAGTTCTGGATAATCAGACTCTTGCTTGATGGTAGCATTGTAATAAGAGGCGCAGCGTTTGGCTGACATAGGCTTTCCTTGGGCAGATTTAGATTTGTATGTTTTATATTTTTTACAATCGTTCAGAATTTTTGAGTATAGCGAAGTCAATAACTTGGTCAACAGAAGAATGAGGCAACTTGATAAGAATAAACGAGTTATTCGGTTCTGAATGGAAGTAGCCGCCATATTCACTTAAGCTAGAGGCCATTAGCATCTCGCAGCATTTTGGGGCACAGTTTCTTTAGATGGAAAAACCGACTTCGTTGCCCTCTGATTGGACAATTTTAGGACAAACCATGTCACAGGATACTTTTATACCGCCTAGCACACTGCCTTTTTCTCAGGCCTGTGAAAATAACAAAGCACCGATCCTCAGCGTGCTGCAAACCGCCTTTGCCAGTGCCAAACAGGTGCTTGAAATTGGTAGCGGCACAGGCCAACACGCGGTCTACTTTGCTGAAAATCTGCCTCAGCTTTTTTGGCAAACCAGCGATCAAGTCGCTTATCTTAAGGGCATCAGCGCAAGATGCCACCAGCAAGGGCATCAAAAAGGTATTCACAATCTAGGCTTACCCTTTGCACTCGATGTCACCCAACCTTGGCCCGTAGATGGTACTGGTATTGACGCCGTTTTCAGCGCCAATACCTTGCATATTATGAGCAAATCCACGGTCGAGATGTTTTTTAATGGCTTAGGTGAATATTTGCCACAACTAAATACCTTATGTATATACGGCCCTTTTAACTACCAAGGTCAGTTTACTAGCGATAGCAATCGACAATTTGATTACTTTTTAAAACAAAGAGATAGTCAGAGTGGTATTAGAGATATTGAATGGATAACTCAACTAGCGCAGGCTCAAAATCTAACCTTGGTTGAAGATATCGCCATGCCCGCTAACAATCGTTTACTGCATTTTAAGCATTTATTGACCTAAAGCGTATTATCCAGACACCAAGATTTCACCTTTAACGTCAGAGTGACAAGATACGACTAAATCTTTAAAACCTTTGTACTTGTCACCCTCAACAACGCTGAGGATCAACATTAATCTAGCCCCGCACGCAATTACGGCCATCGGATTTAGCTTCATACAGGGCTTTATCTGCTCTGCTGAACAGGGTTTCCGCATCATCCCCTTTTTGCAACGAGGCTAAACCGATAGACACTGTAATCGCCCCCAAGGAGAGTTTTTTATCTTTGCCTATGGCTAGGCGCCGCTCAGAAATACGTTCCCTCAAGGTTTCGGCCACTTGCAGCGCATCGTGAAAATGGGTATTTGGCAGTAACACCACAAACTCCTCGCCACCATAACGGGCGACAAAGTCATCGCCACGCACGCATTGTTTGAGGGCAAGCGCGACATATGCCAACACTTTATCGCCAACCTGATGGCCATAGGTGTCGTTGAACAATTTAAATCGGTCAATATCGATCAATAAAAGGCTACAGCGTGTTTGCTGTTCTTCAGCGCGGTGAATATGGTCCTGAATCGCAATTTCGTAGGCGCGGCGGTTGTGCAAAGAAGTTAATTGGTCAGTCATGGCCGCCAGACTCAAATTTTCCATTTCGGTTTTTAAGTTTTGTACCTCTTGCCCCATGGCACTTAGACTCTGCTCCATAGTTTGGTTATTCAGTAATAAATGCTGCATTTCATCAATCACCCCATCCACTAACTGGTTCAATGTACTCACATCGGGTGATGATTGGAGCTGTAATCCGAAATCCGCTAACGTGCTTGAAAATGATTCTGTCCCTTGATTTAACTGGGTAATTTTACTGATCAGTGAATTGATTAATATCTGAGTTTCAATTTGTACGTTTTCGATGACTTCAGGGGATTTCTCTTGAATAAAATTCTTGTACAGACTGGTGTTGACCTCCTTAGTAAACACGACATTGTTTGCAAGAAAGCCATCAATAGCACGATTTAAGTCGAGGTTTGATTGGGCAAAATACTCATACCAAACGGTGTAGTTTTCAGGGGTAACCGGAATATCTAGCGCGGACATTTGTGGTACTGCTAAACGTAAAATTTGTGCCGCACAATCAAGCTCTTTATTTGCTGCAGGGGAGGACATGGATCAAGCACCAAGAGTTGTTATATTTTTGTATAACTTAAGTTAACTCAGTTGCTTCAATTTGGATACTGGGTACAAAAATTATTATGATGTGCCGCAAAAAACAAAGGAGGATGTTGTTAACATCCTCCTTTGAGTCATGCTCACTAACATGGACATTTTAGCCGCGGCAGCGAGCAAAGATATCTAACTTAGGTTGATACACTTGGGTCTGCACGTTCATTAATCCCAACAGACTGTCGAACAAATTGTCGTGGGAGAAGCCGCCCTTCTCGGCCTCTTTGGCTAAACACGCCATATTCAAATGGTTGTCTTGGCTAAAATCCTCCGACACCCAGGCCAGCATAGGAATACTGGTTTGTTCAATCGGCGCTATGCTGTAGGGGGCACCGTGCAGATACATGCCTTTCTCACCGAGGGACTCACCGTGATCCGACACATATAACATAGCGGTATCAAACTTAGCCTGTTGCTGTTTAAGCTTATTCACCACTTCACTGATAATGTAATCTGTATACAAAATCGTGTTGTCATAGGTGTTTATCAGCTCTTCGGCGCTGCAGTTTTGAATGTCGCTACGTGGGCAATCCGGCGTAAATTTACGGTGCTCTGGCGGATAGCGCAGGAAGTACGTCGGCCCGTGGCTGCCAATCACATGCAGGGCAATCACAGTGTCTTTCTGCTCAGCTTTAGCAAGTGCCTCGTCGAGTTTATTGAGCAGCACTTGGTCGAAACAATATTGGCCTGAGCAAAGTTCAGGATCGCTATTCAAGTCAATAGTGATGTTTTCAACCTGATCGCACACCCCTTTACAGCCCGAGTCATTATCAAACCACTGCACTTTAATCCCGCCATGATTTAACACATCGATGGCCGTGTCTTGGGCATAGGCGCGGCGAGAATCATAATCCTCACGTCCCATACGCGAAAACATACAAGGCAACGAAACCGCGGTAGCCGTGCCACAGGAATGGGTGTCTTTAAAGGCGATCAAGCCTTGTCCCTCTGTGTGGGCGTTAGTTGGCCTATCATAACCATAGTATTGATAATTCATCGAACGGGCGGTTTCACCCACAACAAGCACTAACAAATTAGGTTTTCCATTGGGATTGCGACTAACATTCTTCGCATCTAGACCTAACTGCTCATATTGGATTGGCGTTTGTAAATAGTGCACATTGATGTACTTAGCGGCCGCACCAATAAAATAGGTTGGCACGATATAACGCTTGATCTCATCATTATTACGGCCAAAGGCGGCGTAGTCTTGAAAATAGAAGAAGGCGATAATCCCGAGCCCTACTAACATCGCTAGCATAAACAACACTTTATGTAGCAACTCTTTGAAAAATGACTTGTATTGGATATCGACTTTGTAAATCAGATAGGCGGGTAAAATCCCCGTAAGCAGCATATTGAGGATGGAAGCAAAGTTCACATACATCAGCGCTTCGGCGCTGTTGGTTTGAAAGGTGTTTTCAATCATGCCGTAGTCGAACACGACATTGTATTTGAGCGCCGCAAAAAACACGCTCGATGACAACAGCGTAAGAATGATAAAAAAGGGTTTTACTAGGTATTTCACCGTAAACAGCGAAAACACAAAACTCAGAGCAAAAACTAAAAACAATGGCATGGATGCGATAAAGATCGGATCGACATCGGGCTGTTTTTCAATGCCTTTCTTGATGACTTCAAAGAGTGGGATATTAAAAACGCAAACGTAAAATAATGCGGTGATAAAGGTGAAGCGGTTCACGGTTAGAGTTTTAAATCTCGTCAGCACTGGCAATGCTCTCTTAAATAAATAGTGGGCCGAAACTAGCTTAGTTTTCTTAAGGTAATCTTATGCCTATAAATGAATGCCATCTTAGCAACTGATTTTAACCTACTCAATAAAATAATTAATATTATTAACAAGTTAATATGCGGATTAAAAAAACGGCCGAACCTCAATGAATTCGACCGTTTTTTGCTCCCCAACCTATAGGGACTTGCTCGGTATTAACCGCGAATTGTTAAAACTGGCTATCACGCATCACGATTATTTTAACTGCTGTAATAAGTAGGCAAACGCCATCGAATTTAGTTCCGCAGCTTGATTATTATCTGCTGCGCCAGCATGCCCACCCTCGATATTTTCATAGTAGAGCACATCGATGCCCATGTCCTTCATCTTAGCCACCATCTTACGCGCATGCCCAGGGTGTACCCTGTCGTCACGGGTTGAGGTAGTGAAGAACACCTTTGGATAATGGGTGTCCTTGTGCAGATTATGGTATGGCGAATAGGTTTTAATGTAGGCCCATTCCTCTGGAATATCAGGATTACCGTATTCCCCCATCCAACTTGCGCCGGCCAGTAACTTATTGAAACGGTACATGTCCAGTAATGGCACTTGGCAGACCACGGCATTGTAGAGATCTGGCCGACGGGTAAAGGCTGCGCCCATCAGCAAGCCACCGTTACTGCCACCTTGAATGCCTAAATGCTTGCTCGAGGTAATTTTACGGGCAATGAGATCCTCGGCGATAGCTTCAAAGTCCTCATAAGCCTTATGACGATTTTGCTTAAGTGCCGCTTGATGCCACGCAGGGCCGTACTCGCCGCCACCACGGATATTGGCCAGCACATACACGCCGCCCTGCTCTAACCAGTTTTTACCAATGGTTGCAGAATAGGCTGGACGCAGTGACACTTCAAAGCCGCCATAACCATAGAGCAGTGTAGGATTGCTGCCATCGAGCTTAAGATCCTTTGCCATCACCACAAAATACGGCACTTTGGTGCCATCTTTTGATGTTGCAAAATACTGCTCAGTTTTAAATTTATCCGCCGCAAATTGCTGAGGCATACCTTTGATTTTTTTCGGTTTTAGCGCCTTAGCATTGACGGTATACAGGGTCGATGGCTCAAGAAAGCTAGTGTAATTAACAAAGAAATCATCACTGTCGCGCTCCATATCCATCACGGTTAGCGCGCCATTGGCCTCAAAAGGTACAGGCGTGCTTTGCCATGCGCCCTTCTCGTCTTGCTCGTAGCGAACCAGCTTGCTCTTCACGTTATCAAGCCAATTAACAAAAATCGCGCTCTTACTGAAACTTAACTGGGCGATTGATGCGGTAGGCGTAGGGCTAACAAATTCAGTAAATGATTCTTTTTGGGCAATCAAATCCGCCACATTGGCGTACACCACCGCGCCTTGGCTGAATTTCCCAGCAGGGGTTGCTAAGTCACTCTTGAGCTCAATAAACAACTTGCCTTGGAAATAGCCTTTGATCTCGGCATCTTGCGGGAGCGGCAACTTAATCAATTTGCCATCTTGGTAAACATATTGAGTAGCGGTGTAAAAGGTATGCGCCTCAGTAACTAGGCTCAGCGGGGTTTTATCGTCAAACATCACCCAACCCGACACCGCAACCGAGGTTTTGTCACCACTGAAAATGGTTTTCGCTTGCTCAAGCGGCGTACCACGTTGCCATAACTTCACCACGCGGGGATAACCCGAGTCGGTCATGCTTTGGCCATCGCCAAAGTCGGTGCCGACAAAGGCCTGATCGGTATCAATCCAACTAAGGCTAGATTTCGCTTCTTTTAAAAAGAAAGGTTTGTCTTTCGCAGGCACAAAGTCTTTAGTGGTTAAATCAAACTCACGCACTTCGACCGCATCGGCGCCGCCACGGGATAAGGACACAAAACAGCGCTGATTCTGTGGATACTGGCAATCAATCCCTTTGAATACCCAGTTAACCGCTTCGGTTTTGCCTAAGGCATCGACATCGAGCACGGTTTCCCATTTTGGATCCGCCTTGGCGTATTCTTCCATCGTGGTGCGACGGTAAATCCCCCGCACATGGGTATCATCCTTCCAAAAGTTATACAGCTTATCGCCTATATGGGTGGCGTAAGGAATACGCTCTTTATCATTGAGGATAGCAAGGCTGTTGGCAACTAAGGTATCGAAGCCCTTAAAGGCTTTAATTTCGGCGGCAGAAGTGGCATTTTGAGCCTTAACCCACTCCATCGGCTTTGCGCCTTCAACCTCTTCAAGCCAAAGGTATTTGTCTTCTTCTGCGTGGAGTTGACCACTCATTGTGAGTACCCCTGCGATGCACCAAGGCAGTAATTTATTTCGATTCATTTTATTCCTTGTAAACAGAGTCCATCTTGATTTCTGTTCTACATTACCCTAATTGCCCCCCAGTTCAACCTTTAATACAACAAGAATGTAACAAAAGGTAAGATATTGTAATCACGGATGATTAATCGAGAATGAATCGAAAATATTCGAGATGTTATGCCATAAAAAAGCGCCCATCGGGGCGCTTTAGTAAATACTGAATGGCGAGTTAACTTCGCCATTAAAACTCTTGGTTCATCCGCGTCAGCAGACTCAACAGTAAGCTTCGCTCCTTTGCACTCATCTTAGCGGTGAGATCGGTCGTTAATTGCAAATGCAGCGCATCATGTTCGAGGAACAGCGCCTGACCTTTCTCGGTGAGCTCGACCAGAATCGAGCGTCTATCACTCTCATGTGGACGGCGCATCACCCACTGGGAATCGACCATTTTATCGATTTGTACTGTGAGCGTGCCTGTGGTCACGCCGATTTTGTCGGCCAGCTCTTTCATTCGCATCGCGCCGTGTACACCCAATAACTCTATCGTGTGGACCTGCGATAAGCTAAATCCCTTATCGCGCACAATAGCATGCTCCCATGATGATAATTTTTCATAAAACTCAATAATCACATGGTTCAAGGCCTGATCCGTAGAATGGGCGGACGCGGCTGATAAAGCATCATGCGGGTGTGCAACTGTCATTAGGCTTCCTTAGCCACACACTCACGTTGACGGCAAGTATGCAGCTCAATGGTAATATGGGATAACTCAGGGAACTTAGTCAGTAACTGATTAAAATAACTGGCTTCTTTCGGTGAGTGAGACACTATGGACACCATAATAGCATGGTGATCGGCACTCACGCGCCAAATATGTAAATCGGCCACTTGATGATCCGGTACCGCCTCTATGGTCTCACGCACTTTACGTTGTAGCGAGGCCTTTACCCCACCGTCCAACAGAATTGGACTGGTCTGTTGGATAAGCCCCCATGACCAGCGGCTGATAATAATCGCGCCAACAATCCCCATAATCGGGTCGAGCCAAGTTAAGCCCATATATTTACCGAACAATAGTGCTGCAATCGCCAGCACTGAGGTTAACGCATCGGCTAAAACGTGGAAATAAGCCGCCCTCAGATTATGATCATGGCCCGAGTGCCCGTGTGAATGCCCATGGGAATGACCCTGTGCGTGTGTGTGTGAATGGCCGTCATGGTCATGGTCATGGTCATGGTCATGGTCATGGTCATGGTCATGGTCATGGTCAGCAGCATGATGATCGTGTCCATGGCAGCAATGATTATCTTGATGCTCCTTATGGTCATCATCTTCATCATCGTGATCATGGTCGTGTGAGTGACTGTGCGAATGTCCATGCGAGTGGCCGTGTGAATGCCCATGTGAATGTCCATGGTCGTGGGAATGATGATCTTTCAACAGGAACACACTCAGTACGTTCACGCTTAAGCCAATCAGGGCGACAAAAATCGCTTCATTAAAGTGGATATCCTCAGGATTAATCAAGCGCATACCCGATTCAACTAACATCACTAAGGCCACTAAGCCCAAGGCGATGGCGCTGGTGTAACCGCCAAGCACACTGACCTTACCAGTCCCAAAGGCAAAAGCCGGGTCATTGGCATGCTTACGGGCATAGGAATAGGCAAATAAGGTGATCATAAAGGCGGCGGCGTGGGTGCCCATATGCCAACCATCGGCCAGCAATGCCATAGAGCCATAAATGGTTCCGGCCACAATCTCGGCCACCATGGTAATCACGGTGAGATACAACACATAACGGGTGTTTTTTTCACCTGCGGTATTTTGACTAGAAAATCCATGGGAATGTTGCCACTGTGCGACAGAATGCCCAAGACCAGTACTCTGCATCGGATTCTCGGTTGAAGATGTTGTTTTCATTATTTTTTCCTAAGCGCTTTACCCTAGTTTGCATAAATTAATGAGCGTAAATTTATGCAACAAGAGCAAACCCGCTGTGGTGATTGATGACTTCTGCCGTCAGTTTAGTTTGAAAATCAAAATATATAAATATCAAAATAATCAATTTTCAAACTATTTGCATAAGTGTTGCAACGAATCACAAAATTTAAACGCAGCAAATATCAACCACATTCACAAGGGCCGTATAGACAAGGCATAAACTCAAAACGGGGAAGCGAACTAAACGATAAGGCAAATAACACAAAGGCGCTTAAATCGTCTGACTTAAACGCCTCTGCACAGGATTTGATTTGAATGTTATATCAGAACATGGATACAAAGAATGCACTGAAAAATAAAGCAATCACAACTGTAGTACCTAGAGCCATTTTAAGTTCGGTGTTCATATTCATTCTCCTAGTTGGTATGGCACCATTATTATCAAGCCCGACAAAAATGCCTATATTGAGATAGTTATTTTGTGAGCAAGAGCTAAATTATCGTGCACTTTTCACACCGCGCAGACAAACAAGGTGACGTAGCTCACAAAGCAAGAACTTCCCTAGCGCACACAATGGTCAAAATCAAGACTGGGCGATTCAGTTATTCGATTGCATGACTTACGGCAAATTTTGATATACTGCCGGCGTAATTCATTGACCGAGATAATCCTATGTCACAACTGTTACACACCATGCTTCGCGTCGGTAACTTAGAACGCAGTATCGCTTTTTACACTCAAGTGCTGGGCATGAAGCTGCTCCGCACCTCAGAAAATCCAGAGTACAAATATTCCCTTGCCTTCGTGGGTTTCGGTGAAGAATCAACGGGTCAGGCTGTCATCGAGTTGACCTACAACTGGGGAACTGAAAAATACGATCTCGGCACGGCCTTTGGCCATATCGCCATCGGTGATGAAGATATTTATGCCCGCTGCGAAGCCATTGCCGCCGCGGGTGGTAAAGTGACTCGCGCTCCCGGCCCTGTTGCTGGCGGCACCACTGAAATCGCTTTCGTGGAAGACCCAGACGGTTATAAGATTGAATTTATTCAAATGAAATCAGCGACCCAAGGTTTAGGTTAAGCCTATTATCTTCCCGCCTGATATAAAAACGGCGTTTGCAAGCTCTGCAAACGCCGTTTTCTTTGCTCATTTAAAAATGTCAAAACTACTTTTATTACCTCCTGCCCTCGGCGGCCATGGCGACACGGCTGCTGCGCTTCTTCTGCCAAATGGGTAAACGCCACGCGAGCAACAAAGCAAAGCCGAGGATATACAGACTCGGTTCGATGATTTCAGATTTTACCGACCAATAAAAATGAATCGGCGCCAGTATCGCCACCACATACACCCCATAGTGCAGCGTTTGCCAGCGGCGGCCCATTTTACGCATCAAGGCTTTAAAGGACGTCAGTGCTAGCGCGGTAACAATCACATAGGCCAGTGCGCCGACTAAAATATAAGGCCGTTTCGCCACCTCGCTGAAGAATAACTCCCAGGCAAACAGCAGATCTAAACTAAAAAACGCCACAATATGCAAAGTCGCATAGGCAAACACATACAAGCCAACTAAACGGCGCGTCTGCATCAACCAGCCTAATTTTAATCCCTTAGCAAGGGGGGAAATCAGCAGTGTGGCCGCCAACGCATTTAAAGCGCCAATACCCGTAAAGTGGATAATATGCTGCACGGGATCACCGCCAGCACGGCCCGACAGCACAGTAAAAATCAGCCAAGCAATCGGGATAAGCCCAATCAAATGAAAGACCAGCTTTATCCACAAAAGCTGTTTTGGCGTGACTCTTAACGCCGTGATATTGAACATAGGACTCCTACTCTTTTGACTCTTTCAAGGCACTAGCCAGTATGCCGCTAGATAATGCCATTTGTTCACTAGACGCAATCGCTTGCGCCTAGCCGACGCCCGCCGAATGAGTTAATAAAACCGCCTCAAATCCATCCCCTCATATAACGAGGCGACAAATTCGCCATAACCATTAAAGGGCAGCGTATCGATGCGTTTTGCCGAAAACAACCCACCCTCGCCGATGCGCCGCTCGCTCGCCTGTGACCAACGGGGATGATCCACCGCAGGATTAACATTGGCATAAAAACCATACTCATGGGGCGCGAGTTGATTCCAACTGGTGGGCGGCTGCTTGTCCATCACCCGAATGCGGACGATGGATTTAATGCTCTTAAAACCGTATTTCCAAGGCACCACTAAGCGGATCGGCGCGCCGTTTTGCGGCGGTAGGGTTTTACCGTAGAGTCCGACCGACATCAGCGTCAGCTCATTCATCGCCTCGGCAATGGTTAAGCCTTCCACATAGGGATAATGAATGCCGCCGCCCATTAAACGGCTCTTTTGCCCCGGCATTTGCTCAGGATCGAAGGCAGTTTCAAAGGCAACATACTTGCCTTTACTGGTCACGCCGACTTTTTTCAATAAAGCGGCGAGCGGAAAGCCCACCCAAGGGATCACCATGGACCAAGCTTCGACGCAGCGCAGACAGTAAATACGTTCTTCTAGGGGAAACAGCTTAGTCAGATCTTGATAATCGAGGGTCATCGGGCGCTCCACTTCGCCTTCAATGCGTAATTGCCAAGGGTCGACCTTAAACTGCTGGGCGTTATCAGACGGATCCTGTTTGCTGGTGCCAAACTCGTAAAAGTTATTGTGGGTGGTGACCTTATCCACGGGAGTCAGCACTTCGTCCTTACCAAAGCGGGCATTGGCCTCAAAGGTCAATGGCGTAGTGATAAAGCTGGTTTTGGGCTGCTCACCAAACAGATCGAATAATCCCGCCTGCACATAACCCGGAATGCTAGCCCCAATCGCGCCAAGGCCCATGGCTTTGACTATGTGACGGCGTGCTTTAAACACCGACTCGGGTGTCACTTGATTATCTTGGATATGCCAGCGCGCTTTTTTCAAAATACCCGGTGTAAAACGTGATTGATTAGCCAATGGACACCTCTGCAAAAATAAATGTTATGTACCTGTGCTCACTCTGTGAGTCCATTAAAGATGCAGGTATATGAACCTGTGTTGAGTTGCTGTAGTGATATAGACACAGATAACAGCAAAAAAATTTCATCACTCACAGTATCTCAACTTAAGCGACTAAGTCTTGCTCATTTGAGTCATCACCTAAACAGATTGTTTATTAAAGCACTTGAAGCCTTTTTTGGGGCATGCGACCCTAGGCGCCATAGCTAAAGGAGTGCTAGTAAGATGCCATTTTCTCAATCTTTTTCCCTCGCCCAGATCATCGGTCTTCTCGCCGTGGCCTTTTTAGGACTGCTAATCGGTGCCCTACTCAATCAACGTCTCACCCGCTCACGCTGGCAACAGTTTAAAGACGAATTAGAGCAAGAAATGCGGCAAGTAAACGAAGACGCCGAGCTCTCCCTCGCCCAGCAGCAAGTTTTAGTCGACGACAAAGATAACCAACTGCGCCAATGCCAACAGCGCTTAGAGCAAAAGATAGAACAACTGGGTAAAGCCGAAGCCATGGCCGAGCGCCTGCCGAGTGTTGAGCAGCAACTTGCCGACAGCCATCGCCGCCAACTTGAGCTCCAACTGGCCTTATCCAAATCCAATGCGATGCAACAGACCATTCAGGCCAAGGCCGATGCCCAGCAATCCGCCATGCAGGAGAAAATCGCCACCCTAGAAAGTGCCGAAGTGCGCCTACAAACTCAGTTTGAGAACCTTGCCAATCGTATTTTCGAAGAACGCAGCGAAAGCTTTAAGCATCAAAACGCCAATCAGTTAGAAGGTGTGCTCGGGCCGTTGAAGCAACAGTTAGAAGGCTTTAGACAGCAAATTCGCGAATCCTACAACCATGAACAGTCGGAACGCAGCGCCCTTAAGCATCAATTAGAACACCTGCGCGAACTCAACTTAAAAATGAGTCAGGATGCCATTAACCTGACCAAAGCTCTAAAGGGCGATAACAAGCAGCAAGGTAACTGGGGCGAAGTGATTTTAGACCGCGTGCTGCAAGAAAGTGGCCTGCGTGAAGGTCACGAATACCACACCCAGCAAGATCTGAAAGACGACAGCGGCAAACGCTTTAAGCCAGATGTGATCGTGCATTTGCCTGAAAATAAAGACGTGGTTATCGATGCCAAGATGTCGCTTGTCAGCTACGAGCGCTATTTTAATAGCGAAGATCCGTTGGTGCGTGAACAGGCCATCAATGAGCATGTTTTATCGATCCGTAATCATATTAAGGGCTTGAGTCAAAAGGATTATCAGCGTTTACACGGGCTCAAAAGCTTAGATTACGTGTTGATGTTTATTCCGATTGAACCCGCGTTCTTACTAGCCCTAGAGCATGATCCAAGTCTTGTTAACTTTGCCCTCGAGCAAAATATTATGCTGGTCAGTCCAACCAACCTCTTGGTTGCCCTGCGAACAATCAATAATATCTGGCGTTACGAGTATCAAAACCAGCACGCCCAAACCATTGCCAAACAGGCGGGTCGGATCTACGACAAACTCTGTGGCTACCTTGACGATATGGAAAAACTCGGCCGAGCTCTGGATAACGCCGAAAAAACCTATCACAGTGCCATGAACAAATTGTCATCGGGCAAAGGCAATTTAGTGCGTCAAGCACATTTAATGCAGCAACTAGGTGTTGATACCAGCAAGCAACTCGATAAGATGTTACTTGAGAAGGCGCTTAACGAAGCCTTAGACGAGAGTGATGCGCAGGACAGCGGTGATAATCAAACCCATCGCGATACGCTTTTGCCCCATACTGAGGATGCCACCGCACTCGAACAATAACGATAAACACGCAGTTTAAAAGCCAATAACTCATAATCCTGAATCGATAGGGAAAAGTCGATTGTAACCTTGATGCCCGGAGGCAAGTTCTGCATGTGCAACCCATTGACAAAGATGGTGTTATCCAGCGCAATTATCATTGCAGGGGCATTGAATGCCTCTGCGGCTTTCGCGTTAACTTCTACCCAGAAGACCTTTCTCGAGGCTGAAAAAGCCTTAAAGAAACAAGACTATGCCACCTACAAGCCACTGCGAGCTAAGTTAGGCGATTATCCGCTGGCGATTTATCTCGACCATGATATCGACATTGGCAAACTTAATGATTTACGCGGCAACGACGCTAAGGCCATGATAGATAAGTATCAAACCACGCCTATGTACCAGCGCCTGCGTTCAAAATATTTATTAAATGCTGGCGGCCAAAAGCGATGGAACGACTTTTTGAGCCTCGCTCAAGACGCGCCGACCGATGTCAGGCTACAGTGTTATTTCTATGAGGCCAAACTCGCCAAGGGCGAAACCCAAACCGCCTACACGGCGGCGCAGTCACTTTGGGTCTATGGCGATTCCCGTCCCAAGGAATGCGATCCCCTCTTCAATGCCTGGACCAAGGCCGGTAAACGTACTCAGGATGTGATTTGGGCGCGGATGTTACTGAGTTTCGATGAGGGCCAAACCAGCCTGCTGAGTTACTTGTCGCAAAAAATCACCGTGCATAGCGCCGAGGCAAAACGCTTAGTGGCGGTGTTTAAAGATCCCAATAGCCTGCGCCATACCGAAAAATTTAAGGATAAAAATCCTATCGTTGGCGATATCGTTGCCGCGGGCTTAAAACGTCTTGCCCGTAAGGATCTCGACCAAGCCATTAATTTATATACACGGTATCAAAAAGCGAAACGCTTTACTCCAGCGCAGGATCAACAGCTGCAAAAATATCTAGTACGCCGCGTGTTGATTGAGCAGGATGATAATTTTAGAGACTGGGCCGATAACCTGCTGCCCGAGATGAAGAGCGATGATATGTTCGAGCGCCGCTTACGCTGGGCGATCCGTGAACAAGACAGCACCCATATCGCGCGCTACTTAGATTTATTATCGCCAGAAAGCGTAGCCAAAGAGCGCTGGCAGTATTGGTTGTATCGCACCAACGCGAAACACGCTCCCGAAAGCGCCACTAAGGCGTTAGCAGCGGTCAGTAATGAGCGCAATTTTTACGGTTTTGCCGCATCGCAGTTATTGAATAAGCCCGTGTCCTTGAATCAAAGTCCTGAGCCTGTGGTGGATGGGACCAGTCAAAAACTCGAAGACGACTTAGGCTTTGTGCGCGTACTGGAGCTGATGGCGCTGGATCGTTACTTCGATGCCCGCTATGAATGGGTCGCCCTGCTAAAACGCAGTAATAATGAGATGCGCGCCCGCTATGGTCGTTATGCCCACGATCAAGGCTGGTATGACTTTGGCGTAGAGGCCAGTATTCAAGGCAAGCTCTGGGATGATATTCCCCTGCGCTTCCCGATGGCGCATCAGTCAGGCTTCGAACACGCCAGTAAAAAGCACAAGGTCAATATTGATGAAATCCGTGCCATTAGCCGCCGCGAAAGTGCGTTTTTCCTCTATGCGACCTCGGGGGTCGGTGCCCGCGGTTTAATGCAGATTATGCCCGCGACCGCCAAGGCAACCGCGAAGAAACACGGGGCTAAGTACAGCGATCCTAAGGATCTCTACAGCGCAGAGCTTAACTTAAACTTAGGCAGCGCCTATTACGCGCAATTGTTGAAGGATTTCAATCAAAACCGCGTGTTAGCAACCGCCGCCTATAACGCGGGCCCCTCGCGGGTTCGCCGCTGGTTAGCGGAGTCGAATGGAAAGCTCGATGCCATGAGTTTTATTGAGTCCATTCCCTTCACCGAAACCCGTGAATATGTGCAAGCCGTGTTAAGTTATCGGTTGATTTACGAGGCGCAAAAACAAAAGCCACAGCCTTTGTTTAACGAGGCTGAGCTCAAGTTCCATTACTAAGCCGCATGGCGAAAATGGGATAGTAATCGAACAGTAATCAAGGTGGCATTGGCCACCTTGATCATTTTTGGCCACATCAAGATGCCGTTTTATCCCAAGGTTTAACCGTATGAGTGTTTAATCGGCAAACGCGCTCAAGCGAGGTAAACTTGTTTGCACTCTTGGCCACTAAATGCGAATAATTAGCGATTAGTCATTTAACACGCCAGTCTCGATGCTCAATCTCAGCGGTTTATCCTTAAGTTGCGAATATCAGCCCTTCGTCTGTCCCCATACTCAACGCATTCACGGCTATGAAGCACTCGCCCGTTTTTACCTCGAGCAGGGTCAAACCATCGCCCCGAATCTAATCTTTGAGCAATTACACGAAGCCAGCGAACAACTGGCGGCGGTCGAGTTTCAGGCAAAAGCTTTTCAGCTCAAACACGCCCCACAGGCGCAGCGGTTATTTGTGAATGTGGACCCACACGCAGTAGATGGTGCGCATACCCAAAAGTTACTCGACTTACTATCGCAGCATCCGCAATTGACGGTGGAAATTATTGAAAACACTTGCGTGAGTGATGCCGAGCTTGCTAATCGCCTGTTCCATCAATTTAAAGCGGCCAATATTCAAGTGGCACTCGATGATATCGGCGCCCCCCACTCCATGCTCTCCATCGATTTAATGATGAATGTGGATTACCTCAAATTTGACCGCTACTGGCTTAAATTAATCGACGCGCCCCATGGCATCGCCCTGCTCGGCGCCCTGATTGAATTTGGCAAACGCACGGGCAAACAATGCATCCTCGAAGGCATAGAAACCGAAGCACAGCTTCAGCTAGCCCGTGAACTTAATATCGATCTAGTACAGGGATTTCTATTCAAACCTTGGTTTATCCGCCCAGAGCAAAGCGAAAAGTTAATTTGTTAGGGATAATAATGGTTTATACAAGAATGGCAGAGTGAATGTAGGTTCGCTGTGATTGTGAAGTTAGAAATGGATCACACCAATATTGCTAAATAACATATTGCGTTATGTGCATTGCCATTGTTTCCCCAGTGACACGCCGTGAATATGTCCCTATAGGCTCGACGGCGGCATCCATGCCGCCAACGGTCACTGTTGCAACAGTGGTAATCTTAACGACCATTGAACTGTTCATCTGGCTAAAAGCTTGTTGCCCCATTCCTTGTTTCGGCTCTTTATCTCAATCGAAAATACCTACTCTTGTTGCCATACAAATTCTCACCTAGTTACCTATGTTTAGCCTTACCAGAAATCAACATAACAATGTATGGGTATACAGTCATATTTAAATTTAGGTATTTTTGTATGATTTTAAGACAAGAACAGTGCGCACTAATTCCATGCGCAATAAATAAAGCGCTATAAAATCAGGTGAATATAGTAACTGAATTTTAGTTAATAGGTTTTGAAAACGCGCATGCGCGTTTTTCCAGATGGTGTATTTGGCAGAAAGCTGATAAATTCTTTGCATACAGATAGTTAACTGTGCGCGTTTTTACTGGTCCAACGAGATAAACGCGCATGCGCACTAATACAATGCTAGCTTTATAGAGTTTTCATTGACATTACGATAATAAAAAACGTAGAGGAGTAATCATGATTGGAGATATTGTGCGTTGCGCATATAAGAGCGCTAAAGAAAAATCCAATGATCTGGAAAACTCACTTAAGAGTAAGCTCTGGATAGAGGAGCTTGCCAAGGAATTTAGATTAAAGTTTTGCTCCCCCCATTACAGAGTATTTTCTTCAGATTACTATGAAAACAGAGATGCTTTTAAGATAAATGAGCTTCTATACGATGTATCAGTTGCGAAAATTGGGCGAGTAGACTCGGCATCGGGAAAGACAGAATTAGAATTTGTCAGTTCCTGTGAATGGCTTGTTGAAAGTGAGTTTCATAGTTCTAATAGCAGAGAGTCGATCATTGATTTGAGTAAATTATTTATGGGGCGATCTAAGAACAAACTGTTCGTAGTTCCCAAGTCAACGACTATTGCAAAATGGGTGCTTAGCGATCTAACAAATATTTTTCCTCAAGATGGAAGTGAGTATTTTGTAGCCTTAGTTCCTCATCCAGTCGATTGGTTTAAAACGGAAGATGCGCCAATTGTGTACTCCCTAAAGGCTGGTTGCTGGGCAGAAGTATAAAGCTAACAAATAAGGGTAGGCCGCGCGTAGCCGCGACCTTATCCCAAGTGTTGAACAAGCCCGATGCTGGTTGTTGACACTTTATTATGCAAATAGCGGATTGGGAATGTGTACTGGCGAAGGTCTTATTTTAAAAGAGACTTTTATGCAGACATGACCCGCCCTTAGCGAACGAGCTAATATTTTTATCGCTTGTTCATCAAATCGTTATCGAGTCCTCATTCTGTTTGGTTAACCCGTTATCCTTATACTTCTCGCCTTAGGCGGTGATGTTAGCGTCTGTCGGTCGATGACGCATATGAACGCCCATAAAATGCATAGCTTGATGGCAACAAGGGCAATAGCACACGGCTAAGGTACGTTTGACCTCAGGTAATACGGGGAAAGCGGCTCCTGCGACAGCCAGCATCGAAACAAAACTGGACACCCAACCTTAATAGCGCGGTAGCTAACCTCCAACAACAAAACTGGAAACAAAACTGGACACCCAACCTTAATAGCGCGGTAGTAAACCTCCTACTATGCTTTGGTTAAGCATTGAACAAGGAGGTTTGTATGCCGCGCCCTCGCAGAACTCAGATAAGTCTTGAAGACACACCTTATTACCATTGCTGTAGCCGCGTGGTGCGGCGGGCATTTTTATGTGGTGATGATAGTTACTCGGGTAAAAACTATGACCATCGCCGCGCTTGGGTAGAGTCATTATTGTTTGAACTGGAAGCGGTTTTTGCCATTGATATCGCAGCCTTTGCCGTGATGTCGAATCATCTGCATGTGGTGCTGCGAGTCGATATCGAGACGGCCAATCGTTGGACAGACCGCGA
>NZ_AXZL01000037.1 GCF_000485795.1 Shewanella decolorationis S12
GATGATACGGGCCGAATTATTCGCAATGATAAACGTGGATACATCAGTGAAAGTAGTACCAAGATACTGAACAGATTAAATATCCCCCATGATAATTGGCTCAAACTAACCACCGAGTTTGGCAAACTATTTCATGGTCCAGTAGGCACATTACAAGAACTGACCGATTACTGCGAACACTTAGAAAAGCGACGACGGCATTTTGCGGCAAGCTGCCAGCACTTTTACAGTAACTGACAACGGCTTATATCACTTCAAAAGCCCCCATCCAGAACACATCCCAAGCACTACGGGCCAATTTACCTCGTCTGAAATACCGCATTTTTGAAGGAATTAGCGTAATTTTTTGCCTTAGATGCTCTCCCCGCGATTGTTGATGGTCCCTATTTAAACCATTTTAACTCGGACAAGTTGTAGGCAAACATAAAGTGCATTATGTTATTGATTTATATTGGGTGGCCGGATTTATTCGTGGGTGATATTGGAATCGACAGGCGAATTCGTATTGAGTACGCAGTTCTTTAAGTGCATGCCTAATAGCCTTCGTATTTTCGTCGGAGTGCCTGTGGTGCTGGGTTTAATGGCTTTTGGGTTGTTTGTTATTGGTTTCGTACAAAACACCATAAGTTCGTTAGGCGGGTAGCATGGTATGCTCTAACAATTCCAGGCTTTGGGACAAATTTTCCGCTGCGCTCCAATTTTCCCGTGCTGCGGGCGTTATATTAACCAATCACCATCGGAGACCTATCATCAAAAAGGTAATCTATTTAGTAGTTTTGACTCTGTTGTTTGGATGTTCTGATACAGAGCAATGGCAGCCCCAAATAGAGAGGATGGTGGCAGATTCTCCGACCAAAGCACAAGTTGTATCTTTTAGCCGTGGAGCTTGTTACGGCACTTGTCCAGTTTATGATTTTTATATTTTTCCTGATGATAACTTTGTGTTTATTGGTCGGGCCCACGTAGACAAAATCGGGGCATATAGGGGCACTCTTGAGGCAGGAGCATTCCAAAGTTTAATCAACTTGGTTGATAACAATAACTTTCTCAAATTGTCTCGAATTGGATATTTCGGAAAATCCAACTCTGAGAGTGCAACATTCAAGTGTGGTTCATATGAAACAGACCATCCGACAGTATCTATCGGTGTTCAGCTTCAAGAGATGGAGTTAACAGTAGCCCATAATTTGGGATGCTCAGATTTCCCTGATGAACAAGTCTTGCTAAAAATGTTTGCCACATTTGAGCAAGTCGTTGTGTTAAACAGTAAAGGGCTAATATAACAAGTTGCTTAATTTCGCTCCGCCACAAAAAGCGCGACTTCCACGGCACTGCCTACGTTTCACTGTGGCTGTCCATTAGCAAAGCGTTATCTCCTTAGAAATTTTTATCCGAAACAGATGCGTTAGAGTTAAGGTTTTAACTCGAAAATGTCCCAAAACATTTTGTGTAATTCTTTTTTTAAACTTACAGGCTTCGCCGATGCTAAACAGGTGAGTCATGGTGATTAGCGAGACGACCGTCCGCCCCATGGCCGCTCTTTGGCATCCATGCCATCAAGGCATTCGTGAATCCATTCACATCAGACGAGCAGCCCTGCATCTACGGATGGACTTGAACAACATCCCTGTTTAAAGGCCTGTTTGCCATCTGATAGGCAGGACGCCTGAATGTCGTGCAATGCAGGGACGCATGAGAACGACCATGGCTCTCGTTCATAAGCTTAGAAACCCTAGGTTTCTATTCACCGTGTCGTCGAGCGAATACCATGGCTCGCCTATAAAGCCTACACTTAAAGTACTCACTCTCATACAAAAACATCGGCCTAAGCCGATGTTTTATATCTACTAAGATGGTCGAACGTTAGCTGATTAAGCTTCTTTAAAGGTGCTCCAAATTGGCGCGTGATCTGAGGGTTTATCGATGCCGCGCAGATCGTAATCGACGTCGGATTCGACTAAACGCGCAGCCAGTGACGGCGTAGCTAAGATCACATCGATGCGTAGGCCACGGTTATCATCGAAGCCTTTGCTGCGGTAATCGAACCATGAATAACGCTCGCTGCGGTCGGGGTGTAGTTGACGGAAGGTGTCCACTAATCCCCAATCTTGCAGGGTTTTCAGCCATTCACGCTCTTCGGGTTGGAAGCTGCATTTACCGGTTTTTAGCCAACGTTTGCGGTTGACTTCACCAATGCCGATATCCAAATCGATGGGCGAAATATTGATATCCCCAATGATGGCGATATCTTCATCGTTGTTATGATTAGCGTGCAAATGCGCCATTAAGTCCTGATAAAACTTACGCTTAGCAGGATACTTTGTCGGATGGTCGATGCTTTCGCCTTGAGGGAAATAACCATTCAACACAGTTAACGGACGGCCATTGGCCTGAGCAAAGGTGCCGATAATCATACGGCGCTGGGCATCTTCTTCATCGGTTGCAAACCCCTTTTGCACCTTAAGTGGGGCGACTTTGGAGAGCATGGCTACGCCATAGTGCGCCTTGCCACCGTGGTAATGCACGTGATAGCCCATGGCCTCGACTTCGGCGAGCGGGAAGGCTTCATCGTGCACTTTGGTTTCTTGCAGGCCGATAATGTCGGGCTGATGGCTGTCGATTAACGCTTGCAATTGATGCAGGCGAGAACGCAATCCATTGATATTGAAAGAAACGATTTTCATTAAGGGAGAACTCGTTTAAAGGGTTTTACCACAACGCTTTGATATACGCCCGCCGCGAAGTAAGGATCGGCATCTGCCCAGGCTTGAGCCGTGGCTAACGAATCGAAATCCGCAACCACTAATGAGCCGCTAAAACCCGCATCACCTGGGTTTTCGCTATCGATAGCGGGGTGTGGACCTGCAACCAGCAAACGACCTTCATCGGCCAGTTCCTGTAAGCGTGCTAAATGCGCAGGGCGCGCTGCTAAACGTTTTTCTAAGCTGTTCTCAACATCTTGAGCTGAAATCATATACCACATTATTTGAGTTCCTTGCGTTGATCTTCGGGAAGATGTTTGTAAAGGTAAAAGACGGTGATAACGGTATTAATCAGGGTTAAGGCGGTGAGGCCAAACACTTTAAAGTTCACCCAAGTTTCTAATGGCAGTCTAAAGGCGACATAGATATTAACTAGGCCACAGATGGCAAAAAAGCTCACCCAGTACCAAGTTACGTGTGCCCAAATCTTATCGGCCACCTTCATCTCTTTACCCAACATGGACTTTAAAATCGACTTGTTGAGTAGCTGGCTCACACCAAGGGCTAGGGCAAATAAAGCATAAATAATAGTGACTTTCCACTTGATAAAGGCATCGTCATGGAACACTAAGGTGAGGGTGCCAAACACTGTCACCATAGCGAAGGTAATAAGGTGCATCTTCTCCAATTTTTTGTACAGCGCATAGGTCACGACTAATTGCAGTGCGGTGGCTGCGATTAAGGCGCCACTGGCGATATAAATATCGAAAAATTTATAGACGGCAAAAAAGATAATGAGGGGCAGAAAATCAAGCAGTTGTTTCATAAATAATCGTGTTAAGAAGACGTGGGCTTGAGTGTAGCACGGGGGGCTAGAGGGAAAAAGCCGTGAAAGGTGACCGATTGCTAACTGTTGCATGAAAGCGGCGCGAACGGCTGTTGCAATCCATGTTGCCCTTATAAGTTGCCTGACCGATAAGGCTAAGCTTGCGCGGCACGTTTGGCTTGGGCGCGCGTGGCTAATGGGCAATCGCCGCAGCGATGACTGTTGGTGAGTTGATACCTTAAGCAGCATACGCGGCGAATATTGTCAGCGTGAGAAGCTGAGGCGGGCAGCAGATTAATGCTATTGTAGAGTGGATTCGCCTCGCCATCTTCAAAGGCTTTTGTGTTAAATAGAAGTTCCTTAAGGTGTTCAAATTCAATATTTGGCAATGCCATTTCGCCTAAATACCAGTGAATAAGATAGCCTAAATGGCTCCAATACAGCTTGGCGGGTGTTGGGCTTAAACCGGTTAATCGCTCAACACTAGGGACTAGATGGCGTTGAATCCACTTAATAAGTTGTCGTTCGCGGTGGGGCGTTAAGACCGTGGTTTTAACTATGGCAGCTTTTACTATGGCGGTTTTCACCTGAGGAGTTAGTGTTAATTGAAACTCAAAACCCGCGACTCTGCCCGAATCGTGGGGCCTAAGATAAAAATGCTCAGGCGCTATATCAATCAGCTCAATTTGCTCAATCGTGCTAGCGAGCGAGTGCGGCGCGTTAATAATCCATTCCAGCATAGGCGGCACTAACAGACCGAAATACCACTGCCCCCAGAGCGAGTGCAGGGCTTTGGAATTATGGCTATGGCTGAGCAAAATCTGCTCGGGAATATTTTCTGTCGGGATGGAAGATGAGGTTTTCCCCAAGGGTGGATAGGCCTTGGCAAAGTCCAGTAATAGCTGCTGATAAACGGCTGGCTGACTCCAAGTATCAACACTGAGTCCTTGGGGCTTAGTGGTTGCCACAAAATGCTGGGCATAAAATGGGGCGTGCTGCGCTAGGCACTGATTAAACTCCTGAGCTACTTGAGTTAAATCTACTTGGCTTAGCGCTGTTAAGTCGGTTGTTTGCACGCAGACCACAGTGCCTAGACTCTGTGAGGGTTTGTGATGACACTGCTCGGTAAGATCAGGTTTATTAGTCTTACTGTAAAGCTTGACTAAGGCAGGGACTGATTCTCCTTGGCGCGCCATAATCACTCCTTTGGCTTAAATTGATTAAACTGCGGCGAGTCTACTCTCCGCAGTTTTCATTGATGAACAACTGGTTATTGACAGCCTGTTAGAAGCGATAATCCAAATTCACGCTCATGCTGCGTGGGGCGCCGTATTGGAACTGGCTATATTGACCCACTTGGCTGTAATAGGTTTTATCTAAGGCGTTGTGCACATTGGCGCTTAGCTTTAGCTGCTCGGTAAAGGCATAACTTGCCATTAGGCTGGCCAATGCGTAGGAGTCTTGTTCAACCTCGACTCTGCCTAAGGGCGAGTTCACGGTTTGGTAGACACGGCTTTGCCAATTAACCCCAGCGCCAAGCTGCAACTTGTTCCAATCGCCGCTAAAGGTATAAGTGGTAAAGAGTTTTAGCTGCTGGCGAGGGGAAGTGGTGTTGATGCGATTGCCCTTAGGATCGTCGGTGCTGAATTGGGTGTAGCCGAAGTAGATATTCCAGTCATCGGTGATTTTGCCCGTGGATTCAAACTCAAAGCCTTGGGTCTTAGTGCCATTAAGCTCTCGATACACAGGAATAGTGGTGCCCGGCAACACATCACCAGTGCGTTCGCCAACATTATCTTGGCGAATTTCAAATACCGACAACGACATATCTAAGCTTTCATCCATCAAGCTGGCCTTAATGCCCGCCTCGTAGTTTTTGCCTTTGACGGGATCGATGTAACTGGCATCGATGCGCTGCAAGGTTTGCGGCGCAAAAATATCCGTATAACTGGCGTAAAGCGAGTATTGCTCGCCCAGAGCGTAGGTCAGGCCAAAATAGGTGGTGAGCTCATTGTTGACCTTAAAATCATACTTGCTGCCAAAGTTATCTTGGTCGGTTTGCCACTGGTTCAGGCGCAGCCCCGCAAGCAATGCCAAGGCATCGGTCAGATTGAGCTGCGTGGCCACATAGGCGGCGCTTTGCTCGGTTTCACCGAAGGATCCCGTGGTGTGAGTCTCCTTCCACTGAGGTTTTGGATACTGGAAGTTAGGATCGCGAAAATCACCCAAGGGCGGCACGGCGGCCGTAGGATAATAGTAAGGGTTGGCAAACTCTTGGCGCTGAACCGTCCAGCCAAAGGTGAGTTGATGTTCTTGGCCAAACAGGGCAAACATTCCCTGTGCCCGTAAGTCGAGGTTATGTTGGGTACGACTACCGTCGACATAGGCGATTGAGCCTGCGGTTGCGCCTATGTTTGTTACCGGATCAGGATAGCCTGTAGCCCAGAGTACATCGTATTTCAGTGAGTTATTGCCGTAACTGTAGGTGCCTTTTAGCTCCCAACCGTTATCAAAACGATGTTCAAGGCTGGCGAAGGTATTGAGCCCTTGGGTATGCGCCGAGGCCCAATCGGGGGCGGTAGAGGTAGCGCGATCGTAATTTGTACGGCTGCCATCACTGTGGAACAGCGGCAGACCGCCGGACATTGTGCCTTCGGGCGTGGTGTCTTGATAATCCACGCCTAAGGTAAGCAGTGTGCTGGCGGTAATATCGGTTTCAACAATGCCATAGAGGGTGGTGCGTTGTTGCTCATATCTGTCTTGGAAGGATTCCTTATCTTGATAGGCGGCGACAACACGGCCACGAATGCTACCACTGTCATTTAAGCCGCTGGATAAATCGACCATGCCGCGCAGATTGTTCCATGAGCCGACACTCACTGAGGTGCTGCCCATAAATTCTTGGGTCGGGCGTTTACGAATAAGGTTAATCGCGGCCGAGGGATTACCCGCACCCGTCATTAACCCTGTGGCGCCACGGACAATTTCCACCCGCTCGTAGATGGCGGTATCGATAAGGTTATCGCCGTAGTTAAAACGAGTGTCATAGGTGGTGGGCACGCCATCGTAAAGAATACTAGTGACCGCAATTCCGCGGGAGCTGATGCTGTATCTGTCGTTGTCCATGGGCCGAGCATTGATGCCGGCCACGCTGGTCATGGCTTCGATGACGCTGTTTAGTTGTTGGTCATGCATCATTTGACTGGTAACAGAGGTGACGGATTGCGGCGTTTCTAAATAGGACAAATCTAGACCCGTGGCCGTATTCATCGCCTGAGTTTTATAGCGATTATCGTGGAGATCCTTAGCGCCAACGACATTAATGATTTCAATGTCTTTAGTGGATTTTTTCTGGGTATCGCTGGCATTGGCATAAGCATAGGGCGTGCTGAGTATGGCAGAGCAGAGGATTAGCTCTGGGCGTTTGATGACGAGTTGGCAGTGCGCCGCGAGTCGGTTGAGGGGGAAGGTTTTCATAATAATGATCTTAAATTCCATTTAGGCTGTTTGATTGACTAGGTTGTTTTTGGGCACAGACGCGTGCCCAGAGTGGGCGTGGGCCCACTCAAGGTTAAAAGTGATTTAGGGTTTGGGTTTAAGCTTCTGATTTCCAAAGGCATGGCTTTGCCTAAAGGCGGCTAGCGGATTATCAATCCCGCCCGCAAATCGCAGATTTTTCTCCCTGTCGGCTAGGTCAATCATCTGCTGGTTGTTATTAAGCTGAATGCGATTCAGGCAAGTGCGAACGAAGCTGTCTTTAAAGAGATCGTATTGTGCAAATTTGTCCGCCAACTGCGGATGCTGCGCTTGATAGTCGCGTACATTGTCTGCCACAAGCTCCCAAAACAGCGTTTCGCTGACCTCGGTTTGCTTATCCAGAATTGGCGCTAAATAACGGAAAATACAGTCAAAAATATCGAGCAAGATATAGTTGAGCTTCATCTCTTCCTCAAGCTCGACCGCAAGGCGCTGCACTTCTTGCGGCAGTGGCTCGCTACCGTTGAGTACCGCGACTTCTTCGCCGATATCCTTCATCAATATTTTGACTGGGATGCCGGCATCGAGCACTAAAATCAGGTTCTCGCCATGGGGCATAAACACCAGATCGTAGGCAAAGAAGGCGTGCAATAGCGGTGATAAGTAGAGGTTGAGATAGCGCTTGACCCACTCCTTGGCGCTTAAGCCCGAGTGCGCGATTAAGGCGGCAAGTAGGGCTTGCTCCTGATGATCGACGTGTAATAGCGCCGCCATGGTCATCAGGGTTTGCTGCGGCTCAATATGCGGCAACGGACTCTCGCGCCACAGCGCCGACAGCATTTTCTTATAGGCGCTATCTTGGGTAAGTGCCTCTTCGTAATACCTGTGGTGATAACCGATTGCGGCGATTTCTTTTAGGATCACAAAACCTTGCTCGGCAAAATAGCTGTCGCTTTCGATAAGGTTGGCCACCCAAGCGTTGATCTGCGGGGTGCAGCTCATATACAGCGGCGAAAGCCCGCGCATAAAGCCCATGTTTAGGATAGAAAGCGCGGTTTTGACGTAGCATTTTTGCGGCGCAGTTAAGTTAAAGAAGGTGCGGATCGATTGTTGAACTTGATAGCAATCTTGGCTTTCGCCGAGATAAATAATGTCGCCACGGGCGATTTCGCCAGCAAAGGTGCGGGTAATTTTTTCGCGCCACTGCCAAGGATGAACGGGCATAAAATAAAAGCCATCGGCCGCTTGTCCCTTTGCGCTTAAGTGTTGTTGATACTCGGTGAACTGTTCACCAAGCTCCTGTTTTAACAAGCTATCATGGTCTAATCCTTTGAGGGCGGAGAAGGTGGTTTTGTCCTTACGCACCGCAATCCACACTAGCTGAAGCGCGCTAGCACTCTCGGGGGCAAATTGGTCATAGTCCTGCATATCAAAACCAATGCGGCCATTATTGGCGATAAACACTGGGTGCCCCTCGGTCATGCCCGCCTCAATGGTTTGATAGTCTGCCTTAGCGAGTGTTGCGGCGGGGATGGCTTGATGGGCCAACTTGTAGGCCTTGCTGTAGAGGGTGCTGGTGATTTCCTCAAGGTAAGTGGGCAACAGAGTTTCACTTATGCCTAAGGCATCTTTCAGTTTGATAATCAAACTCATGGCATCGAGTGGCTTGTCTTGGCCCGCGCTGCTGACCCGAATCGAACCGGTTTCTATCTCAAGGTGGTCGAGCTGATAATGGCGCGCACTGAAGTAATAGGTGCAGTCCTTGAGCCTCAGCTCATAGTGATTGATGCCTGCCGCTTGGCGGTATATCTGTGGGGTGATGATCTTCTCATGGGTAAATTCGCAGAGGATTTTTTTCACCAAATGGCGATTGGCCGCCTGCCAATATTCCGGTATTAAGTGAGCGGGAACATGCGTGTGGGCAGCTGCCTCCAGCGTGGGGAATTCGATTTGAGTGAATGGCTTGAGTAATGCGCGGTTAGTGGCTAAGTTCATCGGTTTACCTGTGAAGTGATAGGGTTAACTGCGGTTGCATGGGGTGCTGGGTTGCATGTGTTGTTTGAGTCGCTTGAGTTGCAGTGCGCGGCATTAAAAGTGCGCTGGTCTTTTGCGCTAATTGGCGACTCTGGGCGCTACAAAAACCGAGGAATGCGGCTTTGCTGCGCAGTTGAATCGCTTTTTGGTAGCGGATCCCAATTTGGCTATTTAAGCGGTGAATTTTGTGATTTTGCTGATCCGGCTCGACCACCATTCGCTTAAAGGCAAGCTTTTCGAGAATAAGCTCAGCAATAGCCTGCATCACTTGACCGGACAAGCCATGAACAGGCTTACCCTCAAGCGGCGCGAGGATGAGGTGCATACCGCAATCGAGCCGCTCCACGGTATAGTGCTCACCCACTTCATCGTGGGCGGGATCGTACAACTCCACCATAAACAGCGGTTTGGCTTGCCATTCACCTATCAGCGCAAGCTTGTGCTCGCTTGGCGCCAACGCCTCAGCAAGTGCATCGAGACTCATCCCCTGCATACCCCAAAAGCGGGCATAGTCTTGGTTAAACCAGCTCTGCAACATAGCGAGGTGTTGGGGGAGATTGAGCGGTTTAAACACAAACTCACCAATCACAATGGGTTTTGAGAGTGAGGCCGCACAGTGGCGACTCCAATGTCTGGCCATTACTGCGCCTCCTTGTGCGGTGCCATCAACACCGACACGCTGCCGCCCGAAGGGCTTATCCGCAGCGCGGCCTGTGGCTCAGAATTACGATGCTGCGTAGGTTGCGCCGCCGAAGATACCGTCTTGCTTGGTGTGGCTGTTATGGCTGAGTGGGTGCTGCTTGTGGGTTGGTTTTGCTGCGCACGGATCTTAGTTGGGTCGAAGGTTTGGAAGGCGATACTGTCTTCAATCGGATAGGGCGCGTAACCTAAAACCGCTTGCAGAATCGTCGCATTGCGGTAGCAGCCCATGCCCAGATCCGGTGAGCTGATGCCATGGGTATGCAGGCCCGCATTTTGGATGAAAATATCGCCTCTGATATCGATGCCATAATCCCGCTGGATGGCGAGTTGGCCGCGATCATCAAATTCAATTTGTGATTTAATGCCTTGAATAAACTCGGGTAAACGATATTGATAGCCAGTACCTAAGACGACGGCGCCCGTTTGTTGTTCGAGGGCATATTCCTGCTCGAGGTGGTTGAACTTGAGTGTCAGCTTATCGCCCGAGGTCTCTATCTTATCGAGCGCCACGTTGGTCAGCAGCTGGCATTGGATATCGCTGACTAAACGTTTTTGGTAAAGCAGATCATAAATATCGTTGATTAACTCGGCATTGATCCCCTTGTAGAGGGATTTTTGATTTGCAATCAAGCGGCTGCGTTTTTCCGGCGACAGTTCGTGGAAATAATCCACATAATCTGGCGAAGTCATTTCTAGGGTGAGTTTGGTGTATTCCAGCGGATAGAAGCGTGGCGAGCGGGTCATCCAATTTAATTGATAACCATAGGTATCAACATCTTGCAGCAGATCGTAAAAGATTTCCGCCGCGCTTTGCCCACTGCCGATCACGGTAATGGCGCTTTGGCTTTGCAGGTAAGTTTTCTGCTGCATATAGCTGGCGCTGTGCATCACGCGGGGATCGTGTATTGGGCAATTGTCGGGCACATAGGGCGTGGTGCCCGTGCCGAGCACCAGTTTTCGGCACAAATAGGTTTGGGGCTGGCCGCTGCGTCTATCAACCCCCGTTACATGGTAGATACCTTCACCAGCGTTGTAATCTAATTGCGTGACCTTAAAACCGAATCTCAGATTGGAGAGTTGTTTGCTAACCCATTGACAATACTGGTTATACTCATTCCGTGGCAGGAAAAAGTTTTCACGGATATAGAAGGGATACAGCCTGCCAGTTTGCTTGGCAAAATTCAGGTAACTATAGCGACTTGTGGGATCGGCCATGGTCACTAAGTCGGACATAAACGGCGTTTGCAGCCGAGAGGCGCTGAGCAACATGCCGGGGTGCCAGTCAAACTCGGTTTTGGCATCTAAAAATAAACAGCTAAAGCCATCGATGGGTTCACTTAGGGCGGCCAATCCGAGATTGAACGGACCTATGCCGATACCGAGTAGATCGAAAATCCTGCGATCATTTTCCTTTTTTGGGGTAGTCACTTACGCCTCCTTAAGTTCCAGCTGCCAACCGAAACTGTTGTTGTCTTCATCGGCTGATGGGCAAGTTAGGAGTGGTTCTCTCTATCTCAGCCGAGTGAGTCATTCCCTTATCTTGCGGATCAGGATCGGTTCCATGTGTTGCGCATAAGCTGAGGATTACTGCCTCAGCGCAACGGCGAATAAATTAGCATTTGAAAAATTACAAATGCAAATCATTCTCATTTGTGATTTGTCGGAGGAGTCGTACTTTTGACTGGGAAATAAAGGGCCGAAATACGGTTTGTTAGCGAGGGAATTACCGTAGCAAAAATGTTGTAAAACTTATTCTTAAGAACATTCTCGAAAATTATTTAAGCCAAATCAGTTGATTATATTTGAGTTGAATAGGGAGGTATTTTGGGGTGATAGGCTTGAGCTGTGCCGATAAAAGCAACGAAAGTGTGAATAAAAGCTAAGTGTAAATCGACTGTAAATCCTAGTACTCTACTAGGTTATTAGAGTTGCGAGGGCAAACTGGGGGAAGGAAAAGCCATTTTAGAAAATGGCTTTAACGGCATTAAACGCAGAGGTGAGTTTAAGGTAATTGCACAAAGGCAGCGGTTAGCTTTCGCACTAAGGGGAGCACCATCAATAGAGTCGGGAAGGCAACAACCCAAGAGATAAACCATGCGCTAAACCAGAGCTCAACAAATTGTGCTGATGCACCGACACCATTGAAGGTACTGATCCCAGATACAATACAACTCATTAAAATTGATAGAAAAAATGGCATAACAACCGTAGCGTATTTGGCGGGTAATTTGGGAGTACCAAAAATCGTACGGTTTTTATTAGGTACAGAATCTAAGCTGGACATGGGGGCCTCAATCGGATTTGCTCTGGCGAAAGAATGTATAGATTAGGCTTAATCATTAAAACCTTAAGCACAACGGATTTGCCATTCTAGAGACAAAGTGGCCTAAAAGCCATTGACGCTTAGACATGATTCACAGCCTCATTAGGTAATCTCATGGTTTAGGAAGGGAGTCTAACTTAGCCTTAATCTTGCCAGTTAGTCACCCATAATTCCCCTGTGACATTGACCCAATGACCGCGGGAGATCGGTGAGGTGCCCAGTTCGTTGTCAAAGGGCAGGGGAAGGCTCGATTGCAATAGATACACAGTATCATCGGGCGTTTGGGTGATCTCAACAATTTGTCCCGAGGCCTCAAAGTGACAATTATGTTTAGGGAATTTCAGACTTTGGCGGTGTTCAATAATGTCGGTCTGCAGGTTTGCCTTGGCTAAGCGGCCGAAGAGTTCAACCTTAACCCACTGATTAACTGGAAAACGTTGTTTAGCCTGTTGATCGCTACCCTGATAATAAAACCACACCGGGGCACCATTATCACATTGGGCGGCCACTTCACCCTGAAACCCACAACCCCAAGGGGTGACGTCGAGAATATAGATTTGATACTGCATAAAAAGTCCATTTACCATAACAAAACTGCCGATGTTACCGGCGCTATATTAACATCTCTTTCGCTAAGACATGCGACTCAGCGCTCAATATAAGCCTTGGGTTTGACAGTTTTAAGAAGCTGAGAGTTCTTACTTTGGCATCATTGGTTGTCGCAGTGTGGGAGGCGAGAAAGAAAAGGGCCAAATCCGATGATTTGGCCCTTCAGTGGCGAAACACTCATTGAAGGCGATTACAGCGTTAACGTCACCCCAGCGAACACGGCACGTCCCGGCAGAATGGTTTCTGTGGTGCCGTCGGAGTCTTCAGCGGGTTGCTCGTTGGTAAAGTTGGTCATACCCGCGCGTAGCTTGATGTTTTCCGTTAACCGATAGCTGGTGCCAAAATCGAAGCGGCTATAGCCACTGCGTTTTATCGCGCTGCTATCTAAGTAGTCACCAAAATAGTTACCGCTGACATAGAGTTGCCAGTCATCAGTCATATGCCAATCGAGCTGAAGGTTGGCGGTTTGATCGGGACGTCCATTTAACTCTGAGCCATCACTTTTTTCCGTATCGAGATAGCTGTAGTTGCCTTTAAGACTGAGATCTTTGGTCAAATCGATTCGGCCCGTCAGTTCTATCCCCTGTAAAGTCACTTCGGACTCATTGTAATAAGTCCGGCTCGGGCTCACTCTATCCCAGGTCGATACAGTGATTAAGTCTTTGACTTTATTGTGGTAGGCCGTTGCTGAAATATCCCAAGTGTTATCGCTCATTAGCACTGAGAACTCATAGTTTACGCTGGTTTCTGGGTCGAGATCGGGATTACCAACCACGGAGCAGGCACCACCGCAACTGACTGATGCAAAAGTGGGCGATGACTCAAATAACGCCGGAGCCCTAAAGGCCGTGCCGACACCGCCTTTAAAGGTCAGTTTATCGGTGGCACGATAGACAATATAGGCGCGCGGGCTGAGGTTATTGCCATACTTTTCATTATCTTCGTAGCGGGCACCTAAGGTCAGCGTCCAGTCATCTAAGAAGTCGATTTCATCTTGGGCGAAGAGTGAGTATTGATCGACGCTGTCACCTTGGGTTGTCGGGTACTGAACAGGATCTTCAACCTCGGTCTTATGGTATTCGCCGCCTAAGGTAAAGTCCTGCTGCCATAGTCTGAAAAAGCTGGTGGCTTTGAAACTGGTATTCTTTTCATCAATATGGCGACCCAAGGGCGGTTGCAGGCTGTAACGGCTGTTGTAGTCGTAGAGCTTAGAATCTTCGAGATTGGCCTCTAACTGGGTTTGGCCCCATTGCCAATCTGCCTTGTGGGTAAGGCCAAAGGTATTGCGCTCGATTTGCTGTTCGCGCTTTGATTTTTCAGCATAGGTCGTGAGGGGGACTTTGTCTTTATCATATTGATAATCAAAGTCTAATGTTTGATTGTCAGCCAACTGCCAAGTGAGTGCGCTGTAGAGTTTCTTGGTTTTACGCTCTTCTATGGTATCGAAGGTCGGGGTGATTTCGGGTAATTGCCAAAGATCCTGTTCTGCGGATTCGGCGGTGAGCATCAGCCCTAAGCTATCGGTCAATTTGCCCGAGGTAAACACGTTGTAGCGTTGTCTATCGCCGCCATCCCCTTCTTGCATTTTACTGTATTCGGCATCGAGGGTGAGCTGCCAATCCTCGGTCGGCGCCTTAGTGATCACGTTAATCACCCCGCCAACGGCGTCTGAGCCGTAGAGTGCCGACATTGGACCACGGACAATTTCGACCCGCGAGATAGCATCAATCGGGATTGCGGTAATGTCGAAGTTACCGCCGCGCCATAGGCCGTTTGAGGAGGACACGCGTTTGCCGTTAACGAGCATTAGCACATAGGTTTCATCCATACCACGGACATAGAGGCTGTTACGTCCTGCGTTACCGCTGACCACGTTGACCCCGACACTGCCACGCAGCACATCGCCGAGATCTTTTACGGGCAGCAACTTAATCTCTTCGGCATCGATGACAGAGATAGAGGCGGGCGCCGAACTTAACTGTTGGTCCTTAGCGCTGGCGGTGACCACTATATGTTCGAGTTCTGTGTCATCGGCCTGTGTCGACAGGAGTGGTTGCAGTGAACAGGCGAGTGCTAACAGTGCGAAAGGAAAACGATTTAGCGTTTTATGGTTACTCAATTTCAATCCCCCGATATCCATTATCTAATTAATTAACAAAGCAAAAATGGTAAATCTTTGTAAATCGACTATTTCAACTGGTCGCCAAAATAGCACAATCACTCATTCCTTTTAATGATAATAATTGTCATTTACAATGTAATCGAAGATGATGTGATTCACGTCACTTAGTAGGATGGAGGAGGGGAAATATTGTCGCCTTGTCCCTCAATGCAGACTGCGCATTATTAGCGTCTTAAATACATTTTCATCGAATATTCAATACTTTCCCAATAGGAAACAGTACCCAATGCGATACTTTTTAGTTGTAGTCGTTTTATTGATGGGGAGCGTGATATCACAGCCCACTGCGGCGGTGGAATATCAAAGCCAGCAATTGCAGTCCAAACTGCTTAAGGAAACACGGCAGTATCTGATTGCACTTCCTGAGGGATATGCACAATCGACTGAGGCGTATCCCGTTGTTTATCTGCTTGATACAGATGAACAATTTGACCATATGGCAAGCTTGCTGCAGTTTTTAAGTCAAGGCGCTATGCCGCAAATCCCTAAGATGATTATTGTTGGTATTAACAACACTGAAAGGATGCGGGATTACACTCCGACCCATACGCTGGTGTTGCCGAGTGGAAAAAAAGGCAATCCCAAATACCAGCAAACGGGGGGCGCGGGGCGATTTTTAGATTTTATCGAGCAGGAATTAGCGCCGAGCATACATAGTCAGCTGCGAACCAATGGCATTAATGTGTTGGTGGGCCACTCCTTTGGGGGCTTAGTGGCGATGGAAGCGCTACGTACCGACAGGCAACTTTTTTCGGCCTATATCGCCATTGATACTAGTCTGTGGTTTGACAGCCCACATTACCTCACTCAGCTCGAAAACCGAGTTGAAAAGGGCGATTTCAAACAGAAACAACTCTTTATGGCGATTGCAAATAATCCCTTGTCACCGGGATTTGGCGTGTCTTCCTATCATAGAGATTTAAATTTGGCCTTTGCGGACAAGCTGACCAAAAGTCCACCCCAAGGGCTGAGTTTTGCGGCCAAATACTATCCCGACGAGACACATCAGAGTGTGAGTCACATAGGTTTATACGATGGTATTCGCCATCTGTTTAAAGACTTTGCCATCGATATCTATGCCAAGACGTTTAGCAAGCAGCAAGTGATTTACCAATATCGATTATTATCGGAGCGCTTTGGCTTGAGGGTGACTCCACCTCAGCAATACCTCGAGCAGTTGATCCAATATAGCGAGAGACAACAGCTCAGCGATCGCAAACAAAGCCTTGAGTCATTGAAAGCATATTTTGCTGGTGTTAAGTCAAATGAGGCACTGAGGTAGACGTGATTGTCGAACTGAGCTGGAGGTATTTTTAGCGCTTAGAAACAACTGAGCACAGGTGTAAACACGCCTGTGCTCAGATGGTCAGTAGTTTAATTAGGTTGCCGCTTTCATGGCGCGGGTAAATTCACCTAAAGTGGACAGTAACTTAGCTTCATCCTGTTGATGGGCTTCGATAATTTTCACCACGGCCGAGCCCGAAATCGCACCCGCTGCGCCCGCTTGAATGGCGGCGCTCACTTGAGCAGGTTCGGCAATCCCAAAGCCTAATAGCGGTGGCGGCGCATTGAATGCTTGCAACTTAGCTAAAATATCTTCAACGGGCGTACCCGCCTTAGTGTCTGTGCCAGTGACACCGGCGCGGGACAATAGATAGGTATAGCCTTCGCCACTTTGGCTCACTTTTTCAAGGGTTTCGCTATCGGCATTGGGCGGCGCGATAAAAATCGGCGCGATACCATGGGCCTTAGCGGCTTGAATAAAAGGCGTTGCTTCTTCTACTGGCACATCGGCAATTAACACTGAATCTACACCCGCTTGCTGCGCTTTGGCATAAAAAGCATTTATGCCATTAGCGAATACCAGGTTTGCATACAGCAATAATCCAATCGGTAGTTCAGGGTATTTAGCGCGAATTTGCGCTAATAAGTTGAAGCACTGTGTTGGCGTTGTACCCGTGGCGAGGGCTCTGAGGTTTGCGCCTTGGATCACCGGGCCATCGGCCAGCGGATCGGAGAAGGGAAAGCCTAATTCCAATGCATCGGTACCATTTTGCACTAAGGCGTCGATAATTTTCAGTGACAGCTCAGGGCTTGGATCGCCTAAGGTGACAAAGGGCACAAAGGCGCCGCGGCCTTCGGCTTTTAAACGGCTAAACGCTGCGTGATAACGGCCGCCTTGATGAGGGATAGTTTGGGTTGCAGTGTTGCTCATCGTTGTTATTCCTCTTTACCGTTTAAAATGTCTGACACAGTGAAAATATCCTTATCGCCTCGGCCCGAGAGGTTAACGACCAAAATGGTTTCTTTGGTGCACTCTTTCGCTAGGCGCAGGGCATAGGCGAGGGCGTGGGCCGATTCGAGCGCGGGGATAATCCCTTCGCTGCGAGCCAATAATTGGAAGGCTTCTAGGGCTTCATCATCGGTGGCCGATTCGTAGCGCGCACGGCCAATCGCGTTCAAATGGGCGTGCTGTGGGCCAACCGATGGGAAGTCGAGGCCTGCCGAAATCGAGTAAGACTCTTCGATTTGACCTTCGCTGTCCTGCATCAAGGGCGCCTTCATACCAAAGAAAATCCCAGTTTTGCCATGTTTGAGCGGCGCGCCGTGCATATGGGTATCGATGCCTTTACCTGCGGGTTCGACCCCAATCAGCTCGACACTGGTTTCATCAATAAAGTCGGCAAACATACCGATAGCATTAGAGCCTCCGCCGACACAGGCGATCACCGCATCGGGCAGACGACCTTCGCGCTCCAGCATTTGCTTCTTGGTTTCTTCGCCGATCATACGTTGGAACTCACGCACTATGGTCGGGAAAGGGTGCGGCCCTGCAGCTGTGCCTAATAGATAGTGGGCTTTTTCGTAGCTGCCGGACCAGTCGCGCATCGCCTCGTTACAGGCATCTTTTAAGGTGGCAGAGCCTGAGGTGACAGGAATGACTTCTGCGCCCATCAAACGCATTCTAAATACGTTAGGTGATTGGCGGGCAACGTCTTTCGCGCCCATATACACTTTGCACTTTAATCCCAGTAGCGCACAGGCAAGGGCGGTGGCAACGCCGTGCTGGCCTGCGCCCGTTTCTGCAATAATCTCCTTTTTACCCATGCGTTTAGCCAATAATGCTTGGCCCAATACTTGGTTGGTTTTATGGGCGCCTCCATGGAGTAAATCTTCACGTTTGAGGTAGATTTTCACCATAGGGTTAGGGCTTAAATTGCGGGTTAAGGTCAGTGCCGTTGGGCGACCCGCGTAGTTTTTAAGCAGGTCGGTAAACTCGGCTTGAAAGGATTCATCGGCCTGCGCTTCGACAAAGGCGTTTTCGAGTTGCTTGAGGGCGGGGACTAAAATCTGCGGCACATACATACCGCCGTATTCGCCGAAATAAGGGTTAAGCTTTAACTGTGACATACCTTGTTCCTTATCCTATTCATTTGTTTCGATGGCGGTTTAGGTTAACGCCATCGAGTTTCAATTCTGGCTAGCCTGTGCTTTGCACAGGTTTTTATAAAAGCTGGTCTAGAGTCGTAGTTGACTAAATGCCGCTTGGATTTTCTCTGCCGACTTAACGCCGGGAGCCGTTTCGAGGCCAGAGTTAAAATCTAAACCGTAAAATCCTTGAGCATTGGCTCGGGCGGCATTGTCAGCATTGAGGCCGCCCGCGAGCATGGCCTCGGCTTTATGGGCAATGGGGAGTTGCCAATCAAAGGCTTGCCCCGTGCCACCAAAACCTGCGTCATTCTTGCTATCAAAAAGATAACGCTGCACACCTCTTGGCATAGCAGCAAGCTCGCCGCTTTGAGCATCGACACTGACCGCCTTCCAAATTTGAGTGTTCAGTCCGGCCTGTTGCAGCAATTGGCTTAGCTCGACAATTTCCAGTTCAGTCTCACTGCCATGCAGTTGCAACGCGGCTAAACCACATTCTTGGGCGATACTTGCCATGAGCTCAGGCGTGCTGTTTACAAATACGCCGACAAACTCAATGGCGGGCAAGTTAGCGGCGCGGTATTGCTGTACTAACTGTTTGGCGGCATCTTTGCTGAGTGCGCGTGGCGATTTTTCAGCAAAAATGAGCCCAGCATAAACAGCGCCGGCATTGGCCGCCGCTTCAATATCCTCAAGGCGGGTGAGGCCGCAGACTTTATTGTGACCGAAGATCAATTTACGACAGGCTAAATCAATATCTTCTTCGGCCATAATCGAGCTGCCGACCAAGAAGCCATCGACCAGTGGACTTAAGCGGCGCACTTGGTCATTGGTGTAAATCCCTGATTCGCTGATCACCACGCGATCGCTGCCGATATGCGGCGCAAGGGCTTCTGTGGTGGCCAAATTGGTACTTAAATCCCGTAAGTTGCGGTTATTAATGCCAATAATAGGTGCATTCAAGACGATGGCGCGTTTCAGTTCTTCCTCATTGCTGACTTCCGTCAGCACATCGAGTTGATACTTGGCCGCCTCGCTGGCAAGTTGCTGATATCGCTCATCATCGAGCACAGAAAGCATCAGCAGAATCGCATCGGCGCCCTGATGAGCCGCTAATTTGATTTGATACTCATCAACAAAAAAGTCTTTACACAGAATGGGTTGGCTCACTTTTGCCCGTACTTTCGGGATGTAGTCCATGTCCCCTTGGAAAAATTGCTCATCGGTTAATACCGAGATTCCTGCTGCATACTTGGTATAAATAGAAGCGATGGCTTCGACATCAAAGTCTTTACGGATTAAGCCTTTGGATGGACTGGCTTTTTTGCACTCAAAAATATAACCCGACTTCGGGGCTTTTAAGGCAGCAAATAGACTACGGTCCGATATTTTGGGGGTTAAGCTGTCTTCAGGAAAACGCAACTTAAGGGCGGCGATATGGGCGGCCTTAGTATCGACGATACGGGTTAAAACGTTCGCTTTTGCGGTGCTAGTTTGCATGCTACCCCTTACATCCTGCGATGCTTGATTATCTTCCGAGCGATGGGCGTCGGGTTGTTGAACCTGTGCCATGGTCATTATTCCTGTGCTTCGCTGCTGACTTTAGCGAGTTGATTCAGTAATTCAAAGGCTTTGCCGCTTTTTATGGTATTGAGCGCAAGGGCTGTGCCGGCTTTGACTGAGTCCGACAGGCCACACAGATATAAGGCACAACCCGCATTGATGGCAACCGCATGGGTGTGGGCATCGCTGCCTTGTCCTTGCAAAATAGATTGAGTGATTTGGGCGTTTTGTGCAGGCTCTCCGCCTTCAAGCTCGCTAATTTGGGCTTGAGGCACGCCAAAATCCGCAGGCGTTAGTTGATACTCAATAATCTCACCGTCTTTGAGTTCGGCGACCTGCGTGCTGCCATGGAGCGCCACTTCATCTAAACCACTGCCGTGTACCACCATGGCTCTTTGCGTGCCAAGGGCTTGCAGTACGCGAGCGATGGGCGTCACTAGCTCTGGGCTATAGACCCCAAGCAATATAAATTCTGGGCGCGCTGGGTTAATCAATGGCCCTAACACATTGAATAAGGTACGAGTTTTTAGCGCTTGGCGCACAGGCACCGCATGTTTGACACCGCCATGGTAGTGGGGCGCAAACAGGAAACACAGATTGAGTGATTCCAGGCAACGGCTCGCCAGCTCGGGTGACATGGTTAAATCGATGCCAAATTGGGCGAGTAAATCCGAGGAGCCCGATTTGCTCGAGACTGAGCGATTACCGTGTTTTGCCACTTTTGCACCAGCGGCAGCGGCAACAAAGGCGGCTGTAGTGGAGATATTGATGGTATTAAAGCCATCGCCACCGGTGCCGACGATATCGATAATCCCTTCAGTCCGCTTAGATGCGGGATAAGGGAAAGGCTTGGCGGCGGCGCGCATCGCATCGGCGGCGCCACTGATTTCGGCAATGGTTTCACCGCGAATTTTAAGGGCCATTAACATTGCCGCCATCACGGCCTCATTCATTTCACCTTGGATAAGGGTGCTAAAGAGGCTGGCGGTTTGCTCGCGGGTTAATGCCTTACCCTGAAACAAGATATCGAGCAGGGGCTGAATCGATGTTGCGCTCATTATTGGGCTCCTGCGGTATTGTGGGCGATGTCTTGAGTCAAAAAGCGTAGGGTTTGGGTTAACAATGTGCTGCCCAAGGTCGTTAAGATGGATTCTGGGTGAAACTGAAAACCGACCGCCCTGTGCTCGGCGTGCAAAATCGCCATTGGCATATCATCGGTAGTGGCAATGACTTCAAGACAATCGGGTACTTTTGTGGCGACTAAGCTGTGGTAGCGGGCGACAGGTAAGGGCGAAGGTAAGTTAGCAAACACGCCTTCACCATTATGGAAGGTGGGGCTGGCTTTACCATGAACCACAAAAGGCGCGCGCTCTACTTTACCGCCGTAATATTCCACCATGGCTTGATGGCCTAAGCAGATCCCCAGCATAGGCACTTTGCCCGCGACTTTGTCGATGAGCGCCATCATGGAACCCACTTCATGGGGCGCACCCGGGCCTGGCGATAAGACTAAGGCACTAGGTTCGGTTTCCGCTAACAGCTTGTCGGCAATATAGTCGGCGGCAACATCGTTACGGTAGATCACCACTTCACAGCCAAGGCTTCTAAATTGGTCGACTAAGTTGTAGGTAAAGGAGTCGAAGTTATCGAGTAAATAGAGTTTCATCTTGGGCTCCTTATCTTTGTTGTTCAGTCGTTTGGGTCGATGCTGCTTGCTGGCTGTCATCCAAGCCTGCACCCATCTTGATGGCCGAAATCACCGCCTGCGCCTTTTGGCGCGTTTCATCGGCTTCACTCTGCGGGTCGGAATCAAACACCACGCCAGCACCCGCTTGGATATGGGCCACGCCGTTTTTCACAAAGGCGGAGCGGATAACGATACAGGTGTCCATATCCCCAAGGGCATTGAGGTAGCCCACTGCGCCGCCGTAGCTGCCTCGGCGGGTCTTTTCCGCCTGACGTACGAGTTGCGAGGCGCGCACTTTCGGGGCGCCAACTAGCGTGCCCATATTCATGCAGGCCTGATAGGCGTGGAGCGCATCCAAGTCTTGGCGTAGTTGACCTGTGACGCGGCTGACTAAGTGCATGACGTGGGAATAACGGTCGACTTTTAGTAACTCGGCCACTTTGCGGCTGCCACTTTGGCTGATACGGGCGATATCGTTACGGGCTAAATCGACCAACATTAAATGTTCGGAGAGCTCTTTTTTATCCAAACGCAATTCGAGTTCGATACGGCTATCGAGGTCGAAATCGATCTCGCCGCTGGCGGTTTTGCCGCGTTTACGGGTGCCTGCAATCGGGTAGACTTCGACCTGATTATTGCTGGCTTCATATTTCAGCGCGCTCTCGGGCGAGGCGCCAAACAGGGTGAAGTCATGGCCCCTGAAATAAAACATATAGGGGCTGGGGTTGGTTAATCGCAGCGCGCGGTAAGCTCCCAAGGTATTGGGGCAGGGCAGGCTAAAGCTGCGTGACGGCACGACTTGGAAGATATCACCGGCAATAATGTGTTCTTTTAAATCGATAACGGTTTGCTTGAAGTCCTCATCACTAACATTCACTTGCTCCGTGGCCGTTATGCCAACGAGGGCGGGCGCAGGCGTTGCACTCTTTGCTAGGGCTTCACATTGGGCGCGGATATTCTCTGCTCGCTCGGCTAAGGCTTGGGTCACCTCGGAATGTTGTTCTGTGCCTTCACTGAAGTTGTGGGTGATAATTTCTGCTTGTTTTTGCTTGTGATCGATAAGAATTAAGGTTTCGGCGAGATAAAATAAATAATCAGGACAATCATTTGCACCATTTGGCGCTTCAGGCAGTGGCTCAACGGTATCAATCAAATCGTAGGAGAGCACGCCACCTAAAAATAAGTCTTCGAATGCCGGCGTCTGGCCACAATCGATATGCTTTACAAACAAGCGCAAACCATCGAGGGGCGAGGTGGATTTTAAGCGCGCATCTTCATCCTTAAGCTCAGTGTCCTTTTGCAGCGTGACCACTAGGTTGTGGCCATCGTGTTGGCATTGAGTTTGGCTTGAACGAGCAGTAAAAAATTGCTCAATGGGGGCGAGTAAACTGACGCCATTGTTACTCAGTGCGCTAAAGCGTAAACGATAGCCATCGCAGCGGATCATCAGCGCTGCATGGGTCATCACCATGCTCTTAAGATTTTCCTTGCTGTCGATTTCTGCCGATTCTAACAACATGGTATGGGGCGCATCTTGGGTGATGTGCTGGTACAGACGCAGTTGGTCGCTATGGTATGCCAGCGTCGCCTTGAGCGTATGCGAACGTGCGAATGTCTGTTGAGACGAGGCAAAATGCGCGCCATCAACTTGGGTAACCTGATTAAATGTCTTTAGGGTCATGCTTATCTCGCTTTTTATCCGTTTACCGCGTTGCAGACATTTTTCGCACCAACAAAAAAGCCCGCATTTCTGCGGGCTTTTTTGTTGATTCTGTTACTTTCAAATGAGCACAGAGCTTCACACCACCCGCTAAGTTGGGAAGTGCCACCACCAAATGATGTTGAAAGAAGCGTTAATCTGAGTCATTCAAAAGGGTCTCAATAATTCGTTAGTTGAGCTATAGAAAACATGAGCCTGAGCCGAAAGTCAATTGAATATTTTTCAAAATGATGGATTCACGCCGCTAAATCACTGTACCGAATGCCATTCCTACTCGATAAAGTGTGAGATAAATGCACATTTCATCTTAAATTCACGTACAATAACGGCATGAATACTCAAAGCATATTGGCTGACTTGCACAGCCACACGACCGCATCCGACGGTCATCTCACGCCGTCCGAGTTGGTCGCCAGAGCCCTTGAAAAGGGCGTGCAGTTATTTGCGATTACGGATCATGATACGGTTGCAGGCTTAAGTGAAGCCCGCGCCTTCAATCAAGCGCAGGCTGAACCGTTAAAACTGATTTCTGGGGTTGAGATTTCAACCCGTTGGAATAGTTACGATATTCACATTGTGGCGCTCAACTTTGATGAGACCCATGCCGAGTTATTAGGCTTTTTAGCACATCAGCGTGAGTTGCGTGAGCAGCGCGCCGAAGAAATCGGCCATCGCTTGGCCAAAGCCGGGATTGAAGGCGCCTATGAGGGCGCAAAAGCGATTGCGGCAGGCGCAGCCATAAGCCGTGGTCACTATGCACGCTGGCTTGCCGATAATGGCCACGCGGTGGATATGCCAAGTGTGTTTAAACGCTATTTAGCTCGCGGTAAAACTGGCTATGTGCCCAATAACTGGGGCGATATGGCCAGCGCGATTAAGGTGATCCACAATGCGGGCGGCCTTGCGGTATTGGCCCATCCGAGCGGTTATAAGTTGTCGGCCAAATGGTTAAAGCGTTTAGTGCGAGAATTTAAAGAAGCAGGCGGGGATGCCATGGAAGTGGTGCTCGGCCAACAAACGGTGGACGATAGGGCCAATTTAGTGGCACTGAGTGTCCAAAATCAGTTGCTTGCATCGATAGGGAGTGATTTTCACTTTCCAAGCAATTGGATAGAACTAGGTAAAAATCTCTACCAGCCTCAAGGTATTGATTGGGTCTGGCAGTCGGGATCTTGGGTGGAACGACCATGAGTCAGTTTTTTTATGTACACGAAGTAAATCCACAGGCGCGTTTGATTAGTCAAACCGTGGCTGTGCTTAAGTCCGGCGGGGTGATTGTATATCCAACCGATTCGGGCTATGCCCTCGGTTGTATGATTGGCGAAAAAGATGCGATGACGCGCATTACCCGCATTCGTCAAATCGAACACGATCATAATTTCTCCTTGATGTGCCGTGACTTATCTGAGCTTTCGACCTACGCCAAGGTAGATAATCAGGCCTACCGCATCTTAAAAAGCTGCACGCCTGGACCTTACACTTTCATCTTTAAGGCGAGCAAGGAAGTGCCCCGTCGTCTGCAAAATGATAAGAAGAAAACTATAGGTATCCGCGTGCCTGACAATGTGATTGCCTTGGCGCTGCTCGAGGCGTTAGATGCGCCGCTGATGTCGACCAGTTTGGTGATGCCAAATAGTGATTTTGCTGAGTCTGATCCTGAACAGATTCGTGACCTGTTAGAGCATCAAGTGGATGTGATCCTGCACGGTGGCTACTTAGGTGAAAAACCGACCACAGTCATCGATATGTCGGAAGATGGTTTCGAAGTGCTGCGTGAAGGCGCGGGTGATGTGACTCCTTTTCTCTAACCGCGATTTATCCTAAGAGATTAAGGCGATAAAACCATCATTTGACAGTATTATCGCCGCTCAATTGCGGGTATAATCGCGCGTTTGGCGTGGGGGCGCTTGCATAGCGAGCTTAAACCGCGCTCATTATGGGTTCGAGTTAGTCATCTACAACCGTTTAAAAACGATTGTTTTACATGGGGATAGCGGATGCAGGGCACGCAACAAAGTTTACCCTTAGCCGTTGTTCGCGGTCAGGCGATGACCGAAATGCCACAGGATTTGTTTATTCCACCTGAGGCGTTAGAAGTGTTCTTGGAGTCCTTCGAAGGGCCGCTCGACTTACTTTTATATCTGATCCGTAAGCAAAAATTAGATGTTGTCGATTTACCCATTTCGCAGATCACCGCGCAATATCTAGAATATATCGCGATGCTCACTCAGGCGCGTATCGAACTGGCCTCGGATTATTTGGTCATGGCGGCAACACTGGCTGAGATTAAATCCCGTCTGCTGCTGCCGCGTATGGTGGCGGAAGATGAAGTGGAGGAAGATCCACGGGCCCAGTTGATCCGTCAATTGAAGGCCTATGAGGTGATCAAAGAAGCCTCGCAAAAAATTGATGATTTACCTCGGCTTGAACGCGATGTGTTTCAAGCAACCGCGGCACCTTCACCGAATATCAAACCTTTGGTGATCCCGCCCGATGTATCGTTATTTGAAATTGCCCGCGCCTTTGGCGAAGTGCTTAAACGTATCGATGCCAATGAAGATCATCATGTTAAGCGTGAACAGTTATCGACCCGCGAGCGCATGAGCCAAATTTTAGCCATGCTCAATAGCGAAACGTTTACACCCTTTGAGCGTTTATTTAGCGTCGAAGAAGGCCGCGCCGGTGTGGTGGTGACCTTTTTAGCGCTGATGGAATTGGTCAAAGAACTATTAGTGGAATTGTACCAAACAGAGCCGTTTTCAACTATTTACGTAAAGGCCTATTAATTGATGCAGATAAATCCAATTCAATTAAAACAGCTTATTGAAGCGAGTCTGTTTGTATTGGGGAAACCCTTGTCTGTGAAAATGTTGAAAGAAACCGTGTTGGCGGATTTCAGTGTTTCCAGAGACAAAATCAAAGCCGCATTGGAAGAGTTGCAGCAGGATTATCAGGAACGGGGTGTTCAACTTGTGAAAGTGGCTGGAGGTTATCGCTTCCAGACCTTGGAAGTCCTGAGTCCTTTTTTGCAGCCCCTGTGGCAGGAAAAAGCACCTAAGTATTCGCGGGCAACATTAGAGACCTTGGCGGTGATCGCCTATCGTCAACCCGTGACCCGTGGCGATATTGAGCAGGTGCGTGGTGTGGCCATTAGTAGCCATATCATTAAAAGTTTGTCAGATAGACATTGGATTAAAGTCGTTGGCCACAAAGAAGTCCCGGGGCGACCCGCACTCTACGCCACGACCTTAGAATTTTTAGCCTATTTTGGCTTAGATACCCTAGCGGATTTACCCGCGCTTACGGATACTGAGTCATTGCAGGCGGTATTTTCAGGTTTGAAAGTAACGCCTGAACAGTCAGAAGAGCAAGATACTAATGAGTGAAAAATTGCAGAAAGTCTTGGCCCGTGCAGGCCATGGCTCCCGTCGTGAGATGGAGGCATGGATTGCTGCAGGCCGAGTTAGTATTGATGGCGTGATTGCCAATCTTGGTGATCGTATCGAAGCCGATGCGAAGGTTCGCATCGATGGTAGGGCCGTATCGCTTAAGTCCGCCGACGATGTGATTTGCCGCGTACTCGCCTATCACAAACCCGAAGGTGAGATTTGTAGCCGTAAAGACCCTGAAGGTCGTCCAACCGTGTTTGACCGTTTGCCGAAAGTGCGTGACTCCCGTTGGGTTGCGGTAGGCCGTCTGGATATCAACACTTCAGGCTTATTGCTGTTTACCTCCGATGGTGAATTAGCAAACCGCTTGATGCACCCGTCTAACGAAGTTGAACGTGAATACGCGGTACGTACCTTTGGCGAAGTGCCTGAGGCTGCGGTACAACGTCTGCGTACCGGCGTAATGTTAGAAGACGGCATGGCGCAGTTCGATGCCATTAAAGCCGCAGGCGGCGAGGGCATGAACCAATGGTGGCACGTTTGTTTACGTGAAGGTCGTAACCGCGAAGTGCGCCGTTTATGGGAATCACAAGAGGTGCAAGTCAGCCGTCTTATCCGTGTGCGTTACGGCATGGTGGAATTGCCTAAATCTCTGCCTCGTGGTGGCTGGGTTGAATTGCCCATTGAGCAAGTTAACTACCTGCGCCAATTAGCGGGTCTTGAACCTGAAACTCGTACTATGCTGGCGGCCGATAAACACAGTGTGGCCCGTGCTCAGGTGAAGAGCGCTAAAATTCGCCGCGCAGTACGCAAGCATAAAGTGACCGCGACGCCTAAGGCTAAGCCAACACGTCAGCGCAGTTAATATCATTCGAGTGATGTTAAGTCTCTCTGTAAAAAGGCCGCTTGCGGCCTTTTTTGCTTTCTGTGGCCAGTGGTTATGCTATAACAAGCCTAAAGATGACGAGGAGATGAACCATGGAGTTAGTATCGGTTAAGCGAATTTGGGATCAAGGTGAACATAATGCCTTTACCGATCTCGTCTTATTTCAGGGCGCATTATTCTGTGTGTTTAGGGAAGGTTCTGCCCATGTTTCACCCGATGGCGCCTTGCGGGTTCTCCGTTCTCAAGATGCTGGTGGGACGTGGCAAAGTGTGTCGCTGCTGACTTCTACTCAAGCGGATTTGCGCGATGGTAAGTTAATTGAATTTCGAGGGGAGTTGTTGCTATTAGGTGGTGGTGCTCATCACGATAAATCAGGTTTACAGTCCTATCTTTGGCGCTCAAAGGATGGCGTGCATTGGTCTGAACCATATGAGGTCGCTGATAAAGGCTATTGGTTATGGCGCTTAACTGAGCATCAAGATGCACTTTATGGCGTGGGGTATCGAGCGGGGCCTGATGGGGATACTCGTCTCTATAAAAGTGATGATGGACAGCAGTTCAAGTCTTGGATGTCAGTGTTTAATAATCAAGGCTATGTAAATGAAAGCTCGCTCGTATTTCACCAAGGGAGTTGTTTTTGTTTATTAAGGCGTGATCCCGTGTGGAGTGACGAGTTTTTAGGTTTACTGGGTCACAGCTTACCACCTTTCAATCAATGGACTTGGCAAACTCTTGATAAACGTATTGGTGGGCCAGTAATGTTCGTTTATCAATCTCGTTTGATGGCGGTTGTGCGTCTTTATGAAGGGAACATTCGCACAGCACTTATTGAGATAAATAAAGAGACGGGCGCTATTCATGAGTGGCTCACGTTACCTTCGCAGGGAGATACCAGTTATGCTGGCATTGTGCTGGAAGGGGATGATCTCTACGTGAGTTATTATTCAAGCCATGAAATGATACTAGCTCCAGATAACAGCCAGGTCCAAATTGAAGAGATACCAGAGAAGTCTAAAACGATGATTTACTTTGCTAAAATTAGACTGAGTAATTGAGTAAAAGTAAAGGGAACCATTAGGTTCCCTTTACTTTTATACCGCAGCGTTTAGTGAGTCTTGCTTACTGGGCATTAAATTGTTGGCCGTTAATTTCGCTAGAATCTTGCCCCATTAAATATAGGTAAATTGGCATAATTTCTTCGGCTCTTTTTAAATCTAATGGATTTTCGGCAGGGTATGCTTTAGCACGCATTTCGGTGCGAGTTGCACCTGGATTTATACTGTTAACGCGTACAGTTGTGCCATCGCATTCGTGGGCGAGCACTTGCATCATGCCTTCGGTAGCAAATTTAGAGAAGGCATAGGGGCCCCAGTAGGCGCGGCCCTGACGGCCAACACTACTTGAAGTAAAGATAATCGAGGCGCTTGGGGCTTGGCGTAGCACTGGCAGCAATGCCTTGGTTAGCATCACTTGTGCGGTGACATTGACTTTAAGTACATCTTCGAGTGATGGAATATCGATGTGTTCAAACGGGCCTAGGGCGCCGAGTAAACTGGCGTTGTGCAACAAACCATCTAAATGACCAAACTGTTCGCCAATGGTTTCGGCCATGTCGCGGTAGTTTTGTTCGGTCGCGCCTTTTAAATCCAACGGCACGATCGCTGGCGTTGGGTAACCCGCCTGTTCGATAACATCGTATACGGCTTCGAGTTTTTTGACAGTTTTACCGAGTAAAATCACGGTGGCGCCGTGTTTGGCAAATTCGATAGCTGCCGCGCGACCGATACCTGCACCCGCGCCTGTCACCAGTATGGTTTTACCTTGGAGTAAATCTTTTGCTGCTTGATATTCCAACATGAGCCTTTTATTCCTCTTGGCGAAAATGCCCGCCACTTCTAGAGTCGCCGAATTGCTAAACGCATGTTTCAAACAAATGAATGAAACTTTGTTATAAATAGCTAAAATGTTTGTGACAAACTTGTGGCTAACTCAATATTTTTACGTTAACTTGAAATGAGTTAGGGGCTAACATAAGCCCTATTAGTCACAGCTTTTGTGCTATTGTGACTAATTTCTTGGGGAAAACAAAACTATTACAACAAGATTTGGGGAAAAAAAATGAAAAGACTCATTTTGTGTGTTGCGATTGCATCAGCACTGGGCCTCACAGGATGTGGCGAGGACAGTTATAACGAACTCAAGGATAAGACAGAGCCGCTCATCCCTGAATCCCGTATGGTGTTCGACCCAGCGACTTCTAAAGTGCCCTTGCCTAATGACTTACTATTTAGCGGTACTACCGATGGCACTTTATCCATTCCTGGCGAAAGCTCTGGCAATTATATCGATCCGCAAATTGCACTGGGTGCATTAGATGGCTGGTCAACAACCTCACCCATTTCAATTGATATCGATTTAGCAAAAGACCATGATGGCACTCAACTGACACTAATGGCGGCATCGGTTGCCCAGCCGGGAGCGGTGAGAATGTTTGAGGCGACCGTGGGCGGCGCCTTGTCCTCTGATCCTGAATGTAAAGCTAAACCGTCAGTATCCGCCTGTAAAGTGGGTGCTGAATTGCAATTTGGTGTTGATTTTGTCTCATCGGCATCGGGTAACAAAGTTGTCATTGTTCCACTTAAACCGCTTAAAGCCGGCCAGTCTTATATCTATGCGACAACCAAATTAATCCAAGACTCAGAGGGACGTGCGATTGCTCCTTCAACGACTTATGGTACGTTGAAGATGGATATCAATACCTTGCCTCTAGAAACGCCTGACCAATTGATGTTACAAACCTTGGTCAACAGCTACGAGAAAGGGATTGCCGCAGCGCACAATGTTGATACCTCAACCATTACCTACTCAGGCTTGTTTACTACTCAGTCTGTTGCCAATGTTTATGAAATTACAAAACTCTTGATGGCACAGGGTGCACCTTATGCCCCAAGTTTCGCGCAAATGCCAACGCCAACAGGTTATACAGTAGCTCAGGCGGCTGGTTTAACGCCTGCAGATGGCGCGGCTTATGTGGTGTCTAACTTAGCCGATGTCTATACCGCTAAGATCAAACTGCCTATCTACGGTGATTGTTCTTCGGTAAGTTGCTTGTCATCGGCAGGTCAGCCGCTGATCAATGGCCGCTGGAAAGCCCAAGGCGATAGCCCTGTATCAGTGTTATTGGCGCTGCAAGCCGGTACCTTAAGTCAAACCAACTTCGGTATGCAGGCGGTAGCAAATGGGATTGCTAACCCTGCCGATGCGTTAGCGAATCCGACCTTAATGGCGGGCAAAACTTGGTTATTAGACGATGGTACACCAGCGGATAAAACCAAGCATTTAACTAAGTTTAACCCCATCCCTGCGATTAAAGGTTATGAAACAGTACCTGTACTGATTTCTATGCCAAATGCAACTAAACTCGCTGCCTTCTATCAGCAACAAGGTTTAACCTTTACTCCACCGACTGCAGGCTGGCCAACGACGATTGCGCTGCATGGTTTAGGCGGCGGTAAGGAAATGTCATTAGCCTATGCGGGCAGCTATGCCGCTATGGGCGTGGCAACAGTGGCCATCGATATGCCTTTACACGGCGCCCGTTCGTTTGATGCCAATGGTGATGGCATCTACGAAGTATCGGCGACCGATCCTTCCTTTGGTAACGTGATTGGTACACCAGATGCCTTTAAAAATGGTAATCCACTGGTCTTCGTGAATATTTCAAGCACGCTGTCGGTGCGGGATAACTTCCGTCAGGCCACTATGGATCACCTTGGCGTGCGTTTAGCCTTAACGGGTTTAGCGCAGGGACTTGCGCAGGCAGGTCAACCACAAGTATTTGATGTTTCTAAAATTAGTGCGCAGGGCTTAAGTTTAGGTGCGATAGTCGGTACCGACTTTGCCACTTATGCCAGCACGGGCATGAAAAATCCAACCACAGGCGAAGCGCTACCTAACCCTTATGCCATCAATGCTGTTTCTCTTGCAGCTCCAGCGGGTGGTTTGGCGGGCGCCTTTGCGGGGTCAGCAACTTTTGGCCCAGTACTGTTTAGCAATGTGACGGCTTCATCAACTTTCCAAGCGTTAGTGGATAAAGCCAATACTGCGGGATACGAGCCTGGCAGCCCAGAATATGCGGCATTAGTACAAGCGGTGTACGCGCAGTTTATTCCAACCTTTGCCTTTGCGGTGCAAACGGCGGTGGACTCGGCGGATCCGGTTAACCATGCAGGCATGTTGAAAGCAACAAAATTACCCGTACACTTAATCGAAATCGCGGGTGATGGTAACGGCAACTTAGCTGACCAAGTATTACCAAATCGTGTCGATAACTTCCCACTCTCAGGCACTGAGCCACTGATCTCTGCTATGGGCTTACCTTGTGTGGATGCAACCACCAAAGGTTCTGGTGCGGTGCGTTTTGCTAAGGGTCACCATAGCTCGATTGTAGACCCAAGCGAGAAGAGTTCTACGGATGGTATGGCCGCCGCGGCAACGGTTGAGATGCAGACTCAAGTGGCGACTTATGCTTCTACCGCTGGTAAAGGTGAAGCGACTATTTTCGTCACCGATCCAAGTGTGATTGCGACCTGTTCTAACTAGTCGCGTGTAAAATCCTAAAAAACCAGCCTTTGCTTAATGCCACTCGCTTAAGAGCGAGTGGCATTTTTACTTGGATATTTCACCGTTTTCTTTAGCACCACACGCGGGTAGCTGGGCCGCTTCCTCTTC
>NZ_AXZL01000038.1 GCF_000485795.1 Shewanella decolorationis S12
AGAATGTGTACTGGCGAAGGTCTTATTTTCAAAGAGACTTTTATGCAGACATGACCCGCCCTTAGCGAACGAGCTAATATTTTTATTACCTATTCATCAAGCTGTTATCGAGTCCTCATTCTGTTTGGTTAACCCGTTATCCTTATACTTCTCGCCTTAGGCGATGATGCTAGCGTCTGTCGGTCGATGACGCACATGAACGCCCATAAAATGCATCTCGAGGTGGCAACAAGGGCAATAGCGCACGGCTAAGGCACGTTTGACCTCTGGTAATACGGGGAAAGCGGCTCCCGCAACAGCCAGCATCAGTTGGATTTGTTGCCGTAGCGTTTTAGCGTTGCCTCGCAGTAAGCCATAGTCACGCACTCGCCGTAATCCTTTGGGTAACACATGTTGTAATATCAACCACAGAAATTCGACGGCGGGCAAGCTGCGTACTTGTTGGCAGCGAGTCTGACTGTCTTGATAGGTAAAACTCACCTGATTATCGACATGACGACAAATACTGCTGTCGGGTAAAACGCCCCGATAAAGGTAGCGCGACAGATATTGCAGTGCAGGAGCACCTTTACCGACAAACTGACAATCGACCACCCATTTCGAGTGGGATTGATGTGGCAGGTTGAGTTGAAGCGTGTCACTCAGATAAGCCAGTAAACGTGCTCGCCACACCTTGGCAAGATTAAAGGCGTTAAATAAGTAATGGGTTTTACACTTACGCCATTGCCGCTTGCCAGAGTGGTAGCTCCCTGCGGGGATAATGAAGTGCAGATGTGGATGGTAGTCTCTACGCCGACTGTGAGTATGCAATACCCCCGTGAAGCCGATGTCACCACTGAGCTTGGGGGAGCGTGCTGCAAAGTCTTTGAGTACACCCGCTGCTACGGTAAACATGGCGTGATAGAACGGCTCGGGTTGCGATTTTGCTATGGCTCTTAATTCAAACGGCAAGGTAAAGGTCACCATAAAATAATTCACTGGTAATAACTTAGCTTGTTGTTTACTCAACCAGTCACATGTGGTGCCATGTTGACACTGTGGGCAACTGCGATGACCGCAAGAGAGCGGAAACTCAAGCTGTTGCTCGCAGGTTTGACAATCCCAGCAACTCACCCTCGCCGTGTTGCAGCGACAGCTGAGCATGGCATGGATAGCATCCTGTATCTCTGGGGTGATTTGATGGGCATAACGCCGCCGAAAATCCGTCAGATGTTGACGTAAGATATCGATAAACTGGCTCATAACCCACACTCCCACCTCAAGGCTAAGCCGTTGGTTAGTTAATCGCCTCAGAGGTATTTTTACGGGTGATATCAGTGAGCTGCGTGTAACGGGCGGTGGTATTCAGGCTATGGTGGCCGAGCAGTGTTTGCACCGAGCGCAAATCGAGTCCTTGCTCCAGCAAATGGGTGGCATAACTGTGACGTAAACTGTGCGGACTGATGGCTTTATGAATATTGCACTCGGAAATGACTTGCTTCATGGCTTTTTGGAGCCCGCCTCTGTCCATGAGTGAGTCAGGTTGATTATCTTTACCCGGAAATAGCCAACGAGGATGACGGTGGGTGCGCCAATAGAACCTTAACGCTAACAAGGTGCGTTGAGGTAACGGCACCAGTCTATCCTTGCCCCCTTTAGCATCACGGATATGCACCTGCATCAGTCCCGCATCAATATCCCTGACCTGTAATGAAATCGCTTCACCAAGGCGCAATCCCATGCTGTACAGGGTTAAGAAACAAACCTGATAACGCAGTTGACGCGTGAGGCTGATAACCATCGCGACCTCGCAGGGCGTCAGGATATCGGGCAGGTGTTTCACCTGTGGTAGCTTAACAATATGAAGCCACTGCCAAGATTTGTTGAGGACGTGAAAGTAGAAAAACTGCAAACCGTTGCGGTCGAGTTTGACGGTGCTCCAAGAATGTGAGGCAATCAAATCAGCAAAATAGCGCTTCAAATCATCGGTGGTCAAGGTGTCAGGGCAGCAGTCAAAGTATGCCGCAATACGGCGTATAGCTCGGCTATAGGCATCAATGGTTGCAGGCCGCTTGCCTTGCAAGGTTAAGTTGGTAAGATGTTGTTCATAAAGTAAATCAAAGCGTTGTTGTTCGTGAATGTCCATGATGATACTCCTAGGATTGCGACCGAAGCAGGTCGCGTCTAGCAAGTATTTAGGATGAGGGGCAAAAGGATGGCTTTATCTTGTTCCTGCCGCAAAGCGGCTTCGTTCAACAAGCCAATAAAGGGCGGACGAATAGCACTTTGCTTGCGCTCGTACCCCGCTAATTATAACCAAGTGTTATTTACTGCTTGTTGGGGCGTTATTTCCACAGAAGTTTTAATCCGAAACTCAAAAATTTGATTGGGAAACTATCATGCTTTTGTCCCATTTCATGCTGATGGATTTATCTACAATGGGTGATCTGCTTTAGTGTTTTCATCCCAATGTGGTATTGGCGCCAATGGGTTTTATCCGTATCTTGTTTTGGATATTTGGCTCATTCTAAGGGAGGTATTATGGCCGAAATAAATGCGATATCTGAGGAAATACAGAAAGAACTCGAACAGTTAGCTCAAAAAGGGTTCGTATTGCTCAGTTTGTCGGAGCACACATCGCCGCCGGAGATAGTGGCGGCGATTACGGAACTGACGCGTGACTATCGGGCAAATCAACGAGTGATGGATGATGATGTGATTTACGCACTCGGGGCCTTGCTTGGCTGGCAATATGTAAAAGGGCTCAACTGGCACTGGGGCTCAGTCGTTTGGGACTTTGATGAAGCCAACGGCGCCATTGGGGTATTAAATCACGACAACTCCTTGTTCAATAATCCGATTGGCTGGATGGATAATATAATGGTTTCGGAGGGTGGAGTGCCCTTTATGTTGAGTTACAACATGATAGCCGCAGGCCAAACCCCAGTGTTCGAGCCCAATAGTGCCTCTGGTTTGTACTGATGGAATAGTCTCTAAACATAAATGGGCTATGGTTTATATTATCGCTAATCGATGACTGCTAACTTCGCAGTAAATTTTGCTGTAGATTGAGAGATTGCTTCGCGAACCATGAATATGTGGTAGCAAATAAAAAGCCAGCGCTAAGGTCGCGCTGGCTTATCAGTCAAACTGAGAGCTATTGATGCATACTGTAAAGCGACTTTTTAATCTAAATAATCAATATAATTAATCACTTAAACTAGTCTCTTTAGCGGCTGTTGCTCGGTTAGGCTTGCACGCAGCAATTAAAAACAGCGCTTAAACGTTATGTCGTTTCCCTGAGCGTTTCAGTTTTTCCGCTTCTAACTTAGCGGCTTTCTCGGCGGCTTTTTCAGCCAGAATGCGTTCCACTTCGGCTTTCTCGATTTCGGCCATCGCTGGGGTTTCGAGGGATAATAGGCCAATTCGACCTGAGCGGTAATCGTGTAACACCACTTCCGAGGCTTTATGCAAATCGATGCGACCACCGGGACGCAGTGCACCACGTTTACGGCCGATTTCTTCGAGTAACGCTATATCATCCTGAGGTAACTCGCTGATGTTATAACGCTCGCAAATTTCCTTCGGGTACGCCTTTAAGAAATAATCTGCGGCAAACAGTGCCACATCTTCGTATTCCATGGCGGTATCTTTAATGGCACCCGTGACGGCTAGGCGATAGCTACTGGCTTCGTTATCGACTTTAGGCCATAGAATCCCAGGCGTGTCCGAGAGCACAATGCCGTTACGTAGGTTAATACGCTGCTGGCTTTTGGTGACAGCGGGTTCGTTACCGGTTTTAGCGATAACACGACCAGCTAAGGTATTGATAATGGTGGACTTACCCACGTTAGGGATCCCCATGATCATAGTGCGAATGTCCTTTTCGGTCTTATCGCGACTCGGCACTAACTTACGGCAAAGATCCGGTAGCATTTTCAACATACCGGGTTGCAGTGTAGTAATCGCAGTCGCTTTTACCCCTTGTTCACGTTCAAGATATTCAATCCATTGGGCGGTGATATCAGGATCGGCTAAGTCGGATTTATTCAGTAGCTTAATACAAGGTTTGTCGCCGCGAAGCTTTGACACCATGGGGTTTTCACTACTGTAGGGAATACGGGCGTCCAGCACCTCAATCACCAGATCGACCTGAGGCATAGCCTCTTCGATCTCTTTGCGTGCCTTGTGCATGTGCCCCGGATACCATTGAATTGCCATGATAGCGCCTTGTTCTAAATGACCTAAAGACGGCTATTCTACCTTGAAGGCGACGAATGTCATAAAAAAAGCGCCCGAAGGCGCTTAATTGCTTAATCTTGATGCGAATTTGAGCATCTATTGCTTGGGACTGAGTTAAAGTACGCCCAGCTCGCGCAATCTTTCCATTAAGTAGCTGTCGGCGGTATAACGCTCAGACAGCACTACCGAAGGCTTAGGGTGTAAGAATAGGGGCAGTGAAATACGCGACTTAGTCTTATCCGTGCCCTCTGGGTTAATCACGCGGTGTGAGGTCGATGGGAAGTAACCGCCCGAGGCTTCCTGCAACATATCACCAATGTTGATGATAATATTGCCAAAATCGCTTGGTACATCTAACCAAGAACCGTCTTTGGCTTTGACTTGCAGCCCTGGCTCGTTGGCCGCGGGTAGCACAGTGATGAGGTTAATATCTTCGTGGGCCGCAGCGCGGATAGCGCCCATTTCTTCATCGCCCGTCATCGGTGGGTAATGCAGAATGCGCAGTAGGGTTTTGTGGCTGTCGGCAATCATTTCTGGCAGCGGGATAGAGAATTTGGCTTTTACCTCGTCTGGTGAGTAGGTTTCAATCCACTCTAACAGTTCAGAGGCCAGCGCATTGGCTTTTTCATAGTAAGCCAGAATATTGGTGCGCAAAGAATCTGGAATACGACCCCAAGGGTACACATGGTAATACTCTTTGATGTCTTTAACCGTGTGGCCTTTTGCTGTTTCAGAAATCGACGCGGGGAAGAAGCCATCGTGGGTTTCACGATTGAACATAAACTCGTTCTTAGCGTCAGAATTGAAAAAGGCTTGCCACTCAGCGTAAATGTTTTCGACCAGTTCCTTATCGATAGGGTGGTTAGAGAGTACACCAAAGCCCGTTTCACGTAGGGATTCGACGAAGTGTTTGGCGCTATCGGCTGCGCGATAATCAATGGTTTCTAATTTCATATTGTTTCTACTTGTTATATATGGTTGTTAACCAAACACTTTCTAAGGATAAAGGTAAGGAGTCGTTGCCACTTATCTCATTATCAGTATGGTGCGCTAAGCCCTAGTGCAAAGCGGCCAAAATAGAAAGGATTTGGGTAGAGAATTGACCCGCAGCAAGTGTAGCTTTGCACTTTGCTTGGTGCAAACACTCAAGACAATGGACTGAGATTACTGCTGAATTTTCCTCCAGTTATTTAAGCAATGGCTCAATCAACAGGATTTTATCGACTAAAGCGGCTACTATGCCAAAAAGCCAATTCAGGCTGAGGCGCAATAAACCTAAGGAATAAACGGTCTTATGCAGGCGAAAAACTTAGGAGCTAAAGGAGACTTTTATGAACAAACTGACTGATTTTGAACGCTATGTCATAGAAGAAAAGGGCACAGAACGTCCCTTTAGCGGTGAGTATTATAAACATGACGCTAAAGGCGTGTATTTGTGCAAAAAATGCCATGCGCCTTTGTATCGTTCAGAAGATAAGTTTAATGCCCACTGTGGTTGGCCAGCCTTCGATGATGAAATTCCGGGCGCAGTGAGTCGTCATGTCGACGCCGATGGTCGCCGTACCGAAATCGTCTGTAGCCAGTGTGGCGGCCATTTAGGCCATGTGTTTGAAGGGGAATATTTAACGCCGAAAAATATTCGTCACTGCGTTAACTCTGTCTCCATGCTGTTTCAAGCGGCCGATGAGGTGGCAACATCGACGCATAAAACAGCCTTTGCCACCTTTGGTGCAGGCTGTTTTTGGTGTGTTGAAGCGATTTTCAAGAGCCTTAAGGGTGTGCTGAATGTCAGTTCAGGTTACTCGGGCGGCGAGGCGAGCGATGCCGATTATAAGTCGGTGTGCTCGGGATTAACTGGGCATGCCGAAGTGGTGCACATCGAATTTGACCCCGCGCAAATCAGCTTTACAACGCTGCTGCAGGTGTTATTTGAGAGTCACGATCCCACCACGCTTAATCGCCAAGGTAATGATAAAGGGCCGCAGTATCGCTCCGTCGTCTTTGCCCACGATGCGGCGCAGATTGAAGAGACTAATGCCATGATTGCCAAATTAACCGAGGCAAAGGTATTTGATGCGCCGATCGTCACTCAAGTGGTGGCCTTTGAGTCTTTTTATCCCGCTGAGGATTACCACAATGATTACTTCGCCCTGCATGGCGAGCAGCCCTATTGCCAAATTGTGGTAAGGCCAAAGGTTGAAAAGATCAGAGCCCTTTTTGCAGAGCTACAAGCATAGGCTTAATGTGCGACCAAAATGACGGATAAAAAACGCCACCGATTAGGGTGGCGTTTCCGTTAATTGCTTGCCTGATAGGCTGAAGACTCAGTGAATTAACGGGATTGCGCTAACCACTCGGCATATTGTTTTGCGTAATAACTAACAATTAAATCGGCGCCGGCACGCTTTAACCCGATAAAGGTTTCGGTGACGACGGCGCGCTCATCGAGGGCGCCCGCCAGGGCGGCAAACTTAATGCCGGCATATTCGCCGCCGACTTGATAAGCCGCTAAGGGAAGGTGGGTTTCTTGTCTTAGGCGACTTAACACATCCAAATAGGGCGTGCCGGGTTTCACCATCAATATATCCGCGCCTTCCTCTTCATCGAGCAGCGCTTCGAGCAAGGCTTGGCGACCATTGGCGTAATCGAGCTGGTAGCCCTTACGGTTTCCGCTAAGTTCGCAATCCACTGCGGCCCTAAAAGGCCCATAGAAGGATGAGGCGAATTTGGCTGCATGGGCCAAAATGGCAATGTGTTCAAAGCCTGCCTCATCCAGTCCTTGGCGAATGGCTTTAATCTGGCCGTCCATCATCGCCGATGGCGCCAGCATATCGGCTCCGGCTTTGGCGGCGGTAATGGATTGTTTGACTAAGTTAGCCACGGTTTGATCGTTACAGACTTCGTCATGGTGCAATACGCCGCAGTGTCCATGGTCGGTATATTCACAAAAACAAATATCGGGGATCACCATCATCTCTGGCGCGGCGGTTTTGATGGTGCGGATCATCCGCGCGAGTAAGCCATTGTCATCCCACGTGTCGCTGCCCTGCGCATCTTTGGTGTGGGAAATGCCAAAGGGCATCACATAACGGATCCCTAATGCGTAAAGCCTTTGAATTTCATCAGCAAGCGCACTCTCGGGCAGACGGCTGATCCCCGGCAGGGTTGAAATAGGCACGGCTTGGGTGATGTGCTCTTCAATAAAGAGTGGGTGGACTAAGTCGCTTAGGGAAATCTGGGTTTCACGCACTAGGTCACGCATCGCTTCTGTGCGGCGTAGGCGTCTTAAACGGCGAAGGGGTTTAAGGGGATTATCTCTGGTACTGCTCATTGAATTTCCTTATTAACAGTGTAAAAGCATCACGCGAAGCTTCGCGTCAAGGGGAGAGAGTTAAAACGATGCTTAGGACGTGCCTGTTGCTTTGGTGAACTTGATTAAGTGAGACAAAAGCTTCAGCACTGTTTGCTCTGACCTAAAATAGGGCAAAAGTTTCCCAATATTTGGCCAAAGGCCTAAGAGGTTGTTGAGTTAGTGATGGCGATCACAAACCCAGCGCTAAGCTAATCGAGTCATTAGCCGCTGTTTTTAAGCCTTTGCTTTCGATTATTTGATGTTATCATTTGCGCCAATTTACACTTGGTATAGTGCAGGATTTCGATAAGTCACTTTTTCAGTCCAACTATGCCCACAGCGCGGTTTTTATATGACAACACCCCAAGACTCTGTTTGTATTCTCGCCCTCGACACTTGTACCGAAGCTTGTTCGGCTGCCCTGTATTATCAAGGACAGGTTTTTGCTGAGTTAGCCGATGCGCCTCGGGAGCATAGTCAGCGTTTATTGCCTATGGTGGAAGCAGTATTAAAACAAGCCAATGTCGGCTTAGATAAACTGGATGCCATTGCCTACGGCCGTGGGCCAGGCAGTTTTACGGGGATCCGTATTTGTACCAGCATGACCCAAGGTTTAGCCCTAGGGTTAGACTTACCCGTTATCGGCATTTCAACCTTAGCGGCCATGGCACAAATGGCGATTGCTGAGCACGCTGCCGAGCAAGTACTCTGCTGTATCGATGCGCGCATGGGAGAAGTGTACTGGGGTCAATTTGTTGCTGTCGATGGCATTGCCACCTTAGTCGGTAAAGAGATAGTGAGCTCGCCAGAGCAGGTTGAGCTGACATTCGATCTTAACAAAGCGATTGTAGGCTGTGGTACGGGGTTTGATGCCTATCCCGAGTTATTAGCGTTAGGCAGCGGGATTACCACCTTAGCGGCGGTGAAGTATCCCGATGCCCGAGCCATGTTAGCGCTGGCCGAAGCGGGTATCAAAGCAGGATTAACCACCAGTGTCGATGAACTCGAGCCTGTGTACCTACGTGATACTGTGACATGGAAAAAGTTACCGGGACGTGAATAAACTGTTCATTCTTCCCTGTGATACGTTAGAATCTAGATTGTCTGCATGGGTTCTCGATGCAGACATCAATTCTTAGTTAGGCACTCGTCACAACCGCCTAGCAAGGTTAACCAGGGCAAATAGGATATAAACTGGGCATTTCGATGCAGGTAAATTCGCTTCAAACGAGTTTGACACAAGCGGTTGCGAGTAATCGCCCCGCAGTCATACAGGGAATGTCGCCCACGGAGGCGCCGCGCCCTGTGATTGAGCTCGATGCGGTTTCTGCCTTAGCCTTTGATGATACCGCTGATAGTTCATCACAAAACCTACAATCCAGACTCGGTGCCCAGCTCGAATACGAGCAAAGTACCCGAGGTCATCAAGGGGCTATTGCCCAATACCTACAAACGCAACATGCCGCCAAACGTGAAGAAATTCAGCAGATGGTCGGTGTGGATATTTATGCCTGATAGTGCGCCCGTGTCTTCTCAATCCCGTTTAACTCCTCGTTTAACCGGCGGTTTGCCGAGCCGCGGTTTGTTTATCATCGAACTGATGCTGGCACTCATATTGACGCGCATTCCATATCTAAGCGTACCTTTTAAGTGGTTAGAGAGCTATTTTCACGAGTTGTCCCATGGGATAGCGACAGTGCTCAGTGGCGGCATAGTGAGTCATATTCAACTCTTCCCCAATGGTGCAGGTTTTTGCTTTAGCCAAGGTGGCTCGCCACTGGTGATTGGATTTGCGGGCTATTTTGGCGCAGCCTGTTGGGGATACCTTATTTACTTGTTGGCAACTTGGCCTAAGGGGATTCGCTTAAGCTTTGCGTTTTTAGGCGGTTTAGTGGTGCTAAGTGGTCTGCTGTGGGGGCGAGATTTACTGACCTTAGCCATTTTAGCTGTGCTGACGATTGTGTTATTACTGCCGCTAAAACTCAGCAAAAATAAAATCCTCACGCAATTCTTACGCATTATTGGCCTGATGATCATGCTCAATGCGCTGGCAAGCCCCACGGTATTGCTCGGACTCGAAGGGCAGGGTGATGCGGTGCTGCTGGCCGAGCGTTCATGGATCCCGGCATGGATTTGGGTCGCCATTTGGCTGTTTTGCAGTATCTGCGCCTTGTTTATGGCTTGGCGCCGGGTAGATTCTGCCACGTCTCGCTAATCTATGGCGTCATTAATGCCGTGATGAGATCACAAATATTTACAGCCTAAATGGTCAACTTGTGTGGCTAATTCTTGGATTTTTTTATATTGGCTGCTAGCTTAAGTCTTCGGTATCCAAGGAGAATTATTATGAAAAAAGTCACACTCGTCGCCAGTATGCTGATTGCTGGTTTATGTTCAGGTATGGCCTATGCCGATGAAGGCTTGGATAAGGCCATTAAGAGCGAGTTTCGCCAAGCGAAAAACGCCAGTCGCGATATTTATCGCCATCCTGTCGAAACCCTCACATTTTTTGGTATTACTCCAACACAAACCGTAATTGAACTTTGGCCTGGTAATGGCTGGTACACTGAAATCCTTGCCCCTTATCTTGCGCCTAAGGGACAATATATTGCTGCCAGTTTCGAAACCAACCCTAGCACGGACACCCCAGGTAATCGCTACCGCGCTAATGCGGGCGTGAAATTCGATACTTGGATGACGGCTAATAAAGCCTTATTTGGCAATGCGAAAATGGTGGTTCTCGACCCGCCTGCAAAAATGAATTTAGGTGCCGATGGCAGTGCGGACTTGGTATTAACCTTCCGTAACTTACATAACTGGGCCTCAAGCGACCAACTCGAAAACGTGTTCGCCGCCTCCTATCAAGTGCTGAAAGATGGTGGTGTGTTTGGCGTGGTCGAACATAGAGCCAATAAAGGCATGAATATGAGCACGGGTTACATGGACCAAGACGAGATGATCGCGCTGGCCAAAAAGGTGGGTTTTACCTTAGCCGAAAGCTCCGAAATCAACGCCAATCCGAAAGACACTAAGGACTACGCCAAGGGGGTATGGACGCTGCCACCTTCGTTTGCCTTGGGCGATACCGATAAGGAAAAATACCAAGCAATTGGTGAGAGCGATCGCATGACGCTCAAATTTATCAAAAAATCGCGCTAATCACCTGACATTAGAGGCAATATGTGGCAATCTTTCGCCCCCAAAAATCAAGTCGAGTTTGTGTTACCCCATATCAAGCTGAGTGGTCGATTATGGGGAGCGAAAGATAAGCCGTTATTACTCGCGTTGCATGGCTGGTTAGACAATGCGAACAGTTTTGAGCCTCTCGCGGAGTATTTGCCCCATTATCAGATACTTGCCATAGATTGGCCCGGTCATGGTTTTTCAGCACATCGGCCGGGACATTATCCATTGCATTGGATTGACTATTTATACGATCTCGATGCGTTACTGGCGATATTGCCGCAAAAGCCGCTGGCTATCGTTGGGCATTCGTTAGGAGGCATTATTGCCTCAGCGTATACCGCAACCTTTCCAGAAAAGGTCAACAAGCTGATTTTGATTGAGGCGTTAAGCCCATTGTTTGAGTCGGCGACTCAAGCGAAAACGCGGCTGCGAAAGAGTTTTTATCAGCACGAGAAATTGTTAGCGCAAAAGCATAAACAGCTAAAGGTTTACGACAGTATGGATACTGCAGTAAAAGCCCGAGTTCACTTAACGGGACTAGCGGAGTCTTGGTGCCGCTTGTTACTGGAGCGCAATATGCAACCAACCACCGATGGTGTTGCGTGGCGTAGCGATCCAAGATTAAGGCTCGATTCGCCTATGCGTTTGACCTTTGAGCAGGTCGATGCATTGATGCAGCATGTTTCTGTTCCGACATTATTGATTTGCGGCAAACAGGGCTTTAGCCAGTTGCAAGCGGCATTGCCTAAGGCGAGGAAATGGTTCACACACTTGTCTGAACATATGCTCGAGGGCGACCACCATGTGCACATGGATAACGCCAAAGGGGTTGCACACTTGATCCAGCAGTTTGTCGAATAATTGCTTTTGCTTACATAAAAAAGACGCTAGGTTTTTTGTTTTTTTTATGTGATGATGATCAAAATTAAAACGCCCGTATGATTTATGCGGGTTAATCAAAAACAATAAAATGTAAGTCGGTATTTTAACTCGGTATTTGTCGAGTATTGACGGTAGTAGGGATACCGTGTCCGCAGTTGTGGGGATTTAGGAGAAAGTTGTGGATCAGCCTTGGATTAATCATTTGCCAAAAGATGTACCTGCCGAGATTAATGCGGATCAGTATTCATCGCTCGTCGATATGTTCGAGACGGCGGTGGCCAAATATGCGGATCAACCTGCGTTTATCAACATGGGTGCCACGCTAACTTACCGTAAACTTGAAGAACGCAGTCGTGCGTTTGCCGCCTATCTGCAAAATGAATTGAAACTCCAAAAGGGCGACCGAGTCGCCCTGATGATGCCGAACCTGCTGCAATATCCCATTGCACTGTTTGGTATTTTACGTGCGGGCATGGTGGTGGTTAACGTTAACCCGCTTTACACTCCCCGCGAATTAAAGCACCAGTTAATCGACTCAGGCGCTAAGGCCATCGTTGTGGTATCGAACTTTGCCCGTACCTTGGAAGAAGTTGTTGATCAAACTCCAGTAAAAAGCGTGATTATCACAAGTTTAGGTGATCAACTCAGCGCGCCAAAACGCACCTTAGTGAACTTTGTGGTCAAATACATCAAAAAACTGGTGCCAAAATATGATTTACCCCACGCACTTTCAATGCGTGAAACCCTCTCAAGAGGGCGCAGAATGCAGTATGTCAAACCCGTTATCACGGCTGATGACCTAGCCTTTTTGCAATACACAGGTGGAACGACTGGGGTGTCGAAGGGCGCCATGTTGACCCACAAAAACGTGGTGGCAAACGTATTGCAGGCCAATGGTGCCTATTCACCGGCACTGCGTGATGGCAACGAATTTGTGGTAACAGCCTTGCCGCTTTACCATATTTTTGCTTTAACAGTGAACTGCTTACTGTTCTTGCATAAGGGCAGCCAAAACCTATTGATCACTAACCCTCGGGATATTCCAGGGTTTGTAGCCGAACTGAAAAAATATCCTTTTACCGCGCTGACAGGCGTCAACACCCTGTTCAATGCGTTAGTGAACAGTAGCGATTTTGCGGAATTAGATTTTTCTCGCCTAAAATTATCCATTGGTGGCGGGATGGCGGTGCAAAAAGCTGTGGCCGATAAATGGCAAAGCATCACGAAAACCCGTTTACTCGAAGGTTACGGTTTAACCGAAGCGTCGCCGCTACTGACTTGCTGCCCCTATAACTTAGACGGTTACAATGGTTCTATCGGTTTCCCTGCGCCATCGACCTTAATTCAAGTGCGTGATGATGCGGGTAATGTATTGCCGCAGGGCGAGACAGGCGAGCTGTTTGGTAAAGGTCCACAGATCATGAAAGGCTACTGGCAGCGTCCAGAGGAAACGGCCAAAGTGATCGATAAAGATGGTTGGCTTGCCACCGGTGATATCGGTTATATGGATGAACAGGGCTTCTTCTATATCGTCGACCGTAAAAAAGACATGATTTTAGTGTCGGGCTTTAACGTCTTCCCCAATGAAGTTGAAGAAGTGGTCGCGTTACATCCTAAAGTGATTGAAGTGGCTGCCGTTGGCGTACCAAATGACGCCAGTGGTGAATTAGTGAAGGTGTTTGTGGTTGCAAAAGATAAATCTTTAACCGCTGACGACATCATTAAGCATTGCCGCGCGCATTTAACGGGATATAAAGTACCGAAGCTGGTAGAATTTAGGGACGAGTTACCTAAAACCAACGTGGGTAAGATCTTGCGACGAGAACTTCGAGACGAAGTGAAGCGCGCGTAAGATTGAAGCCGGCAATGAGCCGGCTTTTGTTTTTATGGACGGTGCTTAACCCACAGGAACTGGAGAAGAATTTGTCAGTGTTTCAGTATGTGAGCGACGAAGCGAGCCTCAATGCCCTCGTCGCTCAATATCAACAGAGTCCGCTGCTCGTGTTAGATACCGAGTTTGTGCGCACACGTACCTATTACGCTAAGCTTGGCCTCATTCAAGCCTATGATGGTAAAACCTTAGCCTTAATTGACCCGGTTGCGCTGCCAGATCTCAGTGCATTCTGGTCTTTGCTTGATAATCCCAACATCATCAAGCTAGTGCATTCCTGTAGCGAGGACTTAGAAGTCTTCGCCCACTATGGTCAGCGTCAACCTACGCCTTTGTTCGATAGCCAAATCGCAGCCTCTTTATGTGGCATGGGCCATGGCCTAGGTTATGCCAAGTTAGTGGAAACCTGTTTAGGTGAAGTGATTGATAAGGGTGAGTCGCGCACCGACTGGATGCGCCGTCCCTTGACTGAGGCGCAGCTTAGCTACGCCGCCAACGATGTGTTGTATCTGTATCAACTCTATCCGCAACTCGCCGAAAGGCTTAAGGCGCAAGACCGTTTAGGCTGGCTGTATGAAGAAGGCGAGCGAATGACAGAAGGGCGCTTAGCGACGCCGGATATGGATACTGCGTACCTAAGAGTCAAAAATGCTTTTCAGCTCACCGAGCATCAGTTGGCCTACCTTAAAGTGTTGGCTAAGTGGCGTTTAGAAAAAGCCTTAGCGCGGGATTTAGCCTTGGGTTTTGTGATTAAAGATCACGGCCTGATCGCGCTAGCGAAGAAGCAGCCTAAGAGCATGGGCGATTTACTCAAATTGAATGATTTGACCGAGCAGGAGAAACGCATTCACGGTAAAGACATTTTACGGGTGATGCAGACCGCGGATTTAAACAATCCTCCCGAATTAGTGGATGTCTTAGCGCTCAAACCTGGTTACAAATCGGCCTTTAAGAACATTAAAACCTGCTTAACTGAACTGTGCGAGCAGCATGCTATCCCGATGGAGATGCTGGGCTCTAAACGTCATATTCATGAGTATTTACAATGGCGTTGGGATAAACAGCAGGGGGCGTTACCGACGGTCTTAAGTGGCTGGCGTGGACAGATTGCCGCCGAATCGTTGGCAAAGCTTGAAGTTTAATATTATAGACGTGGTTTAAGGCTTATTTAAAAGCTGGAGCAGAATTGAGGTTTTAGCAATTGTTGAGACCTTAATCTCTTATATCAAGCGCTTATATCAAAGCTTACGTTTTTTCTCCTAAGACGCTACAAAAACGCAGCAGAAAGCGTCATCCCCGTGATGAGGATGACGCCAACGCTCGACTTATCTGTCAGGCAATGTGACGTTAAGTTCGAGTACCGACAGGTTATCGTCGTTCTGATCTAACTGCACAGACACTTGATCATCAGAAATCTGCACATATTTACGGATCACGGCGATAATTTCTTGTTTCATCTGAGGAAAATAATCGGGCGTATCCCGTTGTCCACGTTGATGAGCCACAATAATTTGTAGTCGCTCTTTTGCCATTACCGCAGTGCTAGGCTTTTTCTTGCTTTTGAAATAGTCGAGTAAAGACATAATTAGCTACCAAATATCCGTTGTAAGAAACCTTTCTTCTCTTCCGTAATGAAGCGAACTGGAACATCTTCTCCCAGCAAACGCGCGACGGTATCACTGTAAGCCGCACCTGCATCACTCTCTTGATCGATAATCACTGGTACACCCGAGTTAGAGGCCTTGAGCACAGACTGTGATTCAGGAATAACACCAAGTAATTCAATAGCAAGGATTTCTTTTACATCGTCAACACTTAACATTTCGCCCGATTTTACCCGACTCGGCGAATAACGCGTCAGCAATAAATACTCTTTTATCGGCTCTAAATTCAGTTCGGCGCGACGTGACTTGCTCTGCAGCATACCCAGAATACGGTCAGAGTCGCGTACCGAACTCACTTCAGGGTTAGTAGTGACAATTGCAATATCGGCAAAATACAGTGCCATCATTGCGCCTTGCTCAATCCCCGCGGGCGAGTCGCAGATAATAAATTCAAATTCTTTCGCTAAATCATCGAGTACACGACCCACGCCTTCTTTGGTCAGTGCATCTTTATCGCGGGTTTGCGATGCTGGCAGTACAAACAGTTTTTCACAGCGTTTATCTTTGATGAGTGCTTGATTTAAATTGGCTTCGCCGTTGATTACATTGACAAAGTCATAGACGACGCGGCGCTCACAGCCCATGATCAGATCTAAGTTACGTAAGCCAATATCGAAATCGATAACAACAGTTTTATGCCCTTGTAGTGCAAGTCCAGTTGCAATCGCCGCACTGGATGTGGTTTTACCAACACCACCTTTACCTGAAGTGACAACAATAATTTGTGCCATGTTTCTCTCTATCCTTTTTTATGCCATTTAGAGGGGCAATGATTCAACGATAAGCGACTCGCCATTTAAGCGAATGCAGCCGCTTTTATCTGAGCTATGTTGTTGTAGATTTTCAGCGAGCCAATATTGCCCTGCTATTGAAACTAATTCGGCCTCGAGGGAATGGGCGATGATTACCGCGCTGCTGTCGCCGGCCGCGCCCGCCATGGCTTTTCCTCGTAATGCGCCATAAATATGAATGCTACCATCGGCAATGACTTCAGCGCCATTACCAACGGCACCAAATATGATTAAATCACCATTTTTTGCATAGACCTGCTGGCCTGAGCGGATATTTTGCTTCAAAACCTTAGTTTGACGCGGGGCAGGCGGGGGCGTCACGCTCTGTTTGCCCGCTTTGACGATGGCAAGGCCTAGGGTCTTGGCTTGATTGCTGAGGAAGGTCGTTGCCCCAGTGATCCCCACGATAACGAGCTGGCGGGAAACTAATAACTCTTTTAAGCCATGTAAATTGAAATCGTTATCTTGGATGGCGCTGAGATTGACGACTAAAGGGGCACCCAGAAAAAATTGAGGGGCTTGTGCCAATTTGCTATCTAATTCAGCCATGACAGCATTCAAGTCGCTGCTATTAATATGAAGCACTGAAAGAGTAAAAGAAGCGCCTTTTAACTCTAAGCTAGGTTTTGACATCCCGGCACTATTCTCCAGAAATCATCAGTCGGTTCGCTGATTTTACAATTAAATTACTAGGCGACCATGTTATAGTGTGCCCCATTGACTGGCAAGTTTGAACTATTGGATATTTATACTCTTATGCTATGTGCGGTTTATAAAAGTAGTCGAAAGGCTGACACTTACTTATTTGTGAACAAAAGGGACTGTTTTGATGATGTTCCCCAAGCGTTGTTGGAGATGTTTGGTGTGCCTCAGTTAGTGATGGTGTTCCCCATTGCTAAGCGTGAATCCCTCGGTATTGCCGATATTCAAAAGGTCAGAGCAGCACTCGAGGAAAAGGGTTTTTATTTACAAATTCCGCCACCGCAGGTTAATTTATTGGCCGAACACAGAGAAAGTCTTGGGATTAAAGACTAGCCCATAAACTGCGGACAAAGGTATATGCCAAAGACCCTCCTTCAACGCGTTGCAGCATGTACATTGATTTTCTTGCCCTTGATAAGCCATAGCGCGCTAGGGCAAGACGCCTCCTTCAACGATTACCTCCTTAAGCTTAAGCAAGAGGCGAGTGCCCAAGGCATTAGCCAAGCGACGATTAATACGGCTTTTCCGCAGATAAAACGCTTTAAAAAAGCCAATGTGGCCGCAGCGCCAAGCCAATCAAAAACCCTTGAAACCTATCTGCCTGAGGTAGTGCCAGAATGGAAGGTGGATACGGCGCGCGTGCTCTTTAACGAGCATGAAGTGCTATTAACCCATATTGCCGACAAGTATCAAGTGCAGCCGCGGTTTTTAGTGGCGCTCTGGGGCTTAGTGTCTAACTTTGGGGATGCGTCGGGGGATTATCCTGTGCTGTCTGTGATGGCGTCGTTAGCCTTTACTGGCGAAGATACGGCGCGTTACCAGCGGGAGTTTATGGCTGCGCTTTCCATCATGGATAAAGAGCATCTCAAGTTTGATGATCTTAAAAGTAATGACAAAGGTTTTATGGGGCAAACCCAATTGCTTCCGAGTGAATATTTAGCCTATGGCCAAGATGGCGACGGTGATGGTAAAAAAGACATTTGGCGCAATGTGGCCGATGCCTTTGCCTCTGCCGCGAATCTGCTAAAGCAGCAGGGCTGGAATGGTGAAGATACTTGGGGACGTCAGGTTCAAGCACCGGCGGATCTTAAGGCCGAGCTTATCGGACTCAATCAATCCCTAACCTTAGCCAAGTGGCAACAGCTCGGTGTCAGGCGGTTCGATAATACGGATTTACCGAATCGTGAGGATATTCACGCTTCGCTTATTATGCCCGACGGTGTTAAGGGCCGAAAATATCTGGTCTATGGCAATTACCGCGCCTTAATGCACTGGCAAGCGGTGAATTATTTAGGTGAGGGCGATTATTTTGGCATCTCTGTGGTGCATTTATCGGAGAGAATTAAAACTCCCCAGTAAATTGGTGTAAAATGGCCCGCATTAAGCGGGTTTTTTATATGAAGATAAGCGTAAACATGGCATTTTGGCAGAATAAAGCGTTAACCGAATTGACGTCGCAGGAGTGGGAGTCCCTCTGCGATGGTTGTGGTAAGTGTTGTTTAAACAAGTTGATCGATGATGAAACCGAAGAGCTCTATTACACCAATGCGGCTTGCCTACTGCTCGATCATCAAACTGCCAGCTGCAAGCATTATAGTGACCGTTTTAGCCATGTTCCCCAATGTACTGTGATCACACCGCAAAACGTCCATGAACTGACGTGGCTCCCCGATAGCTGCGCCTACCGCCGTTTAGCATCCGGTCGAGACTTACCAAGCTGGCATCCTTTACTCACGGGCTCTAAAGAGGCCATGCACCTTGCGGGCATGTCGATTCAAGGCAAAGTGGTGGATGAGCGCAGGGTGAAAGATATTGAAGACCATATCGTGCTGTGGCCGCTTAAGGATCTGAATTAACGCCATTGCAGCAGCGTTTCTATTAACAGACGTTAATAAACAATCAGATGTGAATAAACAAAAAGGAGCAACTAACCATTGGGTTGATTGCTCCTTTTTCTATCTAGGCTTTAAAACCAAAGTTTTATCTATCAAGGAATGGCGGCGTTATTGCTGTATTAAGCAACGCCACACTATTCATCGATTAGATAGAGTGACTTATTCAACAATAGTCACTTTTTCGATAATAATCGGCTCACGGGGCACGTCCTCATGGCCTGCAACACGGGTGGTTTTTACGCCTTCAATTTGTAGCACGACCTCGAGTCCCGCGGTGACTTTACCAAATACCGCATAACCCCAACCGTTGTTCGTGGTTGCCGTGTGGTCGAGGAACTCATTGTTGGCCGTATTGATAAAAAACTGCGCGGTTGCCGAGTGCGGTGCGTCGGTGCGGGCCATGGCAATTGTGCCAAACACATTCGATAGGCCTTTATTGGCTTCGTTAACAATCGACTCGTGGGTGGGCTTTTCCTTCATTTTGGCGGTAAAACCACCGCCTTGGATCATAAAGCCTTTGATTACTCGATGGAAAATCGTGTGCTCATAAAAACCTTCCTGGCAGTAGCGGATAAAGTTTTTGGCAGTAACGGGTGCGCGCTCCATATCGAGTTCGATACTGATATCACCTAGGTTGGTTGTAAAAATAATCGTCATATTGGCTTCTGCTATTTTTGAGTTAATTCGTTGATAAGCCGTTAATTCACTTAGTGCTTTTGTGCCAAGGATTTGCTTGGGGTTCGCTATCACCCTGCGACTTGATGCTGTTTTGCCATGGATTACCTTGCAATGGGTTCGCAGGGCGGCTATTTAAGCGAGCACTTGAGTGAGTATCTGAGCGAACGTCAGCCCCTGCCTTTTGGGCTTTAGGCGCAGGAGCCGCCTTGGCACTGCGATGCTTCTTGGCTTGTGTTGCCTCAAAGGTGCCTGGCTTGCCACTTGAATAGGGGCGGGGTTGAGCACTTGTATCGGTGAGTTTATGGGGCTTACGCTCTGTTGAAGATGCTGATTTAGGCACAAAATCGAGTATAGAAATCGGCACGACTTTTTTCGGCTCAAAGCCTGCAATCTCCCTGCGCACGATAATATGACCTAAGCGGCGCTCTATGGCACATAGGTTTCTAAAATCATCCTTAGAGACAAAGGAAATTGCTTCCCCTTGATTACCCGCACGTCCCGTACGACCAATGCGGTGGATATAGTCGTCGGCTTCATCGGGTAAGTCGTAGTTAATCACCCGCGCTAAGGCATCGATATCAATGCCGCGTGAGGCCACGCCCGTGGCGACTAAAAAGGAAACTTTACCCGCTTTAAAATCGATCAGCAGTTGCTCGCGCACCGCTTGGCTACGCCCACTGTGAAAAGCCTCTGCAACAATGCCACGCTTTTCTAACTGGCTAACTAATTTAGCGGCGCCGTGTTTGGTTTGGATAAAAATTAATGCCTGTGACCAGTTATTTTCTTGGATCAAATGACTTAACAGCGCCGACTTTTTATCTTTATCGACCGTGGTCAACCATTGGTCAATATGAGTTGACGCCGCACTCTTACGGCTAATTTCAATTTCGATGGCGTCCGGAATCGCGGATTTCGCCAGCGCTTTCACCTGTTTCGATAAGGTGGCTGAAAATAAGAGGTTTTGTCGCTGCTCGGGCAGCTTTTCGATGATGCTATTAATATCTTCGATAAAGCCCATATCGAGCATGCGGTCGGCTTCGTCGAGCACCAATACTGAGACTTCATCGAAACGAATGGCCCTTTGGGTATACATGTCGAGCAAACGCCCTGGTGTGGCCACCAGTAAATCGACGCCTTCAATCAGCCGTTTCTTTTGCGGCGCGGCGTCGACACCACCGTACATCGCCATGGCCGTTAAAGGTAAATACTTGGCGTATTGGTTGATATTTTCTTCGACCTGAAGTGCTAACTCACGCGTGGGGGTGAGTATGATGGCCCGCACTCGCTTAGGGCGGATCTTGGGCGCGTCAGCGAATCTGTGCAGCAGCGGCAGCACAAAACTGGCGGTTTTACCTGTGCCCGTTTGCGCCGCAGCAAGCACATTCTTGCCCGCTAAAATGCTGGGAATGGCTTTTGTCTGTATTGGCGTGGGGTTCGTGTAACCCAGTTCAGTCACCGCTTTGACAAGCGCGCTGTGTAATCCAAGTTGGGAGAATGGCATTGAGAGTCTCAACTAAATGATTTATTGGCAAACTGTTGGCCTGAGGCGAACAGCGAAGCAGGTCGCTATTATAGCAGTAGCGATAGTGAAATAGGGGATTATCTCACGCAGATTGATAGTTGGCGCTATCGGCATTCGAGCTTACAAATTTGTAACTGGGCATGTATTCACTCGTAACACTGCTGCAATTAGGCGGCTGATATGATTAACTTAAGTCCTTTTATTGGCGTCTGATAAGTTAGGTTTTTAGACGCTTACGGTCGCCTCGAGGCACTGGAATTAACGCATAAATATAAAAAGGACGAAAAAGAATGAAGAAAACCGCCATCTCTCTTGCGATCTTGTTATCGCTCACAGGCCTTGCGGGTTGCCAATCGCAATCAACTCAAGCGTCAGCCGATACCGCCAAATCAAGCGCGCTCAGTGCTGATGTGAAGACCAGCGCCTTTGCACAATTTAGCCAGGCCTTTATCGATGATCTGTGGCAATTAGCGCCTACCTGGGCACTCTACAGTGGCAAACACGTTAATGATGGCTATTTAGAAATCCCCAATGAAGCGAGCCGTGTTAAGACGCTCGCCTTTGTAAAAGCCCAGCAGGCAAAGCTGAAACAGTTTGAACTTAAGTCTCTGAGCTCTAACGAAACCATCGATTATCACTTAATTGATAACCTGCTAAACAGCATGGCGTGGGAAATTACCGACTTTAAATCTTGGCAATGGGATCCCTCGAGCTATAACGTAGCTGGCGGCTTTGCACAAATCATCAATGAAAACTTTGCGCCACTGGATGACAGATTACGTTCCGTATTGGCCAGAATGGAAAATATCCCAGCTTATTACGCCGCGGCGCGCAGCAATATCCAACAGCCAACCCTAGAACACACCGAATTGGCTGTGATGCAAAATCAAGGTGCGTTTTCGGTCTTCTCCGATGATTTATTGAAGCAAGTGGCGGATTCGGGTCTGTCAGATGCGGAAAAATCGCTGTTTAAATCCCGTTTCGATACGGCAACCAAAGCGATTAATGAACATATTACTTGGTTAAATACCCAGGTCAGCCAACTTAAAAAAGACGGCGCCCGCAGCTTTAGAATTGGTGAAGAATTATACGAGCAAAAGTTTGCCTTTGATATCCAAGCGGGCATGACAGCAAAACAGCTTTATCAAAAAGCCGTGGCGGATAAAGAAAGAGTGCAAGGTGAAATGGCAAAGATCACCGACAAGCTGTGGCCAAAATATTTCACTACGCCAAAACCTGCCGACAATAAAATCGCGATTCGCCAATTGATTGATAAATTATCGACAGAGCACGTTAAGCGTGATGACTTTGTGAGCGAAGTGCGTAAACAAATTCCTGAGTTGATTGAATTTGTAAATCAAAAAGACTTAGTGACCTTAGATCCTAAAAAACCATTAGTCGTGCGTGAAACCCCTGAGTATATGCAGGGTTATGCGGGAGCTTCGATTAGTGCCCCTGGCCCCTATGATAAATTAGGTAATACCTATTATAACGTCACACCACTCGATGGTATGAGTGATGAATCCGCTGAGAGCTATTTACGCGAATATAACCACTGGATATTACAGATTTTAAATATCCATGAGGCAATTCCTGGGCACTACACCCAATTAGTTTATTCCAATGAGTCACCAAGCTTAGTGAAAAGCTTATTTGGCAATGGCGCTATGGTCGAAGGTTGGGCCGTGTATACCGAACGCATGATGCTTGAAGAAGGTTATGGTAATTTCGAACCTGAAATGTGGTTAATGTATTACAAGTGGAATTTACGTGTTATCTGTAACACCATCTTAGACTACAGTATTCATGTTAAAGGCATGACCGAAGAGCAAGCCATTAGTCTGATGATGGATGAGGCGTTCCAGCAACGTGCTGAGGCGGAAGGCAAATGGCGCCGTGCCACCCTAAGCCAAGTACAACTGACCAGTTACTACTCTGGTTACCGCGAAATTTACGATTTCCGTGAAGAATATAAGCAACTTAAAGGCAAGGATTTTGACCTAAAAGCATTCCATGAGAAGTTCTTAAGTTATGGCAGTGCGCCAGTGAAATATATTCGTCAGTTAATGTTAGAAAAATAGCAATACTATAAGCGTCTAGAGTGCAAAACGCGCTCTAGACGCTTGTTATATTTTATGTCGCAAATTGCAAGGAGGATTTAGCAACAATCTATCAACACCAGCAAGAGCAAGCTATCAACTCAGAACAAAGAATATATTGATAATGAATAAACAAAATTGATTGCTATACGCGGATTATTTCGTTGATTGCAGTTCTGCCATGATAGTTAATACATCTTCGTAAGAAATGTTAAACTCTCGAGAAAGATTGATGATTTTTGTTTTATAGGTTTGGATATTTTCTTGTTGTGCAAGCTCGTGTTTCTTTTCTTCTACTAGCTCGTTAACGGTTTCTTGCAATATCAATAATCGACGCAAACTGTAGTCGAGGGATTTGATATATTTTCCCATTTGTTGTTTATTACGGGCTTGCTCAAGATCCGTTGAGGCTTTTTTTTCATATCCATATTCATCGAGTGCTGCGATAGCACTTTGCAAATCCAGATCTGTTGTCATTTGGTGTTCACTTTAATTACGAAAATTTGAGAAGCAGAATAATGTATGGGTACACCTTGAGGTGTCACACTCGTTTAACTATCGCAGATTATAATGTTAAAGCCAATGCTGACCAAGTATTTAAGCATGAAAACTAAATAAAAAGATGGGTTTCGCATAACACTTGTCGGGGTCTACAATAATGAGTAGTCTAAACTTTTCACTTAGCGGAGATCCAAATGCTTGATCTACTACCTGATTTGTTCGATCACTACCCCTCGAAATTGACGTTATTACCGCTCCAGTTTCGTCCCTATGGTGGTAAGCGTTTGTTTTGGGGGGAAGTTGTCACAGTAAAATGTTTTGAAGATAACTCCAAAGTGAAAGAAATATTGGCTCAACCGGGTCATGGAAAAGTGCTTGTAGTTGATGGCGGTGCTTCGCCACGTCGTGCATTATTGGGTGATTTAATCGCACAAAGTGCCCTAGATAATGGTTGGCAAGGCGTGATTGTCAATGGCTATGTTCGGGATGTGGCAAGACTGAGTACCTTCAATTTAGGGGTTTATGCACTTGGTGCTATGCCCATCAAGACTGAAAAGTTAAACCAAGGACAAATAAATGTTCCCATAGAGATAGGCGGTGTCACTGTTAAGCCTGGGATGATGATCTATGTCGATGAGAACGGTGTTGCTATCAGTGAGGAGTTATTAAATTTCGCCTTTTTAAATTAAGTTTATAAAAATTCAAGATGTTATTGATAAGGATGTTTCTATGAAATTCATTAAGTGGTTTTTAGCCATTCTGGTGACCTTAATTGTCGCTGTCGCCTTATATCTTACTGTTTTCTTTGACCCTAATGATTTTAAACCCGAAATTGTCAACGCAGTAAAAAAACAAACGGGTCGTGAACTCGTCATTGGTGAGGACTTATCATGGACATTTTTCCCAACTATAGGGATCAATTTAGGGGGGATTTCTCTTTCAAACCCTGACGGATTTATGCCCAAAGCCATGCTAGAAGTGAATAAAGCCGTGGCAGAAGTCGAACTTATGCCACTCTTTAGCAAGCAAATTGAAATCGCACAGTTAAGCCTTGATGGTGCAAAAATCAATTTGGTCACCCGTAAAAATGGCAGTTCGAGCCTCGATGGCTTGACGGGCAAGAGCACAGAAAAGCCTGTTACCCCACCAGCCGAATCCAGCGCCAAAACACAATTAACGAGCATTGATGTCGGTGGCGTTTCTATCACCAATACTGAAATCAACTTGATTGATGAAGCTAAGGGACAAACTCAAACCTTAACCTTAAAGCAATTTACACTGGGGGCATTTTCCCTCGACAAATTTGCACCGATTGCTTACGAATTTGCGGCGATCTTGCCGGATATGACGATTAACAGTCAGGGTGAAGGGCAAATCAAGTTGAGCCAAGACTTTAATCAACTGATGGTTGAGAAACTCAATATAGAGACTCAAGTAGAAGGCGATGGGATCCCCAATAAAAAACTGACCGCGAAGGTCAGTGTAAACAGTCAAATCGCATTAGATAAAAAACAGTTGTCGGCTGACATCAGTCAATTTACGGCGATGGATATCAATGCGGAAGGTAAGCTCGCAGTGAATTACGTTGGAAAAGTGCCACAAATTAGCGCGGATTTCCAACTGGGTGACATTGACCTCGATGCCTTGCTTCCAAAATCTGACACGGCAGAAAAGCAAACCGCTGCCACACCTTCACAAACTCAAGCGGTTGAGCCTGATCTTAGTGCTGTCAATGGCTTAGATGTAAAACTCAAATTAGCGGTGAAATCCATCAAGCTGGCGAATTTGTCCACGCAAAACTGGTTGATGGATTTAGGCATTAAGAATGGGATGGTTGACCTTAAGCAACTGACGGCGGATCTTTACCAAGGTAAATTGATCGTGAATGCACAGGTTGATGCTCGAACTAAAGTCGCAAGTTATCAATTTGATAAGCAAATATCAGGTGTTCAAATTCGTCCATTACTTAAGGATGCAGCCGAGCTGGATATTCTGGCGGGTACGGCTAATTTCAACGTCAAGGGTAAAGGTAAGAGTTTAATACCAGAGCTGTTGAAGAAAAATCTGCTTGCAAATGGCCGTTTTGATATTACTGACGGTGCTCTTTACGGAGTTAATATTCCACAGATGATCCGTAGCGCTCAGGCCAAGTTAAAAGGGGACATGTCTGCCGACACCAAAGAAGAGCGTAAAACCGACTTTTCGAGCTTGACGGGTAACTTCACTTTAGAGAATGGTGTGGCGACAAACCCTGATCTTGCCATGTCATCACCGCTATTACGTGTGGCGGGTAAGGGGAGTGCAAACCTGCTGACCGAAGCGCTCGATTATCGACTGACGACAAGTCTTGTAAATTCTCTCAAAGGGCAAGGCGGCAGTGAAAAAGATGCGTTGGCTGGGATTGATATTCCCCTTGCGATCACTGGTACCTTTCAAAAACCTGAATATGCGTTAGATACTCAAGCGCTGTTAAATAATCAGTTGAAGGAAGAGACTGATAAAGCTAAGGAAAAATTAAAAGATTCCTTGCTTAAAAAACTGGGTGGTTTTTAGGAATGACAAAACACTCCTCCATGCAAGTGTCGAGGCCACTGCCTCGACCAACACTCAGTTTAAGTCGCATCTTACGTCCGCTAGGGATCGGAATGGTTGCAGCACAACTATTGGGTTGTTTTGCGCCACTAGCCCAGTCTAATGAGCCAAAAACGGATATTCGTACCGAGGCCGCGAAACAGACTGAAGTGGTGCAAACTGCGGGGATAGCGGCGAAACTACAAGGGATAAAAGAAAAGCCAAGTTTGAAAGTTGAGCAGATCTCGTCCTTTACGTCACCGAGTCTGTTAAAAGGTGAACTCTCCCTCGGAACATTTGTTGACTTTAAGCAACCGCTTAAGGCGACGTTGACGATTCGCAATCCATCAGCCAATGCGGTTGCGCTGCGTTATCATTCAGGCATGACGGCGGATCTAGTATTGACGACTGTGCAAGGAAAGCCTCTTTGGGCTTGGTCAGACGATATGATGTTTACTCAAGCTCTGCGTGATACGCAGCTAGCAGCAGGTGAAGAGCTGATTGTCACTTTTGCCATTCCTGCCAAAGCATTAGCGGGTATTCCGACAGAAGGCGCAAACTTAACTGCGCAATTTGCAGGTAAAGCGATGCAGAGTGAATTACCCGCAATGGCACCCATAGTGTTTTTACTTACTCTTGAGTAATTTTTACCAACAATAAACTTGCTTAACATTGACTTATTGGCGTCAAAAAGATAACTCAGTTCTAAGGATAACCGTATCATTTACAAATGAAAAAGGCAGTAACCTAAGGTTACTGCCTTTTTATTTTAGTGTGACAGCTGGTGAATTTGGCTGAGAGCTTGTCTTTGCTTATTTTTGACGCCTTTAAACAGCGGCAAAGCATTAAGCATTTAAATTGCTTTCATCCACAACCAGTTTTAACACTTGACCGGGTTGAATGTATTGTGATGGCGTTAAGCTGTTCCATTCGAGCAGTTCAGCAACAGTCACTTTAAACTTGCTGGCAATGCGCGCTAATGAATCGCCTGATTTTACCTTGTAACTAACGGTACGAATTTGCTCGGCGTTAGCTTGGTTTTGCGGAGCAACGATCGTCAGTTTTTGGCCCATCTGCAATTTACTGTCTTTGGTTAAATGGTTCCAAGCGGTCAGTTGCTTCACCGATACCTTATGATCTTGTGCAATTTGCCACAGCGTATCGCCGGATTTCACTTTATATGTCAATTTGTTGCCAGAGGTTGATGTTGCAGCCTTTTTAGGTAACTTCTGGCTTGTTGACATTGCATACAGCTGTTCATCATCGGCTGAGACAGGGATAATCAGGTGCTTACCTGCAACGATATTATTGTTTTTCATACCGTTTGCCACACGGATTGCATTGACAGTGGTATGGTGCTTCTTGGCAATGGCGCCGATACTATCACCGGATTTGATGGTGTATCTGAGCCAACTTACACGGGCTTCACTCTCGGTTTCGGCCAGTGCTTTTTTAAACTCTTCTGATTTATCAATCGGCAAAACCAGCGTATGAGGCCCCGTGGGGGCCGTGGCCCAGCGGTTGTATCCTGGGTTGAGTTTTAACAGCTCGTGGGTCGTCATATTGGCGAGCCCAGCAGCCATGGCCAAATCAATTTGGCTATCAATATCAACGACTTCAATAGACGGGCTGTTTTCAATTGGCGTTAGTGTAATGCCGTACTCGTCGGCATGTTTAATCACTTCGGCAAGGGCCAATAATTGCGGTACATAACGTTTTGTCTCTTTGGGGAGATCGAGTGACCAAAAATCGGTGTTAAGACCTTTATCCACATTGCGCTTAATAGCATTAAGGACGCGAGACTCGCCCGAGTTGTAGGCCGCAATCGCATAAAGCCAATTGTTATTGGTTTTGTCGTACAGGTATTCGAGCATGTCCAACGCGGCCACGGTGGAGGCTGGCACATCGCGACGGCCGTCGTACCACCAATTCATCTCTAACCCAAAATAGCTGGCCATAGGGGAAGTAAATTGCCAAAGCCCAGAGGCGGAACTTGCCGATGAAGCGGTTGGATCGAAAGCACTTTCAATAATTGGCAAAAGGGCAATCTCGATCGGTAGATGACGCTTCTCAAGCTCTTCGACGATCAAATACATGTAAGGTGCCGCACGCTCAGAAATCACTTCGAGGTGTTTGGGGTTCTTGATGTACCAATCGCGGTAATAATTAACTAATTTTTTGTCAGGAATGGGGAGTTGCATTCCTTGACGAATTCGCTCCCACACATCAGTAATTTGCGCCGATTCAGGTTCGGTTGCGAGATAATACTGTGGGACACTATTTTCGGTTGTGACGGTTTCAGCTTCAGGTTTGGTCACCTGATGGTTGTCTAAAGTCTGACAACCCGTTAGTAGGGCAATTCCCCCTACCACAACATAAAGTGATACTCTCATGGAAAACGATAGTCCTCTGTTAGTGCATTGCCACAGCACAATCTTGCTTAGCTTTGATATAGCCTAATGTATTGATTGTTATGTAAATAGCGACAACACAGAGCGCAAAGTATTCACGCAAAAACGAGCCATTCTATGGGATCTTTTCGATCTTGTCCCTAAATTATCGTACATCTTGTGGGGTTACTTTTGATTTACATCATCAAAAGTGGAAAAAACTGTATAATTTTCAGTCGGAAATAGATCGTTTTTTACTAAAAAATATCTTTCCACTGCCTGAGCAGGGTAAAACAGGTCAGTTCATCTGCTTTAGTCAGATCCTGATCACAAAACTGATTTTTTATGCTGTTGACTATGGTAGGTGCTAAAGGTCTAAGGAAGGGATTAATGGCTCGCTCCAATCCTATCGTTGAGGGAATGGTGGCTTTGCCTTGGGCACGAAGGGTGCTTGCCTGCTCCACATAGGCGTTAAGCGCTTCATTATCAGTATCGACCGTTTGGGCAAACTTCAGATTTGATAAAGTGTATTCATGGGCGCAGTAGACTCGGGTTTCATCGGGCAGCGCCGCGAGCAGACTTAAGGATTGCCACATTTGGCTTGGCGTGCCCTCAAATAAGCGGCCACAGCCAGCGCTAAAGAGGGTATCACCGCAAAATAATGCGTCATCAACGAGATAGGCAATATGCCCAGCAGTATGCCCGGGAACGGACAGAATACGAACGGGCACGTCAACAAAGGGTAGGGTGAGCGTATCGCTAAGCATTGGGTTAATCGGCTGATTGATGCCTTCAATTGCTTCAGTTTGTGGACCATAAACGGCTAAGTCATGGCCTGTAGTCTGTTTAACATGGGCCGCGAGGGCAGGGATCCCACCCGTGTGATCCCTATGGTGATGGGTGATCAAAATACCCGCTAGTGTGAGTTGCTGTGCGCGCAAGTAGTCGATCACAACATTGGCATCGCCTGGGTCAACCACATACACGTTTTGCTGGGAGTCTTGTCGCAACACCCAGATATAATTGTCATTAAAGGCATTAATCGCTGTTATAGTGAGCATAGCATCGCCGATCGCTGTATTTCGATTTGAAGATAAGGTTATTATCCATAAGACGATAACGTTTGGCGACTGTTGCTATCATCTATAGGCAAAAGCCAAACCGGTATTGGGTGATAGGGTGATTTAACATCATCATTGAGCAAATACGTAACAGGAAGGGAGGAGACTTGTGTCCTATAACAGTTCTGCGTACAAACCCGAACAATGGGACGATTTGCCTAATGGCCCAGCCCTCCAACAAGCCGTTGCCGATAAGCTTGCCGATTGGTGGCCAAGGGTATTTGGTTATCATCTGCTCAAACTGGGCCCGTTAAGCGCCGAACTGTCGAGCATGTCATCCCCAGTTGCCCATCATTTCTCGCTGTGCTCAGAACCCAATGCCTCGTTAATAGGCGATTTTTGTCACTTACCTTTACAGAATGGGGTGATCGATGCGGTGCTGATGAGTCTGCTGCTTGAATTTGAAGCAGATCCTTACCGTATCCTGCGCGAAACCGACAGGGTTCTGATCGCTGGCGGATACCTATTTATTGTGGGTTTTAACCCCTTAAGCCCTGTGTTTCTGGGTAAGCTTTGGCCTAAATATCAGGATAAATTACCCTGGTGCGGGCGTTTTTTTATGCCGTCTCGAGTGCGAGATTGGTTAGGGCTATTAGGCTATCAAGTGGTCAGCGATGAGCGTTTAGTCTATCACCCATTAATTGGTGAATTTAATGAAGGCCGTTTTATGCAGCAAACTTTGGCCTCATGGTTACCTAGTGCGGGCAGTTTATATTTGATTGTCGCGCGTAAGTTAGAGTCACCATTAACGCCCATCCGTGACAAACGTAAGGTGAGACAACCTAATTGGACCACTGCGCCTAGCGCTGGCCGAACAGGGCACTTATCTGAACATACCAAATAACTTTTATTCATCAATGAGTTTGTTATGCGAATAACCTTAAGGCAACTTGCGGTGTTTGAAGCTGTTGCACGCAGTGGACAAGTCGCGAAAGCGGCTGAACAAGTCAACCTGTCGCCGCCGGCGACCTCCATGGCCTTGGCTGAATTAGAAAAACAACTTAACGCCCGTTTATTTGAACGGATAGGCAATCGGTTACAGCTCAACTCCCAAGGGAATCTATTGTTGCCGCTGGCAACGGACTTGTTGCATAGGGTCGAGCAAATCGAGCAAGCGTTCACGCGCCAAGACGGCGATTTAGTCGGGCATTTAAGCGTGAGTGCCAGTTCCACTATTGGTAACTATTTGCTGGCGAAGGCGGCAGTGGCTTTTTGTCAGCAACACACCCAGACCCACGTGGACGTAGCGATCACCAATACCCAAGAAGTGATCCAATCGGTCGCGCAATTTCGTGCCGAAATGGGGTTTATCGAAGGACATTGTACCGATAACCGTTTAAATATCGAGCCTTGGCATAAGGACAGACTATTAGTCTTTTGTCATCCCGCGCATCCCCTCGCTGGGCAAACGGTTAAACCCGCAGCGGTCAAAGGCCAATCTTGGGTTCTAAGGGAAGAAGGCTCGGGCACAAGGGAATATTTTGTCAATGCAGCCAATGAATTAGGTATGCAGCCCGAGGCAAAATTCTGCTTTTCTACGCCCGATGCCATCAAGCTCGCGGTAAAACAAGGGGCTGGGTTGGGCGTGCTCTCGGAATTGGCTCTCGATAAAGACATCAGCCGAAAAGAGTTGGCACTGGTAACCATTGAAGGCCTAGTGCTGGAGCGACAATTTTATCGTATTACCCACAAGAGCCGCCAAGCCACGTCATTAGGTCTGGCCTTTGTGCAGTTTTGCGGTAATTTCTTCCATTTATCTCGGGAGTGATCGGCGCAAGTGTAAGCGCCGAAATGAGCGCCGAAGTGATTACTGGTATTAGGACTCAGCCTGATAGCCTTCATCGACTTGGGTAGGGCTCGCTTCAGCGGCGGCGCGGGCGAGTTGATCGCAGCGCTCGTTTTCGGCGTGTCCGGCGTGACCTTTCACCCAACGCCAATCAATTTGGTGGAGCTGGGCTGCTTTGTCTAAACGTTTCCAGAGGTCAACATTTTTTACTGGTGTACGATTTGAGGTCATCCAGCCTTTTTTCTTCCAACCATGGATCCAGGTGGTGATCCCTTGGCGCATATATTGGCTATCACTGGTTAAAATGACTTTACAGGGCTCCTTTAACGCCTCAAGAGCGATGATGGGGGCTAATAATTCCATGCGATTATTGGTCGTCAAGGCAAAACCATCGGACATCTCCTTTGTATGGCCCTTATAATTCATTACAATGCCATAGCCACCGGGGCCAGGATTGCCCAAGCAAGAGCCATCGGTGAAGATGTGGATTAGTTTTAGTTCAGTCATCAAATGGTTATCCGCTGCAAAAATACCGGCCGAGTATAACCAATAAATGTCATAAGAAGCGCATAAAAGTATGAATATTATCTCAAACGCAAGCCGTCAGGTTATTTTGGATACTGAAACCACGGGTATGAACCAAGGCAGTGGTGCAGTGTATTTAGGCCACAGAATTATTGAGATAGGTTGTGTTGAGGTGATCAACCGCCGTTTAACAGGTCGCTATTTCCATCAATATATCAATCCAGGCCAAGCGATTGACCCAGAGGCGATAGCGGTTCATGGTATCACCGATGAACGCGTCGCCAATGAGCCTAGGTTCCATCAAATAGCGCAAGAGTTTATCGATTTTATCAGTGGCGCCGAAATTGTGGCCCATAACGCAAACTTCGACGTGAGCTTTATGGACCATGAATTTTCGCTGTTGCAGCCTTTAGGGCCAAAGACGAGTGAAATTTGTGAAATCTTAGACTCCCTCGATATCGCAAAATTTTTACACCCTGGGCAAAAGAACAACTTAGATGCCCTGTGTAAGCGCTACGGTATCGATAACTCCCGCCGCCTTTACCATGGCGCGTTACTCGACGCCGAGATCTTAGCCGATGTGTATTTGGCGATGACAGGTGGGCAGACCAAGTTCAATCTCTCTAACGAAGAAGTCGGCCAAGAGGCTGGTGGTATTCAACGCTTTGATCCGGCATCACTTAATCTTAAAGTGATCAGCGCATCGGCCGATGAACTCCTTATGCATGAAAAACGTCTTGATTTAGTCGCAAAATCAGGAAAATGCCTCTGGAGAGGATAATTTATTGCCTATGACGATGTCGCTGCGAAAATCCTTACTGAATACCACATTTGTGCTCGGCGGCCTCTGCTTGAGCACTGCTTTGCTTGCCGCCGATACTGAGCCGGCTGCGACCACAGCGTCACCCGCCAATTTGGCTTCAAAAACGAATGAGGCGCAACCCGTTGATGCAACTCCAAACGATGCGAAAATCAATGGGTCGAAAGCTAGTGTAGATAAGGCCGCTGAGGTTAACGTGAGTGCCCAAAAGCCCGTTGATGCTAAACCGAATACCATTAGCAAGCCTCCTAAGCTTTTGACGGAAAAAGCAGTGCCCGTTGACACCGCCTCTGAGCTTAAGAATCGCTTTCGGGTTGATCATATGGTCAGCAACATGACGCTGTTGATCCAGCGGGAGTATGGTTCTGCGCCTGTGGTCATTGTACTGCCCGATGGAAGTAAGTGGTACGCCAATCGCCATCCTGAGAACGTAAAATGGGTCGATGGGATAACGGGAGATATAATTTATATCGAATCACCGTTGCCTGGACCTTGGCAATTGGTCGGTAAAGTTGTGCAAGGTTCGAAAATCAAGCGTGTATCAAAGCTTGAGATTGAAGTGCAACACTTACCGCAACCCTTATTCCAAGGTGAAGAGGTTAAAGTCGTCGCCCAATTGATGGGGGATGCTGAGCGGGTTCGCATGCCGGGTCTCGATTATCTTGTCGAGTGGACCGCCCATTTTGTGAGTAAACATCGTGCTGGCGATGAAAATTTTGCCGCTGGCGATATTATTGTGGGTTCATACAAAGATAATGGCGAAAAGTTTGATGAAAGGCCCGATGATGGCACTTTTACGAGTGATATCAATCTGAAACAGCCATGGGGTGAGTACGACTTTGTGGTACAAGCCCGTAATAACGTGTTTGAGAGGCAAGTTTCCTTTCCCTTCACCTTATCACCACGGCCTGTGCATGCCGAAGTGATCACGCCTGATGACCCGTTAACGGGTCAATGGAAAATAATGCTACACGCCGATAGCAGTGTGTTACAACTTGCAGAAACGCATTTTTCATTTGAACTTGTAGGACCAGCGGGCTTGCAGTTACCGGTTGTCCTCCATGGGCTGACGCAAGACAGTACAGAACTGCCATTACCACTAGTCACGGAATTTGGAAGTTATCGCATTAAAGGTACAGTGGCGACCACCACAATCGCAGGGCGTGAAATAATACTGGATTTGCCTGAGCTCTTTTTTAACTTAGTACAACCGCCAGAACCTCCACCGAGTGAAGAGGAATTAGCCGCTGTAGCCGCCCAAAAGGCCGCAGAGGAAGAAGCACTCGCTAAGCAGGATGCGCTCTTCTGGATCATTACCGTCAATGCTGTTTTATTATTGTTAGGCATTGTGGGGCTCATCGTTTGGCGCAAACGACAAAGTTTAGCCCAGGCTCTTGCCGCTGCTGAACAAAGAATTCTAGATGAAGCGGAACAAAATAAGACCGCAGCACCATCGCTTGATGAAATTGATTTGACCATGCCGGATGAGCCTGATAATCGTAGATAAAGCGACATACAGCTTGAAGATTTGAAGCCTGATTTGAAGGTATTTTGTTCATTTAACATGGGATTTTGTTAAGTTTGGCGAAATTTTAACTAAACGATGCAATTGGGTGAAAAAAACGGTTGACGCTACGAACACTCAACCGTATTATTCACCGCAACTTGAGTGGAGCGGTAGTTCAGTTGGTTAGAATACCGGCCTGTCACGCCGGGGGTCGCGGGTTCGAGTCCCGTCCGCTCCGCCAGTCAAGTTGTTGAAATTAAAATTATAGTGCTGTTACAGCGTTATGATAAAAAGTTTGGAGCGGTAGTTCAGTTGGTTAGAATACCGGCCTGTCACGCCGGGGGTCGCGGGTTCGAGTCCCGTCCGCTCCGCCAACATTCATGAAGCCCATGCTATTAATTAGCATGGGCTTTTTGATTTTCCATCAGTTCCTATCTCATTTCTTTCTTCGTGACCGTGACCAAAATGTGACCATTTCGTGACTAATACCAATCACATTAAATATCTAATCACTTCAGAGCCTCACAGGCATCTCAATCCAAGGCGTATTGACGCAGGAATGGTTATTCCCTTTTAAGTCAATGTGACGCGGGAGTGGGATGCCTGTATGGCTCCCAAAGGGCGACTGATGTTCACTGTATGGCAACGCGCTTTATACTGTGTTTAAGGCTTCCGACAGAGCACGACTATGCATTCAAGCCTTCGCCTTGTCTAAAGCGCGTTGAACTACCGCTGAATGAACAGATATTTAATAGGATTGGTATAAGACTCACTTTTAACAGGGGTCATATTCTTCATCGGTTGACAGCATCATCAGTTTATTGAGATTTCTACTTTGTACGTGACATAAATGCTTAATAATTGCTTGAGTGCATTCAAAACAAGGTTCGGTTTATCCTCCGCTCTCACAGTGGTTAGCTAAGTAGTGAAAAGTATTAATGTGTAGTTGACACTCGATTTTAATAGTTTTAACAAAAGCCGTTGACCATATGATCATGCGTCCGTGAGTGCTGGCTCTGTTAAAAGTAAGCAATTTACCTAGGTCACATTTCGTTACGACACAAGTATAGGAGGTTATTCTCATCCGAACATTTCTAACCAATGTTCATTCTATGATAAGGGCATCATTTTTTATTCTTCTGGCTCAATGTTGACGCATCGCGAATAACGACTAATATAAGACAAATGAGACATTGTTGAGGTGATGCTATGCCTATTCCAGTCACAATTGCGGATGATTCGTTAATGTCCCGAAAAGCCGTTAGGCGTGCTCTGCCTGAGGATTGGGACGTTGAAATCACGGAAGCATGTAATGGTAAAGAGGCCCTAGAAGCTGCAAATTCAGGCAAAGCTGAGGTGTTATTCCTCGACCTCACCATGCCTGAGCTTGATGGATTTGGGGTTTTAAAGTATCTCCATGAACAACAATCAAAAACTATCGTGATTGTTATCAGTGCGGATATTCAGCCAGAAGCAAAATCATTAGTAGACTCCCTAGGTGCCTTTCGATTTTTGCAAAAACCATTGCAGCCTGCACAGCTAAGAGAAGCGCTTTTTGATGTGGGGCTCATATGAACATGTTGCTATCAGAAGAACAGCGAGATGCCTTGCAGGAGTTGATGAATATCTCTATGGGGCAGGCTGCTAACTCTCTTGCTCGATTAATTGGAGCGAAAATCACTTTATCAATTCCCAAAATTAGCGATGTTACCCCTGAGCAATTCTGCACTATGTTGTCTGATGAGACAGTATGGTACACGCGACAATCTTTTTTGGGCACGATTAAAGGTGAGGTAATTGCTACATTATCCAAGCAGGGGTGTGATGCAATTGGTCAACTTATGGATTACGAGCTTCCCCTAACTCAAGATAGCTTAAATGAACTGTTGCTAGAGCTTGCGAATATTTTAGCAGGGGCTTGTTTAACGGGATTTGCGGAACAGTTAGCATTGAACGCAAAGCTAAGTATGCCGACAATGTATAGCGCTTCAAATCAGCATTACCATTATCGCTGGGCTAGTACTTTAATGATGGAAGTAGAGTTTAAAGTAGAAGTAAGTCAATTTGACTCGAAGATTGTGATTTGTTTGGAAGAAAATTCGGTTCAAACACTTTTAGCCAAACTGCAGCTATTGCTGGAGTAATTATGAGTAATTCTCAACTGTTACAGAAACTTGCTTCACGTTTGCCCTTAGGGATCTGTGTGGTTGATGAGCTTTACAATATTGTTTATTGGAATGATTTTTTTAGTGATCGTTTATCTTCTGTAGCAGGAGATAAACAAGAAAAAAACTTACTCACGTTATTTCCTCAGGCTGCTAAATTTCTTCAAAAAAAAATTAACAGTGTGTTTGTATTGAATAATGCAAGCTTTTCCTATTGGGAACATAGGCCCCATGTATTTGATTTTAGCAGTAGCAGACCTATTACGGGTGAAGAAACTGCAATGTATCAAAATATTGAGTTTTTCCCACTTGATATTGAAGATAATCAAGTTAAAACCGTTTGCTTAATTGTACAAGATGTCACTGAGTTAGCGAGCTATTATCAAGCCCAAAAGAGCCTTTCTGAGCAATTAGAGCATGAGCATGCTTCGCTTAGTTTACTCAATAGAAAATTAGAAACAGCCCAAAATCAATTGCTGCAATCAGAAAAAATGGCAGCTATAGGGCAACTCGCTGCTGGAGTTGCTCATGAGATAAATAATCCTATCGGTTTTGTTAACTCCAACTTACAAAGCCTGCAGGACTATAATAATAAGCTGCTGAAGCTGCTGTCCTTTTATCAAAAACTGACAAAAAAAATTGGCTCTCCACCTTATTTTTTACTTGAGCAGGATATGTTAAAACGTCAGCAGTTTGAATTTATTAGTTCAGATCTACCCGATTTAATAAATGAATCCATTGAGGGATTAGAGCGCGTTGCCGTAATAGTAAAAAGCCTTAAGTCATTTTCTCATGTCGATAGCAGTGATTGGCAATATGCTAATGTGATTGAAGGTATTGAAAATACGTTAAAAATTGCAGCAAACCAAATTAAGTACAAAGCTGTAATTGTGAGGAATTATCAGGAAATTTTGCCCGAACTATATTGCCAGCCCATGCAGCTGAATCAGGTTTTCCTTAATTTACTTGTGAATGCTGCTCAGGCTATTGAAGATAAGGGCGAAATAAAAATTGATGTTAGTGCGACAGATGCTGAGTTTTATATCGTCATTAGTGATACTGGGTCTGGTATAGCACCTCAAGATATGCGAAAAATTTTTGAACCATTTTACACGACAAAACCCGTGGGAACAGGTACTGGATTGGGGTTGTCATTGTCCTATAGTATAGTGCAAAAACATAAAGGTGAAATAAAAGTTGCGTCTGTATTAGGAGAGGGCACCTCATTTACGGTTATATTACCCATTTTGTCTCCCGAAAGCATATCTTAATTTGCATCACTTTGAGTTAATACTATCTTTAGTATTATCACTATAACTTTTTATGGCAAAGGATAGTTCTTCCAAATCGGATACTGATAGTGTTCTTTCAGTTAATAGATTTTGTAGCTTTAAAGCAGATTGCGAAATTGATTTCAGTTCAAAACAAGCACTTGTTCCTTTAATTTTATGTAGTTCGCGGGATAAATTATTACTGTCACCATTCTCGATTAATGATTCTAATTTATTCATTAAACTAGGCAAGGTTTCTAAGTATTCAATAACTAAATCATCTTCTAAAAGAATATTTTTTAAAACCGAAGGTTCTTTTAGGTTGAGCAATTTGCTTAATGTGGTTAAAAGTTGAACCTTAGTAAATGGTTTTGATATTTTCTCTTTAAATACTGCACCTAGAGTAGATTCTACATCCAGTATATCTGCACTTAGTAGTAGTAAGGGGATTTTCTTATTAAATTTTTTAATCTCATTTGCCGCTGTTACACCATCCATAATAGGCATTTGTTGGTCTAAAATAATTAAATCATAGTATTGTTGCTTTACAAGTTGAACGGCTTGTTTTCCATTTTCAGCAAAGCTCAAGTTTATACCTGTTTCCTGAAGATAAATTGCAATCAAATCTCTAATATCTTTTACATCATCAACAATCAGTATATGCAAGTTTTCCCAGTTATATTTTTCATAACTCGCCTCGTGACTATGTGTAATAACACTGTTGATGTTATTGGTTACTTTGCTTTCCGGTATTGTGACTGAGAAACAAGAACCAACACCTGGTTCACTTTGCATGTCGAGTGTAATAGACATGGCATCTGCTAATTGTTTACTAATAAATAGACCTAAACCTGTGCCGCCAAAATCACGGCTAGTACTTGAGTCTGCTTGAGTAAAGGCTTGAAACAAATTAGAGGCTTGTTCTTGAGAAATACCAATACCCTCATCGATTATTGCTATATATAGCTGATTTGACTGATTGATATTTGCGACAAGCTTAATTTTACCCTGATGTGTAAATTTTACGGCATTACTTATAAAATTTAATAATATTTGTTTAAGCCTGTAGGGATCAGTCATTACATATCTAATTTCTCCGATATCAATTTCGGATTCAGTGATGAGCATTTTGCTACTTGCTAGCATGACTATTGACTCGTAAATACTTTCTAGAAGTGGAATGATATCAATATACTGCTCAGCAATAGTCATTTTACCTTCATCAATTTTAGCGGCATCTAAAATATCATTGATAATGCTTTGTAAATGAGTCGTGTTTTGTTCTATCTTACATAGCGCACTATGAATTTCACCATCTGTTTTAGGCAATATTTGCTCTGTAAATCCCTTTATTATAGTAATGGGTGTGCGAATCTCATGGCTCATATTAGCAAGAAAGCGTGTTTTTATTGAAGCAAGATGATTTGCTTTATCGCGCTCAAGTTCTAGTTCTTTAGTCCGATTTTCAACACGCTCTTCTAATTCTTCATTAAGAAGCCTGACTTCATTCATCGTCGATATTATAGCATGATGAGCGCCAGAAACTCTTCGCTGCATATTTACAAAACTGTGTGCTAGGGTATCAATTTCAAGTGCAGATTGAGTAAACGTTAAATTCTTTCTAACTGAGCTTTTTCCATCCCACTGCTGAGTATAATCCACCAGTTGTTCTAACGCTTGGGTGTAGTGCTTTACAAAGCGTTTAGAAAATTGTATTGATATTTCGAGAATTAATGTTATGAGTAATAATGCAAGTGAAAAATATATTGAAAATATTAAAAATAGATCATCAGTATCAATAAAAAAATACAATGACCAACCTGAGTTCGATACATCTTCACTGATAATAAGATGATGAGCATCTTTACTGAAAGTGATAGGCTTTAGCGGGTTAAATAAACTATTGGTTAAAAACTTATTTTCCATTGGCAGGCTATGATTGGGTCGTACCCATATGCTTCCTATTTCCCCGCTTATATTACTTCCCCATACTTTTTTACCTGAGCTATCAAGTAAAATCCGATGTGATATGCTATCATTTCGATTGCTAAAAACTTTTAATAGTGAATCAAGTTTTATTGCAAGTTGTAAAACACCGCTAAATTGATTGTCTATTTTAATTGGTGTGCTCACGGCGAATAGCTGATCTTCTCCTAATGCACGCCCCATAAAGGTGTCGCTGAGAAAAGATGTGTTAGATTTCTTGACTTGATAAAAGTAAGGTCTATCAGCAACGCTCTCATTATTCAGTCTATTTTCATTTAAGTTAGCTTTGTAAAACTCTCTTACTAGTCCATTTTTATCCGTGACTAAAGCTGATATGAATTCAGGTGATTGTTCAACTAACTGTTTGAGTGTGTTTTTAGTCAACTGTATATCTGTTAAATTAGTTATCGTTTCAATTTTATCTACATAATTTTTAAGCTTTGCTTCTATTTCTTTGTTCAGTATTGATACTTCGTCTTGAAAAATTGCTATTTGTTTAACTAAGTGCAAGCTGGAAATACCATTTAATCCCAATGTAATTAATAGTGTGGCAGGAATGGCTGTGTATAATCCAACTCTATAGGATAATTGATGTTGTAGAGACTGTTTTCTAAGTTGCTGAGCATTTACATAAAGCGCCAAAAGTAGGTTTGCAGCTTTTATACTCCAGGCAAATAATGCAGTCGCTAAGGTTGTAAAGATTAAAAGGAAAAAATACTTATCAGTTATGGCCTCTGGTAGCATTAATCGGTTTAAAATTGCTATAGAAATGAAATAGATTAACGATGCAGTTAATAAGTTGATTTTTTCAAATTTATTATAGAGATAGAAAAGTATTACTTGTAAAATGCTACTAGTGATTGTGATGTCGTAGGGCAATGGATATGTCACAAATAAAAAACAGATCAATGCCCAAATAGGGCCTAATCGAGCAAGAATAACTAATATTGCAACATTTCCTACATTAAATGGTACTGCAATTGGAAAGGATACTACTGATAAATTAGCGAGTAAACCAATAGTAATGCAATATAGTAAAAACAACAACCTATGTTTTTTTATAGGCTTGTTATGGTTTTTAATTACTGCTAGCATTAGTATACTCCGGTAAACTGATAATGAATTTAGTCCCCTTTGAGCCCGTATAGTCAAGGGCAAGACAACCATTATGCTGTTCAACTATCGCTCGAGAGATCGGTAGCCCTAATCCTGTGCCTTGTCCTATTTCCTTTGTTGTAAAAAATGGCTCAAATAGATGGGGAATATCTGCTTTATCAATCCCATTACCATTATCTATAACTTCAATATTGATCCACGATGCTGTTCTTATTATATTTATTTCTATCAATCCATTCGAATGATTAATGGAATGGTGAGCATTACTTATCAAGTTTAAAATAACTTGGCAGAGTTGTGTGATATTTCCTTCTATCCAAAAATCTTGGTTTTCACTCTTGATTAAAATTTTAGTTTGTTTTTTAAATTGTGTATTTGCTATTTTGATGGCATCTTCAACAAGTTTTAAAATGTTCACTTTGGAGATTGTAGTCTCATCAGGGTGTGAGAAATTTCGAAGATTCTTGATAATGTCTCGCGCTCGCCTTGCGCCCTCTAAGCTTTCGCTAAGTAATTCTTTACTGTCATCAATGATAAATTGTAAATTACTTTTGTTATATAGATTATCCGTGTCAGATGATTTTTTGCACGCGTTACTAATAAAAGTTTCTATATCTTCTATATAAAGTTTAAAAGTATTCAAATTGCTATAAATAAATCCCAATGGATTGTTTAGCTCATGGGCGACACCAGCTGCAAGTTGACCAATAGCAGCTAGTTTTCCCTGACGTGCCATGCTCGTTTCCATGCGTTTTTGTTGAGCAAATAGGTTATCTCTCTCTTTCGAGACATGTCGATATTCCATTAATGTAAGTATGCTAGCAATGAAACTGCTGTAATTTGATATCACCGAACTTGCTTCTGCACTAAACCCTTTAGCATTATTCATTAGTAAAACTATTGCATAGCAACGGTTCGTGATTTTTACTGGTTGAATGATTGCCGAGGAGGCGAGTGCTGAAAACTCCTGTAGTATACTTGGCCAAGCTGATTTGACTTGACTATTAAAGACTGCTGATTTGTCGAATATGTTTTTCGCATTTACTTCAGTATTTTTTAAGATAAAATCTTTACCTTCTAGTTCCGTATTCGTACTTGCTACAACATAAACACCATCGCCTTGTTGATTGCAGGTAATAATTAGCTGGATGTCTGGGTTGACCTCTTGGGCGATTAAGCTGAAAAGTGAGCTAAATGGCACCGATTGGTCAATATTTTCAGTAAATGCTTGCATCGTTTTTAACATTAAATTGTTCAGTTTTTTAAACTCTTGCAGCTTCTGATTTTCAGCTTTTAATTGGTTTAGCAATACTTCTTGTTGGTTTTTATTACTCATCTGCCTGCCCATGTTTTAAGCTACTTTGTTTAATTCTATCGAACACTCTAACACTAGTATGTCTGCGCTGAGTCCTTAGCATCTCACTCATACTAGTCGTTATCCGCAGATGTAACCTTATAGACAGGAATGAGTGTTTTAAAATTTTGCTAACTTATTGGCGATTAAAGCAAAAGGGGTCTTAGTCGTTTAGTCAGCAATGCAACCCGAGCAAGCAATCGATTCGATAACTTAATTGTAGGCGACTTTAAGAGTTTGCTTAGTATGTTTGCTGCCTCATTCTTAGATTTCTCAGCGTTTTTCATCTGGCGTGGTTTCGACCTCTACCAGCAGTTGTTCCTTGTGTTTTAGCTGATATTTCCACAATTTATCGAGAGAGGCTTGGGTAAGTACGTGTTCCTGAGGTAAGAGAAGAATATGCTTAAGGTTGTAGAGATTTTGTTTCAATTTCATCCCTGGTTTGAGCGCACTGACTTCCAAACCTCGGCGCGCTTTATTGGCAATATCGACTTCTTCGGAGGCCACTAATACCGACAATGCTTTGACAATAGCCGGATCGTAATAACTGCCCTGATGGAGCTGAATTGCGTCGAAGGCTTCGGTCATTGTCATTTTGTTACCATCGTAACGACCTTCTACATGTAACCAAAAATCCCTAGCGATGGCCAATATTCTTGATCCAAGAGGGATATCGGCCCCGGCTTTTTGTGCAGGCTCACCACCGCCATTAAATCGTTCTAATTGGTTTGCAATGATAAGTGACATTTCACTTAAATGCAGAGCAGGGAGTAATATCTCTTCAGCGTGCAGAGGATGTTCATTGAACATACGACGTTCACGATTGTGGAGATCGGTATAAGCGGTTTCTGCGATTTTAGGAGGCAGGGCAATTTTACCAATCTCGGAAAATAAACCTGCTTTGGTAATAGTGTTCACTTGGTCGGAGGGTATTTTTAACGCGTTTGCTAGATATTCACAGGTTGCGCTAATTTTACGCGCGAGTTCACCACTGAGGGGGGGGTAGCTAACAATAATGTTATAAAGCACTTCTAAGGTTGCGGCTTCGTCTTTTTGCCTTTCGCTCGCTAAGTTTTTAAATTTTAATAGCGTTTGTTTCAGTTGTTCAGTTCTTTTTTGTACGGTTTCTTCTAAGGAGCTATTAAGTTCTTTCAACTGCTTGTTTTGTGCAGCGACTTTTGCTGTTAACTGTTTGTTTTGGCGTAGTAAATGGTAAAGTGCTAAACCTTCTTCAACGACTGTTAGCAACTCCTGATTATCCCAAGGCTTTTGTACGTATCGATGAATTTTTCCGAGGTTGATAGCTGAGACAGTGGAGGCAAGATCCGCATAACCTGTCATAAGGATCCGATAGGCATCGGGTTGGATAACGGCCGCTTTTGCGAGAAACTCCGCGCCGGTCATGTTAGGCATACGCATATCGGTAATAATGACATTGACTCTGTGGTTCTGCATTAATTCCAGCGCTTTGGCACCGCTTTCTGCAAGCAATAATTGCACGTCTTTTGAGATAAAAAGCCGTTGTAGCGATTTTAAAATACTCGCTTCATCGTCCACACACAGAATCAGCGGGAGAGTGCTATCAGATGGGGTTGTCATCAAGTCACCTATCACATTTGTCCTATTTGTCTTATAGATTAAAATTATGCTATAAGTGTTAACTAAGCAAGATTAAACATAGACACACCTGCATGAAAACGCTCAAGCCAAGTGATATCGCCCAATATTGTGATGTGCATCAACGTACTGTGAGTCGCTGGATTGCTAATGGTCAACTGAAAGGCCATAAGTTACCCGGGCGTGGAAATTATCGGGTCTTAGTTGAGGACTTTATCAACTTTCTGCATCAACAGAAGATGCCTATGCCAGAAGCATTTTTAGCTTCAAATAATAAAGAGTTGTCGGCTGCCAAAAAGTCTATCCTTATTATTGATGATGAGTTGTCGATGCGTAATGCGCTGAAGCGAGCTCTTCAATCAACGCCTTATACAATTTTATTTGCACAGGATGGGTTTCAGGCTGGGGTTAAGATTATTGCCGAGAAGCCAGACTTAATTCTGCTCGATCTGTCTTTACCTGGATTAGATGGTTTTGAAGTCATTCAATTTATTCGGCAGCGACAAGATTTGGCAACACTTAAAATCTTAGTATTGTCAGGGCTTTCATCGACTGAGCTTGTTGAATCAATTCGATTAGGTGCCGATGATGCAATTGCAAAACCTTTTGATAATAAAGATCTGTTAAATAGGGTAAATATGCTATTAAGTTAGGGGTTACAATGGATAAGTCTTTATTGCTAGTGGATGACGATGTAGGGATTATTAAGGCTCTTAGCCGCCTGTTGACTCGTTCTGGCTATACCGTAAAGACTGCCCAGAGTGGAGAAGAAGCTCTTAACGCTTTGCTCTCTTTCGACTGCAAAGTCGTGCTGACCGATTTTCGAATGCCCTATATGGATGGCGGGCAGTTACTCTCTAAAATTAAGCGTTTATACCCAGATATCGTTGCGCTAGTGCTCAGTGGTTACTCTGATTTTGAGTCTGTAAAGTCCTTACTTAATGCAGGAAGTGCCTATCGCTTTTTACAGAAACCTTGGGAAGATGATGAGCTACTTGATGAAGTTGAAAATGCTTTTACTCACTATGCTAAGTGTTTGTTTCAACGCCAATCACAAAAAATGCTGTTAGCAAGTTCTGATGCTTTAGTTGAAATATCTTATCCTTCATTGATTAGTCAGGCCAATATCGCCGCAAGAAAGCTGTTAGGCGAAACCTTTGTTGAAGGGCGTTTATTGGATGACTTTTGGGTTGAAAGTGACCGTTCAAGGTTGCATGGGCAAGCACTGTCAATTGGGCAGAGTATGTCGATGCGTTTATTAAACCACACAGAGCTAGAAGTCACCTGCCGTTTAGCGGGGCCCTCAGGTGTGGTGTTGAGTTTCCATCCAGTGACCGATGGTGAGCTCCTTAATGCAGTATTTGAGCTTCCCTCTTTGATTAATTATCAACAGCTTGTCTCGTTAATAGGTCAATATCTTAACGCCAGTCGCCCAATGGTCCTTGTGGTCATTAAGATCAGAAGTTTTGAGCTTTGGAGCCGCATGATTGGTTATTCCGAAGCACAGCGAACCATTGAACGTATTGCATTACAGTTACGCAATACCATGGGCGAGAGTGGGCAACTCGCCTTACTTGCGAATGAGCAATTTGTTCTTTGTTTACCTGATGTTGCGTCTGAAATGAATGCGTTACAAAAGGCCGCAGCCATTATCGACCCTGTCACTGGCCAAGCCGATGTGATGTTATCTCAGCTCGATTATGCTGTAAGCTACTGTCTTATTCCGGATGATGGCGATGATCCTAGAACCGTTCTGAATAATTTATTACTCGGCAATATGATGATTGCTGAAGACGCAGTGCGTATGTTTATGCGTTACGATAAGCAAGCTGTTGAACGGAAAAAACACCAGATCTCGCTCAATCAAGCATTGTTTCATGCCGTAGAGCAAGGACAGTTATTCTTAAATTTTCAAGCAAAATTTGATGTTGCTGAATATGCCCTGTCCGGTTGCGAAGCACTAATTCGGTGGTCACATCCAGATTTTGGTATGGTTTCACCTTCGTTGTTTATTCCGCTGGCCGAGCAACATGGCCAAATGGTCGATATTGGTTACTGGGTTCTCAAAACGGCATTTATCACCGCTGCTAAATGGCATAGTCAGGGGGTTCAATTTGGCAAAATGGCGATAAATATTTCAGGTCGTCAGCTAATGGAACCTGATTTTATCCATTGGATTAAGCATCATATTCAGCTTACTGGTGTTGAGCCCACACTCCTTGAATTTGAATTAACCGAAACATTTTTACTTAATAATCTTGATGATTGTGCAATTACGCTCAATGCTATTGCCGAATTAGGGATAAGTATCGCGATTGATGACTTTGGTACGGGTTACTCCTCATTAAGCTATTTGAGTAAGTTACCTATCAATGTGCTGAAAATTGATCGATCACTGATATTAGATATTGAAAGTAATTTGAATACTGAAAGCTTAGTCGCTAATGTGGTTAGATTAGCGCACGATCTTAATATGAAAGTTGTTGTAGAAGGGATTGAGACTTTGGACCAACTTAATATCGTGAAGTATTTAGGTTGCGATGTTATCCAAGGTTATTGCATTTCGAAACCTCAATTGGAAGAGGACTATTTAGCGCTATTGACCTCCTTTGAAAGCCTTTCTGCGACAATGCCTTAGGAGAGAACCATGTTCAATGTACTCTTTGTTGATGACGACAGTTTTATGCTTAGAGCGCTGTTAAGGCTTGCGAAGCGGTTGAGACCTGAATGGCAGTTTTGGGTTGAGGAAGATGGGGTAAATTGGGCCAAATCAATCCCTCAACATATTAAGCTCGATCTGATTGTTTGTGATTACTTAATGCCCGAAATCAACGGAGATGCAGTACTTTTAGAGGCATCAACGCATTATCCTGGCGCGATTAGAGCACTGCTGACAGGAGACACAACCGAGGAAGTGGTGTGTAAAGCGGGTAAAGCGGCTCATTTTGTGTTGAGCAAGCCGTTTAATGAACAGGATATAGTGCAACTTTTAACTTGTGTTGAGAGAACACATAAACTCCCCTTTACCAATGATGTTAGGGCGATGTTAGGAGCGAGTGCGTTATTGCTTCCATTGCCGGATATCGTGCAGCAAGTCAGAAAAGTGCTTAAAGATGAACAGTCACAAGCGGCTGATATTGTGGATCTTGTTGCTCACGAACCTTTAATCACTGCCAAACTTTTGCAGTTGGCAAATTCAGCTTTTCTCGGCTTTAGCCGAACGACGCTCTCAATTGAAGAAGCCATTAAACGCTTAGGGGTAGATTTAACCTGTGCGATCATAACTTCAATTGCAGTAGAACAATCGGCAACCTCTATCATAGATAAAGCAACCCAAGTAAATATTAATGAACATGCCTATCAGTTGGCGCTAAACGCACAAAAAATTGCCAGCAAATTGAGTTTGCATAAAGGTCTTCAAGAAGAGCTATTTATTGCTGCGTTAATGTCGGCAATAGGGGAGTTGATCGTATCATCGCGAACATGGCAGAGTTTATTTGCGTCACAAGTCGGTGACTGGCCTGCGAGAAAATTAATTGTCGCTATTTCTGCCTACCTATTAACACTATGGGGTTATAGTGAGTCTCTGTGCGATATCATTTTATCGAGTGCAGAACCTGAGCTGACTGATTCAGAACATAATCTTGCTTTATTACTTTGTTTAGCAAACTATGCGACAAAATTTCATGGCAAGATCCCCGAAGAAATATTGCAAAAACTGCCCGATGAGCAAATAAAGCAAAAACTTGCCGCTCTTTAGCCAAGGTTAAGAATACTAGATGTTAAAGTGACAGCCTTAAACCCTCTCGTTATCCAGCCATTAGCAACATGGCTATGTTGCCGTGTGTCTAAGATCACTACCATTAACAATTTGTCTATCGTTTGAGCGTATCACCTAGATACGAAATTTTTTGTAAAAGCACGCATTATTAGCTGCTATGGTTATCACCAATAGTTCATTTTTCAGTATGAAAAAAGCGTGTTAGCTTGGTTAATATTCACCACTCCATGCCAACGAAAGGAAGTTTTATGGTTGAAAAAATCACTGGGATGTTAGCACTGATTGGGGTGCTTTCGTTATTTTGTCAATGGGTTGGTTGGAAGCTTAGGTTACCTGCAATTTTACCCTTATTACTCTGTGGTTTGCTGTTAGGCCCTGCATTTGGGGTACTCAATCCCGATGAAATCTTCGGGGATTTGCTGTTTCCTATCATTTCACTCGGTGTTGCCGTGATCCTGTTTGAGGGCGCATTGACCCTCAATTTTAAGGAGATAAAAGATCATGGTCGCATGGTGACTCACTTAGTGAGCATTGGCATGGTGATCACCTGGGGCTGCATCAGTGTCGCAACCTTTTACTTGCTAGATTTTAGCTGGGAGGTCGCACTGTTATTTGGCGCCCTCGTGGTGGTTACGGGCCCGACCGTGATTGTACCTATGCTGCGCAGCGTGCGGCCTAAGTCGCAACTGGCGAGTATTTTACGCTGGGAAGGGATTGTGATTGATCCCATTGGTGCGCTGCTGGCGGTATTAGTGTTTGAATACATTACTGTATCTGGCGATCAAACCAGCCATGTACTTTATGCACTAGGTTCTATGCTCACGCTTGGCTTAGGTTTAGGCGCAGCGTCAGGTTACTTAATTGGCCAAGTGATCCGCCGCAATTTATTGCCGCATTATTTACGAAATACCGCAGTATTAACCCTAATGCTGGGGATTTTTGTCGGCTCCAACCTATTGCAGGAAGAGTCCGGATTACTCACAGTGACTGTGATGGGGATTTGGCTGGCGAATATGCGCGGTGTAGATATTGCTGAAATCCTCGAATTTAAAGAGACATTGACAGTTCTTTTGATCTCCGCCTTATTTATTCTGTTAGCCGCCAGACTCGACTCGAATGCCATGATGGATTTAGGTTGGGGCGGGATAGGTGTGCTCGCTGTGACTATGCTAGTTGCACGGCCACTCAGTATTTGGGTATCAGGCATTGGGACGTCACTCTCAAAGGCCGATAAGTGGTTCCTATGTTGGATTGCGCCGCGGGGGATTGTGGCGGCGGCCGTATCTTCCTTATTCGCCATTAAGTTAGAGGCGAATAATGTGCAGGGCGCCGATGCCATTGTACCCTTGGTGTTTTTAATTATTATCGGCACAGTGGTTATCCAAAGTTTAACCGCGGGCCGCTGGGCGAAATACCTTGGGGTGACCTCGGGGTCGGCGCAAGGATTATTAATTTTCGGCGCCTCCAAGTTCTCCCGCGAACTAGCAAAAATCTTGAAGGCCAAAGATATCAAAGTGCTGCTGGCCGACAGCAACTGGGATAACATTCGCCTCGCGCGGATGGACAATATTCAGGTCTATTTTGGTAATCCTGCCTCAGAACATGCTGAAACCTATATGGATTTAACCGGGATTGGCCGAGTGCTGATCATGTCGCCTTATAAGCAGTTAAACCCGCTGGTGACCTTTTATTTTCAAGATGTGCTAGGTTCTAAAAAGGTCTTTGGCCTTAACAATGCCGAGCAGGGCAGTGCGCGCCACCAATTGTCCGAATCCTATAAACAGCGGCTATGTTTGTTTGGTGATGCGGTGTCCTACGCCAAAATTGCTAGTCAAATGGCGAAAGGGGCGCAGCTTAAAGTCACTAACTTAACTGAAAACTTCACCTTTGAGCATTTCCGCAAACGTTATGGCGAAACCGCATTGCCGTTAGTGTATTTGACCAAAGAAGGCAAAGTCGTGATTGTGTCAGGCAATGATACCCAATTCCCCAATGGTATAGAGTTAATCAGCCTATTGCCCGTTGAAGCGCTTGAAGAAGCGAAAATCCAACAGGCGATTGCTGAGCAAGAGGCGATAGCTGCACAGGCAAAAGCGGCGGAAGAAGCGGCCCTAGCGAAAGCCAAGGCCGAGGAAGAAGCTGAGCGTCAACGACTTGAGCAGCAAGCGAAAACTAAGGATGAAGAGCCATCACAACCCGAGGTTGAAGCACAAGATAACATCAATACCTCGGATGAAACCTTGGCGAAGGGATAATGGACAAGGTCAAGGCTAAGAAGAGCTTGGCAATTGCGAAGAGATAAGCCTGTTAAGTGAGAAAATAAAAAAGGCACTACACAGGTAGTGCCTTTTGTCTAATTAGTGACCAGTCCTAAATAGCGTTGACACTTTTCAAACTCATTTTGGAGAGTGTAATGACTTCAACAATTAAACGAACTCAACGCGATTATTCCC
>NZ_AXZL01000039.1:0-10000 GCF_000485795.1 Shewanella decolorationis S12
AAGATGCATTTAACATGGGTAGGTATACAGGCAAAGCCTCAAATGATGATAACCACCTACTGAAGTAGGTGGTTTTGGGCTAAAAATAAAAAGGCCTCCGAATGGAGGCCTATAACTATTAATATGCTTTGCCGAACTCTTGATTATTGAGCAGCTGATTTTTGCTGGCTGTAATCTAACTTCTCATGCTTTTGCCCCATGGCTTCGGCAACTTCTGGTGGCATGTAGTTTTCATCATGCTTAGCCAGTACTTCGGTTGCAGCCAATTTACCGTCCTCACCTAATACGCCTTGTGCTACGATACCTTGGCCTTCACGGAACAGATCCGGCAGCAGATCGTCATAGGTAACGAGAATTTCGCCACCTAATGAGTCATGCACGGCAAACTGTACGTGCAGGCTGTTTGGATCGCGCACCATAGAACCAACTGTTACCATGCCGCCTACGCGAATTCGTTGGCCCGCTTCGGGTTTAACGCCAGTATCGGCTTTGCCGTGCACAATTTCAGACGGTGTATAGAATAAGTTTAAGTTGGAGTTCAGCGCATACAACAGAAGCGAAGCAATCGCGGCTACACCACCGATTAATGCTACTGCTAACGTCAGTCTCTTTTTACGTCTTGGGTTCACGATTTGGTACTCCTAGTCTCTTTAAGGCGTTCTTCGCGGTCCATTTTCTTCGCAATTTCAATAAGCACTTTACGCTTTTGGCGCGCGCTTGTGATGATTAGCGTCGACAAACAGAAGAAGGTCACGCCATAGGCAAGCCATACATAAAAGGCATAGCCACCCATGTTGAAAAAATCACTGATAGAATCGAATTGCATTATTTGACCTCCTCAGCTTTAGCAAGTTCACGTACCCAAGGGCGCATGCCATTTCTTGCTAAGATTTCTGCTCTAAATCTCACAATAGTGATAGCCCCTATCATAAGGCCGAAACCTAAAATATTGATTAAAAGTGGGTATAACATTTCACTCGACATAGTCGATTTAGAGGTAATTTTAATGGTTGATGGTTGATGCAGAGAGCTCCACCATTCAACGGAGTATTTGATGATCGGAATGTTGATCACGCCGACGATCGCTAAGATCCCCGCTGCACGTGCTGCCAGCACTTTGTCTTCAAAGGAGGCATAGAGCGAGATCACACCTAAATAAAGGAAGAGTAGTACTAATTCAGACGTTAGACGCGCATCCCATACCCACCAGGTTCCCCACATTGGCTTGCCCCAAGCCGCACCAGTAAAGAGGGCAATAAAGGTAATCACGGCGCCAATAGGTGCAATGGATGCCGCAGCCCAATCTGCCAGTTTAATTTGCCATACTAGGCCAATAAATGCGGCTGTCGCCATGCCCATGTAGGCAGCCATTGACATCGAGGCTGCAGGCACATGGATAAAGATAATTCGGTAGCTATCACCCTGTTGGTAATCTGTTGGGGCAAATAATAATCCCCATACAGTGCCGATGGTAATAAAAAGACAGGCCAAGGTGGCAAACCATGGAAATAATGTTCCTGATAATTTGTAAGCGCGTTCAGGATCCGCGTAAGGGTGTAACCATTTCCACATTTTAGTTAGTACTCACTCGCAGAGATGCACCAATTGCAAAGGGTGCTAAGGTTAACGAACCGATCAACATGGCGCCAATTATAGCGAGCTGACCATCATAGGGTAAATTCATTCCTGCAGCATCAATGGCGCTGGTCGCGAAAATCAGCACAGGAATATAAAGTGGTAAAATAAGCAGACTCAGCAACACGCCGCCTTTACGCAGACCCACAGTTAGGGCCACACCAATTGCGCCCAAGAGAGATAAAACTGGTGTGCCTAGTGTAAGTGTTGCAATCAGTGCACCATAACTGTTGGTGTCTAAATTGAGCAGCACCGCCAGCAGTGGCGCGATAATAATGAGTGGCACGCCAGTCAGTAGCCAGTGGGCTAATACTTTGGCTAACACTAAAACCGATAGTGGCTGTGGGCTGAGTAGCATTTGCTCTAAGCTGCCATCGCTAAAGTCGGCTTTAAATAGGCGCTCGAGTGAAAGCATAGATGCGAGTAATGCCGCAACCCAAATAATCCCTGGGGCAATACGGGCTAGCATTTGTGGTTCAGGGCCTATACCGAGAGGGAATAAGGTGACGACCATGATGAAGAATAACAAGGGATTAAAGATATCGCCGCGGTGACGAATGGCGATTTTTAGATCCCGTTGTAGTAAGGTGAAAAACGCTGTAGTAAAGCTGATGCCTCTTTTCATTATGCCAAACCTTATACGAAGCGATAATCTAGACGAATTTTACGAAGCCTATCATCTTTGATAATGCCCATATCTTGGTGAGTGGTGAGGATCACACAGCCACCATTATCCGCATGTTGAATGAATAACTGTTCAAGCTCTTCGACACCTCTTTTATCGATTGCGGTAAAAGGCTCATCGAGGATCCACACTTTACAATCATTGTGCCAGAGTCTGGCTAATGCTGTACGGCGGTGTTGACCAGCGGATAAATGCCCTGCGAGTGCTTCCTCAAACCCCGTTAAATTCACTTTAGCGAGAATGGCGGAAGTATCGAAATCATCATAGCCACTGATTCTTAAATTGAAGTTAAGGTTTTCTTCAGCGGTTAATTCGGATTTCACCCCGGCAAGATGGCCTAAATACAATAGATCTTCGTTATATTCGTCGCGGCAACGGTTGATATCTTCATTGAGATAAAAAGTTTGTCCAGCGTAAGGACGAGATAAGCCTGCCAAAATACGTAATAAACTGGTTTTGCCGGCGCCATTTGGGCCTTCGATCTGGACGATATCGCCAGCATTAATATCAAAACTTAATTCATCAAATAGGATGCGTTCTTCGCGGATACATGTCAGCTTGCTCGCCGATACCAGTGTGTTTACTGAAGTTATATTTGTCACTGAACCCTCTATCTCAAGCCGGAAGGAAACACAAGTGATTCTAACACAAACGATATTGCGGGGTTTACACTTGCTTAATACTAGATGTCAGCAATTTGATGTGGTTCCAATAACCGCAATATTTCTCGAACTAATCGAACTTTTTTAATACTTGCTAATATATTAACGAATTTGTCACGCTTGTCGCCTTATATCATTTGTGCTGAGATTCTAATCACAAAAAGATGAGATTTATTGAAGTTTGTAGTAATCTTAGTCCGCTATAATGAGTCTGCCTTAAAGGGCAGCGAGAGCTTTGTACGTATTTGCATTAGGAACATTGAACATGAAAAAACTGTTAGCAATGACTGCAGTCGCTGCTTTGACTATGTCAGTCAACGTTTCAGCTCAAGATGCTGAAGCTATTTTCAACAAGGCATGTACCGTATGCCACAGCATGGGTGTTGCTGGTGCTCCAAAGGCTCACAACGCTGCTGAGTGGGAACCACGCTTAGCAAAAGGTATGGACACTCTGTTACACAGTGTAAAAACTGGCTTAAACGCAATGCCACCAGGTGGTATGTGTACTGATTGTACTGACGAAGATTACAAAGCAGCTATCGAGTTTATGTCTAAAGCTCAGTAATTTTTGCAGTGTTAAAAAAACCGGCATCAGCCGGTTTTTTTATGTCTGCGCTAAGCCGAAACTTAGCGCTAGGTGCGGACAACTTATTGCACTTGGGTATCTAACACTAAGCTTGCAGTGTCACCCACATTCACTTTGCTGACCTTGCCTTGAATATCACCTGCTTGAGGTTTGATATTGCCATGCTTAGACAGAACCGCAATCACTTCAACACTCGCAGTTTGGCTCAGTTTCACATCGCCGCCCATACCCGTGCTGTCATCGAGAGTTACTGTTACAGGTAAAGATTTTGCGCTCACCTTAGTTGCCGCTAATGGCACTTTAGGACCTTCAGTTGCGCGGGCGAAGACGAAGATAGTGTCATCTGGGCCAGCTTGTGCGGCCAGTTCGGGTGAAATTGAAATCGCAATGCTCACAGACTTAGTCGCAACTTTTGCCTGCTTGTGGACATCATCGTTTGGCATGCCAGCGGTTTCGCCTTGCATACGCAGATTGGCTGTTTCAATGGCATTCATCAGCGCGGCACGGTCGACATCGGTACGGTCGCTATTGAGAATGGTTTGCCATGAATCAATGGCTTTTTGATAGTTAGCGGTGAAGAAAGCATCCATACCTACGAGCAGTAAGGTCGATGGATCCTGTGGATCTAATGCTAAAGATTCATCGATTAAGGCTTGAATTTGCGGTGTCATTTGCTGACCCGCTTTATAGTACATAGCCGTTGCTTTTGGACCAATTAATTCAGCGTGCTTACCGACTAATTCCATCACTTTATCGAAGGCGGCAACGGCTTTATCGAACTGATTAGCAGAGATATAAGCGTGACCTAGGCTGAACCAAGCTTGGCTGTTTTCAGGTTCGGCTTGTACTTGTGCTTCCATCATCTGTACGCGCTGCGCCATGATTTGCGACGCGTCCATACCTGCATGTGGGTTAGCAGGTTGCGCGTTGTCAATATTTTCGAAGGCGCCTAAGTGTTGATAGAGATAACCTGAAATGGCGAGCAAGCAGACCGACATGACCGATGGCCATAAAATGCTTTTTGGTTTGATCTGGTTGACGAGTGATTCATCGCTCGCTTGTTTGATGTCTTGGAGCAGGCTGATTTCTAGCTCTTTCTTCAGTGCATCAAACTCGGCTTGGTCAAGCAGTTCTTCATTGAGTTCTTTTTCGAGAGTCGCAAGACGTTGATTGAACAGTTCAAGGTTCGTTTGTTTACGAACGCCAGCCTCTTCAGTGCGTAATAACTTTTGCTGTCTGAAATGCGGGATCCAGATCAGCATTAAGCTGACCAACACAACAAGCGCAATAAAAATCCAAAATGTCGTCATTGTTTCTATATTCACTTTAGTTTGCATAAAAGCGGTTGTGACCGCCGGCTTGGAAGCAAGATTATACGTAAAGATTATTCATTGAACAGTAATATAAGACCTTCACTGCAGTGAAAACTGATAGTTGGGCACTGGTTCACAAATTGATCCATAGAGTGAATTTTGTATGAAACTTAAGGCTCATTTATCTGTCACATGCAAAACTGTAGGCCTGTGATGGCTCCATTTCGACAAAAATCGAGAATGAGACAAGTCACCCAGTTTTGTATGAAAGAGGCAGACAGGAACAATAGCAAATACTAAAATGAACAAAATTTCGTGCATTTGTGTGAACAGCATGTTGTGCGTTGGTCTAGAGTCTTTCTAAATCAACATATTATTAGAGACTGAGGAAAACCCATGATCCCAGAACTTGGACACTTTTCGCTGATTATAGGAGTGGCATTCGCCTTCTTATTAGTCAGCGTTCCCCTTATAGGTGTTGCCCGTAAAGACCAATATCTAGTGAGGTATGCTTGGCCGTTAACCTACGGAATGTTCTTTTTTATCGCTTTATCCGTAGTATCTCTTGGTTACAGCTTCGCCGTTGATGACTTCTCCGTTGCCTATGTGGCACATCACTCGAACTCCCAGTTACCTATCTTCTTTAAGATTGCGGCCGTATGGGGCGGTCATGAAGGGTCACTGCTGTTCTGGGTGTTTGCGCTATCGACCTGGGCGGCTTCGGTTGCCTTATTCAGTAAAGGCTTAGAAGAAGTGTTCACCGCTAGGGTTTTAGCGGTACTGGCGCTGATCGTGATTGGCTTCAGCTTATTTATGCTACTCACCTCTAGCCCATTTGAACGCCTATTCCCAATGCCAGCCGAAGGTCGTGACTTAAACCCAATGCTGCAGGACGTGGGCTTAATCTTCCATCCACCTATGTTGTACTTAGGTTATGTGGGCTTCTCGGTAAGCTTCGCGTTTGCGATTGCCGCTCTCATGAGTGGTCACCTTGACTCTGCTTGGGCACGTTGGTCACGTCCTTGGACCTTAGCCGCTTGGATTTTCCTCACAGGCGGTATTGCATTAGGTTCTTGGTGGGCATACTACGAATTAGGCTGGGGTGGCTGGTGGTTCTGGGATCCCGTAGAAAACGCTTCCTTTATGCCTTGGTTAGTCGGTACAGCATTAGTGCATTCACTGATCGTGACCGAAAAACGTGGTGCGTTCCGTAACTGGACCGTATTACTGTCTATCTTCGCGTTCTCTTTAAGCTTACTCGGCACCTTTATCGTGCGTTCTGGTGTATTGACTTCAGTACACTCGTTTGCAGCCGATCCAAGCCGCGGTATGTTCATTCTGTTACTACTGGGTCTAGCGATTGGTGGTTCACTCACGCTGTTCGCCTTCCGCGCCAGTGAAATGAGCAGCCCTGCACGTTTCGAGCTGAAATCAAAAGAAACCATGCTGTTAGTCTGTAACGTGTTACTCACGGTTGCAGCGGGTACTGTGTTGTTAGGAACTCTATATCCACTGCTGATCGATGCCTTAGGCATGGGTAAGATTTCTGTTGGACCTCCATACTTCAACGCTGTGTTTGTGCCTATCGTCCTCGTACTGTTTGGCTTTATGGGTGTCGGTCCAATAATCCGTTGGAAGAAATCCAAAGCCGGTGAGCTCAAGCGTCAATTACTGGTGCCAGCATTAGTCTCAGCAGCGATTGGTATCGTGACACCGTTTATTGTGGATGGTGCGTTCAACGCTTGGGTTGCCTGTGGTATCGCCGCTGCGTCTTGGATTGTGTTAGCGACGGCAAGAGCCGCGTATAACATTGTTAAGCCAAAAGAAGGCGAAGTGAGCGTGGCACGTATGGGCCGCAGCGAACTAGGGATGATCTTAGCCCACTTAGGTATTGCCGTGTCGGTGATTGGTGCCACTATGGTATCGAACTACTCGGTTGAGAAGAGTGTGCGTATGGGCCCAGGCGTGAGTCAGGAGCTTGCGGGTTATACCTTTAAGTATCTCGAGACTAAGAACGTCGTCGGTCCTAACTACACCGCGCAACAAGGTCAAATTGAGATCTACAAAGGCGATAAACTGCTGACCTTACTCAAGCCTGATCGTCGCCAATACAATGTGCGTACTATGGACATGACCGAAGCGGGTATCGATTGGGGTCTGTTCCGTGACTTATATGTCACCATGGGCGACCCAATCAGCAGCACTGAGTTTGCTGTGCGTTTGAACTACAAGCCATTTGTTCGTTGGTTATGGTTTGGAGCAATATTCATGATGGTCGGTGGTTTCTTTGCCGCATCGGATAAACGCTATCGCTCAAAAGTGGCGGCTACGGTTAAGCCACAAGCTGAAAAAGCGAAATTAGCTACCGCGCAATAGTTGGGGAATATATGAAGAAGTTGGTTCTGTTTATCCCATTAGTCATCTTTCTTGGCATGGGGGTATTTTTATACAAAGGATTGTTTTTAAATCCACAGAAACTGGATTCAGCTCTGGAAGGAAAGCCGATCCCGGCTTTCCAACTGGAACGTCTCGAAACACCAAGCGAGATGATTACCAATGAGCAACTCAAAGGTAAAGTTTCATTACTCAATGTATGGGCCACTTGGTGTCCATCCTGTAAGTACGAGCATCCTTATCTAGTGATGCTGAAACGGCAGAATATTCTGCCTATCTACGGGATTAACTATCGCGATGAGCGTATTCCCGCACTGGAAGAATTAAAGCGTCAGGGTGACCCTTATAATATCAATATCTTTGATAAGGATGGTCGTTTAGGCTTAGACCTAGGGGTTTATGGTGCACCAGAAAGCTTTATTGTCGATCATAAAGGCATTATTCGTTACCGTTACGCGGGTCCAATCGACCAGCGCGTATGGAGCGAAACTCTGTACCCCATGATCCAGCAACTACAAGCTGAAGCGGCGAAGGATGGTGCAGCGTGAAAACTCTGACAAAAATCATCGGTGGTTTAGTGTTGTTGCTGAGTATGGCAACAACGGCCATGGCGACACCCGTCGACACCTACGAGTTTAAATCGCCAGAAAACCAAAAACGTGGTTTATCGCTGGCCCATGAACTGCGTTGCCCGCAATGTCAAAACCAAAACCTGATCGACTCTAACTCTCCCGTTGCCCGAGATCTGCGTCTCGAAGTCTACAAGATGGTTGATGAAGGCAAGGGCGATGATGAGATCATCGAGTTTATGACGAGCCGCTATGGTGAGTTCGTTCTCTACAAACCTAAAATGGAAACCAAGACCTATATTCTTTGGTTAGGCCCAGTGGGTTTGCTGCTGCTCGGTCTTATCATTGGTTTCATCTTTATCCGCAAACAACGCATCGGTGGCGCGACCGAGCCTGAGATCAGTGCCGAAGATCAAAAAGCGCTCGATGCTTTATTAAAGCGTGATAATAAATGAAGTCATTTGCCTTAGCTGCAATCCTTGCGAGTCTGTCTGTTGCCTTTGCTGGTGGTGTCCAAGCGTACCCCGGCATGCAGCAGGCAAATAAGCCGATAGAGTCGACAGTCGATCTGATTAACGTTCTACCCAAGACTTATCCCATCGAGCCCGTTGCCTTTAGTGATGTCGATGGCAAGGCGCTCGATTTCAGCCAATACAAAGGCAAAGTCGTGATGGTAAACATGTGGGCGACTTGGTGTCCTCCCTGTGTCAGAGAGTTACCTGCGATTGAACGCTTGGCGACAAAGTTTAAAGCGGAAGAGTTTGCACTATTACCTATCTCTATCGATGCGGATGGCAAACAGCAGGTTCAGCCATTTTTAACCTCATTAGGAATGGCGAACTTTAATTCCTACTACGATCCAGAACAAAACCTCGGGCAGGTGTTTCCATTAGATACTATCCCCGCGACCTTTATTCTCGATCAAAACGGCCAATTGATCGCGTTTGTGCGATCATTTGTCGATTGGGATGATGCAAAAGCCGTATCGTTGATCCAAGGTTTTATCGATAAAGGCGCGAAAAAGCTGAATTAAGCAGCAGATTGCGCGTAAATAGAACGCCATTGTAGAAAAGATCGCCATGCGATCTTTTTTCTTTTAAAAAGCCCTTGCACAAAAAGTTCTGCTGCCTATAATGCGCATCCACTGACACGGCAGACAGCGAAAGCGAATGCGGTTACAGTGCGAATCGAATGCAAAATGTGCACTTGATTCGAAAGCAGCAAGAAGTTTGCAAAAACGCCTTGACGCCAAATGGGAAATGCGTAGAATACGCAGCCCTGACCCGCTGAGCGGTAACGCGAAAGCTGAAGGTCAAATGCTCTTTAACAATCTAAACAAGAAATCTGTGTGGACACTCACAGGTGTTGAGTTAATCGAAATTACTCTGCCGTTTGGCGAGTAATCAAAGAATTAAATCAATGAATGAGTGTTCATAGCAATATGTACAACGACTTATTAAGTTAAGTCGATTCAGAATTCATTGAGTCGTTTCTTCGGAAACAAAAAAACTTTTAATTGAAGAGTTTGATCATGGCTCAGATTGAACGCTGGCGGCAGGCCTAACACATGCAAGTCGAGCGGCAGCACAAGTGAGTTTACTCATGAGGTGGCGAGCGGCGGACGGGTGAGTAATGCCTAGGGATCTGCCCAGTCGAGGGGGATAACAGTTGGAAACGACTGCTAATACCGCATACGCCCTACGGGGGAAAGGAGGGGACCTTTTGGCCTTCCGCGATTGGATGAACCTAGGTGGGATTAGCTAGTTGGTGAGGTAATGGCTCACCAAGGCGACGATCCCTAGCTGTTCTGAGAGGATGATCAGCCACACTGGGACTGAGACACGGCCCAGACTCCTACGGGAGGCAGCAGTGGGGAATATTGCACAATGGGGGAAACCCTGATGCAGCCATGCCGCGTGTGTGAAGAAGGCCTTCGGGTTGTAAAGCACTTTCAGTAGGGAGGAAAGGTTGTAAGTTAATACCTTGCAGCTGTGACGTTACCTACAGAAGAAGGACCGGCTAACTCCGTGCCAGCAGCCGCGGTAATACGGAGGGTCCAAGCGTTAATCGGAATTACTGGGCGTAAAGCGTGCGCAGGCGGTTTGTTAAGCGAGATGTGAAAGCCCCGGGCTCAACCTGGGAATTGCATTTCGAAC
>NZ_AXZL01000040.1 GCF_000485795.1 Shewanella decolorationis S12
GCCCTTGCTCTTTGTCACTCGTCATTTGAGTAGAATAACTACACATCATTCCTCGTTTCGCGAGCACGTGCTTGCCAGAACGAACAAAATCTCATCTCGAAACGTCAACACGCCCTAGCACTAACTCCTTATTTTTTATCAGAACTTGGCACTCATCTCTTGAGTGCCATTCTTTTTATCTCCACCCAATATGAATGCGCTTTTTCACTTATTCATTTAATAATCATCAAGATAAACCCTACGGCGCGGGGTAAAATCGCCAACGCAATTCCACAGAGACGTATCACCCCTTCTTGGACAAAACTTTTCACCATCAGTGATTAAATATTTCGCTTTAGCTTAATCTCACCTTTGGGTAAAAAGATCGGGTGCTGAGAATGGCACAGGTATTTTTGGAATTTTGACCATGTCACACTCCTATGAATTTGACGACGATGATGCGCCATGGGGCGATAACGTCAAAGGTAAGCAAAAAAACAAACGCGTAAAACAACGTCGCAGGGATACTAAGCGCCGTTATTCAGATGATGCAGAGGTGGATTTCTATCAGCATAAATCGAAGTAACTGAACTACGACCCGTTTGCCTGAGCAAATTCGAGCTTTAAAAGCAGTCAAATCCGAGCAAGTTGGATAACCTCCAACTTGCTAATTAAACTAAGTTATCCCTATCCCTTCTGTTTTAATTCAATTGTAAAATCAATAGGCTAATAAGCTGATTTGCCCTATGCTCTTTAGGGTTTACTCATGCCTTAGTCGGCAAAACTACCTTACACATCTTTACGGGTTTAAAGGATGATCCCATGGAAAAACAACGCCCCGATTTTATCTATCCCCCAGGCAGTATGTTGATGCACTCGCCCTTAGTGTTGAATAAAGCCGATATGTACGGTTTTTTTCTCAAGGGAAAACTCGTCAACCTTCAGCGCTCTATCGATAAAACACTCAATCAAGTGGCCGGAAGTGCCATGTACTTTAAAGTGCTATCGCCCTACGTACTGACAACTTTTACCCAAATCGAGAAAGCCTATTCAGAAGACCCAACCGACAGGGCTAAAGGTTGGATCCAAGAAACCGACATCATCACTTGGGTCATGGTCGGTCGCCAAGACAATAGCAACAGCACAGCCATCAGTCATGTGTATTTTCAGCCACTGCATATTTGGGTGAATGATGCGATGGCCCTGATCAATGGTCGCGAGTTGTTCGGTTATCCCAAGTATTTGTGTGAATACACTATGCCCGCGGTCGGTGAACCATTAACCCGGCTCTCCCTGGCAACAAAGAGCTTCTTACACTTTAGCCCTGACACTGAGCTTGCCATGCACCCGCTGATTGAGGTGAATTGCAATGCCAAGCCCGAGGCGCAGCTCACCACGTTAGAAGCCATAGCCCAAACTTGGCAACTCTTTAAAGAGCAAACGGATTTTATTCCAGAGCTGGATAAGCTCGGTGAGGAGCAACTATTTCATTTGCTGTTCAAACCAGCCATTGACCAAGTGTTTTTAAAGCAGTTTCCGGATGCTTCAGGCCAAAAAGCGGTTTATCAGGCGATTACTGCGGCGCCGGCACAAGTCAATAAAGTGCACAGTGTCGCCCTATTGGAAAATGACTTTGTCGCCACTATTTTTGATAACGCTAGCTTCCCACTCAAAGAGACCTTAGGCGTCGAGGTTGGCGAGCAGCATGTATTACTGCCCTACCATGTGAACTTTGACTTTGAAGTGCCACCTGGCGAAGTACTGGTCGATAACTCTGAAGTCAAAAAACAAAAAATTGCCATTCTCGGCGGAGGTGTCGCCGCCATGACCGCCGCCTGTTATCTCACCGACAGACCCGGCTGGCAGAATCATTATGAGATTGATGTCTATCAATTAGGCTGGCGCATCGGCGGCAAGGGCGCAAGTGGCCGCAATGCCGCGATGGGGCAACGGATTGAAGAGCATGGCCTGCATATCTGGTTTGGTTTTTACCAAAATGCCTGCGCCTTAATGCGTAAAGCCTATGAAGAACTAGACCGCCCGCCCGAAGCGCCGCTGGCGACCTTCTTTGATGCCTTTAAACCCCATAACTTTATTGTGCTACAGGAAGAAATTAATGGTCGTTCCGTTAGCTGGCCAATCACCTTTCCAACACTCCCAGGGATCCCTGGAGATGGCACCGAAACTTTAACCTTCTGGAAGGTAGTTAAGGCCGCCTTTGCTTGGATAAAAGAATGGCTAAAGGACATGGACTCCCTGCTGGAGGCCGATGAAAAAGCCATGGCGACACCGAAAAACTGGCTCGATACCAGCTGGTTTGAACGACTTAAGGATAAGTTAGAGGATTCGGTAGAAGATGCGATGGAATCCCTAGACGCTCTAGGTGACAAGCTAGAATGCCATTTTAATCAAATGATTGGCCGTGAATGCGATGAGCATGTCCACAGCGAGAGTGACGATGGTTTGATCGAGTCCGCCGTCGATGCCCTGCACCAAAGGCTAGTTAAACGCTTTAGCGACCATTTAGACAGTAACGATGATTTGCGCCATCTGTATATTGCCGTCGATTTAGGCTTAACCATCTTAAAAGGGATGTTTGTCGACGATGTGTTTGAAAAGAGCTTCGATGCCATCAACGATTATGATTACCGCGAATGGTTAATCAAACACGGTGCAAGTCAAAAATATACGGTCGACAGCGCGCCAGTACGCGGTTTTTATGATCTGGTGTTTGCCTACGAAAAAGGCAATTTTGACAAACCGAATGTCGAAGCAGGCACCATTATCCGCTCTATGCTGCGTATCGCCCTGTGTTATCAAGGCGGGATTATGTGGAAAATGCAAGCTGGCATGGGAGATGTGGTCTTTACCCCCTACTATGAAGTGTTGAAACGGCGCGGAGTTAATTTCCACTTTTTCAATCGGGTCGATAATTTAGAATGTCGCAATAACAGCATTCAAACGATTGAAATCACTGAGCAAGTTGCTCTGGCACCTTCGGTTAAAGAATATAATCCACTCGTGGATGTGAAAGGCTTAGCCTGCTGGCCAAGTACCCCCAATTACGATCAGCTCGAGCCTGAGCAAGCCGCATTGCTAAAAGCCCATGATATTAATCTTGAGCACTTCTGGAGCGATTGGGACAATCTATACGAGGCGCAATTTGGTCAGGCGCTTCCGAAAAAACGTCTGCAAAAAGGCGTGGACTTCGACAAAGTGATTTTTGGTCTGTCTCTTGGCTCTGTCCCCCATGTGGCGAGTGAGGTCGTGGCGCAGAGTCCGGCGCTCAAAACCTGTGTCGACAAAGTACAAACAGTCGCGACCCAAGCCTATCAACTGTGGATGAATCAAGATCTTAATGGTATTGGTTGGCCAAATTATTCTGAGGATGGCGAGCAGCCTGTCTTATCGGGCTTTACCGAGCCCTTCGATACGTGGGCATCAATGGACCAATTGCTCGATAAAGAAGACTGGCGTGGCCTAGAGCCTAAAAATGCCAGTTATTTCTGCTCGGCTTTACCCGTGGATGCCTATCCTCCAAGCACGGATATCGGTTTCCAGCAGCGAAAAACCGCCGAAGCTAAGGCAGGCGCCATCAATCAGCTCAATACGGAAATTCATAAGCTGTGGCAGCATGTTGGCGACACCTTCCCCTGGGAATGGTTGCACGATGAACAAAACCGCCAAGGCGAAGCGCGATTCGATAGCCAATATTGGCGCGCCAATGTGGATCCTTCGGAGCGTTATGTCTTGTCCGTTAAAGGCAGCTCACAATATCGGATCACCACGGATGGCACAGGTATCGACAATCTGTATATGACGGGTGACTGGATTAAAACTGGTCTCAATGCCGGTTGTGTCGAGGCCGCTACCATGGCGGGCATGCATACAGCTAAAGCTATCTGCGGCCATCCGGCGATTATCAAAGGCGAAAAAGACTTCGCCTAAATGCAAAGGGGCTGCGTTATGCAGCCCCTTTTTAGTCCAAATCTTTGAATGTGTTCAAGCTCAGAGAGAAGCTATCTCTCCTGCGCGGCTATCGGCGTATTCTTGACGACGTTTTTCCATTCGCGATTGATATAAGTTGCTATCGGCGCAGCGCAGCCATTCATGGGGATCAGACACATCACTATTGATGGCAAAGCCAAAACTAAACTGACAATCCTTTAAGCCTTCGGCGGCAAATTGCGCCGTTAATCCTTTTAAGCTGCTGGTTAAGGTCCCCATGCCATTTGCAGGTAGAATGAGCACAAACTCATCGCCGCTGATCCGGTAAATCTTAAGGTGAGCAATGTTGGTCGCCTGCAAAAACTGCACTAGATTTTGCAGTAAACGGTCCCCTTCCTGATGCCCTAAGGTATCGTTCACCATTTTAAGGCTGTCGACATTGAGCAGCACCAAGGCCGTTGGTTGTACAACCTTATTGGCAAAGGTTAATTGCGAATTCATATATTCATCAAAAGCATAACGATTGCCCACCCGGGTTAAACCATCGAGTCGGGCCTTCTCCCAGGCGATGCCTAGCTCTTCAATATGGGCATTACGCTCTTCGGCCAACAGTTTAAGTTTGTTCGCTAATGCAAGGGATAACAGCAGAGCATCCACAGTGCCACCCAATAGCGTTGCAAACTCGGCATGTTCAATAAAATCAGGGGTGATCCCCATATTGCCCGGTAAGATAATCACCGCAGGCAACAGCAAACAACTAAAGGCCATGATGAAATAGCGCGCGGGGGCAAAGCCTTTCATCAAGCACACATTGCCACAGGTGATCGCTAGCGCAATCCACAGCATGATTAAGACAGAGGCAATAATCGCGGTATAGGGCAATAACCAAATACTAGTCGGCAAGGCTAAAACACACGCAACTAATAAGTATTGGCTCAGCCTCCATAATCGGGGCGAATAGCTAGGCAACTGTAAGAAGTGCTTGTAGAACATGATGTTAAATATCGGCAAGCTGATAAAAAACAGATGATGTAATTCAAGCTGATGGAAGTTAAATAGATGCGCTGGTAAATGGAAGGTCAGTGCCCAGCCACCAAAATAGGTCAATACATAAAGACCATAATATAAAAATGCCTTATCTAAAATTGATATGTAAATCAGTAGATTGTATAGAGCGATAAAGAGCAATCCCCCTAAACAAATCAGTATCGCCATGGCCACACGGTCGTTGGTTAACTGGTGTACTTCTTCCGACTCTATCGCCAATTCAGGGGCGGAGGAATAATAGCGGCTACTGAGCCGAGTCACTAACCAATAATCAGTCCCCATATTCAGTCGTACTTTACGGCCGTAATCGAATAAAAATTCATAGGGCGCATAGTAACCACTGTGGGCCGTTTGCACAGAGCCATCACTGCCAAGTAACCAATAATCAACGGATTCCACAATCGAATTACTGGCATCCACCACCCAATGGCTTTGGCGACTATTGACCATGACGGGTGATACCATCCAATAATCACCACCCGAAAGACTAACTGAGTTAGCCTCTGTCAGTTGCCCCATCCACAGGGTCACGTCATTAAAATGCTCGGGAGGGAGCTGTTTCGCATCGGCATGGAATAAATAGGGGGAATCCAACGCAATTTCAGCGCTAAAGGCAAACGGACTAAATGTCCAAAGAAGCAGCAAAAAGCACCAAAAATGTTGCAAGTTAGGTTTACTCATAGGTATCTAAGTTTATATACCAGCGTCTCGTTCCACGCAGAAAATCAATTTAAAGTGTTAACTTTATGGCTACATTTTATTTTTTACAATTGATTAGACTAAATTAGTCGGCAATTGGGTGCCTTATGATGATATTTTAGTCGTTAACTTAAGGGACAACACCTTAGCCTCAATATCAGACGTTCACTTGGATACCTATGGCACCATTATTGATGATTTTAGCTGCACAATTATTGATTGCCAGCGGCAACCTATTGGTAAAATTACTTGAAACTAATGCGCCCGTATTTCAACTTGTGCTTTATCGCCAATTATTTGCCACGCTTTTGGTGCTTCCCTTTGTCTGGCGTTTACAGGGCAATCTCAAATTAAGTCCCTTTTACAAGGTGCATTTAAGTCGAGCGCTGTTAATCGGCTTAGGCAATGCCATCTTTATGTTGGCGGTATTGCATCTGCCCCTGGCAACAGTCACCGCGGTCATTTATACCTCACCATTATTACTGTTGTTATTGTCCGCTTTCTTTTTAAATGAGCGTATTGGTTATCGTCGCACCGTTGCGGGGATTATTGGTTTTACGGGCATTTTGCTGATAAGCCAACCGACAGAATTTAACCTCTACATTGGCTTGGCCTTTTTTGGTGCCATGACTTCGGCAACAAACAGCCTGATTTTGAAGGCATATTCAACCCATGAGCATCCCTTTTCAACACTCTTTTGGTCTAATGCCTTTGCGATGGTTTTTCTGATACCGGCAACTTGGTACGAAGGCGCCGACTTTAGTCTCCCCGTCGCACAGGTTGGCCTGACCTTAGGGCTGTTTTATATCGGTATGACCTACCTGATAATCCACGCCTATCGGCGCGCCGATGCAAGCCAAATGGCCCCTGTGGAATATACAGGCCTTATTTTTGCCGCATTGTTTGGTTGGTGGTTTTTAGATGAACACTTAAGCATTGTAGTGTGTATTGGCATAGGACTTGTGATCTTCTCCTCCATCCTGCCAAGCTACAGTGAACTGAAAGCCAAATGGAAAAGCCGGCGAAGTTAACCTTGGCCGGCTTTGAAATCGAAGTGGCCGCAGTGTAGGCCACTCAATAAAGGCGAGATTTAGAAGCGGAATTTACCGCCGATATAAACGCCATCTTCGAAGGTGAAATCACGGGCATTATCGTATTCAAAGGCAATCTTACGGTAACCCACATAAAGCGCCATATTGGGGTTGATATTGTATTGCACCTTAGAATCCAACTCGTATTGACCATCGACATTACCGAAAGACAATACCGATGGCGCATAGTAAGCGGCGGCATGCACAGAGATATTTGGCCCTAACGCTAAGGCATAACGACCGCCCACTGATACAGTACTGCCATTTGGCGCATCGTCTGCCCACAATTGGCTTAACTTAGCACCGACTTCAAAATGATGCACGCCCGCATCGTGGGTCATGTGCATTGCGCCTTGGGCAATATGACCGCTGTCGTCTGAATAAATATATCCTAATACTGCATTGACATCTTTATTCACTTGCAGCTCTAACTCAGTAGAAACCACATCGTTGTTTAACCCAAGATTAAATTCTGACGCATTCACCTGCAGTGCGGCTGCACTCAATAATAAGACACTTGCTACTCTGAACTTAGCCATAAAAACACCTCAATAATGACTGTGGGTAATGGCGCGGATCATACCGAATAAAAAAAGAAAATCTGCATATTTAGCTAAGAGTCGCGAAGATTTTTGAATTTGAAACCAAACAAAAACTGGTAAGAAACATCAACAAAACCCAAATTAAACAAGTCGAAAACATTTAGGGTGCAGGCAGCCGATCTCCAACTAAAGATTGCATTATGCCGTCGATATCGACACTTTCCTGTAAGGCTAAGTAATACCAACCCACGGTATTCCCCGTACCTCTAATACTTAAATAGTTCCGCCAAAAGTGAAATCCGGCCTTGAGTAAATTCACTCGACTGGCGTTGTTTTCCTCTCGAATGGTGGCAAATAACAGGGCAATCCCCTGCGCTTTAGCCACTTCAATCCGCTTAAGGGTAAGCCCTTGGGCTATGCCACGGCGGCGGTACAATGGCGAGACCACCAGATAGCCGAGTTCCCCCACAGGGCCAGAACCCGCCTTAATCGCCGCGCAGCCAACTATCTCACCCTCGAGGGTTTTCGCCAATATGACTGCGCGGGACTGAGCAAAGGACTGATGGTCGAGGGGATGCGCGTTATCATCCCGTTGATCGATTAAGGCCGCTGCAGCCGCCAATTCGGCTGCATTTTGGCAAAGGACAAATTGAATATCGTTTTGATTCATACCAATGAGTTAAACAAGTTAAAGCCACTTAGAGATACAGTATCGTCGCCATGCCGAGAAAAGTGAAAAAGCCCACTACATCGGTCACTGTAGTTAAAATCACCGAGCCAGAGAGCGCCGCATCTTGGTTAAATCGCTGCAAAACCATAGGGACAAACACCCCGGCCAACGCCGCGACTGCCATATTGATCAAAATCGCGCAGCCTATCACTATGCCTATAGTGCTGTCGGCAAACCACCAGCCCGATACCAGTCCAATCACAATCGCCCACAGGGTACCATTGACTAAGCCAATGCCTAACTCGTTCTTCATTAACGAGAATAAGTTACCCGCAGAGATCTGCCCCATCGCCATACCGCGGATCATCAAGGTAAGCGACTGGCTGCCAGCAATCCCGCCCATGGATGCTACTATCGGCATCAACACCGCAAGTGCCACCACTTGAGATAAGACATTTTCAAACAAACCAATGGTGGCCGAGGCTAAAAATGCCGTGAGTAAGTTAATCCCTAACCATACGGCGCGGCGCTGCGCACCTTTGATGATAGGAGCGAATAAGTCGTCGGACTCATCCATACCCGCGGTCGCCATTAATTGCGCTTCGTAATGTTCACGCACTAAGGCGGTCGCTGCCCTTAGGGTGACACGGCCAATTAGCTCCCCCGCCTCATCAATAACGGGTAACTCAATTTCACGGCTATGTTCTATCGCCTCGGCGGCATCGAGTAGCGTGGTATCCGCGGTTAACGCACGACTGTCTTCCGATAGCAGTGAAATCAGTGGCTCGGAGGGATCATGCTTAAAAATATCATAACGCCTTACCGTACCTAGGTATTTATCCGCCTCATCGACAATAAATAAATTATCGTTACAGTCGAGTTCAATTCGCCTGAAAAACCGCTGCGCCTGAGCCACAGTCGCCTTATCGCTGAGCACTAACATTTGATGATCGGTATAACGACCAATTTCGTTTTCCGAATATTGGTCGTACAACTCAAAGCGCTGCCGCTGACGTTCGCCCATTTGCGCCAAGGCGCGGTCGGTAAAACTTTCGGGGAGATAATCACTCCACTCAATCAAATCCTCAGGACTGAGCTGCGCAAATAGCAGATCCACCTCATTGTCGGGCATCTGCTTTAGGATGCCCATACGCGGATCGGCGCGCATTAAACTCAGCACCGTCACACGGTCACTAAACTCAACCTGTTGCCAACGCTCGTAACGCTCGTCTAAGGGTAAGGACTCCAGCACTAAGGCAACCGTGCCAGGCTCAGCTTCATTTAAGATTTCACTGAACACCTCAGCCTGTTCTTCACCTTCAACTTCAGTGAGTTGTTGAACAACCTGCCCAACATCGGCCTGTGTGTTTGTTTCGTATTCGGCTTCATGTTCAGTCACATAAACGCCCTTCTGCTGAGATAAAAATTAGCGTAACTATATTGATATTGAAGAAGATTAGCAAACACGCAAAACAAATTGTGCACAAATTTATTGATAACAACTTAATTGTTATTTATGCTAATCATCACAACTAAGGAGGTAATGATGACATCGACTATCTATAGCCACAGCGCAAACGACATTCAAGGCAATCCAACGGCACTAGCGCAATATCAAGGCAAAGTAATTTTAATTGTAAATACCGCCAGTGAGTGCGGTTTTACACCACAGTACAAAGGCTTAGAGGCGCTTTATCAAAAATATAAAGCACAGGGATTTGTGGTTTTAGGCTTCCCATGCAATCAGTTTGGTGCCCAAGAAAAAGCCGATGAGAAAGGCATCCAAAGCTTTTGTGAACTCAACTTTGGCGTGAGTTTTCCCCTATTTTCAAAAATCGAGGTAAACGGTGAGCATACTCACCCTTTATACCAGTACCTTAAAAAAGCGGCACCAGGCGTATTAGGCACAGAACGGATTAAGTGGAATTTCACTAAATTCTTAATTAATCGTCAGGGCGAAGTGGTCGCTCGCTTTGCGCCAACCACAAAACCAGAGGCCATTAGTGACAAGATAGAAGCGCTTTTAAAGTAATCCACACGCTATCCTGTTGAAACTTTACTATTAAATAAAAAGTTAAGTTATTTTTTATTTTCGATGGAACTTTAATTCTATAAGCCCCTCAAACATATTGAACAGCGAATGTCTTTTTCATGTTCATCATTCTCCCTGGGGCTTCTAGCGCGGCCCCCTTGACCTAGGAAGAGGTCACTAGGCAACCAATTGGTTGCCTTTTTTTATGTCTATGTTTTATATGTAAAATAAATGTAACCATTCCCCAGTGACTTAATTTGCTGACGCCTGCAAGGCAAAAATAATTTTAAAATTTTTTAGCTGCAAACTGAACTTTATCAAAAGGCCTTAGTCTGACTATATGTAAGGATTAACAAATCCGCTTTAATGCAGAATTGATTGCTAAATGAAAACGTTAGCAAAGGATTAAATGGATTAAATATGCCGTTTAATTTAATGAAACAGTTTCAAGTTATTGCATAGAGTCGAATTGGTTGGTCGTTCATCATCATCTCCCTTTTGGGAAGCAATCGAATACACGCTAGCGCACTGCATTCCTTTGTCTCCTACCTTGATTCTTTTATGGCAACCTTAGGTTGCCATTTTTTTTAGCTCCATTTTATCCCTTCAACATCCTATCCAATTGCACTTGAATCGAAGGATGGTATCCCGCCCGCGCACTGGCATAGATTTGTTGTAACTCAGTGTGATAGCCGGCAACCTGCAATTCGGCATAAAGTGGACGGACAAACTTGCCGCGGCCAATGCGCTGTAAGTAAGCACTTAAGGCGGGTAACACAGGGTCATAATGATTGCGGATAGCGACCCTAAACCAATCGCAGGCAATTTCAGCATTAGTAGACTCGGTAAACTGAAAGCTATCGTCCAAATCCATCAGTTGTACCTGCGGCACCACTTCGGGTAATTGGGTCAAAAAGTATTGCCAATGATGAACTCGCCAACCTTTTACCTTAAGCTCGCTGGCCGCTTTGCCCTTTAAAAAATCATCCAAGGCGCTATCCACTTTATCTAAACTTCGCGATGTGGGCCCTACATAAGCTTGAGGCAACCCTTCACCATAAATCCATTCCAGCAGTTCGGCTTCACTTATCTTATCCGGATAGGCTTCGACTAAAGCCACTTTTGCATATTCGACAAACACTTCGGTGGTGATCGCCTTAAAGGCGAAGTGCTGCACATAGGCAAACAGAAACTTATCGAACTCGGCTCGCCCGAGGCGATGTTCCAACTCATGGACGAACATCGAAGCCTTATCGTAAGTAAAACGGTTAAAAGCTAAGTTAGGATCGGCGTGCTGCACATTGGCTGGCAACGTTTGCCGATGGAGCGGTAAAACGGCCATTTCTTCTTTTAAACGACCAAATTCAATAACCCATTCCAGCTCAGCCTGCTCCTTGCCATAGACTTCTTCGACAATCCGATTGGTAAAATAGGTCGTAAAACCTTCATTTAGCCAGAGATCGCGCCAAGTGGCGTTACTGACCAGATTGCCCGTCCACGAATGTGCTAACTCGTGGGCGACCGTCGACACTAAACTTTTATCCCCCGCAATCAGAGTCGGGGTTAAAAAGGCTAAACGCGGGTTTTCCATGCCACCGAAAGGAAAACTTGGTGGCAAGATGATCATGTCATAACGCTCCCACGCATAAGGCCCTAAGAGTGACTGCGCCACATCCAGCATATGTTCGGTATCGGCAAACTCTGTTGCTGCGGCCTCTAACATGCACGGCTCGGTATACACACCGCTGCGCGGACCTATGGCTTGAAAGGCTAAGTCACCCACCGCTAAAGCTAGCAAATGGGTAGGAATGGGCTTTTCCATCTCGAATAGGAATTGCCCCTCGAGCGGCGTATCAGGGTCGTTCATTGCACTCATCACGGCGCGCATGCCCTTTGGCACTTCAACGTGCGCATCGAAGGTGATCCGCACCTTTGGCGAATCCTGCAAGGGGATCCAACTGCGGGCATTAATGGGCTGAGACTGGCTAAAGAGATAAGGCAATGCTTTGCCCGCCGTCTGTTCAGGCATAAGCCACTGCAACCCTTCAGCCTCCGGTGAGGTTTGGTAACGAATATAGATTCGTTCGCACTGCGTTTGGGGTAACTGGATGACTAATTTCTGCCCGAGAATGTCTTCGGCCGCATCTAGATGAAATGCCAGCGCGGCTTCATCAGTCGTTACCGATAAAATGCTTAAATCGCGACTATCGAGCCATAGCTCACCAACCTTTGCTTCAAGATAGCGCAGTGAAAGAATCGCTTCCCCAAGCAGAGTACGAGTCGCAAAGTCGACTTTTAGCGCGAGGGATAAGTGTGTGACCTGCACTTGATCGCTATTAGCAAAGGAATGGTAATCGCGGGTTAAATCCCATGTTGCGGGTGCAATTGGCATTTGCTGGTTTTCTAAAGGTATCACTTAGCTAACCTGTGAAGAGTAAATTATCTAGTCATATTATCGGACGCTGATTTACCGACGCGCAATCGAATAAAGCTTTTCCCACATCCTCATTTTGTAACAATGCTTGAATCCAAGTCTTGCCATAATCAACTTTAGTTAACTTATAAAATTAAAATTTACATATTTTTCAACGCATAAAGGTTCTAATAAAAAATATTTTCAAAAATTTTCTATTTTTGCTGAACTAATTTCTCGCCCTTGAGTCAGATATTATGAACCGAATCTTTGCAATGAGTTTCTTCGTTCATCATCATTCTCCTTTAGATGGTTTCTAGCGCGACCGTCCCCGGATTCCGAATTGGAATTTACAGCAACCTTATTAGGTTGCTTTTTTTATGTCCCTTTTTCAGCCCTAAGCGCCAGTCAGCAATCCCCCCAAATGATCACCCCCTACTCAAGTTGGTGATTTAGGGCCCAAAAACAAAAAGGGCCTCCGAAGAGACCCTTAAGGTTTAGCGATTAAGAATTACAGGCGGATGCCTAACTGTTCTAAATCTTTAGCAACTACGCTCTTAGGCAGAGTCACATAACCGTCTTTTTCTACCACTTGCTGACCTTGCTTAGACAGCACATAACGGATGAATTCTTTTTCCATTGGTGCTAAGTCTTTGTTTGGTTGCTTGTTCACGTATACATATAAGTAACGTGATAATGGGTAAGTACCGTTCGCTGCGTTTTCTGCAGTCGCTTCGATAAACTCGTTACCTTTCTTCGCGATAGCAACGGCTTTCACGCCAGCAGTTTTGTAACCGATACCTGAGTAACCGATAGCGTTCAGTGATTGAGACACTGACTGAACCACTGAAGCAGAACCAGGTTGCTCGTTTACGTTGGCCTTGAAGTCACCTTTACACAGGGCGTGCTCTTTAAAGTAACCGTAAGTGCCTGATACTGAATTACGACCGTACAATTGTACGTCTTTTGCTGACCAGTTACCGTCAAGACCTAAGTCGCCCCAACGTTGGATATCGCTGCTACCACACTTGTGAGTAGAAGAGAAAATACCATCAACTTGTTCAACAGTTAAGCCTTTGATTGGGTTATCTTTGTGTACGAATACCGCTAAAGCGTCAATCGCAACACGAACTGCAGTTGGCTTGTAACCGTAGTGTTTTTCGAAGGCTTCTTCTTCGTTAGGCTTCATTTTGCGGCTCATTGGGCCGAATTGTGAAGTACCTTCAGTTAATGCTGGTGGCGCAGTAGAAGAACCCGCAGCTTGAATTTGGATGTTTACGTTAGGGTACATCTGTTTAAATTCTTCAGCCCACAGAGTCATCATGTTGGCTAAAGTATCTGAACCTACAGACGAAAGGTTGCCTGATACACCACTTGCTTTCTCGTAAGTTGGCAGAGATTGATCAACAGATGCCATTGCAGTGGCAGAGAATACACCAGCGGCTGTGAGGGTCATCGCGCCGACAAGCTTTTTCAGTTTCATTATGTGCTCCAGTAATAAGCTAACTAATTTCTAACTTAAGTTTCTTCAGACGCAGCCAGTATCAATCGCTACAATGACAATTCTATGTCCAAGATGTGACACTTAGATGACAAAACACATTTTTCGCATTTTTTTGAAAAAAACCTCGCATTGTTAAAGTGTCAAAAGCAAAACAGGCCATAATGGCCTGTTTTATATGTAAAAATAATATGCGTTTCTTTGACAATTATTTTTTGCGTTCAATCAAATGGGATGGGATCACAAAGCTAAAAGTACTGCCTTTACCCAATTCACTGCTGATATTGAGCTCACTGTGGTGGTGACTCAGGGCATGTTTCACAATAGCTAAACCAAGGCCACTGCCACCGGTTTGCCTTGAGCGCGCACTGTCGACACGATAAAAGCGCTCGGTTAAGCGGCTAATATGCTGCGGTGCAATCCCCTCACCCGTATCCGTCACACTAAAGAGGCCACCGGTTGCCACACTGCGCCATTGCACGGTAATTTTGCCGCCGGGCTCTGTGTAGCGAATCGCATTCGAAATCAAATTAGAACAAGCACTTCTAAGCTGTAACTCATTGCCATGGGAGTTAAGTCCCGCTTCACAGTGGAAGCTTAGCTCGTACTTGTCCTGCGCCAGCGCCTTGGCCTCTTCCTTTAAGACTTCCATCAACTGCGCCATGTTTACGGTGTTCTCAAGGTTAATATCCGCCGCATCTTCGATGCGTGATAACACCAACAGCTGCTCCACCATCGACTGCATTCGCCGCGTCTGCTGCTGCATTAAGGCTAAGGGCTTGGCGTTCATCGAACCGGGTTCTGCCATGCTTTGCATCATCTCTAAATAACCCTGCAATACTGTGAGCGGGGTTTTCAGTTCGTGTGACACATTAGCGACAAATTCTTTACGCATGCCTTCGAGTTGCCTTATCCGTGTAATATCGCGGGCAATGAGCAATAACTGCCGATCGCCATAGGCCATAATACGGATTTCGAGCAGTCTTCTATCGGATACGGGCGATGCCAGCTCTAAGGGATCTTTATATTTTCCGGCTTTGATATAGGCCGAAAAATCAGGATGGCGGATCAAGTTATCGATGCGTTGACCATTATCCTGTGGCCAGACAAAGCCTAATATCAGCTGAGCTAACCTATTGCACCATAAGATATTGTGCTCAGAGTCGAGCACGACTGCCGCATCGGGTAAGGCCTCGGCTCCTTGACGAAAACGTCCTAGCAAGGCGGCTAATTGGCCCACTCGGCGACGATTTTTACCCTGTAGACGGTATATGCCGTTAAACACCCCTTCCCAACTGCCACTGCCTTGGGGAGGGGTTAATTTTCTATCTCGCCATAACCAAAAATTGAGACGTGCTAACTGACGGTAATGCCAGAACACGAGTCCTAGCAATCCAATGATAAGTATCCAGAGGGGTTTCCCTACCAATAAACCAATTAGCAAACAAAGCAGTAAAAACACCGCTAAGCGCGAAAACAGCCGGTACCCTGAATAAGAGTCGAACATAAATAAACCCAGACATCAGGCTAAATAGGAGGAGCACAAGATAGCGTAAAAGCTAACCTGTGCCTATCTCTTATTTGGCACTAAATGCGTGTAGAGAAACGATAACCTGCACCACGAACCGTTTGAATGAGGCGATCATGGCCCGATTCTTCAACTGCTTTACGCAGGCGACGGATATGCACATCCACGGTTCTGTCTTCTACATACACATTGGTTCCCCAAACGTTATCGAGCAGCTGTTCGCGGCTGTAAACACGTTCAGGGTGTGTCATAAAGAAGTGTAATAAACGGAATTCCGTTGGCCCCATATCGAGTACGGTATCGCCAACACTCACCCTGTGGCTCACTGGGTCGAGTAACAATCCTTGTACATCGATGGTTTCTTCGAGGCGGGTCGGCGCGCTACGGCGCAATACAGCCTTGATACGTGCCACCAGCTCCTTGGGTGAAAAAGGTTTAGTGATATAGTCATCGGCGCCCACTTCGAGGCCCTTAACCTTATCTTCCTCTTCACCACGAGCGGTTAACATAATAATAGGGATCTGACGGGTAAACTCATCCTGCTTGAGGCGTTTGGCCAATTGAATACCACTTCCACCAGGAAACATCCAATCCAACAAAATCAGATCGGGGTAAGGCTCCTTTAGCAGCGCAATGGCCGAATCAAAATCTTCCGCCGCAGAGGTTGTAAACCCATGCTGTTCCATTACAAAAGTCAGCATCTCGCGGATGGCTAACTCGTCTTCTACTATCAATATCCTTGCAGTCATAAGTGATTTTCTGTCAGTGAATGTCAACACGACTATTATTAGTCATTTTTATTACAGATTTATGAATTAGCATGTCACTTGAGCAATATTGTCGCGATAATTGTCATATTAAGTTTATATAACTGTTTGTTTATCGCAATAAAAAAGGAGGCCTAAGCCTCCTTAATTCAATCTTAATACTGAGATTAGAACTTGTGTTCTAAACCAATACCGATGTATTTGTCATCATCAGCATTCGCTTCTAAAGAGCGGTTAGTATAGAAAGCAAACACTTTCGTTGGCTTACCTAAGCTGTAGTCCGCACCCACTGACCATGAATCACCTAAGTCTTCCATGTCTTGGTATTGTGCTTTTAAGGTCACAGCGTTGATATCGTAAGCAGCGCTTAACAGGTAACCATTCACGCTGTCAGCGTCCACTGGTAAAGCGTTTTTGTAGGTTTGTTCCTGTTGTTGGTACATACCACCTAAGGTTAAGTCAGCGATTTTACCTTGTACCGATGCACGCATGATTTTGTAACCTTTTACGTCAGAATCGTAAGCGATAGCGGCGTAGAAAGGTGATTTTTTCAGTTTAGCGTCACCGTACATAGCGGCTAAGCTGAAACCGTCTTGGGCTTGTTGGTCAGCATCGCCTTCAGCTGCGTAAGTTGCACCGAATACGAAGCCACCGATTGAAGGTGTCAGGTAAGTTGCAGTTTGACCTAAACGGTTTTCACCTTTGAACAGGCTCTTTAAGTCACCTGATAAATCGTTGAACTGGTCAACGTTACCTTGAGAGATCTTTAACAGAGTGTCGTTACGACCAACAGAGAAAGAACCAAATGCACCTTTTAAACCAACGAATTGGTTACGGGCTTTGAAGTTGTCGCTTGTTGCAGAGCCAGTATCAACTTCGTACTCTACTGTGTAGAACGCTTCCAGCGAGCTAGACAGTTCGAAATCACCCTTCACACCAAAACGAGAAGCATTACTCTGAATAGTTGTTGTAGAATCACCTTTCTCATCGTTTGATTGAGCGGTAACGTTCAACTTACCATAAACAGTCAGTGGCTCAGCGGCATAAGCAGAAGCCAGAGTTGCAGAAGCTAGCGCAGAAGCAAGTAGAGTTTTACAAAAAACGTTCATCATTTAATCCTTTCGACGTTATGTTCGTCTTGGTTATTGGTTTGGAACGACCGAAAGTTTGCAATGAATCTGTTTCAGTTTTATTTCAATTGTGACAACTTGGGTCAGCTACCACAAAACCGCACTTCCCCTCAAAGATAAAACCTAGGCATACCAAGGGCTGCAGGCATATTTTTTTCAATGTTACATTTTGATGAATTCTGCAACCGAGGCAAAATTTAACGATTTAAGGTAGGTTTACCCCGCTGCAACTATGCCGTAAACTGCGACTTTATTTTTCCAATGAGCGCATCTTATGTGGTTTAAAAATCTTACTCTTTACCGTTTCAATAAACCTTTTTCCATCGAAACAGAAGCACTTGAAACCGCACTCGCCGATTTCACATTCTCCCCGTGCGGCAGTCAAGACGTCAGCAAATTTGGTTTTTCCAATGCCTTAGGTAAACAGGGCAGCACCTTAGTGCACAGCGCCAACAATCGTCACCTTATCTGTGTGACGAAAGAAGAAAAAATTCTGCCTGGCCAAGTGATTAAAGAATCATTAGAAGAAAAAGTGGCGCAAATTGAAGACGAAGAAAATCGTAAACTCGCCAAAAAAGAAAAAGATGCGCTTAAAGATGAAATCATCACTAGCCTATTGCCACGCGCCTTTTCGCGTCGCAGCCAAACTCGCGCGCTGATTTTACCTGAGCTGGAAATGATCTTGGTCGATAGCTCTAGTGCCACTAAAGCCGAAGAATTATTAGCCTTATTACGTAAGGCCTTAGGCAGCTTGCCTGTGATCCCATTAAGCTTTAAAGCGCCAGTTGAATCCAATCTCACACAATGGTTAAAGGATGGCAGCGCCCCCTTACCCTTTGAAATGCAAGATGAAGCCGAGTTAAAATCGGCCGCCGATGACGGCGGTATCGTGCGCTTTAAGCAGCAAGATTTGAAAGAAGACGAAGTACTTGCCCACCTCGAAACCGGCAAAGAAGTGCATAAACTCGCCCTGCACTTTGGCCAATCGATTGCGCTACTGCTGCAATCCGATGCCAGCGTAAAACGCTTAAAATTCTCCGAAGAATTTAGAGCGGGTAATGATGAGCTAGGGAATGAAGATCCAATGGCACGCCTCGATGCCGACTTTGCCTTAATGGGCAGCGAGTTAGTGGCGCTGATGCACGCACTGGTTTCAGCATTAGGTGGCCTTGAAGAAACTCAAGCTTAAGTTTTAAGCGCTCACATTAAACAAAAGCTCAAACGATCTGATACTTAAAAAGAAAGGCGCCGCAGTGGAAGTTCATTGCGGCGCCTTTTTAGTCTCTATGACAGAAATAACACGTTGGCAGCGATTCGAGTGAGCTAACCTAAAGTCCACTCACTCAAATCGCAAACGAACTAGCTTTTCGTCAGCAGTTCACCTTTATTATCGAACGGCCAATCAATGCCAAGCCAGGCTTTGAAGAAGGCTTTTTGCTGCTTAGTCGCCTTTGCATCGCCTTTTAGCACTAGCTTACCGCTTTGCTTCTCGCCTAAGGTTAACGCCACTTGCTTGATTTTGTCGTTGTTAAATAAAGTGATTTCAACTTTATCTCCCACTTTAAAGTCTTTGATGCGCTTATCAAAACCTTGCGCAGTCACCTTTAAGCCATTAATCGCGAGGATCTCATCCCCTGCCACAATACCAGCCTGCCAAGCGGGGCCATTACGCAAGACTTGAGAAAGCACCAAAGAGCCATGTTCGCTGCTTAAGGTCATGCCCGTAAAAGGCTCAGCTTTAGAGTCTTTACCGTAGGACATCACTAATCCCGCCTGAGACAACAGGCTTGAAAACTCAAGGCTCAGCGGACTATTCACATGGCTCTGCCACCACGGGCCATAGTCTTTACCCGATAAGTCCTTCAGGATCTGCTTTACATCACTCACAGTGTAACCCTTAGGCACGCGGTAATCCTGATAGAGTTTACGGTGTACGTCGCGGTATGAATGGGCAAGATTCGAATCCGTCAGCAGAGAAAAATCCAGTGCCAATGAGGCTAAATAACCTTCGGAGTAAATATTCACACTGTGGTTGATGGCATAATCACCACCCGTGCTGCTCCACTCCCCTAAACTGGCTTCGGCAACGGATTGAATTTCGCGCCCCGGTGTTAGCTCACTCTTGTCGATGCGTTTGGCGAGATCTTCTAAAAATTCCTTAGGCGTCATCACACCTGCACGCAGCAATAACTGACCTTGGAAATAACTGGTCGATCCCTCGGCAATCCACAAAAGTTCGGTCATGTTTTCATGCTGATAATCGTAAGGGACCAAACCCGCTGGACGATAGGCTTTCACGTTCCAAGTATGAATAAACTCATGGGACGCCGTGCTTATAAAGCGTAGGTAATCCTTACGCTCGCGAAAACTAAAGCGCGGCAGTTGAATAACCGTCGAGTTTAAGTGTTCGGTCGCGCCGCCCGCACCACTGGTGGCATGGACCATATACACATAACGATCAAAGGGGTAACCATCCCAAATCGCCTTGGCTTGACCACTCAATGCGGTTAAGTCTTTCACCACCTTATCGGCATCGTAGTTGCCTTCGCCCCAAAACACGAGTTCATAGTCTTTGTCGTTGGCGCTGAATTGCTTGTGGAGACTCACTCCTGTTTCGATAGGAGAATCAATCAGTACGTCATAGTTAGGGGCAACGAAAGAATGCGCAGTGTTACCTGATGACATGCCGGAATAACTCTGCCAATGTTCGGGAACCTTTAACTGCACGGCCACAGGGTCTGTCCGAAATTGCGGGCTATACATAAATACGCCACTGGCATCGAGATAAGCGTGGCTCGCATCGATATGGCGTACACGTTGACCTAATTCATTGGCGTAGAGTTGATAACTCACAGTCACACTGGCGGGTTTATCGAGGGCTATTTGCCACTCGCCACTGGCGCTACGTTTCCATGGAAGACTGTTACCTTGACTGTCTTTCGCGCTAAATAAACGCACACCATCGGATAGGGGTAACACTTGATATTTCCCCGTACGCCACACGGGAAGATTAACCGTCAACTCACCCGCGTTAGCTTCGGGAAAAGTCACACTCACCTGCGCAAGGTGATGTTCTGGCTGGCTTAAATCAATTTTATAATCCACATCGGCTAAAACAGTTGTCGAACCTAATGCACTTAATATCAAAACAGATAATCTACTGGGTTTCACTCTGACTTCCTTCCGTCTTCTGTTATTATGCTTCTTATATTTTTTCCAAGTATAACAAGTCGATGTAGCATCCTCATTAGGCGCTAACAAAAGCTAACAAAATAAGTTCCTTGACTTAGGGAATATAGGGCCACCTACACATGCGTAAACTCATTGTTATTTTCGTGACCTTGTTGATGTCAATTTCGTTTCAAACAAGGGCTGCCGATCTCGAAGCCGAAGAAATAGAATTGCGTGAAACGCCACAGAAGATGTACGACAGGCTTAATCAATCCCTCTCTTTTCCTATTGCCTTTAAGAACCGCGAACAGTTTGAGCGCGCCGCCCAAGAGCAGGGTTATAGCAGTGAAGAGTTCGAACATATTTTGCAGTTACTGGCGCGATTGAATATGGAGCCGAATGTAAAATCTAAGGTCGGGTTTCAAGACGCTAATACCCTTATCGAACTGCTTGCAAGCATAGCGCAAACGCCCTTTCAACAAGCGACTGTCGCCATGCTAAAAGGCCGCTATATTGGCCGCACTGAACAAAAATACCAAGAGGCCATCGCCTTTTATAATGAGGCACTGACACGGATTAACGACAGTTACGATGTCGAGTCCATGCTGCTCAAGCACACCATTCATGAACACTTAGGCGGTCTACACCTCGTTATCCGCCAAGATGTGCCTGCCTTAATGCATTTTCATACCTATCGCGATATCGCCTACAAGCTCAGGAACGATTATTTGATTGCGGCGGCCGAGTCAAAACTCGGGCATTATTACAATAAAAATCAGCAACTCACTAAGTCATTACAGCACTATAGCGAAGCGATTCGCTTATCTAATCGCTCCAATTATCCTTCGATGAAAACCCATTTGCAGTTGCAACTGGCCAAGGTTTATCGCGATTTAAAACAATGGGATGAAGCGTTAAAAAACGCCCATGAGGCCGCTGCAGGCTTTAAAAAAATGGGCAACGACACTTATCTGTCAAGTTGTATGACGGTTATCGCCATGGTGTATGGCGAGCAAGGGGATTGGAACCGTGCCATTGATTACTATCTCAACGCTCAACAGCTTGATGCTAAACGCGGCAACTACATTGCCCAGGGACTTAACTTTCATAATTTAGGCCAAGCCTACTCGCACCTAAATGATGAAACCAATGCCCTTAAGTATTTGCTTATGGCAAACAAGGTGTTTGTGGAAAAACAAAGTCATCATTACTTAGTTTATAACGAGTTACTGATCGGCGAGGTAGCTCAATCCAAGGCTGATTGGCCACTCATGATGAGCCACTCCGAAAATGCCTTGGCCTTAGCAACGGATTTAAATTTGCTTGATGAGCAAAAATCGGCATTGACGCAAATCGCCCTCGCGGCAGAAAAAATGCAGGATCAAACCAAAGTCATCAGCACTCAAAAGCGCATCATAGCGTTAAATCAAACCGCTAAAAATACAGCTAACGATCCTGCTGTCGCATCTTCGGTTTTGGCCGAGCAGCAACTAAAGCTCGAACTCAGTATGCTACAAAGCAAACTGAATGACGCTGTTGAAACCACTAAAAATACCAACAAATTGCTCGCTTTTAGTGGCTTGATTGCGACCATTTTGCTTGTAGGTATCGTAATCTTACTCATCCAACGTCGCAAAAATAGCCGTCAAAATGAGGCATTAGTTAAATTAAGTTTGCAGGAGCCCTTCACATCCCACCAAGGCTATGCTGCGCTGTTAAAGGATCTCGCTCCAAACCCAGTAAATTCGCCCACAACCGCCCTCGCCCTGATCGAATTTGGTGAGCATGTGAGCACCGACCTGAATCATGGTCAATATTTTGCCAATGCGATTACCCAGCAATTAACTCAGCACATCGGCGATTGCCTTTTAATGCCAGTATATGTGATCCGCCAAGGGCTATTTGCAGTAAGATTTACAGAGGTTATTGAGCCGCCGCAAATGTTACAAACATTGCGTCGATATCTTGATGGCAAAGACATAAACTTTAACTTCAATATTGGCTTTATCAATTTGCCACTGCTAGCCAAAGCAGAAATTAAAATCGACCCTAAATTGCTCTTTGAAACAGTACAAATGGCATTAGCTGGCGCTAGGAGCTTACCTTGCGATGCTAGCCATTATGTCAGTCTGAGGGCCTTAGATTTTGTGCCACCCACTCTCTTTGCCAATCCTTTATTCTTGCATTTGGAAAAGGGAATTGAACGCGGCCTCATTAGAGTCGAAACAAATGTAGCAAAAGAAGATATTGTTTGGCCTTGCTGGGAAAATAACCAAGTCAGACATTTATTAGAAAATATTTGATCAATATCGACAATTAATCACCATGGTAAGAGCAAAGCAATTTGCACTCTACAACCATTGTTATAACATTAGAAGCATGTGAGTTTACCGCTAATCTGGACAGAGGACGTCATGCTTGTTAGCCCTGCAGAGTTAGGAAAATACTCCGGATGAAGGATTCCAACGCGACAGTTACACAACTGGCACTACTTCAGCAAAAGCTTCACTCGGCAAAATTGGCCTTGGATGAAGTAAACGAAGACAGGAATGCTAAGTTACAAACACTACTCCAATTTATTGGTCATTTGAGTCTTGCCTGCAAAGGGCAAAATTTAGAACTAGACAATAAACTTGCCAAACTTCGCCATAACTTAAATACCTTTGAGCGAGTCGATGAGGCATTGCCGGAATTAGTCGATGTTGAACGTCTACTAAAAGGTCAGTATCACCATGTCATGGTGCAACTTGAAGAAAGTCGCGCGGGGCTTGCACAGGTTATCCGTCAAATCCAGCGGGTAAACTCTGCCCCTGAAAAACTCAAAAAAGAAGTTAACTACTTCAAGCAAGATCTGGCTAAACCTTTCCACACTGTGTGGGAATATATTCCTAAAGTAAAACAAATCATTGGCTTCTACGATACCATCCTGCAGCAGCAGTTCAATGAGACCGAAAAGCTCGATGTCTTGCCAAAGCATAGGCAACTCGCCCACGAGCTGGCGCAGATGATTTCAGAAATTGAGTTTCGTAAAGACCAACGCGACCAAGTACTGGTGATTAAAGAGCAGTTAGCGTCTGAGGTCGAAATCGACACTTTGCTCGAAGCCTATCAAACGATTTTGTCTCTACTGCTTGACAATATCGCCCGCGAAAAATCTGCCTCGCAAGAGTTTTTGTATGCGCTAAACGATGCCTTAGCGGCAGTGCGCGAAGTGGTAAGCGAATCCTATAATCATAATCAGCGCAGCTTCCAGCTTAAGACACAGCTTAATAGAGAGATAAACTCTCGCGTTGATAACGTAGGTGAAGCCATTATCGACACCGACGATATTGTCGATCTCAAAGCCCAGCTGACCGAACAACTCAACTCCATCCGTTCTGCCCTTGCCCGTAAAGAAGCACTCGAGCAGCGTGAGCAAGCACTATTACGCAAGTCGATGGAGACCATGCGCAAAGAGCTGAACGAGTTGAGTAATGAGGCTAATACCTATAAAGAACGATTATTCGAGCAGCAAAAACTCAATCTATTAGACAGCCTAACTCAACTACCCAACCGTGCCGCTTTAGAAGAGCGCATGGAGCTTGAGTACCGTAATTATCAACGTCATAAAACCCCACTGTGGATAGCAGTGGCCGATATCGATCACTTTAAGAGCATCAACGACAGCTTTGGTCACAGCACGGGCGATAAAACCCTGCAAGTTATTGCCATGGCATTGAAAAATTCCCTAAGAGATACCGAGTTCGTTGCCCGCTATGGTGGTGAAGAGTTTGTTCTGATTTTGCCAGATATTGACAGCAGCGATATTGGTCAACTTTTAAACAGGGTACGTGAAAAAGTAAAAAATATTCCATTTAAATTTAAAAATCAGCGGATTACAGTTACAGTATCTATAGGGGCTGCACAGGTTATGGGGAACGAGCTCATACATGAAACCTTCGAGCGCGCCGATGCAGCACTCTACAAAGCAAAACATGAAAGCAGAGACAGGGTTGTGATTGACGTATAACAAAGCCAGCCTATACGTCGCCAGTTATCACTCCTGTCTATACGAAGGAGTGATAAATGATAGTAAAAGTCAGCCCTAAGGGCAGCATGGATCAGCTTTCACAACTTGAAGTTGATCGCCTTAAAAAAAGCGCCAAAAGCGCCTTATATCAACTGTATCGTAACTGCTCCCTCGCTGTACTCGCCGCGGGCCTTAAAACCGACAACTCTAAAGCGTTGTTCGAGCAATACCACAACTTCGATATTCACGTGCTGCAACGTGAACGTGGGGTTAAGTTAGAACTTATCAATCCCCCCGAGCAAGCCTTTGTCGATGGACAAATTATCACAGGTATCCAAGAGCATTTATTTTCGGTGCTGAGAGATATCCTTTATATCAGCGACAAATACGACACCCTAAAACACATAAATCTCACTAACGCGAGCCACATAACTAACGTAGTATTCGATATTTTACGTAACGCCCATGCCATTGCACCGATGAAAGACCCGAACGTAGTCGTCTGCTGGGGCGGCCACAGCATTAATGCCATCGAATATCAATATACTCGCGAAGTGGGTTATCAACTCGGCCTGAGAGAACTCGATATTTGCACCGGCTGTGGCCCAGGCGCGATGGAAGGCCCAATGAAGGGCGCAGCCATTGGTCATGCAAAACAGCGGATTAAAAACGCCCGTTATATTGGTCTCACCGAGCCGAGTATTATTGCCGCAGAGCCGCCCAACCAAATTGTTAACGAGCTGGTGATTTTACCCGATATCGAAAAACGCCTTGAAGCCTTCGTACGCTTAGGCCACGGCATTATTATCTTCCCCGGCGGAGCGGGTACCGCCGAAGAGTTACTGTATATTCTGGGGATTTTGCTGAACAAAGAAAATCAGCAAACCCCCTTCCCACTGGTACTGACAGGCCCCAGTGAGAGTGCGGACTATTTCATTAAAATTGATGAGTTTATCGCCGCCACCTTAGGGCCTGAGGCTCAACAAAAATACCGAATCATTATCGATAATCCCGCCGAAGTCGCGCGAGTGATGAAGCAAGGTATGGAGCAAGTAAAAAACCATCGCCGCGCCACTGGCGATGCCTATCAATATCAATGGGGGCTAAAAATTGAACCCGAGTTCCAACTTCCGTTCATCCCCAGCCATGAGGTGATGGCCAACTTAGATTTGCATTATCAGACGAATAAAGCTGAGCTAGCGGCCAATTTACGCAAAGCGTTTTCGGGTATCGTTGCGGGTAATGTAAAATCAGACACCATTAAGCAAATTGAACAATTAGGCCCCTTCCACATTAAAGGGGACCCGCATTTAATGGAATTGATGGACAATTTGCTAGGGGCCTTTGTCGCCCAACATAGGATGAAACTGCCGGGTAGCGCTTATGTTCCCTGCTATCAAATAGTGAAATAAAACAATAACCGCCAATGAATAAGTTTTTGATTATCGATGGTCTCAACTTAGTTCGCCGGATTTATGCGGCGATCCCAGATGAGAACGATATGGACAGTTTAACGGAGCGTGTGAGTGTCGCCTGCACTAAACTGCTGCGCATTCACCACCCTACCCATGTCGCTATCGTCTGGGATGGTGATGAGATCTCTTGGCGTAAACAACTTTATCCCGATTATAAAAAGGGCCGTAAACCTATGCCCGAGCCTCTGGCTGCGGGCTTACCTGCACTGCAAGAACATCTTACAAGCGTACAAATCCAATCGATTTATGCCGCAGCTGAGGCCGATGATGTTATTGCCACACTTGCGATGAAAACCGCCAAAGCCCAAGGTGAAGCCGTTATCGTGTCCACCGATAAAGGCTTTAGCCAACTCAATCATCCGCGTATCAGCCAATGGGATCATTTTAATCAGCAATACCTTAACATCGCAGAGCTTGAGCAAAAGCTCGGAGTCGATCGTAGCCAATTTCTTGATTTAATGGCACTAGCTGGTGATAGCGGCAATAAAATCCCAGGTATTGCGGGGATAGGCCCCAAATCGGCGGCCGAACTACTCCGCACTTTTAGAACTCTAGCGGCGTTGTTTTCCTCTTTGCCCAATCTGGGCGCAAAACAAGCCAAAAAACTGGCCGAAGGTCGAGATATGGCGCGCCTTAGTTATAAATTAGCCCAGCTACAAACCGATTTACCCTTAAACATCAATCTAAAAGATTTTCGGTTCAATGGCCCCGCCAACACGCCGCAGGTCGATTAGCGCCTCTTGTTAACACTAAGTTGCAATAAAGCCGTTTACCTCAGGTCATCAAAAGCGTATTTTATTGATTTGCCAAATAACACATTGGATATGCAAAGGAATTAGATTCAATGAAATCAAAAGCTTCGGTTATTATTGGTAGCATATTTGCCGCCTATGTCGCCTTCGTCGCTGTAGTGGTTCTTGTATATGAGCCCACCCCGGATGAAATGGATTGGGAAGATAGGCAAGTCTATAACAGCCAGAAATTAAATGATTTAACCCTCGGGCAAGATATCTCTGCCGTCAAAACCCTGTTTGGTAAGGCCGATTTTACAGAGGCCAAATCCCTTAAGGAGGGTCAACTACAAGTACTCTTTTATCGTACTCACCATGAAAAATCCGATGGCGTAACCACAAAAGAAGAATGCACCCCACTGATTTTTAAAGACGATAAACTCGTGGCATGGGGTGATGATACCTATAAACAGTATCTCGACGCTGGCACCGATATCGTAAGCCGCACCGCCAAAGAGGTCGAAAGCTCAAGCAAAAATTGATTTGGCTCTGATATCGCCATCATCCCTAAGCTAAATATCCAAAGCTTATTGAGCTATCTCCAAAAACGGCAATGTAAATCAATACATTGCCATTCATGTTCCATAACTGCTTGGAAGCGAGATAACTTTATCGTCAAGTTTGCAGAATGAATTGTCATTTTCCCTGTGACACGCAACCCTTTAATTTAATAAAAACCGTCCCTGAGGCTCGACTAAAACCTAGATGTTTTAAAAGGTCACAGGTACAACAATGACAATCTTAAGTATCTCTCTAACTGTTCGTGCAGCTAAAAAGCTTTTGCCCCATTTTGTGTTAGCAACGACCATGATTTAACTCTTGTTACACATCTCGTTGACCAAACTTTAGTAATGCACAAAGTGAGTAGAGTTACTGTGGTTATTCAGTACGAAATCAGGCCTAAGCTAGTATTATGAATCCCACAACTCAAATATTTGGTCAAAGTTCCACTATTCAAATCTTTCATCTGTATTTCGAGCTCGCTCTTCTTCCCATTTTCGCTCAATGTCTATCCAGCTTTGTAGGGATGCTTTCTTTGAACTAGCCCATTGTTGAACTTTTGAATCGTCAAAATTTTCTAATTCAACATATACAGAGAGGCGCGCCTCAAGGAAATTAGCATACGACCCATGAATCGTGCTAGCTCTGCGAGTTATATCCATTTTTTCCAGTACCTCTAAGGCATTAGGGCTGATGTTCAAAAGCAATCTCGCTTCTTTGGTCAGTTGGTATACTTCGTTTTCTTTTCTATACGGCGATATTATCTCGGCAACAATAGGGCATCGTTTTGATAGGTTACTTCCACACCATTCAGAAATAAGTTCAAGTGGTATTGATGGTGTTTGGTTGCATTTAAAAAATGTGACTGCACGTTCCTGACAATTCCCTTTTTCATCGAGTAAGCTATCAAGAACAGCCTTAGGATTAGACTTCATTAATACATCGATTGTCTGAGGAAGATGATTTCCAATACTAAACAGTGGTTGCTGCTCAATCATACGTTCGAGAATTAAACGAGTTGCTTCATAGTTATTTGGGGTTGTAAGGGCAACTCTCACCACATTATGCATCACGTGATCTTTGTGACCATTGAAATCTTCTTTTGAGAAGTCAGCAAGGAGGAGAGTTTGCTGAGCTAGTTCTTTTATTTCATTTGAAGGAGCATACGCATTTTCAGGCCTTAAACCGTGGAATCTCATAGACAGGATTTCAATTGAAATCATTATACCATCAGGTTGTCTGTTAATTAGACTTAGTATTTTACCAAGATCGTTATCAGAAAGCCCGAATTCAGATAATAAGTGCACCACTCATGGTTAAACGGTGAGGAGAGATCAACTGCCTGTTGGTGATACTCTGTAGTCGCCAAACAAA
>NZ_AXZL01000041.1 GCF_000485795.1 Shewanella decolorationis S12
GGCCCCATTTGGCCTTAAAATACAAAACGCCCGATGAGGTTCATCAGGCGTTTTAGGTGGAAATAAGTGTCAACTTATTTCAGGACGGGACAGTTACTGCCGCAAGGGTATGATTAACGCTTTAAACCTTCGTTCAGCAAAGGACGCATGGTTTTCACTAACTCTGTGGTCACTTTCGGTGAACCTGCAACGATGTTGCCAGAGATCAGGTAGTTATGACCACCAGTGAAGTCGGTGACTGTGCCACCCGCTTCGCGGCAGATTAAGTCGCCAGCAGCGATATCCCATGGCTTTAAACCGATTTCGAAGAAACCGTCTAAACGGCCAGCAGCCACATAGGCTAAATCTAATGCGGCAGAACCTGCGCGGCGTAAGTCAGAACACTGACCGAACACTTCGCCAAAGATTGCCATGTAGCTTTCGGTGTGTTGGCGGGCTTTGAATGGGAAACCTGTACCGATAATGGTTGGAGCCAGTTCAGTCACATTGGTTACGCGGATACGGAAATCGTTTAATTTGGCGCCTTTACCACGGATAGCGGTAAATAATTCTTCACGAACAGGATCGTACACAACGGCAACTTCAGTTTTGCCTTTGTGTTGCAGTGCGATAGAAACTGCGAAGTGGGGAATGCCTCTAACGAAGTTATTAGTTCCATCCAGAGGATCGACTATCCAAATATAGTCTTTGTTTTCACCACGATTTTCGCCTTTTTCTTCACCCACGATAGTGTGATCAGGGTAAGATTTGCGAATTTGATAGGTAATAGCAGCTTCTGCTTCCTTATCTACACTGGTAACAAAATCGTTGATACCTTTAGCACTGACTTCAACTCGGTCAAGTTCAGTGTAGGCGCGCATAATAGTTTGGCCAGCCGCGCGGGCAGCGCGAACAGCAATCGTCAGCATCGGATGCATTGCAATCCCCTGGATGTTAAAGAACGTTAAAAATAGCGGGCGGCATTATACTCGATTTGAATGTTATATCAAATACCGATTTTCATATAAGCATTCACGCACGCCTGTGATAGTATTCGCTCACTGTGTTTTGTGAATTAAATTAAGTCGTTTCATGCTAAGTAATATTCGTGTGATTTTAGTGGGGACATCGCACCCCGGCAATATTGGCTCGACCGCCAGAGCGATGAAGACCATGGGGTTATCGACCCTGTATCTTGCCGAACCAAGATGTGAAGTGGATGGTCAATCCATCGCCTTAGCCGCCGGTGCATCGGACATTTTAAAGCATTTGGTGAAAGTGGATTCCTTAGAGGAAGCCATCGCCGATTGCAGTTTAGTGATTGCCACCAGTGCCCGCAGCCGTACCTTAGATTGGCCAATGCTCGAACCCCGTGAAGCGGGGCAAAAGTTGGTCTCTGAGGGCTTAACAGGGCCCGTCGCCATTGTCTTTGGCCGTGAAAATCATGGTTTGACCAATGAAGAATTACAGCAATGTACTTACCATGTGGCTATTCCTGCTAACCCTGAATACAGCTCATTGAATTTAGCACAAGCAGTGCAGATCATTTGTTATGAGACGCGTGTGGCACACTTAGCGCAAACAGCGGCGCCGCAAGTGGAGGAAGAGTATCCGCTTTCTGCCGATCTTGAGCGTTTCTTTGTGCACTTAGAAAGTACCTTATCATCGACAGGTTTTATTATTAAAAACCACCCCGGCCAAGTGATGACTAAGCTACGTCGTCTGTTTAGCCGTGCACGTATCGAAAGCCAAGAAATGAACATTCTTCGAGGCATTTTAACCTCGATCGATAAAGTGGTAGGTAACAAACAAAAATAGCCAAAGTACATTTGGCAAATAACGCTAATCGCGAAGGATTGAAGCATGGGTGTGATAGCTAGGCTAAAAGAAGACATTGAATCTATATATCACCGTGATCCCGCGGCGCGCAGCGCCTTTGAGATCTTGGTCAACTATCCTGGCATGCACGCCATTTGGCTGCACCGGATAAGCCATAAATTATGGAAGCGTGATTGGCGCTTAATGGCCCGTTGTTTATCGACTTTTTCGCGCTGGCTGACGGGAGTGGAGATCCATCCGGGTGCCACCATTGGCGATCGTTTCTTTATCGACCATGGTATGGGCGTGGTGATCGGCGAAACCGCCGAGATTGGCGATGATTGTACTTTGTATCACGGCGTGACACTTGGCGGCACCACTTGGCAGGCAGGTAAACGCCATCCCACACTAGGCAATAACGTGGTCGTGGGCGCAGGGGCTAAGATTTTAGGTCCTATCACTATGCATGATGGGGCGCGTGTCGGCTCTAACTCTGTGGTGGTGAAAGATGTGCCTAAGGATACGACTGTGGTCGGGATCCCTGGGCGCGTGGTCGCCACACCTTCGCCACAATCGAAGGAGAAGTCTGAGCGTCGCAGCGCCATGGCCAAGAAATATGGTTTCGATGCGTATGCTGTGTCTCCTGACAATCCGGATCCTGTCGCAAACGCTATCGGTCAAATGCTGGACCATATGCATTTAATGGATTCAAAAGTGCAGGAATTGTGTCAAGCCATTCAGCGCTTAGGTGGTGATGTATGCACCGAAAGATTGCCAGAGCTGAATGTGGGTGAGTTTAACGACGCGGAAAAAGCCGCCGCCGATAAACGCCAGAGTGCGCTCGACGAGTTTGATCCCAGCATTTAATTAAGGTGTTTTGCGCAGAGGCATGTTGATGTTAATCCACATGCTTCTGCCACCGATGATTGCCATTCAATTTCCTCTGAGGTTGCGCGGTTTTTAAACAGAGTGGACCTAGGTGGTTAGCTTTCATTCCAAGAGAGTGCGTTAGATCCCGATATGGGGGCGATTAGGACGATTAATTGCCCCTTTAGCATTGAATCTTAGGGCAGAAAAAGGTTAAATACCCCACCAAGATGAAAGGGTATTGGTTCGCTGCACGCTTATATACTTGAGTGTTTTACTAGGTTTTATACTTGACTGATTTACTCAGGTATGTTGAAATAACCCCATACCTGTTTGGGAGCTATGGTAGTTATGAAACTTACATCTAAAGGTCGTTATGCAGTAACCGCAATGCTCGATGTGGCCATCCACTCGGCTTCGGGACCGGTTCCCTTAGCGGATATCTCTGAAAGACAAGGGATTTCGCTTTCCTATCTGGAACAACTCTTCGCAAAGTTACGCAAACATGGCCTAGTGGCCAGTGTCCGTGGTCCAGGTGGTGGTTATCGCTTAGGCCTCGAAGCTAATGATATTTCTGTTGGCATGGTGGTCCATGCCGTGGACGAGTCTGTCGATGCGACTCGTTGTCAAGGATTAGGCAATTGCCAGAGTGGAACTCGCTGCTTAACGCACTCGCTCTGGGGCGATTTAAGCAAACAAATTTCAGATTTTTTAGATGGTATCAGTCTTGCGGGCTTAATGCAGAAACGAGATGTGCAGTTTATCTCGCTTAAGCAAGACACTATGCAAAAGGAGCAAAGAGTCAGCTTATAGGCTTTTTGTTATACGATAAAAATTATTTTTGTACGTTGTATGTAGCCTCGGCAGAGACTGCTAAGTACGGAGTGTGTTATGAAGCTTCCTATCTATTTAGATTATGCCGCCACCACGCCAGTTGATCCGCGAGTCGCGGAAAAAATGTTCCAATACATGACGATGGATGGCATCTTCGGTAACCCAGCATCACGTTCTCACCGTTATGGCTGGCAAGCGGAAGAAGCGGTGGATGTGGCGCGCAGCCAAGTGGCTGATCTGATCAATGCTGATCACCGTGAAATCGTGTTTACCTCAGGTGCAACCGAATCAAACAATCTGGCGATCAAAGGCGTAGCGCACTTCTACAATAAGAAAGGCAAGCACATCATCACCAGCAAGACTGAACATAAAGCGGTACTCGATACCTGCCGTCAGCTTGAGCGTGAAGGCTTTGAAGTCACTTACTTAGAGCCAGATGCTAACGGTATCATTCCGATGGAACGTTTAGAAGCGGCGATGCGCGACGACACGATTCTTGTCAGCATCATGCATGTGAATAACGAAATCGGTGTGATCCATGATGTGGATGCTATCGGCGAGTTATGCCGTTCAAAAGGCATTATCTTCCATATGGATGCTGCACAAAGCGCGGGTAAATTACCTATCGATGTACAAACCACTAAGGTCGATCTGATCTCTATTTCTGGCCACAAAATGTATGGTCCAAAAGGGATTGGTGCTCTGTACGTTCGCCGTAAACCTCGCATTCGTTTAGAAGCGCAAATGCACGGCGGTGGCCATGAACGTGGTATGCGTAGTGGCACATTGCCAACTCACCAAATCGTCGGTTTAGGTGAAGCGGCTGCGATTGCAAAAGCTGAAATGGCAACAGACAACGCCCGTATCGCTAAGCTGCGTGATAAGTTATGGAATGGCATCAAGCACATTGAAGAAACCTATGTGAACGGCGACATGACTCACCGTGTGAGCGGTAGCCTAAACGTCAGCTTCAACTATGTTGAAGGTGAGTCGCTGATGATGGCATTAAAAGATTTAGCGGTTTCATCGGGTTCTGCCTGTACTTCAGCCAGTCTCGAGCCAAGTTACGTGTTACGTGCGCTCGGTTTAAATGATGAAATGGCGCATAGCTCAATTCGTTTCTCAATCGGTCGTTTTACCACTGAAGAAGAAATCGACCACGCTATCGAAGTTATTACTCAATCTATTGATAAATTAAGAGAAATGTCTCCACTGTGGGAGATGTTCAAAGATGGCATTGACCTGAATCAGGTCCAGTGGGCTCATCATTAATTCGACCATTTACAATAGATAATTTTGGAGCAGTACCATGGCTTACAGTGAAAAAGTGATAGATCATTATGAGAACCCACGTAACGTTGGTTCTTTCGACAAGAACGATCCTTCGGTCGTGACCGGTATGGTGGGAGCGCCTGCCTGTGGTGACGTGATGAAGTTACAGCTGAAAATTGGCGCAGACGGCATCATCGAAGACGCTAAGTTCAAAACCTACGGTTGTGGCAGCGCGATTGCGTCTAGCTCACTGGTAACCGAGTGGGTGAAAGGCAAGACTATCGAGCAAGCAGCGGCAATTAAAAACACCGATATCGCGGAAGAATTAGCCTTGCCACCGGTGAAAATCCACTGTTCCATTTTGGCAGAAGATGCCATTAAAGCGGCAATCGACGAGTACAAATCGAAACAAGCTAAGTAACATCTGGAGTTAAGATGGCGATTACAATGACCCCAGCGGCAACTGAGCGTGTCAGATCTTTCTTAGCGAATCGAGGCAAGGGCATCGGCCTGCGCCTCGGCTTAAAGACCTCTGGCTGTTCGGGTATGGCGTATGTGCTTGAGTTTGTTGATGCGCTGAATGATGACGATGAAGTGTATGATATTGATGGTGTTAAAATTATTATCGATGCAAAAAGCTTCATTTATCTACAGGGCATTGAGTTGGATTTTGTTAAAGAAGGCCTGAACGAAGGTTTCCAATTTAACAATCCTAACGCAAAAGGTGAGTGCGGTTGCGGTGAGAGTTTCACTGTTTAATTGCCGAATTGACGCATGAATTATTTCGAGCTGTTTAAGTTTTCCCCTGCCTTCGATATTGACACCGCTGTGCTTGCAGAACGCTACCGCGAACTGCAACGGGCGGTGCATCCCGATAAGTTTGCCAACGATACCGAGCAACAACGCTTATTGTCGGTGCAACGCACTGCGCAAGTGAATGACGGTTATCAAACCCTAAAAGATCCTATCCGCCGTGCCGAGCATATGCTGTCGCTACGTGGTATCGATTTAAGCCACGAAACCACCACAGTGAAAGACACTGCATTTTTAATGCAGCAGATGGAATGGCGTGAGGCGTTAGAAGACATTCGCGATAGTGCAGATCCCCAAGAGAGCATTGATGAGTTATACGACTCTTTCGCGGCCTACCGGACAAAGCTGACGAAATTGCTCACCGCCCAGCTAAGCAGTGGCAGCGAAGAAGATGCCTTGTTAGCGGCAGATCAAGTACGCAAGCTTAAATTTATGGCAAAATTACACGATGAGCTGACGCGTATCGAAGACGCGCTGCTCGATTAATTTTCCCTATTGCAGTTATTTAGCCGATTCAGACGGGTCTGAGTCGGCGCTACTAAGTTGGATACATATGGCCCTTTTGCAGATTGCAGAGCCCGGACAAAGCGCCGCGCCGCACCAACATAGACTTGCCGTTGGCATCGATTTAGGTACCACTAATTCCCTCGTGGCCGCCGTCCGCAGCGGCGTAACGGCGACCTTACCCGATGAAAATGGCCAGCATTCTTTACCTTCTATCGTTCGTTATACCCAAGATGGCATTGAAGTGGGTCAAGTCGCGGCGTTAAGTTCAGCGCAGGATCCGAAAAACACTATTGTATCGGTCAAGCGCTTTATGGGCCGCAGCCTCACGGATATTCAATCTGGTGAGCAAGCGTTCCCATACCAGTTTGAAGCCAGTGAAAACGGTTTGCCGCTGTTTGTCACGCCTCAAGGGCAAGTGAATCCGGTGCAAGTGTCAGCGGAAATTTTACGTCCTCTGGTTGAACGCGCAGAGAAAACCTTAGGCGGCGAGCTGCAGGGAGTCGTCATCACAGTGCCAGCGTATTTCGATGATGCGCAGCGTCAAGGGACTAAAGATGCCGCGTCTTTGCTTGGTGTGAAAGTATTGCGCCTGCTCAACGAGCCTACCGCGGCGGCAATCGCCTATGGGTTAGACTCAAAGCAAGAAGGCGTGATCGCTATTTACGATCTCGGCGGCGGAACCTTTGATATCTCTATTCTGCGTTTAAATCGTGGCGTCTTTGAAGTGCTGGCCACAGGCGGTGATTCTGCGCTGGGTGGCGATGACTTTGACCATCTGTTGCAGGCTCATATGCAGCAAGTGTGGCAATTAACTAATATCGATTCGCAGCTCAGCCGTCAGTTATTGATTGAAGCGCGCCGCGTGAAAGAAGCCTTAACCGATGCGAGTGAAGTCGAAGCGAGCTTGACGCTTGCCGATGGCACAGTGCTCAAGCAACTGGTGACTAAGGCTGAATTTGATAGTTTAATCAGCGCATTAGTAAAGAAAACCATCGCCAGCTGTCGTCGCACCCTACGTGATGCGGGCGTAACGGCTGATGAAGTGTTAGAAACTGTGATGGTGGGTGGTTCCACCCGCGTGCCATTAGTGCGTGAACAGGTTGAAGCCTTTTTCGGTAAGGCGCCATTAACTTCTATCGATCCTGATCGTGTTGTCGCCATCGGCGCGGCGATTCAGGCCGATATTCTGGTTGGTAACAAACCCGAGTCTGAATTATTACTGCTCGATGTGATCCCCTTGTCATTAGGGATTGAAACCATGGGTGGTTTAGTGGAGAAAGTGGTTTCTCGTAACACCACGATCCCAGTCGCCCGCGCCCAAGAGTTCACCACCTTCAAGGATGGTCAAACGGCGATGGCCTTTCATGTGGTGCAGGGCGAGCGTGAGTTAGTCGATGATTGTCGCTCACTCGCACGCTTTACGCTTAAAGGTATTCCGCCGTTAGCTGCGGGCGCTGCCCATATTCGTGTGACCTTCCAAGTCGATGCCGATGGTCTGCTCAGCGTCACCGCAATGGAGAAATCCACTGGCGTGCAATCGAGCATTCAGGTCAAGCCTTCGTTTGGTTTATCGGATACCGAAATCGCGACTATGCTCAAGGACTCGATGAAGCATGCTAAAGAAGACATTAGTCGTCGTATGCTGGCTGAGCAGCAAGTCGAGGCGGCAAGGGTACTTGAGTCGTTAAATGCAGCGCTTGCAAAAGATGGCGACTTGCTGACAAGTGATGAGCGTCAGCAGATTGATACGGTCATGGCTCAGCTTGCCGAAATTGCCCGTGGTGATGATGCCGATGTGATTAAGCAAGCGATTGAAGTCCTTGATGAACATACTCAGGATTTCGCCGCGAAGCGTATGGACAATTCTATTCGAGTGGCCTTTAAGGGTCAGTCAATTGACAACATATAGGTGATGTGATGCCCCAGTTAGTCTTTCTTCCCCATGCTGAGTTATGTCCCGATGGCGCAGTGTTGGAAGCCAAAGTAGGTGAAACGATTCTCGATGTGGCGCTGCGTAACGGCATTAATATCGAGCATGCCTGTGAAAAGTCCTGTGCCTGCACCACATGCCACTGCATCGTGCGTGAGGGCTTTGATGAGCTAGAGCCAAGCGATGAGCTTGAAGATGATATGCTCGACAAGGCATGGGGACTAGAGCCTGAGAGCCGTTTGTCTTGTCAAGCCAAAGTTGTCGATAGCGATCTGGTGATTGAAATTCCGAAGTACACTGTGAATATGGTGAGCGAAGGTTAATCAACCCGATGCGATAATATCGTCAAAAACCAGTCCATGTGACTGGTTTTTGGCTTCTGGCGCCCAGCATTTGCGCAAGCAATAATTGCCATGATTGATTTATCCTAATCCGAGCGTATGATGCGCTCAAAATGAAATGGTTGTCGGAGACCAAAATGAGAATCGCGATCCTATCGCAAGGGCCAGAGCTATATTCCACAAAGCGACTCGTTGAGGCTGCGACATTACGTGGTCACGAAGTCAAAGTGATCAACCCGCTCGAATGCTATATGAACATCAATATGCGCCAGTCGAGCATCCATATTGGTGGGGAAGAGTTACCGCCTTTTGATGCGGTTATTCCCCGTATTGGCGCTTCTATTACTTTTTATGGCTCTGCGGTTCTGCGCCAGTTTGAAATGATGGGCGTGTATGCGCTCAATGATTCGGTCGGCATTTCTCGCTCCCGCGATAAACTACGTTCGATGCAGTTGATGTCACGCCGTGGTATCGGTTTGCCAATTACTGGCTTTGCCAATAAGCCGAGTGATATTCCTGATCTTATCGATATGGTGGGCGGCGCGCCGTTAGTGATCAAATTGCTTGAGGGCACGCAGGGCATTGGGGTGGTGTTAGCCGAAACCCGCAAGGCGGCAGAAAGCGTGATTGAAGCTTTTATGGGACTAAAAGCCAATATCATGGTGCAGGAATACATTAAAGAAGCCAATGGCGCCGACATTCGCTGCTTTGTGCTGGGCGATAAAGTGATTGCGGCGATGAAACGCCAAGCCATGCCTGGGGAGTTTCGTTCAAACTTACATCGGGGCGGCACTGCAAGTTTAGTCAAACTCACACCAGAAGAGCGCTCAGTCGCAATTCGTGCGGCCAAAACCATGGGACTCAATGTCGCAGGTGTGGATTTACTGCGCTCAAATCATGGCCCGGTGGTGATGGAAGTGAACTCTTCGCCCGGCCTTGAAGGGATAGAAGGGGCAACCGCAAAAGATGTTGCCGGTGCCATTATTGAGTTTGTTGAAAAGAACGCCCTCAAGGCAAAAAAGCCCACACAAGCGTAGAGTTAAGCCGCGATTAGGCTACACTCAGGAAAGGAACGTTTAGCTACAATGGCACAAGGGGGAGAGGATGTCGTTAAAATGGATTGACTCACTAGATATCGCCTTAGAATTGCTAGAAAAGCATTCCGAGGTTGATCCCCACAAGCTGCATTTTACTCAGTTATACGAGTGGGTGTTGGCTCTTGATGATTTTGATGACGATCCTAAGCATTGCAATGAGCGGATATTGGAAGCCATTCAGCAATGCTGGATTGAAGAGAAATAGCTCAAGTTGCAAGGTTCTGTTGTGTCAACTTGTCCACGTAAAAGCTGTTTTATGTGATTTGCGTCTCGTTTATTTTGCTTCGGAATGGGATTTTTGTGGGAGTTTGATCAGTATCAAATTCATTTTTATTGAATAACGTACCTTGTAACGTATCGGTTAAGTTGTTAACCGCTAAATGTTATTCTCGCAACGCAAGGATGTTCACATGAAACTTTTGTTTGCTATGTTATTTACACTGTTACCCGCGTTGGCATGGGCTCATCCTGGTCATGGCGGTATCGGTTTGTTCCACCACTTACTCGATTTAGCGCCTGCAATCATTTTAGTTGCATTGATTGCGTGGGCGGGTATGTGGGCAAAAAATAAGAAATAAACTTCTAATTTGAGGTTGTGGTCAAAAGATCGCCTCAATCTATTTTGGATTAACGCCAGTTGCCTTTAGTGGTGACTGGCGTTTTTTGTGCGATCAATCTGGTTACAATTTCAGCCAATGTGCGCAATATCTCTGACTTAATAGCTTTAAAGATAGGATTTGTTATTTAAATTTCGTATAATCCGCGCGAATTTTTTCAAACTTGCTGACAAAGGAAGCTTGTTATGGCGATCGAACGCACATTTTCTATCATTAAGCCTGATGCTGTTGCTAAAAACCACATCGGTGCAATCTACAACCGTTTTGAAACTGCTGGTCTGAAGATCGTTGCAGCTAAAATGTTACACTTGACTAAAGAACAAGCTGAAGGTTTCTATGCTGAGCATAGCGAGCGTGGCTTCTTCGGTGCTCTGGTTGCTTTCATGACTTCTGGCCCAATCATGGTCCAAGTATTAGAAGGCGAAAACGCTGTTTTAGCTCACCGTGAAATTTTAGGTGCAACTAACCCAGCTCAAGCGGCTCCTGGTACTATCCGTGCTGATTTCGCTCAAAGCATCGACGAAAACGCAGCTCACGGTTCTGATTCTTTAGCATCTGCAGAACGTGAAATTGCTTACTTCTTCAGTGCTGAAGAACTGTGTCCACGTACTCGTTAATCTGAGTGTGAGACTTTAGAAGGGAGCCTTAGGGCTCCTTTTTTATTGGCATTCGAAAACCACCTCCTATGCAGATATTGACCGTCCATGTGGCCTTTGCCCGAAGAATGCCTATGCTAAATACAGCCTTGGTTTGTTACCAGAAAATGAAGAAGTAATACCAATCACATTAAATATCTAATCAGTTCAGAGCCTTACAGGGATCTCAATCCAAGGCGCATTGACGAAGAAATGGTTATTCCCTTTTAAGTCAATGTAACACGGGAGTGAGATCCCTGTAAGGCTCCCGCTGAATGAACAGATATTTAATACGATTGGTATAAATAGCATCAACAGATACGAGTCTTCACCGCACGTATTTTACCGTTGTCACTGTACTGCCAACTTGATCACAATTAAGTAAAAACTGATTTTTATTCATCTTCTAATGCTAGAGACATATTTTTAGTTATGGTAACATAAATGATATTGATTCTCGTTTGGTGTTTAGGGATGAGTAAAATACTGTTAGTCGATGATGATCCATTATTCAGAGTTTGGTTAACTGATGCACTGAAAACACAGGGGCATGAAGTTGAATGCGCTGTAAATGGCGTGGATGGACTGAAACGTATCCGTAGCTTTGTACCCGACATTATTATGCTTGACCTTGTGATGCCTCAAATGGATGGTTTTTCGGTATTAGAGGCAAGGGAGTGTATGACGCCTACCATGATGTTATCCGCCCGCGATAATGAAGAGGACAGGATCAGAAGCTACGAACTTGGTGCTGATGATTTCATAACGAAACCCTTTAGTATTAAAGAGTTATTGGTACGCTTGAATGCATTAGAGCGCCGATTAGTTCCACGCTCGAAAGAACAAATGGCAATTGACCAGACCACAGTTTTGCCTGTCAAATTTGACGAGACGACCTATAGGATCACTATTGGTAAAAATGCGGTGGAGTTAACTCAAACGGAGTTTAGGTTGTTTAAGTATCTGTTCGAGCGCAAAGGGCAAGTGATCACTAAGCAAGAACTGCAAAAATCCGTATTGCAGAAGGACTTAGGCCGTTTCGATCGTAACTTGGATATGCATATCAGTAACACAAGGCGCAAACTGGCGAATACCCGTTTACCGCGGACATTAATCAATACGGTACGTGGTCAAGGATACAGTTTTTCCGCTTGATGAGTTGTGAGAAGCTAACAACTAGGCACTGATGGATTACAGCGCGACTGCTTGCTTCTTAGGCAATTTTAGTCGCTTTCATTTTCCCCTGATACGGATTTGGTTTATTCTAACGGGCATTATAGTCGATGCGCATTCAGCATCATTACCCTCACATGAATAACCAAGTAGGAATCATTATGCGGATCAGTGCCAATTTTGATGGCGGAAATATCCAAGTCATTAATCTTGATAATAAAGACGATATTCAACTGTCAATCCGTCCCGATGCGGGCGGTGAATTTTATCAATGGTTCAACTTCCGATTTGAAGGTGAGGTGGGTAATCAATACACCTTAAATATCATCAATGCTGGCACCGCTTCCTATCCTAAGGGCTGGCAAGATTACCATGCGGTCGCCAGTTACGATCGCCAGCATTGGTTCCGCGTGCCAACCCAATATATCGATGGCAAACTGAGCATTCAGTTAGCGCTTGATTGTGATGCGATTCAAATCGCCTACTTTGCGCCGTACAGCTATGAGCGTCACTTAGATCTTCTCAGCAACGCACAATTGCATCCCGATGTAAATCTTGAGCATTTAGGTCTGACCTTAGATGGCCGCGATATCACCCTGATGAAAGTGGGCGATGGTAATCCTGATAAACGCAATATTTGGATCACTGCAAGGCAACATCCCGGTGAAACCATGGCGGAATGGTTAGTCGAAGGCTTAGTAAATCGTTTGCTGGATAACGATTGTCCAACGGCAAAAGCGCTGCTCGATAAAGCGAACTTCTACATTGTGCCTAACATGAACCCAGATGGCAGCGTAAGAGGCCATCTGCGTACCAATGCGATTGGGGTTAACCTTAACCGTGAATGGCAAACCCCGAGCTTAGAAAGAAGCCCAGAGGTTTACCATGTAGTGCATAAAATGCAGCAGACGGGCGTGGATTTATTTTACGATGTTCATGGCGATGAAGGCCTGCCCTATGTATTCCTCGCGGGTTGTGAGGGTGTGCCAGGTTATAGTGAACGATTGGCACAGTTGCAAGCTGATTTTAGTCAGGCTTTAACTTTGGCCAGTGCCGATTTCCAAACCGAGTTTGGTTACGCTAAAGATGAGCCTGGTCAAGCCAATTTGACCGTGGCCTCTAATTGGGTAGCACAAACCTTTGATTGCTTATCGAACACCTTAGAAATGCCTTTTAAAGACAACAACAACCTGCAGGATCCGTTTGTGGGTTGGTCACCAGAGCGCAGCATTTATTTAGGCGAAGCGTCATTGATTGCCATGCTCGCCGTGGTTGATAAGTTAAGATAGGTGCGACTATGGCATTAATCGAATGTCCAATCTGCCGTAAACGGATGTCGAGCAAAGCACCAGCTTGCCCGCATTGTGAGGCAAAAACCAATGGTGACAATAGCTCGCTCGCACGGATCAGTCATATCCAAAAATCCAGCAGCTTAATGAACCAAAGCTTTGTCGCAATGACGCTATTCATTGCGGGTGTGGTGATTTGGTTTTGGGGCGGAGAGCCTGCCGAGGGCTTGCGCGCAACCATTGGCGCCATCTGTTTTGTCTTTGGTTTTGTGGGCTATTTAATTACCCGCGTTAGAATCGTATTACATAAGCGAAAGAGTGTATGACCGACATTAATCAAGTAATCGACCAAATGCCCGAAGAAGTCTATGAAAGGCTGCGTAGCGCCGCTGAATTAGGCAAATGGGAAGATGGCACAGTATTGACCGAAGCCCAGCGTGAATCGACTCTTCAAGTGGTGATGCTCTATCAGGCGCGCCGCTTAGACCAAACTGAGCATTTCACTATTGCTGCCGGTGGAAAATTAAATGAGCTGTCAAAGGCGGAGTTGAAGAAACAATTCCGTGGCGAGTCCATTGCCGAGTTTAAAGCTGACGAATTGTAATTGCTGAGTCGGTCCTTAATGCTCAACTGAAAGCGCCTTCGGGCGCTTTTTATTGGCATACTAAAATCACCTCCTCTGGAGGTGGTGATCGTTCATGTGTGGCTTTGCCCTTAGAATGCCATGCTAAATACAGCCTTTATTTGTTACCAGCAAATAAAGGAGTAAATAGCATGAGCAGATATGAGCCTTCATCACACGTATTTTACCGTTGTCAGTATCACCTAGTGAGGACACCGAAGTAGAGATACAAGATTCTTAAAGGAAACTTGGGTAAGGAGCTTTATCGAAGTATTTATGTTTATGCAATATGAAGAAATGTAGGGGGGCAGAAATGAATCTACAAATAGTCTAGAGAGTCGTTTCAAAGCCATCTACTATGCGGGTGAATTCTTACTGGCTAGATTAACCATTGTAATCGTGTTAGCTGTGTTTGTAAGTTACTATTTTTATTTTGTTTTTAAAAATTTTTAAATTTCTTCCTTGAAATACGATTTCCCATCCTTATATCTATTGCAGGATCGCTCGATGAGGATCCAAATCGATTCTGTGCCATCAGGACAGAAGTTAATTTAGGCGAGACAAATGCGTTTTCAATTGAAAAACGTTCGCCAATTTCCCATATTGCTTAAGACAAGGATATGAATATGCGTACTTATGATTTAACTCCTCTTTACCGTAGTGCTATTGGTTTTGATCGTTTAGCCCAAATGGCAGAACATGCTGCCGCGAATAATGGCAACTCAGGTTATCCTCCATATAACATTGAACTCCTTGGCGAAAATCGTTATCGCATTACTATGGCCGTGGCTGGGTTCTCGATGGAAGAGCTTGAGATCAGTAGCGAAGGTGAGAAATTATTGGTGAAAGGCAATAAGGCCGAAAGCCAAACCGAGCGTAAATACCTATACCAAGGTATTGCCGAGCGCGGGTTTGAACGCACCTTCCAACTGGCGGATTATGTGACTGTATTGGGTGCCAGTTTAGAGAATGGTTTATTGAACATTGATTTAGTGCGTGAAATCCCTGAAGCGTTAAAACCACGCAAGATTGAAATCACCACCTCGCGCCTATTAGATGGTCAATCCTAATCCAGTATAGCGCGGATAAAGAAGGGGAGCTTAATGCTCCCCTTATTGTTCTCCCACCAATTAAAATCCCAAGCTGGCTATTTCAAAACATTGCGATTGCAACCTCGCATGCGTTGATGGGCATTTCAGCGCCATTAGGCTCTCATCGCTTTTTCGCCGCGGGCAAGACCCACTACGCCCGAGCGAGACACTTCTACCACTTTGGTCACTTCACCCATGGAGTGAATAAAGGCATCGAGTTTTTCGGTCGTGCCCACCAATTGAATGGTGTAGAGATTGGCGGTGACATCGACAATCTGCCCACGGAAGATATCGGCGGTGCGCTTAATTTCTTCCCGTAATTCCCCTTGGGCGCGGACTTTTACCAGTGCCAATTCACGCTCAATATAAGCCGATTCGGTGACATTCGACACCTTGAGCACATCGACTAACTTGTGCAGTTGTTTCTCGATTTGCTCTAGCACTTTTTCGTCGGCCACCACAGTAATATTGAGGCGCGATAAGGTGTTATCATCGGTTGGTGCCACAGTTAAACTTTCGATGTTGTAACCGCGTTGGGAAAACAGGCCGACAACACGGGATAGGGCGCCGGATTGGTTTTCGAGTAATACAGATATAATTCGACGCATTAGCATTTCTCCGTTTTGCTTAACCACATTTCATTCATCGCGCCGCCGCGGATAAGCATGGGATACACGTGCTCAGTCTCATCCACCATAATGTCGATAAATACCAGTCTGTCTTTCATGGCGAGGGCTTCGGCCATTTTAGACTCGAGCTCAGCGGGATCGCTAATCGTCATGCCAACATGGCCATAGGCTTCGGCAATTTTGGCAAAGTTGGGTACCGAATCCATATAGGAATGGGAATGGCGACCAGAGTAGATCATATCCTGCCACTGTTTCACCATGCCGAGGAAACGGTTGTTTAAGTTGATAATTTTAACCGGCGTATCGTATTGCAGAGCGGTTGAAAGCTCTTGAATATTCATCTGAATCGAACCATCGCCCGTGACGCACACAACGGTTTCGTCAGGCATTGCCATTTTGACTCCCATGGCAGCGGGTAGACCAAAGCCCATGGTACCAAGGCCGCCGGAGTTAATCCAATGGCGAGGTTTATCGAAGGGATAATAGAGCGCGGCAAACATTTGATGCTGGCCCACATCCGAGGCGACATAGGCCTCACCATTAGTGAGTTTGTAAAGGGTTTCAATCACTTGCTGTGGTTTGATCCGATTGCTTTCCTTATCGTATGCCAAGCAGTTGCGGTTACGCCACACAGTGATTTCTTGCCACCATTGATTAATTGCCTCGCTATCGTTGCTCTCCTTCGACTCCTCCAGCAGGGCTAACATGCTGTCCAGTACGATATCGGCCGAGCCAACGATGGGGATATCCACTCGGACGGTTTTTGAAATCGATGAAGGGTCGATGTCGATATGCAAAATAGTGGCATTAGGGCAGTATTTCTCGATGTTGTTGGTGGTTCTGTCATCGAAACGCACGCCAATCCCGAAGATAAGATCGCAGTTATGCATGGTCATGTTGGCTTCATAGCGACCGTGCATCCCCAGCATGCCTAAACTGTTTTTATGGGTGCCAGGGAAGGCGCCAAGACCCATCAAGGTGCTGACAACGGGGATATTTAACTTTTCCGCTAGGGCTAAGATCTGTTTTTCACTGCTGGAGATAATGGCGCCGCCACCCACATAAAGCACGGGTTTTTTCGCCGCGAGTAATGCCTGCAATCCACGGCGAATTTGCCCTTTGTGGCCCGATGTCGTCGGATTATAGGAGCGCATTTTAATGCTCTCGGGGTAAATATAGTCGTGTAGCAATGCAGGATTGAGGCAATCCTTTGGCAAGTCGACAACGACGGGGCCGGGGCGGCCCGTGGAGGCAATATAAAAGGCTTTTTTAATGATCTCAGGTATTTGAGTAGGATCTTGTACTAAAAAGCTGTGTTTAACAACTGGGCGTGAAATCCCAATCATGTCGCATTCTTGGAAGGCATCATTACCGATAAGACTGCTAGGTACTTGGCCCGAGAGTACTACTAATGGAATCGAATCCATATAGGCGGTGGCGATGCCGGTAATGGCATTGGTGGCACCTGGGCCTGAGGTCACCAGTACCACGCCGACTTTACCCGTGGCACGGGCATAACCATCGGCCATATGCACGGCGGCTTGTTCGTGGCGAACCAGAATATGTTCAATACCGGGGATAAGGTGCAGGGCGTCGTAGATATCTAACACTGAGCCGCCAGGATAACCAAATATGTGCTTTACACCTTCATCGATAAGGGATCGCACAATCATGCTGGCGCCGGATAACTTCTCCATGTGAAACTCCTATTGCATAGTACCGTTACGGTAAACAGTATCTTGTTACAGCGACGGTAATCGCTCTAAAAATAAGCCTGAAGGGTAATTCAGACTCCGATTGCTGAGCTTGAAATCATCGATTTCAAGCGCTCATCCTTTTGGATGCAGCTGCTGTTGCAATGAACAGAATTTCATCATATTCAAAAAAGAACACATTTCAAGGCTTTTATGTAAAAAATAACCAACTTGAAACAATTTCATGTTTAGACGGGATAAACGCTTATGAAACGGGAGTTTTTATTTATGGTGATTTTATTTAATCACTTTAATTAGAATGGGTTAGCAGATTTACAATGAAAAACGGCACTCAAGGTTCTATATATAACCTAAGTGCCGTTTATTTAGAAAACACTTAATTTTTTACAAATCAACCACAAAAGCGATGAATACCATAATTGCTTCATTTACGTGGCATAAAGATGCAGATTACTCCTTCGGCTTGGCTTGATGAGTCGGTCGGTTAAATTGACAGAATCCCACCAACAATACCGCCGTCAGCATTAATGCCGAGAAGGGCACTGCGGTGCCATTATAAAACAGCGCGAGTAATGGCCCTGCAAGGGCGCCAAAGCCAAATCTTAAGGTGCCAATCACCGCCGTGGCTGTGCCTGTTTCCTGTTTGAATTTCATCAGCACAATAGCATCAGCGTTGACCGACATGATGCCAAGGCTCCCCATCAGCGGGATCAGCATCAACACGGTGAAATGATAACTGAGTCCCAGTAAATTCACCCCCAGTAAACCTACCGCCGCCAGCGCACCGAAAAAGGTCGATACGTGCAGCATTCTTAACGAGCCATAACGCCCCACAATTCGGGTATTGATAATATTTGCCAGCATCAGCGCGCCCACATTGGTACTAAAGAGTAGGGCAAATAAGGATTTATCTAAGGAAAAAACCTCCATATAGACAAAGGGCGATGCAGTTAAATAACAGAAAAACGCAAAGGAGGTGAGTACTCCGCTGGCAATATTCAATTTAACGCCGGGACGTGAAAACACAGTAGCATAAGCCCCTAAAAAGGATTTTTGACTGCGGCTACTCTGATCTTTATCGCTCGGCATTCTGAGCAACGTAATGACTAACAACAGCAACAACATGGCATAGGCCGATTGGATAAAGAAGATCAAATGCCATTCACCAAGCTCGAGGATGAGGCTGCCGATGCTTGGTGCTAATAATGGTGCTAACATCATGATTAAACTGACATAAGACATGCCCTTAGCCGTGTTTTCACCATAGACTTCTTTGATATACCCTGGGACGACCACAGTGGCCGCCGCGCCGATAAAGGCTTGTAAAAAGCGCAGCCCTAAAAACACTTCAATCTGCTCGGCTAAGCCTAATAACAGGCTGACTGACATAAAGCCCGAGAGGCCCATTATTACCATGGGGCGACGACCAATACGGTCCGCAAGTGGGCCAAAGCACAGCATACCTAGGGCGTAGCCGCCCAAGTAAACACTCAAGGATTGTTGCACTAGGGTGATATCAGTATGAAAACTTTGGGCGAGGGTTGCCATGGCGGGCAAATACATGTCGATCGCGAGTGGCGTGATCGCAACAATAGCGGCAAGCATAGGGATCAACAGGGCCAAATGGGGAATGTTGCTCGGTTTAGTCAGATTAGTTGACGGTTGTGGGTCCACAGTTACCTCGGGTGGCGAAAGAAGGCGATATAAAGTGTTATGTCACTCGAAAACCAAAATTGTAGGGTAACAATTTTGCCTATTGGTGGCTCATTTCGCCTCAATTGACATAGCGTATATCGCCATGAGCATTGGAGAGTATAGGGGAGAAATGAGTGACCAGCGAAGACTTAGCCAACAGTTGAACTGAATGAGAGGTCTTGTCATCGAGTATAAGGATATTAAGCCATAATATAGTAAAATGCTCGGGCAAATAAGCCAATCTCGATGACGATATCTTTACACTTAAATTGTAACCAAAATCGCTTTACTGTCCTTGTATTGCATTAATTTACCAATGTAGGCCTGAGCGTCATTCATTCGACTGAGGTTGTCACTCCAGTGTCATCTGTATGTCATCTAACCGTCTTGAATGCAGATTAGTTTAATGGGCTTTAGCTTAACCCTACGACTAATAACAACACATTCAGGAATGATGCAATGAACACAAAACGACTGCCGCTGGCCGGTGCGATACTGGCAAGTTTACTCCTTGGTGCCTGTAATGGTGATGACGGTACCAATGGTGAGCAGGGGGATAATGGCTTAAATTCATTAGTTAAAGTGACCTCACTCGCCATAGGTGATGCGAACTGTCCCGCCGGTGGTCAACGTATCGATACCGGGCTTGATGCGAATCGTAATGGCGAGTTGGAAGAAACTGAAATCGATGTGGCGCAAACACAATTTATTTGCCAACCCCAAGCTGCGGGAGTCACAGCTGAGCTGATTAGCCGCCATCAAACGGGCGTTTATGGCCTGAGTGCAGCTGAGATTGTCGAATATCACAGTGCTTCTCAGCGTATTTTTGTGGTTAATGCGAGAAGCGGTAAAGTCGACATTATCGATGCTCACTTACTTGGTAATGCGACCACGGCAACTGCGCCATTAGCCTTGAATAATCTTGATAAGCTCGGCGAGCTGGATGTTGCCAAAGATGTGGGCTTAAGTTTTATGGGCAGCGTTAACAGCGTCAGTATTTCTGGTAACTTGTTAGCAGCGGCCATTGAGCGCGGCGATGCGGCGGGCAATAAGACTCAAGCCAATGGTTATGTGGCTTTCTATCAACTCAACGGCAATGACGCGCCGCAGTATCTCAGCGCGGTAGAAGTCGGTGCATTACCGGATAACGTGGTCTTTAGCCATGATGGCAAAACGGTACTCGTTGCCAACGAAGGCGAACCAAATCAAGACTATAGTGTCGATCCTGAGGGCAGTGTAGCGATTATTGCCATAGCGGATGGTAAACCCGCAGCAACGGCAACGCTAGTGACATTCACCGAATTTAATCAGGGTAATGCTCGCTATAATGAAATCACCAAGGACATTAAAATCAATGGCCCTATGGCCACTGTCGCGCAGGATTTAGAGCCTGAGTATATCAGTGTCAGCCCCGATAACAGCCGTGCCTTTGTGAGTCTGCAGGAGAACAATGCCATCGCTGTGATCGATATCGCCAATGCCAAAGTGGCGAAGATTTTACCCTTAGGGCTGAAAGATTACGGTCTTGATGTGAATAAAATTGATGCAAGTGATAAGGATGATATGATCAACCTTCAGGCCTATACGGGCGTGTATGGCATGTATCAGCCTGATACCGTAGCGAGTTACCGTTGGAATAATGCTGATTTTATTGTTACCGCAAACGAAGGGGATTCCCGCGACTATGCAGGGTTTTCGGAGGAGGCCCGTGCCGGAGACTTAACCTTAGATCCTAATCATCCACAATTTGCCGCCGCGAAAGATAAGACCCAATTAGCCCGTTTGAAAGTGACTAAGAGTATGGGGGATGACGATAACGACGGCGATTATGACAAAATCGTGAGCTTTGGCGCGCGCTCCTTCTCAATCTGGACGGCCGATGGTCAACAGGTGTTTGACAGTGGTAGTGACTTTGAGCGGATCACCGCAGCCTTATTAGGCAATAACTTCAATAATAACAACGAAGAAAACAAAGGCGATAGTCGCAGTGATGATAAAGGACCCGAGCCTGAAGCCTTAGCCCTAGGCAAAATTGGCCAAAAACTCTATGCCTTTATCGGGCTTGAGCGTACCTCGGGTTTTATGATTTACGACGTGACCAATCCCTTTGACGTGCATTTTGTGGATTACGTGGTAAACCGTGATTTTGAGGCGGATTTCAGCATAGATACAAATACTGGCGAAGTGAAAGGCGATGCCAGTTTGGCGGGAGATTTAGGGCCAGAAGGCATGAAGTTTGTAAGTGCCGAGAAGAGTCCTAATGGTCGACCTCTGCTGATTATTGGTAATGAAGTCAGTGGCACAACCAGCGTGTATCAGATTAAGGTGCAATAGCCATAGCTTGAGTTCAAGGTGCCATAACGTTACATCTCGACACCTAAAATGCCTGTGATTAAGCAAGTTTAAAACGCCAGAGCATTACTCTGGCGTTTCTTTTTGGCTTCTTTCTAGCGATAAAAATACAAGGTTAAACCACCGAATAGGCGTTTTGCTTGAGGGCATTGAAGGTGGATTCGATACATTCGAGCGCAAGCTGGAATTGGGTATCGTTTTCGGCGCCGCCTAAACTTAAACGGATAAAGTTATCATGGCAGTTAAAGTCATCCCCATTACGGATCAGCACGCCTTTTGCCGCTAAGGCGGTCACGAGATGATGGGCTTTTATGTCTTCGGGTAATTGAACCCAGCCATTTAAACCACGCCAGCGTTGAGTTAGTCCTAGCCTGTCGCCCAATGCCATGCACTGCTGCTGACGCTCGCGAATAATGGCATCGCGATTGGCGGTGATTTGCCCGCGCTTGATAAGCTGACAGGCGAGCTCCACATTGAGCTGCGACACCATCCAGCATTGGCTGTGGATGGCGATGCGCAATGGGGCAATAAGTGGCTCGGGCACGAGAATAAAACCTTGCCTTAAGCCCCCAGAAAACTGCTTAGAAAGGCTCGAAATATAAATGACCCTCGGCACATTCAGCGTCTGAGCCAACTGCCACAGCGGAGAGTGCCATTCTTCTGGGAGGCAATAATTCACATCATCTTCAATGATATAAAACTGGTACTGCTCCGCGAGTGCCAACAGTTTTGCTCTCTGTTGCTCACTGTATTGAATGCAGGTTGGGTTTTGATTGTTAAGGGTTAAATACACCAGCTTAGGTTGATGGATTTGCACTAAGGCTTCGAATCTTGCGAGATCGACCCCGTCAGAGGTTAACGGCACGCCAATGCTATTGATACCTAATTGTTTAGCGCAAATACGCACACCGGGATAGCTGTACTGCTCGTGCAGTAGCATCTCGCCCTTGGTGAGGAAGGCATTTAGGCAGGCAAAAATGGCCTGTTGGCCACCATGGGTAAAAATCAATTGCTCGGGTTGCTGTTCAATCCCACGTTGTAAAAGCCAGTGGTGAAATACCTGTTGATGCTGGTCTAAGGGGTTGGCGCGATAGCCAAGGAGTTGACTCAGTTTAGCCGGATCCTTAGCCAGTTGACTTAGGCAATCACTCAGCGTACTTATTTGATCCGTCAGCGGCTGCTGACACGTCGCCATATTGAGCTGCAAGTTACTGAGTTCTGGCACGGGAGAGGCGTTGACATAAGTCCCATCACCTATACGCGCTTCCACATAGCCGCGCTGCTCCGCAAGGGCATAGGCCCGTGTGACAGTGCCTATAGTCACCCCTAGCGCATCGGCTAAACGCCGCTGTGGTGGGAGTTTTGTGCCATGGGGTAGGACTTTACGCATAATGCCTTGCTCAATGGCACTGACGAGACGTTGATATTTAGGACCAGTAAATGCCTCTAGATCCGGCGTCCAAATTGTACCCATGACAATAAATCCATTGATCTCAGTTAATCTACCTATATTATTTATTGTATCGTTTATTGTCAAATATTGTATGCGTACAATTTAGGGTGTTTATGGATATTCAACTTGTTAATGATCCACAACTCTGGACCTTGATGGCCTCTGCTGCACTCTTTTGTGCAACTATGACCATGACTCCCGGGCCGAATAATATTTTACTCGCCAGCTCCGGCGCTCATTTCGGGGTGATGCGTACTATTCCGCATATTGCGGGGATCCGCTTAGGCTCGACTTCTTTGCATCTGTCGGTATTACTCGGTCTTGGTGCTTTGTTCGAGGCGTTTCCGGTGTTGCACCAAGTGCTAAAGTACGCGGCATTAGTGTATTTACTGCACCTTACCTATCGATTAGTGACCTCTCCCGTTAAGGCGGCGCATTTGGATGAAGGGCGTAAGCCAATGAGTTTGATGGAGGCGGCTCTGTTTCAGTGGATTAATCCCAAATCTTGGATGTCGACCATTACCCTTTGCAGCGCGTTTACCCTAGGGGGCGATGGCTTTTGGCTCAGTGCGGTATTGGGCGTGCTGGTGTTTAATCTGGTGGGATTTCCCGCGTCCTTCACTTGGGTATTTGTGGGCGCAGCTATCAGTAACAAGCTGAATACGGATAAACGTCGACGCCATTTTAACTGGTTTATGGGCAGTTTATTGTTGGTGTCCTTACCTATGATCCTGCGCTAAAGGAGGCTAATTGCGCTAAAAGCTTAAATATTCTGGGATACTGACTCGCTTATTGATTGGCTTTATGCCATAACCAACATAAGATTGATGCTTTTTTTAGATAACAGCCTTTTAGGGGTAAATAAGCTAAAGGTGCTGTTTGCGAGATAGTAGATCTGCGCAAAGTGAGTTATTTAACCATAACAAGTTAATCATCGACTTGGGTGTATATGGAGGTTAGTGCGTGAGGTTTCCCAGTTTAGTATCGTTTATGCCTGGTCTGGCGCAGATGCTGCAGTATGAGAAGCAATGGCTCAGGGATGATGTTCGGGCCGGATTATCCGTGGCGGCGGTTGCTTTACCCGTTGCCATTGCCTACGCCCAATTGACTGGGGTCAATGCCGCCGTCGGTTTATACTCCTGTGTGCTGCCCATGTTGGTGTATGCACTGTTTGGCACATCTAGACAATTAATCGTTGGTCCCGATGCCGCCACCTGCGCCGTGATTGCCGCCGTTGTAACGCCACTCGCTGCTGGCGACAGTATGAAGCACTGGCAATTGGTGATGACGATGACGGCCATGACGGGCTTTTGGTGTTTAATCGCTAGCCGTTTTCGCCTAGGGGTATTAGCGGACTTTCTCTCCAAACCTATTCTGATGGGGCTACTCAATGGTGTGGCAATCACCATTATCGTTGGCCAATTCTCAAAGATTTTTGGTTTTACCTTCGATGAACGTTATCTGATTGAGCGCTTATCGGGCGCGCCTTCCTATTTAACTAAAACTCACTGGCCCACCTTACTGATGGGACTGGTGACCTTAGCCACCTATGCCTTAGTGAAACGTTATCGTCCACAGTGGCCAGCCTCTATGTGTGCGATGGCGATGGCAGCGTTTTTAGTGTGGGCTTTTAACTTAACCAGCTTTGAAATCAATGTGGTGGGTGAGGTGAGCGCTGGCTTGCCATCATTCCAAGCTCCCGTTTTTGATCTCGGTATAGCCCGTGAACTGGTGGTGCCTGCACTTAACTTAGCTATGGTGAGCTTTGTGAGCATGATGCTGACGGCGCGCAGTTTTGCGGCAAAAAATGGCTACGATATCGATGCGGATAAAGAGTTTCGCGCCCTAGGTATTGCCAATATCGCCTCTGCCTTATCCCAAGGTTTTGCCGTCAGTGGCGCCGATTCGCGCACCGCGGTGAACGATGCTAACGGCGGCAAAAGCCAGTTGGTGTCCATCATCGCAGCCGTATTAATTGCATTAGTCGCGCTATTTTTTACCGCGCCACTGCAATATATCCCCAGTTCTGCGCTTGGGGTCGTGTTGGTGATTGCCTCAATTTCATTGATTGATTTAAAGGCGCTATGGAACCTGCGCGTACGGGATCGCTCCGCCTTTTTACTCGCCTGTACAACCTTGTTTTCGGTGCTGTTTATTGGGGTGATCCCTGGTATCACCTTGGCGGTATTGTTGGGCTTATTCCAATTTTTAGCGACTGTGATGCGTCCTACCGATCAAGTACTTGGACTAGATCATAAAGGCGTTATTCGCAGTGTGGATGATTCGGGTAAAGCTAAATCTGTCCCCGGCGTATTTATTTACCGTTTCAATTCACCATTAACCTACTTTAACGCCACTTACTTTAAACGCCGCTTACTGGAGAAGTTTATCCGCGAGCCTGAGCCCGTTGATTGCATTATCATTGATGCCGTGCCGTGTTTTACCCATTTAGATTTGAGTGTGATGGCCATGCTTGCGGATTTGCATCAACTATTGAAGAAGCGCGGTATACGCTTAGTGTTAGCCGGGCGTAAACGACAGATGCTCGGCTGGTTTGAACAAGCAGGTATGCAGTCGGGTGAGGGCGGTATATTAATCCGACCCGATTTATATTTGGCATTGAAAATGAACCAAAGCTACAAACAAGCGTTAGCTGAAGGCCAAGCGCCAGTAATCAAAAAAGCGCCTGAGGATGATGTGTTACTACATAGTCATTTGTGAGTTAAGTAACCCAAAAGCGCGGCTAGCCCGCGCTGTGAACATCTTTCATGACTTGCATTTAGTCTTTTTGAAATTTGTCTAGAGGGATAAAGCCGTGGTAAGCATAGTAACCAATAGGTCCTAAACACAAACTCAGTAGACACCAGAGCCATTTCTTATTGGTGCTGAGGTTGGCTTGACTCTTAAATACTCTACGCGCAAAAAGGCAATGTAGTAGGAGTAATCCTATAAGCATCGCAATGATTTTAATATCCGTATTTTCCAAGTTTCGATCCCTGTCTGTCATCGTGATGATTTGGCATTAAATGTCAGAAACAATTAACTCACTTTATCTAAGTGCTTGCTACTTTACTCGAACATTTTACCGATTGCCATTAGGTATATCAAAAATAAACGTTAATTCTTATTTACTTATAGACTCTCCTAACAAGTAAGTTGGCGTGTTTCCAGCTTGCCAGATCACATATTTTTCCATTGCATGCAGAAATATTTCGCTACTGGTTAGCCTCGTTAACCAGTTAATAAGGTGTGGAAACGCCACACTCAAATCCCGTTTGGCATCCACCGCAGTAAATTGGCGGATAAAAGGCACAATAGCAAAATCAGCAAGGCTTAACGTGGGGCCGATTAGATGGGGATGTTGCTCAAGCTGTGCTTCGAGTCGTTCGAGAAAAGTGCTGGCCTTGGCAAAATAATGCACCTGGGTGTATTCAGGATAACGGTCGGCATATTTGTACTTATCCAGCCAAGGTTTAAATTCAACATCATTCTGCGCGATAAGCTCAGCAATCAAGTTTTGTGCTGACGGGGTTTCTCCGAGTAACTGCTGTGCGGCTTGTGAATGCGTATTTGTCAGTGCCCAGCGCATAATCTCTAAGCTTTCGGCTATCACTTCACCCGTAGGGAGCTGTAATACTGGCACAGTGCCCTTGGGGGAGATGGTTAACATTTCTGTGGGTTTTGCTTTAAGGGTGATTTCCCGTACCTCTACCTGGCATTGGCCGAGCAATAGGCCAAGGCGAGCGCGCATGGCATAAGGACAACGGCGAAAACTGTAGAGTATGGGTAAGGGCATAGTCGTGTTCCTTAAAGCAATCATAAAAGCGATTTCGCCACTGCTGCGGCTTAAAAGTCGGCAATAGTAGTGGCTTTAAAACCGAAATACTGCGTTTATTACTGATTTTTCCACCGTTTGGCTTGTAAATAAACAATGACCTTGGTTTTTGTCTGTGTTTATCCGACTGTGACTCAGGTAGAATTTCGGCCGATTTTTGCGACCCAGCTTAGGCTGGTTATTAGTTAATGCACTGGAAATTAAGTTCCAGCCAGCAGTTGAGGGTGTTATGTCTAACGTTGTTGTTTGTGCTTTATATAAGTTTGTTTCATTACCGCATTTTGAGTCGCTGCGTGAGCCACTCCTGTCCATGATGGAACAGGCCGAGATTAAAGGCACATTATTGCTGGCAAATGAAGGGATTAATGGCACTGTGGCTGGCTCTCAAGCCGCTATCGATGCACTGCTGGCTTGGTTGAATAACCAAAATGGCCTCGAAAACATTGTTTACAAGTTATCCTTTGACTATGAAATGCCTTTCTACCGCACTAAGGTGAAGCTGAAAAAAGAAATCGTCACTATGGGCGTTGAAGGTATTGATCCGCTTAAAGTGGTTGGCACCTATGTAAAACCAAAAGACTGGAACGCACTAATATCCGATCCTGAAGTCATCGTCGTCGATACACGAAATGACTATGAGGTGAAAATTGGCACCTTTAAAAATGCCATTAACCCAGAGACCGAAACCTTCAGAGAATTCCCTGAATATGTAAAACAAAATCTCGATCCTGCAAAGCATAAAAAAGTCGCGATGTTCTGTACTGGCGGTATCCGCTGTGAAAAATCGACCGCTTATTTAAAAGAGCAGGGCTTTGAAGAAGTTTATCACCTCGAAGGTGGTATCCTTAAGTACCTCGAAGAAGTGAAACAGGAAGAAAGCCTGTGGGAAGGCGAATGCTTCGTCTTCGATAACCGCGTGGCCGTTGACCATGATTTGAAAAAAGGTCAATACGATCAATGTAACGCATCTCGTATGCCGATCACTGAAGCCGAAAAATTAAGCCCTGCCTATGTGCAAGGCGTTAGCTGCCCACATTGTATTGATAAGATTTCAGATGAGCAGCGTAAGCGTTTCGTTGAACGTGAGCGCCAAGTAAACTTAGCGAAATCACGTAACGAAGCACACATTGGTAGTGATGTGAATCAAGTGATTGAAGCCCGCCGTCAAAAGAAAGAAGCGCTGCGCAAACAATCCGCTGAAAAGAACAAGGCTAAACAATAAGGTAAGTAATAAGGTTTTTACCTCTCTCTTGAGCGCGTGCGTTCTCGACTATGACCATAATGGCCCGACATGTTCGGGCCATTTTTAACTAAATGTCTCAGTAACAGTGTTAGCATGTTTAACCCTATGATAAATTTGCCTAAATAAAATAGTGTTTTGGCAAAGTCAGCTGTGCCAGACATCTCGCGGCAGGGACAGGGTATGAGTATTTGGAAAGAGTTATACGACATTTTTGATAAAGAGCGTAGCCGCTGGCAGCAATCGTCGGCGGGTAAGCAGGTAATCAGCTTCGAGTTAAAGGCTAATTTAGGTTTTCTTGCTGATGCCTTGAGCAGTGGTTTGCCCCAACAGGCGATAATTCAAGGACTTGAGTGTTCACTCTTTGAGGCTAAAATTAAAGAAGGCTTATCATTGAGTAGTCTCAATCGGCGTACAGTAACATTGAAATTTATCGGTGAATTTGCTGAGTTTGCTAAATATGTTGGTAAAGAGAATTGCGAGCTGGTGGAGAATGCATACTCCAAAATCAAGTCGTTACAGAAACTAGCCTTAGCTCAACCGGATGGAAATTATGATCTTAAAATCAAGTCGCTGTTCCGATTTCTAGTATTTTTGGTTGCCCATCTAGAAAATCGGCCATTAGATCAAAAGTCTGTCCGTCATACGCGGGATTAACCTGTTTACACATTTCCCTTCTTTTATTGGGTTATGAATCGTAGTGAATCATTATACTGAAACATGCTAACTAATCTTATCGCGGTAACATCAGTGTATTTTTGAAATTTGGGTAGTCTTTTTGAAAGACAGTATAGTTAAAACAATAACTTGAGACTCTGATTTTTAACTTTATGTAAAAGCTAATTACAGGATTAGCATTGTCGATTTAAAACTCTTTTTGCGAGAAATACTGTGATGTATTTACAACCTCGGCGCATTAACGGATTTAAAAACGCACTCTCCAAGTGTATGGCAAATGTGCTTGTTTAAGTATCATCGTGAATTGAGTTTAGCTTTATTTAAGTGTCCGTTGTTTCTAAACTGCATTTGGTTCGTTCCGGCTAGTTTGTGCTCGCCAGAACGAAAAAATTTAATCTCGAAACGTCAACACGCCCTAATTATCAATATCTACACAGTATTGCTTGGCATTGCTTTAATCAACACAGCGGATTCAAGATGGTTTGTTTAATCAATCTGTTCTGTCCACTGTATCGACTTATTCACTCAATATCGACGTTTTGTTTTGAAAAAGGCAAGTAGTTGTTTTTGCTTACCGGCTTCAGCCAATACATCGTGGCAGGCCTTGCTAGCGCTGCCAACACCCATTACGTTTTGGTCGACTATTTCAACTGTAGAGGAAATGTTTTGGGAGATATCTTCAGTCACACTTGATTGTTCGCTAGAAGCCGTTGCAACGACAGTATTGACATTAGATATTGTATTGACCGACGTGGAAATACCATGAAAAGCGTTACGTACCTTTTCCGAAACCATTTGAGATTCATCTAACAAACTTGTATTTGCTTTCATGTAATGATCTGCTTTTTCTGCTTGAGACTGTAGCTTGGAAATGATCCCTTGAATATCAATAGTCGATTGTTGTGTCTTAGCAGCCAGTGAGCGTACTTCATCTGCCACTACAGCAAAGCCGCGTCCTGCTTCTCCGGCCCGTGCTGCTTCAATTGCAGCATTTAATGCCAGTAAATTAGTTTGTTCGGAAATACTGGTAATAACGTCAATAACAGAGCCAATTTCAATCGAATAATCTTTTAGTTGATTCACTATGGCTCCTGAATCACGAATAGCAGCGCCGATTTTTTCAGAAATGACATCAGATTCACCGAGGGATTTATTACCCACAGTGACATTATCCATAGCCTCTCTTGCGCTGGTTTCAGCCTCAGTGGCATTTTTACTGACTTCTAGGGCTGTACTGGACATTTGATTGAGTGCGGTCGCGATTTGTTCTACCTGAACCAGCATTTGCTTAGAGTTATTTTCAACCTGACTCATAGTCGAGGCCAATACTTCCGCAGAAGTTGCGGTATTATCGGCAACGTTAATCAACTGCTCGGTCATTTCAGAAATTTTATCAGCAGTATCATTACAGCCCTTTGCCAATAGACCTAATTCGTTATTACCAATATCGTTAATACGATCCGTAAGATCGCCATTTGCTAATTTAGAAATAAAAGCCTGAACTGTCTTAATCGAAGTTATAATAAATCTCGATATGATAATCGATGTTGCTAATACCAATAGCGAAACAATGACTAAGATAAATAGCATTATTTTAATCGATTCATCGTAAATCTCATCACCATAATTGCTCGCAGTTTGTGCTCCTTTGCTATTTAAATCAGATAATTTGAGTAATAAATCCGAATATTCGTTATAAGCATTTAGAGATTCGGTTAACAGCAGTTGTTTGGCGTCTTCGTTCTTGTTTGCTCTTGAGAGAGTGAGAAGCTTCTGCTGAATTCCTAGGTACTCCTTATATAAGCGATTAAAATCATTGAATATGACTTTTTCTTCGTTTTCGCTGATCAGTTGTTGGTAGGTACGTATAGATTCGTCAATTTTCGCTTTGGTTTTATCCAATTCGCGTTCAGTATCTCGCATTTGAGCATCGTCCAATGAGAGAATATGACGGGATTCTAACACCCTAAGATCTGCCGTTTGGCCATTCAGTCGTTCTATAACGCGTACAGAAGGTAGCCAGTCGTTCGAAATGACGGTGGATTGCTCATTTATGACTTGCATTTTACCTATCGCTAGTATTGTTAACCCAAGAATCGCAATCATGGGAATTGCAAAAGCTCCAAGTAAAAGATGATTTATCTTTAGATTACGCATTTAAACCCCAATAGTGATGATATTGACACGAACTAACTTAAGTGAGGCCCAATCTGGCTGATACCCTCACTAAATATATAAGCTAGCAATAGAACTTTCGCTATTCACGCAATGAAAATTTAAATTGCACTGGTACTTGGTCGTTTGCTCATGCCACCATAATGCAGGACAAAAATGAATGTAGACCAATTACATTTCGCAATATTAATGCCTATAGCCATTCTTGCAGAAAACCAAAACACCTATGACAGCCAGTGTTGTGGTTATCGCTCAATCAATGTCCTAGGGATTTCTTTGTTATGCGGTCTGAATTTGGGCATAGATTAAGAAGAAACGAACCTGCTATGCTAGCTAAGGTAGTAGTTAACAAAAAATCGTCAAAAGCATCTTGTGCTAACAGGTTTTGCTCGAAATGGTACAAATTTAGAAAAACGTCGAATTGTGGGGGAATAGCGATAAATGTGAACCAATCAATAGAGGCAAAATCAGACATAGCCGAAGGTGGGGCATGTTTGAATGTTTGTGGAAAAACCTAGAACAGGCTTGAAGATTTTATCTTAGACACAAATAAAAATTAACCATATTTATGGATGATTATATTAAATTGAGGTTTTACGGGGAGTTAAAGCAAGAAATGGTACACCCGAGTGGACTCGAACCACCGACCCCTACCATGTCAAGGTAGTGCTCTAACCAACTGAGCTACGGGTGCACTGTTTGAATTTCAAAATTTATACTCTTTGAAGAGAGTGGTACACCCGAGTGGACTCGAACCACCGACCCCTACCATGTCAAGGTAGTGCTCTAACCAACTGAGCTACGGGTGCATTGTTTTAATTGTTACCTCAACACAACCTTTCGTTGTGCTTTGGAACGAGCGCTATATTAGGGGGATAGCGAAAGGCTGGCAAGCAAAAAAATGAATTTTATTGTCAAATGGTGAATTGCTGTGCAACTTGTCCAGTGTTTCAGCAAAGTTGTTGATAAAACGGCAAGTTAGACTGTGCAACAGTCCAACATCACCCCGCACGAAATAAAACGGCGAGCCAAATGCTCGCCGTTTTATCTTTCAATCTGCTTAATGATGCACGCTGTCGCCTTCAATCAAACTTAAATGCACACCATGCTTTTGAATATAACGAAGGCGGATGAAAAACAGCAGCGCCGCCGAGGTGAGGCCTGCAATTAATCCAGTCCAAAAACCATGGGCGCCCATGGCGGGTACGATAAAGTCGGTATACGCCAAGGTATAACCTAATGTCATGCCAATGCCCCAGTAGGAAAACAGCGTAATATAAAACGCACTGCGGGTATCTTTATATCCACGCAAGGCGCCGGCAGCGACCACTTGGACGGAGTCAGATAATTGATACAGCGCGGCCATCAACATCAAACTGCCCGCAAGTACCACCACTTCTGGATCGCTGTTATACAACTCAGCGATTTGGAAGCGGAATAACACCGTTAAGATTGCCGTCGACAAGGCCAATGAAAGCGCCAACCACAATCCAACCTTTGCCACCACGGCAGAAATATCCGCGCGATCGCGGCCAAGGTAGTAGCCAATACGAATCGAGACGGCAATACCAATCGAGAGTGGCAACATAAATACTATGGCGGAAAAGTTCAGCGCAATCTGATGGCTGGCCACCACAGTCGCGCCTAATGGCGCCAACAGCAGGGCAATAATTGCAAATAGGCTCACCTCAAAGAAGAGCGCCATCGCAATCGGCATTCCAAGCTTAGTCATCTTTTTCATGGTGGCAAAATCAGGGCGATGGAACTGGCTAAAGGGCGCCAATGCGGCAAACTTTTTATGTAGCTGCATATAAATCGTCATGGCAATCAACATGGCCCAAAACACTAGGGCTGTCGCGACACCACAACCGGCGCCGCCCATGGCTGGCACGCCGAAATGGCCATAAATAAAGATATAGTTCGCCGGAATATTCACCGCGAGCCCCACGAATCCGATGATCATGGTCGGTAATGTGTATGAAATCCCTTCGCTGCAACCACGTAATACCTGATAGAGCACAAATGCGGGCGCGCCCCATAAAATACCGTCGATATATCCTATGGTTAAGTTGTACAATTGGGGCTCTAAATTCATATGGCTGAGCACTAGTGGGGCGGATGCAAGAAACACCATCACGCCAAGGCCACCAATTAAGGCCAGATAAGCGCCTTGAAACGCCAACGGTTGAATGGCTTTTTGATTATTTGCACCATTATGATGGGCAAATAAAGGCGTAAATGCCATTAGTAACCCTTGAACGAATAGAATTGCGGGTAACCACAGACTAGTTCCCACGGCCACGGCAGCCATATCGACAGCACTGACGCGGCCCGCCATAACAGTATCGATAAACCCCATCATGGTTTGGGTCACTTGGGCGATCAACACTGGGAGTGCGAGTTGAATTAAGCGTTTGGCCTGAAAGCCTGAATGATTCATAAATACAGCCTTTAACGAATAAGCGAGCAAAAAATGTTTACTGGTATAGTTCAAGCCACCTGTGAGGTGGTTGCAATACATAAGAAAGATGGCCTAAATACCCTTGAGGTAGCGTTTAAACCTGATTTGCATGAGGGACTTGCGATTGGCGCAAGTGTGGCAAATAACGGGGTATGTCTGACGGTGACTCAGGTCGTTGATGATAGGGTATTTTTCGATGTAGTGGAAGAGACCTTAAGGTTGACAAACCTTGCCAATTTGACCGTTGGTCAGCGGGTGAACATTGAGCGTTCTTTGACGTTCGGTAGTGAAATCGGCGGCCATATCCTCTCGGGACACATTCATACCAAGGCGAAAGTGAGCCACATTAGTCACACCGAACAGCATTATGATCTGACCTTAAGCGTCGAGCCCAAATGGATGAACTATATCCTTTATAAAGGTTTTGTCGGGGTAAACGGTTGCAGCTTAACAGTAGGCGAGGTGACCGAGAGCAGTTTTATGCTGCACTTGATCCCAGAAACCCTCAAATTAACCAATTTAGGCCAGTGTCAGCTTGGAGATGAGTTAAATATCGAAATTGACAGCCAAACCCAAGCCATCGTCGACACCGTCGAGCGTGTGCTGGCCAAACGTTTTAGCGGCAAATCTTAATTAACATGCCTAGTAAATTTGCTCGTCGTCCGAGTCAATATATAACTCTATGGTGCGACGGGCATCATCCACATGTAAACGCAGGTGGATGGGATTACAACAAATTCGGCAGTCATCGTAATAATCCTGATCGCCGCTGCTGGCATCAATACTTATATGTTGATGGTGTCCGCAGTGGGGGCAGGCAATCACTTTATTCATGATCCTCATGGCGCAACTCCTCTCTAACGAATGCTAGGGATGACACTTGTCGCTAAGCCTTCACACTGGCTTTAGTTGAGTATACAAGAATGTGCCGTGGCAACTTAGATAAAGTCGGTATCAAAATCTCTGTAACTAGATTTTTCCGTTCCGCTCAGCGCGGGGTACTTTTTTCATTGGGATTTATCTCGCGTAAGAACCGTCAAGCAATGCGTACCAGTTAAGTTAATTCAATCCTTTACCGTCATAAGTTCGACAGGCGCCGTCGGTAATATGCCTTCCTCTATATTGTCACTAATGGCCTGCGATAGCTGTTCTATCTGCTGCAAAAGCTCGGCGTGGATATCGGCCTGTAAGCCTATGGCGTCGAATTGCACCACTTGGCGCTGAACCGCTCGGGGTTCAGGTAGTGTGAGTGGCGTGGGGCTAACTGGGATTGGGTTCTGGGCGACTTGGCTAAGTGCAACCGTCAATAGGATACTCGTGAACATACCAACTCCTTTGGCTTCATTATTTACAGCGATGTGACTGCGCGGTAGGCATGGCGGAAACCTTAAACCAACCCGCAAACATTTAACGCGCATAGCGTAGGGGCGTTAGATGACTGCCACATGAACGATTGACTGCAATATGATGAATTCACGGCAAACTTTGCGGATTGGTGTTAATAATGAAGCTGATTTGGGGGCTAAGCCCCGCAATTGGGCCATTTAACTTGCGCGCCTTAAAGACTATCCCGTAGAATAACCGTCCTGCTACGCAAGGCGGCTAAGACTCCTGTACTGTCTTAACCTCGCGAGCATTCTCTTTTTACTTAATCACCATGTGGCCCTACGTGTGGGTCACCACTGGACAAGGATATTTCATGCCTGTAATTACACTTCCTGATGGTAGCAAACGCGAGTTTGCACATCCCGTATCGACTCTCGATGTTGCCGCTGATATCGGCCCTGGTCTTGCTAAAGCCTGTATCGCTGGTCGCGTGAATGGCGAGCTCAAAGACGCTTGCGATCTTATCGAAACCGATGCTGAACTTTCTATTATTACCGCTAAAGACGAAGAAGGTATTGAAATCCTTCGCCATTCTTGCGCGCATTTATTAGGCCATGCAATCAAGCAATTATGGCCACAAACCAAGATGGCGATCGGTCCTGTGATCGATAACGGCTTCTATTATGACATCGATCTTGAGCACAAGCTGACTCAAGAAGATATCGAAGCCCTCGAAAAACGTATGCTGGAATTGGCGAAAACCAATTACGACGTAGTCAAACGCGTTGTGAGCTGGCAAGAAGCCCGTGATACCTTTGCCACGCGCGGTGAAGAATACAAGATCGCGATTCTGGATGAAAATATCAGCAAAGATGCGACTCCAGCGCTGTATCATCATGAAGAATACACCGACATGTGCCGTGGTCCACACGTGCCAAACATGCGTTTCTGCCACCATTTCAAGTTGATGAGCATTGCCGGCGCTTACTGGCGCGGTAACTCTGAAAATAAGATGCTGCAACGTATTTACGGTACTGCATGGGCGGATAAAAAAGCCCTTAGCACCCATTTAGCCCGCCTCGAAGAAGCGGCTAAACGTGACCATCGTAAAATTGGTAAGCAACTCGACCTCTACCATATGCAAGAAGAAGCACCAGGCATGGTGTTCTGGCATAACGATGGTTGGAGCATCTTCCTCGAATTAGAACGTTTCATTCGCCGTAAGTTAAATCAATACACTTACCAAGAAGTGAAAGGTCCGTTGATGATGGACCGCGTTTTATGGGAGCGCTCTGGTCACTGGGATAAATACTCAGAAGCCATGTTCACAACCAGCAGTGAAAACCGTGAATACGCGGTTAAGCCAATGAACTGCCCAGGCCACGTACAGATCTTCAACCAAGGCTTGAAATCTTACCGTGATCTGCCACTGCGTATGGCGGAATTTGGTTGCTGTCACCGCAATGAGCCATCTGGTTCGCTGCACGGTTTAATGCGCGTACGTGGTTTTACTCAAGACGATGCCCATATTTTCTGTACTGAAGATCAAGTTCAAGCTGAAGTCAGCTCTTGTATCCAAATGGTATACGACACTTACTCGACATTTGGCTTCGAAAATATCGTTGTAAAACTGTCGACTCGCCCAGAAAAGCGTATCGGTGACGATGCCATGTGGGACAGAGCCGAAGAAGCTCTTAAGCAAGCCTTACGTGCGAACAATATCGAATTCACCATTTTACCGGGTGAAGGCGCCTTCTATGGTCCTAAGATTGAGTTCACGCTGCACGACTGTTTAGACCGTGCATGGCAATGCGGTACTGTGCAATTAGACTACGCATTACCGAGCCGTTTAGGTGCTACTTATGTCGCCGAAGATAACAGCCGTCAAACGCCTGTAATGATCCATCGTGCGATTTTAGGCTCGTTGGAGCGTTTCTTAGGTATTTTGATCGAAGAATACGCAGGTCGTTTCCCAACTTGGTTGGCTCCAATGCAAGTTGTCGTGATGAATATCACCGACAAACAGGCTGATTATGTTGAAGAAGTGGTCAAATTCTTCAAAGAACAAGGTATTCGCGCCTCATTTGACTTGAGGAATGAGAAAATAGGCTTTAAAATACGCGAGCACACCTTAAGGCGTGTTCCTTATTTATTGGTCGTTGGCGATCAGGAAATGGAAAATAAGGAAGTTGCGGTGCGTACACGTGATGGCGTTGACTTAGGTAAGATGCGAATTGAAGATTTCGCCGCTAAGATCCATCAACAAATTTCGCTCCGTAGTCTCAAATTGTTGGAGGAATAGGTCATAAAGATCAAGAAAACAGCAGGGCGTCAGCTGGCCCCTAATAGAATCAATGAAGAAATCACAGGTGTACCAGAAGTACGCTTAACCGGCATTGATGGTGAAGCTATTGGTGTGGTGAGCATCAGAGATGCTCAGAATTTGGCAGATGAAGCGGGTGTAGACCTAGTCGAAATTAGTCCAAATGCTGAACCTCCAGTATGTCGCATTATGGACTACGGTAAGTTCCTGTTTGATAAAGCGAAAGCTCAAAAGGAACAAAAGAAGAAGCAAAAACAGGTTCAGGTTAAGGAAATCAAATTCCGTCCTGGAACTGACGAAAACGACTATCAGGTAAAACTACGCAACCTGATACGTTTTCTGGAAGACGGGGACAAAGCGAAAATTACGCTGCGTTTCCGAGGCCGCGAAATGGCTCACCAAAACCTGGGTATGGATCTATTGAACCGTATCAAAACAGATTTGGATGAGTATGCAATTGTTGAATCCTTCCCGAAAATGGAAGGCCGACAAGCCATTATGGTGCTCGCGCCTAAAAAGAAATAAGTAGGGCAACCTATAAAAGTAGCGAAGGCTATATGCCTTCGCTCGCCTTGCTTTTTATTTAACATCCCAATGCGGAGTTTTAGTAATGCCTAAAATGAAAACCGACAGAGGTGTAGCGAAGCGTTTTAAGAAAACCGCTAATGGTTTCAAGCGCAAGCAAGCCCATTTACGTCACATTCTGACCAAAAAGAGCACTAAGCGTAAGCGTCACTTACGTAACAAGTGTTTAGTTGCTAAAGTTGACGTTCCAGCAATCGCGCGTCAATTACCATACGCTTAATTTAGGAGATTAGAAAATGCCAAGAGTTAAGCGTGGTGTAACCGCACGTGCTCGTCACAAGAAAGTTTTAAAATTAGCTAAAGGTTATTATGGCGCTCGTAGCCGTACTTACCGTGTTGCTGTTCAAGCAGTAACTAAAGCTGGTCAATATGCTTACCGTGACCGTCGTCAGAAAAAACGTCAATTCCGTCAACTGTGGATTGCACGTATTAATGCTGCAGCTCGTCAAAATGGTCTGTCTTACAGCCGTTTCATCAACGGTCTGAAAAAGGCGTCTATCGAAATCGATCGTAAGATTTTGGCTGACATCGCTGTATTCGACAAAGTTGTATTCGCAACTTTAGTTGAAAAAGCAAAAGAAGCGTTAAACTAAGCAATTAGTTTGTCGCACTTAAGAGGGGACCATTTGGTCCCTTTTTTTGTTGCTGTTTTTCAGACTTGCTTCAAGCGAGTCACAAAAACAGATAAAAAATAGCAGGCCGATGCCTGCTATTTTTATTTGAATCTCGCTAAAACTAAGAACCAGATTCGATTGTTTCTGCGCGTGATTATTTTTTAGCGTCTAAGTAACGCTCGGCATCTAATGCTGCCATACAGCCTGTACCCGCAGAGGTAATCGCCTGACGGTAATGTTGGTCCATAACGTCACCTGCGGCAAACACACCTTCGATGCTGGTTTGAGTCGCATTACCTTGAAGGCCACTTTGCACCTTCAGATAGCCGTTGTTCATCTCTAACTGGCCTTCGAAAATCCCAGTATTTGGGCTGTGACCAATAGCCACAAACACACCGGCAACGGCTAGATCTGTGATAGCGCCATCTTTGGTGCTCTTCATTTTCAGGCCAGTCACACCCATAGCATCACCAACCACTTCTTCCATGGTTTGATCTAGGTGCAGGATAATGTTGCCGTTAGCTACTTTATCCATTAAACGATCGATAAGGATTTTCTCTGAGCGGAAGGTGTCACGGCGATGAATTAAGTGCACTTCGGCGGCGATGTTACTCAAATACAGCGCTTCTTCAACGGCTGTGTTACCACCACCAATGACAGCAACTTTCTGATTGCGATAGAAGAAACCATCACAGGTCGCACAGGCTGATACGCCGCGTCCTTTGAACGCTTCTTCAGACTCCAGACCTAAGTAACGGGCAGAGGCGCCTGTCGCAATGATCAGCGCATCACAAGTGTATTCACCATTGTCGCCTTTTAGACGGAAAGGGCGCTCTGTCAGCGTCACTTCATTGATATGGTCGAAAAGGATTTCAGTATCAAACTTTTCCGCATGCTTTTGCATACGTTCCATCAATGCTGGACCCGTTAAGTCTTCTGCATCACCTGGCCAGTTTTCAACTTCAGTAGTGGTGGTTAACTGCCCACCTTGCTGCATACCTGTGATCATCACAGGCTTTAAGTTTGCGCGCGCAGCATAAACTGCGGCCGTGTATCCTGCGGGACCTGAACCTAAAATCAATAGGTTACTGTGTCTGACTTGGCTCATTTTTCTCTCCGTGCCTTTAGCAAATTGCATGGATTGTAGGGAATTTACCTGTAGGGGTAAAGCGCTGTTTGGTGATTCTTTTAGATTATGCTAATCGAATCCTAAGGCGAATTGTCAGCCTGAGTTTACTAAGGCTTTGGCTTATACCAATCACATTAAATATCTAATCAGTTCAGAGCCTCGCAGGCATTTCAATCCAAGGCGCATCGACGCAGAAATGGTCATTCCCTTTTAAGTCAATGCAACACCGGAGTGGGATGCCTGTGTGGCTCCCAAAGGGCGGCTGATGTTCACTGTATGGTAACGCGCTTTATACTGCGTTTAAGGCTTTCGACAGAGCACCACTATACCTTCAAGCCTTCGCCTTGTCTAAAGCGCGTTGAATTCCCGCTGA
>NZ_AXZL01000042.1 GCF_000485795.1 Shewanella decolorationis S12
ACCCGCGCTCTTGGGTGGAACACTACAATATTAACGGCGGTCAGAAGGGGGCCAACTCGTTTTCTCAGGCCGCAACCCGCGCTCTTGGTTGGACGCGCCCATGCGCTGGAAGGCGCCACAGCTACGCCCAAGAACGAATGTCCGAGCTTCAAAATTCAGGGCTAAACCGCGCCCATGCGCTGGAAGTGGTTTCCCAAGAAATGGGGCACTTTAGACCAGAGATCACGGAGACTTATTTACGATGAGTTTGAGACTTTTCATCATACTGCTAACCCTTGGTGCTCTTGGTTTTTGTGGGTATTGGGTTTACATGAATATCCCCTTATTTGGCCTTGCCACATGGAACGGGGAGAAATGGGATTTAGCCGCGACAGGCTGGTCGATTTTTAAGGCTGGATGGGTATTTGCCGTCCCTGGTATCGGTTTAGCCCTGGCGGTGATGCTTCCCCTCCAGTGGTTGCTGTATCAATCCGCCACAGATACCGACCACGCTAACGAAATCGAGAAATTGAAACGGGATTGCAAACAGCAAATTGAAACCCTGCAATTTAGCCTAAACACGGCTGAAACTCAGGCGCGAAACGCGATGAAGGCCGCTGAAAACGAATACAAACAGCGAAACGAGCAAGCCGAAAATCTGGCGGCACAAGCTCGAAACGAACTCCAAAAAGCGCAAAATATGCAGCAGCAAGCAGTTAATTACGCCAATCAATGTGAATTAAACGTGCAGGAAGCCGCCCAAATCGCACGCAGAGCCGAAAAAAAGAAAAATGCGGCTCGTGGCATGGCTGAACGCAGAAAACGCAAATTAGCGCGTTCTGAGAGCATTTAAGAGCGTCTAGCAGGACAAAAAGCCAAAGCGCCTCCCATGGGGGCGTCCCCCATCCCCCCTAAATCTCAATTTGATTGTGTTACAAATTCAAACTATAATTGATTTTGTAACATAATCAAAAGAGGTTTCTATGTCCGATACACAAAAATCAACCCGAGGCGGTGCCCGTATCGGTGCTGGCCGTAAGACCAAATACGAAAAGACCGTAGTCATGCGGGTTCCAGAGAAATACAAAGAGGCGATCTCCGCCCTGATCGCCTATCTCGATGACACCTCTCACATCTCAAAACATTACCCGCAGGGATCGCAATCAGATCCCGTGTTTCTGCGTTCACTGGACGATAACGCCCAAAATATCACGTACAGCACGAAGCCGATTTAATGCGCTTTGGCGCGTAGCGCCAGCATGGGAGCGTAGCGATACGCTCTTAGGGAGGGGCGCTTTTTGCCCCATCCCCCGTCCTGCTAAGCCGCTTTTGCTTTTCAAACAGACCTATCCGCACCACTACGGCCTGACGGTCGGAGACAAAACCAGCTTGCAGGTTCAAAACCTCGCCCCTAGCGCAGCTAGGAAATGGCGAGGCATTTTTGGGGAGGGGTGGAGCCTTTAGGCGACCGTGGGGCAACGCCCCTTGGTCGCGGCGCAGCCGCCGCTTTCGCGCGTGTACGCGTATGTTTTTAGTTCTTGTTTTTAGTTCTTGTTTTTACACGCGCGCGCGAGGCTCGCCTGAAAGCCTTGGTATGCTTGGGCTGTAGCGTTTTTTGGTACTTATTTAAAAACGACATTTAAATGGTAATAAACGACATTTAAATGGTAATAAACGACAAAATAATGGTGTATTCCACAACTTCGAGGGCAAATAATTTTTTGTCGTTGATTTGTTTTGGGCCACCTGTTATAGATAGACCCACAATTAAAAACGACAGGTTAATGGTATGGATTTGGCGGTGGTGGAAAGTGATTTAGGGGAGTGCAATGTGACTATGAGCAATGCACTGGCAAGGGCATCTCATGCGCTGTCGTTGATTGAAAAACGGGTATTGGCGGCGTCTATTGCCCGTGTTGATAGCCGCAAGGGAAACAAGATACACGCGCATTTAGCGGAATTTTCCAAGATCCGTATTTCGGCATTGGATTACGCCGAAACCTACGGCGTAGACCCTAAAAACGCTTATGAGCATTTAAAGAGCGCAGCAGATCACTTATTTGAGCGCCAATTCTCGATCAAGTCAGGCTCAGGCCGTTATGAACGTATAACCCGCTACAGATGGGTTTCTAGCGCGACCTACGCGAAAAATGAGGGGTTTATCGAGGTGAGTTTTACGCCCGAAGTCTACCCGCATTTAAACGCGCTCAGGAACCAGTACACCACGTACAAACTCAAGAACGCCGCCAGTTTCCGCAGTGCGTACTCGTGGCGGTTGTTTGAAATCGCCCGATCTTGGTTAGAGCATTGCGCCAGCGGCCAAGTCGTCACAATCACAGTCGAAAATCTCAGGCATCAATTGGAATGGCCAGAGAGTTACAAATGGAACGATGCTCGTAAACGCGCCATAGACCCTGCGGTTGCTGAAATCGCGCAATTTGAACACTTGGACATCACATACAAGGTCGTGAAGCATGGCCGCAGCATCCACGCGCTTGAATTTGTGTTCAAAGAGCAATCTCAGCTCGAAATGAAAATTTGATTTTGTAACATAATCAATCTGAATGCACGTTGGACAGCAAGAGCAAAAGACCAACGTGCATTTTTTTGCCTCGGCGTTCCCGATATTTCTCTGTGCATAACTTACTAACGTAAGTCAAACACAGAGAAATATCGGGTTTATACTAATTTCGCGCACAAATTTGAAAAGCAAATGCTTTCGGAGTACGATTTAGGCTCTTATGGAACTCATGCAGCCTATTGCATGCAATGAACACCGGCACATTGTTAAACCCGCCGAGACATAGTGTTGAGCTATGTATCTGGTAACCCGCCAGCATTTAATTGAAAACGGAGCCGCAGTGTTGAACTGTGTATCTAGCGTCCCGCTAGCATTAACTTGAAATAGGAGAACTGATGGAGACAGAAAATCCCGTGTAGCTACGTTAAGCAAATGTTTTGTCAGCATTAAATGACACGATTTTTTGGTTGGATAGGTGCGAGCCAGAGACGCGATAATTCTCAAATCGGGCTAATAGGTGTTAAGTCATCGCTGCCGTTTTAACGGTTGTATTTATACTTAAAATTTGAATTTGTAACTTTTTCAATGACAGAATTTGATGCTGCCGCAGAAGTGGCGAAACTCAAGGCGCAAACCAAGGCGATCCGCAAGCGGTCTTACTTTCGGCGGATCTCAATGCTGGACAAATATCGGGGCGAATTGCTGACGATGTACCGCGCTGGTGCGTCTGGTTCCGAACTGTTGCGCTGGCTCAAATCGAAGCGCGTTGTCTGCGCTCATTCCACCCTGTCCCGCTACCTGAACAAACACAATGGGTAAATTTGCCAAGGCCGAGACACAGGCCGCCAGTGTCGTTAAAGCCCTGCAAAAAAACGGCGCGATTCGCTCCCTCGTGACTGCAAAAAATTACACGGATGCCCTGACTCGCGTGGGGCGTTTCGTCAAAGAACAGCGGCTCTCGCTGCGCGAATTAACCCCTGAAATGGCCGTGAATTATCTGAATATCCGCGGCGAAGAAGTGGGGCAGAAAACACTGGATCAGGAGCGCCACGCGATCCAGTGCATGATGCAGAATTTGACAGGGAAACTCGGCGAAAACGAAAAGCTACGCCCTGACCCATCCGAACACCAACAGATCCTCACCTCCCGCAGCTACACCTCTGAACAGGTGGCATTGGTGGCCGCCGCGCAGCGCGAAACTAACGCGCTATCAACCGCGATTGCCCACGCCGCAGGCCTGCGTTCTCACGAACTGTTAACGCTCAGGCGCATCGAGGAGCGAAGCCCTAGCCCTGATGCCGTATCCAGAGCCTTACCAGAAAAGTTTTCAGGCCGTGAAGGGGTGCATTACACCGTGAAAGGCAAGGGCGGTTTAGTCCGTGAAGTGGTACTCCCTGCAGCACTGTCAGAGCGCCTCGAAGAACGCCGCTTTGAAACGCCGCAGCGCGTCACCGATAGGGGGGTTCACTACGGGCAACACTACAATATTAACGGCGGTCAGAAGTGGGCCAACTCGTTTTTTCAGGCCGCAACCCGCGCTCTTGGTTGGAG
>NZ_AXZL01000043.1 GCF_000485795.1 Shewanella decolorationis S12
GAAGCTGCGGTATTAGCCTGTATGACTTACGTTGATTTAAATCCGATTCGAGCGCAACTTGCTGATACACCAGAACAATCCGACCATACCAGCATTCAGCTACGTATTCGGGCCGCATTCAAAGGTGAGCAGCCCAGCAATCTCCTGCCGTTTATTGGTAACGAGTGCGACAATCAACCCAATGGCATTGCGTTTTCATTAACGGACTACCTTAAATTGGTAGATGATACAGGCCGAATTATTCGCAATGATAAACGCGGATGCATCAGTGAAAATAGCACCAAGATACTGAACAGATTAAATATCCCCCATCACAATTGGCTCAAACTAACCACAGAGTTTGGCAAACTATTTCATGGTCCAGTGGGCAACTAACCGATTACTGCGAACATCTCGAAAAGCGACGACGGCATTTTGCTAAATGCTGCCAGCACTTTTACAGCAACTGAAAACTACTTATATCATTTCAAAAGCCCCCATCCAGAACACATCCTAAGTACTATGGGCCAATTTACCTCGTCTGAAATACCCAATTTTTAAAGGAATTAGCGCAATTTATTGCCTTAGATGCTCTCCCCGCGACTGTGATGGTTCTTTTTTAAACAACATTAACTTTTACAAGTTGTAGGCAAACATAAAGTGCATTAAGTTTTTGATTTAAAATGGGTGGCTAGATTTACAACTCAACATGCCGAAAAACATCATGCTAGCGAAGAGCAACAGCAAAATCAGTAATAACATTGTCACAATAAATTCCTTTTTAATTAATACGTTAGAGCTTGATAATAAAGAGCGAGTTAATGCTGAGTCAATCTTATTTTTAAGGATAGAGCGCTATGGCGGTGTGTAATAGGCGAGTTTTACCACTTACTTAGTGAATCCTAAAGACCCATGAAACAGACGATATCGAATAAATCTAGATGGCGATACTACCTAGCCATGCAACATCGACCAACAATGAGGACTCGCCTTTAGCATGTGATGCTCCCGACATTTTTACAAACTTTGAATGTAAATGTAATGAGAATTGTTATCAATTCTGTGTATTGATAATTATTTTCAATTAAAATGCATCTCTCAAAAACAATGATGAGGAATCATGATGCAAAAAACGCTGTTAGCGACACTCATTGCGAGTTTTTTACTCGTACCAGGCACCTATGCCAGTGAAGACAAGTCCGCGACCAATATCGAGGTCATTAGTATCAAGGGGAGTCGATTAGACAAGGCCGCAACGGCAACAGGTTTACCCTTAACTCTTAGGGAAACTCCGCAATCAGTTACCATTATCGATCAAGAGTTTATTCAGAGTTTCTCACTTGATAGTGTTGCCGATTTAATGTTTTTAACCCCAGGGGTTTATGCTCAAAAAGCTGAAACTAATCGCTATTTCTTTAGCTCCCGCGGAAATCCCATTACCAATTTCCAGTTTGATGGCGTGCCCGTTAACTATTCGAGTTTCTTTAATGACGCTTCAACCGACACTATATTATTTGACCGCGTCGAAGTGGTTCGTGGAGCAACGGGACTCTTAACGGGGGCGGGTGAACCATCGGCGGCCATTAACCTTATCCGTAAACGGCCTAAAGCGACACCTAGTGGTTATGTCAGCGCAAAAGTCGGTTCATGGGATAGTTACCGCGTTGAAGGCGATGCCTCTGTTGATGTGACGGATAGTGGTGCCGTGCAGGCTCGTTTTGCCGCTGCCTATGAAAAATCAGATAGTTACATTAATCTTGCCGAAGATGAAAATCTCCAAATTTACGGTGTTATAACGGCAAGACTTGGTGACAATACCTTATTTACCCTAGGTGCCGATTACAGTGACCGCGATCCTAAAGGCTCAACTTGGGGTGGTCTGCCGCTATTTTATGCTGATGGCAGTTTGGCCAATGATCTCCCTCGCTCGACCACAACGGCTGCCTCTTGGTCGAGTTGGCAACGGAATGGCGCGAATGTCTTTGCCACGCTTGAACATGATTTTGATAATAATTGGGACCTTAAATTTGACGTCGAACATCGTGAAGATGAGATGGACGGCCACTTGCTGTATCTCTATGGTGCGCCGGATAAAACGACTGGCTTAGGTATGAAATCATCGGCGATGATCTACCAATCGACCCGTAAACAAGATGCCGCACGACTCTTTGCCTCAGGGCCATTTGAGCTCTTTGGTCGCGAGCATAAATTGACCGCAGGTTTATTGTATTCTAAGCAAGACACAACCGCAGATTCCTATTACCCGTTAAATAGCATAAGTATTGGTAACTTCTTCGAATGGGATGGCTCAGTTGCCGAACCTAATTATCCGTCTACGCCAATCTATCAAGAAGGTGAGGAAACTCAAAAAGGGGCCTATCTCGCGACCCAAATTAATTTACATGATCAATGGATGTTATTATTGGGTGGCCGCATTAGCCAATATAAATTTGAATCAAATGCTTCTGATGACTACAACAATAGCGATGTTTTTACACCTTATGCCGGCCTGATATACAACCTGAACGATAGCATCTCGATTTACACCAGTTATACCGAAATTTTCCAGCCACAGGATGCAAAAGACGCGAACAATAAGCGCTTAGATCCCATGACGGGGAACAATATTGAATTGGGGGCGAAAGGGGATTTCTTCGATGAGAAACTGACTGCCAGTGTCGCCGTATTTAAAGTGCAAAAGGAAAATGTGGCAGAACGTGACCCAAATTATCCCACGCCTTTACCCGATGGTAGCTATCCAATGCGTGGAGTGGACGGAACCAGTAACCAAGGTTATGAAGTCGAGCTAAACGGTAAACCAACAGAAAATTGGGATCTGTTTTTCAGCTATACCCATAGTACATCGGAAGATCAAGACGGGGCAGCCTTTAGCACTCATCTACCGAAGGATCTGATTCGTTTATCCTCGCTTTATCATTTTGATGGTGCACTCGCGGATCTGACAGTCGGTGGTAACTTAAGCTGGCAGAGTAAAATTTACAAAGATAAAGCGGGTCCTAATGGCGAGCGTTCCGAGCAAGATAGCTATTACCTAGTCAATCTGATGACAAGCTATCAACTGACGGATGATGCTAAAGTCCAATTAAATATCAATAACCTATTTGATAAAAAATATTACTCCAGCATTGATTTTTACAATCAAGGTTTCTTCGGTGAACCTCGGAAAATTGAGTTAAACCTAAGCTACAACTTTTAAATAATCTTTCCTGTAAGCTAGAGCTGTTAATGCCGTGTCTATTAAGACACGGCATTAACATTACGAAGTGATAGGAGATTAGTGAATGTAACGCCCGGCATTTGCTAAAAATACTAATCTGCTTTTGTTGGCTTGTCCGATTCTTGCTGAGAGAGTCAATATCCACGGCTTAGCTTGAATGCTCTATATCGAGCTGCTTGGCAATTAGCCTTATCACTCCTATCCATACCTTTTTACATAACGCTTGTATGCCAATCAGTGATTAGTAACCGACGGCTTCGCTACCCGAATGACGGGGATCGGTGGCGCCAAAAATCCCTTGCTCTGTCACCATAATGGATTGAGTGCTGCCCATGGCCGATTGTACTTTCACCTTATGCCCTTTGGCTTCGAGTAACGAAATAGTATCGCGGTTCAGGCTGGTTTCGACCCTAAGCTCATCGGGGAGCCATTGGTGGTGTACCCGCGCGGCATTGCTGGCTTCGGCAATGTTTAAGCCGTGATCAATCACATTCATAATGATTTGCAGCGTGGTGGTAATGATGCGTGAACCGCCTGGGCTGCCCGTCACTAAGAAAGGTTTGCCGTCTTTCATCACTATGGTGGGGCTCATTGAACTCAACGGGCGTTTATTACCTTCCACCGCGTTGGCATCGCCACCCACTAGGCCATAACCGTTAGGCGTGCCGGGTTTAGCGGAAAAATCATCCATTTCGTTATTGAGTAAAATCCCCGTGCCTTTGGCAACTAAACCCGAGCCGTAGCTAAAGTTTAAGGTGTAAGTGTTAGACACCGCATTGCCCCATTTATCGACCACCGAGAAGTGGGTGGTTTGGTCACTCTCATAGGGCGCTAGATTGCCGGGTTTGATTTCGGTACTAGGCGTGGTTTTGTTTAGCGCAATTTGGCTGGCAATCTTTTGGGCGTAATGCTTATCGGTTAACTGCTGGGCGGGCACCTTATAAAAATCGGGATCGCCTAAATACTCGCTGCGATCGGCGTAGGCATGCTTCATTGTTTCGGCCATCACATGAATGGTTTGCGCCGTATTGTGGCCAAATTGATCGATAGGGAACTGCTGCAACACATTAAGCATTTCGATAATGTGCACGCCACCTGAGGACGGCGGAGGCATAGAAACCACCTCATATCCACGGTATTGACCACGAACGGGTTCACGCTCGACGGCTTTGTAGTGTTTTAGATCTTCTAAGGTCATAATACCGCCAGCGTCTTGCACGGCCTTAACCAGTTTCTCTGCGGTTTCACCTTCGTAGAACCCTTTAGTGCCTTTCTCGGCGATGAGTTGCAGGGAGTGGGCAAGTTCTGGCTGCTTTAAAATATCATCTACTTGGTAGTCGCTACCGTCGGCCTTATAGAAGATAGCCGCCGTGCTTGGCCATTGGCTCATGCGGCGTTTTAAACCTGCAAGGGATACCGCCAAATCTGGGCTAACGCTAATCCCTTCCTGCGCCATTTTGATGGCGGGCGCAGTGACTTGCGCCATGGTCATAGTGCCATATTTTTCAAGGGCTAAACTCATGCCCATTACAGTGCCGGGTACGCCGACAGCCAGGCCATGCTCACGGCTTAATTTAGTCACCGCATCGCCATTCTCATCGAGGAAAATATCTTTTTTCGCTTTCGAAGGTGCAATTTCGCGGTAATCGATGGCAATGGTTTTATTTTCTTTGGCTAGATGGACAAGCATAAATCCGCCGCCGCCAATATTGCCCGCGCGGGGTAGAGTGACGGCTAAACTGAATGCGACCGCCACCGCAGCATCGACGGCATTACCGCCTTGTTTCAAGATCTCAACCCCTGTGCGACTGGCCAACATTTCTTGGCTGGCGACCATACCATGTTTTGCCCATACGGGTTGTGCCGTGGCCATTTGGCTAAAAATCGAAGGCTCATCAGCATGGAGAGTGGGCGATGACAACAAAGGCAGTGCCATGGCGATGGCGAGAATAAGAGGTCTAAAAGGTACTGCGCGGCGCATATTCAATCCTGAATTTATTTTCATTTTGACTATGCAATGTGCCGAGAATTAGGCTTAATTGCAACCTTGGATCTTGGCTTAGTGTGTTTAACGGATAAGAATTCAACGAATGAGACAACTGATATTGGCCTTTGCCAGCGCAGCGCAGAGTATTGACGCTAACAGCTGGGATCGATTGATGGGGAAGGACAATCCCTTTTGCCAGCATGCTTATTTCCTCAGCTTAGAGCAGAGTTTGTCGGCCTGTGCCGCGACGGGCTGGAGGCCCCATCATTTATGTGTGTTCGACGCCACTGGCAGTGAATTTGCGCAAGAGTTTGAGGCCGATATCATCATTAGTCCAAAAGATGCTGCAGATTTTATGGCTTTACCGCTACTGGCTTTGATGCCGCTCTATCAAAAATCCCACTCCTATGGTGAATATGTGTTTGATTGGGCATGGGCGCAGGCCTATGAGCGCCATGGCCTTGAATATTATCCTAAATTGTTAAATGCCATTCCGTTTACGCCGGTGCAGGGGCGGCGGTTGGGGTTATCGCCTACGCTTTTGGCAGAGGAAGCGCAGCAGCTAAGTCGCGTCGTATTTACGTGTTTAAATGAGCAATTAGCGAACGCGGATGCGCCTATGTCTTCTTGGCATAGTTTATTTGTCTCGTCTTCGCAGCAAGCGCTATTTGCAGAGGCATCTAATCACACCGCACTTAGGCGTTTAAGCACCCAGTTCCATTGGCATAACCGTGGCTATAAGGATTTTGAAGCCTTTTTAGCGGTGCTGACTTCCCGTAAGCGTAAAAACATCCTCAAGGAGCGCACTCAGATCCAACCCTATGGATTGCAATATCAATTTGTCGCGGGAGCGGAGATTAGCAGTCAGCAATGGCAGCATTTTATTGAATGTTATCAATTAACTTACCTTAAGCGCTCCGGCCATAGGGGTTATTTAACTCCAACATTTTTTAACATGATTGCCGAGCGGTTGGCCGAGCAAATTGTCTTGCTTGTTGTGAGTGATGCGAAAGGGCAGATGTTAGCGGGCGCGCTGTATTTTACGGGGCGCAACGAGCAGGGGCAGACATGCCTGTTTGGTCGTTACTGGGGCAGTATTGTTGAGCTTGAGGGATTACACTTTGAGGCCTGTTATTATCAGGGCATTGAATACTGCATCGCCCATGGGATTGATATCTTTGATGCTGGCGCGCAGGGGGAACATAAAGTGCTGCGCGGTTTTGAGCCTGTAGCACTCTATTCCTATCATAATATTGCCCATCCCGACTTTAAGCGAGCGATTGCTCATTTTACCGAGGAGGAAGCCGCGCAAATGCAAGTGTATATGCAGCAGATGTGTGAAGTGTTGCCCTATAAAAAGGGCCAATAACCACCACAAAAGTGAAGCGTTGCGTCAACAAATGCGTTGCTGCGACGCTAATGGGTCTACATAAAAGAGTGATGTGCTAAGTACATATCACTCAAGAGTGAATACTTGATTAGCTCACCGCTAACCAGATCCCAACGCCAATCATTAGGCTACCGGCGATACGATTTAGCCAACGAATATTATCGCCGCGACTTAAAAATATTCTCAGACTCTTACCGCCACTGGCGTAGGCCAACATGGAAGTAAACTCTGTCACCATAATAATGCTTAGGAGGGCAAGAAGTTGCGGCGCAACCTCGCGTTCGGCATTAATAAATGGCGGCAGAAGTGACACCATAAACGCCCAACCCTTAGGGTTAGCAATGGCGGTAATAAAACCCTGTGAAATCAGCGTAAAGTTACTGGCTTTTGGGTTAGTGTCATCATCGCTAAGCATGGCCATCTTGCCTCGGGCGCGCCACATCTGCACGCCGATATAGCCTAAGTAGATGCCGCCCACCCATTTAAATACCTGAAAGACTTCTGGATAGTTAAGCATAATGCTGGCCACTCCCATGACCGCAGCGGTCGCGACCAAGGCTACCCCAACAAGCTCGCCGAGCATCATCCACAGGGTACGGCGCACACCAATGCTCATCCCAAGCGTCATGGCAAGTGTCATACACATACCGGGGGTGATAGAAACAAAGAAAAAAGTCGGAATAAAAACAGCAAGTAAGGCAAAGTCTGGCATGTTTTTGGCTCTCGATGTGAAATAACTGGAACGCTAGTGTAATCAAAATGACTGATTTAGCAACGGAACAGTGCTCAGGCTTTCTTTCGATTATGTTACTTACTGTTACAAACGGCTGTAAGCATAAGGGTAATATGCTGAAATTGATCAAAGCAATGATAGTTAAATCAATAACTGAGTAATTACAGGTTCACATTCTGTATCAATTAAATAAACTGTCTCTTGGCCAATAATATAATAACTATATAAATTTTGATAAATATGCTCACCTAACTGCCCATAACAATGTAGCCTTGCATTTTTTACCGACTTCCATGCTGGCCAAGGCAAACTAAAGTCATCACGCTTGATAAAATCAATATTTAACTCTTGCTCTAAAGGGAATGCTGTATCGTTATTATTGAGTTGATGACAATAGGTTTGATAGCTGGACTCATCAATGATTTGAAGCCCTGCGATAGTTGGAAAATAAATTTCCATGGCTAGAGGCATGCCGGTTTGTCCTTGCCAACTAAGTGTTAACGATAAGTTATTGAGTTGGCAGTTAATCAGAGGATAAGGGCTTAGGCTGCGCTCAAGGGGAAACCAAGGTTGGTAGCGGGTTGATACCATAGATTTATCCTCCATTAATTATAAAGGTTTTTGATAAAAACTGTTTATATTCCCAGATAACATTTGGCCGAATACGTTAAATAGTGCCTCTGATAAAGCAGCATAACCTATTTTTTAAGGATTCATCCATGGCGATTATCTAATAATTTTTGAAACTCATATCAGTAAAGCGTGGCTTATCAAAATTTTGAGCCAGGTTATGCTTAATCATCATGACACTTTTTACTGTGAGTTGATCTTATTATGCAAAAATTTTCAATTGGTTATTCGATTAAATATTCACTAGTTGCAACAGTGGTTATTTTTAATATGGCCAGTATTAATGCGGAAGCTAACGCGACTGAAACAACCTTATTAGAGAGTTCACAAACCCCGTTTAACTTAAAAAGTAATTTAACAGCTAACGAGTTAATTCCTGCCGATTATTATTGGAATAACTTTGGCTGTTCAGGCGCAAATATCGCACCTTCTTTAACTTGGGAGAATGCCCCTAAGGGCACCCAAAGTTTTGCGATGACTTTTTATGATAAAGATGCCCCAACGGGCAGTGGTTTTTGGCATCGTGTAGTCTATAACATTCCAAAAGAAATCAATATATTAGCAGGTGGCGTCAATGGCGGTGAATTGCCTGCTGATGCTGTTGAAGCTAATACGGATTTAGGTAAGCCGGGATTTTTTGGACCTTGCCCACCTAAAGGTCGTGAGCATAGATATGTGTGGACTGTTCATGCTTTAGATGTGGCCAAATTACCGATAGATGCCAATGCTACTCCCGCTTTAGTTGGGTTTTATCTGTGGCAGCATAGACTAGGTGAAGCCAGTTTGACCTTCTTGGCGGGTTCGAAAGAGGGTTAAACCAATGAACAAATATGCATTACGTTTTTACCATAAAACCATTGTGCTTAATCTGTTATTGGTAAGCCAAGTGTTGGTTGCATCAAAAGTAATAGCACAGCAGCCTGATCAACAGGCCATTGCTCAAGTTCAACCTGAGGTTTATGCCAGCCTCGATGGTGCCGTAGGTGGCATTAGTTTTACCTCAACCGATAGGCTTATCTTTAGTTACCATCCTTTCTATCAACCTAATATCAAGGTGGGGGAATTGCTGGCTAACGGTAAGGTCACTCCCTTTCCGAACTCAGATTGGCAGCAATGTCATGATCCTCAAGGTAAACCCAAAGATCCCGATACCTGCTTGAATTGGGTTTTAGGGCTGCGCACCGACAATCAAGATAAAGTATGGCTGCTTGACTCGGGTCAAGCAGAGCCTCGAATCGAACCTAAGTTGGTGGCGTGGGATACCCGTAAAAATCAGTTAGATCGGATTATTCATCTGCCTTTTCCCGTATCGATCCCTGAGTCACAGCACAATGACTTTGTGATTTCATCTCGCCATCAAGCCATCATCATCGCGGACGAAGGCATTGCGACGGGTCCTATTGGTGATAAAGCTGCGTTAGTCGTAGTCGATCTCACCACGGGTAAGAGTCGCCGGGTATTGCAAGGTGATAACAGTGTGATGCCTGATTTGCAGCGGCCACTTATTATCGATAGTCACAGCACCAAACCTAAACAAATTGACGTATATATTGGCGCCGATGGTATCGCTTTAGATAGCGCTCAGCATTGGCTTTACTTTGCACCAATGAACAAGGACAAAGTTTACCGAGTTTCAATGGAGGATTTGCTCAATCCAGATTTAAGCACTCAAGCTTTATCTGCCAAGGTGGAAGCCTACGCCGACAAACCCAACAACGGTGGCCTCAGTATTGATGCTGCTAATAATCTTTACCTTACCGAAGTGGGTGAGCGTGCTATTGGCATCATCCCTGCGAACTCGCGCCAGTATCAAACCTATGCCTATGACGAGCGTATGGTTTGGCCCGATGGCGTGAGCTTTGGCAAAGACGGCTACCTGTATTCGGGCGCAGCACAATTACCGCTATCCGCGGCGTTGAATCATGGCAAAGCAGAAAACTACCCGCCGTATTATATCTTTCGTTTTAAACCCTTAGCTGCTGGTGTGCCTGGCAATTAACACTCACAGGGAGAAAGTCATATGAACATTGTTGGATTAGATCATTTTACCATCCGTACCCCGAAGTTGGCCGAAACCGTCGCGTTTTTTCAAGATGTGTTGGGTTTAACACTGGGATGGCGACCTCGGTTTGGCTTTCCTGGACATTGGCTCTATGCGGCAGATAAACCCGTGCTGCATTTAGTGGAGGTCGGTAGCCGGGCCTTGGATGCCTATTTAGGAGAAAGTCCAGCCCAGTTTGGTTCTGGTCGAGTCGATCATTTATCGTTTCGAGGGACAGATCTTGCGCAAATACAGCAGCATTTATGCCAACTAAAATACCCGTTTAGGGAGCGAATTGTTCCAGAAATTCTTGAGCATCAATTATTTATCGAAGATCCAAACGGTATCACTGTGGAAATGATTTTTCCTTACTCTAGGGATAATGCTGTGGTCGGGATTGCAATGGAAAGGCTCGCGATTCTACCTGAGGATGAAGCCTAAATGACAGCAATCGACCCAAAGCGTCGACAATTATTACAGGCACTAAGTGTCGGCGGCATGGCCTCATCTAGTTTATTAAGCCTCGGAGCGATAGCGATGAATTTACCGAATATCAATCAAGAAAATCAATATGAACATGGTCAAAAGCCTCAGATGCAGGCCTCAGGGCAACTGATCCAGTTAGGTGTTACAGATCTAAGTTTTCATCGAGTAACGGCGGCAGTTGTTGCCCACGTAATGCGGTTAATGGGCAAACAAGTTGAAATAAGTTATGCGCTGCACGAGGCAAATTTTCATCGGCTCAAGCTTGGGCAGATAGATTTGTTGAGCTCAGCTTGGCTACCTCACAGTCATGGCGTTTATCAGCAGGATGTTGAGACCCAAGTCGCAACGCGAGAATTGGGATTACATTACGAGCCGTACGCACTCTGGGGAGTACCAGATTATGTACCAGAGGATGCGGTTTCTCGCATCGAAGATCTGCTAAAATCTGAGGTAAAACAACGGATGCGGCCGATGATTCAAGGTATTGGTGAGGGGGCGGGTATTACCCGTTTCTCTAAAAATATCATGCGTGAATACCAATTAACCGCAGCGGGTTATCAGTTTAGAACGGGTACTCAAGCTGATTGCGTCGCGGCATTTGAGTCAGCTGTGTCGGTAAAAGAGTGGGTCGTTGTGCCACTCTGGCATCCACAATTTTTACATCACCAATATGCAATTCGTGAGCTTAAGGATGTTAAGGGATTGCTTGGGGGCAAAGACAGAGCCGTATTGCTCGCAAGGGAGGATAAGTTAATCGAGCACTTTACTCCTGAACAAATTACCGTGTTAGATAACATAACACTGTCTAATCAAATTGTTGCCGAATTAGATTATGGTGTGAACCGCTTAGGATTAAGCGAAGATCAAGTTGCATCACAGTTTTTAACGAACAATCCCGCAGTATTGACGGCTTGGCTTACGCCACTGTTAACGCAGATGATAAAGAAGGCCACACTATGAGCAAGCCTAATCATTGTACACCAGAGACTAGGCTTGCAGAGGCTGGGATTGCTTTGCCCGAAGTCGCCAATGCCCTGGGGCATTATGAACCCTATGTGATTGTTGGCTCGCAACTGATGACCTCTGGGCAGTTTCCTTACTTAAATGGTGAGCTGATGTATAAAGGGCAGCTTGGGCGCGACCATACCTTGCTTGAAGGTTATGCGGCCTGCCGGCTTGCGGCGCTCAATGCTATTGCTCAGCTTAAACAGGCGTGCGGTGAGTTGTCGCGGATCAAGCAAATTTATCGTTTGGAGGGGGTATTAAGTGTCCACGAATCCTGTGGTGAGCATCCACAAGCATTAGATGGTGCTTCTGATTTGCTACTGCAAGTGTTTGGCGAGGCTGGGCGACATAGCCGGATGATTTGGACTAATCCTGTGATGCCCTTAAACAGCTTATGTTTAGTCTATTTATTTGCTGAGTTGTATGCCGACTAACGCTTTACGCTGGGCGGCGCTTTCAGTCGCCTTTGACTCATTTTTGTTCGCAGTTGTTATGTTTCTTGAATTTTTGCTGGTCGATTGTTAGGGTGCGTCATTATTACAAGCAGTTAGTGTTGAAACTTGATAACAGAAAAGCAAAAAATGTTGGCGGGCCAACCCTATATCGCCTCAGATGAAACCTTATTAGCTGAAAGAATGCAGGCTAAATTGATGTGTCATCGATTCAATCATGCCGATCCTACTGAGCTTGAGGCACGGATGGCCTATTTACGGGAATTGTTGCTCATCCCAAATTGCGGCCATATCGAACCTAACTTCTTTTGTGATTACGGTTATAACATTCAAATCGGTAAGCAGTTTTACGCTAACCATAACTTAACCATACTCGATGTTTGCCAAGTGACCATTGGCGACCATGTGATGTTTGGTCCCAATGTGTTGCTCTCTACCGCAACACATCCTATTGAACCCCGTGCACGCCTCACAACTGAATACGGTAAGCCTATTCAGATTGGCCACCATGTGTGGTTAGGCGGTAATGTCTGCGTGTTGCCCGGCGTGACCATTGGTGATAATTGTGTGATTGGCGCGGGGAGTGTGGTGAATAAAGATATTCCCGCTAACAGTGTCGCCGTAGGTAATCCTTGTAAAGTGATTAAACAGATCCACGATACGGTTTAAGTGCGCCTTCAGCGGTAAATCGGGGTGGCGAATAGGCGTGTTAAAGCAAAAAGCCTTTTATCTATTACACTTAGCCTAGACTGTTGCGCCTAATACATTTTATGGTGTCGCGCATTTGCGTTTAGTTAGCTTTATTCAGATTAATAGCCTTATCACTTTGCAGGATTGATAACGGATTGAAGACACTTTTTACGCCATCTTTTCCACTTCGACAGAGCAATACTTCGCTGCTATTGGCGACGGTGATCTATTGGATGACGGGCGCTTGGGGGCAAACTTTATTTAGTTTACAGCCCGCGAATATCACCTTGATTTGGCTACCATCGGGCGTGGCATTAGTCATGCTGTTAATCTGGGGGCGTAAGGCGTTGGCGCTTATCTTCCTGGCAAGCCTTATGCTGAATTATCAAGGAATGACGCAGGATACTTCGCTGATTCTCTCGATAGCCCATACGGCTATAGCGGCGTTGATTGATATGCTTTCTCCCGCTATGTCTATGTATTTGCTACGACGTTTCTTACCCCTTGGGACTCGCAGTGCAAACGATTTGATGAAGTTTGTGGTTGTAGCGTGCATAGTGCCTATTTTAGGCTCGAGCGCCCTGTTATCGGGAAATTTAGTATTAGGCGGTTATATTCCCTCGAGTGCATTTTGGCGGATGGGACAAATGTTCTTATTTGCCGATATTCTAGGCATAGTGTTGGTGTATCAGCTTTATGCAGGTTGGGTAGAACCGAATGCACTGAATATTACTAAAAAGCGTCATCTCCTTTTGCCTTTGATTGGTCTGCCACTATTTTGTTTGATTGGCGTAAATTTTGACTTAGGTTGGTTGTTTTACATTATCCCACCGTTATTAATCGTCCTGTCCTTTGAGGTGACGCGCTTTTACCTTGCACTCTTTAGTAGCGCCTCCATGCTGTTTATGATTATAGCGACGGCGCAGGGGTATGGTCCTTTTATTAATCCCACACCATTTCAAACCAATACCGAAATGATGGCCTTTGTATTGTCATCTGCATTGACCATTTTTGGGGTGTCACTACAAAGAGCGCAGTTGCGCCGCACCGAGCAGGACAAACAAACGGCAGAGCAAGAAGCCCTGTATGATCCACTCTCTGGTTTATTAAATCGTCGTGGTTTTATGCCACAACTAGTGGATCTGGATACATCAACCACGCCTTACTCTGTCGCTATGTTGGATCTCGATAACTTTAAGATGATTAACGACACCTATGGTCACAGTGTGGGCGATAGGGTCATCCAGCTGTTGGCGCAGCTGATACACAATCACAGCCGTAGCCAAGATATAGCCGCGCGCCTAGGCGGCGAAGAGTTCGCCCTTGTGATTAGGGATATTGATGCTGCGCAGGTGCAGCCTGTGCTTGAGCGGATTAGAAGATCCTTTGCAGAGATGTCGATAGCGGCCGAGGAGCACACGATTTACTGCACTGTGAGCATTGGCTGGGTGGAGTATCAGCAAGGCATCGCTGGCGAGTCGTTGTTGCATTTGGCGGATAAGGCCTTGTATCAAGCGAAAGCAAAGGGCAAGAACACGATTGTAAAGTATCAAGCTTAAGGACAATACCAAGAGTTTTTGTTCGAAAGGACATACGCGAAGAGTGACAAACAAAAAGCGATAATAGGACATAAAAAACGGTACGCAATGCGTACCGTTTTTTCTTATGAGATTAAAGGCGGAAATTACAGCACGCCACGGCGCATTTGATCCCGCTCAATCGATTGGAACAGGGCAGTAAAGTTACCTTCACCAAAGCCTAAGTTGTTCTTGCGTTGAATGATTTCAATAAAGATCGGGCCAAACAGATTTTTAGTGAAGATTTGTAATAAATAGCCTGATTCGTCACCATCTACCAAAATTTGGTGATGCTTGATGCGATCACGGTTTTCGGTCACTTGCGGGACTTTATCGAAAATGGTGTCGTAATATTCGGGAATAATATCCAAGCATTGGATCGAGCTGCCTTCCATCGCATCCAAGGATTTTACGATATCACGGCTTCTAAAGGCTAAGTGTTGTACGCCTGGACCATTGTATTCCTTCAGGTATTCATCGATTTGGTTCTTATCGTTGCCTTTACCTTCGTTAATCGGAATGCAGAAGCTGCCATCGGGTGAGCGCAGGGCATAAGACACCAGTGCAGTTTGTACGCCGCTGATGTCGAAGTAACGTACTTCAGTAAAACCAAAGATGTTTTTGTAGAAGTTGGCCCAATGCTCCATGGTGCCTTTGTAGACGTTATTGGTTAAGTGGTCGACTTCAATAAAGCCTTTCTCTTGGGTGATAACTTGTTCACTTAAGTCTTCAAAGTCAGTGGCATAGATATTGTTGTCGGCACCAAAGGTGTCGATAAAATAAATTAAGCTGTCGCCAATACCATAAATCGCCGGATAGGGCAGATCCTTGGCCGAATCGGCTACGGCTTTGGCGCCGCGTTCTACTGCCACACGGTGAGCAAAGCTGGCATCTTCTACACGCCAGCCCATAGAGCAAATTGCAGGACCGTGGGATTTGGCAAATTCTGCCGAAAACCCTTCGCGCTCGTTGTTGAGCAGGAAGTTAATATCATTTTGTTTGTAGTACAAAATGTCTTTATTCTTGGCTTTTTTCAGCAGTGAAAAACCAAAGTCGATAAACACTTTGTGCATAAAATCGCTGTCGGGGCTGGCGAATTCGGTGAATTCGATACCGAGTAAGCCCAGTGGATTGAGTTCGCTTGCCATGATCTGTTCCTCTTGATTAATTCAACACGCAGTCACTCTTGTTGCTTTGTACACTGTGGTGACTTACGGCTAGTCGGTTTAGTTAAGCCATTTACTCATGCTGCAGTGCAGCGTTAGTTTTCTAGCCAAGAGCGGTTGTAGTCTTTACTCATGCAATTTTGCACATGTTCGGTTAATTTCAGTGGGGCGAAGGTGTCCACCATCACTGCATATTCATAGGTTTCTTTTTTGCCAATCGAGGCTTCGGTGCGGCCAGGTTGTGGGCCGTGTGCCACCCCTTTTTGGTGTAGGGTAATGTAGCCAGCTTCAATCCCGGTGCGGCTCATAAAGTCGCCATCAACGTAGTACAGCACTTCGTCACTATCGATATTGTTGTGATAGTAAGGTGCTGGGATGGCGCGCTCGTGGAAGTCGTAAGGACGCGGTACAAAGTTACACACCACAAAGTTGTGGGCGGTAAACACTAAGTGGTCTGAAGGAGGTAAGTGAATTTTGCCGACTTTAGGCGCGTATTCGGTAATGTTAAATGCCCAGGGGTAAACACAGCCGTCCCAACCCACAAGGTCAAAGGGATGCCACTCTAAGGTGGTCAGTTGGTACTTATCACCAAATTTACATACCAGCGGGAAGGCGCCGCGTTCAATTACGGCATCTTGCAATACGGGCGTGCGTAGATCGCGTTCACAATAGGGTGCTGATTCGAGTAATTGACCATATTCATTACGGAAATGCTTTGGCACTTCCACCATTGAAAAGGCTTCAATCACAAATAAGCGCACATTGCTGTAATCGTTAAATTTGAGCTGATGTGTGGTGCCTCGTGGGATAACTAAGTAGTCCCATTTTTTAATCTCTAGGGTGCCATATTCACTGTAAAGCGTGCCTTCACCTTCGTGCACAAATACCACTTCATCGGCGTAGGCATTACGGTAAAACTCCTGCGTGTCTTGGGTGACTTTTGCGGTGTAAAGGGCCACATCATTGTTATAGAAGATTTTGTTGCGGGCGCTAAAGAAGTTGCCTTCACGATCGGCCGTGCGAGAGTCCAATTTATAGTTTTGAACTAAAGAATCTTCCCATTGGGCACCGTGACCGAGGTGGTAAGGAGCGACTTCTAGCGCCTTCGTCGGCATATTGTGATGATATTTATTGGAATAAATATTGGAAAAACCATGGGTTGAAAACAGCTCTTCACGATATAGCTCGCCGTTTTCCTTCTCAAATGCGATATGGCGCTTATGGGGTACTTGGCCTTGTTTCACATAAAATGGCATGGTGGATCCTTGAGTTTTATGCGCTGTGAGTGGGGCTCTACAGCGCTTATTGTTATGTTGCAAGTTGCATTACTGTGATCTTCTTATCAATTTAGTTGCTTAGATGAACAAAAAAAAGAATAATAAATCTGTCATCTCAATCTAAAAAATAGATGGTATTAACTACTTTACGCTTCGTAGCGTTTGCGTGACATTTATATTCGCGCCAAGGAGTCCCTATGCGCATCGATATTGATGCTTTTAATGTCCTGCAAGTGTTAGTGGAAGAGGGCAGTTTTGCTAAGGCTGCCGAGCGTTTACACAAGGCGCAATCGGCGGTCAGCTATCAGGTCAAAAAGCTAGAGGAACATTTAGGTGTGCAACTTTTTAGCCGTGACCAATACCGCGCCGAGCTGACGAGTGAAGGGCGGGTGATCTTGGCCGAGGGGCAAAGACTGTTACAACACCTTGCCAATATTGAACATCTTGCCAGTCGTTTTAGTGAAGGTTGGGAACCAAAACTGGAGTTAGTGATCGATGGCGCCTTGCCGATGGAGCCGATTATGACTGCGCTTAAACGAATGGCTGAGCATCAAATCCCGACGAAAATTCAGCTCAACATGGAGTTTCTCGGCGGTGTGCAGCACAGATTTGAACGTGATAATGCGGATCTGATGTTGGTTAAAGACTACCGCACCGGCCCCTATTATCACCCACAGCCGCTGCCAGCGATTACTAGCGTGCTGGTGACGAGTGCTTCACATCCGCTGGCACTATTAAAAAAAATCAGTCTGCCTGAGTTACAGCAGCATGTTGAGCTGACCATCGAAGATTCCTCCCCCAATAAAACCTATCGAGATGAGCTGCAATTCGGTGGCGATAAAGTGTTTTATCTTTCTGGTTTTATTATGAAAAAAAACGCGTTATTAAAAGGACTCGGCTTTGGCTGGTTGCCAGATTTTTTAGTGCAGGAGGAGTTATTGAGAGGTGAGCTTGTGGAGGTCGATTTTGTCGGTGGCAGTCGTTATACCTTTATCCCCCAATTAGTGTCGACCCTTGAGCGGCCCCTGGGCCGTGCGGGTAAGCTGTTTACTGAATTGATCCTAGAGGAATTTGCTAAGGTAGAGCAGTTTAATGGGGTGGGTTTAGGTTAATCCGCTGCTACTTGTCATGTTTGGAACAACTTTCTGCTGCAAAATTGAGATAAAAATAATCGCATTTTGACATTTTATGTCATAGAGTAAGTCCTAAATCGAACTATGTTTTACGACTTATCAAATCAATAAGGACTGACAGAGTAAAGGGGAATTGTATGTCTAGACGTTGCCATGAAGTGGACTATGAAATTATCGGCCACAGTATGCAGTTGGTTGAAGTGGAGCTCGACCCTAATGAGACTGTGATCGCTGAAGCTGGTGCGATGAATTATTTGGAGCAGGACATCAGCTTTGAGGCCAAAATGGGTGATGGCTCCGAGCCGGAGTCAGGCTTTTTTGGCAAGTTGATGGGGGCCGGTAAACGTGTGCTGACGGGTGAGAGCATCTTTATGACGCACTTTACGAACCTCGGGCATCAAAAACGCAAAGTCGCCTTTGCAGCGCCTTATCCCGGTACGATTTTGGCAATCGATCTCGCCCAATATGGTGGCGAGCTGATTTGCCAGAAAGACAGTTTTCTCGCTGCAGCCCTTGGAACTCGCGTTAGCATGAAGTTTAATCGCCGTTTAGGTACAGGCTTTTTTGGCGGTGAAGGCTTTATTCTGCAAAGCTTGCAGGGCGATGGCATGGCGTTTATCCATGCGGGAGGCACTTTAGTTAAGAAAGAACTAAAAGGTGAAACCTTACGCGTCGACACAGGTTGTTTGGTCGGTTTTACCCCGGGGATTGATTACGATATCGAGCGCGCAGGCTCGTTAAAATCGATGGTTTTTGGCGGTGAAGGGCTATTTTTAGCGACCTTAAAGGGCCATGGTACTGTGTGGTTACAGAGTCTGCCGTTCTCGCGAATGGCAGATCGCATAATTGCTCACGCCCCTTCTGCTGGCGGTAGCGACCGCGGCGAAGGTTCAGTCCTCGGCGGGCTTGGCCGCATGCTCGATGGGCGCTAAGTGTGTGCAGGTTTATGCTATAACATCAAGGTAAAAAAAGTGACATATCGAAATTGAAGATATGTCACTTTGAATGGGAGATCTTAATTAAAGCTAATTAAAACTTATAGTTAACACCAACGGTAATACGTTGACCTAGGATGTCATAGTATGCACCTTGGTTGTAAACACTTGGTTGACGTGGTGGGGTTTCATCAAACATGTTTAGGATACCTGCACGTACTTGTAGTGCATCAGTAATGTTGTAACGTGTCGTTAAATCAAACGTCATATACGATGGAATATCGTTGTAATTGTTTTGATTCGGTGACCAGTCATTACTGAGGACTGTGCTGCTACGGTAGTTTGCGGTTAACACTGCAGAAAAATCTTCATAGGTATAGTCTGTAGTGAAACGATGACGCCAACGTGGTCTTTCCTGCTCACCCGTTTCTTTGACTTCGTCTTCAGCAAAACCTGTAGAGTTGAACGAGCGTTCTTCTAGGTAAGTACTGAATAAACGGAAGCCCCAATCACCAAAGCTCGTTTCTAAGGTGTAGTTAGCTTCGATATCAAAACCTGAAGTTTTGCTGGTGGCTGAGTTAACTGGTTTCTCGTAGTAGTTAACGATCTCATGAGTATTAGGATCACGTTCAAGCAGAGGACAGAATGGGTTGTTCAATGTACTTGATTGATAACAATATTTTACTACTTCCTGACCTGTGAAACTGTTGATGACATTTTTCATGTCAAACGTCCAGTAGTCCACTGTAAAGCTAAGATTTTCAATATAGCTTGGGGTGTAAACGAAGCCGATTGTGATGTCATCTGCTACTTCGTTCTTCAGATCTTCGTTACCTACAATGAATCCAGGACGTGTAGAGCCATACCAATCCTGTGAAGGTTCGAAATCAGCAGGGATACCCTGAGCCGCACAGTTTGCTAGCACATTATCTAAATAGTCTGGATTGATTTGATTACGGTAACTTGCAGCACAGTAATCTCTCATCGTTCTGAATGTTTGCCCTGGTGGGTTATACAACTCACCAATATTCGGAGCTCTAACAGACTTAGAACGGTTGAAACGCAGTCTTAAATCATCATAAACAGCCCAGTTCAAACCAACTTTCCAAGCTGTATCAGAGCCTGAGGTAGAGTAATCCATGTAGCGGTATGCTGTTTCTAACGTTAAGTCTTGCACAAAAGTCACATCACTTAACAATGGAATAGAAAACTCTGCAGAAGCTTCTGTTACGTCAAACTCACCTTCTAATGGTTGAGATTGGTTGTTGAATAGCAAACCTTCTCGCATTGCTGGATCGGGTAACGTGTCAGCTTTCTCTTTTCTATATTCAACACTGAATGCACTTGATACAAAACCAGCGGGTAATTCGAATAAGTCACCACTTACTGATGCGCCTAATGCAGATTGAGTGATTGACGAACGACGAATTGCGTCAGTGCTAACCCAGTCGTAGGCATCTTGGTCGAAAATACCTCGGCCAAAGACGTTTAAAGGCAAGCAGCCATTATCTCTGGCGCTTTCGCTACGACAAACAACATTACCATTAGCATCTTTTACAGTATCAACAGCATCGTAGAAGCGTTGTTCAAACATTTCACCATACCATTCGGTATCCGCTTGGACATGACCAACTGTAGCGTAGGTATCATATGACCAGTGTTCAGACAGCGAACCCTCAAATCCTAATGCTACACGGGCAGTAGTTCGTTCTTGACTATATTTGCGGTTACCGAAGTCAGATGCTAAGTAACCAACATTCACACCTTTGCCTGGACCCGATTGACCAGCACTAACAAGTGCAGACGCCTCTGGAGATAAGAAGCCGTTATCTTCGTATAATCTGAAGTTTAAAAACGCAGGAGAGCTTTCACCATAAGCGTCTGATTTGCTTAACGTAGCTTCCATTGTCATTTTATGGTTGTCATTGATGTCGTAGCTCATTACTGAGAAGAAGTTGATACGATCCAATGGGGTTTTGATGAATGAGTTTTCGGCAAAGTTATAACCCTCACCGCCCAAATAATCCACGCGGCCAGAAGTTAGCGGTGGTAAAGGCTCACCGAGTTGCATTGGACGAACATTGCCATTTTCATCAAATGTATAGCGCGTACCGTTAGAAACAAAAGTACCCGTTTTGCTATATGAAGCAAGTACTTGCTGACCATATCCCCAAACAACCGCTTGTGGATCATCTGGACCTGTTGCATTTTGGTTTCTGACAACAATAGGAGCGTCACGTAAGAACTCTCTGTCCATATAAGACAATTGGCCTTGACGTGCCCAGCTCAAGTTTGTCACAAAGCTTGCTTTGCCAATCTCCGAACCGAATGTGATCGAGGCGTATTCTTCTTCGCCACCATCTTCTGTCGGCTGAGTGGTTGACACGTCTACAGCAATGCCATCAAAACTCTTCTTCGTGATAATGTTTACTACACCCGCAATAGCATCGGAACCATAGACTGCTGAGGCGCCACCTGTGGTAATTTCGATACGCTCGACCATCGCAGTTGGAATATTGTTAAGGTCTACGGCGCCTGAACCTGGTGCACCTGCAACAAATCGACGTCCGTTAACGAGCACGAGGGTACGGTCAGAACCTAAACCCCTAAGGTCAGTGTTATTTAAGCCGCTAGCAAATACGGTATTGTTGGTCGTTTCAGGTGATAAACCAACTAAGGTATTTGGCATTTTGTGTAATAAGTCGGCAACGTTTACAACGCCTGCATCAACTAAGCCATCACCAGTAATGACGGTAACTGGAGTCGGTGCAAGTTCACCAATACGCTTAATTTTTGAGCCAGTGACTTCAATACGTTCAATTGTTTCAGCTTGTTCTTCAGCTTGAGCATAAACTAAGTTTGAAGCTGTTAAGCTTGCTGCGGCAAATATGCCGTAGCGAACTGCTTTTGCCGTCAGAGACAACGAGTTCATACATTTCTCCTTTATATTTATATTTCTAATTGGTTAATTGTTTTTCTTTTGTGAAATCGGTTGTTAACAATTTCATCAATATATTTATTTGTTGATTACATTGATGTCAATACGGAGAAGATAAACGGAGTGGAACATAGTCAATAATTAAGATTAAATTAAGCTATAAGTTACAAATCTAACAGAAAATTAAATATTTTTTAACAAAAATGTGATGGGTTATGTTTTTGTTGTTTATCTAACCTATTGTTATTAAGTGAATATTTTTAATGTAATTGATTTTGATTTTTTTGTGTCTTTAATTTGTAACTTATTGTTATTGGCGTTTGTTAGGAGTGATCTTATGGGGCGCCGTTCTGCATGTATTTTTATAAAATAGAGAAAAAGTTGTATTTACTTTTTATTTTTGCACAGAGTTTGTGTTGTGTGTTTGTTTCTAATTGTTGCGGCTTGACTGACTTTTCCCTTCGTTATGTTGATCGTTAGATGAGCCTCATCAGTGAGTAGTGCTTAGGGTGTTTTGTGTGTTTTTTAAATAGCGCTGAATTTCTGATTTATCAATTTGGATGTTTTGATGTGAGAAACGGAGGGGAATTGAGTGAAATTATGCTATTGGTACGATTTTAAAAAAGGTTAAAAGCTTACGTGTTGTTAGTTTTACTAAAGCGCACATAATACAATTTAAATGTGCGCTTTTATTTCATCTTAATCTGTAATGATATTTACAATATCAAGGATCTTGCGGCTTTTTTCATCGAGTTTGATGATAGAACCTTCAATTTGAATACTTATCTCACCGTCTTTATCTAGCGGAACTACCACGCGACCACGGTTGTAAATATCGTAATCTAGGATATCGCCACGGTGCAGTTTTTTCTGCCATCCAGGCGGGAGAGGTTGGCCGTTATCGACTTTCTTCTGTAAGCCTTGAGGTAAGTCTTTGTCCTTTTTATCATTATCGTGTTTTGCCAAAGCGTTTATCGGGGCGATTAAGCTGAAAACGACTCCGCCAATCAGTGAAGTGGTGAATTTATTCATACTTGCGCTCTGTTAAATTCAACCTCGTATGGATGAATTTTGAGCTCAACATAAGCTGTTATCGAGTGAGCATCAGTACGGCTTGCCATTGCTCGGCGGTAACGGGTTGAATACTCAGCCTTGAACCTTTGGATACTAAGTACATATCAGCTAATTGTGGCAAGCTTTTAATCAAACTCAATGGAATGATTTGCTTAAATTGTTCCACAAAGCGAATATCGACCCTGAGCCATCTTGGGTTGCTAGGATCTGACTTAGGATCAAAATAGGTTGATTCGGGATCAAAGGCCGAGCTGTCAGGATAGGCCTCAGTCACGACTTCGGCAATGCTGACGATGCCGGGGACTTTGCAACTTGAGTGGTAAAAGAAGACTTGATCGCCAATTTGCATCGCATCTCGCATAAAGTTACGTGCTTGGTAGTTACGGATCCCAAACCAAGCTTCAGTTTGATTGGGGCAAGCCTTAAGATCGTCGATACTAAATTCGTCGGGCTCTGATTTCATCAGCCAGTAGTTCATCTTTTATCCTTCACAAAAACAGCCAGTCTCTTCGAGTTAATGCATTGAGTTTATCTTACTTTTTGTTTGCCCCACAATTAACCGTACTCTGAGCAGATTATTGAGAGCGTTAAGTCAGCGTTCAGTTAACACCGCTTACCCTGTCATCTCTATCGAGTCTGGTATGCCTTATGCACTGGTGCTATGACGCCGCAAATAGATGCAATGTAGGCAGCTTTAGGTCCCAATCCAAAAGGTCCTAATCCAAGCCTTATTTCAATACCTGACTTATATGAGTGATGTTGAGACAGTGAGGTGTGCTATGGAAACTTCAGCAATGACCACAGACAGTGGCCTATTCACTAAATACCTTAAAGATTTCACCGCGGGTGATGTGAGCCTGCACCGCGATCGCATGTTGGAATTTGTCAGCGATTTAACTACTCAGGGCTGGTTACTTGCTAATTTCACTTGGGATTACTGGTATAACAACAGTTACTTAGTTGATAAACCTGCTTATATCCGTGATGCCAGTGTCGCTCAATGCCGTTTGTTATTAACTGCGATGACTCGCCTCGAAGTGTTCAGTCCTGGGGTGTTAGAGAATATGCGCCGCCAAGGGGTATTGCTGGCGATTATGGAGCGTTTGCAACGTTTAGAGGTGTTAACCACTGATAAACAGGTGGCGTTTATTACCCGTTAATCAAGATGTTCGAGTAATAGAACATCCTTACTCTTTAGTCTAATACCGTGCTTTTTTACTTGTGAGATGTTCCGAGGTTTGGTTAGTTTGAATCCCGCTAACCATAATAAAAAAGCACGGAGGCCTTAATGTCTGTTTCAACGACCCAAGCAACAAACCCACTTAAGCACAGTGAGTTCCGGGGACCAAATTCCCCGGAGCTTGTTGAAAAAACGATAGGACAGTACCTTAACGATATCGCTAACACTTATCCCGAACAGTTAGCCGTTGTCGTGAATCATCAAGATATCCGCTGGAATTATCGCCAATACCTTGCGCAAATTGATGCCTTGGCCACAGGCTTACTTAAACTGGGCATAGGTCCTGGAGATCGCGTCGGCATTTGGTCGCCCAATAATATTGAGTGGTGTCTAACCCAATTCGCCACCGCCAAAATTGGCGCCATTATGGTGTGTATCAACCCCGCTTATCGACCTGAAGAATTACAATATGCCCTGACTAACGTGGGCTGTAGAGCGGTGATCTGCGCCGATAAATTCAAGTCCAGTAATTACTTGCAGATGCTCTACGAGTTAGCGCCAGAGCTTAAGGTGTGCGCCGCAGGGCAATTACAGGCCAAGGCGTTGCCCGAGTTACAATTTGTGATCCGCATGGGGGCTGAAAAGTCTCCCGGCATGTTGAACTTTGATGATTTATTGGTTGAAGTGACGGCCGAGGACAAGACTGCGCTCGAGCAAATCGCCGAATCACTTAGCCCTTTTGATGCGATTAATATCCAATTTACCTCTGGCACCACAGGCAGCCCGAAGGGGGCGACCTTATCGCACCACAACATCCTGAATAATGGCTACTTAGTGGCCGAGGCGATGAAGTTTACCTGTGAAGATAAGCTCTGCATTCCAGTACCTTTATACCATTGTTTTGGGATGGTGCTCGGGAACCTTGTATGCCTAGCTAAGGGTGCCGCGGCGGTCTTTCCAGGAGATTCCTTCGACCCGCTAACCACCTTAGAGGTGGTTGAGCGTGAACGCTGCACCGCACTGCACGGTGTTCCCACTATGTTTATCGCCGAGTTAGAGCACCCCGAATTTAAACGCTTTGACTTAAGCTCGCTGCGTACCGGTGTTATGGCGGGAGCGACTTGCCCTGAAGAAGTGATGCGCCGGGTACAAAACCTGATGTATATGCAGGAAGTGTTAATTGGGTATGGGCAAACCGAGTGTAGCCCGCTGAACCACATTACTGAAATTGACTCACCCGTAGAGAAGCGAGTGCTTACGGTTGGCCGTGCTTTACCCCATACCGAAGTGAAAATTGTCGATGAATTTGGTGAAGTGTTGCCGATTAATACGCCCGGTGAAGTCTGTAGCCGTGGGTATTGCATCATGCAGTGCTATTGGAATGACCCTGAAAAAACGGCGGCAACCATCGACAGTGAAGGCTGGCTGCATTCTGGCGATATTGGGCAAATGGATGAGCAAGGTTATGTACAAATCGTTGGTCGTATCAAAGATATGATTATTCGCGGCGGCGAGAATATCTATCCCCGTGAAATTGAAGAGAAACTCTACACCCATAAAGATGTGCAAGATGCAGCAGTGTTTGGGGTACACAGTGATAAATACGGCGAGGAAGTGTGCGCGTGGATCAAAATTCGCAGTGGCGCCACGATTTCAGAGGAGGATATTCGTCATTTCCTCACCGAAAAGTTCGCTTACTTTAAAGTGCCACGCTACATCAAGTTTGTGGAGCAATACCCAATGACAGTCACCGGAAAAATCCAGAAATTTAAAATGCGTGAGTTGATGTACCAAGAGTTGTATGAGGACATTAATGCCTAGGGCGTGTTAAGAAAAATCAACCCAAGTCAGATGACTTGGGTTGATGTTTAGGTGGGGACTCAAGATTAACAGCGGTGGCGCCGAATTTGGCTATCGAGCCAAGCTGCACTCTTGCTTAATTGTCGCTGACTTAGACGCAGCCAACGTTTTGCCCAAAGGTATTGGGTGCTTAATAGGGTTAATCCGATAAGGAGAAAAAGTAATCCTGGCCCAGGTAAGAGTAAAAATATCGCGCCGATCAAGGTGAATATTACGCCGATGAACGTGATGATCATTTGATTTATAGACATTGGGATATTACTCAACTTGTTGTCTTTAAATGAAGCTCGCATATCTTCCCCTAGTTAACATGTTGAATTACTGATAAATCAAAATCAGTGTTGCAGCTTTCACTTACTCTTGCAGTTTAGCTTCATTCTTAAGGTTTTTTTAAGCGTAAAAATGTAACAAATAGTCATTACCGTGGGGGAAATGGCGATTATAATTTAAAGTGTTTGTAACGGTGAACGTCTGTTATTGCAAAATGGCGAGAGCGTATGGGGGTTACCTTAGATAAATCTACTGTAAGATAACCTTAAAGCATCAGCATGCTCTTATTAGTTTGTCGACAAGGAGTGTTAAAAATTTTTGCCTGAAGTATCCACCAGCCCAATACTAAGTGGGGAGGCTTTATGGTTCGATGGCTTTTTTGGCTCTTTGGATGTGTTTTCTCGCTTATTAGCTGTGTTAATGCGGATACACTCAAACTCACATCCTTGTTGTGGCCACCATATTCGGGTCAACAATTACCTCAACAAGGGGCAAGCATTGCTGTTGCTAGAGCGGCTATAGAGAGAATGGATCAGCAGCTCGCTGTGGATTTTTATCCATGGAGTCGTGCTGTCAAGTTAGCTGGCTCTGCTAAATCTGATTATATTGGATATTTACCTGAATATTATTTTGAGACGGATAAGTTTGTATTTTCAAAATCTATTGGCGCGAGTCCGTTAGGAATTGTCGAACAAAAATCCCACCCAATTAGCTGGCAACATCTAGAAGATTTAAATCGCTACACACTTGGTGTTGTGAAAGATTATGTCAATACCGATGTCTTGGATTTGATGATTAGAACAGGGGCGCAGCCTGTAGAAGCAGTGACATCAGATGAGCAAAATATCAGAAAAGTAGCCGCTGGTCGGATTGATGGTGCTGTGATTGATATTAATGTGCTGCATTACTTACTCAAACAACCTCATCTACAGCCGCTTGCTGAAAAATTGCAAGTTAATCGACAACTGTTAGCGAACAAACAGCTATATGTGGCTTTTCGTAATACAGATGAAGGGCGTCGTTGGCGAGATTTGTTTGACCAAGGTTTAGCTAAAGTGGATATCGATAACATTATGGGTGAGCTGCTGTTTCAAGAGGAATCGCAGCTCCCCCCACGGTAAATCTCTGTCAGGCCTTTGAGGCGAATGATAAGCGCAGACCGTCATTCGCGAGAACAGATTGTTACTCCTCGTTTATCTTGTCTGAATGAACAAAATTCCTTCTCGATATGCTTTTATGCTTTGTTTAGCAACAAAATATCTGTTGTCATAAATTTGTCGTGGTTCGTTAGTAATATCACTAGGCCTATGAATCGACACTCATTTCATTGTCTAGGATGATATGAACAATATTCCTTTTGAGTTAGATACACTATCGCAACTCATTGATAGTCATCATTTTAAGCTCAAATATCAGATCCTCGCAGACATCCCATTCCGGCATCAACATTTTCCACTTTACAGTGTCGAGCTAGGCCTTACCGAGCGCCCGTGTCCTACCGTGCTATTTGTGGGCGGCGTGCATGGGGTGGAGCGGATTGGCTCCCAAGTGATTTTAGCCTTACTTAACAGCCTGTTGCAGCGCTTAACTTGGGATAAACACCTACAACAGTTATTGACTGAGATCCGTTTAGCCTTTGTGCCTGTGGTGAATCCGGTCGGTTTATTGCTGGGGAGTCGCGGTAATGGTAATCAGGTCGACTTGATGCGCAACGCGCCGATAGAGTCCCGGGAAAAAGTGTCTTTTATGGTTGGAGGGCAGCGGCTTTCCTCCAAGCTGCCTTGGTTTCGTGGCCTTGGCGGGATGGAGCTTGAAACCGCGGGGCTGGTGGCCTATGTGCAACAATTGCTTAGACAAAGCACTAGTCTTATCTCCCTCGATGCGCATTCAGGCTTTGGTTTGACGGATCATATCTGGTTTCCCTATGCTCATACGCGCGCGTCCTTTGAAAATGCGCATTTTATTTTTCACTTAAAACAATTGTTTGAAGCCAGTTACCCCCATCATGGCCACTATCGGCTTGCACCCCAGAGCCAGTTTTATCGCACCCATGGTGATATTTGGGATTATTTATATCGCCAGCATCATATCCAAGATCCTCAAGCCAATATTCCATTCCTGCCTTTGACCTTAGAGATGGGTTCTTGGGCATGGATTAAGAAAAATCCAAGGCAAATATTTAATTTTGCGGGCTTCTTTAACCCGCAAAAAACACACAGGCACCACAGGATTTTACGTCGGCACACAGTGCTAATGCAGTTTTTGATGGAGGCGGCGTACGCACGGGAGTTAGAAGGGCTTACGCCCGAAGATCTCGCGCAATTGGCACAGAGTGCCCAGCAGTTTTGGTATCGGGAGCGTTTTTGATGACAACTTGGGTATTACTTAGGGGCTTAATGCGGGATCAACGCCATTGGAATGGTTTTGATCAAAGGTTAAGGCAAAGAGGTTGCACAGTATTAACCCCTGATTTACCTGGCAATGGGATCCTCACTCACCAAGCCAGTCCTTTAACTATCGCTGAATATGCCAGCTCGGTATGGCAACAACTAGATGAACAGCTAGCGGGACAAGCCTTTTATCTGCTGGGATTATCTATGGGAGGTATGATCGCCATGGAAATGGCTAAACAGCGCCCGGAGCAGATAAAACATGTGTTTGTGCTTAATAGCAGCGCGGCTAACTTATCGCCTTGGTATCAACGATTTAATGGATTGAATGCCCTGAGTGCTTGGCTCAAACGTTGCCGTGGTCGACAGCTTAATCCCATCGAATCGACGATTGTCCGCTTAACCAGTTATCGCCATCGCCGCGATATTGCCTTGATTGAGCGTTGGAGCCGATATCGCCACGAGTCGACACCACATTTTAGTAATGCGTGTCGCCAATTGTGGGCGGCATTTCACTATCGCTGCCCTGCATCTTTGTCGGTGCCTGTGAGTATTTTATCGGGTGATCGTGATGCCTTAGTGAATATTCAAACCAGTAAGGCATTGGCACAACATTTTAAGGTCGACTTGGTTGTTTTAGCCTATTGTGGTCATGACATCACTATAGATGCGCCAGCTAAATTGGCGCATTATCTCTTTGAAATCATCTGCTCACCTGAGCAGGATGTGGGTGAGCCGTTTGCTGATTACACTGATTTACTCGATGAAGAAAGGAACTATCACGAAGCAAGATTAGTGCAATCGCTGCCTAACTATACATCAGCACTACCCAGTGAGGCTGAGTAGTGCAGAGTGATATGCCTTACGCCTTAGAGATTATGGTTTTTACGCTTTCTCGACTATAGCTATTACGCTTTCGCGACTATGGTTTGCCCAATTGGCGTTAGGCTTAATAGCGCGAGCTTAATATGTTGGATCCCAAAGGGGATACCAATAATCGTCACAAAGCAGGCGAGGGCATGGGCTAAATGACCTATGGCCAACCAAATGCCAAACAGCAAGAACCAAATAATATTGCCTACCATGCCAAAGGCGCCTGTGCCTAGATCCTCACGGCCAGTTAAATGGCGTCGATTCATTTGTTCTTGCCCAAAAGGCCAGAAGGTCAGTTCGCCAATCACAAAGCAGGCTCGACCAAAGGGAATACCGATAATACTGATAAAACACAAAATCCCTGCGAGCCACCAGGCTAGGCCCATCACAAATCCACCAAGGACAAACCAAGCAATATTGAAAATTAACCGTAAAAGCGACATTAAATACTCCTTAACCCATTTTAAATCTGTGTTGGATTGGCATTGGCCAACACATAGGATCATTAATTGATTCTGAAATGGAGTAAGCGAGAATTGTGCCAAAAAAATTTTATCTAAATATCAATTAGATAATGGTTTTGTTTGTGGTGGGGATTTGTGATATTCGCTAGATTTTCGCGAAAATGCTTAATAAATACGGACGATGTTGACAAGCTCGCGGTACACTACAGCCCTTGTTTACTTCGAGTATATCCATGTTATCTAATAGCCAGTTGACTCATAGCCTGCTCTCTAACAGCCCAGTTGAGTCTTTTTCCTTCGCTGGACGCGAGATATTTCTCAAACGAGACGATCTATTGCATCCTGCGTTTAGTGGCAATAAGGCGCGTAAGTTTGCTTATTTTTTAGACCATGAGTTTGCGGGGATGACTAAGGTTATAGGCTATGGCTCTGCGCAGGCCAACTCACTGTATTCATTATCGGCGCTCGCCAAACTGAAAGGCTGGCTGTGCGATTTTTATGTCGATCATATCGCTAACCATGTTCGTACGTTGCCGACGGGCAACTATGCCGCTGCTATTGCTAATGGTACGCGTGTCATTGATTTATCAAGCCTGATTGCTGCTAATCCTTCTCTTCATCGTGAGCCTAAGTGGACTTGCCAAGATTATATTGAGCAGCAAGTCTTGCCTGCAGAGCCTAACGCTTTGTTTGTTCCCGAGGGTGGGCGCTGCCAGTATGCGGAGTATGGTGTTAGCCAGTTAGCTACCGAAATTGAAACGTGGGCAATGCAGCAGGGGATGAGCGAGTTAAAGGTTTTTTTACCTGCAGGCACTGGAACGACGGCGCTTTTTTTAAATCAGTATTTTGTGCGTCAGCAAATAGATATTCAAGTGCTTACCTGCGCGGTTGTCGGTGGCGATGAGTATTTAGCGCAGCAGTTTTATGAGTTAAATCCTAACGCAGCTGAGCATCCACAGATTTTGAATGTGGGGAAGAAATACCACTTTGGTAAACTCTATCCTGAGTTTTATGCCATGTGGCAGCGAATCAATGCCAGTGATGTGCAGTTTGAATTACTCTACGATCCCTTAGGTTTTATGGTGTTAGAAAAGTTTTTACCGCAGTGGGGCGCAAGTCCTGTGATGTATATCCATCAAGGTGGCTTACTCGGGAATGAAACCATGTTGCCACGTTATCAGCGTAAATTTGGTAAAAGTCGCACGACCCTATAGAGCAGATGATTTACTTAGTGACGCTAAGACATAATGTGTTTGAAGCTAGGATACGCCTAAGTTAAGCTAATGAAGTTGCACTATGGGGAATACTAATGACTGAAGCAGAATATCTCGCCAATTACGATCCTAAGGCTTTTAAGGCTCAGCTACTGACGGTTGATGCCGTATTGTTTACCTATCATGATCAGCAACTTAAAGTACTCTTAGTGCAACGCTCAAATCATCCTTTTTTAGGTTTTTGGGGATTACCTGGAGGGTTTATTGACGAACTTTGCGACCAATCCCTTGAGGAAGCGGTGTTACGCAAATTGCAGGAAAAAACGGCAGTAGTGCCGCCTTATATTGAACAACTTTGTACTGTTGGTAATCGTCATCGCGATATGCGAGGCTGGTCGGTGACTGTGTGTTATACCGCGTTGATGAGTTACCAAGCCTGCCAAATTCAGATTGATTCGGTGAGTGATGCTAAGTGGTGGCCATTAGAGGATGTGTTACAGATGCCCTTAGCGTTTGATCATTTGCAGTTAATCAAGCAAGCGCGCGAACGTTTAACCCAGAAAGCCTTATATTCCTTAGTGCCAGGCTTTGCACTCTCAGAACCCTTCACTTTGCCAGAACTGCAGCATGTACATGAAGTCTTGCTGGGTAAGCCTATTCAAGGGAAATCCTTCCGTCGGCGAGTGGAACAGGCCGATTTATTGATTGATACGGGCTTAAAACGTACTGAACGTGGCCGTCCAGCCAATTTATACCGTTTGAAGTCGGATACGGCATCCTATCGATTCTTAAGAAATCTAGAATGTTAGCTGTGCTGGCCACTTAAAGCTGTTACCCAGAGCAATAATAGAGACTGTTTGTGCAGCAGCATGAATTATCAGGGTTATGTAGCCGCCGATGTTGCCGTAATACGTCCATTCTTTACTTTTCGATACCCATTTCCCCATTATCATTGCTAAATTTCATATAGTGTCTTAAAGACATTATATGCAATTTAGGTCTATCTCTTACCGTTATCCCGTAAAAAATAGTCTAAAAATCAACTTTACACATTAGTGTCTATAAGACATTATTTGTTCGTGGCACAACAAGAGTGCTGTATATTGCAGCAATCTTGCATAGACAGGAGGTGCATATGTCTCTAGGCATTCAAACGTATCAAGGCGCAGTTAACCCATCACATCAGCAGGCTAATTTTTATCGACTCCCTGCCGCTAGCGATGAAAATCACTACCGTTTATTTCAATTTGGTGCAGGGGAGAATCATGTTCAACTGCTGGTCTCTCCAGCGAAACGCGTCACAATCTATTTTGGATATCGCGGTGATCATTCCATGATCCAGCTCTTGTTGTTAACTGATGCATTACGCCGTAGCGGTGCAGAGCAGATCGACCTTTTACTGCCTTATATGCCTGGAGCCCGTCAAGATAGAGTCTGTAATGTGGGCGAGGCCTTATCGGTAAAAGTCTATGCTAGTCTAATTAATCAGCAGCAATATGCTTCAGTCAGCGTTTTTGACCCGCACAGCGATGTCACTGCCGCATTATTAGACCGAGTACAGGTAATCGATAACCATAGCTTTGTCGCCGCGATAGCCGCCCAATTAACCGGTGAGCTAGTGCTAGTGTCACCCGATGCAGGAGCGAATAAGAAAGTATTCGGCTTAGCTAAGGCGTTAAAAGGAATGCCAGTGATCAGGGCCGACAAACATCGTGATGTGGTCAATGGTCATATTATTGCCACCGAAGTGTTCTGTGATGATTTATCGGGTAAAACCTGCTTAATCGTCGATGATATTTGCGCGGGTGGCAGAACCTTTATTGAACTTGCCATTAAGTTAAAGCAGAAGGGGGCCCAAAGCGTCATTTTGATTGTTTCACATTATGAAGATAAGGCCAACGAGTTAGCCCTGCGTGATGCGGGTATAGATAGGTTATTTTGTACAGATAGTTTAGGCACTCCCACACATATTTCGAGCGAGTTCTGTGATTGCCATGCTGTTTTGAGTTATATGAATTATTAAGGAAAATATGATGTATTTGAATCCCGTTACCGCCATTGATGGCTACAAAGTCGACCACCGTCGTCAATATCCCGATAATACTCAAGTGATTTTTAGTAACTTGACCGCCCGTAAATCCCGTCGTGGTTATACAGATCAAATGGTGTTTTTTGGTCTGCAGTATTTTATCAAGCATTACTTAATTGACAGTTGGAACCGCGATTTCTTTCTGCAGCCCAAAGAGCAAGTGATCCGCCAATTCTCCCGCCGTATTAATAACTATCTTGGACCAAATAATGTCGGTACTCAGCATATTGAGGAGTTGCATGATTTAGGTTATTTACCAATAAAAATCATGGCATTGCCGGAAGGTTCTGTGTATCCATTAAAAGTGCCTTGCTTGGTTTTGTACAATACCGATGAGCGGTTCTTTTGGTTGACTAATTACCTCGAAACCATTCTTTCTGCAAATGTTTGGGGAATGTGTACTAGCGCCACTACCGCGTTGCATTACCGCAAAATATTTGAGGCTTACGCGCTAGAAACCGATGGCGACATAGGTTTTGTTGATTGGCAGGGCCATGATTTTAGTTTCCGCGGCATGTTCGGAGCTGAGGCTGCGGTTATGAGCGGCGCCGCTCATTTACTCAGTTTTACAGGCACTGATACTATCCCTGCAATTGATTTTCTTGAACAATATTACCTTGCTGATAGTGATAAAGAACTTGTCGGTGGCAGTGTGGCTGCAACTGAGCATAGCGTGATGTGTGCAGGTGGCATGGAGAACGAATTAGAGACGTTCCGCCGTTTGATAGAAGATATTTACCCTAGCGGCATTGTGAGTATCGTTTCTGATTCTTGGGATTTTTGGCAGGTGATGACAGAGTTCACGATTGCGTTAAAAGACCGGATTCTTGCCCGTGAGGGCAAAGTGGTGTTTAGACCTGATACCGGGTGTCCTGTTAAGATCATTTGTGGCGATCCACAAGCACCCATCGGGAGTCCCGAATATAAAGGCGCTATTGAGTGTCTGTGGGACGTCTTTGGAGGCAGTACAACAGCCAAAGGTTATAAATTACTTGATAGCCATGTCGGACTGATTTATGGCGATTCAATCACAATTGAACGTGCTGAAGTTATCTGCGCAGGCTTAAAGGCTAAAGGTTTTGCTTCGACAAATATCGTGTTTGGGATTGGTAGTTTTACCTATCAACACGTGACCCGAGATACTGACGGTTATGCTGTGAAAGCAACCTTTGCAAAAGTCGATGGCAAAGACAGAGAAATCTTTAAAGATCCTAAAACCGATGACGGCACTAAAAAATCTGCTAAGGGATTAGTGGCTGTATTTAAAGATGCGCAAGGTCAGTTCTATCTTAAAGACCAAGCGAGCTGGCAAGACGTTAACAATTGCGAGTTTGTTCCCGTATTTGCCGATGGAGAATTATTAATGGAATATTCTCTGGCGGATATTCGTGCAAGATTAGTGGCATCTCGTCGCTGAGCCGGCAGCTTATGGTTTGAAGTTTTACTGTATTAAACCATCTAAATCACTATCGATAGTCGGAAAAAGAATAGGCTGGCAATGCGTTTTTATGTGAATACGCTTGCCAGTCAACTTTCACAAGTTAGGATGTTATGGCGCAGTTATTGCGAAATGGGCGAGTCAAACATAATTAAATGGTGAAAACCTAAGAGATTAGCTTGTTTCGTTTAAGTATTTTATAAGTTCGAAGACCAATATTTTCGAGGTGTTTTAAGTCCTTTAGGCCAGGTCTTGTATCAGTGTATTGCCAATAGCTGATTTCCGCATCCAACATTTCAAGCATTTTTTTAGAGCACCCTAAACACTCACCTTGGCACATTTGCGCTTCATTTAAGTTCAGCGGAATTGCTTGCTGGATTTGAGCAATAAGCTGTTGCATAGCGGTTTTGGTATTCGGTTTTGACATAAGAATACTGCACAAAAGGAAATTGTGAAGATATTAGCAGAAGCTAAAGAGGATTGGTTTGATCTAGATTAATACACATTTGGTTCAGCGTGTATCTATGTGAGCGAGATACTGGCTGAACCAAACGAGTTCGTCATATCGACGTGAAGAGGGATAGCGAATCGTGATATTAAGCTATCTTGTGCAGCAACTAGGCTTCGGTATAGTGAGGAAAATGGGAACCGAATAAACCTAAATACTGTTGTTGATACTCGAAGGAGTACGAATATAGACTTATTTATTCGCCGATAATAGCCATTTCATAAAGTTTAAGGCTTCGGTGCGCTTTGAAAAAGTCTGCTTATTTTTACCTTGTCTATCAGTAAAAGCAATTGAGGTTTTGTTGACTGAAATAGAATCTACAGGAAAGTTCACTGTAATTTCATGTCCGTTAATTTTGTATGACATAGGCCACACTCCTTTTAATTAAATTCACCCTGAGGTGAGTAAGTTATAACAATAAAATATCCTTAGCATAGTTGCGAAAGATGATACTAATGTGTCTTGAGGTTACCCATTCCAAGAGCATTAATCAAGAGATGCGTTAATGATAACTAATGCAAATCAACGATTATGTCAATGGAATATCTCAATTAGTCCAGTTGACCATAGTAAAATGACAATACTATGACATTGACTGAATTAAATAGTTCACGGTTTTTGAGTCGACGCTAAAAATCATTAACTCATTATTTTTGTGGGACTTACTTGAAGTAGGCTTTCTTTGTGAGGATCATGTTTGCGATTACTTTTGGCAATGTACAAACCGATATAAAAAGGATAACGACAAGATACTTCTCAAAACGCTGCGCAGTATAACAGCAAATTTCCCGCTGGCAAGTTTATTTTTTACTCAGCAGGAAATATCGGTGTTTTAATGTTGCATGAATTGTTGCGTATATGTTTTATTTTTTAGTTTGGTCATTGATCAATTTAATAAATGAGCTCTCCAATCGGATTCAATAATTTACTGAGCCCTTTAGTGAAATATAGCGGTGCATCTAATACGGTGTAGCAGAGACATCCGGATTTCGTAATGGGTGAATGTTGAGTGTTACCATCCAGTATAATGAAATCACCGGGAACATAATGGCCGTGTAGATCTGAAAACTCGCCAGCTAATAGCAAGGTAAGTTCATATCCCTTATGGGTATGTTGTGGGATTTCACCCTGGGCATCAATATGTAAGAGGCTCGCACGGGTATTATTTTCATCCACATCAAAGCGCATTCTGCTCACTTTACCAATCTGTTGCCATGGATGGGCAATATGTTGGCGAAATACTCTAGGTATTTCATAACGCACATTTTTGTGATTAACAGTAACTGTCGGACTGACAGAATGGTCAGCTTCTTGCTGCACGGCATCCGGCAAGGCCATAATGTGCGATAGCATTTGCAACCAAGCGTCATCTTGTGGTGAATCGGTTTCGCTTGTTCCATTTTCAATAGTGGCTTCGCTAGGTGCTAAAAATGCGCGTTCGGCCGCTTGATCTGTATATCGGCTAACGAGAGATTGGCACTCATGGCATAGGGCACAGTGAGCTGCAACTGCGATGGACATGGACAAAGGTAATTCACCTTGTGCATGGGCTAATAATAAATCGGTATGGGGATGATGTTTAATCATGTTGTGTCTCCAAAAAGCTTTTCAGCTTTTCTAACCCCAATCTGAGTCGCGACTTTATCGTACCAATCGGGACTTTTAAGGCATCAGCTAATTCTTGTTGCGTGAGCTCTTGCATATAAATTCCTTGAACCACTTGACGTTGTGCAAGGGGAAGGGCATCCAAATGTGCAAGTAGTTTTGCAGTAAATTTATGATCTTTATTGTCTTCTTGATTTACAGCAACATCGTAAATTGGCCAAATATCATCACCAAAGGCATCTTCACGGTTGTGTTGAATACGTCTGAGCATATCGAAACACTGATTGCGCATAATGGTAAATACCCAAGTCGTTACCGAGCCTTTGTCTGCGTTGTATAAATGGGCTTTAGTCCAAACAAGTGTCATGGTTTCTTGCACTAGGTCCATGGCAAGACCCTGTTGATTTAATCTTTGCAAACCAAATGCTCGGATCTTGGGCATAAAGTGTCTGAACAAGGCTGCAAAGGCGGCCTTATCCCTTTGATTCGCAACTTTTACAAGTGCGTTAGTCAAAGGATCCGTTTCTGTACTTGGCGCGTTGGCTGTCGAAATTGTGTGGTCGTTTTCCATAGCCATATCGATAGGGGATGATAACTGCCTATCATAGCGATTTTGCGCTAAATGTGATTGAAAATTTTCCATTATTCGGCTCTTTACTTAAGGTTCAATCCAGCAAGAACATCACAAAAGATATCTCTTTACGGTCGATATTCGATAAGCATAGGGAGCAATACGTAGTGAGTGAGATGATGGATCACTCAAATTTAGTTAATAACTGTGCGTAATAAATCCAGCGTTAATTGATGATCCAATGCATTGATACAAGTGTACTTTTCAGCCGCTTGTACGGGTAAGATCTCTAACCAGCGCTGACATACCCACGTAATATCCTCAAATTGCTCTACTTGATAATGCTGAAGGTGTTGCGGGTACTCTTTTAGTATGTTTTGCAGCATTTCACTCAAGTAACGTTCATCCTCTTCGATTGCTGCCGTTGGCCAATTATCAATAAGGTTAACTTCAGCGCGCTTTAAGCCATCAGGTTCTACAGCAATTTCACCTAGGGTAAAACGTTGTTTCCCTTGAATACTTATCCCGAGCATACCATCGGGTAAGGTTTCAAAATCAATGATATGCGCTAGCGTTCCGATAGGATATAGGGTTTTCCCTTCTTCAGACGTCATGCACAAGCCAAAGCCTTCACCAGATTTGAGCGATTCAGCCACCAAGCGTTTATAGCGTGGCTCAAAAATACGTAACTGAGTATATCCCTCTGGCAGTAGACAAATGGGCAAAGGAAAAAGAGGTAATTTCATAGTGGCCTCAGATGAACTTATGTCTATATCATTACGTACCATAATCAGAAGTTGATCAGTGATTCAACTAATAAGCTACTCATATAAGGGGATATAATGAAGTTAAACCCATTCGAGAAAAAGTTAGTTCAACATCCACTGCGCTTTTGGTTACAAAATCATATCGAAGCGCCGTTACTGACCTCAATGATGCCAAAGCCGCATCCTGATATACGACAGGCCCTTGAAATTGGTTGTGGTTTTGGTAATGGCATTCAGTTGATCCGTGACCATTTTGGTGCAGAGCATGTCACTGCCGTCGATCTTGATCCCGAGATGATCGCTGCCGCAAAGGCACGTTGGCAAGAGTCACCCCATGGGCTGAAACAACTGGATTTTACCGTTGCCGATGCTACTTCATTACCTTTTGCAGACTCACAGTTTGACGTTGTGTTCAACTTTGCTGTGTTTCACCATATTCCTGATTGGCAAGCAGCAATTGCTGAAGTGGCAAGGGTACTCAAGCCTAATGGCTATTTTGTGGTGGAAGATTTATACCGTGCAGCTATTTGTAATCCCTTGAGTCGAAAACTATTTGAACATCCACAGCAGAATCGCTTTAACCACCAAGAGTGGTTATCTGGAATGCGTCAGGCGGGATTTAACATTTTATGCGATAGAAATCTGTTCAATCTAAGTGGCATGGTATTGGCTCAAAAAAGCCTTGCTTAAATCCAAAGGGTAAGATTGTCAGTTCACATAGCGAGTTTGATGCCCCGATTCTGGCAGAAATGGTGAAACAAGCAAAAATATCATCATTTAGCTATCAGAGTGATTGTAATTTTTAGATAAAATCGACATGTCACATGGTTCTCATTGCAAGTTTACCGCTATAATTTGCTTAATCCTTAGCAGCTGAGGGAATTTTTTTCCTCCAGAGTAGAGAAGCAGCATTATGGCAAATGTATTGGCAACGGTAGACCAACGCACCAATCTTGTCGGTGAGAATCGACTAGAGCTGTTGCTGTTCCGGATTAACTCCATGCAGTTATTTGCAATTAACGTCTTTAAGGTGAAAGAAGTTGTAAAATTGCCACCTTTGAATGCCATGCCTGGTAGTCATCCACATATTTTTGGGGTAGCCAATATTCGTGGTATGTCGATTCCGGTGATTGACCTACGTTCAGCTATCGGCTTTAAAACTGTGCCTCCAGGAGATGATGCCAATATGATCATCACCGAATATAACCGCAGCGTGCAGGGCTTTTTAGTTGGTAAGGTCGAGCACATTATCAACATGACCTGGAGCGATATTATGCCACCGCCCAAAACGGCAGGGCGTAATAATTATCTTACCGCTATCACGCGTATTGAGTATCAAGGTCAGTCGCAATTAGTGTCGATTATTGATGTTGAGAAAGTTCTTGCAGAAATCATCCATTATGATGTTCGTCTTTCTGAAGGGGTGTTGGATGAAAGTCTGTTAGATAAAATGCCAGGCAGAAAGGTACTGATTGTCGATGACTCGTCGACTGCAAGGCGCCAAGTGCGTGAGACCTTAGGCCAACTCGGGATCGAAATCATTGAAGCATCCGATGGTCTACAAGCATTGCATTTACTGCAAAAATGGCGTGATGAAGGCAAAAATGTCGCCAAAGAGCTTTTGATGATGATAACCGATGCTGAAATGCCGGAGATGGACGGCTACAAGCTGACCTATGAAGTGCGTAACGATAAGGCGATGGCGGACTTATTTATCACCTTAAACACTTCGCTCAGCGGTAGCTTTAACAATGCGATGGTGGAGAAGGTTGGCTGCGACAGGTTTATTTCTAAGTTCCAGCCCGACTTGCTGGTGGAAGTGGTGCAGGACAGATTAAAACAAGTTATCGGCAAATAACGCCACTGATTTAGTTGATTGCTCAATAACAGGTTGAAACCCATAGGCCGACTGAGCAACCTGCGATTGGCGGCCTGGTTATTTTCGGTGCCCGATTTTAGCAACAGACTTTAGATTTTGATTTGCGATTGTGGCTATTTGCCGCAATTCGAATGACTTACCGCGATACGAATTATTGGCTGAGTTCGGCTTTGACATCGGCAAGGACTTGGCGCTTCATCTCTTTGGCGGCGGCGATATGGATCCGCGCAAGCCTTAGAGCATAGTTAAATCTCTGCCTACCGACTAACCGAATAAGCTCGGCAAAAAATACGGGATCTAAGCAGAATTGCTGGCTGTAGTAGTGAATCGCCGCGGGTAAAGAGGTGTAAGTCACCCCATCAAACTCAAAGCGAGTACTGTCTAACTGGCATTCGAGTTCAACGCCTTCAAGTTGTATCGGCCAGCCCGGAAAATTAATCCTGTCGCGGGCAATTTGATACATCATCCAAGCGCTTTTTTTAAAGCCTTCAAACACTTTGCAGGAAAACTCAGACTCGGCTAGCTCTTCCTCCGTCCAATTAATCCCAATGGCTAAGTGCTTGGCATAAATGGTCATTAGGGCATCTTTAACCGCCACACGGCAATCCCAGATAGAGGTTAAGGTGTGCTTTTTAGCAAGTTTTAAGCATTCGGCGCAGCAAGGGACGGCTAAAGCCGGGTGGGGCGCATGTGACTCTGCTTGATATTCCAATCTGTCTTTGCAGGGCTCGCCGCAAAACCAACAGAGGTGACGTTTATCGAAGGGAATGTCGATACAAGGGAAAGCGGACATCAAGGGCTCAATACCTCAGCCCTTGATGCCTTAAACATGCTGTTTTGGTTGATGGAATTAAACCTCTTCAACATCAACTAAATCTTTCGCCAGAACGATAGGATCTAACTCTAAGCAGTCTTCATCACTCTGCCAATCAACACCAATCAACACGCCATCATCGTTGAGATCCGATACCCAGTACTCGAGGAATTCTTCGAGGCTAATGGCCACCGCTTGGTAGTCTTTCCACTCTTCGGTGCAGTGAGACTTTGCCTGCGCTTCACTCGACCATAAAGGCATAACATCAGTATCTTCGAACTCGCCCGAGTCACAAACGACCCAGCCTTCGCCAGTTTCATCCATCAAACCCCAGAGTGTTTGATGTTCTTTTACGTTTTCGATAAAGCCAGCCAACGCCGCGTTGATTTCAGTCATGATAGGTCTCTTTGAAGTATGCTGTTAACTTGTCCATTATACGGCAACGGATAGATAGTCCAAGGGATTCTTTGCTAAGATTTTTTTGCTGTTGGTTAACTGAGCAATAAGTGAATTTATCCGGCGATTTGTGGTGATAAGCATTGTGTTAGCGGGCGCTATGGGTCAGGATGTGCCGAGCAGAGGCACCAATAAGGATTACTGATTGTTGGTGAGTATCTGACTTGATTTTCTGGGGGAGAAAATAGTTTCGTGGATGTTTGGCCGTTGCCCTGTTTTTTTGATCTATCAACACAGCTGCAACCTGTTTATGGCTAAATATCGTATCTCTCTTGGCTCGGGGTTATTCACCTCTTGCCTCGCTCAGCTAAGATACATTCTTAGCGCTGACTGTAGGAGTAATTGATTTGATCAAACTGAAAGGAATGTCCTATCTTGCCGCCAGCATCGCCGCGTGTGTGAGCTTAAGTGCGTGTTCGAGCGCGCCAACCTCCGGCGGTAATACTCAAACTGCGATCGCCGAGACGCAGGCCGCCGTGCAAGAAATGCCGCTCAGTGACACCATCGCCGCCCATGCTGCGGCATTCCCGACCTGTGTAGCTAACTTACAGGAGCGCGCACGTACCGAAGGCTTATCCGAAGCCACTATCCAAGACACAGTCGCCAGTTTGCAGTTTGTGCCTAAAGTGATTGAGCTTGACCAAGCTCAGCCCGAGTTTAGTCAAACCTTCAACAACTATTTTACCAAGCGGGCGACCGATTGGCGGGTGAATGAAGGACGCCGTTTACTGAAAAAACACCGCGCGCTGCTCGATAAATTGGCGCAGGAATACGGCGTGCCACCACAATATATTCTGTCTTTCTGGGGGCTTGAGACTAACTACGGTTCCTACAAAGGCAAAATGTCCGTGTTAGATTCCCTTGCTACCTTGGCCTGTGAGCCGCGTCGCAGTGGCTATTTTACGACTGAGCTGATGCAAGCGCTTAAGTTAAAAGAAAAATACGGCTTTGATAAGAGTACTATGGTGGGCTCTTGGGCCGGCGCTATGGGGCACACCCAGTTTATGCCCTCGGCCTATGCAAAATATGCCATCGATGGGGATGGTGACGGTAAGGCCGATTTGTGGAATAGCACCGAAGATGCACTTACCTCGGCGGCGAACTTTTTGCAGCACTTAGGCTGGCAACGCAATGAGCGTTGGGGGCGAGAAGTGGTATTGCCGCGCAATTTCAGCTATGAAAACCTTGGCGCCAAACAGGCGCTGCCGCTATCCCAATGGGCGGTGCAATCTGTCGTGCAAAGTAATGGATTGCCTTTACCCGCCATCGATATGAAGGCGGCGCTGTATTTGCCCTCGGGTCATACTGGTCCCGCGTTTTTAGGCTATGAGAACTTCAATGTGATCATGCGTTGGAACCGCTCTGAATTTTACGCCATTACCGTCGGTCATTTGGCCGATAGAATTAATGGCGGCGAACCATTAAAAGTAGCACCGCCCGAGCAACCACGTTTGAGTCGCGAGCAAATCAAACAGTTGCAAACCAAGCTGAATGAATCAGGCTTCGATGTCGGTAAACCCGATGGCGTACTTGGGCGTAACTCTTCGGCGGGGATCCAAGCATTCCAGCGCAGTAAGAATATGATTGCCGACGGTTTTCCAAGCCCTGAAGTCTTTAGCGCACTGGGGATTTCACTCTAAAGTATTTAGGTTGTGTCGTACTTCCTGCGAATATTGCCGCAAGTGGGTTATGGTTAACGCAATCCTATGCCACTTTAGGTGCGAGGCCTGCTAATCCGCAGCCGCTTAAGCTTTGGTGAGGCATCGCAGGGATAAAACAGTGGAGTGCAAAGGCCAGTTTTGTTAAGCTCGGCCGACATTTGAAATCGAAGCAAATCAAAGGATATTCGATGAGCATTAAAGACGATATGGTTGTGCAGTTTAACTACACTCTGCGCGACGAAAAAGGCGAAGTGATCGAGACGAACGAAGGTCGCGAGCCGATTGCTTACTTACATGGCCATGACAACATGATGCCAGGTGTTGAGAATGCGATTAATGGTAAAGCGATTGGTGAAAAGTTCACTGTTACTCTGCCATGCACTGAAACCTATGGTCAACGTATCGAAGGCGAAGCGGCGCAGCAACGTGTGTCAGTGAAGCACCTGTTAGGCGCTAGCGTGTGGAAACCAGGTATGACGGCTGTGGTTCATACTGATCAGGGTCAACGCCAAGTGACTATCGTCAAAGTGGGTAAGTTTATGGCGACTGTGGATGTTAACCATCCATTAGCTGGCCGTGACTTAACCTTCGATATCGAAGTGGTTGGCGCCCGTGATGCGACCGATGAAGAAATCGCCCACGGTCATGCCCACGGTGTAGGCGGTCACCACCACTAATCTGTGTGGTTTCTCCCATTAATACTCTGTTACAGCAGGCGTGCCCGGGAATAACGACCAGATAAATAAACAAAAGCCCAAACCTAGGTTTGGGCTTTTTTGTGCGCTAATGCTTTGTTTTGCAATCCATGTTTTGTAATCAAAACCTCTCCATCACAGTCTCGCAATCACAGCTTCGTAATCAAAGTCTCGCAATCAGCGTCGTAGTTTTTGTGCAAAGGATTCACCGCTAAACTTATGCCCACGTTTCGTGGCGAGGCTTGAGCACGGGCTTTCCTGCGCTCAAGCCAAACAAGCGATCCGCTTAATGGGTATGCTCCAGCGGTTGATCACTAAACATCATATCGAGACTCGCTTGGGTCTGTGGGTGATAACCACTGCGGGCCGCCAAATAAACGGTTTTTGCCCAATCATAGTACTCGCTGCTCGCGAGTTTTTGATACAAAGGCACAATCAGCCTGCGCCGGCCAATCTCGGTTAAATGTTGTTTCAGTGCAGGTAGGACACTGTAATAACTGTTATCGAGGGCGAGGGCATACCAGGCAAAGGCGATTTCATTATTGTGGGTGCCAGTAAAATGAAAGGCCTTATCTAACTCGGCTAATTGCTGCTCTGTGAGATTTAGCCTTGGCATTTCATTAATAAAGCGTAGCCATTGATGCACAGTCCAGCCCTGAGTGTTTAGCGCGCTGGCATCACGTTTGCCCTCTAACCACGCTTGGCGCTGGGCATCGATATCATCGAAGGCGTGTGAGTTCGGCGGCACTAAAAAGCTGGGTAAGCCTTGCCCCTCAACCCAAGTATCCACTTCAGATTCACTGACGATATTGGGATATTTTTGCAATAACTGCTGCGTGAGGTAACTACGGAACTGCTCCGTGGTAATACTTTGAAACGCAAAGTGATCGAAGTAGCTTTTCACAAAGGTGTCGAACCGTTCGCGGCCAAATTTTTGCTCGAGGAAGCGCAAAAATAATTGCCCTTTCACATAGGGGACGCCGCTAAAGGCATCGTCGGGATCGCGATCGCCTAAGTCAATATGCAGCACTGAATCGCTGGCGGGTAACTCGGCTAATTCGGCCAACAGCTCTGAGTAACCAATGGTTTGCTCCATTAGAGCGCGGTCGCTGCCATAGAGATCTTCCATAATGCGGTTTTCCACATAGGTGGTAAAACCTTCGTTGAGCCAGAGATCGCGCCAGGTGGCGTTAGTGACTAAATTGCCCGACCAAGAATGGGCCAGCTCGTGGGCGATTAAACTCACTAGGCTTTTATCTCCCGCGATGACCGTGGGGGTAATAAAGGATATACGTGGATTTTCCATCCCACCGAAGGGGAAACTTGGCGGAAGGATCAGCAAATCGTATCGGCCCCAACGGTAATCGCCGTAGCGTTTGGCGGCGATGGCAATCATCTCTGGCGTATCGGCAAATTCTTTGCTGGCCTTGGCAAGCATTTCGGGCTCGGCCCAAATGCCTGAGGTGTCGTCTAAGGCGGCAAATTGCAGATGTCCTGCGGCAATCGCAATCAAGTAGGCTGGAATCGCTTGTGGCATAGTGAATTGAGTTTGCGTCGCAGACACGCTCTCTCTATCGGCACTCATCACGACATTAATGCCTTGCTTGGCTGTGACAGTGGCGCTGTAGGTTTGGCGCACTGCGGGCGTATCTTGCAGTGGGATCCAGCTTCTGGCATGGATGGCTTGGCTTTGGCTAAACATAAATGGCCATTGCTTACCTTGGGTTTGCTCTGGAGTCAGCCATTGAATGCCTGATGGATTCTTGGAGGTATGATAATTAACTTTGACTTTAGCGACTCGCTCTTGAGGCAGATTGATGGTGAGCGCTGCGCCTTTGACCTTATCGGCTGCACCTAAACTAAAGGGCACGGATTGCCATTGGCCGTTTGCATTTAACATGCTGACACTGTTAATCGTAAGGTCACGTGTATCGAGCACCAGCACTTTTCCGGTCTGATGCCAATCCAGTTCGAGAATCGCGTCCCCCGAGAGTTGCTGCTGCGCAAAATCTACGTTTAATGCCAATGCGATGTGATGAATGCTCACTTGCTGGTAATTGGCAAAGGTCAGCTCATCGGTGACAGAGTACATTTGGCTGGCGGTGACGCTGGCTAGGCTCGTATTCGGTAAGGCATTGGCCGCATTGGCATATTGTACTAATGGCAGCAGCATCAAGAGTGCGCTGCTAATGAGGGTACGACGGGATAAAAACATATAACCACCCAGTGTTGTGATTCTTGTTATGGCGTAAAGCGTACTAGCCGTGAGCGGGCTTGCATCGCAGATGCGGGATTTTACTCGAACTGCTCTGCTTTGGGCACTTTAGCTGACACTAAAATGTAATTAAACTTTATCTAGACTGTGGGATTACCATTGCTAAATGGCTTGGCTAAGAGTCTATGCCGAGCGGATAAGGATTTGACGTAAGCGCACTCAAACCGAGCGATGTAGATTTTATGTCGATGGGTAGACCTAAGCTTGCTCAACCTATGGCGTGTCTGTGATCAACGGTAGTGCGAGTTTAAAAGTTCATCCTTGGCGAAATAACTTTGCTATCATGGCGCGTTTTAACAGTGACTATCACGAGAGCGGAATTGCTATGCTAGTGGAATTTTCTCAGGGTAAGTTGATTGCCACTGAATTTGAAGTGCAGATCCGGCTGAACATGGCCAATGTGGTGCTTCAAGCCGCGGCCGAAGACATCAGCCTTAGGCTGGAGCCCCCGATGATCATCGCCAATGGCGGCGGCGTGCGTTGGAGCATTAAATTAGATAACACAAATCAGCTCGACGCATTGCAAGCCCTCCTCGGCATTGATTATCTGTAAAGCGCTCGCGGGGCGAGAATAATAACTTTTGATTTATAAGGGATTTGTCAGTATGACACTTGAACGTATTGTGATTGAGCCTCAAGTTGAGGCGACGGCGGCGGTGATTTGGTTACACGGTTTAGGGGACTCGGGTGCCGGGTTTGCACCTGTAGTTCCAGCATTAGGCTTGCCAGCGGGACACAGTATTCGCTTTATCTTTCCCCACGCACCTGAGCAAGCGGTGACCATCAACGGCGGCTACATTATGCGCGCTTGGTATGACATTAAAAGTATGGATTTGCACGATAGAGCCGATATGCAGGGCGTGATGGCCTCGGAGCAGAGTGTGCAGGCCTTGATTGACGAACAAATCGCGGCTGGTATTCCGAGCGAGCGCATCGTCTTAGCTGGTTTTAGCCAAGGCGGAGTGATGAGCCTGTTTACGGGATTACGTTATCCTCAAAAACTCGCTGGCATTATGGCACTTTCCTGTTATTTACCGACGGGTGATGTATTACCCAGCCAATTAAGTGCCGCCAATGCGACAACACCTATTTTACATCAGCACGGTGAACAGGATGATGTGGTGCCATTATCCGCAGGTTTATTAGCGAAGAGTGCGCTAGAGGCGGGTGGATATTCGGTACAATGGCAAACGTATCCGATGCCACATTCTGTCATTCCTGTGCAATTAAAAGCGATTAGCACTTGGTTACTACAGTGTTTTGAAATGTAGAAAATTCTAAATGCCTATAAAAACACCATGCGGTAAGAGGTTTTTTATCCGCTGGTGTTTTTTATTTAGAACAATTGGCAGCCAGGTGCGGTGGTGCTAACTTGCTTAAAAATAACGAATTAAATTTTTATTTTTAGTACAATTAACTTATAAAAAGAAAATGTCAAAATCAGCCATTTAGCTTATTTTTTATTTGAAACAAATCTGTCTTAAAAGTCGCCAAATATCCCACATTAAAGTCACGTTTATTAATAAAAATGACACAATTCATCTTTATTCTTTGGTATTATGCGTGACGCGAGAGTTGATGGTGCTCGCACAATCTTTCTATGATAAAATAATTAAAATCAAGGGGTTGATGTAATGACAAATAAGCTTATTAAAGGATTGATTGCAACTGCTGTGCTGGCAGCGTTAGCAGGTTGTAATAGTGATGATGATAATAAAGTCCCTACAACCTGTGCCGAAGCGGGCAGTGCTTGTAAAACTTTTACCGTATTACACACCAATGATAACCATGGTCGTTTCTGGGAAAACAGTGATGGCGAATATGGTATGGCAGCGCGTAAAGCGTTAATTGATCAAATTCGTGCTGAAGTCAGTAAGAATGGCGGTCAAACATTATTATTGTCTGGTGGTGATATCAACACTGGTGTCCCAGAATCTGATTTACAGGATGCGATTCCTGACTTTACCGGTATGAACAAAATTGGTTACGACGCAATGGCAGTTGGTAACCATGAATTTGACAACCCATTATCAGTATTAGATATGCAGCGTCGTTTAGCCGAATTCCCAATGCTGGCGGCGAACATTTATCGTAAAAACGCTGAGGGTGGTCAAGGTGAGCGTTATTTCGAGCCTTACAAAGTGTTCGATATTAACGGTCTTAAAGTGGCTGTAATTGGTTTAACCACAGAAGACACTGCCAAGATTGGTAACCCAGAATTTATTAGTGATTTAATTTTCACCGATCCTAAAGTGGAAGTGGCGAAAGTTATTAAAGAAATTAAAGACGCAAAAGCCGCTGATATTATCTTCGCAACGACTCACATGGGTCACTATGCCGATGCTCAAAACGGTAGCAACGCCCCAGGCGATGTGGCGATGGCGCGTGCGTTAAATAAAGGTGATCTGCAAGTCGTTATCGGCGGCCACTCACAAAACCCAGTGTGTATGGAACCTGGTAGCGACAATAAGTCTTATGCCAACTTCAAACCTGGTGATGATTGCGCCCCAGATCAACAAAACGGTACTTGGATCATGCAAGCCCACGAATGGGGTAAGTATGTTGGCCGTGCGGATTTCGAATACTTCAACGGTGAATTGCACTTAGCTAGCTACAAGCTGATCCCAGTGAACATGCGTAAACTGGACGAAGCTGGCAAGAAAACCACTGAGCTGGCTGGCACTAAGATTGAACCAGATGCTGAGCTAAAAGAGCTGTTGTCTTACTACCAAGAGAAAGGCCAAGCTAAGTTAGACGAAGTGATTGCGACTACTGATGCGCTGCTCGATGGTGAACGTGCGAACGTACGTAACAAGCAAACCAACTTAGGCCGCATGTTAGCCATGGCACAAAGCGGTAAAGTGTCTGCCGACTTTGGTGTGATGAACTCAGGTGGTGTGCGTGCTTCTATCCAAGCGGGCGACATTACTTACCGTGATGTGCTGACAGTTCAACCTTTCGGCAACATGGTCACTCTGAACGAAATGACAGGTACTGAAGTCGCGGCTTACTTAGGCGCTGTGGGCAGTATCCAAATCGGTTCGGGTGGTTATGCCCAGATCACTGGCGTGAAAATGACCATCGACTGTGCAGCTAAGACTGCTAATATCAGCGAAATCAATGGCAAAGAGTTCAGTGCGACAGCTAGCTATAAATTCACTGTACCTAGCTTTAACGCTGCAGGTGGCGACGGTTATCCAAAACTGGCTAGCCCAATCCAAACGGGTTACGTGGATGCGGACTTACTCTATTCATTCCTGAAAGAGAAGCAAGCAATCGTAGCTGCTGACTATAACCCAGTTGGCGACATTGTTTACGAAAACTCAAGCAGTGTTGAAGGTTGTAAGCTGTAATTCTTGAGCAAGTTATTTAATACCATAATGCCACTCAACTGAGTGGCATTATTATTTATACCCATCACTATTTTTACTCTGCATTGGTTAATACCAAAATCAATTTCGCAAGATGATACATCTAGTGCTTATTGTTGCTGATTTGTTTTTATTTATTTTGTGTAAACATAAAATTATCAGGTGACTGTTATTTGTATCTTTTACATACTTAATAACATGGTTGTATTTTATTTATCTAAACCATTGTTTGCTTATGTTTTAATTCTTATATTCCCTCCTGTTGTTTTGTCCTCTATGTAACAATTTGTTCTTTTGTTGTTATTTTTGATTGCGGCAATTTGCTGTAATTAACAATATTGATACGTCAAGGAAACTTGCAATTTAACTAGAATAACAACAAGTCGGGTTTTATAAATTAACCCTCCAGGAGAGATATATGCATCACCTAACGTTAGCAGCTAACGCTGTGCGGGCTAGTCTAATTACTATGGGTTCTGCTAGTGTTTTATTTTCAGGAATAACGATAGCCGCAGAGGATAATACTAAAGTTGAGCGTATTGAAGTCACAGGCTCACGTATTAAACAGGTTGATATGGAAACGGTTTCTCCTGTGACTGTGATTAATGCCGCTGATATTGCTATGACGGGCGAAAAAACTGTCGCTGATGTATTAAATAATTCGGCTATTAATAGTTTTGGTTCATGGCGCGGTATTTCGGGATATGGTTCAGGGGCGAGTTCAACAAGCAATGTTAACCTTCGCGGTTTAGGCTCATCGGCGACACTGGTACTGCTCGATGGCCGCCGTATGCCTGGCACTAGTTCAAGTTCTGGTTCAGTTGCCGACACATCTTCTATCCCAATGGCAATCGTTGAACGTATTGAGATCCTGCGTGATGGCGCTTCTGCTGTCTATGGTTCTGATGCGGTTGCGGGTGTAATTAATATTATTACGAAGAAAGAGTTTGATGGTCTGCAACTTGATTACAGCACAGAACAACCGAGTGTTGATGGTGGTGATGCAAATCGTTTATCGATTGCAACGGGTTATAACACAGATAAGGGTAATATCACGTTAACCTATGAATATTATGATACCAAAGCGGTAATGGACCGTGATATTTGGAAGATGGATGATCCGAGTTATTCGGCCTACAGTGGTTTTAGTTCTGTGCCTAATGGTAGTTCGGCATCCGGTTGGTATAGTAATTCAGAAATCTGTGAGCAAACTGAAAATACCGTAGACACTACCGATGGTAATAATATTGGCCGCTGTTTATATAACCATGGCAATGTGACCAAATTATTTGGTGACCAAACACGTAATTCAATTTTGTCGAATTTTTCCTATGAGATCTCCGATGGCATTCAATTTCGTGGCCGAGCATCTGCCTCTTTGGCTGAAACTGAAACTTGATATGCCGGAACGCCAGTGTCAACTAATTATCCCGTGATGAGTGCGGATAACAAATATAATCCAATTGGCGAAGACATGACGCTTTATATGCGCTCAGCTCAAATTGGTGAGCGCGACACCTTAACAGAAACCAATAATGTTGATATTTTAGGTGGTTTTCTCGGAACGTTTGACTTAGGTAATGGTGTTGATTGGGAATTAAATGCTCAGCATTCGCGTTCGACGACAAATTCATTTAATTACAACTTAATTAATGACGAAATCATTCAGCAAGCGATAGATTCTGAGCAGTATGATATTTTCAATACCTCGGGCATGAGTTACGCACAATGGAATCAACAAATGACCGAGTTGTATCGCAAAGCGGCTCATACAGGCGTGTATCAGGGTAAATTTGAGAGTACTCAGCTTGATGGATTAGCGTCAACTCTGCTTGTCGATAATGGCGATGTCTCCGTTGCTATGGTGGGTGGGCTTGAATATGAAATGATCAAGTTTAAGCAAACCAGTGATCCTGAATCGGCCTCAGGTATTATTTCGGGCGGTTCTGGCGGCGATGATGTTGATGCAACCCGTGATCGAAGTGCAGCTTATTTAGAATTTCAAGTTGGATTACCGGCTAATGTCGAGTTTTCTGCCGCGGTTCGCTATGAGCGTTACGAGCAGGAAGGTTCGCTCACTGGCGCACAAGGGGCCGTGGTGAACTCCTCGACCTTCGACGCCGTGGTTCCTAAGTTTGGTTTAAGCTGGCGACCTGTTGACAGTCTATTATTGCGGGCCAGTTATGGTGATTCCTTCCGTGCACCTAATATGAGTGAGATGTTCTCTTCGCAATCCTTAAGTTTTGAAAAAGCAGTCGATTCGCTGTGGTGTAACGAGCCAGGTAATGTTGATGCTATTTACTGTGCAACCAATAACCAGCACAAAACCTGGTATGGCGGTAATCCCAATCTCGAGGCTGAGGAGGGGAATTCACTCACGTTAGGTGGTGTCTGGAATGTCACTGATGATTGGAATGTGGAGTTATCCTACTTTTCAATTACCTATGACAATAAGATTGAATCGGTAGATGTCGACGATATTCTGCGTGATGAAATCAAAAATGGCTCATCACCCTATGTTCATCGCGGTGCAGATGGCAAAATCGAATATATTGAAGCAGGCGTCCGTAACTTAGCGACGGTTGAAACCTCAGGTATCGATTTTGTAACCGCCTATAATCTCGAAACTGCAATTGGTGACTTTAACTTCAAGCTGGATCTGACCCATGTGCTTGACTTTAAAAAGCAAGATAATGCTGAAGCAGAGATGATTGATTATGCCGGTACAACCGATTCACCCGATTGGCGTGGAAACTTGGCAACTAGCTGGAAATATGACGATTTTTCAGCAGCATGGACTGTGGTGTATATAGGTAGTCAATCTGCTGATTACTACAATACTTTAGAAGAGACAGACCGTTACGTCGATTACTCTCATTACTTTAAACACAATATCCAGTTTGCCTATCAGCACGCTTATAACGGTTCAATCACCGTAGGGGTGAATAATTTGTTTGATGCCGATGCGCCAAACTATTACACCTATGCCGATTACCGTGATGTAAACGTTGGCCTCTATGATGTGTTGGGGCGTACTTATTATCTGAGAATTAATCAGAAGTTTTAAGTTATCCCTCTCCCTGGATAACTCAAACCTCCGCTTGCGGAGGTTTTTTTGCTTGTAGAATATATCGATGCTGCTTAATGACTCAGACGCAGCTCATGGCGATGCTCATGCAGATAATGCTCGGCGCAGCTGCTGCAACGTTGCTCGGTGGGATCTTGGGTCAAGCGCTCGGCTTCGATTTCGGTTTCGCAATCGGAGCACAGGCCGTATAAGCCTAAGTCGAGTTGACAAAAGGCGGCATCGAGGCGGTTTAAACGGCAAAATAGCGGATGTTCAGCGAGGTGACTTTGTGCCAGGCGGTCAATCAATTCGCCTAAGCTGAGGCTGGCATGATGTGCCCCAAGTATTTCAATAAACTGAGGGAGCGCGCCGATTTCCTTCCTTAGATTAGCTTCAAGCTCTGACAATTCTTGTCTGATATGGGTGGTGCTCACGTAAAATCGCCTGTTTTATCTGACTCTGGACATTCAGTCTAATAGTTCCACTATCAGCGACTATGATAAAGATCAAGTATCTGTGCGATTTATGGGGATTAAGTGGTGGTTTACCTAAAAATTCACCACTTTCTCATGGGATTATCCTATGCGCTATCCACAGTTATTCGCAGAGACGCTGCTGCGCCTCTTCCAGCACCCGCACAATTTCCTCAGTGGTTTTATAGATGCGCAGCTCCCTAAACAGGGTGTCCGCCTCGGGGTATTGGCGATTTAAGTAACTAAACCATTGCTTAATTCGCGCCGGATAATAATCACTCTTACGACCGCTCAGTTCACGTTGGGTGTAACTCAGCATCAAACCCAATGTATCTGCCCAGCTGTAGGGCGCCGCGCCAGTCTTAATGGTATCGGCAAGATTGGGCAGCGAAATCGCGCCGCGGCCAATCATAATGCTGTCGCAGCCTGTCACTTGCATACAACGCTTGGCATCCTCGCTGTTCCAAATCTCACCGTTGGCAATCACTGGAATGGGCAAACGCTCGCGCACTTCGGTGATGTATTCCCAGTAGGCGGGTGGTTTGTAACCATCTACTTTACTGCGGGCATGGATTGCCAGCTCAGTCGCACCGGCTTCATACACGGCTAGCGCATTTTCCATAAACAGGGATTTGTCTTCGTAGCCTAAACGAATTTTCGCCGTCACTGGATGTTCGGCGGGCACCGCTTGGCGCATCGCACGCACAATATCGTGAATGGTATTGGGGTACTGCAACAGTACAGCGCCGCCATTACTGCGATTGACCATCTTGGCAGGGCAACCAAAGTTAGCATCGACGCCGTGGGAGCCTAGCTCAATCGCCCGCATGGCATTTTCGGCCATGCAGTTGGGTTCTTGCCCTAAAAGCTGTACACGAACGGGCGTACCTGAGGGGGTAAAGCCACCATTAAGCAGCTCGGGACAGAGTTTAAGAAAGACTTTCTCTGGTAAGAGTTGGTCAACCACGCGCACAAATTCGGTGACGAGCAAATCGTAGGGGTTAATTGAGGACAAAATATCTCGCATTAAGTCGTCAACCACGCCTTCCATCGGAGCCAAAATTACGCGCACTGCAACAAACCCATATCCAGTTTCAAAGGGCGTGCATTCTATCCTATTGGACTGTGGTTACAAAGCATTGCGAGGGAAGGGCGATGACTGTTTTGAGTTATTTTTACGACTAAATTCTGCTTCCTATCAGCATATTTTGATTATTTCTGTGATTTGGTGATATTTTTTGAAATGAAACCGAGATGGGGCGGGTCTTTTGCAGTAAGCCAGCTACAACACTGTTGTTGGCCACCATTCATCAAATAAAAGGAAGAAGCATATGAAGTCAGTTAAGCATACAGCCGTTGCAGTAGCGTTAGGTACAGTCGTGGTCGGTTCTGCATTCGCCGTGAATGCGCAAACCAACCCATTCGGATTTGAAACCATGGAAGCGGGTTATCAAATCGTCGGTTCAGAAGGAAAATGTGGCGAAGCTAAATGCGGCGCTGATATGAAAAAAGCCGCAGCCGAAAAAAACAAAGAAGGTAAATGCGGTGAAGCCAAATGTGGCGCCGACATGAAGAAAGCAGCCGCAGATAAAGCCCACGAAGGCAAATGCGGTGAAGCTAAGTGTGGCGCCGATATGAAAAAAGCCGCAGCCGATAAAGCCCACGAAGGTAAATGTGGTGAAGCTAAATGCGGTGCAGATATGAAGAAAACCGCAGAAAAAGTGGATGCCAAGACAGAAGCGGTCAAAAAAGAAGTGAAATAAACGCGAGTCGAAGCAATCAAGCTTTTGCTCTGACACTTGGCCAGCCTTTGCTGGCCTTTGTTTAGCGGCATTCGAGTATGAGTTTGACAGAACGAAAAGGTAATATCGACAGGTCAACACACCCTAGGTAAAAGGTGAAAGCAATGCAAGAGAGTGGATTGGTTGGATTAGGCTTACGGCGTGAAATGCTCAGTGAGTTTTGCCAAGCGCTGCCAAAGTCTATCGATTTTTTAGAGGTCGCCCCTGAAAACTGGATGACGCTCGGTGGAAAATACGGCAAGCAATTTAGGCAACTTACTGAGCAACATACTTTTTTCTGTCATGGTCTGTCACTCTCTATCGGCAGTCCTGCCCCTTTAGATTTGGCGTTTGTCCGCCAAGTGAAGGCGTTTATGGATCTGCACCAAATTGATGTTTATTCAGAACATTTAAGTTATTGCTCAGGAGCTGGTCATTTATACGATTTGATGCCCATCCCCTTTACCGATGACGCCGTTAAGCATGTGGCGACGCGGGTCAAACAGGTGGAGGATATTTTAGAGCGGCCTTTGATCCTCGAGAATATTTCCTTTTATGCTGCGCCGAGCGCACAGATGAGTGAGCAGGCGTTTTTGACCGCAGTGCTAGAAGAGGCCGACTGTAAGCTGCTGTTAGATGTGAATAATATCTATGTGAACTCGATAAATCATCAATACGATGCCGAGGCTTATTTAAAGGCCATGCCAACGGAGCGCATCGCCTATTTACATATTGCAGGGCATTACCAGCAGTCAGAAACCTTGCTGATCGACACCCATGGCAGCGACATCAACGATCCGGTCTGGGCACTGTTGGATAAGTGCTATGCCCAGCATGGCGTCTTGCCGACGCTGCTCGAGCGTGACTTTAATTTGCCTGAAACGGTGCAGTTATTGGATGAGATTAACCAAATCCATGCCTATCAAGCACGGGCTAAAAATCGTTTGGATAAGAGGATTGCCTGATGGATTTTAAGCAAGTACAGCAATCCTTTATCGATTATATTCGCGATCCCCAAAAACCTGTGCCAAGCGGTGTGCCCCTCGAGCGTATGCAGGTTTATCGAGAGCTATTTTTTAATAATGTGATGGGCTTTGTCTCCAATGCCTTTCCCGTGCTCAAAAGTCTCTATAGCGATGCACAGTGGCAAGCCTTAGTGCAGGCTTTTTTCAGCCAACACGATTGTAAGTCTCCAATTTTTATTGATATTGCTTGGGAGTTTTTACAGTTTCTGCAGTTTGAATATTCGCCAGCAGAAAGTGATCCACCCTTTATGTTGGAGTTGGCGCACTATGAATGGCTCGAGCTGCGAGTGGCAACAGCGCAGCAAACGAGTGAGCAAGTTTTGCTATCCAAAGAGGATATTCTGCAACTTAATCTATGTTTAGCAACAACGGCCTGTGTGGCCCAGTACCAGTATCCTGTGCAGCAGATCCGCCAAGATTATCGCCCAGAAGAGCCATTGCCGCAGCCAGTGTTTTTTTGCCTCTATCAGGATGAAGCGGGCGAGGTGGGATTTTTGCAATTAACGCCGTTAAGTGCGCAAGTGCTGGGATATTTGGCAGAACAAGGGCAGCGTCGCCTCGATGACATACTGAACTGGCTGCAAGGGATTTATCCGCACATGCAACCGGAAATCTTAACCCAAGGCTGTATTGAGTTACTCGAGCAACTCGCGGTCAAAGGAATCGTGCGTGGGATTTAAGTAGTATGTTGCTAAAATCAGCAAAATAAATGCAATAACCTTACATAAAAAGGGTTTTTGTTGATTTGACAAACCGCTACAATGGCGCCCGTTTTGTGATCTTAATCACTGTATGATTCCTGCGCACTTATCTTTGCACACATTTGAGGAGCTGTAATGAGCAGTCAGCCATTTAAAGACCCATTTAACTTTACGTATTTTATTGGTTTTATTTTAGTCTTACTGTTGCCGACGCTTCCAGCAAGCCTGACTTGGTTAAAGCAATTAGGCTTAATTTAAGCAGGTTTTAATCTCAAATTGAGTATACTACTGGCCACTCTTTGAGTGGCTTTTGTTTTCATGTTTTGGCGCATTAACATACTTTACTTATCTACAAACTATATGGTCATCTACAAACTATGATATTGAAACGCGGTTTGTTTTTATTGATAGGCTGTCTTGCGTTGGGCCTTGGACTGCTGGGTATCGTAGTACCGCTTCTGCCGACTGTGCCGTTTATCCTATTGGCGGCGTATTGTTTTGCCCGCTCAAGCGAGCGATTACATCAGTGGTTGATGACACACCCGTGGTTTGCCGATGCGCTGACCCAATGGCAACAACATAGGGCAATGCGCCCAGGCCTTAAACGCAGGGCGATGTTACTTACGGGACTCAGTTTTAGCATCAGTATCCTAGTGGTCCCGATTATCTGGGTGAAGTTGCTGCTGCTCACCATGGCGTGCGGATTACTCTGGTATCTTAAAACCATTCCTGAAATCGAATCCTAAGCACATTTGATCTAAGGCACAAATTGGTAACCAATTCGTCACTTGAATACGCTGCTTATTGCAACTCAAACCAAAGCGGCATAAGCTTTGTGCGAATGATTAAAGCTCGTCCACACTCGCTGTGGACGTTTTGTTTTTACCGCCAGCAATTACGCGTGGCGAAACGATTAAGTTAAATTAAATGGCTATGAATACAGAAACCTTATCCTTGATAAAGCAAAGCATTAAAACCATTCCTAATTATCCTAAGGAAGGGATTCTATTTCGCGATGTGACCAGTCTGCTGGAAAATGCTGCCGCCTATAAAGCGACTATCGATTTATTAGTTGAGCATTACCGCAACAAAGGCTTTACCAAGATTGTGGGTACCGAAGCCCGTGGTTTCTTATTTGGTGCGCCTTTAGCACTGGAATTAGGCATTGGTTTTGTGCCAGTACGTAAACCTGGTAAATTGCCACGCGCGACTATTAGCCAAAGCTATGAGCTGGAATATGGCCACGATAGCCTTGAAATCCATACCGATGCGATCACCGCGAATGACAAAGTATTAGTGGTTGACGATTTGCTGGCTACCGGTGGCACTATCGAAGCCACAGTAAAACTTATCCGCCAACTGGGTGGTGAAGTACAAGATGCGGCCTTTGTGATTTCATTACCTGATTTAGGTGGCGAAGCCCGTTTAACTGCCTTAGGTCTTGAGTTGGTTAAACTTTGTGAGTTTGAAGGCGAATAATTCTTCAGCCAAAGGCGCCTAGGGATAGTTTAATGGCATGTCGCTAATTGACATGTTATCTTGCAACTATCTCGGGGCGCGATCCCCTTTTTTGTACCAACATTCTTGTCATGCACATTGGGGAGTTCCATGTCATATCAGGTGTTAGCCAGAAAATGGCGCCCTGCCACATTCGAACAGATGGTCGGCCAAAGCCACGTGTTGCACGCGCTCACGAATGCGTTAACGCAACAACGTTTACACCACGCTTATCTTTTTACGGGTACACGCGGTGTGGGCAAGACCAGTTTGGCGCGCCTCTTCGCTAAAGGCCTCAACTGTGAAAAGGGCGTAACGGCTTCCCCCTGTGGTGTGTGTGGCAGCTGTGTCGAAATTGCCCAAGGCCGCTTTGTTGACTTAATCGAAGTCGATGCCGCCTCGCGCACTAAAGTCGATGACACCCGTGAGCTCTTAGACAATGTGCAATATCGTCCGACCCGTGGCCGTTTTAAGGTCTACCTGATTGACGAAGTGCACATGCTCTCCCGCAGCAGTTTTAATGCGCTGCTAAAAACTCTCGAAGAACCGCCAGAGCATGTGAAGTTTTTGCTGGCGACGACCGATCCGCAAAAGCTGCCGGTGACTGTATTATCCCGCTGTCTGCAATTTAACTTAAAAAGCTTAACCCAGCAGGAAATTGGCACTCAGCTACAACATATTTTAACCCAAGAGCAATTGCCGTTTGAGCACGAAGCCTTAACCCTGCTCGCCAAAGCGGCCAATGGCAGTATGCGTGATGCCTTAAGTTTGACCGATCAGGCCATTGCCTTTGGTGGCGGCACGGTAATGCTCAATCAAGTGCAATCTATGTTGGGTAGCATTGATGAGCAGCATGTGCTGCGCTTACTTAAAGCCTTAACCGATGCCGATATCGGCGTATTGATGCAAAGCTGCGCACAGGTGCTCGCCTATGGCGCGGACGCCCAAGAAGTGCTGCGCAGTTTGCTAGAATTATTGCATCAAATTACTTTGACTCAATTTGCGCCAGCCGCCGCGCAACAATCCCTTTATAGCGCACAAATTCAGGCCTTTGCCGAGCAATTAGCGCCAGAACAAGTGCAGTTGTATTACCAGATTTTACTGACTGGCCGTAAAGACTTACCCCATGCGCCGGATCCTAAATCGGGCCTTGAAATGGCGCTGCTGCGGGCAGTGGCATTTGTTCCCGAAAAGCCAGTAAAACGTTGGCTGGTTGAAGACGCTGCAAAGGTGAGTTTGCCTGCTCAGCAGCCAACGTCGGCTATGCCCGTATCCAATATGGCAGCGGTAGAACAGACCGTTAATCAGGCTGTGGCTGAAAAAAAAACTCCACTAACCGCTGAGTGTGACTCACAGGCTCTGCCACAAGTAGCAACGACTGAGCCTATGGCTAAGAGTGAGAACGCTACAGCTGTGCAACAAGCCTTATCTGCTGAGGATATGTTAGCTGTCGATGATGCGATTGATGATGGGGCTGAACTGAATGCCGCATTAATTGCCGAGCAGCAAGTGATCTTAAGCCAAGCTCAAAGCCAAGGCTTTGGTGCAAGTGTGGTATCGAGTACTGAGGCCGTCTTAATTTCAGAATCAAGCCCTAACTCAAAAACTGACGCAAGCCCTGACTTAAGCGCTGAGTCGAGCTCAGTTTCTATGCCGGCATCGAATCTTGATACTGAGCATAATCAAGCTGTGATGGTGGATTCCGAGAGCCTTAATTCTTCTCCCTCGGCATTAACAGTAGTTGACTTATCCGCAGAGGAATATGCTCAAGCGGGTGTTAATGAGAGTACAGGTGCGCTAGCGCCAGACGAATATTCCGCTGAAGATTACGGACAATACGATTATGCCGCCGCGCCACTCGATGCCTATCAGGATGATTATTCACAATTTATGGCTGAGGAGCAGGGCGGATTTTCCGGAATGGAAGATAGTTCGCTTAATCGCGACAGTGCTCAGTCCATTGGCGAAAGCTCAGCTTCAACAGCTTCTCTGGCTTCAACATCTTTAGCTTCAACTACTACAGTGTCCCTTGAGGATGACGATATTTTATCGGCGGTATTAGCGGCGCGTGACTCCTTGTTATCCGATCTTGATGCGCTCAGCACCAAGGAAGGTGATGGAAAAAAGTCGGCAGCGGAAGTTAAGCTTAAAACTCCGAGCCAGAGTGCGCATACCGCGCCAGTCTCTCACTCGCCATCGCATAAAACGCCTTCAGTTGATGCATCTACCGAGCATCAAGTGGTTAGTAACACGTCCGATAACGACTTTGAGCTGCCCTTTGACGATGATTTCGAGGCCGAGCTCCATCTTGAGTCACAATCAAATGTCACGCTAACTCAGCAGCTAGATCCGAACGATCGCCCACCATGGGAAGAGGCGCCCATCGCAGGGATGGATGATGCCAACGCATCGGCTGCAACTGCTAACCTACAGCGTGAAACCGCTGTTGTGCTGCAAACAGTTGTTGATGAGTTAGGCGCTGCGAACGTCGCCGCTCAAATATCACCAACGAATAGCGAAGCGACACAGGTTGAGCAAGTGCAAGAACAAGAGCCTGTACAAAAGAGCGAGCCAGCTGCGCAAAGCCCTGAGAAGAATACGGCGCCGCAGGCACTTACACCACAACTAACGCAGCAACAAATACGGCAACCGGCTCAGCTACAAGATTCGGTGCAGTCACAGCCAAATGAGACAGTACAACCAACGTCATCCACCGCATTAGCGCTGGCGCAATCGATTACCGGTCATCCCTTAGACTTGCACTGGTATAAGCTCATGGCGAGCCTAGAGATTGGCGGCCGTGTGCGTCAGTTAGCGGTAAACTCGATTTGTCAGGTGCAGGCTAACCCTTTGCCGTTGCTGCTAAAACCTGACCAGAAACATTTAGCGGCGCCCGTGGCGATTGAGCAGCTTGAGCAGGCATTGACAGCCGCATTGGGGAACCCAAGACAGGTTGAGGTGGTCATAGGAAGCGATCCTTCGCGGGAAACCCCCTTAGAGATGCGCAAACGTTTTCACCAAGAGTTACTGCAGCAGGCACGCCAATCGCTAATGATGGACGATAATGTGCAATGGCTGATTAACCGTTTTGGCGCCGAGCTGGATCTGGATAGTTTACTTTATCCGCCAGAGTTGTTAGCCCAGCGTAGTGGACTCATTCCCGCACTACCTGAGCCCGAGTAATATTTCCTCTGTGCATATGCTGCGTGGAGTGGCAGAGTTTGTTAAAAACTCGCTATCAAGATCATAAGTTGAGCGATGGGATATCGGCATTGATTGCCAATCCCATTTATTTCAGTAAGATTAGCCAGCTTAAAAGCTTGCGACTAACCCTAATAGAAGAGAAATGACTATGTTTGGAAAAGGCGGTATGGGCAATCTGATGAAACAAGCCCAGATGATGCAAGAAAGAATGGCAAAAATGCAGGAAGAAATTGCCCGCATGGAAATGGTCGGTGAATCAGGTGCTGGCTTGGTTAAAGTGACCATGACTGGCTCACACACAGTACGTAAAGTCGAAATCGATCCAAGCTTGATGGAAGACGATAGAGAGATGCTGGAAGATTTGATTGCCGCAGCGTGTAACGATGCAGCGCGTCGTATCGAAGAAAACCAAAAAGCTAAAATGGCCGAAGTGACTGGCGGTATGCAATTACCACCAGGCATGAAAATGCCATTTTAATTGAGATAGACAATGAAATTTAGCCCCCTGCTTGACGAGTTAATTCAGTCCCTGCGCTGTTTGCCAGGGGTTGGGCCGAAATCGGCTCAACGTATGGCGTTTCAATTGCTTGAGCGCGATAGAAAAGCTGGGCTTAAATTAGCCTCGGCGCTGTCGAGTGCCATGAGCGATATCGGTCATTGTCAGTCTTGCCGAACCTACACTGAAGAAAGCCTCTGTCCGATTTGTGCTAGCCATAAGCGCGGCTCCTCGTCGACGATTTGCGTGGTCGAAACGCCGGCCGATGTGTTAGCCATTGAAGCGGGTGGACATTTTACCGGTCGCTACTTTGTATTGCTGGGCCATTTATCACCACTCGATGGGGTGGGGCCTGAGGAGTTAGGCTTGGCGCTATTAGAGCGTCACTTAGCCTCGGGCGATGTTGCTGAGCTGATTTTAGCGACCAATCCCACGGTAGAAGGTGAGGCCACCGCCCACTTTATTGCCGATATGGCAAGGCGCCACAAAGTGGTGATCAGCCGTATCGCCCACGGCGTTCCCGTGGGGGGCGAGCTGGAATATGTTGACAGCACCACCTTAGCGCTGTCCTTCAATGGGCGTATCCCGCTGTAGCCTGCGATGGACTCAAGATAAAACCCGCCAGCCCAGTGCTTGCGGGTTTTTATTTTATGGGCGCAGGATGATGTGATTAAAGAGTATTAAGCAGATGCGCTTAGTGCTCTTGTTTGCCGCGTTAGCCTCCCTCGTTTGTGACTGACTCCTCACCAAATATCTGGGCCATGGGCCGTGTTTTCGCTTCAAGTTGCCTTATTTTTCGCCATTTGATCTGTGATTTTATCTCCCCCCTTGAAAAGTGGATTTACAGCCCCATTTTATTAATCACTAAGCGTTTGCTTTAACCAAATTGCGTAACAAATAAGGAAAATTTCATGTCACAACAAGAAACTCATGGTTTTCAAACTGAAGTCAAACAGCTGTTGCATTTGATGATCCATTCTTTGTACTCCAACAAAGAAATTTTCTTGCGTGAACTGGTCTCCAACGCTGCGGATGCGGCCGATAAGCTGCGTTACCTTGCGTTGACCAACGACGCGCTATACGAAGGTGACGGTGAGCTACGTGTGCGTATCAGCGCAGACAAAGAAAAAGGCACTGTGACCATCGAAGACAATGGCGTGGGTATGACCCGTGATGGCGTGATTGAGCATTTAGGCACGATCGCCAAATCGGGCACCGCTGAATTCTTTAAAAATCTCTCTGGCGAAGCCTCAAAGGATTCGCAATTAATCGGTCAGTTCGGTGTGGGCTTCTATTCAGCCTTTATCGTGGCGAAAAAAGTGACAGTACGCACCCGTGCTGCCGGTCATAAGGCCGATGAAGCTGTATTGTGGGAATCAGAAGGTGAGGGCAGCTTCACCGTTGAAACGATCACCAAGGCCAGCCGTGGTACTGAAATCACCCTGCACCTACGTGATGACGAAAAAGAATTTGCTGACGATTGGCGCCTGCGCTCCATCATCACTAAATACTCAGACCATATTTCAATCCCAGTAGAAATGTGGCAGGAAGGCACCCCTGAGCGCGATGGCCCAGACGGTGAAAAAATCCCTGCAACCGAGGGTTACTGGAAGGTCATGAACAAGGCGACAGCGCTGTGGATGCGCAACAAGTCTGAGATCACTGACGAAGAATACCAAGAATTTTATAAGCATATTTCCCACGACTACACAGACGCACTGCTGTGGAGCCATAACCGCGTTGAAGGTAAACAGGAATACACTAACCTGTTGTATATCCCTTCAAAAGCGCCATGGGATCTGTGGAACCGCGACCGTAAGCATGGCCTGAAACTCTTTGTTCAGCGCGTGTTTATCATGGATGACGCCGAGCAGTTTATGCCATCTTACCTGCGCTTTGTGCAGGGTTTGATTGATTCAAACGATCTGCCGCTGAACGTGTCCCGCGAGATTTTACAGGACAACCACATCACCAAAGCAATGCGCACCGGTATCACTAAGCGTGTGCTGGGTATGTTGGAAAAACTGGCAAAAGACGATGCGGAAAAATACCAAAAATTCTGGGCCGAATTTGGTCAAGTGTTGAAGGAAGGTCCAGCGGAAGACTTTGCAAACCGTGAGCGTATTGCTGGCTTACTGCGTTTTGCGTCTACCCATACGGGCAGCGCGGCACCGACTGTGTCACTCGATGATTACATTAGCCGCATGAAGGAAGGCCAAACCAAGATTTACTATATCGTTGCCGACAGCCACGAAGCGGCCGCCAACAGCCCACACTTAGAACTGCTGCGTAAGAAAGGCATCGAAGTGTTGCTGATGTCAGAACGTATCGATGAGTGGTTAATCAACCACTTAACTGAGTACAAAGAAAAACAATTGCACTCAGTCACCCGTGGCGAGCTGGAATTAGGTGAGCTGGAAGATGCGGCTGAGAAGGAAGCGCAGGAGAAACTCGCCGAAGAGTCTGCACCACTGATTGAGCGCATCAAAGCGGCATTAGGTGCAAGCGTGGCCGATGTTAAAGTCACCTCGCGCTTAACCGATACCCCAGCCTGTGTGGTGACGGGTGAAGGTGAAATGTCAACGCAAATGATCAAACTGATGCAGGCTGCTGGTCAGCCAGTGCCAGAGGTCAAGCCGACGTTTGAAGTAAACCCTGCGCATCCATTAGTGTCGCGCTTAAACGATCTTCAAGATGAAGCCGCCTTTGCCGATTGGTCGAATCTGTTATTGCAACAGGCGCAATTGTCGGAGAAGGGCAGCCTAGCGGATCCATCGGCCTTTATTAAGCTGATGAACCAAATGTTATTGGCAAGTCTGAAGTAACACATTCGGGGCACTTGAGTCGAGACACAAGTGCCCCGATTCACTTTTAGGCACCAAGAGTCGCATTACCCTCGGGCATTTCCTAGTAGAAGTGCCAGTTTGGGAGTAAGGAAAACCATGGATAATATCCTCGATCTAACGAAAGACAATATTCAGCAAGTGGTTGATGCTTCGATGCAGCAACTGGTGGTGATGGTGTTTTGGGCCCAGCCACAGCCGCAGAGTGTTGCCATGGTGCAAACACTCGAGCAACTTGCCGCGCAGCATGCTGGCCGTTTTGTGCTGGCGAAAGTGAACTGCGAAACTGAGCTGGAAATCGCGAACTATTTCCGCATTCAAGCACTGCCGACTACCTTAGTACTGGATAAGGGCCAGCCAATCGATGGCTTTGCGGGCATGCAGGAGGCGGCGCAGGTGAGCGCTATGCTGGAGAAACACTTACCACCCTTATGGCAATTGCAGCTTGAGCAAGCCAAAGCCCTGTTAGCCTTAACCCAAGTATCGGTGGAGGATTTAACTACTGCGGCTGTGTTACTGAAAGACGCCTATAGCGCCTCACATCAGGCGGCTGAGGTGAGTTTGGTGCTCGCCGATGTGTATTTGATGCAGGGTGAACTCGCCCAAGCGCAAACTTTACTCGAACAGATTGGTCTTGCCGACCAAGACGGTTATTACCAAAGCTTAAAGGCAAAATTAACCCTTGCCTTGGATGCGGCGGACACGCCAGAAATTCGTGATTTGCAGCAGAAGTTCGAGCATAATCCGCAGGATTTAGTGTTATTACTCGAACTTTGTAAGGCCCTGCATTCGGCCCACCGAGACGAAGAAGCGCTCGCGCATTTATACAGTGTGTTATCTAAGGATTTAACTGCTGAAAATGGCAAGGTAAAACAAGTCTTTATGGAAATTTTAACAGCGCTTGGGCAAGGCAATAGTCTGGCGAATCAGTACCGCCGTAAGCTCTATACCTTGCTTTATTAAAGATTAAATTGGCTGCAAAACTGCGATTTATTTACGGTTTCTGAGGCTAAAGTCGAAGCTAAAAGCCTTCTCAATGGCGGCCAGATGTGCGAAGATCGCCGCCCTAAGAAGAATATCAATGCGAAAAAGAGGACTCTTGAGATGCGCATTATCCTATTGGGCGCCCCAGGTGCCGGTAAAGGTACCCAGGCCCAGTTCATTATGGAACAGTATGGTATCCCACAAATTTCTACTGGCGACATGTTACGTGCTGCCGTTAAAGCCGGTACTCCGCTGGGTTTAGAAGCGAAGAAAGTGATGGATGCAGGCCAACTGGTTTCTGATGATCTGATCATTGGACTGGTTAAAGAGCGTATCGCACAGGACGACTGTGCTAAAGGTTTTCTGTTGGACGGTTTCCCACGCACTATCCCACAAGCGGATGCGATGGCGGCAAACGGTATCAGCATTGATCACGTTATCGAAATCGATGTGCCAGACGAAGAAATCGTTAAGCGCATGAGCGGTCGTCGCGTTCACCCAGGTTCTGGCCGTGTTTACCACGTGGTATTCAATCCACCTAAAGTGGAAGGCAAGGACGATGTGACTGGCGAAGACTTAGCAATTCGTCCAGATGACGAAGAAGCCACAGTGCGTAAGCGTTTAGGCATTTACCACGAGCAAACTAAGCCATTGGTTGAATACTATGGCAAAGTGGCTGCGGCGGGTAACACTCAATACCATAAATTCGATGGTACTCAGTCGGTTGCGGCTGTGAGTGCACAGTTAGCCAGCGTGCTGAAATAAGCATCATTCGCTAAATTCGAGAACAAGTTCTCATATTAGGAAAAAGCCTGCTATTGCAGGCTTTTTTTATTAGCGACCGAATGTTAGCCTGCCGAGGTATTTGGCTGATAAAAGGTAACACATTGACTTCTCCCTCTCCTGCGTTTGGCGTGTTATTGGTCAATCTCGGCACGCCCGATGAACCTACTCCCAAAGCGGTTAAGCGATTCCTCAAACAGTTTTTAAGTGATCCTCGGGTCGTCGATTTGTCCCCTTGGCTGTGGCAGCCGATTTTGCAGGGGATAATCCTTAACACCCGACCCGCCAAGGTGGCCAAACTTTATCAGAGCGTGTGGACGGAGCAGGGCTCGCCGCTAATGGTGATAAGCGAGCAGCAGGCACAAAAATTAGCCACGGATCTGAGCGCGACCTTTAATCAAACCATTCCGGTGGAACTGGGCATGAGCTATGGCAATCCTTCGATTGAGAGCGGCTTTGCCAAACTCAAGGCTCAAGGCGCCGAACGTATCGTGGTGCTGCCGCTGTATCCGCAGTATTCCTGCTCAACCGTCGCCAGTGTGTTCGATGCGGTGGCGCAGTATTTTACCCAAGTGCGTGACATTCCTGAGCTGCGTTTTAGCAAACAGTATTTTGACCATGAAGCCTATATCGCGGCCTTAGCGCATTCGGTGAAACGCCATTGGAAAACCCATGGGCAGGCCGACAAGTTAATTCTATCCTTCCACGGTATTCCGCTGCGGTATGCCACTGAAGGCGATCCCTATCCTGAGCAGTGCCGCGCGACGGCCAAGTTACTGGCGCAGGCGCTGGAGTTAACCGAAGGACAATGGCAGGTGTGTTTCCAATCCCGCTTCGGTAAAGAAGAGTGGTTAACCCCCTATGCCGATGAGCTGCTGGCCGATTTACCCCGTCAAGGCGTAAAAAGTGTCGATGTGATTTGCCCAGCCTTTGCCACCGATTGCCTTGAAACCTTAGAAGAGATTTCCATTGGCGGTAAAGAGACTTTCCTGCATGCGGGCGGCGAAGCGTATCATTTTATTCCCTGTTTAAATGATGATGAGCTCCATATCGAGCTGCTCAGGCAACTGGTGCAAGAACAAGCCCAACCATGGATACGCGCAGAGTGACGGTAAATTTCTCCCGTTGAAACCGAAACACGGCCTAGTTTCATGCTGATTTTATGGTAGAATCTGCGCCCCTTGTGGCTCGGGAGTGGATTTTTTATCTCTCTAGCCTAGACTCATTATTTTAGGACACGGTGAGCGTAGGCTCATTGTAATGCCCATTAGCATGGATGCCAGGAAAAGAGAGCCACTATGAAGTTTCCCGGTCAGCGCAAATCGAAACATTATTTTCCGGTCAAAACCCGTGACCCACTGCTTGAGCAATTAACCCAGCAACCTCAACCTTTTGCGACTTATATCAGCGGTATCGATCAAACCTTAGTGGATATCGAAGCCAAGGTAGAGGATGAGTTGCTCGGGCGTTATGGTTTACCCAAGGGTAATTCGACGCTTATCAATGATGAGCAAGCGCACGCCCTGTATACCGAGCTGAAACAAAACGATTTAATCAGCGATGAGTTTGCGGGCGGCACTATTGGTAACACAGTGCACAATTATTCTATTTTGGCCGATGACCGCTCAGTATTATTTGGAGTGATGAGCCAAAATATCGAAGTCGGCAGTTATGCTTACCGTTATCTTTGTAACACCTCCTCAAAGGTTGACCTTAACTTCCTGCAACCCGTCGATGGTCCTATTGGCCGTTGTTTTACTCTGATTTCGGATTGTGGTGAGCGTACCTTTGCGATCAGCAAAGGGGCGATGGATAAGTTAACTCCTGAATATATTGATAAAGACGTAGTGCAGGGCAGCTCTGCCTTGGTATTAACCGCCTATTTAATGCGCGCCAGCGGCGGCGACAGGATCACCGATGCGGCCATGTGCGCGATTGAATACGCTAAAGCGGCCGAAGTTCCCGTGGTATTGACCTTAGGCACACGCTTCTTAATCGAAGAAGATCCCGTTTGGTGGCAAAACTTTATCCAAGAGCATGTGACCATTTTGGCGATGAACGAAGATGAAGGTGAGGCCTTAACCGGATTTCGCGATCCACTGCTTGCCAGCGAAAAAGCCCTCGAGTGGTGTGATATGGTGTTAACCACCGCAGGTCCCATCGGGCTTTACACCGCAGGTTATACCGATGATGCTGAAAAGCGTGAGACTAGCCATACACTGCTGCCCGGTGCTATCCCCGAATTTAACCGTTATGAGTTCTCGCGTCCCAAGCTTAAGCGTGATTGCGAAAACCCGATTAAAGTCTATGCCCATATTTCCCCTTACATGGGCGGCCCTGAGAAAATCGGCAACACCAATGGTGCGGGCGATGGTGCGTTGTCGGCGTTATTGCATGACTTGGCGGCCAATACCTTCCACAAGACCAATGTGCCAGGCTCAAGCAAGCATAAGCGTGATGGCCTGTGTTATTCGTCATTCTCACAAATTTGTAAGTACGCTAACCGCGTGGCTTACGAGGTGTTGGCGCAGCACAGTCCGCGTCTCTCCCGCGGTTTACCTGAGCGTGAAGACAGCTTAGAAGAATCCTACTGGGAAAGATAAACCAGCACTGGTTTGAGTCAATCAGGGCAATAACGGCAAACCGTTATTGCCCTTGTTGTTTTTAGGCGCAAATAAATGATAACGTTAGGCGGTTTACCGCTCCCAATAACAGCGAATATTTAAGGTGGAATTTTCGGTGAAAGCGCAGATCTTAAGAGAAATGAAGGTACTCAAGGCGATTGAGCCTGAGTTTGAAGTGCAGCGCCGTGTGGCGTTTATTAAAACTAAGCTCAAAGAGGCCCGCAGCAAGGCGTTGGTATTAGGGATCAGCGGTGGTGTGGATTCTTCAACGGCGGGGCGTTTATGCCAATTGGCCGTTGATAGCCTTAATAGTGAACATCCTGACGGCGGTTATCAGTTTATTGCGGTGCGCTTACCTTATCAGATCCAAAAGGATGAGCACGAAGCTCAGCAAGCGTGCCAATTTATTCAGCCATCAAAATTAGTCACAGTAAATGTGCATCAAGGTGTTGATGGTGTGCACCAAGCCACCTTAACCGCGTTTGCTGATGCGGGACTGAGTATGCCAGATGCGTCGAAAGTCGATTTTGTGAAGGGCAATGTCAAAGCGCGGATGCGCATGATTGCCCAGTATGAATTAGCAGGGTTAGTCGGCGGCTTAGTGGTGGGAACCGACCATAGCGCCGAAAACATCACTGGTTTTTATACCAAATGGGGTGATGGCGCCTGCGATCTCGCGCCTCTATTTGGTCTCAATAAACGCCAAGTGCGCCAATTAGCGGCCTATCTTGGTGCACCTGAGTCATTAGTTTACAAGGCGCCTACGGCGGATTTAGAAGATAATAAACCGCTACTCGAAGATGAAGTCGCGCTCGGGCTGACCTACGAGCAAATCGATGATTTCCTCGAAGGGAAAACCGTCGATAAGGCCGTGGAAGAAAAGCTGATCAATATCTACAAGGCCACTCAACATAAGCGCCAGCCGATTCCAACCATCTACGACTGATTTTTTATCACTAACCTTGTGGCATAGGCAATGCTATCTAGGTTTTCTTTTAAAGCACTCGGCCTATCCGGGTGCTTTTTTATAGAATTTTATCAAGCAGATACGTTCTGTAGATGCGAGCGTGTAAGTGCAATCAGGGCATTAGAGTATTGGCGGTAATCCAAGTAGGGCGTGAGTAACACTGATATCGAGTGTGAAGATTGAGTCTGCATTATTGTCGTGATGTCTTGCAGTTTACCTTGGGAGGCTTGCATCAATTGCAGCACTGTTTGTTGGTCGGCTGTTTGCTTATTGGCGCTTTGCTGAGGGCCTGTGGCGATGTTGCTATTGGCTGCAATCCCTAATGCCGTGGCCGAGGTTTGCCCACAGACAATATGAATATTGGCATATGGTGAGAGGGCTCTAGCGCCTATCAGCAACATTTGCTCCGTCAGCAATAAGTTGTCGCGATAATTGCGCCAATCTTCACTGGGGGCGCAAATTTTGGCCATAATGGTGAAGATCTTACGCCAGTGGTTACCGTTTAAAGCGATGAGTTCTGCTATCGCGCTGTCCTGCTCCCAATGCCAATATGCAGGTATAAGTGGGGGATTGGGGAGATAAAACGCATAGGGCGCAGCCGCTGGGCCAATCTGCATAATAAGTAGAATGTGTGAATATCGAATAAAAGTGACGCGGATCTTAACCTAAGTAAAGTTAATCGCGACAATTAAAATGCCATCAAACAATAATAAATATGAAGATTGAGGTTTGTTTTTACCTAACCTTATAATCTGCTTGTGCATTTTACGGGATCCAAGGGACGAGAATGAAAGCCATCATCATAGGCTCAACCAAGCACTTATTTTTCGCGGCATGTTATGCCTGTTTGGGGGTTGCCGTTGCCCTGTTGGTAACCGGCATACATTTTCTTAATGCCAGGCCCGATCTCTCCCTTTGGCACACCACTGAACTTAAAAACGAATTTCGCTATAACACAAAGTTAGATAATTTTAGTGATTACATTGCCTTAGAAGATAAGTTATTTGCCGAAGTCGATGAGAAAGTCCTCAATAAAGTATCAGTAACAGATGCATCACCTGTTAATCGCTATGTGAAGCACAGTTTGTCGGATCCCGCCCGTTGGCCCCATAACTGGAACCGCACCTTCGAGTGGCCCAAGGCCAATGCGCCCTATGGTGTATTGCTGCTCCATGGTATGTCCGATTCACCCTATGCCATGTCTAATGTGGCGGCACATTTTAAGGGCAAAGCCCATGTACTTGGCTTAAGACTGCCTGGACATGGCACTATCCCTAGCGGTCTCACTAGCCTCTATTGGCAGGACTTAGCCGCCGCAGTGAATTTAGCCACGGCGCATATGAAACAAGAGCTAAAAGGTAAACCGCTGTTTGTGATTGGTTTTTCAACGGGTGCTGCAATCGCGCTTAACCATGAGCTTGAGTTAATCAATCAGGAAAAAGCTCCCGATTATGCGGGAATGATTTTTATGTCGCCCGCTATTGGACTTGCCCCAATTGCTGCAGCGGCCCGTTGGCAGAGTTGGATTGGCCGTTTACTCGATTTAGATAAGTTGCAGTGGAACAGTATTCAGATGGAATACGATCCCTTTAAATACACTTCTTTTGCGGTAAACGCGGGCGATGTTGTCTACCAATTAGCGCTGCGCAATCATAGCTTATTGAGTGGGTTAACGCCTTCACAGCGTGAACAAATCCCATCGATTTTGAGCTTTCAGTCCGTGGCTGATGCAACGGTATCAAGTGCCGCGGTAGTGAACCTGCTTTACCAAGTGCTGCCTGAAAACGGCCATGAGTTAGTGTTGTTTGATATGAACCGCACTGTGATCAACAGTAAATTGATGGCAGATGATCCGCTGCCAGCTTTACTACCGACATCTAGCGATAATATTCATTACCGTGGGACGCTGATCGAAAATATCAACAGCGAAACAACTCAAGTTCAAGCGCGTGAGTTTGGGCTTATGCCTCGCAAAAAGAGCATTACCGAGGTCGAGAGCTTATCTCTGCATTGGCCACAGGGAGTGTATTCCTTATCCCATGTGGCAGTGCCATTTGCTGAAGATGATGGTCTTTATGGCAATATAAGTAATGAGAAGTCAACGAGAATTCAGATAGGCGCCGCCGCATCCCGTGGCGAACGTGGTGTTTATAGTGTTCCAGCATCCGAAATGTTACGCCAAAAATGGAATCCGTTTTTCCCCTACATTTTGACGCGCATTGACCAATATTACGCACGTCATATGCCGAACAAAGCCCAATGAAAGGGCATAAAATTTTGAAAATAGAGTCATTCAGGCCAGAAACTAAGCAGTTAGTCAAACTCAGTTCACTAAGCACTTGCACAGAGGCGAGGCAATTGCTAAAGTCTGCGTCACTTAAGGTGAACCCCAGTTAATCGCACTTTAAGTAATAAGTGTTTAATGTTTAACTTAATAATCGATTAAACACTGACAATTTCGGTATGTAGCGCAGCCCGGTAGCGCACTGTCATGGGGTGTCAGGGGTCGGAGGTTCGAATCCTCTCATACCGACCAAATTCATAAACAATAAAGCCTGCAATCTTAATCAGTTGCGGGCTTTTTTGTGTCTGCTTGTTTATGCAAGGGTGGACTAACGGGGGACTAATGGGGGACTAACGGATTTCAAAAATCCTTCTTCCAATTAGTACTTTGCCTTAGTTTTATTAATGGCTGAATTTAATCTCAGCGTGTGGTACTTCGGTCCATTGCAGGTGATCCCGCACATAGATTTTGGTGGACTTGGCATCGGTGTGAGCCATCCGACCTTGAGGGTCAACACCCATATCAGAAAACAATCTGGCAGATAGCGCGCGGATCTCGTGGAAGGTTGGGCGCTGGCTCATTTCTAAATGGTCGCACAGACCTAACTCATCCCTTAACGCCGAAAAGGCTCTGCTAAGGTAATTAGGATCAAGCTGATAGCGATGGTCAGTGGCCACACTTTGTTTATTGAATTTGTCAGGTCGGCGATGAACCACATAAGGGCAAAGTAACCCGTCGCAGCTTTTATCAATAATGGCCTTTAATACTTCACCAATCGGTATGGCCACATGGCTGGCTTCTTTTTCTTCACAAATCCAACTGATGTTAGCTGTCGCAGGAGCCGCTTTCCCCGTATTACCAGAGGTCAAACGTGCCTTAGCCGTGCGCTATTGCCCTTGTTGCCATCTCGCGATGCATTTTATGGGCGTTCATGTGCGTCATCGGCCGACAGACGCTAACATCATCGCCTAAGGCGAGAAGTATAAGGATAACGGGTTAACCAAACAGAATGAGGACTCGATAACAGCTTGATGAGTAGGTAATAAAAATATTAGCTCGTTCGCTAAGGGCGGGTCATGTCTGCATAAAAGTCTCTTTGAAAATAAGACCTTCGCCAGTACACATTCT
>NZ_AXZL01000044.1 GCF_000485795.1 Shewanella decolorationis S12
GACCATCGCGTTATCGCAAGTGATTTCAGCGGGTCAGGGCTGCGTATTCTACGCATTCCCGTTTTTGCGTCAAGTAGTTTTTGCAACTTTCTTTTCGCTCATCGAGGAGTTAATCACTCGATGAACCGACACTTGAAACTGCGTATCGCTGTCTGCCGTGTCAGTGGATGCGCATTATAGGCAGCAGAACTTTTTGTGCAAGGGCTTTTTTCGGTTTTTTTGATCTTTTTTCAATAGTTTCAGTTAGTCACAAAATACCCACTATTTATCCTCAAACTTATCCACAAAACAGATAAAAGCGGTTAATTTTAGTGCAGCTTCACTCAGGATTTATAGCCGAAGGATTTTAGAGTCGGTAGAGAGTTAAAGGACTTATAAAGCAGCAGGTATAAAAAAGGCGACTATCACAGTCGCCTTTTAGAATGAGTTCACGTATTGAATTAACTTAGCTTGCCGTGACACTGCTTATATTTACGACCAGAGCCACAAGGACAAGGATCGTTACGACCCACTTTATCGCCATCGCGGATCATTGGCGTGTGAGCCATCATCTCGTCGCTACCATCATCCCCACCGACTAAGGCTTCGGCTGCTGCATGCTGATAGTCGCGTTGGATCTTAGCATCTTCTTCACGACGACGCGCTTCCATCTCTTCTACGTCTGACTGTGCTTGTACTTGTACCTTAGATAGCACGCTAATGACATCATGCTTTAAGGTCGACAGTAATTGTTGGAACAGTTCGAACGACTCGCGCTTATATTCTTGCTTTGGATTCTTCTGCGCGTAACCACGTAAGTGGATACCTTGGCGTAAGTGATCCATCGCCGCTAAGTGTTCTTTCCACAGACCATCGAGGGTTTGTAGCATCACGGCTTTTTCGAACTGGCGTAGTACTGGCGCACCGACCATTTCTTCTTTTGCCTTATATGCATCAGACCAAGAGGTGATAATACGCTCACGCAATGTTTCTTCGTGTAAGTCGTCTTCTTTATCTAGCCATTCTTGGATTGGCAGTTTTAGCATAAATTCTTGCTGTAAACGTTGCTCTAATCCTGGCACATCCCATAACTCTTCCACTGATTGTGGTGGAATGTATTGGTCGATCACCGCACTGATCACATCGTCTTGGATGTTTTTGATGGTGTCTTCGATACTTTCGGCATCCATCAACTCGTTACGCTGTGCGTACACCACTTGACGCTGATCGTTTGCAACGTCGTCAAATTCGAGCAGTTGCTTACGAATATCGAAGTTACGCGCTTCTACTTTACGTTGTGCGTTTTCAATCGCACGGGAAACCCATGGATGCTCGATTGCTTCGCCTTCTTCCATCCCCAGTTTCTTCATCATGCCTGAGACACGATCCGAGGCGAAGATGCGCATTAAGCTATCTTCCATAGAAAGGTAGAAACGTGAAGAACCCGCGTCACCTTGACGACCTGCACGACCACGTAGCTGGTTGTCGATACGGCGAGATTCATGGCGCTCAGTACCTAAAATATGTAAACCACCGGCGGCGACCACGGCATCGTGGCGCACTTGCCAGTCGGCCTTAATTTTGGCTTTTTGTTCCGCAGTTGGATTCTCGAGGGCGTCAATTTCCATATTCCAGTTGCCGCCTAACACGATATCGGTACCACGACCCGCCATGTTAGTGGCAATAGTCACAGCGCCAGTGCGACCCGCTTGAGCAACAATTTCGGCTTCTTTTTCGTGGAACTTAGCGTTAAGCACTTGGTGCGGGATCTTCTCCTTCACCATTAAGCGCGCTAACAGTTCAGATTGCTCGATAGAAACCGTACCCACCAAAACAGGTTGGCCACGTTCACGGCAGTCTTTAATGTCTTTAATAATCGCTTGATACTTTTCATTAGCGGTTAAGTAAACTAAATCCGCCATATCCTTACGTACCATTGGACGGTTGGTTGGCACAACCACAGTATCTAGACCATAGATGTGTTGGAACTCAAACGCTTCGGTATCGGCCGTACCTGTCATACCCGCTAACTTCTCATATAAACGGAAGTAGTTTTGGAAGGTAATTGATGCCAGGGTTTGGTTTTCGTTTTGGATACGAACGCCTTCTTTGGCTTCAACGGCTTGGTGTAAACCTTCTGACCAGCGACGACCTGGCATAGTACGGCCAGTGTGTTCGTCAACAATGATCACTTCGCCGTCTTGAACGATATAGTCCACATCACGCTCAAACAGGGTATGCGCACGCAGCGCCGCGTTCACATGGTGCAACAGAGAAATGTTTGCTGCAGAGTAAAGTGAGTCGCCTTCGGCTAACATGCCGCGCTCAATCAACAGGTTCTCAACCTTCTCTTGACCACGCTCGGTAAAGTGCACTTGTTTGGCTTTTTCATCAATGCTGTAGTCACCCTCACCCACATACTCTTCAGAGTCTTCTTTATCTTGACGGATAAGACTTGGGATAAGCGTGTTGATCTTGATGTATAGCTCAGAGCTATCTTCCGCAGCACCAGAGATAATCAGTGGCGTACGGGCTTCGTCGATAAGGATTGAGTCGACTTCGTCGATCAGTGCATAGTGCAATGGACGCTGAACACGCTCTTGTGGCGAAAAGGCCATGTTGTCGCGCAGATAGTCGAAACCAAATTCGTTGTTGGTTCCGTAGGTAATATCGGCGTTATAGGCGTCTTTTTTCGCCTGCTGGCTAAGGCCTGCTACGTTGATCCCAACTGTTAAGCCTAAGAATTCGAACAATGGACGGTTATTCTCGGCGTCACGACGGGCTAAGTAATCGTTGACGGTAATAACGTGAACGCCTTTACCGGTTAAGGCATTGAGATAGGCTGGAAGGGTCGCGGTTAAGGTTTTACCTTCACCAGTACGCATTTCAGCGATGCGGTTACTGTCGAGCACCATACCACCGAGTAACTGCACGTCGAAGTGACGCATCTCGAACACTCGCTTCGATGCTTCACGCACAGTTGCGAAGGCTTCCGCCATAATCGCTTGCAATGACTCACCAGCTGCTAAACGCTCGCGGAACTCGGCAGTTTTAGCTTTAAGCTGCTCATCGGTTAATTTTTCATAATCGGCTTCAAGCGCATTAATCTTATTAACTACTTTCTGTAACCCTTTGAGGGTACGGTCGTTGCGACTACCAAATACTTTTGTCAGTAATTTACCAAACATCTGAATCACTTATTTTCTGTAGGCCAAGTCCATGATGGAAACTAGAAGCCAATTGTTTCAATTAACCTGCCTTGCGGTAGACAAACTTCTGTGGATCTATCTGCTGTCCGCCACGCAACACTTCATAATGCACATGAGCCCCTGTTGAGCGCCCAGTGCTTCCCATACTGGCGATGGTATCGCCTTTTGCGACCACATCACCTACAGCTACTGACAAAGCTTTATTATGACCATAGCGTGTACGTAAACCGTTACCATGGTCGATTTCGACCAATTCGCCATAGCCAAACATATTCCCAGCCCAAGTCACCACGCCTGCTGCAGTCGCGACAACTTTAGCCCCTTCTCGACCGGTAAAATCGATCCCTTTATGCATGGTTCGACGACCGTTGAAAGGGTCATTACGTAATCCGTAGGGCGACGATAACCAACCTTTATCGAGTGGGAGCCCTGATACATAACGTTCAGCATCTATATGGTGGTTAGATGACACTGTTTCAAGTAGTGATAGTTGAACATTATTGTTGTCAATTCGTGATGCCAGTTTATCCATATCATCAATAAGCTGACCAAGTTCGATATTCGAGCCTAATTCGCTCAAGCCACCGACACCCACTTCAGAGGAAAAATCAAAGTCTTCATCCAATTTGTTTTGTTTAGCGACTTGTTGACCTAAGGCCTCGAGACGGGTGATTTTAGCTTGCATGCGCGCAACATGGGTCGCCAGCATGGCTAGCTGTGACTCTGTGGCACTCTTTAATTCTAAGACTTGCTTCTTTTGTTGTTCGCGTTGGATACGATCGTTATCGACACTGGCTTGCTGGTTTTCAAACTTAGCAGAGTTGTGTTGATAAATACCGGCACCAGTAGCTAACAATAGCATGGGAAGGAGCAACCAGCGTTTACTGGGTTGCCAGCGCGTAACGCCATTCCGACCTTGAATAAATACTGTTACACTCATAGCCTAATTCAGCCATCTTATTATCATATGAAAAAGCCCCCTCAGGATCTCAGCCAATTACTACACCAGTCAGGCACATTGCCCGATATAGCTGAGAAAGCGGAACTACTTTTATATCTGGATCAGCACGTGAAGCAGATTGTCGCAGGTCCTGTTGCGGAGCAGCTGAAAGTCGCCAATTTCCGCCAGGGTGTTCTTGTGGTTGAAACCACTTCGGCAGCATGGGCTGCACGAATTAATTTCCAAAAGCCGAAACTACTAGCGCAGCTTCAAGCAGAAACGCTCCCAATCCTTACCGCAATTGAAGTTAAAGTCAACCCGAGATTAGCATTGTATGACGCAAAGCCGAAACAGGCGCACAAGCAACTCAGTCCAGCTGCGGCAGAACATATTGCTGCGCTTGCAGAAAATGTGAGCGGAACACTAGGCGAAAAACTAAAACGGCTGGCCACATTGGCCAGCCGTAATAAGTAAACATCAACCGCTATTAAGCGTAAACCGCGCCACCTGGCACAGTAAAGCTGACGGGAACATCGGCTTCTTTCTCAAAGCTCACCAGCTCCCACGCATCCTGCTGCGCCAATAAGGCTCGCACTAATTGGTTATTCAGTGCATGACCCGTTTTATAGGCAGTAAACTCACCAAGAATGGCGTGCCCTGCCACGTAGAGATCACCAAACGCATCTAAAATTTTGTGCTTAACGAACTCATCCTCATAACGCAGGCCGTCGGGGTTGAGGACGCGATATTCATCAAGTACAACCGCGTTTTCCATGCTGCCACCTAATGCTAGGTTGTTCGCACGCAGATACTCAATATCACGCATAAAACCAAAAGTACGGGCACGGCTAATGTCTTTAACAAAAGCAGAAGTAGAGAAGTCCATCACCACATGCTGTTGACTACGAGCAATTTCAGGGTGAGCAAAGTCAATTTTGAAGTTGACTCTAAAGCCTTTGAATGGCTTCAGCTCGGCCCACTTATCACCGTCTTCAACACGCACAGGGCGTTTAATCTTTAAGTACTTCTTAGGTGCAGCCTGCTCTTTGATACCCGCAGACTGAAGTAAGAAGACAAATGGGCTCGCACTGCCATCCATGATTGGAATTTCAGGCGCGTCCACTTCGATTACGGCGTTATCAATGCCTAAACCCGCTAAGGCTGCAAATAAATGCTCAATAGTCGAAATACGAATACCTTCGTCATTGACGAGTGCCGTACACATTGTGGTTTCGCGAACTTGTTCCGCCTTTGCTGGAATAGCAACGGGAGGATTCATGTCGGTACGCACGAGTACGATCCCTGTATTGACTGGTGCGGGCATAATGCTCAAGGTGACCTTGTTCCCAGAGTGCAAACCGACTCCAGTAGCCTTCACCATTTTTTGAACAGTTCTTTGAAATATCATTCAGTTACCCGTTTAGATTTCTATAATTAAGCCTAATATTTGCACACGCAGCGGCGGCAAAACGACCACATAGGTGCTACATGGTAACATAAGTTGACCATGTCATACAAATGTAGTCATTGGGTGGTAAAGCTCACAGAGCAAGGCACCACCCTACACGCTGGACTCAAATACCTGTTTTAGTCAGCTTGCTTACGCAAAAACGCTGGGATATCTAAGTAATCCAATTCATGCTTTGTTGAAGGTGCTGGCGCAGGAGCCGGTGCTGGCGATGCAGGTAACACGTTACCTTTTGGCGCCGCATAACTCACATGAGTCGCTTCTTCGACATAGGCTTCGACTTTTGGTTCCACAACCACTGGCTCTGGACGTGGTGCTGGCTTAGAAACCAGTTGAATATCAGGACGCTTTTCAGCACCGATACCCGTTGCAACCACGGTAACACGCAGCTCGTCGCTCATTTCTGGGTCGATCACCGCACCCACAACCACTGTGGCGTTGTCAGAAGCGTAAGCTTTAACATGGTTACCCACGGTTTCGAATTCTTCGATGCTCATGTCCATACCTGCGGTAATGTTAACTAACACACCACGGGCACCGGCTAAGTCGATGTCTTCTAATAATGGGCTGGCAACTGCCGCTTCGGCCGCTTCTTCCGCACGGTCTTCACCACGCGCAACACCGGTACCCATCATGGCATTACCCATTTCGGACATAACGGTTTTAACGTCCGCAAAGTCGACGTTAATCAGACCTGGGCGAGTGATCAGCTCGGCAATACCTTGTACTGCACCGAGTAACACGTTATTCGCTGCGGCAAATGCATCGAGTAATGACGTACCACGGCCCAATACTTTTAATAATTTTTCGTTAGGGATAGTGATTAACGAATCCACGTGCTTGGCGAGCTCAGCGATACCTTGCTCGGCATAAGCCATACGCTTTTTGCCTTCGAAAGGGAAAGGCTTAGTCACGACAGCAACCGTTAAGATGCCTTCTTCGCGAGCGATTTGAGCCACCACTGGCGCAGCACCTGTACCCGTACCACCGCCCATACCGGCGGCGATAAAGATCATGTCTGAGCCTTTGATCGCAGCACGAATGTTTTCGCGGTCTTCTTCCGCTGCGGCACGACCCACTTCTGGGTTGGCGCCAGCGCCAAGACCTTTAGTGACATCGCGACCTAATTGAATCGTTGAGCCAGCGCCTGATTTACGTAGCGCCTGTGCGTCTGTGTTGGTAACGACAAACTCAACACCTTCAATGTTGTGTTTGACCATATGTTCGACAGCATTACCGCCGCCGCCGCCAACGCCGATGACTTTAATCACCGCGTCGTCTGAGTGAGTGTCCATGATCTCAAACATTGTCTGATCTCCGTGTTGCCTGCGTTATTAAAATTCACCCTTAAACCAGCTTTGGACCCGATTCCAAGCACTGGTAACCCCTTGACGCTCAGGACGCTCGAATTGACGCTCAAGCACCCGTCTTGCACCATAGTGAAGCAATCCAACCCCAGTGGAGTAAATAGACTGATCCACGTATTCGTATAACCCTTTAACTGGCAATGGTGAGGCAACGCGTACTGGCATCCCAAAGGTTGCCTCCGCGATGTCTACCACGCCTTGAATCGACGCCGTACCGCCTGTTAACACGATACCTGCGGCGATTTGATCTTCTAAACCACTGTCTTTCAGCTCCTTGAGCACTAACTCAAACAGCTCTTGATATCTCGGCTCTACCACTTCTGCCAAAGTATGGCGCGACATGCTACGCGATGGACGACCACCAACCGATGGCACTTCGATACTGTCTTCGCGGCTCACCATGGAGCTACGCGCACAGGCGAACTGCACTTTAATTTGTTCAGCATGTGACGAAGGGGTGCGGAAAATCTTCGCGATATCGTTGGTCACTTGGTTGCCCGCAACTGGTACAACCGCGCAATGACGCAGTGCACCATTGGTGTACACGGCGATATCCGTCGTACCACCGCCGATGTCGACGATACACACGCCTAAGTCTTTTTCATCGAAGGTTAATACCGCATCCGCCGACGCAATGCCGGAGAACACTAAGTCATCGACCTTCAAGCCACAGCGCTCAACACTCTTAGTGATATTCTTCGCCATATCGTTGGCGCAGGTCACTATGTGTACCTTGGCTTCCATCCGCATGCCTGACATGCCGATAGGGCTGCGAATACCGTCTTGTACGTCAATCGCGTATTCCTGCGGTAACACATGCAGAATGCGACGTTCCGTTGGGATCTTCACCGAGCGAGCGGTGTGGATCACGTTGTCGACGTCTTCCTGTGTCACTTCTTCATCGTTAATCGACACCATGCCATTTTCGTTTTGGCAGGCGATATGTTTACCGGAAATGCTCAGGTAAACCGATGATACTTGGCAGTCCGCCATTAATTCCGCTTGATCGAGCGCGCGTTGCACACTGCGCACGATGGAGTCTAAATCGTTAACGCCACCCTTATCCATGCCCCTTGAAGGGTGGTTACCAAGGCCGACTATGCTGATTTCGCCATCGGGCAGAACTTCGCCTATGATCACTGCGACTTTAGAGGTTCCTATGTCCAATCCGACGATCAGATTTCTATCTTGGTTTTTGGTCATTAATTATCGGCTCTCTTGTTTGTGCATCGCCCCAGCCTACGGCCAACCCTGTGTCGTAGCGCAAATCCACTCTGGCAATCGGTTTATCTTGTTTCGCCAGTAACGGATAAACAGTGATAAACCTTTGTATCCTTGCCATTTTATCTTCTCGACCTAGGTCTAAAACAATACCGTTACCCAGTGTCGCGTGCCACGCATGACGTGGCGTTAAACTCAAATTGGCCAAGGTAAAGCCATTAATCTTCAGTAGCGAGTTAACCTGCGCGTAGGCGGTTAACACTTCGGTCCCCATATCGTCTGGCCCAGATAAATAAGGCAGATGCTCTAGCTCAGGATGCGATGGCGCTTCAAACACTTCACCATGCACATTGAGCCAAGCGGTGCCATTCCAATGGGCGACCGGTTGCTGCTCCTGTAAATACACCCTGAGTTTCGCTGGCCACTCACGCCTTACTGACGCGCGATACACCCAAGGTAAGGCTTCTAAGGCCTGTTGCACTAAGGTGATGTCTGCGCTGAAAAAACTCCGCTGCATTAAATCCTGTAGTGCAATTTGTATATCTCTATCTGTGGTGTAAGTCCGTTCACCTTTGATGGCCACAGCCTCAATGGGCAGCGTGCTGGCATCATTTAAAAACTTATGCAGTTGGTAGCCACCAAAGACAAAACTCCCAATGACTAACCATAAAAAACCAATTCCGCTCCACAGGTACCAATTAACCCGTGACATCCTCGCCCACCAGTGTCGCCTCTTATCACTCCAAGACACGTTTGTTTCCACCTTTCAACGACACTACTAAAAACCACAGAAAATCGGCCATTATATAGAGCTAAAGCCTCGGGTCAAAATTTCCTTTAAACCCGAGTTGTCCCGCAATACATCAAGGTTTTACCTCAGTTGTCGCGGCAACGCTAAAGCCCAATTCAGAGGCAGCTAGCTGGCGCGACAGGGCGCCTATATTACCCGCACCTTGGGTCAACAATAAATCCCCCTCCTGCAACACATCGGGTAGCACTTCGGCTAACTGATCTGGGCTGGCGATAAAGATGGGATCTAACTGTCCGCGCAAGCGAATCGAGCGACACAGTGCGCGACCATCGGCACCGGGGATCGGCGCTTCACCCGCGCTATACACCTCGAGTAACAGCAAGCAATCCACTTGAGACAACACTTCAATAAAGTCTTCGTACAAGTCACGGGTACGAGTGAATCTGTGCGGCTGATAGGCCATGACTAAGCGTTTATCCGGCCAACCTGCACGCGCCGCTTTAATGGTCGCCGCCACTTCACTGGGGTGATGACCATAGTCGTCCACTAACATCACTTCGCCCTTTGGCGTTGCGAACTTACCTAAGTGTTGGAAACGACGGCCAATACCTTGGAACTCAGCCAAGGCTTGAATGATGGCGCTATCATCAATTTCATCTTCTGTCGCCACGGCAATCGCCGCGAGCGCATTTAATACATTGTGTTGACCCGGCAAGTTAAGCAGCAAATCTAAATCTTCTTTGCCTTTACGTCTTACCGTAAAGCGGCATTGATGCCCCTGCTGATGGAAATTCAGCGCCTGCACGTCGGCATCATCACTGAAGCCATAGGTGATCATGTGACGACCAATACGCGGCATAATCTCGCGCACCACCGCATCGTCGATACAGACCACAGCAACGCCGTAGAATGGCAGGTTATGCAGAAAGTCCACGAAGGTCGATTTGAGCTTTTCAAAGTCACCGCCGTAGGTGTCCATGTGGTCGGCTTCGATATTCGTCACCACGCTGACCATAGGTTGCAGGTGCAAGAAGCTCGCATCACTCTCGTCGGCTTCGGCGATAAGATAACGACTCGTACCTAAGCGGGCATTAGTACCAGCACTGTTCAGCAGGCCACCAATCACAAAAGTCGGATCGCGCCCCGCTTGACCATACAAACTGGCAATCAAACTGGTGGTTGTGGTTTTACCGTGAGTTCCCGCAATCGCCACACCATGGCGATAGCGCATCAACTCGGCCAACATCTCAGCGCGGCGCACGATAGGAATACGCAATTCCTTCGCCGCAATAATCTCTGGGTTCTCAGGATTAATCGCAGTCGAGACCACCACCACATCGGCTTGCTGCACGTTATCGGCACCATGGCCGATATGAATTTTCGCGCCCAGCAGGCAGAGTCTGTCAGTCACGGCGTTTTGCGCGATGTCTGAACCACTGACGACATAACCTTCGTTTACTAATACTTCAGCGATCCCGCCCATGCCCGCGCCGCCAATGCCGACGAAATGAATACGCTTAATCCGGCGCATTTCTGGGATCATACTTCTTAGCTGTAAGTATCTTTCTGTCTTAGTCATACCTATCCTTTCTCGGCGAGAGCAATACACACTTGGGCCACCTGCTCGGTCGCATCCAACACGGCAACATCTCTCGCTCTTTGGCCCATTTGGGCTAATTCTGCTCTGTCATTGGCGAGTAACTGTAATTTACTCACCAGTTTATTCACGTCCAAGATGGCCTGTGGCAATAGGAAAGCGGCGCCAGCCTCAACCAATACTTGGGCGTTACGGGTCTGATGGTCATCCACGGCATGGGGATAAGGCACCAGAATACTCGGTAGTCCCACCGCCGCTAACTCGGATACCGTCAGCGCGCCGGCACGGCACAATACCACATCCGCCCAGCGATAGGCGGCTTCCATATCATCAATAAATTCGGCAACGTTAACGCCGCCCTCTTGTCCTTGCTGTTGATAAGCCGACTTAACGCCCGTCAGATTATCCTTACCCACTTGATGCCAAACCGTAATCGACTGCTGCTTACTCAGCGCGGCCACCACTTCAGGCATTAAGTCGTTAAAGACTTTGGCGCCTAAACTACCGCCCACCACTAAGACTTTTAAGGCATCATCCGCGGCTTGCTTAGGCTCGGCACCTAAAGCAATAAGCTCGCGACGAATGGGGTTACCCACCACCTTGGCCTTTACCTGAGTGAAGGTATTTTTAAAGGCGCACAGTACTTGATTCGCAATTCGCGAGAGTAACTTGTTGGTCATTCCCGGAATGGCATTTTGCTCATGCAGCACTAAGGGTACACCCGCCAATTTCGCCGCCACACCACCCGGGCCGCTGGCAAATCCGCCCATGCCCAGCACCACATCGGGCTTGAACTCAGCAATCACGGCCTTGGCTTGCAGAATCGAGCGCACCACTTTAAAAGGCGCCGCTAATTTACGCACTAAGCCATTACCACGCACGCCCTTGATATCGATAAAATCGATATCGAAGCCATACTGAGGCACTAAACGTGCCTCCATACGGTCAGCTGTGCCTAACCAACGAACTTGCCAACCTTGCTGCGCTAAATACTTTGCCACCGCGAGCGCCGGGAACACATGTCCGCCCGTGCCGCCTGCCATGACTAAAATACGTTTACCCGCGTCGGTCATTACTTCAATCTCCCTTGCACGGCCTGAACTAAACTCATGCGCCGCTCATAATCGATGCGCAGCAATGTCATTGCCGCCGCCGTCATGACCCATAGACTACTACCGCCGTAACTCACAAAGGGCAGTGTTAACCCTTTAGTAGGTAACATACCAATGCTTGCGCCCACATTAACGACGGTCTGGAAACAGATCCAAATTCCAATGGCATAGGCCAGATAACCTTCGAAGGCTTTGTCCATCACTAAACATAAGTTACCAAGGCGAATGGCCCTTAATGCCACAAACAGCAGCACGGATAACACAGCGATAATGCCGATAAAACCTAACTCTTCACCGATCACGGCAAAGATAAAATCGGTATGTGCCTCGGGGAGGTACTCCAACTTTTGAATACTGTTACCTAGGCCCTGACCAAACCAATCACCCCGGCCATAGGCCATCAGCGATTGCGTTAACTGATAGCCACTACCGAATGGATCCTGCCAAGGGTCTAAAAACGAGGTCACCCGGCGCATACGGTAAGGCTCGAGCAGAACCAGCGCCACGAATGCCAACACCCCGGCAAAAATCAGCGCGAAAAAGTCCAGCAAACGCGCCCCCGCGAGGAACAATAGCCCCACAGTGCCGACGAACAACACCACCACGGTACCTAAGTCGGGCTGCATCAAAATCAAAATTGCGTAGATCGCAAATACCGCAATCGGCTTATAGAAGCCCTTCGCATTTTCACGCACTTCCTGATGCCGACGCACCAGATAACCCGCCATGTACACAGAAAATGCAAATTTAGCGACCTCGGCCACCTGAATACGGATAGGACCTATGGATAACCAACGGGTCGCACCGTTGACTGTGGTACCGACAACCAACACCGCCAGCAACATCAAAAACACGCCTAGCAACATGATTGGGCTCATCCGCTGCCAGGTTTGCATCTCGACCCTCAGCACAAAAGCGGCAATCACTAAGCATCCCAACAGATAACCCACATGGCGGGTCATAAAATGGAATGGATTACCCGTCAAGGTTTGTGCCTCCGGCATAGAGGCTGACATCACCATGACAAAACCAAAGCCAATCAAAGACAAAACAGCAGTGAGCAAAGCCCGGTCGTACAATTGCACTCCCGGCACCTCGTTATCACGTTGCCAGTTAGGCAGTGCGTTTAGCACTCGCCCAAACAGGCTGAGCTGTCTTGCATCACTCGCCATCGAGTTGCTCCACTTGGCTTCTAAAATCATCCCCACGAGCCATAAAGTTGCTGTACATATCTAGGCTCGCACAGGCTGGCGATAGGAGTACGATATCGCCCGAGGTGGCTAACTCGGCGGCCTTAGCCACTGCAGTAGCCATAGAGTCCACCTTGATGGCTCCTTCCTTCAATGCGGCTATCTTATTACCATCGCGACCTAAGGTGATGAGGTGTGTCACTTTCGTTAACGGCTCGACCAATGGACTGAAATCCGCGCCCTTACCATCACCACCGGCAATCAAAATAATGTCACCTAAGTGATCGCTTAATCCATCGAGCGCCGCGACGGTGGCGCCAACATTGGTCGCCTTAGAGTCGTTCACATAGGTCACACCACCTTTGACCCCTACCACTTCGCAGCGGTGAGAAAGGCCAGTAAAGGTGCGAGCCACTTTGGCCATCACTTGCTTATCTACACCCACGGCATACACCAGCGCCATGGCAGCGAGTAAGTTGGCATGGTTATGACTACCAATCAGCGATACTTCGGTGATCGGCATAATTTCACTGTGACCGTGGTAAATCTTGCTATCACAAATGCCCCACTCGTCGCCCTCGGGCGGCGCTAAACCAAAACTGTTTTGGTTCATCGGCTCAGTAGGGATAGTCAGCGCATCATCACGGTTAAAGATAATGGAGCGGCTTTGATGGTACAGACGCAGCTTGGCCTTACGATAGGCATCCATATCGCTGTATCTGTCCATATGGTCTTCGGTAACGTTCAAACAGGTCGACGCTACGCAATTCAAGCTGTGGGTGGTTTCGAGCTGGAAGCTCGATAACTCAAGCACAAAAATATCGGCATTTTCCGTCAGCAGATCGAGCGCCGGAATACCGATGTTGCCCCCCACAGCCACCGCCATGCCAGCTTCACGCAGCATTTCACCCACTAAGGTGGTGACGGTCGACTTGCCGTTTGAGCCAGTAATCCCAATCACACAAGGTTTACGGTCGGCAATCTCACGGGCAAATAGCTCCACATCGCCAATGACTTCAATCCCCATATCCAGTGCCGCGCGCACCTCGGGCGTATCAATCGCAATGCCTGGGCTGATAATGATTTGCTTTGCTTGCACTAAGTAACGACAATCGAATCCGCCGGCAATCAGCTGCACCTCAGGGAATGCGCTGGCAAGGGTGTCCGCACCTGGAGGTTGGCGACGGCTATCCATCACCAAGGGTGTGATCCCTTTTCCACACAAATAGCGCACTACCGAGAGCCCGGTGGCACCCAAACCTAACACTATGTGTGAATACTGACTTTGCATGAGCGATTACCTTAACTTCAACGTGGCTAAGCCGAGTAACACTAAGAAAATCGAGATAATCCAAAAGCGGACAATCACGCGTGGCTCAGGCCAGCCTTTCAATTCATAGTGGTGATGGATAGGCGCCATGCGGAAAATGCGCTGGCCTCGTAACTTGTAAGAACCGACCTGCAGGATCACAGACACGGTTTCCATCACAAACACACCGCCCATAATCACTAATAGGATTTCTTGGCGAACCAGTACCGCAATCGCGCCTAAGGCAGCGCCTAAAGACAGCGAGCCCACATCGCCCATGAAGACCTGTGCTGGATAAGTGTTAAACCATAAAAAGCCTAAGCCTGCGCCCACAATCGCAGTGCAGACGATTACTAGCTCACCCGAACCGGGTAAATGCGGAATGTGCAGGTAATTAGCAAATTGAGCATGGCCAGACAGATAAGCAATTAAGGCGAATGCCGCGGCCACCATTACCGTTGGCATAATCGCCAAACCGTCGAGACCATCGGTTAGGTTCACCGCGTTGCTCGAACCCACGATAGTAAAGTAGGCCAATACGATAAACACAGCGCCAAGCTGTGGCATCACATCCTTAAAGAAAGGCACGACTAACTGGGTTTCACCCGGGTTAGACGCAGTGGTATAGAGGAAGAAAGCAATGATCAACGCCGCTAAGGATTGCAGAATATACTTCCAACGCGCGATCAGCCCCTTAGTATCTTTACGCACGACTTTGCGGTAATCATCAATAAAACCGATCATGCCGAAGCTGCCCAATACAAACAGCATCACCCACACATAACGGCTACCGAGATCGCCCCACAACAGCACACTGATAAAAATGGCGCCTAAAATCATCAGGCCACCCATAGTCGGCGTACCACGCTTACTGAAATGCGACTCTGGCCCGTCGTTACGCACAACTTGGCCAATCTGCATTAACTGCAAACGCTCAATCAGTTTAGGACCCCACCATAAACTAAACATTAATGCGGTTAACAAGCCTAAAATGGCTCGAAATGTCACATAGGAAAATACGTTAAACCCAGTATGAAAACGGGTTAAATACTCGGCCAGATACACCAGCATCTACACTAACTCCCCACGCCCGAAGGCTACTGTTAGGCCATCCACGACCCGCTCCATTGCGGCACTACGTGAACCTTTAACTAAAACCGTCACCTGTCCCGGCAACTGGTTGATGTGTTTTATGAGTTTTTCTACTAACGTCGCCACGCTGTCATGGTGCTCCGCCCCGAAAGCTTGGCTAGTGTGCTGAGTTAAGGTGCCGGTACAGAACAGAGCATCAATGCCCTGTTGTTTAGCCAGTTGTCCCAATTCAGCGTGTAAAAGGGGCGCATTGTCGCCTAATTCGCCCAAATCTCCCAGTACCAAACAACGATTTTCAGAAATTTCCTTTAACCAAGCGATAGCCGCACCCACTGACACGGGATTGGCGTTATAGCTATCATCGATTAAGCGAACGCGTCCTAATTGAGTTGGTTGCATACGCCCCTTTACAGGGGTCAACTGGCTCAAGCCTTCAGCGATTTCCTTCAGGCTCAATCCCAAAGCAATACAAACACTTGCCGCAGCTAGCGCGTTGCTAACTTGGTGACGACCCGCTAAAGGTAAGGTCACTTCGCAGGACTCACCCGCATAATTAAGGATAAAGCGGTAACAACCATCGCTATTGGTTTTGTGGCCAGTCGCAATGACATCGATTTGGCGTTTTGCAGCACCTTCCTGCTGGGAGAAGCTTAACTGCTTATAGTGCTTGGCTTTAACACGCATCACATCGGCAAAGGCATCATCGGCATTGATAATCGCCGTGCCACCGGGTTGCAGATGATTGTAGATTTCCGATTTGGCCTGAGCGACCCCCGCCTGTGACCCAAAGCCTTCTAAGTGAGCGCTGCCAACGTTATTAACTAAGGCAACGTGAGGACGCACCAAACTCGAGGTGTAATCAATCTCACCTTTATGGTTAGCGCCAAGCTCAAACACCCCGTACTTATCCTCAGGCGTTAAACGCAGCAAAGTGAGTGGCACACCGATTTCATTATTGAAGTTACCAGCCGTATAAAGCACTTGATGCTTCGCCGATAAAATCGTGGCGATCATTTCTTTCACGCTGGTTTTGCCATTGGAGCCGGTTAAGGCCACACAAATGGGATCTACTTGGTCGCGCACATAGGCGCCAATCGCGCCCATGGCCTTTTGGCAATCGGCAACAATAAGCTGCGGCACATCGAAGGCCAATTGACGCTCGACCATTAGTGCAACGGCACCATTTTCAATTGCCGTGGCCGCAAAATCATGGCCATCGAAACGCTCGCCCTTTAAGGCAACAAACAGGGTTGCAGGGCCGATTTTGCGGCTATCGCTGCTTAATGCTTGGATGGTGACATCGTCACCGACTCGATGCGCACTTAAGTGTTGGCTCAGCGCCTCGAGGGAAATTGGGATCATTGGCTTTGCTCCGATAACTGGCGTGCCAGGGCGCGTTCATCATAGTCATGACGCACACCTGCCGCCTCTTGGTAAGTTTCATGGCCTTTGCCCGCAAGCAGAATCACATCCCCAGATTTAGCCTGTGCGACGACTTGTTTAATCGCAGCCACACGGTCAACCTCGGTCAGTGCTCGCTCAGGGTGAGTTAGCCCTTGGATAATATCGGTAATAATTTGGTTAGGATCTTCACTGCGGGCATTATCGCTGGTCACCATAATGCGATCGGCAAATCGCTCCGCCGCGCGCCCCATCAGCGGACGTTTGCCCTTATCACGGTCGCCGCCACAGCCAAACAGGCACCACAACTCGCCCGCGCAGTGACGACGCAGGGCATTCAGCGCCTGTTCAATCGCATCTGGGGTGTGGGCATAATCGACGACTAAGGTAATGTTGTCCGCAGTGGTAAAACGTTCCATGCGGCCAGCCACGGGCACTAAATAAGGTACCTTGGCAGCCAGTGCACGCATATCCATACCCTGCAAATACAAGGCGGATAAAGCAGCGAGTAAATTCGAGAGGTTAAAGGCACCTAATAAAGGAGAGCGAATGTTGATTTCGCCCTCAGGCCAGACTAATGTCGCCTGCACGCCTTGATCGTTAAATTGGGCATTCTTAGTGTAAAACGCCGCCTCGGTATGCGCTTCAATGCTAAAGCCCCATATCTTCGCCGGGACATTTGCCAGCTCGGATAACCAAGCGGCACCCACGGGGTCATCAAGATTTACTAAGCCGTGACGCAGGGCGTCGAAGCGAAACAGCATTTGCTTGGCCGCGGCATAATTTTCCATATCGCCGTGGTAGTCCAAATGATCACGGGTCAAATTAGTGAATACCGCCACATCGAAGGGCACGGCATCGACTCGGCCTTGGACTAAACCATGACTTGAGACTTCCATCGCGCAGGTATTAACACCTTTGTCTGCAAACTCATGTAGTTGACGCATCAGGGTAATGGCATCGGCGGTCGTATTGCCGCTATCGACTAACTCGCCCCACAGACCATTGCCGAGCGTGCCCATCACCGCCGCTCTACCCTCAAGCAGCGTCACTAATTGCGCGCAGAGCTGACTGGTCGAGGTTTTACCGTTGGTGCCAGTGATCCCGACAATGCCCATGGACTGGCCTTGGACAACGGGATAACGCACGGCGGCGACCGCAGACACTTGCTTAGCTAACTGATAAAAATAAATCTGCACGCCTTGCTCAGCCGCAATCACCTTGCCCTGCTCTTCAATATTATCCGTATGCACTAATACCGCAGTCGCACCTTGGGCTAAGGCCTTATCGATAAATTGACGACCATCGACCTTATGGCCGGGCAGCGCTAAAAACACATCGCCGCGACGTATTGCGCGGCTATCTAAAGTCAAATCTAAGAAGGTTTGTTCACCCGCGTAGGGGAACCAAGGCGCTAATAGATCCCTTAACAACATCATTCAGTTCTCCCGGCGATTCCCGCCAATTGCACCTGTTCTTTATCGGAAATGGGTTCAACATTTAACATTTGCAGTGCGCCTGACATCACCTTAGCGAATGCCGGCCCTGCCACCGAACCACCATAATAGAGATCACCCTTCGGCTCGTTCACCACAACTACGACCGCGAGTTTGGGATTATTCACCGGCGCGACACCAGCAAATAACGCAACATAATCATCACCATAACCGCCAGCTACCGCCTTACGGCTGGTGCCAGACTTACCCGCGACGGGATAGCCATCGATATGGGCCAGCGTACCTGTGCCACCTTTTTCGGTCACGCCCACCATCATTTGCAATACATCGTGAGCAACCTCTTGTGAGATCACTCGCTCACCTTCGGGGGGCTTTTTCAGTTTTAAAATCGATACTGGATATAGCGTGCCACCATTGCCTAAGGTGGCGTACATCCGCGCGAGCTGTAGCGTGGTCGCCGTTAGGCCGTAGCCGAAAGATAAGGTTGCGCGCTCGAAATCAGACCAACGATGGCGATCTTGAATAAGGCCGGCACTTTCACCCGTGAGGTTAATCCCCGAGAAGCTGCCTAAGCCCATGGATTGATAGGTGCCTAATAACTGCTGCACAGGAATCGACAGGGCGAGTTTACTAATGCCCACGTTACTGGATTTGGCTAAAATACGCGCCAGTGTCATATCGCCGTAGTTACTGGCATCACGCACTTGACGGCCGCCTAAACGCATCCAGCCCGGAGACGTTGGGATCACATCGGTAGACTTAACCGTACCCGCCTCTAACGCCGCGGCAACCACAAAAGGTTTAATGGTCGAGCCGGGCTCGAAGGTATCCGTCATGGCGCGATTACGCATTCTGAAGGTTTGCAGATTGTCGCGTGAATTAGGGTTGTAGGATGGTGTATTTACCATAGCCAAGACTTCACCCGTGTGGATATCGAGCACCACAATCGAGCCTGAGGTCGCTTGGTTCATCTCGGTAGTGCGCTTTAACTCACGGTAGGCAAGTTGCTGAATACGTTGGTCAATACTCAAAACTAAATCATTCGGACTCTCGCCTTCTTGCACGATATCGAGACGCTCAACCACATGACCATCGCGGGATTTACGCACTTTTTGTTTAGATGGTGTACCAGTAAGCCAACTGTTGTAGGCGTTTTCGACCCCTTCAATACCGACATCGTCGATATTGGTAATGCCGATAAGCTGGGCAGTAATCTCACCACCAGGATAGTAACGGCGTGACTCGGACTTTAAAAACACCCCAGGCAATTTAAGCTGAGTGATGTAGTCTGCCACCGCAGGCGTGACCTGGCGTTTAAGGTAGGTAAAACGTTTGGTTGGATTGCTGCGCACCTTATCGAGCACATCTTCCACGGGTTCGTGCAATACGTCCGCCAACGCTTGCCAGCGGCGCATATCGGTAAAACCATTGTTATCATTGACTTGTTTAGGGTCGGCCCACACGGCACGTACCGGCACACTCACCGCCAGCATATCGCCGTTACGGTCAGTGATTAAGCCACGCTGCACCTCACGACTGGTGGTACGCAGGGTACGCATGTCGCTCTCATGGCGAAGTTTATCAGGTTCGATAATTTGGATATAAGCAGCGCGACCCACAAGGCTCGAAAACATCGCAAATACAAAGCCAACCACGACGTATAAACGCCAGTGGATCAGTTGTGGCTTTTGCTTTTTGCTGGCCTGTTTGGTTTTTGCTTGCCTAGTCATATCTTCCCTATGTTCACGGCACCTTTACCACAACTTCTTCGCTGGGTAAGGGTCGACTCATGTTGAGATCCTTTGATGCAATCCGCGTGATCCGGCTGTGCTCAGTCTGGGATTGCTCTTCCAATAATAAATTGCGCCACTCGATATCTAACCTGTCACGCTCCTGCAGCAGCTGATCCCATTGGGTAGTAAGCTTACGGCTCACATGGCTGGTATACACCACAGCCACAGCATTACTGAGCACGAGCAGTGCGAGTAACAAGATCCATTTGTGTTGCCACAGGTCGTTTAACACAATCCGTGGCAGATTTAATGAGGGCTTACTCACTTTGTTTGCCCTCTAGTAATCTAATCGCTCGGCAATGCGTAACACTGAGCTGCGCGCTCTGGCATTGCGTTCAATTTCCTCATCGGAAGGCATAATCGCCTTACCTATGGCGCGCAATTTACGCGACTTGTTGATTTGATCTTCGGTGATAGGCAGACCGTGGGGCACGCTCTCACCTTGGCTATGGCGACGAATAAAACGTTTTACGATGCGATCTTCCAAGGAGTGGAAGCTGATAATCGATAAACGTCCCTGCGGCGCGAGTACGGTTAATGCACCTTCAAGCGCTTGATCAATTTGATCTAATTCACTGTTGATATAGATGCGGATCGCCTGAAACACCCGAGTCGCGGGGTGTTTGTTACGCTCTTTATTTTTAGTGATCCGCGCAATCAAATCGGCTAAATCTTTGGTGCGTAAAAACGGGGTTTTATCACGGTCAGCCGCAATACAACGGGCAATATGGCGAGCATTTTTCTCTTCGCCATAGGTTTTGAATACCCACGCCATGTCTTCAATTTCGGCGCGCGCTAACCACTGGGCCGCCGTTTCTCCTTGGCTGTTATCCATGCGCATATCGAGCGGACCATCGCGCAGGAAACTAAAGCCACGTTCGGCATCATCGAGCTGCGGTGAAGACACGCCTAAGTCGAGTAACACGCCATCAATTTTGCCAACCAGACCAAGCTCTTCGACGTAATCGGCTAATTGGCCAAAACCGCCATGTACGATTTGGAAACGGGGGTCATCGGCAAATTGTTTTGCAGCCTCAATGGCTTGAGGATCGCGGTCGATCGCAATCAGACGTCCGTTTTCACCCAGTCTTTGCAGTACTTGTCTTGAATGACCACCGCGGCCGAACGTGCCATCGATATAGATGCCATCGTCTTTGATGTTCAAACCGCCGACCGTTTCTTCGAGCAGAACGGATAAATGGGCAAATTCTTGACTCATTACTCTCTTCTTATTTAGTTATGCGACTCGTTAGAGTGAAAAATCCGCCAGACGCTCGTTATTCGCGAGCTCCTCGCTTCGAATCGTTTCCTGACACTCATCAATTTGCTGCAGCCAAGCTTGCTCATCCCACAGCTCAAACTTATTTAACTGTCCCACCAGCATGATGCGCTTATCTAAATTGGCGTATTGCCTTAGCGGTGGTGGCAGTAATATGCGCCCGTTGCCATCGAGTTCGACCTCATGGGCATAACCCAGCAACATGCGCTTGAGGGATCGTTGGGTTTTGTCGGTATCTGAAAGCTTGAGTAACTTAGCTTCGATCAATTCCCACTCATGGATGGGATAAAGGAGTAAACACGCGGATTGAATATCGACTGTGATGACGATGCGGCCTTGGTGCTCTAGCTGCAAAGGTTCGCGGTATCGCACTGGAATAGCGATCCGTCCCTTTGTATCTAAGTTGATAGCACTGGCTCCACGAAACACGCTAATTCATCCTATCCTTTGATTTTTGATCCACAAATATCCACTATTTCCCACAAATGCTAAGTTTAGGGATAGTAGACAAGCATTGTCAAGGGATGGGTTCCTTTTATAAAGCCAGTCGGCAAGCGGGTTAGCAGCATGTTGAAGCCATTGCGTAGCGACAAAGTTTTGACAAAAAAACCAGCGAAAAATCGGCTAAACGGTAGAAACGACAGGGATAAAAAATGAACAAAAAAGCAGCAGCCTTTTGCTTTCAGGCAGTTGCAGTGCAATATTCGCCATAAAGTTTCGCCAAGTGTAGGATTTTCCCCTTAGGCAAATCACGCTAGACTCACAAAACACAACAAAATAGACTCAATTTTTACATTCGCATAGGCTTATAGAGCGTCAATTTCTAGCATAAATCGCTGAAAAATTACTTTTGATTGCGGATTTATTCTGCAATTTCGGAAGGTTTTTATTTCACGATTGCGAGGAAGATCAAAACTCCCGTGCAATTAACTCAAAGTAACTCACCATGACTGCAACTCGGATCCGTCTTTATCACAAGTGGTTTGCATTAATAACCGCCATTCAATTACTGATCTGGCTAGCAACGGGTGCCTACATGGTACTGATGGATATAGAGTTTATTCGCGGCAAGCCACTGGTAAACAAAGCAAACACAGCTATGTACCAAGTTGACACTCCCGCCTACAGCTTTACGGACTTTATCGAGGCACATCCCGATGCGACGGATATCAGCCTGTATGCGCATCAAGGCACACTCTACTATCGCGCCAATATCGCGGGAAAATTGCAGCGCTTTAGCAGTAAGACGGGTGAAGTATTACCGCTGCTCGATAAACAGCAGGCGCTCGACGCCGCGCAGCGAGGCTATACGGGTCGGGCTAAATTTATCGGCTCGGCATTCATTGAGCAGAACGCTCCGAGTGAAATCCCTGCCCGCCTGATCCCCGTTTGGCAACTGACGTTAGACGATGCCATGCACTCGACACTCTATATCTCGGCAGTTACAGGACAAGTGGTCAGCGCGCGCCATGATTATTGGCGACTCTTCGATCTGATGTGGATGCTGCACATCATGGACTACGAGACGCGGGAGAATGTGCATAATCCGTTACTTACGCTAATGACTAGCCTCGCCCTATTGACCGCACTCTTTGGTATCGCCTTGTCCTATATCAGTTTTCGAAACCAAAATCGTGAGGAGCCAGTATGAGCCTCTCGACGCTTCGCCATACCGGCACCGCTGGTACCAAGCATTCCATCAGCTTGCTGCTGCAAACCTTACATAAATGGCTGGGGCTTATTGTTGGTCTGCAATTATTGATTTGGGTCGTGACAGGACTTGCCTTCAACCTAATTGACGAGAGGTTTTTGGACGCGAACCCATATCGCACCACTGACAAAACGGCGAGCCCCAATACTGCACTCGCCCCCACGGCAGACCTACTGCAACAATATCAAGCAGAAGGCATTATCGAACTTAAGCTAACCTCAGTGCTGAGCCGCGCCGTGTATGCGCTTACTACAACTCAGCAAACTCGCTGGTTTTGGGCGGACTCGCTAAAGCCACTATCCTTGACCAATACCGAGATACTCGCGATTGCCAAACAGAGCTACTCAGGTTCGGCCGAGCTCAGCACACCGCAAATCCTCAGCCGCGAAACACCATTCGACGCCAATGGCCCAGTAGCCATGCTCACGGCCGCGGACGAAGTTGGAACGCGAATTTATATCGATACTGCCTCGGGTGCGGTGCTTGCTCACCAGAATCGCCAATCGGATCTCAAGGATCTGCTCTTTATGCTGCATTTTATGGACTATGCTCCCGATAATGGCATTGGTTTTAATCACTTATTGGTACAAGTTGTCAGCATTGCCACACTGTTGTTAGGTCTTTCGGGGATTTACATCCTTGGGCATAAATTTCATCAAGGTCAGTTATCCCTGCCATTCTTGAAGCGAAAAATTCCCAAAGGAAAACTAGCGCTTTTTACTCAGGCGGCTCAACCGCTCGCCGAATTTACCGATCTCAATGGCACATATTTAGAGAGCATTAATCGAGGGCGCGAAAGATTAAGAACCCAATGTGGCGGTGGCGGACGCTGCGGCCTGTGTAAACTCAGGTTTGTCGAGCAGCCACCCAGCCCCAATGATTATGATCTGGATAAACTCACCGCCACTGAGCTAGCACAAGGCATTCGCCTAGGCTGCCAACACGAAGCGCATCCTGGCAAACTTGAATTAGCCACCCAAGCCCAGCACAGAGATTGGTCACAGTCCGAGCGCTAGTGAGTGTCGCGCACAGGCTCAAATCGGCGTATAGTCTAAATATTGAGCAAATCCGGCCGATAAAGGGTTAAGTGGTCAAAACCAAGGAGGCGCTATGAGTGGATTGGACAGTCTTTACGCTATGCTGGCCCAGCCAGTAAAACCCGTATTAACCCCAAAACGGATCGTTGATCAGGTGAGTAGTGCGACCGCCAATGCGCCCGATAGCCATGAAACACCACAGTCGCAATTACCGCCCACCTTAGATGCGAAAGTCAGGGAAAGGCGCAAACAGGATAATGCTAGTCGCAATAAAAAACGCCGCGCATCGGACAAACAACAAAACTTAAAAGAGGGAGTGGTGCTCGAAGTCACTGACGATTTAGCTGAAACAGCACAATCGCCCAGCAAGCATATCATCGACATCGAAGTTTAACGTGCTGACTGTTAAATGAATAAGGCGCAACCTCAGGGTGCGCCTTATGTGTTTCAAGCCTAAAAGAAACTAAGAACGGCTTCTGGCCACCGCATCTTGCCAGCCCGCATATAACCGCTCCCTTTGACTCGCATCAATATTCGGTTTGAAGTGTTTATCGATACAGGCCTTATGCTTAAGTTCGGTCACTGAGGTCCAAAAGCCAACCGCCAGTCCCGCTAAAAAGGCTGCACCAAGCGCGGTAGTCTCACACACACTCGGTCTTAAGACTTCAACATCGGTGATATCCGCTTGAAATTGCATGAGGAAGTCATTAGCAACCGCGCCACCATCAACCTTAAGGGATTTAAGCCGCTCACCACTGTCCTTAATCATGGCATCGAGTAAATCCTTACTCTGGTAGGCAATCGACTCTAATGCCGCACGGATAATATGATTACGGTTAGCGCCACGCGTTAACCCAAACAGTGCGCCACGGGCATTAGGATCCCAATAGGGAGCACCGAGCCCAACAAAAGCAGGCACTAAATACACGCCATTAGTATCCGCGACTTTAGAGGCAAAATATTCGGTATCGCTGGCATCGCGAATAAGCCCCAGCTCATCCCTTAACCATTGAATTGTCGCGCCGCCCATAAACACTGAGCCTTCTAGGGCGTAGTTCACTTCACCTTGAGCGCCTACCGCCACTGTGGTTAATAACCCATGGGATGAGCGCACGGCTTTATTGCCTGTGTTCATTAATAAAAAGCAGCCAGTGCCATAAGTATTTTTAGCCATTCCCGGCTCGACACAAAGCTGGCCAAAGAGCGCTGCCTGTTGGTCTCCCGCGATCCCCGCGAGTGGAATTTCGCTGCCCTCACCGGCAATACGGGTTGTACCATAGACACTGCAAGAAGGTTTCACTTCAGGCAACATGGCGGCAGGAATATCGAGCGCCTCCAGCAGCTTGCTATCCCAACTCAGGCTGTGGATATTAAACAGCAACGTACGGGCTGCATTGGTGGGATCGGTCACATGCACTTTGCCTTCGGTGAGTTTCCACAGTAGCCAAGTATCCACAGTGCCAAATAACAGTTCGCCTCGTTTGGCCTTCGCACGCGCATCCGGCACATTATCTAAAATCCATTTGATCTTAGTGCCTGAAAAATAAGGATCGAGCAGGAGTCCCGTATTCTCTCGCACATAATCTTCTAAGCCTTGGGCCTTAAGTTGCTCACAGATCTCAGAGCTGCGACGACACTGCCACACAATGGCATTGTAAACCGGTTTGCCTGTGGCCTTTTCCCAAATAATGGTGGTTTCCCGCTGATTAGTAATGCCAATCGCCGCCACTTCATCACTGTGAATGCCTGCTCTGGCGAGAGATTCAATCAACACAGAACTTTGGCTCGCCCAGATTTCCATTGGGTCATGTTCAACCCAGCTGGGATTAGGATAAAGTTGAGTAAACTCCCGCTGTGAGACACTGACAATATTGGCGTCGTGGTCAAATACAATCGCCCTCGAGCTGGTTGTGCCTTGATCTAACGCCACTACGTATTTTTTCTGCACACTCTTTCCTTTCTTCAAGCCAAATCAACGCCATTGAGATTTTATGGTCAACATTATCGCCACAAAATTCCCTTGGGGTGAATATATTCTTAATGGCTGTCTTTGACCAGCATCGACCGAAACAGTGAATAAAATCAAATAAATCATTAAGAAGATACTCAGGTGTGTAGCGTGTCCGATGACATACTGTTTGCTAGGGCAGCGCTATTATCCGTTTATCTAGAATAAGGACAGCACAAGTGCATACGCCCGCTTAATTGCAGCCCAAATGCCCCTAAAGCATCAATGCGCCCAACTCGCTTTGCAAATAAACAAATACCTTCTACGCTTTATATAATTAGAAAAATCTAATTGATAAAATTTAGATTATACAAAGACCAAGGCAGGTTCTTTGTTAACAATATCCATTCGGAGGAGTAGATAATGAAAAGAGTCATTGTAATTGGGGCGGGACTAGGTGGCGTATCGGCAGCATTTGAACTCAAACAGCGACTGCCTTCCGATTGTGAAATAGGCGTGATCAGTGAAGGGGCTGACTTCCAATTTGTTCCCTCAAATCCTTGGGTAGCACTCGGTGAACGTAAGCGCGAAGACATCAGTCTTCCAATTGGAACCTACTTAGCTAAACGTAAGATTAGTTATTCCGGTGAAGGGGTGACTCATATAGATCCCATGAATAGGCAACTCACCTTAGGTGATGGTACAACAGATAATTACGATTACTTAGTCATCTGTACTGGCCCAAAACTCGCTTTTGAAAACGTACCAGGCGCAGGCCCAGAAGGGTTTACTCAATCTATTTGTACCATTGATCACGCCGAAAAAGCCTACGAATGCTTCCAACAACTGCTCGCTAAACCCGGCCCAGTGGTTGTCGGCGCACTACAAGGTGCAAGTTGCTTTGGGCCAGCCTATGAGTATGTGTTATCCCTAGAGAGCTTATTGCGTAAACACAAAATTCGTCAGCATGTACCTATCACTTTTGTCACCAGCGAGCCCTATGTGGGTCATATGGGCCTCGGCGGCGTGGGAGACTCTAAGTCACTTATGGAACACGAATTTAGAGAACGTAGCATCAAATGGATTTGCAATGCTAAAACGACCCACTTTGAATCAGGTATGGCTTATGTTGATGAATTAGATAGAAAAGGAGAAGTCGAATTTCAACATACTTTACCCTTCTCCCTTGCAATGTTTTTACCCCCTTTTAAAGGCAGTCCTGCGATAGCAGCAGTACCAGAACTGTGTAACGAGAAGGGCTTTGTACTCACCGACACGTTCCAGCGCTCACCACGTTATCCAGAAATCTATGCCGCCGGCGTGTGCGTAGCACTCCCACCATTGGAAAAAACTCCCGTACCCATTGGCGTACCTAAAACGGGTTTTATGATTGAATCTATGACCACTGCCATTGTGGATAATATTCTTTCCAGTTTAAAAGGCGAGCCTCCCAAGACCCATCCAACACTTAATGCTATTTGTTTGGCCGACATGGGAGATAAGGGTGCCGCCTTTGTGGCTCTCCCCCAAAATCCTCCCCGCAATGCTAACTGGACATCTATGGGTAAATGGGTACATGTGGCCAAAATTGCCTTTGAGAAATACTTTCTCTACAAAGTCCGCAATGGTACTAGCGAACCTATTTATGAAAAATATGTACTCGGCAGTTTAGGCATTCACCGCACCCACGAGCCTAAGGATCCGGAATAACAGCTCAGCGTCAGACAAAAAAGCCCTGAAAATTCAGGGCTTTTTTAATCAAACTTGATATTACATCTTGTAGCTCATTTGGATACCAGCTAACCAAACATTACCGCTCGCTTCACCGTTAAAGTTAACAGTCGCTAGGTTTAACAGATTTTGCTGCTCGTTAATTGGCGCATCACCCGTGGCACGGATATAGGTCAGTGCAAAATCAACATTCAGGTTTTTAGTCGCCTGATAGCCCGCACCAACAGAGAACCACAGACGGTCTGAGTCAGGGATAGTTGTCGTGCGCCACTCATCATTTGCGGCGGTTTTATCTAAGGCCACACCGGCACGCACTAACCATTCATTGTTCACTTGGTAAGTCGTACCTAAAGCAAAGCGCCAGTTATCTTCAAAGTGCTCTTCTTTCACTAAGTCAGATTCTAAGCCGCCCTTTGGCTTAACTTCACCAGGGAAGTACGCCACTAACTGATCGAATACACTCCAATCAGTCCAGTTAACACTGGCGTGCATCGCCCATTTGTCGGTCAATTGATGATAAGACGACAACTCGGCAAACGCAGGCAACTCAAGTGGTAAATAACCTTCGATTGACAGATTTTGACCACCATCATAAATCACACCAGAAGCATGACCATCTAAGTCAAGCTGCACACCACTGTGGTAAGCCAAACCTAAACGATGGGCAGGGTTAATTTGCCAGCTAGCACCGATTTGCCAACCGTAGCCAATGTCATCACCCTTCATGCTTTTGAGTTCAGTGCCACCAGGAGGCAGCATACCAGCTACTTGTGGAGGTAAACCGGGTTTAATTTTATCCACCCAGCCCGGTAACGAAGCACCGATTTCACCTTCGCCATAAACGATACGCACACCACCACCAACACTAACCGCATCATTGATGCGATAGGCAATGTTTGGATTAAACTCAACAGTAGTGACCGAGGTCTTGTTACCAAAAATAGCCGCAGCATGGGTCGCAGGCAATTCAGTGGCGAGACCATAATTCGAGTTAACTGCCAGACCCCAAGTCCATTGGTCATTCAACTGATTGGAATAATAAAAGTTAGGTACCAAAGCGTCATCGGCTACGTCGATAGCATCACCGTTCATCACGATTGGATTTGGACCAAGCAGAGGCGAGCTTACGCTCACGTCACCTTTCACATCTACATTGGGCATCACATAGATACCACCAGCAGATAACTGACGACCTTCTAAATAGGTCAGCATCGCAGGGTTGCGCGCTTGTGCCGAAGCATTATCAGCAATTGCGGCTTCACCGGCGAAGGCGCGGCCTAAGCCAGTTGCCGAGTATTCGGCAAGTTGAAAACCTGCGGCATACACTTGAGTCGTTGTGCTTAATAAGGCTGCAGTCACAGCCAAGGTCAGAAGACGTTTTTGCATTGTTATTCTCGAAAAATATTATTGTTATCTGTGCCAGTAACTTGGTCACAATGGCGTTCACACAAAATAGAGCAAACACTCCAGATTGAATGCACGGCAGTTTACCGATGCAGAAGATGTTTGCAACAAGCTGGAATAAAACAGATAAAAAAACTAGGAAAAACAACCCAATCAATATTTTTAGTGAGATAAATCACTTTTAAAACAAGAATAATCAGTATTTTTTCAACAAGATATTTGCTGAAAGCATTTTTAAAGCAACACCAAAAACACTCAAACCAATTTAAAAACAATACACTAAACCACAAAAAACCTATAAACACCTGTAAGCCATTTTATCTATTAAAATTCAGCATAAATCACTGGCATTCATTTTGTTTGCGATACAGAAAAGCCACCATCCATTTTAAATCAATAAATACAATACATTAGACTTAAACACTTAAGCATAGATAATAAAAACGCCTAGTTTTCGAACTAGGCGTTTAAGATTAACTTCTATTAAGGTACAAGTGTTCGCTGAATGCTTAACATCGCCAACTTGGGATTTGTGATTCGTATTCGCTGATCTGCATTCCGTGGGACAAGGTCAAGCCAATGGCATCTAAACCATTCAGCAATTTATGCCGTGCGGACTCGGCCAGCGTGAAGCTAAACTCAGCTCCCGAAGGCGATGTCACCTTACAAGTCGTTAAGTCGACGGTGATTTGTGCGCCTTCTTCACTCGCCACCTCATCCATTAACTGACGCACTTCATTCGCGCTCAGCTTCACCGGCAACAAACCGTTATTGATGGAGTTTCCATAAAAAATATCAGCAAAGCTCGGGGCAATAATGGCGCGCAGACCAAAATCCGCTAATGCCCATGGGGCGTGTTCACGGCTGGAGCCACAGCCAAAGTTTTCCTGTGCCAGCAGAATCGACGCACCGCTATAGCGAGGCTTGTTTAGAGTGAAATCAGGGTTAGGCACATCCCCGGCATCATCGAGATAACGCCAGTCGTGGAATAAGTGCACACCGAATCCATCCCGCGTCACCTTAGATAAAAATTGCTTCGGGATAATTTGATCGGTATCGATATTGGCGCTGTCGATCATGACCGCAAGCCCGGTATGGCAAGTAAAAGGTTGCATTAACTTCTCCTCTTGGGATGACGGTTAGTAAGGTTTACGGATATCGACAAAATGCCCAGCAATCGCCGCTGCAGCAGCCATCGCCGGACTCACCAAGTGCGTGCGACTACCACGGCCTTGGCGCCCTTCGAAGTTACGGTTGCTGGTCGAGGCGCAGCGATCACCCGCTTCTAATCTGTCATCGTTCATCGCTAAACACATAGAGCAGCCCGGTAAACGCCATTCGAATCCGGCATCAATAAAGATTTTATCTAACCCTTCGGCCTCGGCCTGTGCTTTCACTTGGCCAGAACCCGGCACTACGATTGCCGTAACGCCCGCAGCCACTTTGCGCCCTTGCGCCTGTTTCGCCGCACTGCGTAAATCTTCAATCCGCGAGTTAGTGCAAGAGCCGATAAAGACCTTATTGATCGTCACATCCGTCATTGGCGTACCAGGAGTTAATCCAATATATTCCAAAGCTTTTTCCATGCTAGCGCGAATCGTCGGATTCGCCTCGTCGGCAGGATTCGGCACGGGCGCATCGATGGCAACCACTTGCCCAGGGTTAGTACCCCAAGTCAATTGCGGCGCGATATCGGCCGCATCTAACACGACAGTGGCATCAAATTCAGCGCCAACATCGGTTTTCAGCGCCTTCCAGGCGGCGACGGCTTGTGCCCAATCTTCGCCCTTTGGCGCAAATTCACGACCTTCTAGGTAATCGAAAGTGGTTTGGTCCGGCGCGACCATGCCAGCCTTAGCGCCCATTTCAATCGCCATATTGCAGACTGTCATGCGCCCTTCCATCGACAGTGCTTCAATGGCCTCACCACAAAACTCAACCACATAGCCAGTACCGCCATCCATACCAATCTTACCGATAATCGCCAATACGATATCTTTAGCGGTGACACCATCGGTGACCTGACCACGGACTTCGATTTTCATGGTCTTGGCTTTTAATTGGCGCAGGGTTTGGGTCGCCAACACATGCTCAACCTCAGATGTGCCAATACCGAAGGCCAGAGCGCCAAAGGCGCCGTGGGTCGCGGTGTGAGAATCACCACAGACGATCACTGTGCCGGGTAAGGTAATGCCAAGCTCAGGCCCCATCACATGCACAATGCCTTGATTCGGATGGTGAATGTCATATAAGCGCACGCCGAAGTCTTTACAGTTTTGTGCCAGGGTCTCAACCTGAGTGCGCGCCATAGGGCTTAAAGCATCTAGACTGGCACTGCGTGTCGAAGTGTTGTGATCCATGGTCGCGAAAGTTTTCTCTGGGGCGCGTAACTTACGCCCAGCCACTTTTAAGCCACTAAAGGCTTGAGGCGATGTCACTTCGTGAACTAAATGTCTGTCGACATAAATGATCGGCGCTTCGCCCTCTGGGGTGGCTACAACGTGAGCATCCCACACCTTTTGATACAGGGTTTTCGGAGCGCTTGATATTGAAGGATTAGTCATTACACACCTGCCTTAACTGCATCGGCGATAAAGTTGCCCATTTCGACCGTCGATTTAGCCTTATGGCGTTGGTCGCTACTTAATAGCTCACCGGTTAAATAGCCAGAATTGAGCGCCTTACTCACGGCACGTTCAATCGCGCTTGCCGCTTCTTCTTGCTTTAAGCTGTGACGCAGCATCAGCGCGGCCGACAGAATTTGTGCGATCGGGTTAGCAATACCTTTACCTGCGATATCCGGCGCACTACCACCAGCAGGCTCAAATAAACCAAAGCCAGTGCTATTCATACTCGCTGAAGACAACAAGCCCATGGAGCCAGTCAGCATGGCGATTTCGTCCGATAGAATATCGCCAAACAAGTTAGAGCACAGCATCACGTCAAACTCATCGGGGCGGCGAAGCAACTGCATGGTCGCGTTATCGATATAGATGTGTTCCAGTTCAACATCGGGGAAGTCCACCGCCACTTCTTCTACCACTTGGCGCCACAGCACCGAACAAGCTAAGACGTTTGCCTTATCGACCGAAGTGACTTTTTTACGGCGTCCGCGGGCGGCTTCAAAGGCAATGCGCGCAATACGGGCAATCTCGCGGCGGCTGTAACGCATGGTATCGAAGGCTTCTTCGCTCTCACCTTCACCTTGGCGCCCCTTAGGCTTACCGAAGTAGATCCCACCCGTTAACTCACGCACGCAGAGAACATCGAAACCTCTAGCAGAAATATCGCTGCGCAGCGGTGACATATGTTCTAAACCATCATGCAATTTTGCCGGACGTAGGTTACAAAACAATTCGAAATGACCACGTAATGGCAATAATGCACCACGCTCTGGCTGTTCATTGGGCGGTAGTTTTTCCCATTTAGGACCACCGACAGAACCGAATAGAATGGCATCGGCCGCTTCACAACCTTTCAGTGTTGCTTCAGGCAATGGACAACCATGATTGTCGATAGCGATACCACCGACATCATATTCAGTGTATTCAATATTAAGACCAAAACGCGCCTCAACCGCCTTTAACACCTTACGTGCCTCGGCCATCACTTCTGGCCCAATCCCATCCCCGGCTAATACTGCAATTTGATAACTCATACGCCCGCTCACTCCTTCAATGTGAAAACTTTATGCTCGATATCGCTTGGGTTACACGCCACCCAGCTCTCTGTTTTTATGCATATTCTGTTTGTAATCTGCGACCTTATCGGCGCGGCATGTCAAGTTCATCACATGCACTAACGCACGGGCTGATGCCTCAACCACGTCGGTCGCTAAGCCGACACCGTGGAAATTTTGTTCATGGTACACCGCGGTAATGTCGACCTGGCCCAGGGCATTTTGCCCTACGCCTTTCGCACCTAATTTGTAGCTGATGATATCGATACGACGGTCCGTCGCACGGGCGATAGCGTTATAGGCAGCATCAACAGGGCCATTGCCTGTGGCGGCCTCAGTTTTAATCTCACCGCCGACATCGATGCGTACAGTGGCCGTGGCCACGCCTTCGGTGGAGTCGGATTGGACTACTAACTGCTGTAATTGATAGAAATTATCTTCCGCCGCTTGCGCCTCCATAAAAGCTAAGGCTTCTAAATCGTAATCGAAGACTTGACCCTTTTTGTCGGCCAAATGTAAAAACTGTTCGTATAGGGCATCCAGATTGTAATCCTGCTCGCTGTAGCCCATTTCCTCCATGCGATGCTTAATCACATGACGGCCTGAGCGCGAGGTCATATTCAGGTTATTGCGATTCAGACCAATACTTTCTGGCGTCATGATTTCATAAGTGTTTTGCGCTTTTAACATGCCATCTTGGTGAATCCCCGAAGAGTGGGTAAAGGCATTCGCGCCCACAATCGCCTTATTCGACTGGATTGGCATATTGCATAACTGGCTGACTAGATTCGACGTGCGGTGAATTTCCTTCGCATTGATCCCCGTTTCAAACCCTAGCAGGTTCTTACGAGTTGCTAAGATCATGGCGATCTCTTCTAAAGAGCAGTTACCTGCACGCTCACCAATACCATTCATGGTACATTCGATTTGGCGCGCGCCATGCTGCACAGCAGTAATCGAATTAGCGACCGATAGACCTAAATCATCGTGGCAGTGAACCGAAATAATGGCTTGGTCGATATTCGGTACGCGATTAAACAAAGTTTGAATAATGCCCCCAAACTCGCTTGGCACTGTATACCCCACGGTATCGGGGATATTGATGGTGCGAGCGCCAGCATGAATCGCCGCTTCTACCATACGGCACAGGTTATCGATTGGCGTACGCCCTGCATCTTCACAAGAGAATTCAACATCATCGGTAAAGCGACGGGCATATTTCACCGCACCGACCGCCATTTCCAATACTTGATCGAATGAGCGCTTTAACTTGCTCTCCACATGGATAGTCGAGGTGGAGATAAAGGTGTGAATACGGAACTGTTCGGCGACCGATAATGCCTGGGCGGCGGCATCGATATCTTTTTCCAAGGCGCGGGATAAAGCACACACACGGCTATTTTTGATGGTACGGGCAATGGTCTGCACCGACTCAAAATCACCGGGTGACGACACCGGAAAACCGACTTCCATCACATCCACACCGAGACGTTCCAACGCCATGGCGATCTGTAACTTTTCTTTGACCGACAGGCTTGCCGCTAACGCCTGCTCGCCATCACGTAAGGTGGTATCAAATATAATTACTCTGTTAGACATCTCGCTTCTCCATGGAACGTCACCGTTCATTATTTAACTTTTGCCGTATTCAGATACAAAAAACCCCGCAACATTGGTGCGGGGTTTATGAGTGTTTTGCCTTTCTATCGAGCGAGCAACACTAAGACCTCCGCGTTTGTGGCGCGAGAGAGAGAAGGAGGAGGTCGAGTTTGCTGCTAATTCTATTCATTTAAATTAAATATTTATTCTATTGGCTCAAAATAAGGACGGTTAATATTTAACTCGCTTGCCTAAGTGTGTCAACCCCAATTTTTTTCATGTTCAGCGTTATACTTTCCCCTAAATAGCAAAATGTCAGCATTCTATCTAAAGAGATAGTTGTTAATCCCTTGCTAGCGAATAAGAATTAATAAATTGGACTCGCTCAAATTTATAACAAAAAAATCATTTTTTATGCAAAAAAGCATAGAGACACGTTATAATCCACGCCTGCGGTTACGGATTGTTGAATCGATGCACGGTATGGAGCAAAAAATGGATTTTCGCGTCTTAGCACTTAGCCTGTTTTTATGGCTATTCCCTTTATGGGCCAGTGCTAACGACCAGTTAGATAATCTCGCAGAGATGGTTTATCAGTACCCCACCAAGGCCTTAGCGCAAATTACCGCACTAGAAAAACAGCAAACATCGGATAACACCAATGACATCAATCAACTTCGACTCAACGTATTGAAATGTCAAAATTTTCTACAACTTGGGGAAAATGAAGCGGCAATTAACCTTGCCCAAATGGGTGAGGCCAGCGCCAAGCAGCTTAAGCTCGATCAAGCTCGCCCCTACTTTTTGAATTGTCAGGCCGATGCCTACCTCAATTATGATAATATCCAAGATGCTTTACCCTTGCTCGACTCTGCGATTACTCTTGCCAGACGTTATCAGCAACCTCAAGCCCTGATCGATGCACTAAGGCTAAGAGGACAACTCGATACCAATACCGATAACTTTTCCTCCGCCATCGAAGATTTACGTATCGCTCTCGATATCTATCCCGATATCAATTCACAAACACAAAATTGGGTGTGGCCACCGCAGGCATATGTCTATGCTGCAATGGGCAATTTACTCTACGCAACCAACGACTTACCCCAAGCCATGTATTACACTAAGCTAGCGTTAAAAAGTGCGGATGCCAAAGGAAAAGTCCGACATGTGCTACTGCGTAATGCTGCTCGAATCGCACTTGACAACAACGATCGTGAATACAGCGATCAATTGGAAAAACAAGCAAAAATTTTACTGCCAGAAATAGGCTCTCCACTCGAACTCGCCTATAGCTATGCCATTTTGGCTTCAATCGCCCTCGATAAAGGAAAAATCGACACGGCCGAAGAATATATCTCCATTGCAATGAACACTTTTAAGCAACAAAACCAAAAAGTTGCCATGATGCGTTCTACACGTTTACTTGCTCAGATTAGATTTGCACAGAATAGAGATGAAGCGGCAATCACGTTGATGCAATCCGCTATAGAGCAAGGAGAGGCACTAAAACAGTATACAGACCTAAAGTGGTTTTACGGCATTTTGAGCGACTACTATCAAACCCATAATAACTACCAATTGGCCTACGAGTTTTTACAAAAACGCTTCGATGCAGCTGAATTAGCAAATGAAGCTACCAATAACACCCGAATTTTGCAGTTTAAAGCCAGACTCAATCAACAAGGATTAGAACAGGCTAACAGTGATGAGCAACATAGTCACACTTCATTATTAAATGATTTAAACCTTGATTGGGCCTATAGCACATTATTTTTAGTGATTATGGCACTCACTGGCAGCGCTATTTGGTATTTTATTGATAAACAAAATAACCGTGCACCAGCAGCCGATGCTAGCCCCAAAAATATTCCACCACTAGAACAACTTGAACTAACACTCCACAGCGCTAAACAGGGTGATTATCCGCTGTCATTATTGCTGCTCAATGCCAGCCAAATTCGTCAAGTCGACTTACCGGGATTACTAGACAAACTGCAAGACAAATTGCGGGAACAAGACAAACTGTTACGCTATTCCATCGATGAGGTCGTTATCGTTCTACCCTATACTTCTGCCGTGGGCGCGCAACGAGTCGTCAACCAAATCACCCCAACCATTCAGACCTTACAAGGAACAAGTAAGGTGAATATTGGCGTTGCAGTGATGCAACAGTTTGATACTTTGGAATCTTTGGTTAAACGCGCTAGCATCAATCGATTAGGCAAACTCAAGGGCAGCGAGCCACTAAATAGTTATTCCCCCGCTAAATAGGCGGCAATTTCATCGAGGAAATCGTCACCAAATCGGCTGAGTTTGCGCTCACCGACGCCGTTGACCGCCAGCATTTCACCGGGGCTGGTCGGCATCATGGCTGCCATTTCCGCTAGGGTCGCATCGTTAAACACCAGATAGGGCGGCACATCCTGCTCCTCGGCAATCGTGCGACGCAGGGCTTTTAGCCTCGCAAACAGTTTGCGGTCGTAATTCAGCGGTGCCCGCGATTGAGTGACTTTACGCTTAATGTTGGTCAGTTGAATCCGTGGTTCCGCCAACATTAGCGCCACCTCGCCCTTAAGGATCGGTCTTGCCGAAGGGTTTAAGGTGATGGACGAGCCCCGCGTAATATCTTGGCTCGCAAGCCCCAAATGGATGAGCTGACGGATAACGCTCAACCAATATTCATGGCTTTTGTCTTTGCCTATGCCCCAAGTGCTGAGTTTATCGTGCCCTCTATCCACAATCGCGGCGCCCTTGGAGCCACGTAACACTTCAATCAAATGATTGATACCAAAACGCTGTCCGAGCCGATAGATGCAAGATAGCACCTTCTGCGCATCCTCGGTGCCGTTATAACGTTTAGGCGGGTCGAGACAAATATCGCAGTTGCCGCAGGGCTCTAACGCGCTCTCATCGAAGTAATGCAGCAATACTTGGCGACGACAGGTTTGCGCCTCTGCAAATGCAGCCATGGTATTGAGTTTATGGAAATCCACCTGCTGCTGCGGCCCTGGCTCCGACTGCTCGATAAGATGGCGTACCCGCCCAATATCGGCAGGATCGAACAGCATAAAGGCTTCGGCCTCGAGTCCATCACGCCCCGCTCGGCCAGTTTCTTGATAATAGGCTTCGATGCTCTTAGGGATATCGTAATGCACCACAAAGCGCACGTTAGATTTGTTAATCCCCATACCAAAGGCCACGGTAGCAACCACAATATCAATTTGATCTTTAAGGAAGCTATCCTGCACTTCACCGCGCTCTTGGGGCGTCATGCCCGCATGGTATGCCTTAGCATGAAACCCTTGCAGCGTGAGTCTTTCTGCCACCTCATCCACACGGCGACGGCTGCTGCAGTAGACAATGCCACTACTGCCATTCTGTTGCAGTAAAAACTGTCGTAATTGATTCGCGGCATTGAGTTTTTCGGCAACCGTATAGCGGATATTGGGCCGATCGAAACTCGATAGTAACCTAAAGGGATTAATTCCTAGGCGCTCGCAAATATTTTGCCGCGTCGCCTGATCCGCGGTGGCGGTGAGCGCCATCATGGGCACATGGGGGAAGAGCTGCTTTAACTGGCCAAGGGCAGCATATTCGGGACGAAAATCGTGTCCCCATTGACTGATGCAGTGCGCCTCATCAATCGCAAACATGGATAGCGGCAGGGAGCGCATGCGCTCGATAAAATCGCCAGTAAGTAAGCGTTCAGGAGACACATATAGCAGTTTTAGCTCGCCTCTATGCAACTGCCTCAGCACCTCTAAACTTTGTTCCCGCGGCTGCGATGAGTTTAAATAGGCGGCATTGACACCCGTCTGCAACAGGCTGTCGACCTGATCTTTCATTAATGAAATCAGCGGTGATACCACGATAGTGATGCCAGGCATCAGCAGTGCGGGCAACTGGTAACACAGACTCTTACCGCCGCCAGTGGGCATGATCACAAGGCAGTCCTCACCACTGCATACACGTTCGATAACCTCGCGCTGACCGTCCCTAAAATCACGGTAGCCAAACACCTGCGCTAGGCGTTGCGACAGCGGATCATCATGTATGTCGAGTAACTGAGTTTCCATGGATCTTCTAGCTAAAAAGTAAGGGCGCCTATTCTAAAGGACAGAATCGCTCCTGTCTTGCGCCATCTTGCTCAAACTGACCCAGCGCTAACAACTAAGGCTTAGGCTGCTACCACGACTCATCACAACACCTAAGACGATTTGCCCGCACAAAGGCTTAAGTTGCATTAGGCATAGGCTTGGCTGTAGATTAATTGCTCTAAGTCGAACGCTATTGCACACGCTTCGACCCTATTCTAAGAAGCCCTACAGCCTACAAGGACGAACAGCATGACAAACCCAATTCAAGCCGAAGTACTCAAACGTGTTGCCGAAGTGTTTGATCAGCACGTGCCGTTTCATAATTTATTGGGTCTGGATATCAAACGCTACGACATAGATGGCGTCGAAGTGGTGATCAATATGAAGCCAGAACTCATTGGCAATATTCACCAACAAATTCTCCACGGTGGTGTCACCGCCACTGTGCTTGATGTGGTAGGAGGGCTCACCGCCTTTGCAGGACTGGTTGCGAGTCGTGATGATTGGACTGTGGAGGAGTTACAACAACGGTTGCAGACCTTAGGCACTATCGATATGCGCGTTGATTACCTGCGCCCCGGGCGTGGACAGGTTTTCACTGGCACGGGCAGCGTGATCCGTGCTGGCAATCGCGTCTCGGTATGTCGCATGGAGCTTCATAACGAGCAAGGAACCCATATCGCCTTCGGCACAGGCACTTATATGGTTGGCTAGTCCGTTGTCACACATCGTTTTTTAGAATTTTTTTACCGCATTCATCATCGATAAGCTAAAGGAAAACACCTTGATTATTCAGGTGTTTCCCTCTGCTTTTTGCTGAGCACAGGTCATTAGAGACATCCTGTAACGAAAAAGGCAGGCGCACACACCTTGAGTCAATTCCCATAGCCTCCTACAATCGCCGTCCTGTTGTCCTTCGAAGATGTCTCATGCCTGATACTGAATACCGCAAAGGGATCCTACTCGCCGTCAGTGCTTACTGTATGTGGGGATTTGCGCCCTTATATTTCAAACTACTCCACCATGTTTCGGCGACCGAAATTTTACTGCATCGGGTGATCTGGTCATTTGTGTTTATGGTGATTATCATGCTGTTTATCGGTGGCTTTGGAAAGCTGCGTCAACTGTTTAAACAGCCAAAGCAGCTACTCGTGCTCACCATCACATCCCTGTTGATTGCCGCCAACTGGTTGATTTTTATCTGGGCAGTGAATAACGACCATATGCTCGATGCCAGCTTGGGTTACTTTATCAACCCCCTACTGAATGTGCTGCTCGGCATGCTGTTTTTGGGTGAAAGATTACGTAAGTTGCAATGGTTTGCCGTCGCGCTGGCGAGTGCAGGCGTGCTTATTCAGTTGATTTCATTCGGTTCTATTCCCATTGTCTCCCTCGCCTTGGCGGGCAGCTTCGGGGTATATGCGCTGCTGCGTAAAAAGGTCAATGTGGATGCTAAATCGGGTCTGCTAGTCGAAACCGCCATTCTGCTACCGGTTGCATTGGTTTATCTGGTCGCGACTTTAGATAGCGCCACGGCGAATATGCTCACCAACGATTGGCACCTTAATTTGTTGTTGATGGCGGCGGGGATTGTTACCACGATTCCACTATTGTGCTTTGCCGGTGCTGCCGTGCGCATTCCATTGTCTATGCTCGGCTTTTTCCAATATATTGGTCCGAGTATTATGTTTATCCTCGCAGTAACCTTATTCAATGAACCCTTCGATGCCGAGAAGAGCATCACCTTTGGTTTTATCTGGAGCGCCCTGCTGGTGTTCACCTTCGATATGGCCTATAAACGCAAAATGGCGTAATAACTTCACGCCGTTGTCCACAGTCACAAAAGTCGGTCATGGTTAAGTGAACGTATAACTTAACCGCCTACTTTTGTAACTGGGCTAAAAATTTCTCACCTTCGGGCACCGACAGTAGCAGATTGTAGCCTTGGGTCGTTGGGACTAATACGAGCTTGGATCGATCCGTTATTGCGACAAAAGCACGCCCTTTTCCTTTAAGGCTAAACCAGCCGAGTTGAAACCCTGGCATACCGATACCATTGGTCTTAAAGCTGGGCGCTAAATCCGCCTCCTGCTTCAAATCGATAATGCGTGCCTGCTCGACGAGGATCTCGGAGCGTGCTAGCTGCACTTTATAGAAAGGGATATCAAGTTTTAGCTCTGTGTCGGTTAGCGCGATTTCAGCATTATGGGATTGATAAAACACCCAAGAAGATCCACCCACCATTACCAGCAAGATACCTAAACTCGCCGATTTAGCCACTTTCGGCATAGGTTTAACCCACAACATCCACATTAAGCCGACTAAAACTAACAGCAAGGTAATAAAGCTTAAAATCGAAGTTTGAGTCAGTGGAGCAAGGGAGAAAAACTGAGTCACCATGGTGGGCAGTCCTTAAGGAAGAAAAGCTTAATCTGCCAACAAAGACATATTATGTCAACAAAAATGCCAGCGCTAGGCTGGCATCTTATCAAGCGTTAAAAGCTTAAAGATCGAGGGCGAGAATTTTAGAGCGGCGCTGATAATTATACAGCTGCTTTTTCTTCTGCGGCAATGCATCCACATCTTCAATCACAAAGCCATGCTCTAAGAACCAGTGAATGCTGCGGGTAGTCAAGGCAAACAAACGCGAATAACCACGGCTACGCGCCTGACCTATAATATTTTTCAGCAACAAACTGCCCCTATCGGCATCGCGATAATCTGGGTGCACTACCAAACAGGCAAACTCCCCGGCGTTATCTTCTTCAAAGGGATACAGGGCCGCACAGCCAATCACTAAGCCATCACGCTCAATCAACATAAACTGCTCGATCTCAATCTCAAGCTGCTCACGACTGCGGCGCACCAAAATGCCCTGCTCTTCCAGAGGACGGATTAAATTGAGGATTCCACCAATATCACTAATCGATGCGCGGCGCAGACGCTCAGCGCTCTCTGTTACGATTTGCGTACCTATGCCTTCACGGGAGAACAACTCCTGAAGCAAGGCGCCGTCATCGAGGTAACTGACCAAATGACAACGTGGCACACCATTGCGACACGCATCAATACTCGCCTTGAGGAAGGCCATAGTGCCCACACAGGCTGAACCTTGCTCAGCAAGCTTAGTCAGAATGTTTTGCGCGTCATTTGGCATTAATTCGGCAATCACATCGCCATTGCGATCAAGGATGCCGTTTTGCGAACTAAAGCCAATCATCTTGTCAGCTTTAAGTTTTATCGCTACCTGTGTGGCAATTTCTTCAGCGGTAAGGTTAAAGCTTTCGCCGGTGACCGATGCGGCAATCGGCCCCATCAGCACGATACAGTGATTATCGAGCTGGCGCTTAAGCCCTTGGGTATCGATACGGCGCACTTTGCCGCTTAAACAAAAATCCACGCCATTATCGACCCCCAGTGGCTGGGCGATCACAAAGTTACCGCTGACTAAGTTGATTTGCGCGCCTTGCATCGGCGTATTACTTAGGCTCATCGATAAACGTGCGGTGATATCAAACTGCAATGCACCCGCGACTTGCTTAATCACTTTAAGCGAGTCCTCATCGGTGATACGTACACCTTCGTGGTAGGCGGGTTCAATTCCATTGGCTGCCAATGCCGCATCGATTTGCGGCCTCGCGCCATACACCAATACCACTTTAATGCCTAAACTGTGCAGCAGGGCCACGTCATTTAAAATGCCGCGAAATTGATTTTGTGCTAAAGCCTCGCCACCCAACATCACCACAAAGGTTTTCCCTCTATGGGCATTGACGTAAGGAGCAGAATGACGAAATCCATCAACCAGTTCAGTGGTACGCACGCGTTGTTTACACCTCATATTTAAGCTGGTAACCCCAAAATGGCCTACCAGGAGTGAATAACGAAAACCCGCGTATAGTATTGCATTTTAATTCACCAATAAAGAATTTATTCTCACAAAAATGCAGATTTAATACAATAAAGTGCTTATATTTTCAAAAAACTGCATTCCAGATAAATATTCACATTTTTTTAACTCGATGTGCTTTAGCAATACAGGCCAAGTATGAGACAGATTTATCTCAACTTGATGACGAGAAGCCGAAAAAAGGCCAAAAAAAAGCCCCTTAGATAAGGGGCTTTTCTCGAAACACTAAACAAAGATTACTTGATTTTTGCTTCTTTGTAGATAACGTGCTGACGAATAACTGGATCAAATTTTTTGATTTCCATTTTTTCTGGCATGTTACGCTTGTTTTTTTCAGTTGTGTAGAAGTGACCAGTTTTAGCTGTAGAAACTAATTTGATCTTCTCACGATTACCTTTAGCTTTAGCCATGATCTATTACACCTTCTCGCCACGGGCACGAAGTTCAGCAACAACAACTTCAATACCTTTCTTATCGATCAGACGGATACCTTTAGTAGATACACGTAACTGTACGAAACGTTTTTCTTCTTCTAACCAGAAACGGTGATTTTGCAGGTTAGGTAAAAAACGACGACGGGTCGCGTTTTTTGCGTGCGAACGGTTGTTACCAACCATCGGCTTCTTGCCAGTAACTTGGCATACTCTTGACATGTCAGTCTTCTCCAAAAAACAATTTTAACGCTCGAGCATTAATGTACCTCGTATGGCCGTCGCCCGAGGCACAAAGAGGGCGCATTTTATACACGATCATAGAGGTAAGATCAAGCGTTAGATTAATTAATCCAGCCTCGTTCCGCGAAGGAAACTATCTCTCGATCACCAACAACCATATGGTCCAGTAAGGATACGTCTATGGTTGCTAACGCATTTTTTAATCGCTCAGTTATTCGTCTGTCAGCCTGACTGGGCTCGGCAATACCAGACGGATGATTGTGACACACTATGACGGCAGCAGCCTTTTTTTCCAGCACTAAGCTCACCACTTCACGTGGATACACCGAAGCTGAATCTATTGTTCCGCGGAATAATTCGACGAATTGAATCACTCTATGCTGGCTATCCAGCAGCAAAATTGCGAACACTTCATAGGAGCGGTCAGCTAATTGTCTCATTAAATAATCCCGAGTTAAATCGGGATTTGTCAAAACCTGACCTCTCTGCAGGTTTTCTTGTGCCACACGCCTCGCTAATTCAGCCGCGGCTTGAAGCTGGGCGTATTTTACAGGTCCCACGCCCGGAAGTCGACACACCTGATGCTTTGGTGCGCAAAGTAAGCTTCTTAATCCACCAAATTCTTGAATGAGTGAGCGTGCAAGGTCGACCGCATTCAAACCGCTCAGCCCATTTCGCAGTAAAACGGCCAACAATTCTGCATCTGAAAGATGGGCAGCGCCTTTGACTAATAACTTATCTCGCGGCCCTTCTCCCTCTGGCCAATCCTTAATCGCCATGTGACCTCCTGTCGTTTTCTATTTTTACTTTAGAGAGTATGGACGAGATTTTTTGAACTTGGACAGTCACGCCAATTCATCGCTTTGTGGTATGGTTGGCGACATTATTTCAATCTCGGATGATGTCTGTGAGCCTGATAACGAAAAACGTCCTACTGGGTATTGGTGGCGGCATTGCGGCCTACAAAAGTGCGGATTTAGTGCGCCGCTTAAAAGAACGCGGCTTTGATGTGCGAGTGGTGATGAGCCAGAGCGCCATGGAATTTATTACCCCACTCACACTGCAAGCCTTGTCTGGCCATCCAGTATCATCAAGCTTACTCGACCCCGCCGCCGAAGCGGCAATGGGTCATATCGAGCTCGCGCGCTGGGCGGATTTAGTGATTATCGCCCCTGCAACGGCGAATCTTCTCGCCCGCATCAATGCTGGCATGGCGGATGAGCTTATCACCACCACTTGCCTTGCGACCGAAGCCCCGATAGCCCTGTGCCCCGCGATGAATCAGCAGATGTATCGCAATGCCGCTACCCAAGCCAATTTAGCGAGTTTACAAGGCCGAGGTTATACCCTGTGGGGCCCCGCCAGCGGCAGCCAAGCCTGTGGCGAAGTCGGCCCTGGTCGTATGCTCGAACCGCTCGAAATTGCCGAACTTGCCAGTCGCTTTTTTGCAACAAAAGATGTCTATGCTGAACAGGAAACGCAGCCCCTAGCGGGCCAGTCAGTGCTCATTACCGCAGGGCCAACACGTGAAGCCATCGATCCGGTGCGTTATATCTCTAATCACAGCTCAGGCAAGATGGGATTCGCCTTAGCGAAAGCCGCAGCAGACATGGGCGCCGCTGTGACCTTGGTCGCAGGACCCGTAAATTTAGCCACGCCTGAAGGGGTGACGCGCATCAATGTCGAATCGGCGCAAAACATGCTCGACGCCGTGATGGATAATGTTGATAAAAAAGATATTTTTATCGGCTGCGCGGCGGTTGCCGACTATCGCGTCAGCGATATTGCGGACTGTAAGATCAAAAAGTCCGCCGAAGAAATGCAACTTGCGCTGGTGAGGAATCCTGATATCTTAGCGACGGTTGCAAGCTTGGCAAACCGTCCTTTTGTGGTGGGATTTGCCGCCGAAACCCATGATGTAGAAGCCTACGCCCGCGATAAACTCAAACGCAAAAATTTGAATATGATCGCCGCAAACGATGTATCCGTTGCTGGTCTTGGCTTTAATGCCGATGCCAATGCCCTGCGTGTATTCTGGCCACAGGGTAGTCAAGATTTGCCAGCTACCGATAAGCTCACGTTGGCTCGGCAATTACTTTCGTTGATAGTGAAAGAAAAAACAAAATAAATGAAAACACCGATTGAATTAAAGATCCTCGACTCCCGCATTGGTTCCGAATTTCCCCTGCCAGCCTACGCAACACCTGGTAGCGCAGGCATGGATCTTCGCGCCATGATAGATACTGCCATGACAATAGCTCCGCGAGAAACCCAGTTAATCCCAACGGGTATCGCCGTCCATGTAGCCGATCCTGGGCTTGCCGCCGTGATTTTACCGCGTTCAGGCCTTGGCCATAAGCACGGTATCGTCCTTGGAAATCTGGTTGGGCTAATCGATTCTGATTACCAAGGCCCTTTGATGGTCTCTTGCTGGAACCGCAGCGATACCCCATTTACCTTAGAAATCGGTGATCGTCTCGCACAACTGGTATTTGTCCCTGTGGTGCAAGCGCAATTCAAACTCGTTGATGAGTTCGACAGCTCAGACCGTGGTGAAGGTGGATTTGGCCATTCTGGCACTAAATAACCTGAATCGTTATTGAGCGAAGGATACTGCAATGGCTGTAAGCCCAAAAATTAATCGTCGTGAACACATACTGCAATGCCTAGCGCAAATGCTAGAAACCAGCCCAGGACAACGTATTACCACCGCTAAACTCGCCTCAGAAGTCGGTGTATCAGAAGCGGCACTCTATCGCCACTTCCCGAGTAAAGCGCGGATGTTTGAAGGGTTAATTGAGTTTATTGAAGAATCATTACTCTCCCGCATCAACATCATCATGGATGATGAAAAAGACACCATGAGACGTTGCCAACTAGTGCTGCAACTGCTGTTGATTTTTGCCGAGCGTAACCCGGGGATCTCTCGGGTACTCAATGGCGATGCACTCTTAGGTGAAAATGAACGTCTACGCAGTCGTATCAGCACCCTATTTGCCAAAATTGAGACCCAACTTAAGCAAATCCTGCGGGAAAAAACCCTGCGTGAAGGTAAAGGCTTTAATTTAGATGAGGCTATTTTAGCTAATTTGCTGTTAGCTTTCGCTGAAGGACGAATTGCTCAATTTGTCCGCAGTGAGTTTAAACTCAAACCAACACAGCACTTCGATGAACAGTGGCGCTTTATTCAGCATCAGCTTTTACAAAGCTAATGATTTTTCAATACAAAGGACGGTAATCACCGTCCTTTCTTTTATCCCCTACTCCTTGTATCGATATTTCTTTTGTTTTAATCTCGAGCAAACATTTACAAAACAAAAACCACAATAATATTACAAGGATGTCAGATGAAATCTTTGCCATTTGCTGCATTGGCCGTAATTTGCTTGCCTATTATGCCTTTCAGCACATTAGCGGCCGAAACCTCGGCGACAAATGCCCTGTCACAATCCCAATTATTCAGTCGCGGTAACGAGTACTCTAACGTCAAAATCTCGCCTACCGGCAAATACTTAAGTGCAATCACCAGTGTCGAAGGCAAGAATGTCCTCTTAGTACTCGATGCCCAAACCAAAAAACTGCTTAACGCAATTCGCTTCCCGAGCAACGCGCAGGTAGGCACCTATGAGTGGGCTAATAGCGAACGCATTGTACTGGCAAAAGAATATCTTAAGGGCTGGACCGATGTACCCCAATACTACGGCGAATTAATGGCGGTCAACGCCGATGGTTCTCGCAAGGCGTACCTATTCGGCTATAACAGCGGCGAGCAACAAACCGGCTCGAATATCAAGAAAAACACCCCAATGCGCGCCACCGCCTTTATTCTCGATCCTCTGCCTGATGATGAACGCTATATGCTAGTCAATGCGATTCCTTGGAATAATGAATCGAACTTAAACTTTGAACTGCTACAGGATGTCTACCGCGTAGACCTATTTAACGGCACACGTAAGCGGATTACAGGCTCTCCCATTGGCCGAGCACGCTTTATGACAGACCATGAGGGTGAAGTCCGCTTTGTGGCAGGGGAAGATGGCAAAAACATTACTAAAGTCTTTTACCGCAAAGATGGCGAATGGGTAAACACCGACAAACTCAACCTAGGCTTAAGTGATTTTACGCCTATCTCCTTCGCCGATAATAAAAATAGCATTTATGCCGCTGGCCGCGTGGGTAATGAAACCTTAGGTGTCTATCGCATCAATCTCGAAACAGGCGATAAAGCGGAAATCATTCAAGATGAGGTCGTCGATCCGAGCAACTTCTGGATCAATGGCACTAACAAACAGCTCTATGCCGTTGAGTTTGAAAATGGCTATCCAAGCTATGCCTTTGTCGATAACAACGATAACCATGCCAAACTGCTTAAGGATTTACTCGCGGCCCTGCCGGGGCATCAAGTGCAAATCGTCAGCGAAACCCGTAATGGCGAACAATTGGTGGTGATTGCATTTAACGATCGCAATCCCGGTGATTACTATTTGTTTGATACGAAAAAACTCAAGCTAGAGTATCTGGCCGCCGCCCGTAAGTGGCTCGACCCCGAACAAATGGCTGAGGTTAAACCTATTAGTTTCACTAACCGTGATGGCCAGAAAATCCATGGCTACTTAACCTTACCCAATGGAAAAGAAGCCAAAAATTTACCTCTGGTCGTCAATCCCCATGGTGGCCCCCATGGCGTTCGTGACTGGTGGGGGTTTGACTCACAAAACCAACTACTTGCTCAAAATGGTATGGCGGTGTTGCAAGTAAACTTCCGTGGCTCAGGGGGTTATGGCGAGCGTTTCGAGCAAGCTGGCTATAAAAAATGGGGCTCGGATGTTCAGCACGATATTATCGATGCAACTCAATATGTGATTGACCAAGGCTTTGCCGATAAGGAACGGGTGTGTATCGCAGGCGGTAGCTTTGGCGGTTATAGCGCCTTGCAAAGTGCGGTATTAGCACCCGATATGTTTAAATGTGCCGTGGGCATGGCAGGGATCTACGATCTTCCCCTCTGGACAGACGATAGTGACGTTGCGGACTCATCTTCCGGAAGCAGCTATCAAAAAAATGTACTAGGCAACAACTTGGAAACACTTAAAGCGATGTCTCCAAGCTATAACGTCAACAAGCTTAAGGCAAACTTGTTATTGGTTCATGGCGGTGACGATGAACGAACCCCGATAACACAACTCGAATCACTCGAAAAAGCCCTCAAGGCCCATAATTATCCCTATCAAAAACTGGTGATGGATAACGAAGGCCATGGTTTTTATGATGATAGCCATAGAGCCAAGTATTACGATCAGATGCTAAGCTTCTTAAAAACCAACCTGAAACTTTAGTACTCACTAAAATAACTAGGGCGTGTTGACGTTTCGAGATTAAATTTTGTTCGTTCTGGCAAGCACGTGCTCGCGAAACGAGGAATGATGTGTCGTTATTCTACTCAAATGACGAGCGGCTCTTATGACAGAAAATAAGAGCAAGGGCTTGCCAGACGAACCCTTCGGGCAGCATTTGGCTGGCTTTTCTGCCGCGTTATCGTCCGTTTATGTAGAATAACTACACTGCACGGACTTTGCCTTGCATAAAAGCCAGCCAAACTGCTGCAAAAACAACCCTGAAACGTCAACACGCCCTAATAATTGCGTTGCATACGCGCCACAAACATTCCATCGGTGTTGGCTTCGAAGGGCCACACGGTCAACATTTCTGTTTGTTCGCCGGTAAAGGGGTGGCGGATCGGCACTAGGCTGAACTCGGGATGTTGTTGTAAAAAGGCGCAAACCACTTGCTCATTTTCTACAGGCGACAATGAGCAAGTGGCATAGACTAAGCTTCCGCCCTGTTTTACCGCCTTACTGCTGCGGCTTAAAATATCCAGCTGGAGTGCGGCTTTATCTGTGACGGCATCGAGGCTGTCGAGCCAGCGCATATCGGGATTACGGCGCCAGGTGCCCGTGCAGCTACAGGGCGCGTCGACTAAAACCCCATCAAAATGGTTGGCATCGACCGGCAGTGCATCACTGCGCCAGCGCGCAATGCTGATGCCATCAAATCTTGCCCGCTGGGCACGTTTGCTGAGTTCTTCTAAGGCGTGGGCGCGAATATCTGATGAGACAATTGAGCCTACTAATGGGTTTTGCTTAGTCGCGGCCGTTTGCATCAGTGATCGCAATTGCAAGGTTTTTCCGCCTGCGCCACTGCAGGCATCCCACCAGTGCTGCCAGGGCTCTGGTGCACAAATTTGACCTATCACTTGCGAGGCTAGATCCTGGATCTCAATTTTGCCCTCTTTATAGACTGATATTTCATTGAAATTCATGCTCTTAGTGCCAAGGTTAATGGCATCTGCAAAATAGGGGCTGAGGCTCGCATCTATCTTTAGCACTTGCAGTTGTTTGACTGCCGATTGGCTATCTATTCCCTGCGCGCGTCCCCAAATCGGTGGGCGGCTAGACATGGCTTCGATGAGATTTGGACGCAACTCTGGGGCAATCGGGCAGACCTGCCAAAACCATTCGGGTAATAAATCTGTGAGTTCGAAGGACACTTCGGGAAATTGCTGCCGTACCAGTGCCAACTTATCCGTTAAGCTGTTAGCGCTAAGGGATTGAAGTTGTTGATAATCAACAGTCGATTGTGCGAGTTCATGCCAGGCTTGGGCGATGTCCTGCCATGGATGGGCTTCGATTAAGGCGCTCGCACTGAGCATGGCAAAAAATTGGGGCGCCTGTTGATGATCGCCCGTGGCTTTAAACCAGCCCCACCAACGGAACAGGCTAAATAAGGATTCGCGGATCACTTTGCGATCCTTAGAGCCGTGCTTTTTATGTTCCCTAAAGTAGTTCGCGAGCACTCGGTCGGCGGGTTGCTTGGTATTTAAAATCTCATCGAACAATAACTTAATGGTATTGGCATAACTTAATCCGCGTTTTTGCGCGAGGGTTTGCGGTTCGATATTCACTGTTGATGCCATGATTGCTGATGATAAGCCGTTTGGATTGCCCATAAAGTTAGCCTGAAAAGGGGCTCGGCCGAGTGACATCCAGCCGTTGGGATGAATATGGCCAAGCAAATCAATAAGTGGCGCAGAGTGTAGCAGTTTTACGTATCGCTAGCAGTAAAAAAGCCCCAATGCTGAGTTGGGGCTTGATGGGAAAACGAATGCGCGGGTGAGGAAAGGATGACCTACTTAGTCACCATTTTCTGGATTTGCTTAGCACGTTCTTCATCACTCAATACTGAGGGCGGAGGTGTCACTATGCCTTTTTGGCAGGCGGGACGCAGGGCTAGTTCGTCTAACCAACGTTGTAGGTGAGTGAGTCCTTCCATGTTGATGCCGCTCCATTCATGGATGCGCACCCAAGGCCAAGTCGCGATATCGGCAATGGTGTATTCATCGCCAGCCAGATACTGATGCTTGGCTAACTGGATATTCATTACCTCAAACAAACGTCGACCTTCTTTTTGATAACGTTCAATGGCCGCGGGGATTTTTTCAGGGAAGTAACGGTAAAACACGTTAGCTTGACCCATCATCGGGCCGACACCGCTCATTTGGAACATGAGCCATTGAATGACCTGTGAGCGCTTTTTAGGATCGTCTGGTAAGAACTTACCGGTTTTTTCCGCCAGATACAGAAGAATTGCGCCGGACTCGAACACCACAAAGTCCTCGTTATCTCGGTCGATAATGGCTGGAATACGGCCATTAGGGTTAATGGCGAGAAACTCAGGCTGCTTCTGTTCGTTAGTATTGAAATCTAACTTATGCACTCGATAGTCGAGACCCATTTCTTCGAGCGCGATGGAAATTTTAAAACCGTTCGGGGTCGCGGCGGTATATAAATCAATCATAGTTATCCCTTAAGTCTTAACTGGTTAATGCTTAACTTGGCTGCCCAATAGGGCATAGCTGCTAGTTTTTTGGGGTAAGCGACACTATCGCAGGGCGCTGGGTCACTGTCGCAAACCATGCCTGAATGTGGGGCAAGGTGTCATCAACTAGAATATCTAAGTTTTTAATAAAGCTAATAAAAACGTATGCAGAAATATCGGCAATCGTAAAGTTATCGCTCGCCACATAGCTTGATTTGGCTAATTGTTGGTCTAAGGTCGGCAGGAAGTCAATGACCCGTTGGCGTGATTCTGCGCCCCAGGCTTCGACGCAATTTTCCCTGTCTTTGTAAATACCCGTCAGATTTCTAAAGGCTTGAAAGCCGACCATCAATCCTTGTAGCTCGATAATGCGCTGCCACATTTCGACTCTGGCACGCTCTAGTGGACTATTACCAAAGAGTGATGTTGCGCTCGGATGGATTTCTTCTAAATAGCGGCAAATAGCAACGGATTCACATAGATAGCTGCCATCGTCGAGTTCGAGCAGGGGAATACGGCCGTTTAAGCTTTTGGCTTTAAATTCAGGGCTGAGGTTTTCACCGCCGCGAATGTCCACACTCACACGTGGAATGTCGATGCCTTTTTCGGCGAGGAAAATACTCACGCGTCTTGCGCTTGGCGTAGGGGCTAATTCATAAAGCTTCATGCTTTTTCCTTCTATTAATCTTTAAGTTTGGCCAAACAGGGCTTTAACGGAACGATCGGTTAGGATAGAATTTACGCCATATCTAAACGGTCAGTCAAGAATGTTTTTACCCCGTGATATTCCGTTTAATGCAGGCATCAATCTAGGTTTGGACCATGGCACGCAGTTGTAATTTTGATAGACAGGAAAAGCTTATCCAGGCGATGGAGCTGTTTTGGCGAAAGGGATTTGCCGAGACCTCGATTGCCGATCTGGTCGAACACTTAGGGATTAATCGCTTCAGCTTGTATAACAGTTTTGGCGATAAGCAGAGTTTGTATCGCGAATCCCTGCGCTTTTATCTCGACCATTATTCCTTCGGCGCGAAGGAGCACATTCTGCACGCACAGGCAGGGTTGAGTGAAATCTTGACCTATTTAGCGCGATTTGTGGCCTTGCAGCGTGAGCAAGAGTACGGCTGCTTTATGCAGAATGCGGTGATGGAAAAATGCCTCGATGATGACTGCGTGCAGCAGGAGTGCCAGCGTTTATTTGCCCAGTTGCAGAGTAATTTCACCGATGTTTTACGCTACAGTCAACTACAGGGTGAGTTATCTCAATCGGTTCAGCCTGAGTCGCTCGCGGCTTTTTTAGTGCTTCAATTACAAGGGATTAGAGTGCTAGGCAAAGCGAAGGAGTACGCCCTGTTGGATAATGCATTTAAGGTTTTAAGCGAATACCTTAAGAGTTTGGCGTTGGCGCCACTTAAACCGATTGATGGGAAATAGGGCTTAAGCAAAACGGAAAAGCATGAGGCCAAGTGAATGCTTGGCCTCGTCAACTGCAAAAACTAAAAGTCCAATTCGAGGGCGAAACATAAGTAGGCCATCAATTGACTACAGTGGGCGAATTGTTCGGCGCAGTAGCGGGCGGCATCGGCTTGGCAGAGTCGCTCAAAGGGGATTGGTTTTAGCGCGATAAAGTCCTTACGTTTGAGTTCCTCCAGCATTGGGTGATGTTTATCGAATCCCTTAGGCGGGCGAGTCAAACTATCACCATCCATCACAAATCCTTGACTGGTTAAGGTCTGCAGCGCCTTTTTATAGCCGTTGGGGTTTTCATCGATACAAGTCCGAATGGCATTCAGCACCTTGGATTCGGGATGCCAAATACCGGCGGCAATAAAACATCCATCCTCGGCAATGTGTAAATACAGCCCTGGTGCATGAACATCTTTACCCTGAAAATGCCTAAACTGGATCCCCACATTGGTCTTGTAGGGCGTTTTGTCGTTGCTAAAACGGCTATCGCGCTGCGGGCGCATTAAGCTGCCACCGACTTTTTTGGCAACCGCCGTTAATCTTGGGGAAATAGCCACAATATCGGGCTGAATTTGCTCGATAAAATGCAGTGCAGGGGTTCTGACCTTACTTTCATATTCTTCCTGATGGGCTTTAAACCAGTCGCGGGAGTTATTGAGCGCCAGCCGTTTGAGAAAATCTAAGCTGGCGGCCGTAAATGCCAACTCGGTTTGGGATTCTGCGGTTAATTTAGTCATGTCCATAAAACCTTTGAGGTGCTTGAGACTGGGATTCCGACCGTTAATCAAAACAGGCTAGTGTGAGTTGAACAAATGCGCTTGGATATTGCAAATTCTTCGAGCATTTCCCGGCAGTTACCAACAGGTTGTGATTTACATGTAAAGCTAGGTGAGAATTATTCTCATCTTTTGCTTTGATGCCTATAATGCCGCCCTATTTTTTTACACTATGTAACAGGGGATGGGGAGATGGGATATCAACCTAAGAGCAGGATAGCGAAAACAATGATTGGCTGTGCGGGTTTAACTATATTGCCTGCGTTGCCACTCAATGCTAAGGAAGTATTGGGAGCACCTAAGGTCGAGCCGATTGAGATACTACAAGTACATGGCCAGCAATACCGCCGAGCGACCACTATGACTAAGCCGGGTGAGGCGATCATCTCGATGGAGCAAATTGAAGAGATGCAAGCGACCACATTTGCTGAGGTTATCGATGATATGGCTGGTGCTCATATCGATGGTGGAACTCGCAGTGGTGGTGAGCGTATCAACCTGTGGGGATTTGGCGAAACCGAAGATTTTAATATTTATGTCGATAACGCCCCCGTGGGATTTGAGCAGTATCGCTATGGCTCGTTCTTCTTAGATCCCGATTTAATCAAGCGAGTCGAAGTGATTAAAGGGGCCCACGATGTCCGCTCGGGTAACGGCGGCTTTGGTGGCTCCATGTATGTTGTGACTAAATCTGCCGATGATTTTCTAAATTACAATCAAAACCTTGGTGCCCGAGTCAAAGCCAGTTATGCCAGTAATAACGACGCCCAAAGCTACACGGGAACGGTTTATGGACGAGCTAATAAACAACTTTCAGGTTTATTGCATGTCACTCGTCGTGATGCGGGGGATGTGACGCTCGCCAATGGTGATGAATTTGAATACTCAGGTTATGAGCAAAATAATTACCTCGGCAAACTGGATTATGAGCAGGGCGACCATCAACTCATGTTGAGCCTGACCCATTATCTCGACGAAGGCCGTAAGCCTTGGGCCAATCGTCGTGGGCCTATGCCCGCAATTTCTGACTATAACATCCGTAAATATGGCTCCTATGAACAGGCGCTCTATGCCACTACGGCCTACAACACCTATGAAGACAATACTTGGTCGGCGAATTATCGCTATTCACCGAGTAATCCTTTAATTGATACCCAAATTGTGGTTTCCCATTCTGCCAATGCACGTCACTGGATCAGGCCGCCAATCGCGTGGGAAAAGATGACTGTCTCCGTCGGCAATTTCGGCCATGAATCTTGGTTGGATTACAAGCGTGACTACATTGACATCAACAACTTAAGCATTATTGGGGATCATGAGCTCACAACCGGGTTGCAGTTCCGCAGTCTCGATAGGGATTCAATGGTCTTTAACAAAAGTTATGAGAAAAATCCCGAGAAAAACTACGGTTGGTACACCCCTTATTATCAGCCCGAAGGGCGCCAGGATACCTATGCAGTGTATCTGCGCGATGCGATTAGCGTGACGGATGAGCTGACCATTACTCCTTCGCTACGCTATGACTTTATCTACAGCATTGGCCGTCCCAACATTGCCCCCGATTACAACGATATCGAGGCGGGGCACGATTACAGTTCGACCCACCATTCGGGCTTTTCACCGCGATTGGGAATCGACTACAAGTTAACATCGAATACTCGAGTGAATTTCGATTATGCGTACAGCTTACAGGCGCCAGTGGTCGATGAAATCTATGCGGTGCAATACGCCAAGGCGAGCATAACTGGCACGAGCCGAGATATCGATGTTGAGCGTCTGCACGCCTTTAAACTGGGCTTGATGACACAGCAAACCAGTCTTTTTGCCGCCCAAGATACGCTTTCAACCCAAGTGACCCTCTTTGCTAACTTAGGGCGTGACGATATTGCCCAGCGCCGTGGGGCAAAGTCCGACCCAAATCAAGCAATTCAAAGTGGTTACACCAATCTTGACGGCTATGATATCTACGGCGCCGATCTCGAGTCCCAATACCGTTATCAGGATTTCTTCAGTGACTTAGCCGTTTCTTGGTTACAGGGTGAGCACAGGGGATCGCTCAGAGACAGCCAAGGCGAGGACGAATACCTTGCCAACATTGCGCCGCTGGATATTCGCTTGCGTGTGGGAATGTACATTACGGATGACATCTCAGTCGCTTGGCAGGGCACTTGGTACGATGCGCAGGATAATGTGCCTCAGGGTGATATTTTTAACGCTGAGTCCCCAAGTGAGAATTACTTCTTACAAAATATATATTTAGCCTACGAGCCCCAAGAGACTCTAAAAGGACTCAGCGTGCGTTTAATGGCAAAAAACCTGACTAACCAGCAAGTGACGCCGTTTCTATCGGATGGAATTCCCGCGCCGGGGCGTGATATTAGGCTCAGTTTAGCTTATGAATTTTAAGGATTAATGTCGATCTAAAGGATGGGGAAACAGATAACGCATATAAAAAATAGGGTTATCTTGCCTTCCCCCCTGCCGTGAAAAGTCAATTTATGGCATAATCCGCGTTTTATTACGCATGTAGACAGAAAAAATGACTGAAAATGAATTGCTAACTCGCTGTGGCGGCAAATGTGAACTCTGCGGAAGCGACGTCGAACTCTCTATTTATGACTTACCGGCTTCCGATGGTCATGAAAACGAGATCATGATTTGTGAAAATTGCAGCAGCCAAATCGCCGCACCGGATACCATGGACATGAACCACTGGCGTTGTCTAAACGACAGCATGTGGAGCCAAGTCCCTGCGGTTCAAGTGATGTCATACCGCATGCTGAAACGCCTAAGCAGCGAAAGCTGGGCGCAGGATTTACTGGATATGCTGTATCTGGAAGAAGATTTGCGTGCTTGGGGCGATGCCGAGGCCGCTGCAGCGAGCGATGATACGCCTCCGACCTTAGACAGCAACGGTGCGGTACTGAACGCGGGCGATACCGTAGTTATCATTAAAGATCTCAACGTCAAAGGCACCAGCTTTGTCGCAAAACGCGGCACAGCGGTTCGCAATATCTCGTTGACCAACAATCCTGAGCATATCGAGGGCCGTGTGAATGGCACTCGCATCGTGATCCTGACCTGCTTTGTGAAAAAGTCTTAATCGACTCGAGTTTAAGCTGTTAGCTTGATACCTGAACCGCCCAATTTTTACAAATTGGGCGGTTTTTTATGTGCTTAAATCCTAGGCCATCACTTGTCGATAGTGCTGGGCATAGCCGCTCGGATTAAATTGCCGCGATAGCAGATAAGCGATGACACTCAGCGCCGCAAGTAATAACCAGGCCATATTAAAGCTTTGGAAATTATCGCGAATAAGTCCCGCTATCCAAGGTGAGATAGCGGCAATACTGTAGCCAATACCCTGCACAAAGGCGGTTAACTTACCCGCTAACAGCGGATTCTGTTGATGATCCATAGTCACAATCAAACTCAGCGGGAAAATGCCACCAATCCCGAGTCCTGCCAGTGCGGCCCAGAGGAATATCGATACCTGTGGTGCGAGGGCGAACCCCATAAAACCAATGAGTTGCAACAGACATAGCAAGGCAATAATCGCCCGTCTATCCATCGATTTGCTGGCAAGCCAAGGAAAGACTAAGCCTGCGATCACTTCCATACTGGTGAGGAAGCCTAAGGCTAATCCTGCCTGGGTTTGGCTATAACCTAACTCGATGGCATAAGGTGCTAACCAAGCGAGCACGCAGACATAACAACTTGTCCCTAAAGCAAAAAACAGTGCCAATAACCAACTGCGGCGATAGCGCCAAAATGAGTATTCCGCCTGTTTGTCGGTGTGACTCGGCAGGGCAAGATGTTTTCGGCTGACAATCCATAGCAAGATGGCGATGAGGGCTAACCAAGTCCAATGGCCCAAGCCTGCTCGCCAGCCTAAATCGGCCGCTATAAATGGTGCGCTGCTGGCGGCCAGTGCCGCTCCGCCCATAATGGCGGTGACATATAAGCCCATCATCAACGGCGTTTTGTCGGCAAAGTTTTGTTTAATCAAAGTAGGCATTAAGGTTTGGATAAGGGCGATACCCATGCCCGCTAAAAGTGCAGAACAGATCAGCGCATTCGCCGTCTCGACCCAAAAACGCATCGCAGTTGCAATCAGCAGAAATAGCAGCGATACAGTCACAGTGTTTGCAAACCCCAAGCCTTTAGCAATCTTAAAACCAACAAAACATCCCATTCCCATGGCGAGGACTGGCAGCAGGGTGAGCATAGAGGCGAGGGCAAAACTTAAGGAAATATCCTGTTGAATACTCGGCAGTAATGGGCCGACAGAGGCAAGAATGGGGCGCAGATTAAGCCCGATAAGTAACAGACTAACGCCTATCATCAGTTGATTGCCCCTAGGGGATAAAATATGAGACATCGCATACTCCTATGCAGGGTCGAATAAAAATGGCTAACACAATCCGTTGAACTGTATGCATTGTGAAACTGACTTAAACTTCATGAAAAGTATCTTTATATAAAGATATGTAAATTCTGCGGCAAAATGGTTAGCATGTAAAGAATCTTTATATAGAGATAAAACCATGGCAGAAAATCAATCAGCACTCGATACTCAACAGGCACTCGTAACGTCTGAAGACGGATTGGATAAAATCCTTGGGCAGTGGCAGGCTCAAGGGGTGACAGAGGATTTGGTCCCGATGGCGGTGTTAGGCCGCATCGCGCGCATAACCAAATATATGGAAAACGCCATAGCCCTGTGCCACGGCGAATTTGGTTTAGGTCAGGGGGAGTTTGATGTGCTCGCGACGCTTAGACGTTCGGGCGAGCCTTATATGCTATCGCCTTCGCAGCTGTATCAGAGCATGATGTTAAGCTCCGGTGCCATGACCAGTCGCTTAGACCGGCTTGAAAATAAAGGGCTGATTGCCCGCGAGCACAGTAAGGAAGACCGCCGCGCCGTGCATGTGTCGCTCACCACACAAGGCAAGTCGTTGATTGACATGGCGCTGCCCAGACATATTCAATGTCAGAGCGCATTATTGGCTGGAGTTTCTAGCGCTGAGCGTGAAATATTGCAGCAGATATTAAAGACTTGGCTTGCTCACTTTGAACGGTAATCGGCTCAGTTTTTGGGGCGAGAGACAAAGTGCCGTATGGCGCTTTTAGGGATAGCATCAGGGAGTGACTATGGTAAAAAAACGCGAAGCGTTTGAAATTGAAGGCAAGCGAGTCGTTGCGGGCACGCAAATGGGGATAAAACTCCCCCGCCGCTAAGCTCTATACCGATACCCAACTCGAGATTCATGTGGAAGTGTTCCACGGCCTCAAACCCGGCCCGACACTGTTAGTCTGCGCCGCCATCCATGGTGATGAGCTCAATGGTATTGAGATCTGTCGTCGGTTACTGGGACGCGTCAATCCGAAGAATCTAACTGGCACTCTGATTGTTGTGCCCATAGTCAATGTGTTTGGTTTTATTCAACAATCCCGTTATCTACCCGATAGGCGCGATCTCAATCGTTGTTTCCCCGGCTCGAGCAAAGGTGCGCTGGCGAGCCGTTTAGCCAATCTTTTTGCTACCCAATTATTGGTGCATGCGACCCATGTGATTGATTTACATACAGGCGCTATCCATAGAGACAACTTGCCGCAGATCCGCTGCGATACTGGCGATGCAACCATGTTAGCCATGGCCAATGCCTTCGGCGCGCCACTTATCATGCACTCCAAGGCGCGCAGCGTGTCGATGCGTGGCTATGCGAATCAGCAGGGTATTCCCTGTATTTTGTATGAGGCGGGTGAGGCACTGCGCTTTAGTGAGCTTGCGATTAAGTCGGGGCTCAAGGGCGTACTCAATGTGATGCGCAGCCTTGGTATGCTCAAGGGGCGAGTCAGTAACAAGGTCGCCAGCGTGAGTGCAATACGCAGTTATTGGGTTCGCAGTGAGTCCGATGGTTTGGTGAATATGAAGCTTAAACTCGGGCAGCGGGTTAACAAGGGATACATTATCGCCCATATTGTGAGTCCGCATGGCGGTGATAGCGTAGCCATTCGCGCGCCAACCGATGGCATTATCATAGGGATCAGCAATATACCCGTGACCAACGAAGGTGAGGGAATGTTCCATATTGCGCAGTTCGAAGGCGATGAAATTGAAATAGCTAACGAACAACTTGATGAGTTTTTAATGGAATATGCTTAAATTTCAGTGAGTTTAAAGCTATGTATTATGGTCATTATTGATGCTGGTTGAGGTTTCTGCGGGCGGGTAACCTGTCTTTTACAAAGCAAAGGCAGTGTTTTGGATATTCTAGATATTACATTCTAGATACTGGGGGATAACGCCGCAGAAACACCAACCAAATACTGCCCGAAGGGTTCGTCTAGCAAGCTCTTGCTGTTACTTTCTGTCATAAGAGCCGCTCGTCATTTGAGTAGAATAACGATACATCATTCCTCGTTTCGCGAGCACGTGCTTGCCAGAACGAACAACATCTCATCTTGAAACGTCAACACGCCCAAACTTAAAGCCAAATTATTAACGGCGGTGTTGCTTTGCCTATTTCAAGGCTTGCTATCACAGCGTAAATCGTTCAATTGAGCGAGTGAGTGAATGTGCTAACTGAGTCACTTCATTACTGCGCTTCGCCATATCCATTGCTTCCTGAGCATTTTGATCCGCAGCCGATGCGACTTCCTCCATGCTGGATTCAATATGTCTGCTGTAATCTAACTGTTCGTGGGCAGCTTGGGTAATTTGTAAACTTATCTCATTAATTGCACTAAGCGTAGCTTCAATTTGGGCGATAGCCTGATGTAGCGTTTTGCTTTGCTCTACACAATCATTGGCCTGTTTTTGGCCTGAGCTAATGGCTGTTGCGGCCGTCGAGGTTTCTTGCTGTAAAGCTAAGATCATCTGTTGGATCTCAGCGGTTGATGCTTGGGTTCGTGACGCGAGTGACCTCACTTCATCGGCAACAACAGCAAAGCCCCTGCCATGTTCCCCCGCTCTTGCAGCTTCAATGGCGGCATTGAGCGCCAGCAGATTGGTTTGTTCTGCGATGCTGTTAATGGTTGTGAGAATACTGCCAATATTGTGGCTGTGGGAACTGAGCCTCGACATGATGGCGACTGACTCACTCAAACCTGTACTTAATTCTGCTATTTTAGCCTGATTATTGGCGGCAATATTTTGTGCTTCATTGCTGTGTTGAGATGCTTGGACTATCTGTTTTGCCGAGTCACTAGCTTGTTCCGCTACAAGAGTCGAACTGGTAAACATTTGCTCTGTGAGGTTTTTGGTACCGTTTATCCGCTCAATTTGTGTCGAGGCTGCGTTTGCAATGCCTTGGCCCTGTTGGTGAGTTTGTGTAGCTGAGTTATCTAGCGAATGGGCGTCATTACTGATATGGGTTAACAGCTTAGCCAAGTCATCACAAAGCATATTCATGTTATCAATAAGCGTACCAAATTCATCATTATGGCGTTTAGGTATTCTCTTCGATAAGTCACCCCTTGCGATATTTGCCAGCGCACTATTTGCCAGAGTGAGTGGTACTAACATGGCCCTTAGGGTAAAGAAGGAAATAGAACTGACCATAAACACAAACATGGCTGCTAGCACAATAGCCAGTGTTTGACCTCGTTGAATATCATCATTTGCTATGTTTTGTAACAGACTAAAGCGTCTGTCTGCTAGGGCCAATAATTTATCTAACGCTAGGGTATTGGCATTGAATTCTTGTTCCGCATTTTTAAAATGCTGCTCAGCTTGAGTGTGGTTAGCTACCACTTGCTGTTGTGCCTGATATAGCTCGCCTGGAGTTGAAAGTAACCGATTGAATAGAGTGGCTTGTTGCTCAAAAATTTCCAGTAACCCTAGGGTGTCGATCCCCGAAGCTTGTTGTTTTAAAAAGGTAAAGTTTGTACTTAAATTTCCTAGCAATAAGGCAATATCCTGTTTATGCGAGTTTATCGTATCAGTATCCTGAGCATGCGTTAACTCTGACATTGTGTTGGTTAATGTGTAAAGCATATCGTCAATACGTGTCCCTGTTCCGATTATCTCCTCTAAAAGCGCCGGATTATCGGGCAATGAGATCGTCTCCAAATCGATCATTGCATTACTTGCTTGCGTTTTAGCCTCAATAAACTGATTAAAAAGTGTTTGATAATGTTGCTTTGCTTGTTCATTCGCAAGCTTAGCACTAAACATATCTTGGCTTTGTTGTTGGTAGGCTTGGTAGCGTTTTTGAGCTTCTTTCAGCGAGGTTTGCATCTGAGGTTGGTCGCTAACCATCTGTTTCAGCTCGTTTTCAATGCTTTGATATTTATGCTCTAGCGCATTGAATCCTTTTTGGCTTTGCGTTAGCTCGGCGGTGTCATTTTGGCTATGGGCTAAAGTTGCAAGGCGCGACATTTTAACGAGCACGAGTTGTAAGTTATTGCTTTGTTTCTGAACGGGTATGGCGAGCGTTTCGATATTGCTATAACTAATTTGAACTTGATGGAGCGAATGGTAGAAGAAACTATTGCCTGCTAATAACAGGATACCAATTGCGCTGAAGCTTAAGAGCATTTTTTGCTTGATACTGAGTGTTAACATTGAGTCATCGACCTTTTCGTCTATGATGTCTGCCAAATCAGGCGGTAACATCGAGTGGACAATGGAAGAATACGCCGTACCACAAGTATTAGTTGCTTGTTTTTATTGGGGTATAAACATAAGTGTAGCAGAGAGTTGCGAGTGTAAAGTCTTAACCTACTCGATGCGGATAATTATATTGCGCAGCTGAATCATGAAAGGAGTTTTGATGAAAACCGTGATGTTAGAAAACCAGGCGATCTCCCCCAGTAAAATTCTCTGTATCGGGCGTAATTATGTTGACCATATTCACGAGCTGGGTAATGACATTCCCGAAGATATGGTGGTGTTTTTTAAGCCTAACTCGGCAATTAGCACAGTGCTGCATGCTGAGCATTTAGGTGAGACACTGCACTATGAAACTGAGCTGTGTTTTATCTATCAGCAGGGGCGTTTTAGCCACGTTGGGGTAGGGCTGGATCTCACTAAGCGAGAGCTGCAAAGCAAACTGAAAGCCAAGGGACTCCCCTGGGAAAAGGCTAAAGCCTTCGATGGCGCGGCGCTTTTTAGCCCTTTTGTTGCTATCGATGATGCTTGCACGGCATTTGAGTTCAGCTTAACGATAGACGGAGTGTTAACACAAGCGGGCCATACTGAGTTAATGATCTATAATCCGCAGACGATTCTAGAAGAATTACAACGCTTTACCACTTTAGAAAACGGCGACATTGTGATGACGGGCACCCCAAAAGGCGTCGGCATCATTCCACCGAATCGGGTATTTAAGGTGGCCTTAGGCCTTAAGGATGCGCCACACCAAGCGCCCTTGGTCGAATGTGAATGGCAAAGTCGGTGATGTAATGACGGCGTACTCTGCATCGGCGCATCAGGCGGCAACTGAGCTGGCAATCCAACCCCTTTGGCAATATTTGCTCGCCTTAGGGGCCGAGCCTGAACGTTTAGCGCCGCTACTCACCCACGCAAGGGCGCTTTCATATCAGCCTGGCGAGTGCTTGTTACCCCAAGGCGAGCACCAAACCTTTGCCTATTTTGTGGTGGAAGGCATAGTGCGCGCTTGCCACTATACCCAAGAGGGCTGTGAGCGCTGCAAGGAGTTTTACTTCGAAGGTGAACTGTGTTTCTTATACAGCAGTTGGTTAAAGCAGGAGGTTGCGCCCTATCAGTTAGAAACCGTCACTGCTTGTCGGCTAGTGCAAATGCCACTTGCCGTATTAAACGAGCTAACGATGCAGCGAGTACAACTTTCGCTACTCAAACAGCAATTATTGTATAAAGAACAAAAAGAAGCCTTTTTGCTGCTCAATACACCAGAGCAACGTTACTTACATTTACTCCAATACTTTCCCCTCTGGGTTGAGCGTTTAACCCATGCCCAACTGGCCAATTATATTGGTATTACCGCCATTAGCCTGTCGCGGATCCGCAGACGTTTGCAAGATTCACGGTAAAATCTTCTGCCAGTTAACTTAAGTTAATGCACTTTTAGGTCATCCCCTTCATGCTCCTCGGCGCTAAGTTTGAGTCACAGCTGAATATATCGGCTTATTTTATAAGTCGATATTGAACCCTAAAGGAGCCTATCTTGAGTGCTTTTACCCTGTCACAACTATTGGTGGCGATTGCCATCGTTTTCGATTTAATGTCGTTTCAATTTAAGGCGCGTGAGCGCATCGTCGCCTGCTTGTTCGTCTCGGGCATCCTAATCTCCATCCATTTTTGCTTATTGGCACAATGGACGGCCGCAGGCCTGATGGGGATTGCCACAGTGCGTTACCTCACCAGCATTTTTACAACGTCAAAAAAAGTCATGTGGTTTTTTAGTGGAGCGGCAGTGCTAATGAGCGGCTTAACTTATAGCGGGCTTGTGAGCGTGATAAGTTGTATTGGAACGCTGTTTCAAACCCGCGCCGCCTTTTGTCAGGCGGATAAAAATCTGCGCTTATTGATGATAGTCGGCACCAGTTTTTGGTTGTGCCACAATATCTTAGTGGGTTCGCCCATGGCGGTATTGATGGAGCTGCTGTTTATTGGCAGTAATCTCGTGGGATATTACCGCCATTATTTTCGTGGACAATTGCACTCGTCCAAAAGGAAGGCTTAGATACCTGCTACGGCCTCCATGTCTAGCTCGATATCGGTACAGCCTTTGGGGCAGAAAATACCTGCTGCCTGCTCGGCTTTAGCTGTCTCCGGCAAGATGACTTTGAGGGTTTGATTACAGCTTGGACATTGCACAGGCTTACCTTTAAATACCCGTTTTATCAAGTTTTTCTGTTCATTAAACGAGTTTGCAGTGGTTTGGTTTAACACAGCAAAAGGGCTGGTCGATGCATTGGTCATTGGCGATAAAATCCTTAAAAGCTCGGCAATATTTTTATGGGATTGATGCTTTTTGCAGACAGAATTATAGCCCGATTGGGAACGGGAATGAAAAGTCTAAATCATATATATGTCAGCATGGGTTAACTTGCTGAACTTGTGCTGACTAAAAGCAAAAATAAGCGGCTTTGACCTTGTAGGAAGAGCAATTTTTTGATGCTATGAGCAAGGCGGTTTTTATCATAAGAGTGAAACATGCCGCGAGTAGGATATTGGGGGAAAGAATGAGTATGTTTGTTAAATTAACGATAGCGGCGACTGTCCTTGTGCTCAGTATTCTTGCCGTTGGCATTTATCGTTTTGATATGACCAATGATGATATCTACATGGTCATGGAAGATGGCCAAGTGCTGCAATACGATGAGGCCATGGCGCAGGCCGATGCTAAGGCAAAAGCTAAAGAGGCGGCATTATCTTCCAGTGAAGATGCCATCGAATCAGTGGTGCCAAGTGAGATAAAACCGGTGGCGAATGCCTCCGAGGTGATGCTGAAACTCTTTAGCTTAAATACGGCCAATCCCTTTGAAGTTAAGCTGCCCGATAGCCAACTGCCCGTGGTATTGACGCACTTTATTAAAATCAAGCAAACGGAATTTGCGCTGGGGGATTATCAACAAGGTGATGAAAAGGGCAGGGTATTGCTAGATTATATGCGGATCACACCGCTTAATTTTGACCCCGCATTAGAGCCTGATACCCAAAGCGATGTGCCATTGCAGGATGATCCTAAGCAGCAAACCATGCCCTTTGTGGCGCCTTTTATTGTCAAAAATCAAGGTTCGGGGGTATTTGTGTACCTCGGTTTATTCAGCTTAGATTATGGCCAAAATCGATTACAGCACTTAGGTAGTGTGTTTATTGGCGATCGCATCGAAGTCGATAGTATTGAACCCGTGTATCCCTTTGAAGCCCCATTTAAAGTTGCTATCACCTATCGCGATAGGGCGGCTGGTCAACCTATGGCAGAGGAGCCGAATGTGGCTAAAACCCTTGAAGTCGGTGTGAGTGAGTCGGAAATCAAAGCACTGAATTAGGTTTATATCTGGGCTTATGCTAAGTTAATTTTACCTCAGCTACGGCTGAGGTATTTATTTTTAGCCCAAAACCACCTACTTCAGTAGGTGGTTATCATCATTTGAGGCTTTGCCTGTATACCTACCCATGTTAAATGCATCTTTG
>NZ_AXZL01000045.1 GCF_000485795.1 Shewanella decolorationis S12
GTTGTTTATAAGGGGCTGAGCCCGACGGGCGCGCTGTAGCCACTTATTCATGTGAATTTTAGACATAAAAAAACCAGCTTAATGCTGGCCTAGTGATTGTAAGTCGATAATTGGTTGCGGGAGCTGGATTTGAACCAACGACCTTCGGGTTATGAGCCCGACGAGCTACCAAGCTGCTCCATCCCGCGTCCGATTATTACTTTATTTTTTATCCATCAATTGGTTGCGGGAGCTGGATTTGAACCAACGACCTTCGGGTTATGAGCCCGACGAGCTACCAAGCTGCTCCATCCCGCGTCCGATATTGATGATTTACAAGATTGGATATCCTTTTGAATATCATCACCTTGGCTTTAAATTGGTTGCGGGAGCTGGATTTGAACCAACGACCTTCGGGTTATGAGCCCGACGAGCTACCAAGCTGCTCCATCCCGCGTCCGTCTCTAAAGCGGGGCGAACTATAACGGCAGCGCAGTGGCATTGCAAGGAGGAATTTCAAAAAAATGGACGAGTGCTTAAATATAAATCGTAATGGGGGAATTTCGGACAATCTGAACGCTATGGCATGTTAAGAGATGGATAAAAGCGTGCTAACTGTCTGACTAAATCGAGTTTCGGCTAATAACTGTTTATCTTTTATGTCGCTTCACAGGTATAATGTCGCTTTGATTTTGACTGCGTATTGATTATCCCATGCTTAATTTTTTTGCTGCCGCCCCTAAGGGCTTTGAATATAGCTTAGCCCAAGAACTGACAGAATTTGGTGCGACTGAGATTAAAGAGAGTGTTGCCGGTGTCTATTTTACCGCGCCGCTTGCCTTAGCCTACCGTATTACCCTGTGGACGCGTTTGGCCAGCCGTATCGTGTTGGTGATCTATAAGGGCCCCTGTGAGTCGGCGGAGCAATTATATAACGCAGCTTATTGTATTGATTGGTCAGCTCATTTCTCCAATCGCAACACCTTTAGTATCGATTTTCACGGCACTGGCGGTTTTATCAACAACACCCAGTTTGGTGCGTTAAAGATTAAAGATGCGATTGTTGACCGTTTCCGTGATGACGGTGATGCCCGTCCAAACGTCGCCCGTATCGATGCCGACATTAAAATCGATGCCCATTTCCGTAATGGGGTGATCACCATTGCGATGAACTTCTCGGGACCTTCTTTGCATCAACGCGGTTATCGCTCTACGACGGGTGAAGCCCCGTTAAAAGAAAACCTCGCCGCTAACATGTTGGTACGCAGTGGCTGGAAAGCCGCGCCAACCACCTTACTCGATCCTTTCTGCGGTAGCGGTACTGTACTAATTGAGGCCGCATTAATGGCTGCAGATATTGCACCAGGGTTGCAGCGCAGCCGTTTTGGTTTTGAGCATTGGCGCCGCCACGATAAAGCCACATGGCAAGAAATTTTAGAAGAGGCCAAGGCGCGTGCATCTTTAGGAGTAAAGCGTTGTGACGTGAAGTTCTACGGCTCGGATATCGATTCGCGCTTAGTGGCGTTGGCAAAACGTAATGCACAAAACGCCGGTGTACTTGATTTGATTGACTTTAAAGTCGCTAATGCGCTCAATGTCGAGCCGCCAGCTACCGAAGGTTACCTCATTACTAACCCTCCCTACGGTGAGCGTTTAGGCAGTGTTTCTGAGCTATTGCAGCTGTATTACCAATTAGGCGATAAGTTTAAAAAGGAGTTTGGCGGCTGGAAAGTGGCTATGCTCTGTAGCGATATCGAGCTGATTTCGGCACTGAAACTCAAAGCCGATAAGCAGATGAAGATGTTTAACGGTGCGCTGGAGTGTGCCTTTAACCTGTATACCTTGCACGCGCAAAGCACTCGTCGTGATACACCTGTACTGCCAGAAGGGGTGGACATTGCCGATATCGCGCCAGCATTTGCGAATCGTATTAAGAAAAATGCCAAGCAATTAGAAAAGTGGGCGAAAAAAGAAGGTATCGACAGCTACCGTTTATATGATGCCGACATTCCTGAATATAACGTAGCGGTCGACCGCTACTTAGACCATATCGTGGTGCAGGAATATATGGCGCCGGCCAGTATTCCTGAGGCCGTGACAAAACGCCGTTTAAGCGATGTGCTCTTGGCGCTACCTGCTGCGATTGGGGTCGATCCGCACAAGATCACTATGAAGACCCGTGAACGTCAAAAGGGCACCAATCAATATCAAAAGCTCGATGAGCGTAAGCTTGAGCTTATCACCACCGAATATGGCGCCAAGTTTAAGCTGAATCTGACGGGCTATTTGGATACTGGGTTGTTCCTCGATCACAGATTAACCCGCCGTTTAGTGGGACAAAAATCGAAAGGACGCCGGGTATTGAACCTGTTCTCTTACACAGGTTCTGCCTCTGTGCATGCCGCATTAGGTGGCGCTAAGTCGGTCACGACGGTTGATATGTCAAACACTTATCTTGCGTGGGCGAAGGAAAACTTTGCGCTAAATGATCTCAGTGGCAAGCAGTATGAGTTTGTGCAGGCCGATTGTTTACAATGGATCCGCGATAGTGCGCTCGATAAATCCGCGCAATACGATTTGATTTTTATCGATCCGCCGACCTTCTCTAACTCCAAGCGGATGGAAGATTCTTTCGATGTGCAACGTGACCATGTGAATTTACTGGGCATGCTTATCAAGCTGTTAAGTCCAAACGGGGAGATAGTGTTCTCCAACAACAAACGCAAGTTTAAGATGGACACCGACACCTTGACCAAGATGAACATCAAGGTGGAAAACATCGATGATGTGACTTTACCCATGGATTACAAGCGCAATCCCCATATCCATAATACTTGGCTTATCACCCATGCATAATGTATTGCCTGAGAGCTACGTGCTGTACCACACCGAAGGCTGTCACTTATGTGAACTGGCTGCGGCATTGCTTAATGCCGCCGAGGTGCCTTTTACGGCCATCGATATTTGCGATGATGAAGCCTTAGCTGAACGTTATGGCGTGTGTATTCCCGTGGTGAAGGCCGCGGATGAGCGTTGCCTATTTTGGCCCTTTGACGCTACCCAATTACAAGAATTTTTAGGAGCTTAGTTTGAGTCTGGTTCGTATCAATAATGGCTCGTTAGCCTATGGTTATACTCCGCTGCTGCAAAATGCCGATTTCACTATCGAGCGCGGCGAGCGAGTGTGTATTGTTGGCCGCAACGGTGCGGGCAAGTCGAGTCTATTGAAGATTTTATCCGGCGATGTGCTGCTCGATGAAGGGGAATTCAACATCGATGGCAGCGTCACAGTCAGCCGTTTGCAGCAAGATCCACCAAAGGCGGAGCAGGGCTCGGTTTACTCTTATATTGCTGCTGGCTTAAAGGAAGTCGGTGAAGCGTTAGAGCAATACCATCAACTGTCCCACGATGTGGCTTATGCCGAACCTGAGCTGATGGAGCGCATGCTTAATCAAATGCAAAAGCTGCAGGAAACTTTAGATCATCACAACGGTTGGCAGCTTGACTCGCGCATCAAACAAAATTGTGAGTTATTAGGTCTAGATCCCGATAAATCCTTAAGTGAATTATCCGGTGGTTGGCAGCGTAAAGTGGCGCTTGCTCGCGCCCTCGTCAGTGAGCCGGATTTATTACTGCTCGATGAACCGACTAACCACTTAGATATCGATACCATCGAATGGCTGGAAAAATTCCTGCTGGATTTCCAAGGTGCTATTGTGTTTATCAGCCACGACAGGGGCTTTATTGCCCGCATGGCGACCCGCATCGTCGATTTAGACCGTGGCGTGGTGACCTCATGGCCTGGCAATTACCAAACTTACCTCGATGGTAAGCAGGAATGGTTAAGGATTGAAGCCGAGAAAAACGCCCTATTCGATAAGCGATTAGCCGAAGAAGAAGTGTGGATCCGCCAAGGGGTTAAGGCCCGTCGTACCCGTAATGAAGGCCGCGTGCGTGCACTCAAGGCGCTGCGTCAAGAACGCAGTGAGCGCTTAAATCGTCAGGGCAATGCCAAGATGGCGGTGGCCGATACTGAGCGTTCGGGTAAGTTAGTCTTCGATGTAAAGGACTTAAACTACAATCTGCCCGATAAAAATCTGGTTAAGAACTTTAATACCACAATACTTCGAGGCGACCGTATTGCGCTTATCGGCCCGAACGGTTGTGGTAAATCGACCCTTATCAAGCTGTTGATTGAGAAGTTACAACCCCAATCGGGTGAGGTGAAAGTCGGCACTAAGTTAGAGATTGCCTATTTTGACCAATACCGTGAGGCGCTGGATCCTGAGCAAACCGTTGAAGACAACGTGGGTGAGGGTAAAAAGACCATCACCATTAATGGTCAGGATCGTCATATCTTAAGTTATCTGCAGGATTTCCTATTTTCGCCGATGCGTGCCCGTACGCCAGTAAAGGCATTATCGGGCGGTGAGAAAAATCGATTACTGCTGGCTAAGTTACTTATTCGTCCGGCCAACCTTATCATTCTTGACGAACCAACAAACGATCTTGATATTGAGACCCTAGAATTGCTAGAGTCGCTGCTGACTGAGTATCAAGGCACACTGTTGCTTGTGAGCCATGATAGGGCCTTTATCGATAACACTGTCACCAGCAGCTGGTGGTATGCGGGTAATGGCCATTGGAGCGAGTATGTTGGTGGTTATCAAGACGCAATTGACCAAGGGGCAAAGTTTTATTCTGAGGAACCTAGTCAACCAAACACGGTCGAAGCTCCTGCGACAGTAAAAATCGCTGAGGTAAAAGTGGCCGAGCCCGCCAAAGCCGCGAAAAAACTGTCCTATAAGTTACAGCGTGAATTAGAGGCCATGCCTGAGTTGATGGAAACATTAGAGGCAGAAATCCTCGAATTGCAAACCACAGTGGCAAGCCCAGATTTTTATAGCCAAACACAGGATAAAATCAATTCGGTATTGAACCTGTTGGCGGATAAAGAAAAGCAATTGGAAGTTTGCTTCGAGCGATGGGAAGAGCTTGAGTCACTGAAGTAAACCAATAATAAAAATGGGAATAGAATTAATGAAGTCAAAGTTGGATAAAGCCCTCTCCTTGGTTGCCTTAGGTGTCCTTGGCGTATTACACAGTGCCCATGCTGCACCCGTCTATGAAATTGTTAATATTGACAATTATGATTTGCAAGGCACGCTCGAAGGCACTCGTAATGGTTATGCCTTAGGCGTGAATGCCAACGATGAGTTAGTCGGTATCGCTAAAGGTAAGAAAAAACTCAGTACATCCGATGTGGAAGGTGGGGTTATCGACGTTGAAGATGGTATCGCCCCTGAAGAAACCATTACTTACTCCATTACTGCAGCTATTGTTGCTAATAACTTTGCGTTTATTGCCGCGCAAAATGGTGCAGCTGGTGCATGGTTACCAACGTTTGACAGTATTAATGGCACTACGCCACCCAGCGATACCTCTGTGGTGAACTCTGTCGATACCTTTTATTACGGCATCAATGATTCCGGTGTGAAAGTGGGCAGCATGACCGCACCTGAAAAGAAGACGGAAAATACGACTACAGATGATACGACTGACTACTGGTATTACCGAGATTATGAGTATCGCGGTGTAGCCAAAGTAGGCGATAGCGAAATCCCATTACTGCCACCTTACACTCAGTACGTGAAGGATGATAAAACTGTTGAATTAGGCGGCTGGTCGGCGGCGACGGCGGTTAACAACAATAATTTGGTTGTTGGTTATGCCAGTACCGATATCAGTAAATATGGTGGTGACCGTGTTATCTACTGTTTAAGCACTGACAATACTTTACCGTTAGATGTGTGTATTCAGAAAGAGCAATATCCGAATAGCCAAGGTTCGCGTAATATTCAGTACCAAACCCGCGCTTATGTATGGCAACTGGACAATGGCGTTGCAACGGGTACCGCTTTACCTTTAGGGTTAACTCCGGCAAGTGGTAATACGCTGACATTTACCGCCCAAGCATTGGGTGTGAATAATGAAGGTGTGGTAGTTGGACGCTCGCACGTTTACCGTAACGGTAATACCGATAGATTACACCAAGATGCGGCCTATTGGAGCAAAGATGCTGAGGGCAACTATCAATACCATTGGATCCCGATGGGTGATTCTGTTTCGAGTTCAATTGCTTACGATGTAAACGACAGTGGTATTGTCGTGGGAAGCTATCGCAGCTATATCCAAGGATATTTACGTGATAAGTTCTTCTACTTTGATACCAATACGCCTGATGTGGCTTATGTAACGCCAAATGACTTTGCATCAACTACCACGGATTTATCTAGCAAACCAAAAGATATCAATAACAAAGGTCAGGTCGTCGGTTATATTGAAACCACCTATGATAAGGAAAAACCACGTCCTAAGGCGGGCTTCCTGTATGAGAAATCTACTGGGGAGTTCAGTAACCTTAATAACTTGCTGACCTGTGAATCCAAGGGTTTTGAAAAAGGTTCTGATGGTAATTGGACTCGCCATCAGGTCGAAGTGCAGGATGGCACTGGTAAGGTTCTGAGCTATAACAGTGATATTCTCGTTGTTGAAGCTTCGAGCATTAATGAAGATGGCACTATTGTCGGTACCGCTTTTATTCGTAAGCCTTCATACCAACTCGATTCAAATAGTAACATTATCGTGGGTGAAAATGGTTTACCACTATTTGAACTCAGTGGTAATGGTGATCCAGTCACAGCTTATATTCCACGTATGGTGGTATTAAAACCGACTAGTAATGGCGAGGCTTGTACTGTTGTGGAAGATGATACTGACACAGGCAATTACGAACGTAAAGGTGCCGCTTCTCTTGCTTGGTTACTCGCCTTACCTTTAGTCTGGTTACGTCGCCGCACTCGCTAATTTTTCAGCTTGAATTCAGACTCAAAAAATCGAGGCAAAATGCCTCGATTTTTTTTAATCATGATCTCAATAGTTTAATAAATAGTCGATAAAATGGACGATTTTTTGATTGATCTCGAGGCTGAAAAGCACTATCTCTATGGATGAAGCTGTTGCTTCTATTTCACGTAGAACAGAGGACGCTTGCATGAAAAGACAAAAACGAGATCGTTTAGACAGAGCTTTTTCCAAAGGATTCCAGGCTGGTATTGGGGGCCGCTCTAAAGAGCTTTGTCCTTATGCAAATCTTGATTCGCGATCACAGTGGTTAGGTGGTTGGCGTGAAGGTGTAGATGGCCGAGTTAATGGGCTATTTAATAAATAACGATTGTTTATCGTGGATTAAATAGCCCAGAACAGACAGAGTAATGCAGCATAACTGCCCTCAGATGAGGGCATTTTTTTATCGAGTCGTGTAGGGGGCAGCAGCGATTAGAAGGTCGAAGTGTCGCTAAATACGCCAACTTTTAAATCGGTCGCGCTATAGATTTGACGACCATCGACTTCTAGGATGGCATCGGCAATACCCATGACTAACTTGCGATGAATAGTACGCTTGATATTTAGCTTGTAGGTCACTTTTTTCGCGCCGGGTAACACTTGCCCGGTAAATTTCACTTCACCTACGCCCAGCGCGCGGCCTTTACCCTCGGCGCCTTCCCAACCGAGGTAAAAACCCACTAACTGCCACATCGCATCTAAGCCTAAACAACCTGGCATCACTGGATCGCTGATAAAGTGGCAGCCAAAGAACCATAGGTCTGGATTAATATCGAGTTCAGCAACAATTTCACCTTTGCCGAATTCACCGCCGTTATCGTTAATGGTAATGATCCTGTCGATCATTAGCATGTTGTCTACGGGTAGGCGAGGGGAATTTGGACCAAATAATTTCCCATGGCCGCAGGCGATGAGTTCTTCTTTATTGAAACTGTTTGCTTTATTCATTGTTTTACTACTCCAGCAATAAGAGCCGCCAAGATTAGCGAACACGTGTAAGCTAAACAACTCCGATCAGCTAATTAATGGCGAAATAATCCCAGTTTTGCGAGTAACCTCGTTATTAGGCCAATCTCCTCTTCGCCATTTCCAGCCAGCTTATCGAGCCGTTCTTGCACTAAGCCGTATAAGGAATCTTCTGGGAAGTCATTATCTTCATTGGCCACTCCGGCGGGCATCTGCATCAGCAGCTCCACTGCTTCGTCCATATGCTCAATCGCATAGATATGGAATAAGCCTTTGCCTACAGCTGTAATGACTTTGGGATGCAGATTCAGCTGTAACACATTTGACTTAGGCATAATGACGCCCTGTTCACCGGTGAGACCGCGACGTTCACAGAGATTAAAGAAGCCTTCAATTTTCTCATTAATCCCCCCAATAGCTTGCACATTACCGAATTGATCTAAGGCGCCGGTAATTGCAAGCGACTGGATAATCGGCTGCTCGGCAATGGCCGACATCAAACAGCAATATTCTGCGAGCGAGGCGCTATCGCCATCGATCTCTTGATAAGACTGCTCGAATACAATGTTGGCATTAAGGTGTAACGGTGCATCGCGACCAAAAATACGATACAAACAGGCAGAAAGGATCATCATGCCTTTGGCGTGGATATTACCGCCTAGTTCCGACTTTCTTTCAATGTCGGCCACTTCTCCATCACCATAATGCACGGTTGCAGTGATCCGCGCGGGTTCGCCGTAGCTATGGTCAATCGCATCGATAACTGTCAGGCCATTAATCTGACCTACCATAGCGCCTTCAGTTGGCAGATTTATGAAATTGTCATCAAAACTTTGCCCAGAGAATTCCTCAGAGCTGTTATGACGGTAGTTGGCTTGTTCAAGTGCGCGCTCAACACTGGCGGCATTGATTGTGGCTTTGCCGCGATAAACCTTAGCCTGAGCTATTAATTGGGCAAAATCGAGCATCGACAGACTTAAACGGCGTTGATGTTCAGTTAACCTTGCGCTGTATCTAAATAGTGGCGCAAGGCTTGATTGCTCTAGGCCGACATTAACGCTCTGCGCTACGGCTTGTAACCAACTGGCATATTGCATTTCTTTAAAGCGTGTCAGATCGAGTTCACTTGCCAGCTCAGCAAGCAAGCTAAAATGGCGCTGAAATTGCCAGTCTTCAGAGCGGATTTGGCTGTAGATTAAGCCTGCGCCAATCAGAATAATTTTACAATTTAGCGGAACTGGGCTGAGGTGACTGCTTATCTGATACTCTTTTTGCGTCAAGATTTGCATCACCAAATCCCATAAACTTTCGCGCTTCCACAGTGATTCGGCGCAAATAAACACATAGTGACACTGGGCGAGTGCACCCGGTTGATATTTACTAATGCTGCCAGATTGCACCATACGGCCAAGTAGATCGGCACGGCGGATATTGCCACTCAGGTAACGGTAACTGACATTTTTCTCGGCGATGGCGCCTTGACTGTCTAGTGGTGCGTCATATTGCCAATGGAATTGAATCGCTTTTTCCACTGGTCTCGTCGCGACTAGATATGCTGCCGATAATGGCTCTACGGTTTCCATTAGGGCTTGCATGATTAATTGTCGGTCGATGCCCGGAAAATCGGCGAGGTAGAGCTGTTGATCGGCAATGGCGTTATGTAACTTAAAGGCATCCAATACACGTTCTTGCCCTAAAAGAAGGGCTTTTAACCCTGTGGCCGATTGCGGCAGGGTAGGAAGGTTAAATTCAGGCGCGAGTGAGGATGATGGTATCAAGAGTGAATTCATATAAGCATTTACCATAAAAAGTTACTGCGATTTTACCATACCAAGACGGCAAGTCTCTTACTGTATAGGTGTTTTTGCGTTGGTTTACTCAGATATTGCTGAAAATTTGTCGGCTGTTTGCCTGAAAAAACATCTTGGTGAACATAAGATGAGCATTTAACACAATATTGAAAAATTGCTGTTTACAAGCACCGGTGATGCTTATATCATTTGCGCCATTCGGAGGGGTGGCAGAGTGGTTTAATGCACCGGTCTTGAAAACCGGCGTGGGTTTATAGCCCACCCAGGGTTCAAATCCCTGCTCCTCCGCCATATTCTACGGAAAAGCCATCAGCAATGATGGCTTTTTTGTTTGCGGAATTTGAATCCCAGGGTTCCTTATTCGAAGCACAGCCCCTACGTTATATTCCGCGAAATGCCATCAGCTATGATGGATTTTTGTTTATAGAATTCGAACTTTGTCACTTTCCTATAATGCATTTAACCGTCACTGAGCAGAGTTAGCTCGACCAACTAAGTGTTTGTCTAGTCCTGAAATAAGTTAACTCTCATTTACTTAAGCAAACTTGTATTTGCCTCGCGAGTTTCTTCCCATATTCTTAACTACTTATGAGTACGGGCACTTGCATCGCCAATTTGCCTTCATATGCCTTTAGTACGCTTTGATTTGAGTGACTTTATATCGAGCCTTTATTACGGCTATATAAAGTGGCTACTTTAAGGGATTGTTGAGTTAAATGGGTTAAAGGGGCGTGTGTATTGAGCGCAGCGTGTTTGTGCCTAAGTGGCCATAAGCGCCACCTTAAGTGTGAATACAAGGGATTTTGGGTGAAGATTAGACGTTATTCGATGGTTTTATCGACGACTGCATATCAAATCGCCAATCAATTCAATTAATAATAAATTTAGGTTTACAACCCGAGGGGAGATAGCTATTATCTCGCTCGTTCGGAGGGGTGGCAGAGTGGTTTAATGCACCGGTCTTGAAAACCGGCGTGGGTTTATAGCCCACCCAGGGTTCAAATCCCTGCTCCTCCGCCATATTCTACGGAAAAGCCATCAGCAATGATGGCTTTTTTGTTTTTGGCATTTCGGAATTTGAACCTAGGGTTCCTCATGCAAAGCGCAGCTCCTCCGCAATATTACACAAACAAACCATCAGTAATCATGACTTTTTGTTTGGAATTTGCCCCTAAAGCTATTTCCTTCTAAGCGCAGTCCCTTCACCAAATTCGGATAAATATGCTTGCAAAGTATTAGTGGCCTTTTTATGTCATGTATAGATGTTATTTCCTATTAGCTTGGTTTTTAAATAACACGAACCCAGGGCGTGTTGACGTTTCGAGATTGGATTTTGTTCGTTCTGGCAAGTGCGTACTCGCGAAACGAGGAATGATGTGTCGTTATTCTACTCAAATGACGAGCAGCGCTTATGACAGAAAGTCAGTGTAAGGGCTTGCCAGACGAACTCTTCAGGCAGCATTTGACTGCAAAAACAGCACTGAAACGTCAACACGTCCTAAATAAATTCTCAATATTTAGGTGTGTTTAATAACCTACTCAAGTCTGAATGGTTAAACTGATGCATTTACGACCCTATAATTTCTCTTAAATTGTGATCTTGCTCTAAAAGTGCCTAATCGGTATTTTCATTCATATTTTGACCAATCGCCGTCACTTTTGTGATACGCGTCAACAATAAGATTTACCCCAAATGGAACTTGGTACAAAGTGGACAAAATGGCTAATCAAAATGTCCATATCGATAAAACCGCTTAGATATCGCAAGCTGTAGTTTTTATAGATTTTAATTCCGACAAATGCCATATAAACAGCTTATTATGGTCAAATAATCTGTTGAAGGCTTAATGTGATTTTGATCACCTGTTAGAAATTGTCATTATTAGTCACTTTTTTATACTCGCACCATGAGTAGGGTTAAGTTCTCTACTCAAGCCTGCAGCGTACGCGCTGCAACTTAGTGAGCACATAAAAGAGAGTGTGTGAAATGACAATGAATAGACGACAGTTTTTTAAACTCTGTGCTGTGGGAGCCGCGACTTCTGCAATTTCTGCACTGGGGTTGATGTCCGAAAAGGCATTTGCATCCGTCAGAGGTTTTAAATTGCTGCGCGCAAAAGAGACGCGTAACAATTGTTGCTACTGCTCTGTGGGTTGTGGGTTGTTGATGTACAGCCAGAGCAGCAACGGGAAGAATGCGGAGCAGAGCATTTTTCATATTGAGGGCGATGCCGATAATCCGATTAACCGCGGTGCTCTGTGTCCTAAGGGCGCAGGCTTGGTTGACTATGTAAACAGCCCGCACCGTTTGAAATATCCTGAAGTGCGTTTACCCGGTTCGGATAAATGGCAGCGCATTAGCTGGCATGAGGCTTTTAAGCGTATCGCAAGACTCATCAAAGACGAGCGTGATGCCAATCTGGTTGAGAAAAATGCCCAGTGGCAAACCGTTAACCGCTTAGTCAGCCTAGGCATGATGACCTCATCGGCCCAAGCAAACGAAGGCTGTTACATCACCCATAAGTTCGGTCGTGCCATTGGTATGCTAGGGATAGATAACATCGCCCGCGTTTGCCACGCTCCAACACCGGCCGCAATGGCGCCCACCTTTGGCCGCGGTGCTATGACTAACCACTGGGCGGATATGAAAAATACCGATCTGGCCATTGTGATGGGTGGTAATGCTGCAGAAGCACATCCCGTCGGCTTTGGTTGGGTGACAGAAGCGATGGAGCATAACAACGCCAAGTTGATTGTGGTCGATCCTCGCTTTAACCGCAGTGCCGCCGTCGCCGATTTATATGCGCCTATTCGTTCGGGCACTGATATTGCCTTCCTGCTCGGCATGATCCGCTATCTGCTCGAGACGCAGCAAATCAACCTTAACTATGTCAAAGCCTATACCAACGCCACGTTTATCGTGCGGGAAGACTTTGAATTTAACGACGGTTTATTCAGTGGCTACGATGAGGCTAACCATAAATACGACCAATCCACTTGGTTCTATGAGTTAGATGAAGAGGGCTACGCTAAGGTTGACCCTAGCTTAAGTCATCCACGCTGCGTGATTAATCTGTTGAAAAAACACGTTGATCGCTACGATCCTGACACAGTGTCCAGCATCACGGGTACGCCGAAAGACGCCTATCTTGAAGTGTGTCAGCAAATTGGGGCGACCCATGTTGACCATAAAGCCGCAACCTTCCTGTATGCACTTGGTTGGACTCAGCACAGCGTCGGCGCGCAAAACATCCGCACCATGGCGATGATCCAATTGCTGCTTGGCAATATGGGGATCATGGGCGGCGGCGTGAATGCGCTGCGTGGTCACTCAAACGTTCAAGGCGCGACAGACTTAGGCTTATTATGCCAAGGTTTACCTGGCTACCTGAAACTGCCTCAAGATAAAGATGTTGATTTACAAAACTATTTAGCCCATTACACCCCAAAAGCCTTAAGACCAAACCAAACCAACTACTGGCACAATTACCCAGCCTTTACCGTGTCGTTGTTAAAAGCATTTTTCGGTGATCATGCCACCGCAGAAAACGATTATGGTTATGACTGGCTGCCAAAGTGGGACCAACAGTACGATATCAATAAGCAAATCGACATGATGGTTCACGGTGAAGTTAATGGCTACTTTATCCAAGGTATCAACGCACTTAACTCCCAGCCCGATAAGCAAAAAGTGTCTAAGGGCTTATCTAATCTGAAGTTCTTAGTAGTGCTCGATGCGCTGGCAAATGAAACCTCCAGCTTCTGGCGCAATGCGGGTCAGTTTAACGATGTGGATACGGCCAGCATTCAAACCGAAGTCTTCCGCTTACCCACAACCTGTTTTGCTGAGGAAAGTGGTTCAATTGCTAACTCGAGCCGTTGGTTACAATGGCACTTTAAGGGCGCCAATCCACCTGGCGAAGCCTTATCTGATCCGGCAATTCTTTCTGGCATCATGCTGGAATTAAAACGTTTATACCGTGAAGAGGGCGGCCGTTTACCTGAGCCTATCGAAGCCATCAAATGGGATTATGCGATGGAGCATGAACCCAGCTCCGAGGAAATCGCGCAGGAGATGAATGGCTATGATCTCACGACTGGTAAGCTACTCAATGGCTTCTCCGAGTTAAAAGCCGATGGTTCTACCTCATGCGGTATTTGGGTTTACTCCGGCATGTGGACCGAAGCGGGCAACCTCATGGCACGTCGCGATAATAGCGATCCATCCGGCAAAGGCATTACCCCGAATTGGTCATTCGCTTGGCCTGCAAACCGCCGTATTTTGTACAACCGCGCCTCCTGCGACGTGCAAGGTAAGCCGCGCGATCCTAGCCGTGTGCTGCTCGAATACAAGGACAACAAGTGGCAGGGCATTGATGTGCCTGACTTTAATGCCAAGTTGAATGCCGAAGATTCGGCCCATCCTTTCATCATGCAAGCCGATGGCGTTGGCCATTTATTTGCCCTGCGTGACTTAAAAGATGGTCCATTCCCAGAGCATTATGAGCCGTTCGAATCGCCACTGGCGAGTAACCCACTGCATCCTAAAGTCACCAATAACCCGGTGGCGCGGATGTTCAAAGGCTTACGTGAAAGCTTTGGTACCAACGAAGAGTTCCCCTATGTCGGCACTACTTACTCGATGACGGAGCACTTCAACAACTGGACCACGCATTGCCAGCTGGCCGCAATTACCCAGCCACAACACTTTATCGAAATCGATGAAACCTTGGCGGCAGAAAAGGGCATCAATAACGGTGATTGGGTCAAAGTGAGCTCTAAGCGCTCGCATATTGTCACTAAGGCCTATGTCACTAAACGACTCCAACCCATGATGGTTCAGGGCAAAAAAGTCCACACCATTGGTATTCCACGCCATGGCAGTTACGAGGCCTTGACACAGAAGAGTTATATCGTCAACGAGCTAACTTCATCTGTGGGCGATGCCAACACCCAAACCCCTGAATATAAGGCATTCCTTGTGAATATTGCCAAAGCGGAGGGCTTCTAATTATGGCTTCTCAAGATATTATCCGCATCTCAGGCACCACGGACATCACCCCCGCGTCTCAAGCACGCATTGGTGCGGTCCAGCAGGTGACTAAGCTGTTTGATGCGACTAAATGCACTGGCTGTAAGGCCTGTCAGGTTGCCTGCTCCGAATGGAATGACCTTCGTGAAGATGTCGGTACTTTCCAAGGAAGTTATCAGAACCCGATGATACTGTCACCCGAAAGCTGGAACATAATTCAGTATCACGAAGTGATGGATAACAATAAGTTGCGTTGGCAATTTACCCACACTGCCTGTATGCACTGTGCCGATCCAGCCTGCTTAAAAGCCTGCTCAACTAGCGGCGCGATTGTGCAACATGCTAATGGCACAGTGGACTTTGACTCGAACAAATGTATTGGCTGCGGCTATTGCGCCAGTGCCTGTCCTTTCAATGTGCCTAAGATCAGCGCCAAAGATAACAAAGCCTATAAGTGCACCCTGTGCTCCGATAGGCTCGCCGTTGGCCTAGAGCCTTCCTGCGTTAAAACCTGCACCGTGGGAGCACTGCGTTTTGGTACCCGCGAAGACATGTTGTTCTATGCCGAAAAACGCGTCGAGCAGTTAAAGGAGCGTGGTTTCAGCAAGGCGGGACTTTATAACCCCGAAGGTGTTGGCGGAACGCATATGATGATTATCCTCCACGACATCACGCAACCCGAAACCTACGGTATGCCAAAGGACCCGCAAATCCCCGCCGCCACCGAATGGCGTCAAGATTGGCTCAAACCTTTGGGCACCGCAGGCTTGCTCGCAACGGCGGCCTTCGCCCTGATGCACCGCATTGCGGTAGGGCGCAACATCGTCGAGGAAGATCAGCCCGGTTACATTGATGCCGGTGTCAAAGAGGAGGAAAAGCAATGAGTCATAAAGAGATGATAGTGCGCCATAAGCTCGTTGATCGTCTATGTCACTGGACCATAGTCTTTGTGGGCTTAGTGACCTTTCTAACGGGATTCTCGTTTTTTTATCCTTCGTTCCAGTGGCTGAGTGGCATTGTTGGCACCCCACAACTGGCAAAAGTGATGCATCCATTCTTCGGGATCGCCATGTGTTTGTTGCTGGCGGTGATGCTGATCCGCTATTACCAGCACAATAAGTGGAATAAGTACGATTTGCCCTGGATGAAAGCCGTTGTGTGGGTGTTACTGCAAAAAGAAGAAAACATTCCGCCCGTGGGCCATTACAACCCAGGTCAGAAAATGTTATTCCGCGCCTTTGTGGTTTTTGTACTGGCGTTTCTGATCAGCGGCATCATGATGTGGCAACCTTATTTTGCCCCCATGTTCTCGGCAGAAGCCGTCAATTGGGCCACCTTAGTCCACTCGGCCTGCGGCATATTAATGCTGTTATCCCTAGTGGTACACGTATGGATGGCCTGCTGGATTGAAGGCTCGATCACAGGGATGCTCTACGGCAAAGTCTCTAAGGCTTGGGCTCGTAAGCACCACCCAGCCATGTTAGAAGAACACGAGGAAAAATAGCGATGAAGATGGCCAGCGATATCCCGTTAAGTTTTGTTGATAAATCCCCCTTAGCATTAAAACCGCTAAAAGTGGCAAATCCTGAGAAAATTTATCAACATAGAGCACGTCGTTTAGCCCAATTAGCGCAGGATTCTCCGCTGGCGGATTATCTCAAGCTCTGCCAAATCCTAGTGTCGACGCAGCAAAAACTTGCGGCAACGGATATGGGCCCTGCACCAATGATTGACGCTGATGTGCCATATCCGTTGTCCCTAAGCCAAACTCAAACGGCTCAGGATTGGTTAAAAGCATTGCAAGCATTGCTAACAGAATTGGTATCTCAAGTGCCCGCGCATTTAGTACCTGTTCTCCAGGAGTTACAGCAGCAGTCGCCAACTCAATTGCTAGAGTGGGGCACTCAACTGAGGCAAGGGGAGTTTAGTGCCGTGCCTGCACAGTTCAGCCTATTTATTTGGGCGGGATTGTCCTTGTATTGGTCACACTGGGCACCCATGGTGATTGCGCGAATGGATGTGAATAAGGTTAAACAGTCTAGCCTTTGCCCGGTGTGCGGCAGTCATCCCGTCGCCAGCATGATTGTCGATGAGCCACGGGAAGGGCTGCGCTATTTACATTGCAGTCTCTGTGAAAGCGAGTGGCACTATGTGCGCGCCCATTGTACTTGCTGCGAGCAATCCCGGGAGATGTCGATTTGGTCGTTTGATGACCATAAGGCAGCCGTGCGGATTGAGAGCTGTGAGGCGTGTAAGGGGTACACTAAGATGTTGTTTACCAACCGTTTACCATTGTTAGATGCGGCAGCGGATGATATTGCATCGATGGGATTGGATGCCGAGCTCAATGCAAAGGGTTATGGTGCCACGACGGTAAATCCACTGTTACTTGCACATGAGGCCTAAACAATAAAAAGGATTGATTAAACAAGATCATGGATGGTTTTGATAATCCATGTTCCATTCGGTCACCACTTAGGGGGTGACCGAATGGTCATCGACTGTGATATCAAACTAACTGACTCAAATCTCATTCGTGCGCTACGTGAAATCTGCAAAACTTGCAGGGGCAATCTTGCCAAAAATTCACGTAGGAACACCTTGAAAATAACTTAGAAATAACCCCATCAAATGAATCTATCCCTTGATAAGACCAAAAATCAACGGTAAGCGCTAAACGATGACAATCTTAACCCTTTATTGGGCGGACAATTAGACGCATAGGGAATGATAGCTTTCCGTATTCATCTATACTTAATTTAACATAATATACATTGTGCGCAGTTTTGTGTGGGAGGGATTTGGGATGCCGATAACGTCACTTATCGGCATTGACTGATGCTTAGCGGTGTCTAAATGGTTCTTCTGGCGTGACCTTGCGTAATTCGCCTTTGCAATGTGGGCACTGGATAAAGATGCTATCAAAATCATCATACCACCAAGGCTTATTGCAGTTATTGCATTGCAGCTCGGGGTTATCTTGGCGCTCAACCATGCTGTAGCCGCCAGCGTATGGAATTATTTGCATGATGCAGTGTCCTTAAGCTGTTCTAAGGTGTCGTCCAGTTCGCCAAGCAACACGCAGGATTTGGCGACTAATTGCAACTGAGCTTCTTCGGGCGCTAAGCCTTTCAGTAAAAACTCGTTGATGGCCTGTATATCGTTACGCAACCGGATTGCATTATTGATGAGTGATTCTTCCATGATGTTGAACCTCAATTAATAGCTCGTTTTGGCTTGAGTTACGGCTTTAACTGGCGTGATTTTCAACCCGAACCGTTTAAGCTCAAGGCCGCCGAAGTTATTAATCACAAAGCTGGAACTATCGATTTGATATTCACCCGCTGGATACACATTGGCAGGACTTTCGACTTGTAGCTTCATTTGTACGGGAAATTTCCCGCCTAAATGCGCGTATGCGGTTTGCTCATAAATAGTTCGCCCAGGCTTACCATCCTTAGGCGGCATGTTCCTAGCGCTAACGGTAACATCTTCTTGAAATACTTCGATTTTTAACATGGTTACTACTCCTATGCGTAGGCTTTAAATGGTAAAACGTTGGATTGTGCAACGACGGGCAACTGATACCAGTGCGGCACGATTAGTGGTTTAACTTCAATGACTTCTGAGCGTTTCAGTGTTGGGCACATACGGCTTACATCGAATTGTTGGCCGATATCGATGCCGATAGCTTTTAGACGGGCTTTATGAACGTAATAATTTGAACTACTGAGTTCGCTTTTTATATCTTTGCCATGTTGCCAAATTAATGCATAAGATTGAGTTGCATTAGCTGCTTGACGACTTTTAACGATGCCAAGATTTAAGAGTTGGTCTGCAATGCTTTGGTGCTCATCGTGTGATATCTGGATAGTTTTCATGGCGTTCTCTATGTCAGTTAGGTGCGGATAAAAGTCTTGTTCAGTCACTCGGCCATAAAATTGCAGCGCATGACGCTTTAGCAAGGCCTGTCTTAAGCTATGTTCTTCGCGTACTACACCTGTGTTTTCGCAGTATTTAATTAAGTTTTCTAAGTAGTTAAGTCTATCGATGGGCACACCGTCTTTTTTACGGAGTTCTTTGTTTAAATGCCGTTGTAACTCAACAGCTTTGTTGTAGAGCTTGGTCATGACCCAAGTCGAACCTTCGCCCCAGTTGCACGTATGGCCATCGGGATACAGCTTCGGTTTACGACCTCGACCGATTTGCATCGATGACATACCACGGATAAACGAGGCCTCTTTGCCCTTGCCTACTTGATGATTGACTGTCCAGTCGATAGCGGTAATTTCAGCACCATTACCGACAAGCTGAGTGGTTTTGCCGTCTGGCGTTTGGCGGTATGAGATTTGGGTATTTTTGGTGAACGGTGGCAAATCATATTGGGCTAAAACGTGGTTAAAGATCGCCACGCATTCATCAAGCGTCTGTAAGCCAAATAGGTTATCCATACGCTGCCAGCGTGAAGGATTGCCTTCCACCCTCACCCGCTGCCCATCACAACGGATAGTTAATTTGGTGCTGTATGACCCTTCAAGGATTTTTTGATTAACCGATGGCGGTAAATGCTCACCCGTTTCGAGTTCGAACCGTTCAATGACATGCCGACCGACCAGCGGCAAATTGCCCTCTGGATGATCTTGTTGCATGAACAAACGGTCGATGAAAAACAATCCCCAAAACCCTGTCAATACTTCTACAGCAACAATATCATTAGTTCTGTAGAATTAATTATTACTCAAGGCGAAATATATAGGGTTAGAATTCATGCTGCAAGATTATTATCAAGGAAATTTTATGTCTATAGGTGAAAATCTAAAGCGCCTACGCCGTGATAAAGGATGGACGCAAGGTGAATTGGCAAATAAATGCAAAATTCAATTGGGGCAAATATCGAAGATTGAAAGGGATGAAACAGATCCAAAGCTCAGTACTATCTATTCAATAATGAACGCGCTGGAGTGTTCGGCTGACGCTCTGCTTATAGACACTGAAAGATCAAATGTTGATTCAGTCATGGCTGTAGCCTTAGAGCGGGTTAAGCAAATTCCAGATAAAGATAAACAAATACTATTAACAGTTATAGACAAGTATTGTATTGCATTAAGTATGCAGCAATTAACTGATAGAAAAACACTTTTTGGTATACCCACATTTGTTACTGGCAGCACTCCTGAAATGACAAGGAAATCAGATGAAGGTTGATGCAATTCCTGATGTCAGGAGTTAGTTTGGGTGTAACAGGAACCCAAACCTAAAACCATGTCGGTCGGGGGGCGCTTCGCCTGCTCCCCCTTCCTCCCCAGACCCGTAAGCAAAACTATTTATGGCAACTGAAATAAATAATTGATGTTGCGACAGGCCCCTTACTTATATTTTCACGAAGTAATTCAGCATAAGCAGAACCTCTGTCCTTGCAATAAGTATCAGCTACCTCTAGCGCTTTTCCCCTTGTAAACGAGCTATTTTCTTCATTATCAAATTTAACACCTTCCATACTTGCTGATACCGTATATTGATTTTCTCCGACCTGTTGGACAGCTGAAGGTACAGGAGTTGAGTTACATCCAGCAAGAAGCAATGGAATTGCTAGCAAAAGTAATTTAGACGCCATGATTTCCCTTTCAAGAATAGTAGTTACTTTCCAAAGATAGTATCAAAATGAGACTAGAGTCCACTGTTAAAGTATGTGGACTTGAAGGTCATTCACTTCCACTTGGAGCCTTTCCCGCTACGCGGGCGCCCTTTCCAAGTGTCCGTTCAGTACCCTCAAGAAGTCTCAAAAATGAGACAAAAGTGCAGTATTACTATACGCACTTTAGCTCTCTGGCCTCGGATACCTGCCCGCCCCATAACGGGGCTAGCAGGTACCCATCCGGCCAGAACGCCAGAACATGAAATCGCTTTGAATTTTGTAGACAAAAATCGACTTTAGGCGGGGCTGGAAGGACGTTGAAAAGCGGCTTGGCAGGGAGAAAGCTCGGGGCAAAAAGCGCCCCTATTAAGAGCGCTTTGCATTAAGGGACACGTCCCTTAATAATCCCGATTAAATAGAAAGCTCATGAGTCCACTGCGGATACCAACCTTTAGCTAAATATCTAACTAAACTGGGGTCTCCTTCGAACCTTATTTTTCCACCGGAACTGTATACTAATGCTGATGAGTCAACTCTAAGACCGCTAGCAATAGCTTTTTGAGTAAGCTGATATAGCAAGCCTGCATTATCACCAACCGTTGATTTAGCATCAAAAATTGCGACACTTGAAGAGCCATGCCTTAAATGAGCCATATTTACCTTTTGCATAATTTTTCACCTTATATGTAACAAATAAAAATTTGAGGCGAATTACTTGCTCGAGGCGTTGTTGATACCCTATAGTAGCAACAACGGGATCCCGTTAACCTTCCAAGTTAAACAAGTAAATCGCTTGCGATATACATCCCTGTGACTAAGGTTCACTAGCATGTGGCGTGCTAGTCGTTCCTTAGTCGTTCCCAAAGCAAATCAAAACACCATATATAGTGCTATTCATTGCTCTCACAACAAGATAGTGAGGTTTGTTGCTATTTGCAAGTCTCATTTCGGGGGGTATCTTGTGGATATACTGAGGTTAAATAACGAGCAGATTTTGATATCTATAGCGCTCGCCTGTTTCAGTCAATAAGCTCGACTTCGCACAATACAAGTTATGCAAAACTCAGCCCTTTCAGGGCTGTTTTTTTGGAACCCGATTATCCAAAAAAAAGCAGTTCTACATAACTTTAGGCACATTGTGCGCAGTTTT
>NZ_AXZL01000046.1 GCF_000485795.1 Shewanella decolorationis S12
CCGCCATATTCTACGGAAAAGCCATCAGCAATGATGGCTTTTTTGTTTGCGGAATTTGAATCCCAGGGTTCCTTATTCGAAGCACAGCCCCTCCGCAATATTCCACAGATAAACCATCAGCAATGGTGCCTTTTTTGTTTTTGGCATTTGAACCCTCGGGTTCCTCATGCTAAGCGCTGCTTCTCCATCTAATGTTATACAAGACTGCTAAACAATTCGCGGCTCTTTGCATTTTGGCCTTCCATTCTATTGTGTTTAAAACTTGCGGCGTTGAGCACACTCTTCGCCATTTGCCGTGAATACCGAAACCAGCAGCGCCCTAAGCGCAGAATTTAAACTGGGTTAATGAGTCCGTTGTTCCTTTAAATATCATCTAGTTAACAATATTCATTTTATGCTTTGCGAAATGCCATTGTTGGGCTAAATTACCCTGATAACCTATATTCCGGTTGCGGTATTCTGATTTGACTACACTGTGTAAGTCGACATTGGTTAAAGGTGGATAAAAGTTGATATCGATATATTTAGTTGACGACCATGAGCTTGTAAGAACTGGGATCCGCCGCATCTTAGAAGATGAACGTGGGATCAAAGTCGTGGGAGAAGCGCCAGATGGCGAAACCGCGGTACAGTGGGCGAGACAAAATGAAGCCGATGTCATCTTAATGGACATGAATATGCCTGGGATGGGGGGGCTTGAAGCCACGCGTAAAATTTTACGTTATCAGCCCCATGCCAAGATTATTGTGTTAACTGTGCATACTGAAGATCCTTTCCCCAGCAAAGTGATGCAGGCGGGCGCGTCCGGTTATTTAACCAAAGGGGCGACACCTCCCGAAGTACTGCAAGCGATACGTCAGGTTTCCCGTGGTCAGCGTTATTTATCTCCAGAAATTGCCCAACAAATGGCATTGAGCCAATTCAATCCCGCCGATGAGAATCCGTTTAAAGCCTTGTCCGAGCGTGAGCTGCAAATTATGTTGATGATCACCAATGGTGAAAAGGTCAATGATATTTCTGAGCAGCTCAACTTAAGCCCAAAAACCGTTAACAGTTATCGTTACCGCTTGTTTGCCAAACTAGGGATCAGTGGTGATGTGGAGCTGACTCGTTTAGCGATCCGCTATAAAATGTTAGACGCTGGCCATTTCTAATGGCCGTTTGTGTCAATGTTTCTAACATGAATTAAGTGTTAGTTGTGAGTGTGAAGACGATATATCAAGTTGTGTTGAAGACCGTGAGTCAAAGAGTGGGTGTATAACGATGTCGACAGGTTTTAACGCCCAGAGTTTTTTACGCACGGTTTCATCCTCTGCTGGGGTTTATCGCATGTATGACGTCAAAGGTGACGTCATCTATGTGGGTAAAGCCAAAGATCTTAAGAAGCGCTTATCCTCCTATTTCCGTAAAAACCTTGGCAATGTGAAAACCCAGGCGCTGGTGTCGCATATTCATCATATCGATGTGACACTGACCCACAGTGAGACCGATGCGCTGCTGCTTGAAAATGACTATATCAAGCAGTACATGCCCAAATACAATGTGTTACTGCGGGACGATAAATCATACCCTTATATTTTATTGAGTCAGCACGAGCATCCACGACTTGCTTACCATCGTGGGCCGCAGCGGGAAAAGGGCTATTACTTTGGGCCTTATCCTAATGGCGGTGCGGTGCGTGAAAGTTTGCACTTGATGCAAAAGCTGTTTCCTATCCGCCAGTGTGATGATCTCTATTATAAATCCCGCACTCGTCCCTGCCTGCAGTACCAGTTATCCCGCTGCAGTGCACCTTGCGTCGGTAAGGTCAGTAATGCGGAGTATGATGAGCAGGTTAAACTGGCGAGTCTGTTCTTAAAAGGGAAAGACAAGCAAGTCATCAGTGAACTCGTGGCTAAGATGGAAGAGGCCGCCGAGCAGCAAGCCTATGAGCAAGCCGCGCGTTTTCGCGATCAAATTATGGCGCTGCGCCGCGTGGCCGAGCAGCAAGAAGTCTCAGGTAATACTGGGGATATGGATGTTATCGGTGTGCATTACGCCTCGGGCATTGCCTGTTTTCACTTGCTATTTATCCGCGAAGGTAAAATTTTTGGTAGCCGCAGCTATTATCCAACGGTGCCTGCGCAAACGGATATCGAAGAAGTCTTACGTTCCTTCCTATTACAGTTTTATTTAAATGCCGATATTCAACGCACCATTCCTAAGGAAGTGGTGATAAGCCATCACTTTGAAGAATTGCATGAGTTAGAAGCGGCCGTCTCTGAGGCGTTAAACAAAAAGTTCAGCATCAAAACCAATGTGCGCGCCGATAGGGCAAGCTTTTTGCGCCTTGCGCTGACCAATGCCACCAATGCGGTGATGACGCGTCTGTCCCATAAAAACACCGTTGAACAGCGTTTTGTCTTGCTGGAGGAGATCCTCGAACTCAATGCGCCAATCCAGCGGATGGAGTGTTTCGATATCAGCCATACCATGGGGGAGAGCACGGTAGCCTCCTGCGTGGTGTTTAACCGCGAGGGGCCACATAAAGCCGAATACCGCCGCTACAATATCGAAGGCATTACGCCCGGCGATGATTATGCCGCGATGAAACAAGCCATTAGTCGTCGATTTGATAAAATCGATGCCAGCGGCAAAATTCCTGACATCTTATTTATCGACGGTGGCTTGGGCCAGCTACGTATCGCCCAGCAAATTGTTGATGAGAAATTTGTCAATTTAGATAAAGCGCCGCAACTGATTGGGGTGGCAAAGGGGGAGAGCCGTAAACCCGGGCTTGAAACCTTAATCTTTGGCGACACTGAAAGTAGCTTTTCCCTCGAAGATGACTCGCCAGCGCTGCACCTTATTCAACATATTCGCGATGAGTCCCACCGCTTTGCTATTACTGGCCATCGCAATCGTCGCCAGAAAACCCGTAACACCTCGACGCTCGAGTCGATTCCTGGGATTGGTCCTAAGCGGCGCAAGGCGCTATTGCAACATCTTGGTGGTTTACAGGAAGTGAAGGGGGCGAGTGTGGCCGAGTTAGCGAAAGTACCCGGTATTAGCATAGAAATGGCACAAACCATTCATGATACATTGCGAGGGTGATAAATTTAAGGCAAGATTGGCGCTGCTTTTGACTAACTGGTTTGATCATGCCGTTTAACTTACCTATAGCATTAACCCTTTTTAGGCTTTTTTTACTGCCCATCTTCGTGGTGCTTTTTTATCTGCCGTACAGTTGGACTCCCTTCGTTGCTGCATTTGTGTTTTGGCTTGCCGCCATTACCGATGCCTTGGATGGCTATGCCGCCCGAAAACTCAAGCAACTCACGCGTTTTGGGGCGTTTCTCGATCCCGTTGCCGATAAACTGATGGTGATCACCGCGCTGGTGTTGCTGGTGGAGCAATATGCCGATATCTGGTTAACGCTGCCGGCACTGTTTATGATTGGTCGCGAAATTGTGATTTCAGCCTTGCGGGAGTGGATGGCCGAATTAGGTAAGCGCGGGACGGTTGCGGTTTCTTGGATCGGCAAATATAAGACTGCTGCGCAGATGGTGGCGATTATTGGTCTGATCTGGCAATACAACCCACTCATGATCACCGCGGCATTTGTGCTGTTATATATCGCTGCCGTGCTAACCTTCTGGTCAATGATGAGCTACATTTTAGCCGCTTGGAAAGATTTAACGGCTGAATAGCACAATAAAAGATCAAAGAGATTATTTAGTGCGCAAGCAGTAAGTTATCGATAAAACAGCGGTTGACACTGCATTGTAAATAGGTAGAATGCCTCCCCGTAGACGAGAGACGAAGTGAAAACAAAATCTTAACTCTACGAGATGCAACATAAGCTCAGTTAGTAAGGTGGATACGAAGCCTTGTTTTTTGAGTGAGTGTGAAATCGAAATGCGACATTAGCTCAGTTGGTAGAGCGATACCTTGCCAAGGTATAGGTCATCGGTTCGAACCCGATATGTCGCTCCAATCTAAATGATTGGAAAGATGGCGCGATGGCAGAATGGCTATGCTGCGGATTGCAAATCCGTCGATCTCGGTTCGACTCCGGGTCGCGCCTCCATAATATAAGATATTAATGACACGATTCCCGTCGTTAATATAAAGAGTTTGCCCGAGTGGTGGAATCGGTAGACACAAGGGATTTAAAATCCCTCGCTGGTAACAGCGTGCCAGTTCAAGTCTGGCCTCGGGTACCATTTTTATAATGGTGAAAGCTCAAACAGAGCTGAAGCGTTAAACTTCTTTATTTATATTTTTGAAATATAAGTAACGAAGTAAAGAGTTAAACAATATCAATAGCTGTGCTTGCGATATTCAGAGTTTGCCCGAGTGGTGGAATCGGTAGACACAAGGGATTTAAAATCCCTCGCTGGTAACAGCGTGCCAGTTCAAGTCTGGCCTCGGGTACCATTATTCTTAGTGAATAGTAAATAAGCCTCGACATTCGTCGGTGCTTTTTTGCATTTTCAGCCGAGATTATGTCTAGTTGTGAATTTAAAATGGCTGATTTAGTTTATACACATTACATTAAATATCTAATCAGTTCACTAAAGCTGCAATTGATTTCGACTGTTTCCCCAAGAATTATCCGATAGAAGGCTTTACTTGGTACTGAATTAGCCCAGGCAAACGCATCTTAAAAAAGTCCACTAACGCCCTCACAGCTGGAGACAACCCCCGACGTTCAGGGTAAAGCATCACTAACCGTCCTTCCTTCGGCCGCCACTCAGGGAGTAAATGTATTAATTTGCTGTCCGTTAATTCTGTCGAACAGGTATATAAGGGCAAACAAGCAATACCTAAACCTGAAAGTGCTGACAATTTTAAGGTTTGCACATTATCACTTCGCAGCAAAGGGTTAACCCTCACATCTTGAATAACACCGGATACATGCCTAAGGCGCAATATATCAGAATGATGTTTGATACCTTCAAACAGTAGTACATCATCCCCCTGTAACTGTTCAGGGTATTGTAATAGCTGCTTTGACTTAAACCATGACGGTGAAGCCAGTAAACCCCATTGCACAGTGCAGAGATTTACCTGAATAAGACTCGAAGGGGCTTGTTCAAAACCAACCCCACGTAGAGCAACGTCAATCCCTTCTTCAATGAGATCAACTGGTTGGTTATTCGCCTGTAATGACAATTTCACCTTCGGGTAGTGGCGAATAAAGTCAGGAACTAACTTAGCCAAAACTGCATCTGCAATCGCCGTCGGCACACTAATCCGTACCAAGCCACTGGGTTCAGATTGCCGTGCCCTCACTGCCGCTTCTCCCGCCTGTGCCTCCGCCAGCATTGCCTGACAATGCAAGTAAAGCACTTCACCTGCGTCCGTAAGGCTCATTTTGCGCGATGTGCGTTGTATTAATCGCGCACCTAATCGCTCCTCAAGCAGTTTAATTCGTCTTGATATCCGCGATTTAGGAACTCCCAACACTGTTGATGCTGCGGTAAATCCTCTTTGCTGCACCACTTGGGTGAACAAGAAAAGATCATTTAAATCGAGTGCTAATGGAATCATGATTGGCTCTATTTCGAGGCTGGCTATCGTCTCATTGATGGAACGATAAGTGGATCTAACAGTGGATTGTTACATATTTAAACTAATTTATACTAAACATCACCGTAAAACGACCTATTGTCCATCGTCATTTTGTCAAACTGAAGCAAACGTTTGTTTCTTTCAATATACATAATTAGGAGTACATCATGAAATTTCATTCTCTATTTGCCGCTAGCCTCCTTGGTATTAGTTGCTTATTTTTAGCAGTGCATAGCATGGCCGAAACAGCACCGCTCAAGGTACAACAACCCAATAGTTATCTGAACATGCTTTCACGGGATGATGCCGTTTTGCTCTTAGTAGACCATCAAGTCGGTCTTATTAGTGGTGTGAGAGATACGACGGTAGGGGAACTTAAACACAATGTTGTTTCTCTTGCTAAAGCCGCTCACACGTTAGGTGTCCCAGTCATTATTACCGCTACCATGCCCAATGGTATGTGGGGACAAACGATGCCGGAATTAACTCAAGCTCTTCCGAATGTGAAGGTCATTGAACGTACCGTCATCAACGCATGGGATGATCCCAAAGTACGAGAAGCCATTGAAAAGACGGGTAGAAAGCAGGTGATTATTGCTGGTGTTTCACTCGAAATATGTGCAAGCTTCCCTGCACTTTCAGCTAAGGCAGCAGGATATGATAGTAGGGTGGTACTAGATGCATCAGGCACTTTTAACCAAGCAAAACGTACTGCAGGCCTACAACGTCTATTAGGTGCAGGCGTGCCAGTAACCGATTACGCTACAGCCGCGGTAGAAATGTTAGGTAGCAATGCCGATCCAAAAGCCCATGCGGTATACAGCGATCTTGATATGCCTTTCGCGACATTAGTTTGGCAGATGCAAAATCCGAGTAAAAAGTAATGGCAGACATGAGACGCCCTTAGTGAACAAGTAAGTTTTTCTTATCACTGGTTCGCTAAACCATTATCGAGTCCTGATCTAGAGTGGTTAACTCGTTATCTTAATACTTCTCGGTTTAGGCGGTTATATTACCGCCTAAAGCTCGATGACTTATATGCATAAGAATGCCCATAAACGCATAGCTTGATGGAGTCTATGGCAGTAGCCGCATGGAAAGGTACGAAATGTAAAATGGATGGTAGATTTAGTTGGCGCCTAACAAATCCAATCATCAAACTTAAATTGTTAACCTTTACCCACAAAAGCGGCCTAGTTTAACGATGCTTAATTCATATCCTATTCATTTAACGCTTGTTTAAGCGCTGTCGCTGCTTTAAAACTTGGCTGGTTAAAGCCTGCAATCTCCATCATCTCGCCAGTTTGTGGGTTCCGACCCGATTTAGGTAAATGATAACGTAATTCAAAGGTGCCAAATTGTGGCAGGAAGACTTTCTCACCTTCGCTTAAGGCGATATGGATCTGTTGCAGGATTTGTTCGACAACAGGTTTAGTACTGGCCTGGGACTGTTCAAGCGAAGTGGCGATACGTTGGATAAGTTGTGCTTTGTTCATTGAAACCTCTGAATTCAGCGAAAGAGCAGGAAAGGGGAGTTATAACAAGCTCGGGATCAGATTTAAAGCCAAGGTTTAGCAAAGCGGCTTAACTGCTGCTTTATTGGTTAGTGGTGGTAACTCACCTTTTCTTTTAAACGGAAATACGCCTCATATAAGTAGCGTTATGGGCTAAGTGGTGTTTAGCGCTAAAGTGGACGTTAGAGGATCAAGCGTTTTAACACTGATAGTTACGACTGTTCCACCTTTGATAGGGTGTAAGCAAATGGCTTTGCTTTCGCTGTGTATAAACAACACTGTGTTTACTGAGCGCCCTTGCGGGCGCTGTAAGAGTTGGTTTAAGCGGTGGAATTATGGCTGGACTTATCGCGGGCTTAAGAAAATAACGTTTCTTCCAATGTGCGTCCTTTCAGCAGCATCTTATATTGCCAATGCTGCTGCTTAAATAGGGTGAGCAGGGCGGTTTCAAATTCGTAATGGCGATTTGCCGTGTCATCTAATTGGATAACGAATACATGGGCTTGTTTTGAGGTGATATTCACCACACCAGCTATTTGACCTACGGCTTGGATCAGCGCTTCACTGTCGCAGCTTTCCATGGTGAGGGTGAGATAATCACTGCCGCTATTGGATGAGCGCATCGAAATGGATTGGCCCAACTCACCTTTATCTAGATACAGTACTTGGTCACAGAGCTTTTCGAGCTCGTCCAAGTTATGCGAGCTGATCACAAAGGTGGTGCTGGGCGAGAGCGTTCTGACGAGTTCACGGATTTTCTTAGCATTGGCCGGATCGAGTCCTGCGGTGGGCTCGTCGAGTAATACCAGCTTGGGTGAGCCGATTAAGGCTTGGGCAATCGCCACTCGTTTACTCATCCCATGGCTTAGGCTCGGTGGCTTTTGCTGCGCCACCTCGGCTAAGTCCACTAAATTGAGCACCCGCAGGGCTTCTTGATTTGCCTGTTTGCTATCCATTCCTTGAAGACGCGCAAAGAAGCTTAACTGGCTGATAATGGTTAAATTGGGATCGAGCGTTGCATCCTGTGGCAGGGCGGCAATTTGGCCTAATAATGCTGGACTATTGGGCGCTTCTCCTAGAATACGCACTGTGCCCGCGCTTGGGGTGAGGTAACCGCAGAGCAGGCTAAACAGTGTGGTTTTACCTGCACCGTTAGGGCCAACCAAGGCGATAGGCGCTCCTGATTCGAGGGTTAAGTTAACGTTATTGAGCGCTTTTTTGCTGCCATAGTGTTTGGACAGTCCTTGGCATTGAATGAGGATCATAGTTGACTCCTTTGGATATAAACGCGGCCAAGGAAAAGGGCGAATGCGGTTTGTAATAGGGGAATAGGCGCGTAGACAAAGCTATTGAGTCCATTGGTGTTGACCATGTTCGACAGTTGAGCGCCCGGCAATATCCATTGTAACCCTTCAAATAAGCTGGATTGATTACCCAAAATCAGCAGTGCAATCGAGACGACAGTCCACAAGATGGTGGCGAGCACCATGGCCTGTCTAGCCGTGTTGGCATAGAGGGACAATAGGGTCATGACCGCGGTAAAGGGTAAAATCACGATAACTAGGTTGACGCCGACCAAGGCGCCCGACGTTAATGCGGGTAATAACAAACCAATATCGCGCGTTAATGCTAGTGCTATGGTGGCAAGGATTGTCAATAAAATCAGTAGGCCTTGGATTAGGATTTGCCCTAAGAAGCGACCAAAAAGTAGGCTATCTTTGCTAGTTCTTATGGTATAGAAGCGCAATGTGCCGCGGGTTTTGTCTGAGGAAAACTGATCGGCGGCAATCAAAATACTGAACATCGGAAAAAGATACAGCGCAAAACACCAGAAGATAGCCATTTCCGCCACGGGCCAGTCAAACAGCACATTGAGTGCTTGGTTGCCTAAGAGACCGTCGATCAGATCTTTAATATTGGGCTGCATCAATAAAGTCGAAGCGCCTTGGATGGGGTAAAGCAATAGCATGCCCCACACTAATGCAAAGGCGATCAGGGCGATAATCCCGCGAAGGTTAAATAGAAATTTTCGACATTCAAAGCCAGCGATCAAAAGCATGTTGTTGAATGTACTGGGAGCGTTTTGTGTCATTCGCTGCCTCGTTGGTGTGTGAGCGGACAAACTCTCACGTTAGTTATCATTAAGAATGATCAATCGCGAAAGTCGTCCGCAGCGCGGTTAGGATAAAGAAGCGATAAGCGAGTCTAACTTATCTTTAAGTTCAGCCACTTGCTCTTCAAGCTGCGTGACTCTCGCTTCCAGTTGTTGTCTATCCTGTTCGTTTAGCGGGTGTGCATCTGCATGGGTGGATGACGCGGCGCTAATTTGCTCAGCACCTTGGGAAAACAGCTCAGTATAACGACATTCACGCTTACCCGGCTCCCGTGGTAGCTGAGCTAGCACGGGTTTATCTCGCTCCATCAATTGCTTAATGCAGGCTTCGACTTCGAGCACATCTTTAAAGTCGTGCAGCCTGTTGCTGCGGGTACGCAATTCGCCCGGCGTTTGTGGGCCGCGAAGTAGCAGCAAACAGACAATGGCTACCGCCGCGCTGGAAAGTTGTAACTCGCTAAATTCGGTGTTACAGAATCTGTGCTTATATTTGACGACTCGGCTACCAAAGCCGGATTGCTCGCTGATTAAGCGCTTTTTATTCAATGAATCGAGGGCATCTTGAACCTGCGCTTCGCTTAAGTCCAATACGGGATCGCGGCTGGTTTTTTGATTACAGGCGAGGGTCAGGGCATTGAGTGAAAGCGGGTATTGCTCTGGGGTGGTGACTTCTTTTTCAAGTAGGCAACCGATAACTCTGGCTTCGTGTAACGTGAGTTCCATATAAGCTCCAAAGAAAAAAGCATGGCTTTGTTATAACAGAGCCATGCTTAATATCCTAGCGCTTGTCGGTAAACTGAGGTTTAAGGCAAACTATTTGTACAAATAAAGCACGAACATGGGGGCAAGAGAGTGCTAAGTCTCGTATTCGGTTGACTATTCTGCCTAATCAGTCTGCTTCCGTCAGGCGTAAGCCATCATCGTCGATACTTAATTTGCCCGCTTTAAACAGGCCGCCGATGCTCTTCTTGAAGGCTTTTTTACTCATGCCGAGTTGCTCGTAAATCACTTCGGCATCGGTTTTATCGGTCAGTGGTAAGAAACCACCCGCTTGCTTGAGTTTTACTAAGATAATGTGTGCGTGCTTATCGAGCTCTTGCTTACTGCCTTGCTGCAAGACCAGATCGATTTTGCCATCGCGGCGCACTTGTTTGATAAAGCCTTTAACTCTTTGGCCAAAACGCAGCTTTTGGAACACTTCATTTTGGTAAATCACGCCCCAATGGGCATGGTTAATAATGGCTTTGTAGCCTAAATCTGTGGTGCCACCAATATATAAGTCAACCTGTTGACCCACTTCGTACTGAGCTGGGGTTTTATCGAGGAACTTATCGATTTTAGATGAGGCAACAATACGTTCATCCGCGCGGTTAACATGCACGTAGACGAGGTAAGAGCGGCCTTCTTCGATGGGTTTATGCTGCTCGCCAAAGGGCAGCAGTAGATCTTTATCTAATCCCCAGTCTAAAAATGCCCCGTAAGGACCCGTTGCCACGGCTTTTAAGTAGGCAAATTCTCCTACTTGCGCTAAAGGCTTACGAGTTGTGGCAATGACGATATCTTCAGAGTCCAGATATAAAAATACCTCCAGCCAGTCACCGACTTGGCAATCTTTTGGGGTGGCTTTGTTGGGCAGTAACACTTGGCCAAATTCGTGGGCATTTAAATACACACCGAAGCTGACTTGTTTTACCACCTCAAGTTTGCAGGTTTTTCCTATCTGTACCATGGAACTCTCTATCTAAGGATGTCATTCGGCGGTGATTATAACCGCTTTATCTGTAAACGGCAGCTTCCAGATAGGCTTTTACGTTGATAGTCGTAAATGAACAGTCGCGCTGCGATAAAATAATATTGCTGATGTGTGCAAATGTTATCGAATTATCTTGATTGGCTATTAAAAAATATTGAACGCACTTAGAGTGTGGATGATATTTAATTTATTGATTTTAAATATATAACTCTGCTTTTTGCTGGCCAGCCTGTTAATGCGGTGTTTATTATATTTTAATGAAAAATATTAAATGAGATTCTTGCTTGCATTCTGTGACATTGCGCGGTTTAATTGCGCCGTTTAACGACTTCGCTCGTTACAGACATGACAAATATTACGTGAGTTGTAATGATTTTATGGTTCACAGGTCATTCACCGTGTAACGTACAATTTATAATGGTTACATGGGGTTAAGAGGAATTGTTTAGCTAATGCACAAGCATCCATTTTTTGCTCTTTGCCTAAAAGCATCTCAATGCCAGCGCTCAATCGTTGTGCCCTATGACGATACTAGCCTTAAACATCTCACGTTAATCCGTATCAATTCTGGCCGCGAAGAAGCCAACAGTCCCCTGTTACAATAATCTTGCCTGTTATTAAGTGCGTAAGCGTTTGCTTAGCCACTTAATATGTAATGTTGTTCCTTTAGTGTTACCTATAGTTGTCGACATGCTTGAAACCCTCTTTGGATATTTGGGGTCTTGAGCGGTGATGCGACGCCTAATATAAGGGTTTTGAGTGTTTTTTGACCTCAAAGCGCGCTAAGGTTAATGCCATTGGTGAGAAACCAAGGCGATAAAGGGGAATATAAATTCCATCTCCTACCATCGCCAAAGTAATCAGAATCTGGGGTCTACCCCGGCTGCGTTAAGGAAAAACGCATCAATGTCACCTCTGCTGGGGGGATTTTGCTGCATTAAACAGGGTGAAAACATCCTAATTGTATGTCAGGTAACCGTATGATTACCTGGGTTTGTCGAACGGGCGGTCGTGCAAGAATGCAGTGGCCGTTTAACCCATTTTTTTATAGACGGGCTAAATAAAAATGAATGATTGGTCTATTGATGCTGCTCGTGCTGGGTACAACGTTACCCACTGGAGCCAAGGGTTTTATGGGATCAGCGACCAAGGTGAGGTGACAGTGTCGCCGGATCCTAAGAATCCTGATCACAAGATTGGCTTAAATGAGCTAGCAAAAGACATGGTTAAAGCAGGGGTCGCTTTACCTGTATTAGTTCGTTTCCCGCAAATTCTGCACCACAGAGTGAACAGTTTGTGCCAAGCATTCGACCAAGCGATACAAAAATATGAGTATCAGGCGGACTATTTGCTGGTTTACCCCATTAAAGTAAACCAACAAAAAACTGTGGTGGAAGAGATCCTTGCGAGCCAAGCATCAAAAGAAGTTCCACAATTAGGCCTAGAGGCAGGCAGTAAGCCAGAATTAATGGCCGTATTGGCCATGGCGCAAAAAGCCAGTTCAGTGATCGTATGTAACGGTTACAAAGATAACGAATACATTCGTTTAGCCTTAATTGGTGAAAAGTTAGGCCATAAGGTCTACATCGTTTTAGAAAAACTATCTGAGCTGAAGATGGTGTTAGCCGAGTCTAAGCGTTTAGGAGTGAAACCTCGCTTAGGTCTACGTGCTCGCCTTGCCTTCCAAGGTAAAGGCAAGTGGCAAGCCAGCGGCGGCGAAAAATCGAAATTCGGTTTATCAGCAGCGCAAATTCTGACCGTGGTTGATCAGTTAAAACAAGAGGATATGTTAGATTCTCTGCAGTTACTGCACTTCCACTTAGGCTCGCAAATCGCCAACATCCGCGATATTCGTCAAGGTGTGAGCGAAGCGGCGCGTTTTTACTGTGAATTACGTGAGTTAGGCGCCAGCATTAACTGCTTCGACGTCGGCGGTGGTTTAGCGGTGGATTACGACGGTACCCGTAGCCAAAGTAACAACTCAATGAACTATGGCTTAAGCGAATACGCGAACAACATCGTCAACGTGCTTACCGATATCTGTAATGAATACGAGCAACCTATGCCACGTATTATTTCAGAATCTGGCCGTCACTTAACGGCGCACCACGCTGTGTTGATCACCGATGTGATTGGTACTGAAGCCTATCAGGTAGAAGAAATCCAGCCGCCTGCGGAAGAGTCACCACAGCTGCTGCACAACATGTGGCAATCTTGGACCGAGATCAGCGGCCGCGCCGATCAACGCGCTTTGATTGAGATTTACCACGATAGCCAAAGTGACCTGCAAGAAGCGCAATCGCTGTTTGCCTTGGGTCAATTAAGCTTGGCAGAACGTGCCTGGGCTGAGCAGGCTAACCTGCGTGTATGCCACGAAGTGCAAGGTTTGTTAAGCACCAAAAACCGTTACCACAGACCGATTATCGATGAGTTAAATGAAAAGTTAGCCGATAAGTTCTTCGTAAACTTCTCATTATTCCAATCGTTACCGGATGCTTGGGGTATCGATCAGGTGTTCCCTGTGCTGCCACTGTCTGGTTTAGACAAGGCGCCAGAGCGCCGCGCCGTGATGCTGGACATCACCTGTGACTCTGACGGTATTGTTGACCAATACGTAGACGGTCAAGGGATTGAAACCACGCTACCTGTGCCAGCTTGGAGCGCTGAAAGTCCTTACTTGATCGGCTTCTTTATGGTCGGGGCTTATCAAGAGATCTTAGGTGATATGCATAACCTGTTTGGTGATACCAACTCTGCTGTCGTCAGCATTGAAGAAAACGGGGTGACCAATATTGAGTCGGTCCTTGCAGGTGATACGGTTGCTGACGTACTGCGCTATGTTAACTTAGATGCCGTTGACTTTATGCGTACTTACGAAGAGTTAGTGAATCAGCACATTGCCGAAGAAGAACGCGCCCAGATTTTAGAAGAACTGCAAGTGGGCCTAAAAGGTTACACTTATTTAGAAGATTTTTCTTAATACTGAGTGTGTTAAAAAAGTCGGCCTAGGGACACTTAGGCTGACTTTTGTTTTTTATAGCCTATTATTTTTGCTAGTGCGTTGCCAAGGTGAGTGTGTTGCTTTTTGCTGGCGAGTTGTAAAGGTGAGTGCGCCAGCAAGGCTGGCACCTTGTAAAAGCTAGCTCGGTGGTTTTATTGCGGCGCTAGTCGTGTAAAAATAGCCGCGCGAAATTGATGGGTTACCAGTCTCAAAATGAGTTCGCTCGCTTAAATAAGTGTTGCCAGTGAACGGTGAATGACTGCTATACCAATAGATGCCCAAACAGAGGGATAAGATGAGGCGAACGGCTTGATGTTTTTTGAAGGCGCGGAAAAAAAGCTTGAGATCAGACTCACCCCGAATATGGTATCACTACGCCAACAAGAGTGCGGTTTTTGGTCTACTTTGGTGGCCTGTGCCAATGCGGAAATCCTGTCCACAATCCGTAATCCTGCCTGTGATGCCTATCTGTTGAGTGAATCCAGTCTGTTTGTCTGGGATGATAAAATTTTGCTGCTCACCTGCGGTAATAGCACCTTAGTGGATGCCGCCTGCCATTTTATTAACGCTGTTGGTGTAGAGCATATTGCCGCGCTCTGTTATCAGCGCAAGAATGAATACCAAGCCCAGCTTCAAAGCACGAGTTTTGTGGACGATATCGCTCAATTGCGGACTTTGATCCCCGGAAAAGCCTTTCGAGTGGGCCATTTAGACTCACATCATCACTATTTGTTTTGTACCGACAATCTGTTTTGTATAGACAACCAAGCTATGCTCTCAACCGAGACCTGCTTAGAACTCATGATGTATCACATCCGTGGCGAGCTGGCTGATTACCTCAAGTTGCCCACACAAACCGAGCAGGGGATTTATCAACGCTTAGGATTGCAGCAACTCTTCCCTGACTTTCAATTTGATATGCACTGTTTCCAGCCTACGGGATTTTCGTTGAATGGGATACGTGGAGCTGACTATATTACCTTACATATCACGCCATCGACGGGGCAGGGGGATAGCTCCTACGTCAGCTTTGAGACGAATCTGGATTTGACTGTTTATCCCTATCCCCTAGTTGCCCAAATGATTAAGCTATTTATGCCCTCAAGTTGGGATCTGATCCGTTTTAACCAGCCGCTTATCACTGCTGGTTTTCCTGAACATTTATGTTTAGCACATGGTTCAATTGTGACTGATCAAGGCTGCCAGATTGACTTTAATCACTATCAACAGCCTCAAACTGAAGCATTACAGCCTGTCTTCCTATAATCTTTTTCCGAATTGAGCTGGTTGTTCAATGGAACAATCGACAGCGAAAGTCGCTGGATGATAAGTGGATGTTTTCGCCACAAGTTGAAAATTTTTCATGAAAAATGGCCCTAATTTCGGGCCATTTAATGTTTGAGTGCGATTTTTTTGTACAATTGAACCTGAAAAGTTCAAACCGAGCCGTTAGTTATGCATTGACCATCATTCAGTAAATGCCTTGCTTAGTATTTACTGTTATTGCTGCGCTGCAATTTGTGCCAGCACCACTTGGTGATGATCGCTGGTTTTAAACTTATCAAACACATGGGCAATGGTGCCGTCGGTATTAATGAGGAAACTTAATCTATGGATACCATCATAGATTTTGCCCATAAACTTCTTCTCGCCCCACACGCCAAAGGCATCGGCCACGCTGTGGTCTTCATCGCTGAGTAGGGTAAAGTTAAGTGACTGTTTTTCAACAAACTTGGCTAGTTTAGCTACAGGATCTGGGCTAATGCCAAGCACAGTCACTTTGTGGCTGTCGAGTTCGGCTTTGCTGTCGCGTAAACCGCAGGCTTGTACTGTGCAGCCTGGGGTTGAAGCTTTAGGGTAAAAGTAGACTAAAACCGGGCCACGCGTTAAGCATTCTTGTAGGGAAACAGCATTACCCTGTTGATCTTGAAGGGTAAATAGCGGCGCTTTGGCGCCAGCAGTTAATGTATTCATCAATTATCCTCTGTCGTTTCTTGAGGTCGTGCCTTCCATGCGTCGAATGGTGCAATCCAGTGCCATCTCCTCGGAGAGTTGATAGATACTCTTTTCGAGCTTTTCTAGTTCAACTTTTTCAGGAATATTGATGGTCAACGAAATCGTCTGCGTTTGCTCGCCGTTGTCGAGTTCTTCCGAGAAGGAGCGGACTGCTGCCAAGTCTAAGGAACGGTCGGCAAGGAACTGGGTAATGCGCTTCATAGTGCCGCGTTGATCCTTACCAGTAAAGCGTACTTCGAGGCGTGAAAGGTAATTTTGCGGCGTATGTTTAGAGGTGCGCTTCATCACTGTCATCAGTTCTAATTCAACACTAAGACTCGGGAGCAAGCTTTCAATTTTCGTTATGGATGCCCACGAACCTGACAACATCATGATTAAGGTAAATTCGTTACCAAATAATGCCATACGGCTGTCGACGATATCGCAGTCACAGTCGCTGGCAAGCCGAGCTAGTTTACTTACGAGTCCAGGACGGTCTACGCCCATTGCGGTTACGACCAGGAAATTGGTCATGAATTGTCCTCACTTTTTCGATATCATAGAGCGAAAACTCAGGGTTAGTGCCGAGTTTTTGTGCGGGATGTAATGCTACCATAACTAATTCAATTTGAGACCCCCGTTAATGCTTGTCATTAATGGTTGGCATCAGTACCATAGCGAATCCTGAAATTTTGGGGAAGTCAGATGATAAACGGAAGCATCGTAGCCTTAATCACGCCAATGAACAGTGATGGCTCAGTAGATTTTGCAAGTCTTGAAAGGTTAGTCGAATTCCATATTGACCAAGGCACAGACGCTATCGTCGCCGTGGGCACTACTGGCGAGTCAGCGACTCTGCCAATGAATGAGCACGTTACTGTGGTCGCGCAAACCGTTAAGTTTGCTGCTGGTCGTATTCCTGTGATTGGTGGTAATGGTGCAAATGCCACTGCAGAAGCCATCGAACTCACTAAGTCTTTATCTAAAGTAGGGGTTGCCGCCATGCTCGGTGTGACTCCTTACTACAATAAGCCAACGCCAAAGGGCTTAGTTGCACACTACAAAGCGGTGGCAGCGAGCACTGATATTCCCCAAATTCTGTATAACGTTCCCGGACGCACCGCCGTTGATATGAAGCCCGAAACCGTGGCTGAATTGGTGAGTGTAAGCAATATTATTGGCGTTAAAGAAGCCACGGGCGATGTATCTCGCGTTAAGCGCCTACGTGAGCTTTGTGGTAATGACTTTATGTTGTACAGCGGCGATGACGCCACGGCGAGAGAGTTTTTACTCCTTGGCGGTAATGGCGTGATTTCGGTTGCCAACAACATAGTGCCAAAAGCCTTTAAAGCCATGTGTGATGCAGCACTGGTTGGCAATGCCGAATTAGCAGCGAGTATTGATGAGCCGCTGCGTGGTCTGTACAGCACACTGTTTTGTGAAGCTAACCCAATCCCTGTGAAGTGGGCAGCCCACCGTATGGGACTGATTGAGTGTGGCCATATTCGTTTACCTTTGACTGAACTTTCTGAGCAATGTCATGGTCTGTTGTTAGATGCAATGACTCGTGCCCAGATAGAGGTTAAATAATTAATGTTAAAGAAAGTCACCCCGCTGTTTCTAGTTGCTGCTGTTGCAGCTTGTAGTACGCCATTAGAGCGTCGCCAAGCTAACGGTGGTGAAGACTATGTGCAGGCTGAGCAAGCGCCAATGCTAAAAATCCCTGAGGGATTAAAAACGCCGCCATACAATAAGGAATTTGAAGTGCCAGCCTTAGGTCCTAAGGCAAATCCTGCACTTATTGGTAAAAACCTCGATATCCGTCCACCACTGCAAGTGCTGCCAATGGCAGAAGGCACTCATGTGGAAGAGGGCAGTGATAATATCAAGATCGTGGTTGAATCGATTGATAATAGTGTCGATCTTAAGCAAGAGATCTTCACTAACTTAGACGGTTTCTTTGCAAAACAAGCGATTCCTATCCGTAGTCGTGATTTCGATAAAGGTAGTATCGAAACCGATTGGATTGAAAACCGTGAAGTTTTAGAGTCCAGTCTCTGGGGTTCAGATAAAGAGTATCTACTGCGTCAGCGCTATCGCTTCGATGTAGAAACTCGTCCACACGGTCGTACTGCAAACATCGTTATCCACTTGGTTGAACACCAAGAGTTTTATGATGGTAAAGAGCAGGATGTTTTACTCAGTGGTGAAGATAAGCAGCGCTACACCATTGATATGCTAAATAGCGCCATTGCCTACATGAGCGTTAAACGTGAGCAAGCCATTCAAGCTAACCGTTTGAAGCAGACCTTAGGGATCAATGTGGATTTAGTGACGCCTGAAGAAGGTGCCGCTTATTGGTCAGCTAAAGCGCCTTACAAGCAAGTATGGGATCGTCTACGTATCGTGCTGCCAGAAATGGGCTTTGAAATAGCCGATATGGATAGCGCTAAGGGCCTGTACTTCATCAAGTTTACCGACAACTCTGGTTTCTGGAGTTCGTTGTGGAACGACAATCAATTGTCCTTGAAGGAAGGCAGTTACCGTTTATTACTCGAAGACGGTGATAGCCCAGAGGAAACCAAAATCCTGCTGCGCGATGGTGAAGATCAACCGTTGTCGAATGATGTCGTAACTAACGTGTATAAGTCACTGTCAGATCTGATGAAAGAAGAGCGCAAACTGCGCTAATGCAGCGCTAAGTCACTAAAGGGGCGATTTATCGCCCCTTTTTGTGTCTGCCATTTGAGCACCGCTGGGCGTTATTTATACAGAATGGTGTTTCAGGATATTTCTGGCATATATCAATATTTACAGCATGGTTTTAGATAAACTGATTTGAATTTTGATTTTTTTTGAAGTAATTCACTAAATACACCAAGTATCCTACTGTGTTATTAATCCTGTTCCCCCTTTCTGACTCAAATTGCTATTTATTACACAATTTGCGCATTTGCCGTAATTTGTAAGAAAAAGTAAAACGTATTGATGCAATGATGCGAGTGGGTAAACTAGCCGTCACTAATGCGAGTCATCATCATTTGGAAGCCAGATGAAAAAAATCATAATTATCATCGCCATTTTAGCTGCGGGCTGGTTTGGATACCAAAGTATGCAACCCCAAGAGACGCAGCAAGCAAAAGTTAAGCTCACCCCTAATGTGGTCATCGCGACGGCCGCCATGGCCCCAGTGCGTGACGAAGTCGAAGCCATAGGCACCAACAAGGCCTTTGAGTCTGTGACTATCACGCCTAAAGTCACCGATGTGGTTACTTCGCTCAAGTTTGATGATGGCGATATCGTCAAGAAGGGTGATTTATTGGTGCAACTGCAAAATGCCGAGCAAATTGCCAAAGTGAAAGTGGCGCAGGTGAAGGTGAGCGATAACCAGCGCGAATTAGCGCGGATCAGCTCTCTGGTGACCAGTCGCACTGTGGCGGAGCTAGAGCGTGACCGCCTGCAAACCTTAATCGATACCGCCCGCGCCGAGTTAGAGCAGGCGCAATCTTCCCTGAATGATCGCAGCATAGTGGCGCCTTTTAATGGTCGTTTAGGCCTGCGCCAAGTGAGTGTGGGTAGTTTAGTGACTCCGGGGACGGAGATCACCACACTCGATGATATCTCTAAGATTAAATTAGACTTTTCGGTGCCTGAGCGCTTTATTCAAGACCTGCAGCCAGGCAAGCAAGTCGAAGCTAAAGCCGTGGCATTCCCCGATGAAATTTTTAACGGCAAAGTGATTTCTATCGATAGCCGTGTAAACCCAACCACTCGTGCTGTGATTGTTCGCGCCGAAATCCCAAATCCTGATTTACGTTTACTGCCCGGCATGCTGATGAAGGTGAAACTCATCAAACGCAGCCGCGAAGCCTTGATGCTACCTGAGTCGGCGATTATCCCGATCCAAAAAGAGCACTTTGTTTACAGCGTCAATAAAGACAATGTGATTGAGCGTAAGCAAGTCACTATTGGTATTCGTACCCGCGGCTGGGTTGAAATCCTCGGTGGTTTAGAGATTGGTGAAAACGTGGTGATCCGCGGCCTTCTAAAGGTACACCCTGGTGATGTGGTGAAGACTCAATTGGCTGAAAAGTTTAGCTATCTTTCCGATGCTAATACGGAGCCAAGCGTATGATCCTGACAGATCTTTCCGTTAAACGGCCGGTATTTGCCTCGGTCATTAGTTTATTGCTGGTGGCCTTTGGTTTAGTGGCATTCGGTAAATTACCGCTGCGGGAATACCCTAACATCGATCCGCCAATTGTCTCGATTGAAACCAACTATCGCGGCGCCAGTGCGGCCGTGGTCGAGAGTCGTATCACCCAGCTGATTGAAGATAGGATCAGCGGCGTCGAAGGTATTCGCCATGTGAGTTCATCGAGCAGTGATGGTCGCTCGCAGGTGACCTTAGAGTTTGATATCAGCCGCAACATTGAAGATGCGGCCAACGATGTGCGCGATAGAATTTCAGGCCTGTTAGATAACTTACCCGAAGAAGCCGATCCCCCAGAGGTGCAAAAGGCCAACGGTGGCGATGAAGTGATTATGTGGCTCAACTTAGTGTCGGATCAAATGACCACATTAGAGCTGACCGATTACACCCGTCGCTATTTATCCGACCGTCTATCTGTAGTGGACGGGGTGTCGATGATCCGTATCGGTGGTGGCAAGGTCTACGCCATGCGCGTGTGGCTCGACAGACAAGCCTTAGCATCCCGAAGCCTTACTGTGGCCGATGTTGAAGCTGCGTTAAGGGCTGAAAACGTTGAGTTGCCCGCAGGTTCGCTTGAGTCTAAGGAACGTCACTTTACCGTGCGTTTAGAGCGTAGTTATCGCACCGCCGAGGACTTTGCCAATTTGGTGATTTCCCAAGGTGAAGATGGCTATCTAGTCAAACTTGGCGATGTGGCTAAGGTGGAAATTGGCTCAGAAGAAGAGCGCATCATGTTCCGCGGTAACAAGGAGGCCATGATTGGTCTTGGGGTCTCTAAACAGTCGACCGCCAACACCTTAGAAGTGGCCCGCGCCGTTAACGCTTTAGTCGATAAAATCAATCCTACCTTGCCTGCAGGCATGTCGATTAAGCGCAGCTACGATAGCTCAGTGTTTATCGAAGCCTCGATTAAAGAGGTGTACCAAACCCTGTTCACCGCCATGGTGCTGGTGATTATCGTGATTTATCTGTTCCTTGGCAGCGTGCGCGCTATGTTAATCCCCGCGATTACTGTGCCCGTGTCTTTGCTCGGAACGTTTATCGTGCTCTATGCGCTAGGATACACAATCAACCTGTTGACGCTGCTGGCGATGATCCTCGCCATAGGTATGGTGGTCGACGATGCGATTGTGATGCTGGAGAACATTCACCGCCGTATCGAAGAAGGCGATTCACCCTTAAAGGCGGCATTCTTGGGCGCCCGTGAGGTGGCCTTTGCGGTTATCGCCACCACCTTAGTGCTCGTGGCGGTATTTATGCCGATCACTTTCCTCGAAGGGGACTTAGGTAAGCTCTTCAAAGAGTTTGCGGTAGCAATGAGCGCGGCGGTGATCTTCTCCAGTATCGTGGCTTTAACCTTAAGCCCGATGATGTGCTCTAAGCTGCTTAAACCGGCGTCGCAGGATTCGTGGTTAGTGCGTAAGGTCGATAGCATTATGACGGGCATTTCCCACAGCTATCAAAGCTCCCTTGAAAAAGCGATGACAAAACCTGTGCTGATGTCGGTTATTGTGTTGATTGCCCTTGGTAGCAGTGTGCTACTGGCCCAAAAAGTGCCGCAGGAATTTGCACCGCAGGAAGACCGGGGTTCGTTATTTTTGATGATAAACGGTCCGCAGGGCGCGAGTTACGAATATATCGAATCCTACATGAACGAAGTGGAAAACCGTTTAATGCCCTTGGTAGACTCGGGCGACATTAAACGCTTGCTGATCCGTGCGCCCCGTGGCTTTGGCCGCGCCGCTGACTTCTCTAACGGGATGGCGATTATCGTGCTCGAAGATTGGGGACAACGTCGCCCGATGAAACAAGTGATAGGCGATATTAACAAGCGCCTCGCCGATTTAGCCGGTGTGCAGGCCTTCCCTGTGATGCGTCAAGCCTTTGGCCGCGGCGTGGGTAAGCCAGTGCAGTTTGTGATTGGTGGCCCAAGCTACGAAGAATTGGCGCAATGGCGCGACATTATGATGGAAAAGGCGGCGGAAAATCCTAAACTGCTTGGCCTTGACCACGACTATAAAGAGACTAAACCGCAGCTTAGAGTGGTGATTGACAGGGACAGGGCGGCCAGCCTTGGGGTATCGATTTCCCATATCGGCCGTACTTTAGAGTCTATGTTGGGTTCGCGTTTAGTCACCACCTTTATGCGTGATGGTGAAGAGTACGATGTGATTGTGGAAGGGGAGCGCAGTAACCAAAATACTGCGGCCGATCTGCAAAATATCTATGTTCGCTCCGAACGGACGAAGGAGCTGATTCCATTGTCAAACTTAGTCACGGTAGAAGAGTTTGCCGATGCCAGTTCCCTTAATCGTTACAACCGTATGCGGGCGATCACTATCGAAGCCAGCTTGGCGGATGGTTATAGCCTAGGTGAAGCGCTGGATTACCTCAATCAAGTGGCGCGTGCTTATCTTCCAGCGGAAGCGGTGATCAGCTATAAGGGACAATCCCTTGATTATCAAGAGTCTGGCAGCTCAATGTACTTTGTGTTCCTGCTGGCGCTGGGGATTGTGTTCCTGGTATTAGCAGCGCAGTTTGAAAGCTATATTCACCCTATGGTGATCATGCTGACGGTTCCGCTGGCCACGGTTGGCGCCTTAATTGGGCTGTGGTTTACGGGCCAGAGTCTTAATATCTACAGCCAGATTGGGATTATTATGTTGGTCGGTTTGGCGGCGAAAAACGGTATTCTGATCGTCGAATTTGCCAACCAGTTGCGGGATAAGGGCGTCGATTTCGATCGCGCCATTATTCAAGCCTCTTGTCAGCGTTTACGCCCAATCCTGATGACGGGGATTACCACTGCCGCAGGCGCAGTCCCTCTGGTATTGGCAACGGGTGCAGGTGCAGAAACCCGCTTTGTGATTGGTGTGGTGGTGCTTGCGGGCATTATGCTAGCGACGCTGTTTACCATTTATGTGATCCCAACTGCTTACGGTCTCTTTGCCCGTAACAGCGGCTCGCCAGAAGCCATTGCCCAGCAATTAGAAAAGGAGTTGGCGCAGGATTAATCCCACGCTAACGCTTAGCCCAAATAGGCGCTTGAGTACACTTAAGCGCCTATTTTATTTGGTTAACTCTATTCATTTACCTTCGATAGCTTGAATATAGCGAAAGGAGGTTTTCTCAAAGCCAATGGACTCGTAGTAGGCTTGGGTTTTCTCGCGGCGCATAGAGGTGGTGACCTCAAGCTGGCAACAACCTCGCTTACTTGCTCTGTCTTTGGCAAAGTCAATCAGTTGCGTCCCCACACCTAAGCCTCGACTGGCCTCAGTCACCACTAAAGCAGTAATGCGGCAGATTTGCTGCTGCGAGGGAAAATAATCAAAAAAGATCAAACTTATCAACCCAGCCACAACTCCCTCTGACTCTGCGAGATAGATTTCATCCGATCTTTTAGGAGCATCGAGATACTGCTGTAACTGCGGCTCGGTGGCATTGTAACCCAGCTGTAACAGTAAGCTAGTTATGGCATTAAGGTCGGCTATTTGTGCTTGTCTAATCGAAATGGCGCCCATCATACTTCCTTATTTTGTCCAGTATCTAGATTTCTATTAAGCAGGTAGTCTGCCAATACATGACTCTTGAGGTTGGCATATCTTAGGCTAACGCAAAGGGGTTAACGCATAAAAAATCCCACACTCATGGCGAAACCGACAAGCACTATAAAACCCCGCAACAGGGATTGGGGAATGCGATAAGCCAGCGCGGCGCCGAGATAGCCGCCAATAATCGCCATGATGGCAAGCAGTAACAGATATTGTCCATCAATCAGATTACCTAGGGCGTAAATCACCACGGCAATGGTGGTGAGTAGGGCGGAGAGTAAATTTTTAAGCCCGTTCATCCCATGTAATTGGGTTTGGCCGAGTAACCCAAAGGTGGCGAGTAAAATAATCCCTAATCCCCCGTTAAAATAACCGCCGTAAATACAGACGATGAAGAGAATCATCATTGCCGTCAGTGGCTTGACGGTATTCACTCGGGGGAGGTTGGCATTCGCTAAACGTTTTTTCAGTAACCAAGGTCCGGCGATAAAGGCGAGTGTGGCCAGCAAAATCAACCAAGGGACAAGATAAGCAAATACTTGCTCGCTGGTGCTTAGCAGTATCGCCGCGCCTAGGCATCCGCCAGCTATCGCAATCAGGCAGAGGGTTTTTAAGCTAAGATTTGCAGGATATTCAATCTCTTTTCGAAAACGCCATGCACTGGCAAGGTAGCCAGGGAGCAGGGCCGCCGTACCCGTAGCATTGGCCATCAGTGGTGGTACGCCCACAAACACAAGGGCAAATAAGGTAATAAAGCTGCCGCCGCCCGCCACCGCATTTAACATGCCGCCGAGTAAACCTGCGAGGGCGATCAGTAACCAATCCATAGTGAATGCTCCGCTGCCATTGACCTGTTGAACGAGAACGTTAATTGCTTATAAAAACATCACCTTAACAGTAAGTTACTTAGATGAAAAGCCATCAATATTGCTAAGTGCCAGCAGATTGATGGCTTTGTTATGGGGTCTGAATCGGTTTAGCTAGAAAGTCTTGGCACTAAGTGCTCAGCCTAACTCATCGAAAGTTATTCAGACTTATGATGCCTTTATTCAGCGTGAAACAGTCCTGACTCAAAAATCACCGTAGCTATCGCCAAGTATTGATCGCTAAATACTTCTTCTCCCCAGCAATGTTGCCCACGTTCTTGATAGTACACATGGTAACTGGCATTCGATGGCGTAGCGACGCAGTACCAACCATCAAATGTCTGCTTGCTAAAGTTGACCCAATACTGCGCATCCGCCTGTTTGATCTGCTGAAGTAGCGCTTCATCTTGCGACAATAGCGCCGCAAGTTCGGCTGCGCTGGTGATCTTGTGCTCGATTTTTAACTGATTGAGTAATGCCTTGAGTATCATAATTGCGCCCTTTATCCAGAGGATTGCACACCATATTAGCGAATGGCTGAGGCAATCGAGGATTCGATTAAAGCGTCAAACACATCGGCTTGGCCTGCGGGGATCAGTTGCCGATGAATTTCGCGGCGCTTCGCACTGTCAAATAAGCGCTCCGCAACCCAACCCGTTAAATAGAGTGAGGACAGACAACCTCCCGCGGTGGCAATATTGCCATTGACCACCAGAGCAGAGTCTTCCACCTCCACACCCATTGCTACCAATGCGGGTTTGGCATCGGGGTGAGTCGTTGCCGAGATATTGTCGAGTAAGCCTAACTTGGCAAAAAAGAATGAGCCCGCACAAATACTGCCAAGCAATTGCTGTGCGGGATCTAATTTAAGGGCCGACATAAACTCAGGATCCGCAAGTGCGGCAGGTACGCCTTTGTAGCCGCTGCTGAATAACACCACGTCAGCATCGGCGACTTGCGCGACATGACCATCGGTTTCTACCGTCATCCCCAAACTCGACCTGTGGCTAGGTTTGGTGCCTAGCACTTTGACTGTCCAATCGGTTGTTGTGCGGCCGAGAATATCGCGCATTAAAAAGAAATCGATATCGGTAAATTCATCAAATATCACAATCGCAATCTGGTACATCCTTTGTCCTCTTGTTTGCATTGGGATGACTTAAGGCTTGAATAGGCTCAGCCTTAAGTCTGGGTTATCAATATGGGTTATTGTAATGCATGGTTAATCAACATCTTAACTAGCACTTACGATGGATGCCGCTTGGCAAAAATAGCATGGACATTAAAATCTTGGCTTTGCATTCTGGTTAATGTCTGGGTTAACACTTCATCGGCCGCATCTTCAATCTGCAGGATCTTCTCTGCTGCGACATAGTCGCTAAAGGCTGTGGAGACTTGCTCAAACAACGCTGTTATATCGCCAAATGCGGGATGACTGAATTGCGGGTTAGGTAACCCCTTAAGGGATCGCAGTTTTAGAAGCATTAACGCAGTCAATGGTAAATATGCGTGTGGCCCACTATCAAACTCAAAAAAGCACTTTTTATCGCCGATAACTGCTTGCTCTACCTGATGGTCACACAGGGTTTGCAACATAGTGCTGATGAATTCGATATCCTGTGTGTCCCAGTTATCTAAAAAGGGCGCATAGGGGAAAGGAGCCGTTTTTCGCAATGTCACTTGCACTTCACTAGTAAAAGGCGGCTCAATAACACCCAAATATCGCCCATATAACAACACCAAAAAATCACCGATAAACCCGTGGGAACGAATTATCCAGCCAGCGCGCCAGGCGGTGGCGTTCGCATTATATAACTCATCCGCTTCAGCTTTTAGTCCTGCTAACAACATAATCACAAGCTGAAATGCTCGTTCTGTTGCCCACATGGCATTAGCAATCTCACCTTTTGTTTCAATCTCGCGGTAAAAACGATAGTAGTCAATCGCAGTATCAAAATAACCATATGCTAGTGAGCACATCAATGGCTTAGCTTCAAGTATACCGGATTCGATATAGGTAAGCTGGGCCAGATAACCCCAATGGCGTTTGGGTACACCAAACTCAGCCCGAAATAATTGCCATTGACGAAAATCCTTATCGAATTCACGGTATTGCTTTACTCTTTCAAAACTATCAGCCTTCCCGCTATTGATATAATCGGTTAGTAGATGTTGATTGCGGGGAAATACATCTTGAGCATAATCGCGCATATGCTTACGACTGCGGCTGCGTTTATTGAGATATTTAGCTAACAACTTGAGCATCCTTATTATTTTGGCTGCGGCGAGTTTACCGCAACTGCATACAAGGTGGCTAACTGTGAAGGAAAACGACTGGATAGGCCATCTATTCAAACGATTTGTAAAGCAGGGGTGAATGTGCAGAACATTGCAGCAAACAGCGCTGATGCGTTGGCGACCATCGAAAAAAGGGACTTTTTCGTTGAGCCCCCAAGGATGGGTTTACGGCGTGTCGCCAGAGCATAAGTGCTGTTGCACTCGTCAGTTTCAATGGGTTAAGCAAAGCAATAAAAAGCCCAGAATCCTCTTCTGGGCTTTTAAAACTAAAAAAAATCGGTTAACGCTCAACATCTTTTAGCCTAAAGCTTCAATTTAACGTAAGTTTCAAGCCTTATTGCTATAGGTTATTTGCACACGTTATAGAACGCTTAAAACACCATCTCTGGTACATGGTCTGGCACGATTAATTTGCCAGCGGTTTTGCTAACAATTTCTTCAACGCTGACACCGGGGGCGCGCTCTAACAGATGGAAGGCGCCATCTTTAATCTCGATAAAGGCTAAATCGGTGACAACACGTTTGATACAGCCGTAACCTGTGAGGGGCAATTCGCACACGGGTAACAGCTTAGAGTTGCCGTACTTATCGGCGTGCATCATAGTCACGATAATATTTTCCGCACCCGCCACTAAATCCATTGCACCGCCCATGCCTTTGATAAGTTTGCCTGGGATCATCCATGAGGCAATGGAACCATTCACATCGACCTCAAAGGCGCCGAGTACGGTTAAGTCCACATGGCCGCCACGGATCATCGCGAAGCTTTCGGCGGAGGAGAAAAACGAGGCGCCTTTTACCGCGGTGACGGTTTGTTTACCGGCGTTAATTAAATCCGGATCGATAGTTTCTTCCGTCGGAAATTCACCCATGCCGAGCAGACCGTTTTCCGATTGCAGCATCACTTCCATGCCAGCGGGAATGTAATTGGCCACGAGCGTGGGAATGCCAATACCGAGGTTGACGTAGTAGCCGTCTTGTAATTCTTTGGCAACGCGCTGTGCCAGTTGTTCTCTTGATAATGCCATGATCTTTATCCTTCCTTTACCTAGAGTCTCTATTGGCCTCAATTTTTCGGTCTTTATTTAGGGCTTAGACTCTGTCGCTTTAGCTTGCGTTGTTAATCGTTCAGCGTTGCTTATTTCGCCGCTTTTACCGTGCGCTGCTCGATACGTTTCTCGAACTTGCCTTGGATGACGCGATCAACATAAATGCCGGGAGTATGGATATGATCAGGATCGAGCTCGCCCGGCTCCACAATAAACTCAGCTTCCACTACCGTGATTTTGCCCGCAGTCGCCATCATAGGGTTAAAGTTAGCGGCGGTTTTGCGGAACACTAAGTTACCCATAGTATCGGCCTTCCAAGCGCGAACGAGGGCAAAATCGGCTGTCAGAGATTCTTCTAACACATAGTGACGGCCTTTGATCTCGCGGGTTTCTTTGCCTTCCGCCACGGGGGTGCCGTAGCCTGTGGCGGTGAAAAATGCCGGAATGCCTGCACCGCCGGCGCGGATTTTTTCCGCCAGCGTGCCCTGCGGCGTTAAAATCACATTCAGTTCGCCCGAGAGCATTTGCTGTTCGAAGGTGGCGTTCTCACCGACGTAGGAGGCGATCATGGTCGAAATCTGGCGATGTTTTAACAATAAGCCCAGACCGAAATCATCCACACCGGCATTATTCGAAATGGCGGTTAAGCCTTTAACGCCCATCTTAACCATTTGATTGATTAAGCCTTCAGGAATACCACACAGGCCAAAACCGCCAACCATAATGGTCATATCATCGGATAAACCTGTTAACGCTTCTTCATAGCTGCTGACGACTTTATTGAGTCCTGCCATTTTGATGTCCTTTAAATTGTTATTCGTGTCCAATCATTTCTAGCACCTAGCACCTAGCACCTAGCACCTAGCACCTAGGCTTTGGCGCCCTGCAAGATTGCATTGGCGACTTTAGAGCCATTAAGACGATTTAATTGTTTGCTGATCCCAAAACCCGCTAAAGCCAGTTTTTCTAAATCTATACCCGTCTTCAAACCGAGCCCGTGGAGCATATAGACCAAGTCTTCACTCGCTAGATTGCCCGATGCGCCTTTTGCATACGGGCAACCACCTAGGCCCGCCACTGAGGCGTCAAAGCTGCGCACACCTAAGTCGAGGCAGGCGGTAATATTGGCTAATGCTTGGCCATAGGTGTCGTGGAAGTGCAGGGCAAGCTTTTCAACCGGGACTCGCTCCATCACGGCTTGCAGCATTTTACGGGCTTTTAACGGCGTGCCTACACCGATAGTGTCGCCGAGCGAAATTTCGTAACAGCCCATTTTGTAAAGGATTTCAGACACTCTTGCCACTTCGTTCGCCGCGATTTCCCCTTCATAGGGGCAACCTAAAACGCAGGACACATAGCCACGCACGGGGATATTGGCGGCTTTTGCCATGTCCATCAACGGGATAAAGCGTTCAATCGACTCTTCAATCGAACAGTTGATATTGCGTTGGCTAAAGCTTTGTGAAGCCGCGCCAAAGATAGCGACTTCGGAAGCTTTTGCATCCAGCGCCAGTTCTAAGCCTTTGACATTAGGGGTGAGGGCGCTGTAAACCACGCCCGCTTGACGGCGAATTTGGCGCAATACGTCACCGCTGTCGGCCATTTGTGGCACCCATTTGGGTGATACAAAACTGCCTGCTTCAATTCGCTTCACACCCGCATCGGCGAGGGATTCAATCAAGGCGACTTTGGCCTGTGTTGGGACGGCGGCCTCATTCTGCAAGCCATCACGGGGCCCCATCTCGAATAGGCTAACCCTATCCGAGCTGGCGCTTAAGTTCGTAAGATCCAGCGCAGACATTTAGGCTTCCTCGCTCTGAGCTTTGGGCTCAACATGGAGCAGCACTGCGCCATCGCTCACTAACTCGCCCGCCTTGAAGTAGAACTCGGTAACAATACCGTCGAAGGGCGCTTCGATGGTGTATTCCATCTTCATCGCTTCCATCACCAGTAGCCCTTGTCCTGCCTTCACCTCAGCACCGACTTCCACTAAGTGGGTCACGACAGTGCCGTTCATTGGGGCCTTGAGCTTATCTTCATTGCTCGATTCTGCCTCAACCACTTGGGTTTTTACCGCCCTGAAGTGATAACTGCCTGAGGGTAAAAACAGCGTAAAATCATCGCCCTGAGCGCTGACAGGCACTTTACTCTTATGGCCGTTGATTTCGGCTAACAGTAGATCTTGCTTAAGCTCACCACTAAGGGACTTGCTCACTTGGCCATCTGCTGCGGGTTGGGATAATAGGTAGTGATCGCCAAAGTCTAACAATACCAATTGTTGTAACTCGTGGGCATCGTCGAGCAGGGCAATTGTATGCTGGCTAACGCTGTTGAGTCTAAAGCCACTGACTTGGCCCCAAGGTGAGTAAGGATCGGCGCTATTAATCGCCTGAGCCTTGGCGGCTTCTTTACGGGCAAGTACTTGATACAGCGCGGCAAAGGCGATTGCCGTATCGGTTTCGCTCGAAGCACTGCCAATCAGCGCATCGCCGTAACGATTGATAAAGTCGGTGCTAAAATCCGCCTTGGCGAAGGCGGGATGTTCGGCAATATTGGCCAAAAATTCAATATTGTGTTTAAGCCCACTGATTTGATAGGACTCGAGGGCATGCACTAGGCGTTGCAGCGCACGTGGGCGCGACTCATCCCACACAATCAGTTTGGCGATCATTGGATCATAAAAGTTACTGATCACATCGTTTTCACGGATGCCGGAATCGATACGCACATATTTGCTTTGCTCAGGCTCGCGCAGGAAGTTGAGCTTACCGCTGGCGGGTAAAAACTCATTTTGCGGATCTTCGGCGTAAATACGTACCTCAAAGGCGTGTCCATGGATACGCACTTCGTCCTGTTTGAGCGGTAAAGGTTGACCACTGGCGACCATTAACTGCCATTTGACTAAGTCTTGGCCCGTCACCATTTCGGTCACTGGATGCTCTACCTGCAGACGGGTATTCATCTCCATAAAGTAGAAGCTATTGTCGGTATCTAACAGGAATTCAACAGTTCCCGCGCCGACATAATCGATGGCCTTGGCGGCAGCGACAGCGGCTTCACCCATTTGGGCGCGCAGCTCATCGCTTAAACCGGGTGCAGGCGCTTCTTCGACCACTTTTTGGTGGCGGCGCTGAATCGAGCAGTCGCGATCCGATAGGTAAATTGCATTGCCAAAGGTATCGGCAAACACTTGCACTTCGACATGGCGAGGCTGGCGTAAATAACGCTCCATCAATAACTTATCGTTACCGAAGGAGGAGGCCGCTTCACGGCGCGCCGAGTTGATGGCGTCCATAATTTCGCCTTCGTGCTCAACGATACGCATGCCTTTGCCACCGCCACCGTAGGCGGCCTTAATCAGCATGGGGAAACCGATTTTTAAGGCTTCGGCCTTGAGGGTGGCATCGGTTTGATCGTCACCATGGTAACCGGGTACTAAAGGCACTTGGGCCGCCGTCATAATGGCTTTGGCCGCGCTCTTGCTGCCCATGGCATCGATGGCATCGCTGCCTGGGCCAACAAACACGATTCCGGCCGCCTCACACTTGCGGGCAAAGTCGGCGTTTTCCGATAAAAAACCATAGCCTGGGTGAATGGCTTGTGCCTGAGCTTTTTTGGCAATCTCGATAATCAAGTCGCCCTTGAGGTAAGAATCTGCTGGGGCGCTACCACCTAAGTAAAACGATTCGTCGGCCATGGCAACATGGCGGGCGTTTTTATCGGCATCGGAATATAAGGCTACGGTGCGAACGCCCATGGCCTGCGCGGTTTTGATAATGCGGCAGGCAATTTCACCACGGTTAGCAATTAAAAGCTTAGTGAACATGCTGTTAGTCAACATCAAAGAACTCCTTGAGTATCTGTTGGCGTGTGCCAGTTCGGCTGACGTTTTTCGAAAAAGGCGTTTAAACCTTCTTGGCCTTCATCAGATACCCGAATGCGGGCGATGCGCTCGCTGGTGTAATCAATCGTATCTTGGTCTATCACGCCGTCTTCGAGGCGGGCGAGTAGGGTCTTCACCCACGCCATTCCCTGCGGACTGTTGGCGAGCAACGCGGTGATAATAGGTTGGGCTGCGGCCTCAAGATCGTCGTTTATCTCATGGATAACATTGAGTTTGAGCGCCGTTGGCGCATCAAAACGCTCCGCGGTCAGCATATAGCGGCGTGAGGCGCGATTGCCCATGGCGCGGGCAACGTAGGGGCTAATTACCGCGGGGATCAGCCCTAGTTTGACTTCGCTTAAGCAGAAGCTTGCGCGCTCGGTGGCGATGGCAATATCACTGGCGCAGATTAACCCCAGCGCGCCGCCAAAGGCCGCACCTTGGACTAAGGCGATAGTAGGTTTTGGAAAGGTATCTAAATCCTGCATCAGCTTAGCCAGCGCCTTGGCGTCATTCAGATTTTGCTCAAAATCCATCTTGGCTTGTTTGCGCATCCAGTTTAAGTCGGCGCCTGCGCTGAAGTTTTTGCCATTGGCTTTTAATACCAACAGTTTGCAGTCTTTGTGCTCGGCAAAATAACCGAGGACGGCGATCATCTCGCTGATCATCACCTCATCGAAGGCATTGTGCACTTCGGCTCGGTTAAGAATTAACTCGCCTACGCCGTTATTCAGCGCATAGCTGACGTGCTGCAAATTAGCTAAGGATTGAGTGCTAGTGTTCTGGTGTTGTGTGTCAGTCATTATTAGTTATTCCCTCTATGATTGATACGTAAGGCATCGCAAGATGCGTTACATACGGAAGACACCGAAGCGGGTATCTTCGATAGGGGCATTTAATGCGGCTGACAGGGCAAGGCCCACCACATCACGGGTTTGCGCTGGGTCGATAATGCCGTCATCCCATAGGCGGGCGCTGGCATGGTAGGGATGACCCTCTTTATCGTACTGGGCAATAATCGGTGCCTTGAAGGCCTTTTCATCCTCAATTGACCATGCTTCGCCTTTACGGGCTAAACCGTCGCGGCGCACTGTGGCTAATACGCCAGCGGCTTGCTCGCCACCCATTACAGAGATGCGCGCATTGGGCCACATCCACATCATGGTCGGCTCGAAGGCGCGGCCACACATACCGTAGTTACCCGCGCCGTAGCTGCCACCTATAATCACGGTAAATTTTGGTACATTGGCACAGGATACTGCGGTCACCATTTTGGCACCGTGTTTAGCAATACCTTCGTGTTCGTACTTTTTACCCACCATAAAGCCAGTGATGTTTTGCAGGAACAGCAGCGGGATCTTGCGCTGGCAGCACAGCTCGATAAAGTGCGCGCCTTTTTGCGCCGATTCTGAGAATAAAATGCCGTTGTTGGCGACAATCCCCACGGGATAGCCGTGAATACGGGCAAAACCACAGACCAAAGTCGCGCCATAGTTGGCCTTAAACTCATCGAAATCCGAGTCGTCGACGATGCGGGCGATGACTTCTTTGACATCGAAGGGCTTTTTCAAGTCGGTGCCGACGATGCCGTAGAGTTCGTTGATATCAAATTTGGGTGGCTTAACAGGGCTCAGCAGACTATTGATTTGTTTTTGATGATTCAGACGCAGCACTGCGCGGCGGGCAAGCTCTAAGGCATGCTCATCGTTTTGGGCTAAGTGATCCGCCACACCTGAAATTTTAGTGTGTACGTCAGCGCCGCCGAGTTCTTCGGCGCTGACTTCTTCACCGGTCGCGGCTTTAACTAACGGCGGCCCAGCTAAGAAGATAGTGCCTTGTTCTTTAACGATAATAGATTCATCGGCCATGGCAGGCACATAGGCGCCGCCCGCAGTACACAGACCCATCACCACCGCAATTTGTGGAATACCCTTGGCGGACATTTGTGCTTGGTTGTAGAAAATCCGGCCGAAATGGTCGCGATCTGGGAACACTTCATCCTGACGGGGCAAGTTAGCGCCGCCCGAGTCGACTAGATAGATACAGGGCAGATGGCAGCGGCTGGCAATCTCCTGTGCCCTTAAGTGTTTTTTGACCGTGATAGGGTAGTAAGTGCCGCCTTTGACCGTGGCATCGTTGGCGATAATCATGCACTCTACGCCGCTAACGCGGCCGATACCGGCGATAATCCCTGCAGCGGGTACTTCTTCATCGTAAACGTCGAAGGCCGCGAACTGTGACAGCTCTAAAAAGGGCGAACCTGCGTCGAGGAGTTTCTCAACCCGTTGACGGGGAAGGAGTTTGCCGCGGGCCAAATGGCGCTCTAGGGCAACGGGGCCTCCGCCAAGTTCAATTTTGGCGAGTTTGGTTTTAAGATCGGCCACTAGGGCGGCCATATCATCGGATTTGGCTTTAAATTCATCGCTACGGGCGTTGATACGACTGCTTAATTGCGTCACTTTGATTGTCCTTATAAAGCGGTAACTCAGTATCAGTTGGCTCGGTGGGCGAGGAGCATGAAAGGCTAAAGCTCGTCATGCGCCGTTCGCCCTAGGCTGCTTATTTCGATTCGTTAAAGAGCTCGCGGCCAATCAGCATACGGCGAATTTCTGAGGTGCCAGCACCGATCTCATAGAGTTTGGCATCGCGCAGTAAGCGGCCAGTCGCATATTCATTGACGTAACCGTTACCGCCGAGCAATTGAATGGCATCCAGTGCCATTTTGGTCGCCAGTTCCGCGCTGTAAAGAATGGCGCCCGCGGCGTCTTTACGGGTGGTTTCACCGCGATCGCAGGATTTCGCCACGCTATACACATAGGCTTTAGCGGCGTTCATGCCGGTATACATATCGGCTAATTTGCCTTGAACTAATTGGAATTCACCGATGGATTTACCAAATTGCTCACGTTCGTGGATATAAGGCACGACGATATCCATACAGGCATTCATGATCCCAAGCGGGCCGCCTGAGAGCACGACGCGTTCGTAATCTAAGCCACTCATCAGCACTTTGACGCCATTGTTGAGGCCACCAAGAATATTTTCCTCTGGCACTTCGACATCTTCAAACACCAGTTCACAGGTGTTTGAACCGCGCATGCCTAATTTGTCGAGTTTTTGCGCTTGGCTGAAACCTTTAAAACCACGCTCAACGATAAAGGCCGTGATGCCGTGGGCGCCCTTGGTTAAGTCGGTTTTGGCATAAATCACATAGGTATTGGCATCGGGACCGTTGGTGATCCACATCTTGTTGCCATTGAGGATATAACGGTCGCCTTCTTTACGGGCGTGCAGCTTCATTGAAACCACATCTGACCCTGCATTGGGTTCACTCATCGCCAGAGCACCGATATGTTCACCGCTGACCAGCTTTGGTAAATACTTGGCTTTTTGCTCAGCATTACCGTTACGGTTAATTTGGTTTACACACAGGTTGGAGTGGGCGCCGTAGCTTAACCCGATAGAAGCAGATGCGCGGGAAATCTCTTCCATGGCGACCACGTGGGCAAGATAGCCCATATTTGCACCGCCGTATTCCTCAGGCACAGTGACACCTAAGAGTCCCATTCCACCGAGCACGGGCCAAATTTCGTTAGGGAAGGCGTTGTCGTGGTCGACTTTGGCGGCAATAGGGGCGATTTCATGTTTAGCGAAATCTTGCACCGCATCGCGCAGCATATCGACTTCTTCGCCTAGGCCAAAATTGAGACTGGTGTAGAGTGAGTTCATTGCTTGTGTCCTATCTTAGGTTCTAATTTATATTTTTATGATTATTAGGTGCTTGAGTCTTTAAAACCGTCTTACAGTGCGTGATATACCCCTGTCACGCGGTCGTACCAACTGAGGTTTTGATTAATGCTATGCTCGCAAGCCTCGAAGGGATTAGGCCTTGGCCTTGCTTTCTTCTAGGGCGAGGCGGCATTGCTGCTCGGCCGAGTTCAGCTCCATCAGTACCACTTTAATGTCGTCCATTTGCTGCTGCAGTGCGGATTTTTTCTCTTCGACTAGGGCAAGCATGGTATTGAGCTGGGTGGTGCTGCTCTTGTCGGCATCGTAAAGTTCGAACAGGCGGCGGGTTTCCGCGAGGGAGAACCCAAGGCGCTTGCCGCGCAGAATTAGTTTGAGTCGAACCCTGTCTTTGAGACTGTAAATGCGGGTTTGACCGCGACGTTTTGGCTTAAGTAAGCCTTGGTCTTCGTAAAAACGAATGCTTCGGGTCGTGATATCAAACTCTTTTGAGAGATCACTGATCGAATAAGTCGTTTGTGGCGTGTTAGTTGCGCTCATTCAGGCACCTTAGTTAATCATTTTTATGCAAGATATATGAAGTTTACGTAAAGGTAAAGATTGTGGCGTGGTTAGTCTGATTTTTTTGTCAATTCTTGTTGCCACTCGCTCTAGCGGCTTGAGTTCAACCTATTGATATTAATGATGTAAGTGCGAGCGTAAAAGGTTCTAGTGAAGCGGGGATATGCCGCGTTGTCCTCGTCTTACAATTGGGTAACGCAGCGCAGTGGATTGAGCAAGTAACTTGTATCAAAAGCCGCGATTATCGGCGTTTACTCCATGGTGTTGAGCAAGCCGTCGTCTGCTAACACACCTTCATAGGTTGGGCGGTTTAATGCCTCGATAAGTACCAGATCGCGTTTATATACATCATTGTAAAACTTGATTTTTCCATTTTTGATCGTTGCCGTCCAATACATGATCAAAATGTCTAAGGGTTCATCTAAGAACAGGTTTTCCGTTTTTCCCTCACTTAATTTGCTACTGAGTGTGCTACTTGACCAATTGGCATTGGCACTCAGCAATTTATCCGCCAGCACGAGCGGATCTTTGACTCGAATACAGCCATGACTAAAGGCTCTATCCGTTTGTTCAAACAGACTTTTAGCTGGCGTATCATGCAGATAAATCGAGTATTGGTTAGGGAAGATAAACTTAACTAACCCCAGTGAGTTATCTTCACCCGGGTCTTGCACAAACCAGTAGGGGAAGTTTTTGCGCGTCATGCTGTGCCAATCGATACCGCTTGCATCCACGGGCGTGCCCGAGCCTTCGACCACTTTAAAGTGTTTCTTCTGTAAATAATCGGGATCTTTACGCAAGTGATTGATGATTTCTGTGGAGATGCTGCGGGGCACTGTCCAAGTAGGGTTAACGACCACGTATTTTAACTTGGATTTAAACAGTGGCGTTTTAGCGTTAATTTTGCCGATGATAATGTCGGTTCGCCAGCTTAAGTTGTTGTCTTTAAAGAGTAACAGCTCGTAACCTGCCAAGTTGACGATAAGATAATTGGCGGGCAAGTTTGCCGATAACCAGCGCGCTCGCTCGAGGTTAATACGGATCTGATCGACTCGTTGCGAGTAGGGCACATTCAGCGCCGCCATAGTGCCCGCACCAATCACGCCATCGGCTTTGAGACTATGGTCGGTTTGGAATTGACGCACCGCGGCTTCGAGCGTGCTGTCGTACGTTAAGGGCTGGTTCACGGCGGCGCTATTGTCCGCTGACGCGCTTGCAGCTATGTAACCTAACTCTGTTAGCCGAGTGGCAATGTCTTGCAGCGAAGGGGAAGTGCTGCCGGGCTTGATGACTTCCGTATAGGGAATGGGGCTAAAGGGATAGCGTGCCGCTAAGTCTTTGTACTGGGCAAGATACTGTTTTAGCTGATGATAAGGAGTAATCTTAGGCGCTAATCCCTTAATCGCCTCGGCAACTGTACGCGTTTTAATATGGGCTTCAAGCTGTTTTAATGTGGTATCAAAATCCAGATGGTTTTCATCATAATTCCAGGTTTTGCCGAGCATGCTGGGATTCACTTTGCCGTTCAGCAAGTGAATGGCGTAGGTGATGATCCCATCGCTTAGCAGCACTTCAAATACATTGCTGCGGTATTCATCCTGCCAATTCGAGGTACTGAGCTGTTGGTAAAGTTCGACTAGCTTGGAGTAGTGATAATCTTCCTTCGACAACCCTTCATCATCGGCACTTTTAATCACATCGAGCATAGTGCCAGCGTAGTCGTTGTCTTGCCAGAGCGGCTGATATTGACGCACTTGGTAGACCCGCGACAGTAGCTTGGCGCTAATAATCTGAGTATTGTCGACCTTGGCTCGTTCACCAATAGATAAGGGTTCGAGTAAGGTCTCTAGCTGCTGAGTTGACGCAATGCCGTTCGCGCTAACGAGACTGAGGACCAGGAGTAAGGCGGGTTTAAAGCGCATCATAATGCGTTTTCTTTCCATGAAAAATTCCATTAAAACATAAGATTATGTGGAATTATTATGTACAGCAAGGGATAAGCACAATAATCCAACATGTTTAACATTTTTAGCGGTTATATCCCTTAGTCTAATGGGGGAATAGCGCGCGGCAGGTCATAATCTTCGATGGAAGGAAGGGGAGAGTTTCATCTGTGGTGACACGGGTGAGTGTCATGATGGGAGGCCTTATGACAGATGTTGGACAACAATTACATCGGACATCTATTGCGAATAAACAGGCATTTTGGCAACAAGCCGCCAAGGCCTTAGATTGGGTTACGCCGAGCAAACAAATATTAGATGAAAGCGAGGCACCGTTTTATCACTGGTTTAGCGATGGCGAGTTAAATACTTGCTACAACGCGGTGGACAGGCACGTGTTGGCAGGGCGTGGTGAGCAAATTGCTATTCATTACGTGAGCCCTGTGACGGAAACAGAATACAGCATTACTTACCGAGAGTTGCAGGCGCAAGTGGCAAGGCTTGCTGGCTATTTGCAAAGTGTTGGCGTGACCAAGGGGGACCGTGTTGTCATCTACATGCCCATGGTGCCCGAGACTGCCTATGCCATGCTTGCCTGCGCGCGCATTGGTGCTATTCATTCGGTGGTCTTCGGCGGCTTTGCGGCTAATGAGCTGGCGACCCGTATCAATGATGCTAAGCCAAAGTTGGTAATGTCGGCCTCCTGCGGGATTGAGCCTTCGGGCGTGGTGCCCTATAAACCCCTACTGGACAAAGCATTAAATGAAGCGGTGCACAAAGTCGAGCACTGCTTGATTTTAAATCGCCCCCAATATGAGGCGCAAATGCAAGCGGGGCGAGATAAGGATTGGCAAACCGACTTATGTACTAGCGGCAGCGCCGATTGTGTGACGGTGAAAGCCACCGATCCCTTGTATGTGCTTTATACCTCAGGTACCACAGGTCAACCTAAAGGAGTGGTGCGAGACAATGGCGGTCATGCGGTGGCATTGGCTTGGTCCATGGCCAATATTTACGATATTGCCCAAGGGGATGTGTTTTGGGCGGCATCGGATGTGGGCTGGGTTGTAGGACACTCCTATATTGTCTATGGTCCGCTGCTTGTCGGGGCGACGACGCTGTTATATGAAGGCAAACCCGTAGGCACACCAGACCCAGGCGCTTTTTGGCGCACGATTGCTAAGTATCAAGTTAAAAGCTTTTTCACCGCGCCTACGGCGATCCGCGCCATTAAGCGCGAGGATCCCGATGGCGAATTTATCCAAGGTGTTGATTTAAACTGCCTGAAGAATGTCTTTTTAGCAGGGGAGCGTTGCGATCCCGATACCTTGCATTGGGCTGAAGCCAAACTGCATAAACCCGTTATCGACCATTGGTGGCAAACCGAAACGGGCTGGCCTGTGGCGGCAAACCTGATGGGCGTAGCACCGATTGCGGTTAAAGCGGGATCGCCCGGTCGACCCGTCCCTGGATATGAGGTCGATGTGGTCGATGAACTGGGCGCCAAAGTGGCGGCGAATGTCTCAGGTAACGTGGTGATCAAATTGCCGCTGCCACCGGGCACACTCACCACTCTCTGGCAAAATAATAAACGCTATCAAGACAGTTACTTATCTATGTATCCAGGCTATTACCTTACGGGGGATGCGGGTTACATGGATGAAGATGGCTATCTCTATATCATGAGCCGTATCGATGACATTATTAACGTAGCCGGCCATCGACTCTCCACTGGGCGGTTTGAAGAGGTACTCTGTCAGCATCCCGATGTGGCCGAAGCGGCCGTGATTGGTGTCGATGACAAACTCAAAGGCCAAGTGCCACTGGGGTTAGTGGTGCTTAAAAAAGGTGTGGTGATTACGGATGAAGAACTGCATAAGCAGTTAATTGCGCTGGTTCGTCAAGAAATAGGTCCTGTCGCGTCCTTTAGGTTGGTGAGCGCGATTCAAAAACTGCCGAAAACCCGCTCGGGTAAAATCCTGCGCGGCACTATGCGTAAAATTGCCGACAATCAGCAATATACGGCGCCAGCGACGATTGAAGATCCACAAACCCTCGATTTAGTTCGCACGACCTTAACCCGCATGGGCTATGCCGATGCCCTTGTGGGCTAAGTGACAAGGCAGTAGTGTGCGGTCAAAAATAAGGGCCGTACTGCCAAGATAAAGCGATAGTCTCATGAGTGCAGTCTCATCAGGCTATCGCTTTAATTTTTGCGGAAAGGGCTGGAGCCCAAGGCTTGCTCTTAGATGTCACTATTTGTTAGTCTAACCCGCATACTTAATCGTCGAGCTTTTACAAAGCACGATTAAGGCATTGGATCTTAAGCTTTATATCTAGATTCCAATTGTTAGCGACATTACACATTTCGCAACGGCTTAGGGACGACCCTAAATCCGCCGATATCAATTTGGGGACGACCCCGTATGGGAGTTCTCTATGAGCTGGTTTCTATTAATTCTTGCTGGGCTATTTGAAATTGGTTGGGCTATCGGGCTTAAATACACCGACGGTTTTAGTCGTTTCTGGCCGAGTGTGTTTACTGTGCTCTCCATGACCGTGAGTGTGCTGCTATTGGGGCTGGCGGTTAAACAGCTACCGATAGGCACGGCGTATGGGGTTTGGGTCGGCATAGGTGCCATGGGCACGGCAATTGCGGGCATTATTCTCTTAGGCGAGGGCGTGAGTCTGCTGAAAATCGCCAGCTTAATCCTGATTTTGCTTGGTGTACTCGGCTTAAAACTCGCTCACTAATTAATTCCCTTCCCTAAGGAAGCGCTTGCCCAGATGTATACGATTGGTAAAGATGTTTGATGAAATCTAGGAATATTCTCCTGAAAAAACAACACATCTTAGGCTGTAATCGAGATTGCCAATCGTATGCATCGTCTATTGTCTCTGGTAATTAAGTTACAAAGCCCGATATAATTACACCTCCAAATTGGTTATTTCTAACCTCTGTGACCCGTGGGAATTATATAATGCAAAACCACAGCAATCTTAATGACATTGGCGTGATTGGCCTTGGCGTGATGGGCAAAAACCTTGCGCTAAACATTGCCGACAATCAATATCGCGTCAGTGCCTTCGACCTTGATCCTGTTAAAGTCAACGGTGTTTTACAACAAGAAAAACAAGAACGTGTAGGACAGGAGCTGCGTATTACAGGCTGTGCTAATCTTTCAGAAATGTTAGCAAGCCTCGCTCACCCTCGTATTCTGGTACTCTCTGTCCCCGCAGGTGCGCCTGTGGATGGGGTATGTCATGCCCTGATTTCTGCTGGTATCGAAGCGGACGATATTGTTATCGATACGGGCAACAGTCTTTGGACGGATACCGTTGAGCGCGAAAAGCGTTACCAAGGGAAATTTATCTTCTTCAGCTCGGCGGTTTCGGGCGGAGAAGTGGGTGCTCGTTTTGGCCCATCATTAATGCCAAGTGGCGATCTTGGGGCTTGGCAGCATGTGGCGCCGATTTGGAAGGCCATTGCCGCTAAGGTTGATCCTCAAACAGGGCTGCCAATTGAGCGTTTTGAGCCGGGTAATCCCGTGACCGAAGGTGAGCCTTGCACGACCTATATTGGTCCTGCTGGCGCCGGACATTATGTGAAAATGGTGCATAACGGGATTGAATACGCCGATATGCAGCTGATTTGCGAAGCCTATCAGTTAATGCACGATGGCTTAGGCATGAGTGCAGCTCAAGTGGGTGAGGTGTTTGAACGCTGGAATAAGGGCAGTTTAAACAGCTATCTGATGGGGATCAGCGCCGAGGTGCTCAAACAGGCGGATCCGCTAACGGGTCAGCCATTAGTTGAGATGATCCTCGATAAAGCAGGGCAAAAGGGCACAGGCCTATGGACTGCGGTAAGCAGTTTGCAAATTGGTTGTCCGGCTCCCACTATTGCCGAAGCGGTTTATGCGCGCGCGGTCAGCACCCAAAAATCCCTCCGTGTTCAGCTCTGTAAAAAGCTCTCAGGTCCTGCCTCTGTGGCGATGGATGATGCTCAAAAAGCCGTTTTAATCGATGCCTTAGAGAGTGCGCTCTATTGCGCGAAAGTGTGTTGCTACGCCCAGGGTTTCCAACTGATGGCGATGACGGCGCAGGAGCAAAAATGGCAGCTTGATTTTGCTGAAATCGCTAAGATTTGGCGTGCGGGTTGTATTATTCGTGCCACCTTCTTGCAATCAATCACTCAAGCTTATCAAGCAGATGCGGACTTAAGCTGTTTATTGATGGCAGACACCTTTGCTACTACCTTGTCGGAAAAACAAACCGAGTGGCGCAGTGCTGTGGCGGCGGCTGTGATGCAAGGGATCCCCGTACCTTGTATTAGTTCGGCACTGGCCTATTACGACAGTTACCGCAGCGAGACCCTGCCAGCAAACTTGCTTCAAGGACAAAGGGACTTTTTCGGTGCCCATACCTTTGAGCGCTTAGATAAGCCCGCTGGCGAGAAATATCATTTAGATTGGAGTGCGCCTAATAGGACGCTCATTAAAATCTAGATAAATTAATTTGAATAGCCCCTAGAAATAGGGGCTTTTAAATTTATTGAGTTTAAATAAAAATCATGTGTGATTGTTATGTGTTAAAAATATAATTTTTAAAAAGTATTCCATTCTTTTTAATGGGTATTATTGAGCTTGTAATATTGTAAAAGAGTTTTATGTTACAAAGTGTAAAATAATATGTCATTTAAATGGTTTGTTGTTCTGTAATTTTTTGATTTCAATTAAATTCATAATGCTTTGTTTTTATTTGTTTATTTTATTTTTGCGATAAAGTCTTTCTGATTCTTGATTTTGTTTATCTTGAGCGTTTTCTACTGATTATATAAATTAATAAAATTATTCAATCTTCCATTCTGTTTATATTTGTTTTCATAACTATTTCCTTTGTGTTAAATCTTTGCATCCCATTTGATGCTTGTATTTTACAAGAAATCATAGGGTATAACTAAAATAACAGCACTTAATGCGGAATAAGATTAATCAACATTATTACACCAAATTAAGTTGCAAAAAGTAATGACAAGAAGGAATGTCTACTATGCGTATGTCCATTGTTGCATTAAGCATCACGGCGGCCTTATTGGCTGGCTGTGGGAGCGATGATAAGAAGACTCCGGCACCTGTGCCTAAAGTGAATACCGCCCCGACCACGGCGGATATGACTGTTGATGTGTCACAGTCGATTCTGTTTACAGGAAAATTGGAGGCGACTGATGCCGAAGGTGGTTTAACTTATTCTTTAGTAGACCCTGCCGATCTTAAACTAGGCACTTTTACGTTAGTGAATAAAAACACTGGTGAATTTACCTATGCATCCGATGCCAGTGAAGGGACTGAAGTGGTTCGGTTCAAAGTGTCCGACGGCCAGTTACAGGCTGAAGCTAATCTGACAATCAATATTAAACATGGCGATCCACTCTTTACCTACCAATGGCATTTAAAAAACACCGGGCAGAATGCTTTTGCGGCTCATCGCGGTGTGGCCGGTGAAGATATGAATGTGAGCGGTGCGATTTCAGACAATGCTATGGGGCAAGGCGTCATTGTTGCAGTGGTCGATAGCGGCTTAGAGATTGCTCATCCAGATCTAACAAATAACACTGTAAATGGTGGTTCGTACAATTTAATTACTGGTACGGTTGACCCTACACCTTTCTCCGGTTCTGCTGATGCTGCCCATGGTACTGCTGTTGGAGGGATTATTGCTGCGGAAGGTTGGAACGGTATTGGTGGGCGTGGCGTGGCACCCAAGGCAAAATTAATCGGCTTTAATTTCTTAGATGAAGACCCGACAGGTAAAGTGAAAAGCACTCAGACATTTGAAAACTTCGCTAAATCCCATGGTGCCAGTGCCTATAGCGATAGTGCGCGTGTCTTTAACCAAAGCTATGGTTACAGCGTGCCATTCCCGCATGGGTTTAATGAGGATGAGACTGAAGTTTATCAAGACATTACGACAAAAAGTTTCGATGGCAAAGGCAGTGTTTTCGTTAAATCTGCGGGTAACGGTTATAAATATTACCGTTGGAATACTTTTTGGGTTCCGGGAGATTACTTCACCGCAACGGCAGAAAATCCTGCTAACCATGGCTTACCTTTCCATAATTCTAACATGTCCTCTGACAATGCTAACGTCTATAACTTAGTGGTCAGTGCGATTAATGCTAAGGGTGAACTTTCTAGCTATTCATCTGTGGGCTCGAATATTTTTGTCACAGCCCCCGGTGGTGAATATGGCGATGACGATCCAGCGATTGTGACAACCGACTTTATGGGATGTGAGAAGGGCTCTGCAATTGCAGAAGATAGACCAAGCACACCATTCCACGGCGGTTCAAATCCTTTAAACCCTAACTGTGATTACACATCGACAATGAACGGCACCTCCTCTGCAGCACCCAACACTTCGGGGGCAGTTGCTGTCATCATGAGTGCGAATCCAGATCTGACTTGGCGTGATGTTCGCTATATTTTGGCGAAGACAGCTACCAAAGTGGATGCGGATATTGCGCCTAAAACCGTGACTATTGGTGAGGGTGACGGTGCGCCAGTATACACAGCTATCCCTGGTTGGTTGCAAAATGCGGCAGGCTTTTCATTCCATAACCTCTATGGTTTTGGTCGTGTGAATCTTACCGAAGCCGTTAAATTGGCCAAATCCTACGCGCAGGACTTAGGTGACTATGTTGTAACTGAATGGCAAGCAAGCGCTGCGCTAAACAAAGCGATTCCCGATGCAGATGTTAATGGCGTGAGTGATACCCTAGCGGTCGCTGACGATTTAGTGATTGAAGCCGTGCAAATTGAACTGACTGCCGATCACCTGCGTCTACCGGATTTAGCGGTCGAGCTGATTTCACCTTCGGGTACTAAGAGTGTGTTGATGACACCTTATAACGGTTTAGTTTACCAAGGTGTCATGGATAAAGATGATCCTGAAGACCTGGTCTCTGGCTATGATGCAACGCCCATGTTATCGAATGCCTTCTATGGTGAATCATCAAAAGGCGAATGGACGATTAAACTAATTGATGTGAATAGTGGCAGCTACTCCTTCATCAAGATTGATAGAGGCCGTGCACCTATTGAAATTCCTAATGAAGCTGATGGTAAGCTGAAAGGCTGGTCTATCCGTTTCCATGGCCATGTCGCCAAGTCTGCATCTTAAGGAGTAACCAATGAAAGCGTTAAATTTATCATTAGTGGCTGTTGCACTTTCACTGTCTCTGCAGGCGATGGCACATGACAAAGTCGATTTTTTAGAAGCACAAACTGAGACTAAAGGAATGAGCCGTGCCGAGTTTTTAGGTTTGGATACGCCTTACTTTGTTAAAACTGAGACAGGGATTAAACAGGCTAAGCAGTTGGTCAAAGGGCAGAAAGTGGTCACCCAATCGGGTCAACCCTTTGCCGAAATGACGGGTAAGTTGGTGGTTAAGCTAAAGCCAGGTGTATCGGCTGACGATTTTGCCAAGGCCCATGGCCTAAAAGTAGATTGGCAAAATAACAATAACTTATTGTTACTGGCTGCCGAAGAGGGCACAGATCTACTCGGTTTAATCCAAGCGGTTAAAGCCTCGCCTGAAGTGGATCGTGCCAAGCTAGACCGTGCACTCGCTAAGCAAGAAATCCAATAATCATGCTGTTACACTAACATTGAATAAAGGGCCGCAAGGCCCTTTATTATTGTAGTGACATGCTCGATAGAGGTTATACAACGGGGAAGTTGAGATAAAAATCATAGATAGTTAACTGCTTAATGGTAAATCATTTGGTTCCAGATGGGCTTGGCGATTACAATCTGCGGTAAAGGCTTATATTTTTACTGACCGCAAATACCTTGCTGGTGAAGACCACGAAGCTCAAGCATCTAACTCAAACACTTAACTTAAACACTTAACTCAAGCTACTAACTTAAACACCTCTATGAACTACTGGAATAGCGATAACTTTGAAGGATTAAAGGCAATAGGGGCCCAGTATTTGGCCTGGAAGGGGTATGAACTTTTTGGCGAATATTGCCTGCAAAAAGAGCAAGGACTGAAGAAGCAAGCGATTGCGACGGTCAATAAATTCGTGTCGCACTGTAAGACCCTGCCCTTGGCAGAGCAAAGGCATATCGCAGAGGAGCTATCCTCCTTAGGCTTTTGGCACCGTGAAACACACCAGTTACTTGCTTATCCCCTTATCGTGCTGCTTAAAGGCGTGCTAACCCAATGGACGTTAGATGAGCCCAATAATCCTATCCCCCACAAATGGTTAGGCTTCATTGGCGAGGATATCGCCTCCTATGAAAGGGCGCTGACGCTCGAGCCGGCCGATGAAATTTGCCTCACTCAAGTCGCGTTGTCCCATTTAAACAGTGTCGATTTTCAGACTCACCATCTATCTGAATCTGTATTACTGGGGGATATATCGCGGGCAAAAGATTCGTTAGCGTCAGCACAAGCATTAATTGTGCGATTACAAACGCACGAGAGTAAATCAAGGCTGCAAAACCGGCATGATTATTACCAGTCGATGATCAATTGCTGGGAGGAGTATTCCACTCTTTTTGGGGTTGAGCCGTTTCCTGATTGGTGCGCCGCCAAAGGCGAACAGTTTGATTTTTGGTCAATTGTTTATTATCAACGCTGAGTTACTTTATTCGCCGTGAAGGCACGACTGGCTCAGGGGACAAGTTGCGTCACTGCGGCCGCAGATAATAGGATTGCCCTTAAACTTGAAATAGTCGCAGTGTTTGGTTCGTTGGAAATTATGCTGTTAGCACTATTCAATGGAGTGAAACTAATTGGACTAGGTTTTCCCACAGTGCCTGCGCTACTGGGCCTAATGGCGAGTGTGGTGGGCGCATCACATAGTAATCGAGTTGGATAAGGTTTTGCCTTTCCCGCAGTTCCAGTGGTAATAGGCTTCCATCCGCTAGGGCTTGTTCCACCAAATAATGTGGTAATTTTCCCCAGCCCATGCCGCTCTGAATGAGCATTCTCTTTGTATAAAAATCATTAACGTACCAACGGCGCTGTCCAGCTTGCACCCCAAATTCAATATTGGCGGTGCCAGTGCCAGTATCTTGGATCACAATTTGGTACTCGTTCACCAATTCGCGCACATGGCTCAGAGTGGGGTGTCGACTCAGTAAGCGCGGTGAGGCCACATCCAATAGACTGCCTGAAAATAAGTAAGCCAGCTCAAAATGGCTTGAGCGTATTGGCTCAATGCCGCCCGCTGAAATCGCAATATCGGCTTTGCCTTGATTTAAGGCTTCGAGCGCGCCGGTTAAATATTCTTGTTTAAGAATGATTTGAGTGTGAGGGAATTCATTTTGTGTGCGCTCCAGTATCGGCAAGATCCGGGTTAGATTAAAGGATGCTTCGAAGGCTAAGGTGATACTGGCCTCGTTACCTTTAGCTAAATGCTTCGCGACTTGTCGCATCTCCTGCGCTTCATTCAGTACACGCTGGGCGTATTGCAGCAGCTTTCGTCCCTCTTGGGTGAGCGTTAAGCGATACCCTTGGCGGTCGAATAGCACTAAATCTAACTGGGATTCCAGCTGTTTAATGCTCTGACTGATCGCAGGCTGAGTCTTATGAAGTTTGTCACTGGCGGCTTTTAGCGAGCCCGCGAGGGCGACGGTATTGAACATCAGCAGTTGTTCTAAGGTCATGGCAAGGCTCTTAAACAAATAAAGAATTATTTTAGGAGATGTTAGATATTATTCCATATTTATTTACTTTTTGTCGGCTCATAATTCCGTCCTATAGCAGTAGTGGGCTCAATGCGAGTCCACTACTTTGCGTTTAGGGTGCCGTTTAGCGAGGGTTAATGCTGAACTGGGGCTAAAAGAGATGAGTAATGAGGTAGTTATGTCGATAAATCAATTATGTTTCGCTAAATGCAATGCAAATAAAACCGTGGCCGAGACTGACCCTCAAAAACTCTTTATCTGTGCCAATACCTTAAATCGTGCGGCGGTGGTGGTGACGCTGGCGATGAGCATAGTGTTTTTATTCTCGGGCATGGGCAAGTTACTCAGCGTGCCGTTTTTCCATGTGCCCTTTAGCGTGATGAATTTGCCCACGGGTTTTGGCTATTTTATCGGTGTGATTGAAGTGCTGGGCGCCATTGGCATTGGCTGGCGTGAATATCGAGTTCTGTCGGCGACGGCATTACTGTCGGTGATGATGGGGGCTATTTATTACCACTTTAATTACGAAACCACCCTGAGCGCGTTACCCGCACTGTCTTTATCTGCACTGTTGTTTTTAATCATCAAGCTCGATGAAACCGTTGATAGATTAGTGCGTTTTCAACGTCAGCTGGTGGACATGAAAGCGGCTTTCTAATTCTTAGCCACAAGGCTGGCAAGATCTGATTTACAAGTGATAACTAACGGTTTAATCAAGAGAAGTTTATTATGACGCACGCGAATTCCGCTTTAATGCCAGTGTTATTTGTTCCCCATGGTGGCGGGCCTTTACCGCTACTCAATGATGCAAATCATCTGGAGTTAAGGGCATATTTATCCAAGGTGGCAGAGACTATTCCCACGCCCAAGGCAATTATATTAGTTACCGCCCACTGGGAAGAGGCGCAGGTGACACTGTCGAGCCATCCCCATCCAGGTATGCTGTTCGATTATTATGGCTTTCCCCCTGAGGCCTATACGCTTTCTTATCCTGCACCTGGTGAGCCGCAGCTTGCCGAAACCATTGCCGATTTGCTTAAGGCAAGTGGAATCGAGGTACGGCTAGACAATCAGCGTGCTTTCGATCACGGCACCTTTGTACCACTTAAGTTGATGTATCCAGAGGCCAATATTCCTGTGGTGCAGATGTCTTTAGTGCAGCACCTGGACCCGAGTACCCATATCGCTATCGGTGAAGCATTAGCATCATTACGCACCCAAGGAATATTGATTGTGGGTTCTGGTATGTCGTTTCACAATATGAGGGCGTTTTTCTCCAGCGATCCTAAGGTGTTGCCTCGCAGCAAAGCGTTTGATACTTGGTTAACGAATGTGGTGACATCAGGCGATAACCACGCCAAGGCACAATTAATCGATTGGCAATCGGCGCCTGAGGCACGTTTTAGCCACCCAAGGGAAGAACACTTAATCCCTTTACATGTGTGTTTTGGGGCGGCGCATTTGCAGACGCCAAAAGCCACGCATCAATTTAGTGGTGTGTTATTAAACACCGCAATATCGGGTTATCTCTGGTCTTAATTTGCCCCTAAAAGCAAAAGGTTCGTCATGTTGCGTATTAAACGCATCGTGACGAACCTTTTTGTATTTTAAGCTTAGTCTATTTTTACCTAGCCGCCCTGTGGGCTGGTTTTTAACTCAACTCTGGGGCAATCCCGAAACCTTGATATCCTGTTTAGGCGGTAAACACCAATCCCACACTGAATAGGGTGCTGAAAATCATAGTGAGTTTTGCCGTGCGTCCCAATAGTGGATTGAGCGCCTCACCGGATACTGCATAGAAATCGCTGCTAAGTTTACGAGCGATAAGCAGGGATAAGCCCGCGAGCAGTACTGGTAAGCCCGGCAGAATGCCCAGTAAGAATCCCGCTATCACTAACCCAAAGGGCAAGTAAATTAACGCTTGATACAAGACTTTGGCCTGCGCCTCGCCAATCCTAACTGCGAGCGTATGTTTGCCTGCTTGGGTGTCGGTACGAATATCACGGGTGTTGTTGACCAACATAATGGCGGCGTTAAATAAGCCAATTGCACAGCCAAGTAGCCAAGCATTCAAATTAGTGTCACCCGCCTGCAAATAATAACTGCCGACCACGGCGACTAAGCCAAAAAACACAAAGGCGGCGACTTCACCTAGCCCGTGTGATGCCAAAGGATAAGGGCCGCCGCTGTAGCCGAGGGCGCCTAAAATTGCCGCTGCCGCTAAAATCGCAATCGGCCAGCCGCCATGCCAAATCAAATATGAGCCCACGGTTAATGCCAGCACTAAGCATAGGATCATGGCATTACGGACTTTATGGGGGGGGATCATACCACTTTGGGTCACGCGTACCGGCCCGATACGTTCGGCGGTATCGATACCATTTTTAAAATCAAAATAGTCATTGGCGAGGTTGACGGCGATCTGCAATAGGATGGCGCATAACATTGAGGTGGCGGCAATTAGCCAGCTAAAACGCTCAAGGTGCAGTGCCAGAATATTACCGATTAACAGGGGACCGATTGCCGCGGGTAAAGTGCGGGGTCTAATGGCTAAAATCCAAGGATTCATGATGTCCAGTCGTTATCTGAAAAAAGAATTGGGTAGTGAACAGCGCCATAGCATAACAAGAATTTGCCTTAAAGTGAGTACTATCTAATACACGCATGTAACAGAGTTTGAATTGGCGCACAGATGTTTCGCTTTTAGGGGAAAGATTTGCCGCCAAGTTCAAAGAAAATCTATAGGGGCTGTGCTTTTATAGCCTATGTTGCTCCCGCATGTTCGTGAGTGAAGCTAGCTAAGTTTATCGAGATTTAAACCCCAAGGTTAAGTGCCTCAATAGGACTTTACTGAGGTGAAATGAGCTCGTCACGTTTATGTTAAAGATAAGGACCGGTGGGATGCGTTTCGATAATCAAGTAGCGTTGATAACAGGTGCTGGCTCAGGGCTAGGGAGAGCTTATGCCATTATGTTGGCTGAACGGGGTGCTAAAGTAGCTCTAGTTGACCAACCTAAAGTATGCCCATCTCAAAGCAAGGCATTGATTACAACTAATACTGAACTGCTACAAACCCATGAAACCATTTTAAAACTCGGGGGAGAATGCCTGTATTTTGAAGTGGATGTTAGCCAGCAGGATGATGTCAAGGCGATGGTGAATCGCCTACAGCAAGATTGGCAACGCGTGGATATTTTGGTCAATAACGCCGGGGTTTACGGCGCCTGCCCGTTCGAGCATATCCAACAAGCAGACTGGCAGCGACAGTTTGATGTGGATGTCAACGGTAGCTTTTATCTTACTCAAGCGATTTGGCCGCTGATGAAAGCCCAAGGTTATGGCCGAATTTTGATGACCACAGGGGTGTCGGCGTTGTTTGGCGACTTACATCAGGTTCCGTTTAGCGCCGCCAAGATGGCCCTCGTCGGTATGGTTAATAGCCTTGCTTTAGAGGGCGAGCAATATAATATCCATATCAATAGCCTGTGCCCACAGGCGCTCACGGCCATGACCCATAAACATTTAGCCCCAGCGATTCAACCGCTGTTTTCCTTTGATACGGTCACGGCGACCATGGCATTTTTAGTCAGTGGTGCCGCACCGAATGGCCAACATTTGCTCGCGGGGGCGGGCAGCGTGAGTCATGGAATGTTTGCCGAATTTCAGTCTATCTACTTCAGCGAAGGCCAGTGTACGCCAGATAAATTAGCCAAGTATTGGCCTGAGCTTTATCAAGCGTTTCCGGTTAATCTGCATACCTGCGGTGAAGATAAAGTGCTGGCTTGGTCAAAACAGAGTGCCTTTGATCATCATATTAAGATTGAGTAGTAGGTATGCGGGTAATGGCACTAATAACGAACAAGATACGATAAGCTATTGACTCTCTACTGGTCAGCCCTAGTCTACCTGAGTTACCCTTGGGCATTAGTTGCTAATTTTCAGTAGGATCCTATGAGTCAGGTATTAGACGATCTCTTATCATTATTATCCCTTGAGCAAATTGAAATCGGGCTGTTTCGTGGCCAAAGCCAAGACTTAGGATTTGGGCACGTATTTGGTGGCCAAGTGATGGGCCAGGCACTGAGCGCTGCTAAGCAAACCGTGCCAGCCGAGCGTAAAGTGCATTCGCTACACTCTTATTTTTTACGCGCAGGGGATGAGAAGCTACCCATAGTCTATGAAGTAGAGAATATGCGTGACGGCGGCAGTTTCAGTGCCAGACGCGTGAGCGCAATACAAAAGGGGCGGCCGATTTTTCATATGACCTGCTCGTTCCAAGAACCCGAGGCGGGCTTTGACCATCAGGCCAAAATGCCTGAGGTGCCGGGTCCTGAAGGTTTGTTGAATCAAAATGAGCTGGCGATGACCTTAAGGGATAAAGTGCCCGCGCGCATTCTTGAAAAGTTTATGGAAGACGCGCCGATTGAGATGCGGTTAGTCAATCCCTTGCATCCCTTCGCGCCCAAAGAAACTGAACCCTATCGCTATGTGTGGCTAAGGGCGAATGGACCAATGCCAACGGATGCCCATATTCACGAATATTTGCTGGCCTACGCCTCTGACTTTAACTTTTTAGTCACGGCGGCTCAGCCCCATGGGGTGTCGTTTTTAACGCCGGGGATCCGCATGGCAACAATCGATCATGCAATGTGGTTCCATCGCCCGATTAATATGGGAGAATGGTTGCTCTACAGTATCGACAGTCCAACCGCCAGTGGTGGACGGGGTTACGTACGAGGCCAATTTTTTAATCAGCAGGGTGAGCTTGTCGCATCGACGACCCAAGAGGGGCTGATCCGTATGGTAAAAGGAAGTTAATATGTTGATGAAAATAAAGTTGTTTCTTTCATTCTTACTGATGACATTTGCCTTAAGTGGCTGTGTGACGGTTCAACCCGATCCTCCGGTGGTGGTGAATGGAGCCGCGGGCTATTTGGAGAAAATTCTCCTGCCCCAAGGCAGTGAAATTACCATTGCGATTATCGATTTGAACACGCCCGGCGTCATCATTGCTCAAAAGAGCTTTAATATCGCTCGGGCACCAGTGCCGTTTAAGTTCTTATTACCGGCGCAATCTATCGATAAACGCATTAATTACGGCGTAGTGGCTATGATCAAGTATCAAGACAAGGTGATTTTTCAGACCTATGACCGATTCCCTGTGATTAATAATGGTAAATACACCACTGAAGTATTGATGAAAGCGGTTAGAGTCGAGCAGTAATGGGGACCGTTATTTAAGTCTTACCATCTTATCAATCAAGATTTAGTTAAAAGGGGAATTATTCCCCTTTTTTGTTGCTATTTTGCCGTTGTTCTTGTTACTCCAAAAAGTATTTCATTCCGTAATGCATAAAGTACAAGCTTATTCTGCATAAATTTTTGATTTGAAATTGTTAAAAAATAATAATTAGGTGAAATAATTTCATATTAAATTGATGGATATTTATGGTTAGTCATGCTGTTTAGCGCGCTTTAGATTTATGCACATTTTTAGCGGATTTTTTGTTTTTATTTTTGTTTTTAAGTATTTGCTAAATTTGCGTCCATATTTTTTAACTAGTTACGCATTCTGTTAATGTGTATTTTATTCAAATCTATTAAGTACGATGTTCTTAATATTTGTTTTTACAGATAATTGTACCGTTAATTATCTGTTTCAATATGTATCATCACGTGTTAAAACGCTGCTGTAAAGTTCACTTGGTGCGGGCATTTTATTATGTCTCCGTGCTGAATAAATATTAAAAATTGAACTTTGTAGAAAAATTATGTTTAGCGAAGGAAGCGAGAATGAAAACAAAAATTGCATTAGCAGTGTCTATGGCACTGCTGTCATCTGCAGCAAATGCGCAGACAGTATTATCTCCAACGGGTGAAACAATTCAGTTAGATATTCCTGCCGAATTATTAAATGATTCGACTCGAGGTCAATTTACCGCGGTTAACAACCAAGATGTAAAATTTATTCCTGAGCCAGAGTTTGCCGAAGGTGAGCATACTTATATTGTTCGCTTGCGTGACAGTGCTGTCGCGAATTATCAAGGGGATATTCCTGGCTTCAAAGCAACTAGCCCACAGCATGTACAGTCGACCTCACAGGCAAAAGGCACAGGAAAGACCGGCAATGTTAAACTTAACGCCGCGGCTCCTGAGGTGAAAAACTACGTTAGTTTCCTTAAGGTCAAACAAGAGCGCTTTTTAACAAGTGCCAGTGCTGCTATTGGTACGCAGCTGGAGCCATTAACGACCTATCAATATGCACTCAATGGTATCGCAGTGCGTATGACGCAGGCGCAAGCGATAAAAATGGCTGAACTACCTGAGGTGATTTATATCGAGCGTGAGCGTATGGAACAGCTTGAGACCGATGTGAGTCAGGCACTGATCGGCTCCCCAAAGGTGTGGGACGGTAGTGCTACTGGCACCAAGGCCATGGGTGAGGGTGTGATAGTCGCGATAATCGACTCGGGTATTAACTCTGATCATGCCTCGTTTGCCGATATTGGTGGTGATGGTTATGACCATACAAACCCCTTAGGGCAAGGGATTTATATTGGTGATTGTAGAACCGATTTTGCCAGCATGTGTAACGATAAGCTGATTGGTGTGCGTAGTTACCCTGAAATCACTGATATCTATGATGATGAAAAGATTTTTGGTGCAACGCCCCCCGCTAAAAATGGTGAAGACTACGGTGGCCATGGCTCGCACGTGGCCAGCACCGCGGCAGGGAATATCTTGCTTGATGTGCCTTATGTTCAAGGAGAGAAGGGCAAATTAGAAGGTTCAGGTATCCCTACAGATATTAAGTTTGCACAGATTTCAGGTGTCGCGCCCCACGCTAATATTATCGCTTACCAAATTTGTAAGCCAGGGGATGCGGGTGACAAGTATTCGGGTTGCCCGACTGTGCCTATCCTTAAAGCCATTGATGATGCGATTAAAGATGGCGTTGACGTGATTAACTTTTCCATCAGTGGCGGTGGTAATCCCTGGAATAGTGCCACTGAACAGGGTTTTTTAGCGGCACGTAATGCAGGTATTTTTGCTGCAGTCGCAGCTGGGAATACTCGTCCAGCGACCGCAACCAGTGCCGCAATCACCCAATCACCTTATTCGACTCCCAAAAATGCTCCATGGTATACCTCTGTGGCTAATTCGACACATGGTCGAACTATTAAACCAACTGTTGAATTTAATGGGAAAAATTATCTTTATACATTAGGTGATGGCCCTGCGATTGTTGAGTCTGTTACTGGTCCAGTAGTATATGCAGGCGCACTTGATGCTAATAATTTTGAAGGCTGTAATGCTTTTGCGGCTGATGCTTTCAAAGACAAGATTGCGGTAATAAAGCGGGGCACATGTGCTTTTTCTGTGAAAGTTGCAGGGGCATTAGCTGCGGGAGCGAAGGGAGTCATCATCTTTAATAGAGACGGTGAAGGTAAGGATATTGATTTTACGATGACAGGTTTAGCAGACCTCAATGTCCCTTCTATTTTGATCAGCAATCTAGATGGTATTGAACTTGTTAATAGTTTGGAAACTAATCCAAATCAACAGCTTACCATTGGTATCGCTCCTAAGGTTGTTGAACGTGAAGCTGATGTTCTTTCTAAAAGCTCGTTGATTGGTCCAAATGCGACCAATGATGTGATAGTGCCGTCGGTGGCCGCTCCGGGTTCGGATATTTACGCAGCTTATGCTGATCAACAATTTGGCCATGATAAATCGGGTACAGATCCAGCCGACTTTACTCTAATGTCGGGTACATCCATGGCAAGCCCCCATGTTGCGGGTGCTGGTGCGCTGTTAAAGTCGCTGCATAAAGATTGGACGCCGGACAATATCCGCTCCGCATTAATGCTGACCGCAACGACCGCACAGGCGATGAAAAAAGCCGATGCTAAAACTGTTGCCGATCCGTTCGATGTGGGCGCTGGCCGTATTCGTGTCGATTTAGCGGCTAAAACCGGCTTAGTGATGGACGAAAGTGCCCTTAACTATGAAATTGCAAATCCCTTATTGAACGGCGATCCTCGTAAGCTCAACGTGCCGAGTATGGCTGATTCTCGTTGTGTCAATACCTGTACTTGGACCCGTACCGTAACCGCAACCCAAGATGGTAGCTGGACGGCGAAGGGCCAAGCGGTGACCGATAAGTTAGCAGTAACGGTATCGCCTGAAAGCTTTACCCTGAAAAAAGGTGCGAGCCAAACTATTACCGTGACCGCCGATGTAACACAAGTGGGCGCCGATTGGGGCTTTGGTAACTTAGTGCTTGAGTCGACCAGCTTCCCGACAGCGACTATGCCGATTGCCGCTAAGATTGGTAAGCGTAACCTGCCAAACTTGGTGAGCATTCAAGCGACTCGTAATGCGGATGAGATCACTCTTGAAGGCTTAAAGGCGGTGGATTTTGCTAGCGTTGGCGCCGAAGTGACGGGCCTTAAACTAAGCCAAACCATTGAGTCAAGCGTGAAGCAAGACTCGAATAATGCTTCATATACAGATGATCTTGAGGATGGCGTCAAAGTCTTTAAATTTGATGTTAATGATAATGCGCGCTTTTTCCGTGCATCGATTAGCTACACCACATCCCCTGATCTCGATATGTATGTACTACTCGACAAAAACGATGGTAGCAAACTTGCGCGAGTGGGGTCATCGGCGAAAGACGGTTCTGAGGAAAGTGTCTTACTCAACAATCCTGCTAAAGGCACTTACTATGTGATTGTGCAAAACTACAGCGCCTCATCAGCAACGGCTGATGATGTGTTTGGGTTAAAGCAATTGACCTTCTATAACGATGAAGCCGCAGGGGATAATTTTACGGCGACGCTTTCTGGCGATATTAAGGACTTTGACATTAAGCTAGCGTGGAAGGATGCGCTTAAAGTGGGTGACGATGGCTTAGCCATGCTGACTCTTACCACGGGCGATGACAAAGTGGCACCAGTGAAGCTCCCCGTCGTCTTTGAACGTGTTGGTGATGATGTGCTGTCGCCTCTAGGGAATATGCTGAGCGGTCAGTTAACACCGGGCGTGGCTAAGGTGATGAAAACCCGTATCGAAGCCAACAAAACTCAAGAAACACGCGTATATAACTTAGAAGCTATGCTGCCTGAAGGTCATGAAGTGGCTAACATCAGCCATGACGGTAAGCAAGATGGCAATAAGATCACTTGGACGGTCGAGATGCCATCGGGCGCTGAAGCGAAAGACATCAGTTTTGAGCTGGTTCCACGTAAGGCAGGTGTTGATAATGAGTTAAGCCTGTCGAACAAGGTCAATAACGCGTCGTCAGAAACTTTGACTCAGAGCTATCAGTTTGATGTTGCTGAAGTGGCGCCTGTGGCTAAGGTTGAAGCGCCAACCGCAGTCCAAGAAGGTAAGCCGCTGTTTATCGATGCGAGTAAATCATCGGATGCGAACAACGATCCGCTGACCTACAAGTGGACTCAGTTAGGCGGCGCGAGCTTTAATTTTGACCCCGCCGCAGCCAAGTTAAACTTAGTTGCACCTAATGTGGATGGCGCGGCGCAAACCGTTTCATTCCAACTGACGGTATCCGATAACCACGGCAATAGTGATTCGAGCTTAGTGTCTGTCTCTATTACCGATACTCCGCCGAAGAAGGATGACGGTGGTGCTCTTGGCTGGTTAAGTTTATTACTGCTGCCATTTGCCTTTGGTCGCCGTAAACAGCGCTAACTTATTATGAGTTAAGCTATTTCACCTTAATTATTAGGTGACGCATTAAAAGGGCCGAGAAATCGGCCCTTTCTATTGTGTACGTCTGTTAGCGGTTTTTCATTAAAAACTCCACAAAGGCGCGGTCTGCTTGGCTGACGGGGCGCTGCTTTTTCCACGCAATATGCAGATTTAAAAACACTGGTGGGTCAAAAGGCTTGGCGAGAATATCGTCTTTTGGACTAATGGCCATTTCGAGCACGCTGGTGATCCCAAATCCCTGGGAGACAATCTGTTTAATTAAGTTAATTAGGTTGGTCTCAAAGGCAATATTGGGCTTTTTACCCAATTCTTTGGCTTGGGAGAGGATCCATTCCCGGTGGAAATAGCCGGTTTTAAACATCACTAATTCATGGTCAAAGAAGTCGTTGAGGCTGACGGCCGGATGATCGGCGAGCGGGTGCTCGGCGCCCATGGCGATCACCATCTGCTCACGGATCAACAATTGGCTATCGAAGTCACTCTGTAAATCTTGGGCGGTAATGATGGCGATATCCACTTCTTCCTGCTGTAACATCCGCAGCGCGTCACGGGTACCGCCTTCGAACAGTGACAGCTTTAACTCGGGATATTGATGGCGAAACGCCATGAGACGGGAGGGCAGATAGAAGGAGCCCAGCATACCCGGCACCGCAATCCTAACTTCCCCTGAAGTGAGATTCGCCATGGCACGGATTTGTGCTTCCGCCTGCTTGATTTGTTTTAGGATCAACGTGGCATGTTGGTGCAGCACTAAGCCTTCGGCGGTGAGCGCGAGGTGCTTGTCATTCTTATTGCTGGTGCGATTAATCAGTATCACCCCAAGCGACTGCTCGAGCCGTTTAATACTTTGACTCAGGGCAGGCTGCGCCATATTGAGCTTCTTGGCCGCCGCGGTAAAACTGCCGGTATTGGCCAGTGCATCTAAATGTTTAAGTTGGCGTATATCCATGATGATCTCTATTTTTGGGGCAATAGCATTTATGCGCGATGGTACTTATGCTCAATGACATTTATACACGCTTACACAGTGCTTTAAGGGTTAACAATGCGCTATAACCCAGTACAGTCGTATCTCGCATGGCTTGGTCGACAACAGGGCGCATCACAACTGTTAGCTATAACAAAAATCAATAATTTCAATATAAATTATCTATTATTGTTATGTTATGGCCAGTGCTAATCTTTGTCTATCCTGAGAGTGATGCGTTATCGAGGCCAAAAGTGCAAGCCGTGTTAGACACTATTATCGACAGTAAACAACGTGATACCCGACTGATGTGGGCCCTGTGTGTGGCTTCCGTGGTGGTGTATATCAATCTGTATTTGATGCAGGGCATGTTACCGCTGATCGCCGAGCATTTTGCGGTATCTGGCTCTAAGGCAACCCTTATCCTTTCGGTCACCAGCTTTTCGCTGGCGTTTTCGCTGTTAATTTATGCGGTTGTGTCCGACAGAATTGGCCGCCACACGCCGATTGTCGTGAGTCTCTGGCTACTGGCGCTGTCGAACCTGCTGTTGATTTGGGCTGGGGATTTTAATGCTCTGGTCTACGTACGCTTTTTACAGGGCGTGCTGTTAGCGGCGGTGCCCGCCATTGCCATGGCCTATTTTAAGGAGCAACTCTCGCCAAGCACTATGCTCAAAGCCGCGGGCATTTACATTATGGCCAACAGTATCGGTGGGATTGTCGGCCGGTTACTCGGCGGGGTTATGTCGCAGTTTTTATCTTGGCAAGAGTCCATGTGGTTGCTGTTTTTAGTCACGCTTGCGGGCGTTGCCTTAACCAGTTATTTATTGCCTTCTGGCGCCGATGCGCAGGCGGTCTCTGGCGGACAAACTACCTCGCCAACACTCTCAAAACGGGCACGTTTATTACAGGATGTTTATGGCTTTAGCCATCACCTAACCGATCCGCAAATGCGTTTAGCCTATGCCATCGGTGGGATCACTTTTATGATGATGGTGAATCAATTTAGCTTTATTCAATTGCATTTGATGGCCGCGCCCTACGAGTGGAGTCGTTTCCAAGCGACCTTGATCTTCCTATGTTATTCCAGTGGTACCGTGGCCTCCTATTTTACCGCCAAGTGGCTGGCAAAATTTGGTCAGCACAAGTTATACCAATGGTCTTGGTGCTTGATGTTACTGGGCAGTTTATTGACCCTGTTCGATACCACTTTCACGATTTGTCTGGGCTTTTTGATGACGGCCTGTGGCTTCTTCTTAACCCACAGTTGTTGCAACTCCTTTGTGGCGATGCGTGCAAGCCGCGACCGCGCTAAGGCGACTTCGCTGTATCTGTGTTGTTATTACTTAGGCGCGGCGTTGGGCGGACCTTACCTGATGCTATTTTGGCATAAAGCCGAGTGGCAGGGGGTAGTGATGGGGTCATTAACACTGCTTGCATTAATCGCCTTAGCTATCGGTCGGTTGCGTTATCACCAAACCCAGATGAGCCGCGTGGCGTTATAGTCTGCTAAGCCTGTTGGCGCCGCAACTCGCAACAGATCCGATATCCTAGGCCAACGACTCTCCGTTGGCCTTTTTGTACGCCAGATTTGCCCTTGTGGGTATTCGCGTTAAACCGATACATAAAGCCGAACGCGACATTGCTGCGCTATCCGGCATCGATTCCCTCACATCACACTGCATGATTTCCACATTTTCGGAGTTTTAGGCAAGTAACCACGAGTTTCGTGGCTTCAATGTCTTGGGCGTTTTGTCGACAATTTCAGCATGAGTTGCCATGGCATTTAACGTATATCGCCTAAGTGACACCTCTATTCCCAATTAAGGATTGAATATGAAAACATCGAACGGTGCATTGTCTTTGGCGGTATTGCTGATCTCGGCATGGTTAGTCAATACAAGCTTGCCGGCCTTAGCGGCAACATCGGGCCATCAAGGTGATTTATCCCATGGTGCTAACAATTTTTATCGGAGTGAAACCCTGAGTATGCAAAAAGTCACTTTTCCAAACCAATACAAGATGAATGTTACGGGCAATCTGTATTTGCCTAAGGATATGAAGGCGGGCGAAAAACGCGCCGCCATTATCGTGGGCCACCCTATGGGCGCGGTAAAAGAACAAAGTGCGGTGCTCTATGCCCAGCAACTGGCCGAACGCGGCTTTGTAACCCTCGCCATCGACTTATCCTTCTGGGGGGAGAGTGAGGGCAATCCCCGTAATGCCGTGCTGCCGGACATGTACGCCGAAGACTTTAGTGCCGCGGTAGACTTTCTGGGCACCAGCGAGTTTGCCGACAGGGAGCGCATAGGCGTACTCGGGATCTGTGGTAGCGGTGGTTTTGCCATTAGCGCCGCGAAAATTGATCCACGCATGAAAGCCATTGCCACCGTCAGCATGTATGACATGGGCGGATTTAGCCGTCATCTGTATGGTAAGTCGTTGACCTTAGCGCAGCGCAAACAAATGATCGCCGAGGCGGCCGCGCAGCGTTATGTGGAGTTTAGCGGTGGTCAAACCCAATACACCGGCGGCACACCCCATGAAATCGATGAAAACTCTCACCCCATTGCCAAGGAGTTTTATGACTTCTATCGCACCCCAAGGGGAGAGTTTACACCAGCGGGATCATCGCCTGAGCTGACGACGCATCCGACCCTGAGCAGTAACACTAAGTTTATGAATTTCTATCCATTTAACGATATTGAGTCGATTTCTCCGCGCCCCTTGTTATTTGTTGCTGGCGATGAAGCGCACTCTCTGGAGTTTAGCCAAGAAGCCTACAGCCTAGCAGCAGAGCCTAAAGAGCTCTATCTGGTAAAAGGTGCTGGCCATGTTGACTTGTACGACAGAGTGAAGCTGATCCCCTTCGATAAGTTGACGCAATTTTTCACTCAGTATTTGTAATTTAGCTCACGGGCCAGCGCTTTTGCTGGCCTTGATGATTTCTCGCAGAGGCGTGTCATTTTACGTTTCTGCCTCAATCCACAGGGGATGAAATATGCAAACCATTGGATATGCCGCAGCGTCGGCGCAAAGCCCGCTAGAACCTTATCACTATGAGTGCCGTGAATTACGGGACAACGATGTCGCTATCGAAATTCTCTATAGCGGCGTCTGCCATAGCGATTTACACACAGTGAAAAACGACTGGGGCTGGACGGTGTATCCCACAGTGCCAGGCCATGAAATCGTTGGCCGCGTGGTGCAAGTGGGCAGCCAAGTGAACAAATACAAAGTGGGCGATCATGTCGCTGTGGGCTGTATGGTCGACAGCTGTCAGGAATGTACCCACTGTCACCACGGTGAAGAGCAGTTTTGTGAGCAGGGTTTTACCCAAACCTACAACAGTGTCGATAGGCACACCCAAGAGCTTACCAAGGGCGGCTATGCCAAGCATATCGTCGTGCGCCAAGAGTTTGTGCTGAGTATTCCAGCATCGCTCGACCTTGCTAAAGTCGCGCCCTTACTCTGTGCGGGGATCACTACCTATTCGCCCTTAAGAACCTGGAACGTTGGGCCTGGCAGTCAAGTTGCGGTCATTGGTATGGGCGGTTTAGGCCATATGGCGATCAAACTTGCGGCCGCGATGGGCGCCCATGTTACTGTGCTAAGCCGCTCGGAAAGTAAGCGCAGCGATGCGCTCGAACTCGGTGCGAGTGACTTTTTGATCTCTTCAGATCTTGAGCGCATGCAGCAAGCCGCTAATCGCTTCGAGCTTATCATCGATACAGTGCCAACAAAGCATGATATTACCCCGTACCTGCCGTTATTGAATGTGGATGGCACTCTCACCTTAGTCGGTCAAGTGGGGCCGATTGCCGAGGTGAATACTGTGCCTATGGTGATGGGACGTCGCCGTATTGCCGCCTCACTTATTGGTGGCATTGCCGAGACCCAAGAGATGCTCGATTTCTGCGGCCGGATGAACATTTTGCCTGAAGTCGAGATGATCAAAATGGAGCAGATTAATGAAGCCTTCGAGCGGCTGGAAAAATCCGACGTGCATTACCGATTTGTGATCGATATGCAGGCATCTTCCTTCTAGGCTCAAGTTGGTTATCACATTTGTTAAAAGGGCGGTTTGCGGACCATTCCCATGCCGCGATCACTTTTAAATCAGTTTAAGACAACGTCAGTAAAGGAGTTTTTAATGAATACCTTAGAAACCGCATCTATGACACTGATCCCCGCAGGAACACAACAGCCGATTAAAGGGCCGAGTGAATGGTTTACCGGCGAGGTGGTGATCAGCAGCTTATTTAATGCGCCGCCTCCAGCGCGGGTGGGTATGGCCGTAGTGAACTTTTCAGCGGGCGCGCGAACCCATTGGCATAGCCATCCACTCGGGCAAATGCTATTGGTCACCCAAGGTGAAGGCTGGACCCAGTGTGAAGGTGGTGAGCGCACCACAATTCGCCCAGGGGATTTGATTTGGTGTAATTGTGGTAAGCGTCATTGGCATGGCGCTACGGCATCATCTTCCATGCAGCATGTGGCCGTTCAAGAGGCGCTTGAGGGGAAAGCGGTCGATTGGTTTGAACCTGTCACTGATACTGTGTACTTAAATGGCGACAGTGTCGGCGAGTAACTCAATCACTGGCGAAAGTGCTCGGAATTAAAAGCAAAAAAGGCGAACTCAGTGTTAATGCCACTCGCTTAAGAGCGAGTGGCATTTTTACTTGGATATTTCACCGTTTTCTTTAGCACCACACGCGGGTAGCTAGGCCGCTTCCTCTTCGGGGGTAAAATCAACCTTTTGCCATTTTCCCTCAGTCGTTTTAAGTGCTGTGGGATCGCTCCTGGACTCCCTCTGTCGCTCCAACCAAACTCATCTTGGATTAAAAACAGGGCATTAATGAAACTTATTCTCTGTGGCTCAACTTGATG
>NZ_AXZL01000047.1 GCF_000485795.1 Shewanella decolorationis S12
GGCCCCATTTGGCCTTAAAATACAAAACGCCCGATGAGGTTCATCAGGCGTTTTAGGTGGAAATAAGTGTCAACTTATTTCAGGACGGGACAAGCTTGAGGCTAAAAGTTATAGGTGACGCCCAGCATCAGGTTGCGCCCCATTAACGGCGCATAATCCTTGAGTAGGGAAGTATGGGGGCGGGCCTCCTGATTGAGCAGGTTGGTGCCTTTGAGATAAACCAAAATATCGCCGCTTGAGGTGTACCAGCGATAAGTTGCTGCGGCGTTCACTAGGGCATAGCCTGCGGTTTCGGTCTCATTGTCGGCGGTGCCGGTTTGGCGAGCATAGCCTATGGCGCCTAACTCTGCGTGCCACTGCTGCAGATCGAAGTTTAATGTTGAGCCGACACGCATCGGCGATATTTGCGGTAAGTTGCCACCATCGACGAGTTTGCCGCGGGTGTAGTCGCTAAAGAGCCCGAGTGACCAGAGATCATTAAATGGAATCGTTGCCTGCGCCTCGATGGAGTAAAGATCCGCATCGCCTTGAGTATATTGATAAACCGGCATATCGCCTTCTTCATCGCTGTTGACTAGATCCGAGGCAACCAGTCCAGTGTTGCGCTCATAGTAGAAGTTGTTGACTCGGTTATAGGCGAGGCTGAGTGAACCTGTCCATGCGCCGTCCAACTTACGCAGCGTGAGGTCGATATTGTTGGCGACTTCCTTATCGTTACTGCCGCTGTTGGCAACGATTTGGCCATTCTCTAGGCTAAATTGCGACCCTAACTCAAAGCTTTGAGTGGCATCGTGTGGCCCGTAGCTGTAAAGCTCTTCGGCGGTGGCCGAGCGTTCGGCGCGGGTGAGTGATAGACCCAGATTGTATGATGGGCTAAAGTCCCACACCACGCCCGCAGACATCGTCACATTATTATCAGTTAAATCATTAGGTTGATACTCTTGTTCGCCATTAAGCGTGTCGAGTTGCATGCTATCGGGCGCGAGGCGGTAATGCTCTAGGCGACCGCCGAGTTCAAAGCGAAAATTCCCCAGCTTACGTTCTTGCACGATAAAAGCAGCGAGTGTGTCCGTTTTACTATCAGGGGTGAGTGCTTCGTCGCCTTCTACCGCAAAGTCGCGGTGCACCGCATGCAGCCCCAGGGTGCCTTGCCATTCGCCCCAAGGATGATTGTTTAGGCTTAAACGTGCTTCGCTCTGCTTGTTGAAAAAGGTGGTGCCAGCAACGCCATCTTCTTCCTCGGCGTGTTGATAATCGCTATAAGCTGCGTCGAATTTTAACTTACTAAAACCAACAAAGGGGTCGAGTAGCCCGCTGTGTAACTGCCAAGCGGTTTTTTGTAAGTCGATGGTGATATTGGGTGCATCGGCCTCACCACGGCTGGGGATGCCGTAGTTGGATTCGGTGCGCGCGCCGGAGATGCTAACAAAACCCGAATCCCCCGTATAGCCAACGCCTGCGGCGTAATCATCGAGTTTGAGTTGGCTATTGGCTAAGGTACCGTGGGTGGTCGGCATATCGGCAATGGCATTACCGGGAATGTCGACATCCTCGGTTTTTCTGTGGGTGCCATCCAGATGCCAGTTGAACTGGCCATTACCCCCGTTGAGTTCGGCATTGTAGGTTTGGCCATGATTGGCGCTGTCATAGCGAGCGCCAAAGTGCCCTGTCACTTCATCGATTGGGGTTTCGCTGTAGCGGCTATCGACCACATTCACGACACCGCCGATGGCGCCATTACCATAGAGTAGGGTGCCCGGACCGCGAAGAATTTCAATCTGCTGCGCTGAGGCGGCCTCGGAGGTCACGGCATGGTCCGCCGATACGGTAGAGGCATCGCCAACCGACAGGCCATTTTCAAGTACTTGTACTCTGGGACCGCCCATGCCGCGGATAATCGGCCGACTGGCACCCGCACCAAAGTGAGAAGCCTGTACGCCGGGGAGTTTTTCTAAGGTGTCGCCCAAGGTGGGTTCAGTGTTGAGCTTGAGTTGATCCTCGGTCAATACGCTGATGGGCGTGGTGCTTTCGAGGGCTGAGCGGGCGAGGGGCGAGGCGGTTACCACGATATTTTCCATCGGGGTTTGGCTCAGCGTCACATCTTGAATGAGCAAACCAGTCTTTGAACTAATCTCTTGATCGCTATGTTTAAAATTCGCATGACTCACGTGTAGGTGCAGGTGACTATTATCGGCAATCTTGAGTTGATACTGGCCTTGGGTATCCGTAGTCGTGCTGTTACCGCCGTCAACACTGACGCGGGCATTGGCGAGCGCGTTACCTTGTTGATCAGTGACTTGGCCTTGAAGCTCTGCGGCCATAGCCGATGAACACATGCTCGCGACTGCAAGCGCTATTGAAGATAGTGCAAGTTTCATTGTGCCTTTCCTTGTAGATAAGCAAAAAATTAATTTTTAAGTTTTTGAATTTGCTTTCTAAAAGGGAGGGGCGCGCACATCAACATGGCGGATGTGGGCTAAGTTAGGGGCTTGATAGGCTGTGGTGGCACGATGATTGGCATGTTGCAGATCCAGTGGTAGCACGGGCATAGATGCCGGACTTGCACAGGTATCGTGGCCAAAATCGCAGACAATACAATGGGTGTGTTCATGTTCCAGACTGTGTTCGGTGTAATGGGTCAGCGCAAAGCACTGGGTAACCAGTAGCCATACACTGAGCAGCAACCAAGGCCACTTTTTATGAGTCCGAAATTGATGATAAGCCATTATTGTTATTAGTTAAGGTTCAGCCGTTAGTCTTATCGGGAAGCACATATCCCTGTTGAAATAAGCTAAAGCATGTGCCCGTATCAGGCCACCTGAGTCGCTGATGCAGGCCAATTCGCTTTAGCCTTATCTAATTCACCAACAGAACATAAGTGATTTACATTGACCGAGTCTAATTAACTTTTGATCATAAAGTGGTTCAGTGGCAATCCATAGTGAAAATCACTTTATGGCAGTGGCGACACTGAAATTTGTAAATGGCCGGGTTGCCACCCTTTTGGTAGCTAGATAAGATTTTTTGCCATAGGTCATGACTTTGCAGGTATTCGGCTAAAAAGTCTTCTAAAGCTTCGCCCTGTAAGCCTTGTAAATCGGCGAGTTCGGCATCGCCATGAAACTCGCAGGCATCATTACAGTGGGATTGCCAGACTTCCTGTTGCCAGGAGATATACCCCGGCGTTCTTTCCGCCACTTCCTTCACTATGGCGATATCTAGCCCCGCGTCGAGTAGCGGGTAATCGTCGACAAAATGGCCATTAAATTTGTCTGCGGCGCTACCATCGGCAACGCACCAAGGGCAGATAGCTTCAACATTGTCCCTGCAATACATTCCTGAGCTGCAGATAAATTCCCGTGCTTGGCCGCAGCATTCGCAGGTTGCATCGCTTGAGAGCACGGCGCCAGTATTGAGAGGGTTGGGATGGTAGGTAAACTGAGGGAAATCCATTTCAACTCCTAAGTGAAGAATAACGCAATTAAATAGCCAAGCGATTATTATCAAGCTGCGTGGTTAATTCAATCGTTTATTCAATGAGATAAGCACTTATCTGGTACTCGCAGCGCCATATAGTTAACGCTTATTCTGTTTTTTTACTTGGCTATCTGCTTGGTCTTTGCACTGTTATTGGCATCTTTTTGCCATGGGATGATTAGGGCTCAATTGCAATAAATCCCAACGGTTGCCATAGAGATCTTCAAATACGGCAACTGTGCCGTAATCCTGCACCTGCGGCTCACGAATAAAGCGGATCCCAATGGACTGCATATAGTGATAATCGCGCCAAAAATCATCGGTATTTAAGAACAGAAACACACGGCCGCCGGCTTGATTACCGATAAAGGGTTCTTGCTCCGGTTTAGAGGCCTTGGCTAACAATAAAGCGGTGCCACTGGAGTTGGGTGGAGCGACCACGACCCAACGTTTATCTTGCTCGGGTTGATAGCTGTCTTCAATCAACTCGAATTTGAGTTTATTAACGTAAAAATCAATCGCCTCATCGTAATCTCTTACAACGAGTGCGATATGGACAATGGCTTGTTTCATGTTAGATCCTAGAGGTTAAGTCCCAACCGTATAGGCTTTGGGGGACGATAGATAGGGTTACGACATGGAAGGTAACGATATCTTGAGCAGATAGCGTGCTATTCATCAATTTAACGACTCCCCTGTGCGGGAGAAAGCCGTTATCGCCTTAATTCAACAATCAATTCAATGAATGGAATTTAGCACACTTGCTTGCAGGATACTCCTTGATAGAGTCTTGTTAGTGGGTACTTAGTCGTCTTTGCTCTATTTATGCATAATCACTGCATAAGTGTACTTTTGCTTACATAAATAACAGCCAAATTGCTGCAAAGATAGCCCTGAAGTCCGCATATTCTAACAAATTGCTGTAAAATGTAGCGCCAAATAACCATTAGAAATGTGAATTAAATAGGCATGCGTATTCATTGGTTTTTCGTATTAATGCTGAGCATTGTTTCCTGTACCTCAGCCGCGTCCGATATTGCGAGCAGTGTCAGTGGTGTCGCTAATCGCTTCGACGATGGTGGTAATTTTGAGTTGGGATTAAGTGTTTATGGCATCAATCAAGTTGATGTTCGTCAAACCGATGCTGGCACAGCGCAGTTGTCACTGTTGGTCAGTGGTATGTATCAGTACAAGGGGCTTTTTATTGAGATGATCCACCAGTCTCAGGATGGGGTGAATCTTGGCATTAATCTGTGGAGCTCTGAGGATTGGTCTTTAGAGTTATTGCTGGCTAACTTACAGGGGTCTTGGTCCCGTCCTGATATTGATCCCCGCACACTCGATGAAGCTGGTCGGAATGCTTATTTGTTATCTGAAGATTCGCTCTATATCGGTGCCGGATTTCGTGCAACGCGTTATTGGGGCGATAACTATGTCTTTCAGTATCGATTAGTGTCTGATTATTATGATGATCAGGGCATTCAGAGTTCTGCTAGATTGGGTAAGTCGTGGCAGGTTCGTAATTGGAATTTTCACCTACTAGGAAGCATTGGTTACTCTTCTGCGACCTTGAATCGCTATCTTTTTGGTGTAAGCAAAGAAGAAGCAACGGAACGCTTTCCCGAATATCGTCCGAGTAGTTCATTTAATTATGGGGTTGAACTTGGCGTTGCCTACCCTCTGAGCGAGAGCTTAGTCTTTCGAGCTATGTATCGCTTAAACCTGTTGTCCAGCGAAGTGACCGACAGTCCTTTTAATCAAGCAGGTTATACATCGTATTTTAATGCCTCAATCAGTTATGTGTTTTAGGGAGGAGGCATGAAGCGATTTTATCTATGGTTAGTGTTGCTCAATGCACCTCTCTTCGCTTGGGGCCAAGATGATGCGGTGATTTTTACTGCTACTCCAGAGCGTTGTATTGCGCTCCATAAAGGACAAACTTGCTATCAGGATGTTCTGTTTCGATGGCAGACACCTACGAGTGGTGAGTATTGCCTTATTCTGACAGATCGTCAGCAACAGCTAACATGCTGGAGTGGCAAAACGTTACAAGAATACCAATATAGTTTTGAGGGCGATAAAACCGCGACTTTTAGTTTGATCCGAAATGATGACGTGCGGCCGCTTGCCCAAGTCAAAGTGGTGGTCACATGGGTCTATAAAGCACCCAAACAGAGTCAATCTGGCTGGAGGTTATTCTAGTATGACAGTCGGTAAGCACATTTTAGTCGTCGAAGATGATATCTCGCTCGCGGAGTGGATAAGTGATTATTTATTGGAGCATGGCTATCTAGTCACTGTCGCTAGCCAAGGTGACTTTGCTTTAGAAATGATAGCTGAAGATACGCCTGACCTAGTCTTACTCGATGTCATGATGCCCGTTAAGAATGGTTTTGATGTATGTAAAGAAGCGAGGACGTTTTATTCAGGCCCGATTTTATTTATGACGGCTTGTGTAGAAGATGGTGATGAAATCCGTGGTTTAGATGCTGGAGCCGATGATTACCTCACAAAACCGATTCGACCTCAGGTGCTGTTAGCGCGTATAAAAGCCTTGCTGCGCCGAGTCAGTGATGAAGAACAAAAACAGCAATTAGTCTTCGGTTCTATGGTACTCAATGCGACGGCAAAATCGGTTGTTATTGATAAGCGGCCATTGGATTTGAATGCCAATGAATTTGATGTGTTGTGGCTGTTAGCATCGAAGGCGGGAACCATTGTCAGTCGTAATGAGTTGGTGGCTCAATTGCGGGGCTTTGAATATGATGGCTTAGATCGTTCAGTGGATATTCGGGTTTCCCGTTTGCGCAAAAAATTGCAGGAAGCATCAAACCTACCTTACAAGGTCAAAACGATTCGTGGTAAGGGGTACCTTTTTTGCCATGACGGCGCCGCAGAGCGTGTTTTATGAAGAAGTTAATGACTTCTCTGGTATTAGTCGTTCTGGTTTCTATTGCAAGTTTAGGTTGGTCTATAACTGAGTTTGCTAACCTCTTAGACCCTGAAAATGAAACGCAAAGTGCTATAACTCACCTCGCTGCATTAAAGCGGTTGGGGAGTACTTTGGCTAAAACATTAGATGAAGATAGTGCTATTCAAACTGGTTTTATCGAAAATTGGAACCGACTTAATTCAGAGCAATTGTCTTTAATAAGCGAAGCCGATTTTGTCTTACCCTCAGCACTTAAAACTGCGTTTGATTCAGGAGAGTCGCTGCTACTGGATTCAGACGAGGGTATTTCTTTGCATTATTTACTGCCTAAAACTAGGCAAGTGTTGAATATTAATACTGATATTGTGGCGCCAAGTGATGTTAGTTTTACCTTAAATAAGCTGTACACCATACTTTTTTATAGCGGCTTAGTCGTGATTTTGTTGGTTTGGGTTTCTCCTCTAATCCGTCAACTAGTGAATCTCAGTGAGGCAACCCAAGCGTTGGGTATGGGAGATTTACAGCAGAGAATCCCTGTTAAAAAAACATCGTATATAGGCATAATTGAAACTGAATTCAACCGTATGGCTGATCGCATTCAGCAACTCATTGATGACAACAAGTTACTTAGTCGGGCGGTTTCTCACGACTTAAAAACCCCAATAGCGAGGCTCAGGTTTGGTATTGAAGCCTTGGAAGAAACCCAAAATGAACAGCTTAGAGTAAAGTATTTCCAGCGTTTGAATCGTGATTTGGATACGATGGAAGACTTGGTGATGACACTACTGAGTTACGCCCGTCTTGATGAGGCTAACATCCAGCCAGAATGGCAATCGATTGAGTTGAATGCGTGGTTAGCTGAAAAGTATCAAGGCCAATCATTTTCAGGATTTTCAGTGGAATTGTTTCCCTATTCGACACCAATTAACGTCAAAATTGATCCTAAATACTTATCCATGCAGGTGAATAATTTATTCAGTAATGCGCTACGTTTTGGCCAAGCACAAATTAGGCTGAGCATCACTGTAGAGCAAAACAATGCTTGGTTGCATGTTGACGATGATGGGCCGGGGATTGATGAGCAAGAGTCCACTCAAGTGATCAAACCTTTTGTGCGTGGGTTGCATAGTCGCGGAAATGCGGGTCATGGTATGGGGTTAGCTATTGTCGATAGAATTGGTCGTTGGATGGACGTGCCACTGTGTATCGGACGCGCTCCTGAGCTGGGTGGGGCACGTATGTCACTCAAATTTAAGATTGAACGATAGCTGCGTCGCGTTTAATCCTCCACTTCAACATAATTCCCGTCTTTGTTAGTGAGCTATCAAAGACGGGAAGTCATTAGGCGTGTTGATGTTTCAGGGTTGTTTTTGCCGCAATGTGACTGGCTTAAGAGCCGCTCGTCATTTGAGTAGAATAACCACACATCATTCCTCGTTTCGCGAGTACGTGCTGGCCAGAACGAACAAAATCTAATCTCGAAACGTCAACACGCCCTAGTCATTAACTTTTTACATCAACATTATTGAGGATGTAATCCGTATCGTAGATGCGAGAATCGGTATTCTCAGGCTTGTTATGCAAACCTGTCACTTCGACCATCACGGAGGTTTCCTGATTCATTGTTGACGTTCCCCACAAGAGATCCTTACTTGCGGTTGCACCTACCCCAAATTGGCCAATGGCATCACGATCTGTTTGCTCATGGGTAAATGTAAAGTAGCGATAGCCCGCCTGCTTACATAACTCTGCCGATTTACGCATAACGTATTTACGGGCTAATGCGCGGTCAGTATGAGTATTGCCTACAAAACTGATCTGCCAGCTATCGGGAGCAATTTGTACGGTTTCAAATCCTTTACCGAATGACCAAAATTGTTTTTCGGTATCGTAGGAAGTGGCGCAAGCGGAAAGCATTAGGGCTAAACCTGCGCATAAAAGCGTTTTTTTGATTGATATCATGGCCTTGCCTCAAAATTTTACTCAAAAACTATAGTTCACACCTAAGGTGGTCACCCACTGGTTACGGCTATCAATAAGCGGAGAGTCAGCCATATTGGCACCCAAGTGCGAATAACCTGTAGCCTGTGTAATGTCTAAATGTTTAGTGACAGGAATGACTAAGGTGTAACCCAGTTTGTAGGCGAAGGTGCCATCGGCCTGATAAGCTGAGCGTTGTGCTGTGGCTTCGGATGACTTGACGCCTGTATAGTAGTTTGCAAAGTCTTTACTGAAGTAATGCACTCCTGCATAAGGAACCAGGTCCCCAAAACCAAGATTGATAGGGTGGTAATAGGTGATATCAGCCTGAAAACCATCATAAACATTGGTCACATCGTGTTGGAATTTGGTTGATAGCGTACCCACACCTAAATGAATGTCAGCGTTTAAGCCCAAATCTCCGCTGAATTTGCGATCTTTCATGCCCGCTAGAATATCAGCATCATCTGCATCAAACCCTGGGTTAGCAACCGCAAATACGCTGAAATTGATAGCACTATCATTTGTTCCTAAAAAGCGATAGTTAATTCCGGACAGATCGGCGTTGAAGTCCTCACCATGGTAGCCTCCATTGAGGTAGGCACCCGTTTGGTGATCTTGTCCTTTGTAAAACTTGCTGCCAGTTGCGACACCAACTCCTGCAAAAAACTGATTTTGATGGCTATAAACATTACCGTTACGAATGTAAGTATTGCTCTCTGCAAAAGCATGGCTAGACATCAAAACACTTGTGATAACAAAGCAAAGTTTCTTCATTTTCTATCCTTAAAATTTCTGTCGAGTGGTAGTGCGAGCACTATATTTCAGTTTCTAAAAGGACTTTGTATCCGTATGTAACCTAGGTGTTTAACCTTAAGGTCAATTGCATGATAGAAGTTAGGAACCTTGCTCTTGAGGTGCTTTAACGCGGGGTTATTTTGTGGTGGCAATAAAATTACGCACAAGCGTCAAACACTTGCTGGGGAAATGATGCGGGAGAATAGAATTTGACTCATAGCAACCAATGGCATCAGGTTATATTTTGATGCCATTGAATTGCCATATTAAACGCCTGATTGGCTAAGGACAGGGCAATCTAAATTGATCTGAGAGAGCATTTAGACGGCTGAGTAACTCGGGGGAGAGGCAGACCTTTAAGCTGTCGATATTCTCTTTCAGTTGGTATAAGTCTGTGGCGCCAATGATATTTGAGCCAACAAATTTACGTGAGTTAACAAAGGCTAACGCCATTTGTGCGGGGGAGAGATTAAACTCGCGGGCTAAGTCTACGTAGGCTGCCGTAGCATCGAGTGCCATTTGTGATCCTGTGTAACGGGCGAAGCGTTTGAACAGGGTTAAGCGCGCGCCTTCTGGCCATTGGTTATTGCAATATTTACCGCTTAAAGCACCAAAGGCTAAGGGGGAGTAGGCCAGCAGTGGCAATTCTTCGCGGTGGCTGATTTCACTCATGCCCACTTCAAAGCTGCGGTTGAGTAGATTATAGGGATTTTGCACGGTAACAATGCGCGGCAGGCCGTGTTTTTCCGCCAGTTGCAGGTATTTCATCAGCCCCCAAGGGGTCTCGTTCGACACGCCGATGTAGCGCACTTTACCTTGGCGAATGACTTCGGCGAGGGCTTCGAGGGTTTCGAGGATTGGCGTTTGCTGCTCAATCTCTTGCTCGTCGTAAAATAATTCCCCGAAGAAGTTGGTATTACGATCTGGCCAATGTACTTGATAGAGATCGATAGTATCGATTTGCAGGCGTTCGAGTGAGGCATCGACCGCTTGGTGAATGTTGTTCCAGTCCAGTGCCATATTCTTGCGAATATAGTCACTCTTGCCACCCGGTGCGGCAATCTTAGTGGCGATCACTAAGTCATCTCGATTGCCACGGGCCTTGATATATTGACCCAAAATGCGCTCGGTTTCGCCTTGGGTTTCCGGCTTTGGCGGCACAGGGTACATTTCCGCAGTATCAATAAAGTTGATGCCACTGCCTATGGCGTAGTCTAGCTGTGCAAAGGCCTCGGCTTGGGTATTTTGCTCGCCCCAAGTCATAGTACCTAAACAGATTTTGCTCACCTCGAGATTAGAATGCGGTATGCGTCTGTATTCCATCTATTTCTCCTACGGAAACTATCTTAGTCCGAGGCTATCAAGCTTTTGCTGTAAAGCAAAGGTTAATGCGGTGGTATGGATGTTGGTGGGTTAAAAATGACCAATGTCTTACCGAGATTTTGTTGGGCTTATGGCAAATCTTTGTACATTAAGTCAGCGCTGAGTGTGAGTTTTGTGTCTTAGGCTCGATTTGAAGCGGAAGATAGGGATTTTTGTCTGTTTTCACATACTTAAGTCGCTGCTAAATCAGAGATGATGGAATTATGAATTATTTGTTATAAAACTACATTTGAAGTTTTGATTTCAAAATCGTGGCGATCAATATCACAAAATGGCGCGAATTTACGTATATTACTTACGAAATTGCGGCGGAATGTGACGCCAATATCGGATTATCTGTTAACAAACATCTACCCTAAATTTATCTAAAAATTTTCATGGTTGATATTTGTGATGGCAGATTTTTCAAACCAAGTTATAACGATCAAAAAAGGCCTCGACTTGCCGATTTCGGGTGAGCCTAGGCAGATCATCGAACCCGGTAACAGGCCATCCCAAGTGGCTCTGTTGGGTGAGGAGTATGTTGGCTTAAAACCGACGATGTTGGTGGAAGTCGGCGATAAGGTAAAAAAAGGCCAACCTTTGTTTGAAGATAAGAAAACAAAGGGCGTGCTGTTTACCGCTCCAGCCAGTGGTGAGATTGTTGCAATCCACCGTGGTGAGCGTCGGGTGTTGCAATCCGTGGTGATCCGCTGCAATGGCTTAGACGCCGATGAGCAGATCCGTTTTGATATTCACACCGATTTACAGGCCTTATCTGCGGATGTGGTTAAAGATCAACTGGTTAATAGCGGCATGTGGACGGCGCTACGTACCCGTCCTTTCTCCCGCGTTCCCGCCCTCGATAGCAAACCCGCAGGTATTTTCGTGACGGCTATGGATACCAATCCACTCGCCGCCGATCCTCGTTTGATTATTGCTGAGCAGAGCGATGCCTTTAAGGCGGGCTTAGCGGTGCTCAGTCATTTAACCGAAGGTAAAGTTTACCTCTGCCAAGATAAAGGCGAAGCCTTAGTCGGTGCTGATTTGCCTAAGGTTGAAGTGCGCCGTTTTACAGGGGTACATCCCGCCGGATTAGTCGGAACTCACATTCACTTTACCTTGCCTGTCAGCATTGAGCGTCAGGTGTGGCATATCGGCTATCAAGACGTAATTGCCTACGGCAAGCTGTTCCAAACCGGTGAACTCTATACCGATCGCGTGGTGGCGCTGGGTGGCCCAAGCGTGCTTAACCCGCGTTTACTGCGCACCCAGTTAGGGGCAGAGCTGAGCGCCTTAGTGGCCGACGAAGTAAAACCCGGTAACAACCGTGTGGTATCAGGCTCAGTATTATCAGGTCATACCGCCCAAGGTGTGCATGACTTTTTAGGCCGCTTCCACAACCAAGTATCAGTGCTCGCCGAAGATGCGCAGCACCAAGTATTGCCTTGGGTGCGTGGCGGCTCGGATAAGTTTTCTATCACCCGTGCGGTAACCTCCCGTTTATTTGGCCTGACTAAATCCTTTGAATTTACTACGCATCAGGGCGGCTCTCAGCGCGCCATGATGGCCTTTGGTCAGCTCGATCGCGTTATGCCGCTGGATATTTTACCCACGCTGCTCGTTCGTGACTTAGTGGTGCGAGATACCGATGAGGCGCAAGCGTTAGGCGCATTGGAGTTAGATGAAGAAGATTTAGCCCTGTGTACCTTTGTGTGCCCTGGCAAATATGACTTCGGTAAAGAGTTACGTGCCTGTCTAGATGTTATCGAGAGGGAAGGTTAATGACGACACAACCTAAAAAACCTGATTTACAGGACGACTACTACGCCACGGGTAAATCGATGAAGGGCTTTGTGCGCTCATTGGTGATCGCCAGTGGTCGCAGCACTAAGGGACAAGTGCACGTACGTGACGCCATTGACGTAAAACGTACCATGACCTTAGTAGGCCTTTGTTTATTACCCGCCATTCTATTTGGCTTATATAACATAGGTTTACAGGCTCAGCTCGCACTTGCAAGCGGCTTAACCACGCCAGATACCTGGAAACTCGCGCTGTTTAACGCTTTAAGCGGTGGCTTAAGTGCCGAGACAGGCGTGATTGGTCTATTCCTCTACGGCTTAAGTTTTTATCTGCCGATTTACTTAACAGCATTATTGACTGGCCTGTTTTGGGAAGTGGTGTTTGCCAAGGTACGTCGCCAAGAGCTGCACGAGGGCTTCTTCGTCACAGCCTTGTTATTTACGCTGATTTTACCCGTTTCGATTCCACTCTGGTTGGTGGTGATGGGGATTAGCTTTGGGGTGGTGATTGCCAAAGAGCTGTTTGGTGGCATGGGATACAACTTCCTTAACCCCGCATTAGCAGGTTTGGCGTTTATCTATTTTGCCTATCCATCTGAAGTCACAACCGTTAAGCAACTGGTTGCTGTAGATGGGTTTTCTGGCGCCACAGCCTTAGCACAAGCCGCTGCCGGTAAGCTGCAATTTGCCGATTACACTTGGTATAGCGCCTTTAGCGACCCTAACTGGTGGAATAATTTCTTTGGCTTTACCGTAGGCGCGATTGGTGAAACCAGCACGCTCGCTGTGTTGCTTGGTGGGCTATTACTGCTTATCACCCGTTTAGCCGATTGGCGCATCGTGGTGGGTGTGATGTTGGGCATGATTGCCACTGCAACCTTGTTCAATGTTATTGGTTCAAGCACAAACCAAATGATGGCAATGCCTTGGACATGGCACTTAGTCACGGGCGGTTTTGCTATCGCGATGATGTTTATGGCGACCGATCCGGTAACAACCTCTTATACCCGCCAAGGCAAGTTTGCCTACGGCGCCTTGATTGGTTTTATGACAATCCTTATCCGTGTGGCTAACCCCAAAATGCCTGAAGGCGTGATGTTAGCCATCCTGTTCGCCAACCTGTGGGCACCGCTGTTCGATTATCTGGTGGCCCGTGCCAACATCAAACGGAGAGTAAAACGTCATGGTATTTAAGAAAGATACTGTAGTGGGGACCATGATCTTCACCATTACGCTCTGCCTTTTGTGCTCCTTTATGATCACCGGCACCGCAGGCGTATTGAAAGAGCGTAAGCTCGCAAAAAAACGCGATGAGTTACAACGTTATGTGTTGATGGCGGCCGATGTCAATTTAGGCCAAGGCAATGAGTTTAGAGAGATTTTTGCTAAATCCGTTAAGCCATTATTGATTAATCTCGACACAGGCAAAGTGGACTCCGATGCCAATGTACTCGACTTTGACGAGCGCATGGCGGCGATTAACCCAGAAACCTCAAGCGCCCCTAAAAAGGATATCGCCAAAATCAAGACCCGCGCCAACGATGCCCGCGTGTTTAAAGTGTTTGATGATAGCGGCAAGTTATCCAGTGTGGTCGTGCCTTTCTACGGTAAAGGACTGTGGTCGATGATCTACGGTTACGTGGCCGTCGAGCCTGACTTTAATACTATTAAAGGCATGGTGGTTTACGAGCATGGTGAAACCCCAGGTATCGGTGACTTTGTGACTGACCCACATTGGTTATCCCTGTGGAAGGGGAAACAACTCTTTGATGAAAAAGGCAAGTTTGTGATGCGCCTCGTGAAAGGTGGCGCCAAAGAGGGCGATGTGCACGGTGTAGATGCGGTCAGTGGCGCGACCATGACTGGCCGTGGCGTGCAACGTGCAATGGAGTTTTGGTTTGGCGTCGAGGGTTTCCAAACCTTCTTCAACCAATTAAAAGCATCGGCTGAGCAAGGTGAGTTGGGAGGTGCAAAATGAGCAACAGTTTATCCATGCGTGACATGCTAGCAGGCCCAGTATTTGCCAATAACCCAGTGGCGATGCAAGTGCTGGGCGTATGTTCGGCGCTGGCGGTGAGTAACTCCATGCAGACGGCCGTGGTGATGACACTGGCGGTGACCTTCGTACTGGTGTTCTCTAACCTTATTATCTCCGCCATTCGCAACTTTATCCCTAACAGTGTGCGGATCATTGCCCAGATGACGGTGATTGCCTCCTTGGTGATTATCGTCGATATGGTGTTGCAGGATGTCGCTTACGAGCTATCTAAGCAACTATCTGTATTTGTTGGGTTAATTATTACTAACTGTATCATCATGGGCCGCGCAGAAGCCTTTGCGATGAAGTATCCACCTCACTTAGCCGTGGTCGATGCCGTGGGTAACGCGGCGGGTTACGGTTTAGTGCTGATCAGTGTGGCCTTTGTGCGTGAGTTGTTAGGCACGGGCAATCTATTTGGTCATAGCGTGTTGACTACGGTTGAAAACGGCGGCTGGTACTTACCTAACGAGATGTTTAAGTTGCCCCCAAGCGCCTTCTTCCTGATTGGCCTGCTGATCTGGAGCATTAACGTGATCCAGCGTAAACGCGGTTAAGGAGCGGATATGGAACACTATATTAATCTGTTTTTACAGGCCACATTCTTAGACAACATGGCGCTGTCGTTCTTCCTCGGTATGTGTACCTTCTTAGCCGTGTCTAAAAAGGTGTCGACCGCCTTCGGCTTAGGCGTTGCGGTTATCGTGGTGATGACCTTAGCCGTGCCCTTAAACCAACTGATCTATGTGAAGGTGTTAGCACCGGGCGCATTGGCTTGGGCGGGCATGCCTGGCATCGACTTAAGTTACCTGCAACTGATCACCTTTATCGGTGTGATTGCGGCCTTAGTGCAAATCCTTGAAATGTTTTTAGATAAGTACATTCCAAGCCTGTATGACTCCCTCGGGATCTTCCTGCCACTGCTCACCGTAAACTGCGCGATTTTTGCCGGGGTGATCTTTATGGCTAACCGTGATTACAACTTTGCCGAATCGGCGGTGTTTGCTATGGGTTCGGGCACAGGTTGGGCGCTGGCGATCGTGATGTTGGCAGGGCTGCGTGAGCGGATGAAGTTTCATGCGATTCCCGAAGGCTTGCAGGGGATTGGTATCACCTTTATTACCACAGGGTTGATGGCACTTGGCTTTATGTCTTTCTCGGGGATCTCGCTGTAACGCGTGGCCGAGAAAGTGAAACCGCATTCTGTTTAGAAAAAGGGTTATCGAATGGAAATGGCAATAGGCATAGGCATGTTCACCTTAGTGGTGTGCCTACTGGTGATAGTAATCCTTATCGCCAAAAAGAAATTAGTGACTACAGGTGAGATCACTATCGGAATTAACGACGATGCCGAGAAAAGCATTAAAGTTGCCGCGGGCGACAAACTGCTTGGCGCCTTAGCGAGCAAGAATATTTTTATTCCCTCGGCCTGTGGCGGCGGCGGTACCTGCGGCCAGTGCCGGGTGAAAGTCAAATCAGGCGGTGGTGATATTCTGCCGACAGAACAAGGGCATATCACTAAAAAAGAAGCCAAAGAAGGCTGTCGTCTCGCCTGCCAAGTGGCGGTGAAGACCGATATGGAACTGGAGTTGGAAGAAGAAATCTTCGGTGTGAAGAAGTGGCAATGTGAGGTGATCTCAAACGATAACAAGGCCACTTTTATCAAAGAGTTACTGCTGAAACTGCCCGAAGGTGAAGATGTACACTTTAAGGCGGGTGGCTATATCCAAATTGAAGCGCCAGCCCATGTGGTGAAGTACGCCGATTTTGATATTCCGGCTAAGTACCGTGACGATTGGGAGAAATACGGCCTGTTCGACTTAGTCTCCACCGTTAATGAAGACGTGCTGCGCGCCTATTCGATGGCGAACTATCCCGATGAAAAGGGCCGAATCATGCTTAACGTGCGGATTGCAACGCCACCTTCAGCCAATGTGCCACCGGGTAAGATGTCTTCTTACATCTTTAACCTGAAGGCGGGGGATAAAGTGACCATTTCTGGCCCATTCGGTGAGTTCTTTGTAAAGGATACCGATGCAGAAATGGTCTTTATCGGCGGTGGTGCGGGCATGGCACCGATGCGCTCACATATTTTCGATCAGCTAAAGAGTAAAAAGACCAAGCGTAAGATGAGCTTCTGGTACGGTGCCCGTTCGACCCGTGAGGTGTTTTACCAAGAAGATTTCGATGCATTAGCGGCTGAAAATGACAACTTCGTCTGGCATGTGGCACTGTCGGAGCCGCTACCAGAGGATAACTGGACCGGTTACACAGGCTTTATCCATAATGTGATTTACGAAAATTACCTTAAACATCATAAGGCACCCGAGGATTGCGAGTACTACATGTGTGGTCCTCCAATCATGAACTCCTCGGTGATCCGTATGCTCGAAAGCCTAGGGGTCGAGCCTGAAAATATCCTGCTCGATGACTTTGGTGATTGAGCGGTAAGTGGAATAGAAAATCGCGTTAGGCAGAGCTAGTACAGCGGAGCCTAACGCGATTTTTGTTTATTGCTTATTAGCGTTTTTATGTTCAAAGCCCCTAACAATGACGTATGCGATAAGGGCAAATATAAATACTATAAGGTACATCCTTGCAATACTTTGTAACGTTTCAATAATCGTCCGATAAATCTCAATAGTCCAACGTTCTAGTGTTAGCTGAAGAATCTCTACATCTTTATGTCGAGCGGTAATATAACGCTCTAAATCATAAATCCTAACGCCACCAGAGATGCCCACAACATATGTGGCAAAAATGATGTATTTTTGCCAAGCGGCACTGATTGAATCTTGAATAATTCGAGAAAATATTTCGCCTAATGGTTTTTTAAAAATTGAAACAACCAGAAATGAAACAGTTATAGATAGTGCAAAGGTAATAAACAGTAATGTAAAAAACATGCTCTCTCCTTAGAACAGATATTTAAACCGAAAACTTTGTCAGTCATTTAAAATCAACAACATAATCTGCTTTAGGTTTGCGTTCAAGCAAATAGCTAAAAAGACAGGACAAGCATGGATTTTTGGGGGATTAATCGTTTGTACTGTTGCTACTGGAGTTCACCTCCCCTGCGAAGTCGCCGCGGGGTGTTGGAATAAATTGCGTGAGTCCGGTTATGGATGACCAGCTAGCTTTCGGGGTACAGGATGTACCATCGGAAGCGATAGCAATTTATCCATAAGACCAAGGCTAGTAATCAATGCATGTAACTTCGCTAGGGGCGTCTTGGAGCATCCAAGGAGGATAGGACGAGCAGTCCTCCTTAGTCGGGGGGGGGGGGAAGCCCCACGACTTTGACTTTGCTTTTAAAAACTCAGTCTAGGATGTCATTGCTAATTCCAAACACAGCACTACTAAAAAAACTTGTGATAAGCTGGCCGCTTTCTAATCAGACAGTATTTGCTAATTAAGTTAAGGATAACCCATGCGTTTGAGTGTTATCGGCTCCCTGCTATCGGGGTTGTTATTACTCCCAAGTGCCAATAGTGTTGGTGAGTCGTTTGAAACTGAGATTGTGTCGGAAAGCGCGCAAGGCGGTCAGTCAGTTAAGCTTGAAAGTCCATTGCCATCCTCGGAATCTAAGCTTGGGGAGATTAAGAGCTTAATCCAAGCGGCGATAATGGATTCGCCGCAGCCATTTAGTGGCTGTGTTATCTTGCTTGAGCGTGGCAAACCGCTGCTTGAATTGCAAAAGGGTGAGGGTATCAATCAAGATTCGCGCTTTGTAATAGCATCGCTTTCTAAACAAATTACTGCAACCTTGATATTACAGGCGGTCGATGCGGGGAAACTCGATTTAACTCAAACGCTTAATCATTACCTTTTTGGTGATGCGAAGGGAGATAACAAGGCACTCCAAGGCGCTGTGGCGGGTACAAAGTCAAGTGCAAACGCTTTAAATCCCAGTCGATATGATGAGCGGATTACGCTGCATCAACTACTGACGCATACATCGGGTGTCGATAAACTGGGTAAGGCGAATCGATTTGAGCCTGGTAGTCAGTTTGAATACTCCAACTTTGGTTATTCCCTGCTTGGGCAAGTGCTTGAGAAGGTCAATCACCAATCCTTTGCCGAGCAAGTGGCGCAGTTTGCAACGCGATACCAGCTTAATGGCCTAAGTGCTGAGCTTGGCAGTATTGCGGCTATTCACGCCAAAGTACCTTCACTCGCCGTTGGTTTACAGGAAAGCGAGGTAATTGCCCCCTCTGATTTAGTGCTTGATGAAGCTTTGTTGCCCGCAGGCGGACTTATTGCCTCCGCGCCAACTTATGCCGCCTTTCAGGATTTATTACATGCTGGCAAGTTGATGAGCGCAGAGAGTTATCAACGGATGACTACGGCGCATACCGAGATCCAATTTTTATGGCCGAATATGCACTACGGTTATGGGGTGAGGATCAATAAGGACGATGACCTCGTCGAATACAGTCATACGGGCTATTTAACCGGCTATATGTCGATGACACTGCATTATCCCGAATTTAATTTGGATTTGGTGATGCTGGAAAATCTATCGCTAAATCTTAATGATCGCGCTCGAGTATTCGAACTGCATAATCAGATCCGCCAAATAATCCGTAGCCAGTTGCTGCTTGCTAAAGCTTCTAATGTTTAAGCCTCTGATGTTTAAACTTTAGCTTTCGCCATTATGTTGGCGAATAGGCGGCCAATTCTGCTGGTTTGAGGTGAGGCTTAGTCTTGAAAGCATAAAGCCCCAGAGTTGGGGCTTTATGCTTGGTCTTTTTGGTTGCCAAGGTGCTAACTGCTACCAAAAGCGCTTTCTAAGTGCGGTCTCGATATCAATCTCAACCCTAAAGTATTGCAAAATCGTCCAAACGGAATCGACTAAGGCTTCGGTAAGTGCGGGGTAATCATCCTCGATAATCCCGTTAATTTCTTCGACGGTTTCATCGATATATTCCTGAATCCCTTCCTCAAATTCGGCCTTTGTCGCTTGATTGCGGAAAAAGCTAAAGTGGTCGAGCTTTTCAATCAATAGTTCCACCAGCTCTTTAACCGAGTTTAACTGTTGAGCTGTGATGCTTGGATCGCTGGCTATCGGCTTAAAGAAAAGCTGCACTCTGTTTTTGAGATCAAACAGCGTCGGGATTTGGCTTCTATCCACTGCCGCATCACTGACCTCTAGTCTAGTTTTTTGGGGTTGAGCGGGTTTTGGCGCCTCCACATGGGTTGTGCCACATTCAAGAGTAAGCGATGCGACTTCTGGCTTCGCTACCTTTTGTTCGATAATTGTGGGGGCTGCTGGTATTTCACGCCCTAGCTTTTGTAATAGCCGACGTTGGAAATAACTTTGTGGCTGGGCTTTGCTCAGGGCTTGCTCAAGTTGTGACTCACTGTAGGGGACGATTTGCAGTAGTACTTCGAAAATCTCTTTATATTCCTGCTCCATAGTCACACTCAGCGGGCTATAACCTAAGCTGTTACTTACGGTTAAGTCGCCGCCATGTTGCTGCAACAGTCTTAAGATCCGCACCGCTGTTGATTCAAAGCGTGGAAACTCATTCGAGCTGCCGCCCATCACGGCGCAAAGGGCTGGGGTGGTGTCTTCGGCATTGATGGCATTGGGGTTAGCACCATGCTCAAGTAACACTTCAACGCAGGACTGCGCGCCGTAATAGCAGGCGCACATCAGAGGCGTAAATTGTTCATCTACTGAGAATTCTTCAATTTTGGCTCCGTGGCGTAGTAATAGTTCCACAGTATTACGTCGCATCGGGCCTGTGATTTGATCCCACCAGTAGGTTGAAATTGCCTTGTGCAATATGGGCGAATTATCATGGCCGCAATGGGTGAAAATATCTCCGCCTTGGTTAATCAGCCATTCGAGAACTTGGGTTCGACAGGCGATGGCCGCAGCGGACACGTAGTTAGTGTTGTAAATATTGGTAAGGCTTAAATCGAGTCCCTTGGTGAGCAGATATTCCATCACTTGGATAAGTGTGGCTTGATCTTCCTTACCCGAACCACGTTGGCAGATAGTCAGCAAGCTTGGTTCATCCACCGCACCAAACTTTTTATTGATATCCATGCCATATTTTATGAAGAGGTCGAGAAACTCCGGCAGAAAGGTTTTCTTCTCGACCATCGGATAAACCAATAGTCGCAAGTTAGACCAGGCTAACATTTCATAGGGTTTACCCGCATTCATAAACACTGAATTTGGATCCGCGCCATATTTGAGCAACAGCTCTAGTGCTTGATAGATATACTCCCGTTTATTCACATCGGTAAATTGGGCGTTATCAATAAATTGGTTGAGCACGGGTGAATGGTCGGCGCCAGGCGGTGTCATCCTATAGATGCGATTGATATCGACGGTTGCCTTAATTAATTTTTCGATAATTCTGAGGTCAAATTCTGAGGTCAATGCCGCGTAGAGTAAACTTTTCGCGTGGGAGTCGGCTTTGAGCTGCGGATAATGATCAAGCAGATATTCAGTGTATTGCTGCGCTTTTGCGTAGACACAGAGTTCGAGTAAATTGGCGTCATCCCAAAAGCTGCTATCGTTGGCCATAATATAACGAGGCTTTTTAAACTCAGGATAGCGTTTCACTAATGGCGCGAAGGCTTCAATCCCCCAAAAGTCGCTAGATAAAATAATCTCTTCAATCAGACTTAATTGACCAATATCTAAATAAAGGTCTTTGTTAATAATATGTAGGAATAGCTCTTTACTGCGCTCTGCATAAAGGATTTCTAAGGGATGATTTAACTCGCCATTGGTCCAGAAACTCACCGAATGATTGATATCCAGCCCCTGTTCAAGCAGCAGATCTAGCATAGCGATGCGCTGATTATCTTGATAAATATACTGAGGGTTAGGGTGAAATAAGTAGTTTAACCAGCAGTTATTAAATTGATTTTGGTAGTAAAGATTCGCGCCAGCCTTGATGTAGAGCTTTACCAACTCAGGATTATTAAATTCAAGCGCTGAGTGTAAGGCGCTAAAACCATTGCATTCAATTTGAGCGCCATTATCCAGCAGATATTGTATTAATTCGAGGTCGGATTCAGGGCTACGAGAAAGCGGAACTAAAACATTACAGGGGGAAATATCGGGATCAATAAAATTAATATCACCGCCATTGGCGAGGTACTTATTAATTTTTTGTAATTTCTTGGCTGTAGACAGCTCGTTATCGACACATATTTCCCGCAGAGTGAGGTTATTATCACCAAAAATCCAATTTAGCATGGGCTTCCCTAATTATTTAACAATAATGCAGCAAATTATCATCTAGATAAATATCATTTTACCGGATGAAAAAGAGGCCTAGTTTAATACAGGTGCTGAATAAAAAACTATGTGGATTAGGAAGGATAAAAACAGACTTGTTCGAATTTTGGCATGACTCACAACACATTATTCAATGAGTCATTTCTCAATTCACAGGATCAACAGGCCTATGGCCTGCTAATATTGGCGAGTGGTTATGCGATTAGCTCAGTGTGCAGTGGCAATAGCATTGGGATTTCACAGGCGTCGTGGCCAGTATTGCCAAGGGGGGCGCTTAAGTAGTTAAACCCTAAGTGTTCATAAAGCTTTAGGGCTTCTTTGAGTAATGCGGTGGTTTCGAGATAGCAGCTCTGATAACCCGCTTCACGGGCGAACTCGAGGGCCTGCAGCGCTAAGCGCTTGGCTAAGCCTTTACCGCGGATCTCGGGCATAAAGTACATTTTTTGCAGCTCACAAATGCCTGCATTATTAGCCAGTGGCGCTATTCCGGCGCCGCCAACGACTTGGCCTTCATGTTCTATCACCCAGTATTTGGCGCCCGGCTGCGAATAGATTTGGCTTAAACAATCTAAGGTTGGGTCAGCCACGCTATAGCCTTTATCTGCAGTTAAACCATATTCGGCGGAAACCGCGCGGATCACTTGGGCAATGGCGGCATCATCGGTGGCGGTCGCTTCACGGATAAGGCAACCCGATTGTTGTTTGGCTTTGTGTATGGCTTGGTTGTATTGCATTAGGGCTTGCTCGATTTGTTGGATTTGATCAGGGGTAAGCTGCGCTAAAATTTCTTGAAAGAGTTGATTCTGTTGGATATCTAACTTCGCGAGCAGCTTTTTACCCGCAGTCGTGAGTTGCACGACAAGGCAACGATTATCCCGTGGATGCATTTGACTCTGGGCGAGGTTTTTATCGACTAAGTGTTTGATTGCTCGGCTGGCATTGGATTTATCTATGCTCAGCTTACAGGCGAGTTCCTTAATGGTTTGCGGTTGTTTACCTAGCTCAAGTAAGGCGTGGGCCTGTACTGGGGACAGAGGTAAATCACCCACAGCTGCATTGAGCATGCCTAAGTGTCTGACCATATAGCGGGAAAGTTGTCTCAGTTGGCTCGAGGAGTCTAGATCATTTGCCATAGTCGAATTGAGTACCATAAGAATTAACCAATGTTGAGCCATGCAAGTACCAGTGCGGGCTGCCGTCGCTCATAAAATCATTTAGTTGCAAGTCACAACCAAATTAGCGGGCTTTGCTCGGCTTTGCAATATCTCATTAACAAAATTTAAGGGTACATCTCAGGATTCAAAAACGGCGCCATGGCGAGGATGATCGCTTGGGTATAATTGCTCTCACGGGTGGCATGGCCGTGGGTGAGCAGGCCGATTGCACCGCCTTTTTGTTTGATGTTGACAGTATTGAATAGTTTATCCATCACATGACCCAACTCTTCACCCGCTTCGAGTGCCTGATAAACCTGCATCGGCAGCGGCAACAGGGCGCCTCGGCCAATGCTTAAACGAGCTTGGTGAGCAATCGCAATATAGGCGAAGGTCGCAGGACCGAACTCGAAACAATCGACGCCGCCTTCCATCGCAAAGTAATAATCTGCTTCAGCATGTTGTTGGCAGTAGTTAACGCGATTGACTGCACCTTGGCGGGTGTCGCTATCTGTCATAGGTTGTGCGGGCACGCCCGAGGGCGCATCCATGCCTTGAGTTTGGATCTCATATTCAGGGAAGAGCAGCGCCATGGCATTAGCAGCTGCGTTAATTTTGACGGGGTTTTTCGAACCGACGATCACTTTGATAATGTTTTGTTGCATATAAGTTATTTATTTTGGTTTTTAATGTGGACGCTCGTTTGAATCATTGCTTAAATGGTCGGAGGTGTCTCGCCTCTGGGTTTTCTATTTTGCCATATTCATCGCCTTGGCTCAGTAAAAAAGCGAATGCATGGGGATCAAATAGCCAGAGTCTTGCATCAGGAAGCGACATACGACTATTGCTCCTTCAGTCAATTAGCTGATTTAAGCAGTAAAGCGATGTCATTGAAGGAACTAAAATTAAGAGATAATAATAATGAAATTCAACAAACTCATGATCGCGATGGGGATGGCCTGCGGCGTTATGCTCACAGGCTGTAACGACAGCGAAGATAGCACTCCACCTACCGAACCTGAAACCCAGCTGCAAACATTTGCCCCCAACGGTTTACTCAAAGCCAATATTCGACGAACCACCTACGGTGTGCCTCATATCCAAGCCGATAACCTAGAAAGCTTAGGTTTTGGTAGCGGTTACGCGCAGGCGCAGGACAACCTCTGTGTGCTTGCCGATGGTTTTATTAAGGCCAACTCCCAACGCTCTATGTACTTTGGTCCCCATGCGTCGATTGATTTCACCACAGGGCTGCCTACCGCTGAAGACAATGGCAACTTAATCTCCGACTTTGCCTATAAAGCCTTAAAAATTCGTGAGCAAGCCGAGGCCAAATGGCCGCAGTTTAGCGAGCGTTCTCGTGCATTAATCCAAGGTTTTACCGCAGGTTATAACCAATACCTTGCCGATGTGGAGGCGGGTAAACAAACCGTCGAGCCTTTCTGTGGCGGCCAACCTTGGGTGAAGCCCATTGTGCCAGAGGATGTGGTGACTTACCTGTTTTCTATCGCCCTGCTACCCGGTGCAGCCAACTTCCTCGATTTGATTTTCTACGCTAACCCCGGGGATGGGCAGGAGTATATGCCGCGTATCGTCGGGCCAGCACCAAGCCAAGAGCAAACCGCGTTTGTCAGCGATATGCAGTCTAAATTGCTTGCCCGTGCGGCGCGCATTACTACCCCCGAGACCAATCCACGGGATTTAGGTTCTAACGGTTGGGGACTGGGTAAAGACAAGACTGAAAATGGTCGCGGCATGGTGCTCGGCAATCCGCATTTCCCACACACGGGCAACCTGCGCTTCTGGCAATCGCACATTACCATCCCAGGCCAATTGGATATGATGGGCGGCTCGCTGGTGGGCATGCCAGGCCCTATCAACATCGGGTTTAACAAAGACTTAGCTTGGACTCATACCTTCTCTACCGCTGAACACTTTGTGATGTATAACCTTGAGCTGGTTTCGGGCGACAGATTGCAATATCTGTTCGATGGGCAGCCGATGCCGATCAATAAAGAGACTGTGTCTATCCTAGTGAACGCTGGCCCCGCTGGCATGTTAGTGGCTGAAAAGGATATTTACACCACGGCGAAAGGCCCTATGGTCGAGGCACCGCCTACGCTTGCGCCTTTTGGGTGGGATGATGGCAGTGCTTTTATGATCCAAGATGCCAATATGGGGAATATGGATCCCGTCGATCATTGGCTCGCCATGAACTTAGCGACCAATAAAGATGAATTCCAACAAGCCTTTAAAGACTACGACGGGGTGATTTTCAATAACACTATGTATGCCGATAAAGAGGGCAATGCCTTCTATATCGACGACTCGACCGTGCCCGGTTTGTCCGAGGCGGCCGTGGTGGTGTTAAAAACTTCGCCCGATATTAAAGCGGCAAAAGAGCAAGCCGGCTTTACCATTCTGCCGGGGAATACTTCGTTATTTAGCTTTAGTGGCCCCACGCCCTATGAGCGTGCGCCTAAGCTTGAGCGTAGTGACTTTGTGCAAAACTCAAATGACTCCTTCTGGTCAACCAACTTAAATGAGCCTCTGACGTACTTCTCGCCTATGTATGGTCCAGAAGCCGGGCAATTATCGCTGCGTACTCGTATGGGCTTAACCTTAATGCAGGATGCGGCGGGCAGCGATGGCAAGTTTAATCTGGAAGAGCTCGAAGCCGCGGTATTGTCGAATCGCAGTTATTTAGCTGAGTTGGTATTGCCGGATTTGATTGCCCAATGTGAGGCGCAGGGCAGTACGCCTGTGATGGTATCAGCGAGTTTATCGAAGGATCTCACCTCAGCCTGTGCAGCGCTCAAAGCCTGGAACGGTAAGCAAGATAACGACAGTAAAGGTGGCGCTTTGCTGCGTGAGTTTGCCCATCAGTTCAGCCAAAAAACCATGTTGACCAAGGGATTTGACCCCGCGAATGCGGCGACCACGCCTAATACGCTTACCACGGACGGTAGCGCATTAGTGGCGCTTGCCCATGCGGCCTTGAATCTTGAAGCCGCAGGTTTTGCCTTAGATGCACCGTTAGGTGATGTGCAGTTTGTCGAGAAGTCACTCCCCGATGGCACTGCCAGCGGCGCGCGTTTACCTTGGCCGGGCAGCCATAACGCAGAAGGTGGATTCAACGTATTCTCGACCAGCTTGTCGGGAGATGACACTCTGATCCCGCAGCATAAGTACGCGCCGCTAATGGATGTTGTTACGGGTAAGGCTATGGCCTCAGGCATGACGGCTAAGGGTTACCAAGTGCGTTACGGTTCAAGTTGGATGATGGCGGTCAGCTTTACCGATGAGGGCCCTGTCGCGCGCGGCATACTTACCTATTCGGAGTCGAGCAATATACTGTCACCTTCCTTTGCCGACCAAAGCAAGCTGTATTCCAGTAGTAAGGCTTTCCGTCCATTACTGTTTAAGGAAGCTGATATCGCCCCAGCGGTAATTTCGACCACAGAACTGACGCTGCAAAAAGCCCAGTAATGGCTGAGTTGTAGTGAATAGATGGGCCCACTCAGGTGGGCCTTTTTTATGGTGCTGAGCTTGCTGTTTCAAAATGTGAAAATTTAACAATTTTCACTGTGATCTTGTTCAAGATTTTATGGTGGCTAATTGAAGTCGATCCCATTTAGCATCTTTTTGCGACTCAATGCAGGTTTGCGCTTTTTATCGACAAGCGGGCAATGTCAACGCTTAGGTGTTAGCGTGAATCAACTGTACGCTATTGGTGATTTTGTGTGATCTTTTTGATGCGTTATTGGAAGTTTATTACATGGATTCATGGATCTAGATCGCAATATCAGCTTTATTTGAAATTTCATTACTTAAAATGGTGCTAGATCAACTTTTGCTAAAGCTTTTTCGCTATCCTTACGCCGAATTTTTTATGCGGTATCACCGTAAGGTAATTTTAAAATGCAAAAAGATGCGATCAGTGTTCTCGAAACACCTCAAAGCACGCAAGAAAGCACAACAAGACACTTACCATGGACGCGCCAAGACACCACTTGGATGCTAAGTTTATTCGGCACCGCTGTGGGGGCGGGCATTCTATTTCTTCCTATCAATGCGGGCATGGGCGGTTTTTGGCCCTTAGTATTGATGGCCATTATCATCGGCCCTATGACCTATCTCGCCCACCGTGGCCTGTCACGCTTCGTATGTTCATCGAGCATTCCCGGTAGTGACATTACCCAAGTAGTTGAAGAACACTTTGGAATTGGCGCGGGCAAGGCGATTACGCTGCTGTATTTCTTAGCGATTTATCCTATTGTGTTGATCTACGGTGTGGGGATCACTAATACCGTCGACAGCTTTATAGTCAACCAGTTGGGCATGGCCTCACCACCACGTTTCCTGCTGTCAGGTGTGTTGATTTTCGGCATGATGGCCGTGATGGTTGCCGGTGAGCAATTTATGCTGAAGGTGACTCAACTGCTGGTCTATCCGCTGGTAGGGATTTTGGCCTTTATGTCCATCTATTTGATCCCTGAGTGGAAAATGGATGCGCTGCAAGTCGTGCCAGAAACCGGCGCCTTTTTAGGCACTGTATGGTTAACCATTCCGGTATTGGTGTTTGCCTTTAACCATTCTCCAGCGATTTCACAATTTTCGGTTTCTTTAAAACGTGACCATGGTGCCAACGCGGCACGTAAGGCCGATGTGATCCTGCGTAATACCTCGATGATGTTAGTCGGCTTTGTGATGCTATTTGTGTTCTCCTGCGTCTTGTCGCTGTCGCCAGAACAGTTGGCTGAAGCGAAGGCGAAGAACCTGCCGATTTTATCTTACCTTGCGAACGTGCATGACAGTGGTTTTGTCAGCTACTTCGGGCCTTTCATTGCGTTTGTGGCGATTGTGTCTTCTTTCTTTGGCCACTACATGGGCGCGACTGAGGGCATGAAGGGCATTATCGTTAAGCAGTTGCGCTCAAGTAACAAACAAATCAGTGAGAACAAGCTGAACAAGTTTATCTTAGTGTTTATGTTTGCCACGATTTGGGCCGTTGCGATTAAAAATCCAAGTATTTTGGGGATGATTGAGGCGCTGGGCGGGCCGATTATTGCGGCGATTTTGTACTTAATGCCAATGTATGCCGTGTACAAAGTGCCGGCTCTGAAGGCTTACCGTAACCGTATCAGCAACGTGTTTGTGATTATTGCGGGCCTACTGGCGATGACGGCTATTCTGTTTGGCTTGTTAAGCTAAGCTTGGAATTAAAAGCGGTTTGAAACGAAAGGATCGGGTTATGCCCGATCCTTTTTTATTACTTTTCTTCGTACATCAGATAGTAACTCTGCTTCATCCCTAGTGCTTGGTAGGTTTGCTGAGCGGCGGTATTTTCCTGCTCCACATAGAGACGGAAACTCGCGGCGCCACCATTGGCCTCAGCCAACTGTTTCACCTCAGCATAGAGCTTGCCATAAATCCCCTGACGGCGATTTTGCGGACGAATATAAACGCTTTGGATCCAGTAATAATCTTTGGCGCGCCAGTCGCTCCACTCGAAGGTAACCATCAGCGAACCGACAATGTCGCCATCGATTTCGGCCACCAGATAAAAGCCTTTCTCAGGGTGATTCAATAGGGTATTGACGCCTTTAATCAGGGTCGTTTCGTCTAGGGCGAGGCCTTCGGTTTCCTGTGCCATTGCCTGATTAAATTGAACTAGGGCGGTGAGATCTTGCACTTTAGCTTTACGGATCAACATATAACAACTCCTCGGCGGTTAATGGGATTTACCGCTCTTGTGTATGGGGATGACGCTTATCATTCGGCGGCACACTTTAGCACGGAACCGTTTAGAAGAACGAGTGAACAGCGTTTCAAATCCTGCTTTAATCACGGCTAATTTTTGTACGACTAAAGTCTAATCTGCTAGGCTTGAATAAGGTTTTCACCTTAAGGGAGTGGCGCGATTATGGCATTCGTAAAATCAACTCGTCGCTTTAAGCCCAAATTTTTACAAGCCTATGAAGTACAAAAAGATCTTAAGATTAATCATGGGATGCACTTTGTACTTACCTTAATCACTTTTGGTTTATGGGGGCTGGTTTGGTGGTATTTAATCCTCAAATCGCAGGGGGATAATCAGTCACTCTTTAGCGGTTTCGATGATGACTATTGGAGTTACCTTATCGAGTGTGAGCAGCCGCCCGCATCCCTTTATCGCCAACGTTTTGCCGCCTCAGTCAGATCGGTGCAATTTGAGGCATAAGTTAACTATTAGGTGGATTTTGCAGCGGTTGACATCAACGTGATATAGATCATCCTTAGAATTTTATCCCTTATGCTAGACTCGGCGGCTGGCTAATTTAAGGTTAGTCCCGCCAAGGATAAGGCTTCGCCCTATCATCATTTCAAACTCAAGGTTATAAACATGTCAAAACAAAGGTCATCAGCCTTAGGCCGGATCTGGTCTTCTTGGATGTCAGTGCCCCTGTGGCTGCAAATTTTCGTCGGTATGGTGCTCGGGATTCTGGTGGGGGTCACTTTAGGCGAGCAGGCTTCCTACCTAAAACCTATCGGCACCCTGTTTGTGAATACCATCAAGATGCTGATTGTGCCTTTAGTATTTTGTTCTTTAATTGTCGGTGTCACCTCGATGGAAGACACCGCCAAAATGGGCCGAATTGGGTTTAAGTCTTTTGCGTTTTACCTATGTACGACCGCGATAGCCATTAGCTTAGGTTTGGCCGTGGGCTATGTGATTCAGCCAGGTGCCGGTGTGCCTTTACTCCATCATGAAACGGTGCAAACAGCGAAGGAAGTTCCTTCTGTGATGCAAACCCTGATTGACATAGTGCCTACCAACCCCGTCGCCGCCTTGGCGAGTGGCCAAATTTTGCAAGTGATTGTGTTTGCCGTGGCGCTTGGGATTGCCTTGGTCTTGATTGGCGACCATGGTAAGCCTGCGATTAAGGTGTTTGAAAGCCTTGCAGAGGCCATGTACAAACTCACTGACATGGTGATGAAGCTTGCGCCCTATGGTGTGTTTGGCTTGATGGCATGGGTTGCGGGCGAGTATGGCATCGACATGCTGTGGCCGCTGATTAAAGTGATTATTGCCGTTTATATTGGCTGTATTATCCACGTGTTAGGCTTCTACAGCATAGTGCTGCGCCTATTTGCAAAGCTTAATCCACTGCATTTTTTCAAGGGGATCAGCAATGCGATGGCGGTGGCATTTACCACCTCAAGTTCGGCGGGTACTTTACCTGCAAGCATGAAATGTGCGAGCGAATATCTCGGGGTAAATAAGAAGATCTCTAGCTTTGTGCTGCCCTTAGGCACCACCATCAATATGGATGGTACGGCTTTATACCAAGGCGTGACCGCGCTGTTTGTGGCGCAGGCCTTTGGTATCGATTTAACTTGGGTCGACTATCTAACAATTATTTTAACCGCGACCTTAGCCTCAATCGGTACTGCGGGTGTACCGGGCGCAGGTTTAGTGATGTTGACCTTAGTGCTCTCGACTGTGGGTTTGCCCTTAGAAGGCGTGGCCTTGATTGCGGGGATTGACCGTATTCTCGATATGGCGCGCACTGTGGTAAACGTATCTGGCGATTTAGTGGCGACGACTGTGATTGCTAAGTCAGAAGATGAGCTCGATGTTGAACATTACAATGCCGACATGGTGCAGAGCGCTATGATTGCCGAGCAAAATGCCGCGAGTGAAAACGCCGCGACGAAAAGTTAATTCATCGAATAATAAAAAAAACCGCCAACTAGGCGGTTTTTTATTTTTAGCCCAAAACCACCTACTTCAGTAGGTGGTTATCATCATTTGAGGCTTTGCCTGTATACCTACCCATGTTAAATG
>NZ_AXZL01000048.1 GCF_000485795.1 Shewanella decolorationis S12
CGAAAAGGCATCATCACCACATAAAAATGCCCGCCGCACCACGCGGCTACAGCAATGATAATAGGGCGTGTCTTCAAGACTTATCTGAGTTCTGCGAGGGCGCGGCATACAAACCTCCTTGTTCAATGCTTAACCAAAGCATAGTCGGAGGTTAACTACCGCGCTATTAAAGCTGGGTGTCCAAGTTTAGTTACTTAACCAAAGCATAGTCGGAGGTTAACTACCACGCTATTAAGGTTGGGTGTCCAAGTTTAGTTCTAGTTCAGTCATCACCACATAAAAATGCCCGCCGCACCACGCGGCTACAGCAATGATAATAGGGAGTGTCTTCAAGACTTATCTGAGTTCTGCGAGGGCGCGGCATACAAACCTCCTTGTTCAATGCTTAACCAAAGCATAGTAGGAGGTTTACTTCCGCGCTATTAAGGCTGGGTGTCCAAGTTTAGTTAAGTTAAATCCAGACTAACTCCACTTTATTCACCAAAACACGACTTAGACAGTGACGACTATGCTGCAAATTGTTTATGTTAGGGCAAATTATTGACTCGACTGATATCGGAGCCAGAAACCATGCCCAATTCATTTCGCCTCAGCGCGCTCAGCTCATTATTGCTACTATCTTCATCTGTGATGGCCGCCGATGTGGCAACTATCACCCTAGAGAATGGCGCTCAGGTCAGACTCAAGGATGACTTTACTTGGGAATATATCATCACAGAGACCAAAGTCGCGGCAGCGCCAGCGATTGCCACTGTTACAGCCCCAACTACCGAGGTGACATCAACCCCAGCGGCAACAGCCGTAGCCAGCAATACGCCCGCGGTTGCAACTGCTGCGCCAGTCACCACGCTAACTGCCAATGCCATTGCGCGCCCAGAACTCTTGGGATCAACCGCCAAAGATGGCATTAAGGTCACCTTCAGCGAGAGCCAATGGAAAAAGGATAAACTCGGCCTAACTTTCGAGCTTGCTAGTACCAGCGGTGAGCATGTGACCTTAGTAGAGGTAGAAGCTAGCTTCTTTGCCGACGATGGCACCTTGCTCAAAACCGAAAAACTCGAAGTCTGGGAAGCCATTTTCCGTATGCCGGAAACCTACCTACGTAAAGGCGAGCAACGTAAGAGCCCTGTGATTTGGGTTGAAGGTGTCGATAAAAACCGTTGGCAGAAACAACTGATTAATCTCAAAATCACCGAAATCAATTCTCGTTGATCACTTACTTAAGAGAAGAAATTGGGCGGTAATGCCCAATTTCTGTTGTCGCTATTTATTGATCTTGCCTTACTGACCGCTATATAAGCTAGAATGCCCAAATCTTCGACACTGTTTATTTTAGAGCCAGTCATCAATGCCTAATCGCCACTCACTGTTATCTATGGCCACGTTTCTGGCAATCATAAGCTGGCCAAGTGTTGCAGATACCGTCTTATTAAAAAATGGCGATAAAATTACTGGTGAAATTAAAAAATTCGACGAAGAGCATTTAGTCATTAAGCCCAGCTATTCTCCTAAAATATCCATAGAGCGAAGCGCGATTAAAAGCTTTGAAACCGATCAAAAGCAGCATTGGAGCATTAATCGCACGCTGAAGGATGTGAGCATACAGTCTTCCGAACTTGATGGTTTTGTGTTGGTTAACAATCAACAAACACCTATTAGCGAGTTGGTTTTTTCAGACCGAAAAAGTGACTCAGAGTGGCGCTATAGTGGCAGTGTTGAAGCTGCAATTGATGTCACCAGCAACACTAAAAATACCCAAAAACTCCATGCTAAAAGTGATATTACCGCCGAAACCTTACAATGGCGTCATAACCTTAAAAGTGAAGTGCGCTACGAAACTGAAGAGAAAACCACTAAACGCAATACGCTTGAGGCTCACTACAGCCTTGACTACCTTATCAGTGAGCATTGGTTATTGCGGCAAGAGGATTATTTTCAAGAAGATAGGCGCGATTTTCCGATAAGTAATTATTACGCCGCACTCGGTCCAGGTTATCGATTTTGGGGTATAGGGCGAGATAAACTAGACTTTGTTGTTACGTACAACCATTTTTGGTTGGAGACCCAAATTTTTACTTATCAACTCAACGCTTGGGCAGCCACACTTAACTACAAGCAATATTGGTTCGATGGCGTATTGGAGACCTATGCCGATCTCCAAATTGCCTTTCCTGATACGCCAACCATTGATTATATTTCTGACGCAACGCTAGGGCTTAAGTATCTGCTAACACAACAGATTTATCTCTCATTTAAATATGATATCAATCAGACTAAATCTGCTGCGCAGCATTCTCGGGATATTTCCTACAACCTAGGCTTAGGCGTTAACTTCTAAATTTACTGAGGTTTTACCACGCAGGTCATTTCTGGCGCTTCGTATCCCCAAACAATTTTAGCTTCGCCATGGTGTTCCCATAGGCTTTCGTTGCGCCCCTGATACTTAGCGCCGCTGCCACTTGGCTGAACAAACATCAAGGAGGTTTGATCGCCACGTTCGGCTATCAGAGTAGCTGGCTCAGTCTTAAAGTAACTCACCACGACTTCATTCGTAGGATTGCCATCGCAGGCATAAAATACCGGCCCAGTCATTTCCACCAAACGATATTGCGCCTGTAGCTCGGCAATCCGCGTCTGGTAACTCGACTCGATACAGGCACGTTTATCTTCACTCTTCCAACATTCATTGCGACCTTTGACCCAGCCCCGCTGCATGGCTTTTAATACTGGAGGTTGTTCATTTTTGGCTTTATCAGTGGCCTTGGCATACACCTCAGCCAATTTTTGGTCGAGTTTAGTTAAGCCTTCATCCTGACACACCATCTCTTCGATACTGCCCGCTTCAACCTTGCCACAGTCAAAGGAAGGCTTTTCTGCGGCCATAGCAGACATACTCAAGGCCATGGCTAACAGCCCTACTATTCCTGCGTTTTGCGTATTGATAATCTTAGTTAACGTCATACTTTTATTCCCTTATATCAACGACCAATCACTATTCATTGCCATAGCTAACGCCATACCAGCTTCACCTAAGCTGACTTAAGCAAAATACGCTTACCGAACAGGCAAAAATCAGCACTAATGCACAAATACCACTCAATGCCAGCTCTACATGCTAACGGCTTTTCACAAACTCGAGTAAGTGTAGTGCAGCCTTGTGGGTTATCCCAAAAGTGTCCACTGAATCGGACACTTTTAAACTGAACACGCGGACACATTCAGGCCGACTAGGCGGACACCATTTTTATCGCAATGATAAATAAGGAATATTTTATTGGCACGGACTCTGCTTATACCGGAGTGTTAATCACAAACTCTCATTCATACAAGGAAGCATTATGAACACTCGCACTAAAGTATTCGGCGGTTTATTGATCCTCGCACTTATCCCCTGTGGAATTTGGGCTGCACAGCAGGTAAGTACTCAGTCATCTAGCGACACCAACATCTCGATCAATAGCCGTAACTATCCTGACTTTTCGTGGATTTATGTACGCCAAGGTGGCGAGCTCACGATTGGCGCGGGAGAGAGCCAAGATTGGAATAAACTCAAACGCCAAGGCAATGCATATCAAACCGACTATCTGTGGGTCAAAACCGCCGGAAACAGCTATGTGATTACCGATCCGGCCCTTGTAAATCAAGTGAAAGAGGCAGTGCGTCCAATGCAACTGCAAGGCGAAAAAATGCAGCGACTGGGTGAACAAATGCAGGTTAAGGGTGATGCCATCAGTGCCGAAACCAGCAAACTCTTAATCAATCTCACCTCAAATGAAAAAGATACTGAGGTTAACACTCAAATCGAAAGTCTAGGCACGTCGATGGAAGTGATGGGTAAAGAGATGGAACAACTCGGCGAAGAACACCAAGCATTAGTCGATGTGGCCGAGAAGCAGGTTTACGAGCTGGCGCAAAACGCGATAAAAAATGGCACCGCCGTATTGGCACCTTAAGCCATTTTTAGCACTTAAAGGTAAATTATCGGTTATTCCAGTTATAGAGATTGAATTTCCTAGTGAAATTGACTATTTTCACGCCGCTTTGTTATTTCACTAGGAAAAGGATCAACATGGAACAAGCGATTAGCACAGGGAACGACAACCCCATTCAAATGGCCGATACCGTCTATTCGAAAGAAAAGTCACTGTTTGCAATTTTAGCGATTATTTCAGGGCTAATTTGGGCCGTGCTGATCTTAGCCACCAAAGGTCTCGCCCTGATTTATGTGCTGATGTTTTTTATCATTTACCTCTTTACCCACTCGGCGTTTATCAGCTACCTAAAGGGCACGGCGGTTGAAATCAGCCCTGAGCAGTTCCCCGATTTACACAAACAATACCTCGCCTGCTGCGAGCGTTTAGAGATTAAAGAACCGCCCCGCGCCTACCTGTTAGCCGCCGATGGCATGCTAAATGCCCTCGCCACCCGCTTTTTACGCCGTAATTACATAGTGCTGTTCTCATCGATTGTGGATGCACTCGAGTCCGATAAAGATGCCCTTAACTTCTATATCGGCCATGAGCTTGGCCATATTCGCCGTAACCATATTGGTAAAGAGCCGCTGTTAGTGTTCGCCACTTGGCTGCCGTTAGTGGGCGCAGCCTATGCTCGCGCCTGTGAATACACCTGCGACTTACACGGCTTGCGTTGCTGCAATAGCTTACGCTCGGCCACCAATGCGGTTGCGGTACTCGCCGCTGGGGTTGAGCAGTGGAAACGGATGAATGTGGATCAATATATTCGCCAAACCCAAGAGTCGAGCGAATTTTGGATGTCCTTCCATGAGCTCAATAGCAGCTATCCATGGCTGACTAAACGCATGGCAAGAGTGCAAGCAACCGCACAGGGCAAAGTGTATGCAGCGCCTTCTCGCAGCGTATTCGCCTACCTCTTTAGCCTGTTTATGCCACGTATGGGCACCGCGGGCGGCGGGATTATCATCCTTGCGGCCATTATCGGTGTGGCCGCTGCGGTCGCGATTCCCGCATATAAGAAATACCAAGAGAAAGCGGGCGCAGCCAGCATTAACTATGATGATGCCAACTACGCTACCAGTACTCCGCAAATGGAGACTGAGCCCGCTAACGTGCCCGATGCCGCACTGGCTATCGAACATATCGACCAGTTACATCAATCATTAGCGCCGATTACTGGGGTGCTGACTCAATACTACCAAAGCCATAAAGCTTGGCCGACTGAGTTAGAGCCGCTAGGTTTTAGCGATGAGCAGCTAACCACCTTTAACCTTTATTCCGAGGGGATTGTTGGTTTTGTTGCCGGCGAAGCCTTAGGAGATTATCAAGGTTATGAGGTGTATCTGTCGCCCCAAGTTGACGAGCAAGATAATGTCACTTGGGTATGTAGCAGTAACGGTATTCCCGACGAATATTTACCTGCCGATTGCCAAGGCTAAGATCAAAAAGCGCTGCCAATGCAGCGCTTTTTATTTGCCTTAATGGCCCTATTCGAATAACTCAATTAACGCTGGATCAGATACCTAATCGTTGGCCCATTTTGCTCAATTTCTAGCACTTTATAGCCATGATTCTTGGCATCGAGTGGAATGTTATTGATTGACTGTGGGCAGTCACTGATCACTTCTAATATCTCCCCTGGCTTCAATGTCGGCATAGCCTCAAGGGTTGCCACTGCGGGATAAGGGCAAGGCTCGCCCACCATATCGAGTTGATAATCTGGAATATATTGACTCATTACGCCGCCTCCGCGATCAGTTGTTCATCCCGCTTCGCCTTACGGGCAAAGAAACGTTTTTCCCACAGCAACATGGCCGCAAACGACAGCGCCAGCAGCAGATAGGTCAGCAATAAACCGCCCTTATCGCCAAAGCTTGAGAGCAAGTTAACCTTGTCCCAACTTGTGGCTAATGGCTGGGCTAAATCATCCCAGTAATAGGCCAGCAGGGTTGACCCCAGCACGTTGCCTAAACCAACCCACCAGAAATGCACTTGGCCTTCGACGGCGCGATACATCCAACCCGTCTCACAACCACCCGCCAGCACAATGCCAAATCCAAACAGCAGGCCACCAATCACCGCATTCGGGCCAGCCCACATGATTTTCGGCGGCACACCTAATTGCACATAGCTATAAATCCCGATGGCACTCACCGCCATACCGAGAATAATCGCCTTAGCCATATGGGTACGCCCGGTGATCCACATATCACGAAATGCCGAGGTAAAGCAGATTTGCGCCCGCTCAATCAACAGACCAAAACCCACACCGCAGAGCATGGCGATACCCAGTTTAGGCGCATTGAACATCGTCAATAATCCCCAGCCGATAATGGCTGCGAACACTAACATACCGATACGAAAACGTCGTCTGGCTTGGTTTTCATCCTGTTTAACCGAAGTCGCCTTATCGACTTTCTTCAATTTCACCGGAATGCGAAACATGGGCAGCAGGGTAAAACGCGCACCAAAGTAAGAGCCCGCCGCCGTCGCCAAAGCAAAAAACCACGCATGTAAGGAAAACTGCGGAATCCCAGTGAAGAAGGCCGCTAAGTTACAACCCATCGCTAAACGCGCCCCAAAGCCAGCAATAATGCCGCCAATTAACGCCTGAGCGATGCGGATACGGCTCTGTGGCATACGCAGTTTAACGTTATTGGCCCACAGCGCCGCCGCAATACAACCACCAAACATGCCGATGATCATCATGCCGTCGATACGGTCTAAGGGAGAACCCTGTAAACCAATCACCTTGAAATAACCCCAAGTTTCAGGGTTCGCGCCTATAAGTTGCAATAAGTGCCCACCCCAGCGAGTAAATTCCCCCGTGACAGCCCAAAAAGTGCCAGTTAAACCAAAATAGTAAGTAGAAAGGATACCGGCGGCGATAACCGCAGGCATAGGAGCCCAAAAACGGACTAAATATTGTTGTTTAAATTGTTGCCATGTCATGTCATTACCCTAATGAACGAGACTATAAAAAATAAGCGCGGAGCTTATACCTGTTGCCACACAAGCAAGGCACAATTCCTTAAAAAATAAGGCGCTAAAGAATCTTAATTGTGTGGCGACACGCTTTAGATAGCTTTTGCTAAACAGGCACGATTCTGCCCCAATAGCCGATAGCCGTGGGTGTAGAGCGTAGCTCTGCCATTACGACAAAAACCGATAAGCGTGATGTTGCTTTTCTCTGCTAATTCCAACGCCAGTGAGGTCACGGCGGACATAGCAAACAGAATTTGGATATTGGCACTGGCGGCCTTTTGCACCATTTCGAAACTGGCGCGACTGGTGAGCAACACGGCGACAGGTCGCTCTGCCTTACGCATTGAAAATCCACCGATTAATTTATCCAGTGCGATGTGCCGACCTATGTCCTCAAAGGCGGCGATGATTTGTCCTTCCGCATCTAAGCCCATGGCAGCGTGGGTCGCCCCAGTAAGCTTAAAGTGATGCTGATTTTCCTTAAGTTGCCCAAGCGCGACTTGAAGATGATCGATATTAAATCTGGCGTCCGAGTCTACGCGGATAACGGGCTTAACCGCCTCTTCTAGCTGCGCAACACCACAGAGTCCGCAACCCGTGCGCCCTGCCATATTACGCCGCTGCTGCTTGAGTTCCATAAAGCATCTTTGGGTGATCTCTACCTGAATGAGCACGCCTTCGGGGGTGAACTCCAGATCCACACCTTTGATTTCATTCACATGGGAAACAATTCGCTCCGACAAGGTAAAGCCAATCGCGAACTCTTCGAGATTTTCTGGGCTGGCGAGCATCACAGTGTGGGCGATGCCGTTATACACCAGCGCCACTCGCACCTCGTTAGCCACATAATCGGTTAACTCGGAAGCCTGTCCCTGTTCTAAAAGGGTCACCTTTCTTTCAGTAACCACGGCGTGTGAATGATATTCCATAGCGACCCTCTAAAATCATAAATTCAAATAAAAACAATTGGTTTGCCAATAATGTTCGACTCAAGTCACAAAGTGGCTAACTAAATACGAATGCACTTGATTCAGGTTTATGCATTTTCTACTATCGGTTTGTCTTCTATTGGAAGAACGTCGTCTCCGGTGAGGCGTCCGGACTTCAAATCCGGGTAGGGCTGCCAGCAGTCCTGGGTAGGTTCGACTCCTATGTTCTTCCGCCAATTATCATGGGAATAAAATAGTTCCCCATCCCGGATCTCCCGACTGTTACTGCGATACTTCCTACGGGTAAAACCACTGCGGTCAAAAAACTCCAACAGCTGAATACTGACCTTGCGGCCTAGGCCAATCAGATCCTTAAACTCTGCGGTTTCGAGCTTGCCGTGGGTTTCCACATGCTCACGCACCAGATTGGCGTAATGACACAACTGCTCGCTCAGCAGATATCTGTCCTTCACTACGGCGGTAATAAAGCCCTGTTGCACTAGTTGAAAACACAGCAATCTGAGTTTGGCGGGCTCGAGTTCCAGATATTCCCCCATCTCAGTCACCCACACAGGCGAGGTTTGCAGCGCCAACCAAGGGGCCAAGCGTTGCCAGCATTGCTGCGCCTCACTATCGAGGACAATCCTGTGATCCGCCAACTGTAGTAAGGCGCCGCGCAGCACCATCTGTCCGTCTTGGCAGAGGCTATCGAGCACCTTATTGGCAAGCTCGCTAGGCAATACACTGTGGCTCATGCGTTGTAGGCGATTACGCCCCAGCCCTAATTGGTCGGGGTGCTGTTGGTGATATTCACGTAGCAGATCGATAAATTGCTGTTTTTCTTGCTCAAGTAACTGGGTCGATAGCCCATAGGCTCCGAGGCGAGTCAGCCCCGCCTGCGCCAGCATGGCAGCCAGCCCTTCATCGGTTAGCTGCCAGCGCCAACGGATTTCATCGATACCGAGCGCTTCGCTCTGACCGAGTAACGCCAGCACATTCACTGGGTTGGAGAACTGAGCCAGCTGTTGCAACTTACTGACACGCTCCGGCGTGCGCTTCTTACGATTAGGAACTTTTAATGCCAGCACCCGCCCCGCGCCCAGCGTTTGCTTGCCGCCAATATGCCTGAGCACTATCGGGTCGTCTTGGCATAACAGCAGTGGCTTATCGAGCACAATTTCGGCCAGATAACGCCCCTGCTCATCGGCCTCATCCAGAAGCGATACTCGCCCTAAAGTGTGGTCGGCTCCGTGGTGACAATGCACATTTTGCCAATGGGTTAAGGGTTCAAAACTGCGAATTTGCACTACGGGTCTGGCGCACAACTCAGCTTGAGGCAGACTGCTTAACCAGTCGCCGCGGGCGGGCGCCCTATGGTTATCAACACCCGTAAGATTTAAGGCGACCCGAGTGCCACTCAAGGCCCTGTGGACTTCCATCCCTTGGCAGTGAATGCCGCGCACCCGTAATTTCGCATTTTGCCCAGAGCTGTAGAGGCTATCGCCAATACACACACTGCCGCTAATCACAGTGCCCGTGACCACACAGCCGGCACCTTTAACGCTAAAGGCGCGATCGAGCGTCATCCTAAAGCTGCTGGCATCTTCCGCTTGGGTCGATTGCTGCTCGGCAATATCCAAAATATGTTGTTTAAGGGTTTCTACTCCTGCATCGCCTGCATCATTCGCGCAAACCTCAAATACGCCACTGGCCTCGATACCGTATTCGGCAAGCAGCGCCATCCCCTCTTGAGTCAACTTGGCGGCGGTTTGGTCATCGACCAGATCCCGCTTGGTCAGCACTAAGGTCAAACTGTTTAGCGGTAAAAGCGCGAGGATTTGCAGATGCTCGCGGGTTTGTGGCATCACGCCATCGTCACAGGCCAACACCAGCAGCGCGTGGCGCACATGGCTCACACCCACCAGCATGTTATTGATAAATTTTTCATGGCCGGGCACATCGATAAAGGCTAAGCGAGTGCCATCTCGCAGTGGCATAAAGGCGTAGCCGAGATCGATAGTCATGCCACGGCGTTTTTCTTCGGGGAGCCTGTCGGTGTTCATACCCGTTAAGGCACGGATCAACGTGCTCTTGCCGTGGTCGACATGGCCCGCGGTGACCATAATCATAGCTGCACACCCAAGGTGCTGAGTTCGGCTAACAATTCGGCCTCATCATCGATACCGCGCAGATCGAGGCGAAGTTGATCCTGAGCCATTCGGCCAATCACAGGGCGCTGCGCCTGCTTAAAATGCTGCTCGAGCAGCGTTAGACTGCCACCCTCTTGCGCGTTAAAGCACAGGGCGATTGAGGGCAAAAAGGTATCGGGCTGTGAGCCGCTACCGACTTGAGTTTGGCACTCCACTAATTCGATGCCATAGCTCGGGGCAAACAGTGGCGCTAAGGCACGCTGCAGGCGCTCACCGATTTGACGCAACTCTGCTTGGCTGCGGGCAAATTTCGCCATAATCGGCAGTTCCCGATCCAAGGTTTCGGGATTGAGATAGTGGATCAGCGTCGCCTCGAGCGCCGCGAGAATCAGCTTGTCGCAGCGCAATGCACGCTTGAGCGGATGACTTTGAAGCTTATTAATTAACGCCTGTTTACCGACAATCAAACCCGATTGCGGGCCGCCGAGGAGTTTATCGCCGGAGAAGCTAACCAAATCGACCCCATCCGCCAGCATGGCTTGGGGAGTCGGCTCTTGTTTCAGGCCAAAACGGCGTAAGTCGGTGAGTGAACCACTGCCAAGATCCGAAATGAGTGATATGCCACGCTCACGGCATAACTGACCCAGCCTAGCCTCCTCCACTGCGGCGGTAAAGCCACTGATATGATAGTTGCTGGTATGCACCTTCATGATAGCTGCGGTATTTTCGGTTATCGCCTGCTCATAGTCCTTAAGGTGAGTACGGTTAGTACTGCCGACCTCCACTAAGGTGCAGCCCGCTTGGCGCATAATGTCTGGAATGCGAAAGGCGCCGCCGATTTCCACCAGCTCACCGCGGGAGACAATCACTTCTTTGCCCGCCGCGACCGCCGACAACATCAGCAGCACAGCGGCGGCGTTGTTATTCACCACACAGCAGGCTTCAGCGCCTGTTAGGCGCTGGATTAATCCACTAATGGCATTATCTCGATGGCCGCGCTCACCGGCGGCTAATTCAAATTCCAGCGGAGTGGGATAACGCATCACAGAGGTCACCGCCCGAATGGCCGCCTCAGACTGCTGGGCGCGGCCAAGATTGGTATGCAGTATGGTTCCCGTGAGGTTCCACACGGGTTTTAGACTATGGCTATAGTCCTTAGACAATTGATCAACCAAATATCCGTTCAATAACGCCGGGTTAGCACACCAAGCGGGCAAGCGCCGCTCTTGGGCAATCAGCTCACGCGCCGTGCGTAACTGACTATCCAACGCCGCTTTTACTGCCGCTTTACCATAGCGTTGCAGCAAAGGGGCTAACGCCGCATCGGCGAGCAAACTGTCCATCGACGGCAGCGCACGGTACAGGGCTTGGGGTGTATCGGGTACTTGGGTCATCATTTGTATCATCTTGATAAATATAAGGGGAAGAGCTCAGTGAGCCCTTCCCGACTTTGGTTATTGCTCAGTTTCGTGGGCCAGCAGCAATGGATTGACCGTGGTCGCCCCAAAGCCCTTGGCATTTAGCTCACTGTCGAGCATCAGGGTCGCTAAGTCGTCGGCCGCAACATCCATCAGCGGTGACTTTTCGACGAACAGCATCTTGGTGTAACCATGGCATTCGTCGCAGCTCTCGATGCGCACCTGCGCCTTGGCATCATCGAATGACCAGAGTGTCGTCCCTTTATCCTGACCACAGCTAGTGCAATGGGCGCGAATGTAATGCCATTCGCTCTCACACAAACTGCAATGCAGATAACGCAGACCCGCTCTCGGCTGGTCGACGATCACGCTCGCCACGGGATGACACCCGCAAATCGGGCAGAGGTTCTGCTGCACGACTTTGCGTTGATCGATCCGTTTAATCACCATAGGTGCCCAATGGGACCAGTAGACCCCCATCGCCGCCCAGATAAACAAACTGAAGCGCGCGGGCACTTCGCTCATATGGCCCTGACGCAATGCACTGCCCCAGGAGGTGAGTTGTTCTGGGGATTGCTGCATCAACAAACGCAGCACTCGCGCCATATCCTCATCCACCTGCGGCAGCAGATCGCTTAACAGTTGTTGTAGCAGTCCTTGCCAATAGCTATCTGCCTCTGAACCCAAGTGGGAAAGCGGAATCGCTTCATCTTTCCCCCAAGCGAGAAGCTGACCGAAGTCAGCCTCCGCCGCCAATCTGGCCTGAATCGCAACCACACGGCGGCATAGCTCAAAGTAGTCGGCCAGCGGCGAGTCCTTAGCCAACGACAGCAAACGCTGCGCCCGTCTGTGATAAACAGCTTTAGGGTCCACCGCCTTTATGGGTTTAAGCTCCAGCGGCGATTCGCTGCCGGGGACCATAGGTATCTCGGCTGTATGACTCATTTAATGTTTCTCCACGTCCGAATGTTCATCCAACATCAGCGGATGATGTTTACGGCACCAAGCCTTAGAGACTTTGCCGTAAAGCATGCCTGTGATAGAACCTTCCACCCAGGTCGCCATCCAAAAGTGCACCATCACAAACATCAGCATGATCAAGGCGCTAATGGCATGCAGCACGATCGCCCAACCCACTACAGTGGCCGAGAAGTAAGGCGCAAAGTAGGGTTGCCACATGATGAATCCCGTCACGGTTAAGGTGATAGACGTCAGCACGAAGGCACGGAACAGCACTTTTTGACCAGGGTTGTAATGGCCGATAGGCGGGATTTTTTCCTCGTTCTCGAACATCACGTCCTTGATGGCAAGCATCCAAGCCAGATCGTGTTTTTCCCATTTGTTGTGGTGGTAATAACGCACCAACATCAACATCAGCGGTAAACACATCATCAGGCCGGCAATTGGGTGAATAAACTTCGCCAATTGCGGCGTGCCCGCTATCGCGCCCAACCATTGGAAGGAGGGATAGAAGAAGGAAAAGCCCGTCAGAAACGTGACTAGCCCCACGGCCACAATGAACCAATGACAGATGCGGTCGAACAGTTTGTGACGCACTAACATTTCTTGCTTGTTATGCTTGCTCATTTCTTGGCCTCCTCTTCCGCTTGCGCCTTGTCCTCTGGCGGCTGATAGCCGGGTTGGTCCTCTTCCACTATGTTGCGACCGACGGTGATCTTATGCAGGCAGGCCACAGCCGCCGTGGCAAGAAGTCCGACAGTACCTAGTGGTTTCACCCAGTCCTGCCACAGGGTGACAGATAATGGGATTTGCGGATCCTTTGGCATTTCGTAGGTTTCAGGCTGAGTGACATCGTGCAATATCATCAGCATGCCTGTGCCACCTACGCCCTCAGGGTTGTAGAGTCCCGCCTTGGCAAAACCACGTTCTTTCAGCTCGTTAACACGCTTTTCGGCGGAGAACAGCATGTCTTCGCGCGTACCAAAACGCAGCGCACCTGTGGTACAGGACTTAACGCAGGAAGGCTCAAGCCCAACAGCCAAGCGGTCAGAGCACATAGTGCACTTGTAGGCTTTGTTGTCGACGGCGCTGATCTTCGGGATATCGAATGGACAGGCACTGGCACAATAACCACAGCCAATACATTTGTCCGAATCGAAATCCACAGTGCCATTGGCATGTTGAACAATCGCGCCAGAGGTAGAACAGGCCTTTAAGCAGGCGGGATCCGCACAGTGCATACAAGCACTGTGGGTAAACTGCCAACGTAATTTGCCTTGGTCTTCGATCTCGTTGTACTTCATCAGGGTCCAGCACTCTGGGGACAGAGATGCTGGGTTTTGATAAGTCCCTTGGAACGAACCCACCTCTTCACGCAGGTCATTCCATTCGGAACAAGCGACCTGACAGGCTTTACAACCATTACACTTAGTCGCGTCAAACAGCTTCGCAATTTGCTTCACGCCACCGACTCTCGCCTGTGCAGGAGGAGTCGCTTGCGAAGTGCCGGAACGTTGAATGATATCTTGAGTCGCCATTATCAGACCTCCGCCTTTTCAACATTCACGAGGAACGCTTTGTACTCAGGCACACCCGTGTTGGCATCACCCATCTCAGTAGTAAGGACGTTACAGCTATAGGCCTTACGTGTGAGCGCGTTATGGCTGCCGTGACGTGGAATACCGAGTGTGTGTACCGTTTGACCATTGACCTGCAATGGGCGCATACGCTTAGTCACTAAGGCTTTGGTGAGAATGTGGCCACGTTTCGAGCTCACTTTCACCCAATCGCCATTCTTAATGCCTTTTTCTGCCGCCAATTGCTCATTCATTTCCACAAAGGTCTCTGGCATGGCAATCGCCGCTAAACGGCAGTGTGTCGTCCAGAAGTTAAAGTGTTCTGTGAGTGAGTAAGTGGTACAGGCGTATGGGTATTCCTCTTTAGTACCGATAGTGTCTTTCACCCCTTCGAACCAACGCAGCACAGGGCTGTGCACCACATTCGGATGCAGAGGGTTGGTGCCGATGGGCGATTCGACAGGTTCGTAATGCTCAGGGAACGGTCCTTCTTTCAGCAGTTTGAGCGCGAAGAAACGACCTACGCCTTCAGCCTGCATAATGAAAGGATGCGCACTTTCCTGTGGATTCAACTTGGCATTAAAGTCGGGCACGTCTATCCCTTCCCACTTGCCGTCTTTCCACTCGACAATCTTACGGTGCTCATCCCAAGGTTTACCGTTCACATCGCAAGAGGCACGGTTGTAGAGGACGCGGCGGTTAAGCGGCCATGCGAAGGCCCAGCCCGGTGTGATGCCCTTACCCGATGGGTCATGGTTATCACGGCGAGCCATTTGGTTACCGGCTTCGGTCCAAGACCCCGCGTAAATCCAACAGGCACTGGCGGTACTACCATCGGCCTTCAGTTCAGCAAAGCTGCTGATCTGACGCTTAGTCGCGACATCATAACCATTCAACTCTTTCGTCAATTCGATAGAGCTTGGGTTGTGCGGATCGGTATAGTTCCAGTTAATCGCTTCAATCGGCTCAGGCAGTTTGCCGCCCTCTTCACGATATAACCTTCTCAACTCCAGCAGCAGACCAGAGACAATCTCTGAGTCCGACATTGCTTCGCCTGGAGGATTAGCGCCTTTATAGTGCCATTGCATCCAGCGGCCAGAGTTCACGATCGAACCTTCTTCCTCTGCGAACACGGTCGCAGGTAGGCGGAAGACCTCGGTTTGAATACTGGCGGTATCGACCTCATTGAAACCGGGTTCGTTTTGCCAGAAGGTGGCGGTTTCCGATGACAAGTTATCAAGCACTACTAGGTACTTAAGGTTACTCAGTGCCTTGATATTCTTGTTGCGGTTAGGCATGGAGTTAATGGCGTTAACCCCTTGCACGATGCAACCGTTCACTTTGCCACGGTACATCATGTCCAGATGCTTACCGAAGTCATACATCTGATCCCACTTAGGTAACCACTGATAACCGAACTCGTTTTCAGGCGTAGCATGCTCACCCCAGAAGGCTTTGAGCAGGGACACATAAAACTTCGGATAGTTTTGCCAGTAGTTGGTTTGACCCGGACGCAATGGCTTAGGCGTATTCGCCGCCAAGTGAGCCGCTAAGGTAGGTTCTTTATCGTTTGGCAGTTTTAGGTAACCGGGTAAACTTTGGGCCAATAGCCCCATGTCGGTTGAGCCTTGAACGTTGGCGTGACCACGCAATGCGTTAACACCACCGCCTAACTGACCAATGTTGCCCAGTAATAACTGGATCATCGCCATAGAACGGATGTTCTGCGCACCTTTACTATGGTGGGTCCAGCCCAGCGCATACATAAAGGTTGCCACACGATCTTTAGTATGAGTGCTCGCAATAGCATCACATACCACTTGGTAATCAGCGATTGGCGTACCAGTGATATTAGTTACCGTTGCAAAATCATAACGTTCTACGTGTTGTTTGAGTAAGTTCCACACACAACGCGGGTGCTCAAGTGTTTCATCCACTTTGGCATAGCCGTCTTCGTCGAGTTGGTAGAACCAGGATTCTTTGTTGTACTCGCCTTTTGCTTCATCAAAGCCTGAGAATAGGCCGTCATGGAAGTCAAAATCATCCCGCACCAGATAACTGGCGTTGGTATAGGCTTTCACATAATCGAAGTTAACTTGATTGGTCGAAATCAAATAGCGAATCACACCCAGAAGGAATGCTATGTCAGTTCCTGAGCGGATTGGGGCATAGTGATCTGCCAATGACGCACTGCGGTTGAAACGTGGGTCAACCACAATCAACTTAGCATTGTTATGCTGCATAGCTTCTGTAACCCAGCCGAATCCGACAGGGTGAGCTTCTGCGGCATTACCGCCCATAATAATCACTACGTTAGAATTTTTAATATCGATCCAGTGGTTGGTCATGGCACCACGCCCAAATGTTGGAGCAAGACTTGCTACCGTTGGGGAGTGTCAGTTACGTGCAATAGTATCGATAGCTACAAGGCCTAAAGCGCGCGCAAATTTTTGTGTCGCTAAGCCGCTTTCATTGGCCATACCGGATGAGGTCATCATCCCTGTGGTTAACCAACGGTTAACTGTTACGCCATCGGCGTTTTTCTCAATCAGGTTCGCATCACGGTCATCTTTCATTAAACGAGCAATACGTTTAAAGGCATCATGCCAGCTGATCCGTTCCCACTTGTTGCTGCCGGGGGCGCGATATTCTGGATACTGTAAACGGTGTGGACTGTTAACATAATCCACAAGGCCTGCACCCTTAGAGCACAATGCACCGCGGTTTACTGGATGATCGGCATCACCCTCGATATGGAAAATAGCATGTTCAGAGTTTTTGCCCCCGCTGCCTTGGCTGTACATCAGCAGGCCACAACCAACCGAGCAATACGGACAGTTGTTACGGGTTTCTTTGGCTCCGATCAGCTTAAACTCTCGCACTGCTGCATAGGCCTTTTCGGACATCAATCCCAGCGCTGAAATCGCTGAGGTTGCCGCTCCGGCCGCACACAGTTTAAAAAACTGGCGTCTGTTCATAGCGTTCTCTCACACTTTTGTCGTTATGAGTTGGGTAATTGCAGTGGTAACGCTGCAATCGTTTGAGTGAGTCAATAAAGCCCCCACTTAATTTAAGATTATCCTTAAAGTGAAAATAGATAACAAATAATGACATGAGATCAAGATCTCAATTCACCAGCTACAGAATAAATGACCGTTAATCCAGGTTTAATTGAAAATATTTAGATTTTAACTTCAAAAACAAATAACAAATAAATATATAAACCCAAAACGCGCCAAAAGACATTTTGTCCAACAAGCAAGACCCATTTTGTCTCACATGGGCATGTTGAGGTTATATAAAGCATGAGTTTAAAGCCGAAACGAAATAAGAGATGGTTAAAAACACCTCAGATTTACCAGTTTTGGACGGATAGACAGCGATCAAAGCTGACAATGTAAAGATTGGATAAAAAAGCACTCATCCTGCGGTGTTAAACACACCTAAAGTACAAAGTGCAAAAACAGCGAAATCGCCGCATAGATAGACAAAAGGCATAGCAAATCGCTATGCCTTTCACTTTATTGAGCACTTACTTCGGCACTTTTCACCCCTGGATGGGTTATCGGTGCCAAAGACTGCGTATTACAGACTCGGCAATACGCCTAGGGGCAAGTAAGCATTGAAGCTGGCGGTATAAAGCAGATCCGTTGCCGCATCGATATCCGGCGCAAAGTATCTGTCTTTATCATAGTAGGCAACCACTTCGCGTAGCTCGGCCTTCGCCTGCGCCACTGCTTTGCTTGGCATTAACGGCGCACGGAAATCCAAGCCTTGGGCTGCCGCCAATAACTCAACCGCTAACACGCCACGGGTATTCTCGCTCATATCCCGTAAACGGCGCGCCGCGAAAGTCGCCATAGACACATGGTCTTCTTGGTTAGCCGAGGTCGGTAAACTGTCGACCGATGCTGGATGGGCGTAGGTTTTGTTTTCAGAGGCCAATGCCGCCGCCGTCACTTGGGCGATCATAAAGCCCGAGTTCACCCCACCGTTTTTAACCAGGAAAGGTGGCAGTTTAGACAGGCTAGAGTCGATAAGCAGCGCGATACGACGCTCTGCAATCGCGCCTAATTCGGCAATCGCAATCGCCAAGTTATCGGCGGCCATAGCAACCGGCTCGGCATGGAAGTTACCGCCGGAGATAATATCGCCAGTATCTTGGAATACCAGCGGGTTATCGGTCACACCGTTGGCTTCTGTGCCTAAGACCTCGGCCGCTTGACGGATTTGGGTTAAGCACGCACCTAATACCTGTGGTTGGCAGCGCAGTGAGTAAGGATCTTGTACCTTTTCGCAGTTGAGGTGGCTTAAGCTGATTTCAGACTCTTCGCCCAGCAGATGACGGAACACCATGGCCGCATCGATTTGTCCTTTCTGACCACGGGCCGCATGAATGCGTGGGTCAAACGGACTGCGGCTACCCATGGCCGCTTCGACGCTCATGGCGCCAATCACTGAGCTTGCAGCAAATAAGTCTTCAGCGTGGAACAGACCTTCCAGCGCCAGTGCCGTAGAAGCTTGAGTACCATTGAGTAGGGCTAAGCCTTCTTTCGCGGCTAAATCGATTGGCTTAAGGCCCGCGATTTCTAAGCCTTCGGCGGCCGAAATAATCTGCCCTTGATAGCTCATCTCGCCTTCACCCAACAGCGGCAAACACATATGGGCTAACGGCGCTAAGTCGCCAGAGGCACCCACAGAACCTTTTTCAGGCACGCAAGGATAAACCTCGGCATTCACTAGGCTGATAAGGAAGTTGATCACTTCTAAGCGGATACCCGAGAAGCCACGGCTTAGGGAGTTGATCTTTAACACCATCATCAGGCGCACGGTGGCGTCCTGCATGTATTGGCCCGTGCCCGCTGCGTGGGATAACACGATAGAGCGTTGCAGTAATTGCAGATCGTCCGGGGCAATCTTAGTGTTGGCCAGCAGACCAAAACCCGTGTTGATGCCGTAAACGGTGCGACCTTCATCCAGCACCTTTTGCACGATTTGCGCGCTGGTGTTGATCTCGGTAATCGCCTCTGGCGCCAGTTCGAGTGTCAGCTTATGGCGGCTGATTTCACGCAGTTGCGCCAGACTTAAACTGCCAGGCGTTAATACTAAATGATTGACTGATTTCATTTTTACATCCGTATTCTTGTCGTTGTTTTTCACGGTTTGTTGAACAGTTAGTCTTTAAGCATGGGCAGATCTAAGCCCTGCTCTTTTGCACAGTTTTTCGCGATCTCGTAACCCGCATCCGCATGGCGCATCACACCTGTCGCAGGGTCGTTCCACAGCACGCGGCCAACACGTTTGGCGGCGGCTTCAGTACCGTCACACACGATCACTACACCCGAGTGTTGGCTAAAGCCCATGCCGACACCACCACCGTGGTGCAGCGATACCCAAGTCGCGCCGCTGGCAGTGTTCAGCAGAGCGTTCAGCAATGGCCAGTCAGAGACTGCGTCTGAACCGTCCATCATAGATTCGGTTTCACGGTTAGGGCTGGCGACTGAACCTGAATCTAAGTGGTCACGACCAATGACGATGGGCGCCGACAGCTCGCCGTTTTTCACCATCTCGTTAAAGGCTTGGGCTAAACGCGCACGGTCCTTTAAGCCCACCCAGCAGATACGCGCTGGTAGACCTTGGAAGGCGATACGCTCACGGGCCATATCTAACCAGTTGTGTAGGTGTGGATTGTCGGGGATCAGTTCCTTCACTTTGGCGTCAGTCTTGTAGATATCCTCAGGATCGCCAGACAGGGCCACCCAACGGAACGGGCCGATACCTTCGCAGAACAGTGGACGAATATAAGCAGGCACAAAACCGGGGAAATCGAACGCGTTTTTAACGCCAGTTTCGAAGGCCATTTGGCGAATGTTGTTACCATAGTCTAAGGTCGCCGCGCCTGCCGCTTGCAGATCCAGCATGGCTTGCACCTGCACCGCCATCGAGGCTTTAGCCGCTTTTACGACGGCGGCTTCATCGGTTTTACGCATATCAGCGGCTTGCGCCATGGTCCAACCCTGTGGCAAATAGCCGTTCAACGGATCGTGGGCAGAGGTTTGGTCGGTGACAACGTCAGGGGTAATGCCACGCTTCACTAATTCGGCAAAGATATCGGCGGCGTTAGCCAGCAGGCCCACAGATACGGGTTTGCCCGCGGCATTGGCGTCGTTGATCATAACCAAGGCTTCGTCTAATGAAGTGGCCTTTTTATCAACATAACGGGTACGCAGACGAAAATCGATACGGGTTTCATCCACTTCACAGGCAAGCACTGAGAAACCAGCCATAGTACCGGCCAGCGTTTGCGCGCCGCCCATACCGCCTAAACCACCGGTGAGGATCCACTTACCGGCAGCCACGCCGCCAAAGTGTTGTTTTGCCACGGCCACGAAGGTTTCGTAGGTACCTTGGACAATGCCCTGAGTCCCGATATAAATCCACGAACCCGCGGTCATCTGGCCATACATGGCCAGACCTTGCTTATCTAACTCGTTGAAGTGCTCCCAGTTTGCCCAATGTGGCACTAGGTTAGAGTTAGCAATCAGCACGCGCGGAGCATCAGCGTGGGTGCGGAATACGCCCACAGGTTTGCCCGATTGCACCATTAAGGTTTCGTCATCTTCGAGGCGTTTGAGCACTTCGATAATCTTGTCGTAGCAGTCCCAGTCGCGGGCCGCGCGGCCGATACCGCCGTAAACCACTAAATCCTCTGGACGCTCGGCCACATCGGGATGTAAGTTGTTCATTAACATGCGCATTGGCGCTTCGGTTAACCAGCTTTTACAGCTTAGTTGGCTACCATGGGGCGCAATAATGCGGCGGCTTGGATCGTGTCGCTTGTCCATTGAGATGTCCTCTTTCAACCTGTTGAACTCACTCGCCATTCGGCTAAGTGCTATTGTTTTTATTGTGTTTTTGTCGCTAAACATCGGATGAATGCAATAAGCCTTCATCTCTGTTTGCGTACGTTATTTATTGAATGTCAGGTGTCCGCCGAGCTTAAAGCGGCTACCCGGGTGTACTAATTTGGCAAAACTCACCACCCCTTGGCGTGACCAAGTGCGGCGTGAAATCTGTAAACAGGGTTCGGTCGCCGGAATGGCTAACCTCTGTTGCAATTCGACACTGGCAATAATGGCTTCGATGGTATGGTGCGCCTCGGTCAGCGGAGCCACCTGCGACAGGTATTCATGGGGTGTCTGCTCGCTAAAGTCCTGCGCTAGGTAATCGGGCGCAAAGGCGGGATTCACATAACGCTCCTCAACTTGCAGCGGTACGCCCTGCTCGCAATGCACTAACACTGAATGAAACACCGGACTCCCGAGCTCCAGCGCCAGTGCGATAGCGATAGGCGCGGTGGCATTCACTTGCTCAAGTGCCAATTGCTGCACACTGTAACCATGACCACGGTCTTTGATTTCGTCGGCAATGTTGCGGATCGCCAACATGGAGGATTGCGACTTTCGCCCCGCCACAAAGGTGCCCAGCCCCTGTGAGCGCTCAAGCACGCCGTTGTCTGTCAGCTCAGTCAGGGCGCGACGCGCCGTCATCCGGCTACAGACAAACAGTTCGGCCAGCTGGTTTTCCGAGGGGACACGGGCATTTTCTTCCCACTCACCAGACTCGATACAGCCAATGATATATTGCTTAATTTCTGCAAACTTAGGCGTAGCCAAAACACTTCCTCAAGATAAAATCTACCTAGGTTTGGCGTGGTAGGTACTCACACACCAAAACACTGAGCCACTTTCAAACGTTCAAAATTGCGGCTACAATCCTAGCTTGTATATACAAGTAAATACAAGCTAGCTCACATAACTTTCGATAATAAAGAGTTTGCGGGGCCAAAAAGCCAACGCAGCGAGGGATAACAATGTCTTGGGATCAGGTTTGGATAGACGTTAACGTAGCAACAATGGACCCTTCCATATCAGCACCTTACGGCGCAATTACCAATGCGGCTATCGCAGTTAAAGACGGTAAAATTGCCTGGTTAGGCCCACGCAGCGAGCTGCCCGCCTTCGATGTGTTGTCCATTCCTGTTTACAGGGGCAAGGGCGGTTGGATCACTCCAGGGCTGATTGATGCCCACACCCATTTGGTCTTTGCCGGTAATCGTGCCAACGAATTCGAGCTACGCCTAAAGGGCGCCACCTACGAGGAAATCGCCCGTGCTGGCGGCGGGATTATTTCCACGGTTAACGCCTGCCGCGAAGCCGATGAAGCCGAACTATTTGACCTCGGGCGCCAACGTTTAAATGCCTTGGCGAAGGAAGGCGTTACCACGGTTGAGATTAAATCTGGCTATGGCTTAGATACCGAAACCGAACTCAAAATCCTACGCGTGGCCCGCGAACTCGGCCAACATCACCATGTGGATGTAAAGACCACCTTCCTCGGTGCCCATGCGGTGCCACCCGAATTTAAAGACAATAGCGACGGCTATGTCGACTTAATAATCAATAAAATGCTGCCTGCGGTGATTGCCGAGAATCTTGCCGATGCGGTGGATGTGTTCTGTGAGAATATCGCCTTTAACCTAGAGCAAACCGAGCGCGTACTGAGCGCCGCCAATGCGGCTGGCCTGCAAGTTAAACTGCACGCCGAGCAATTATCCAATATGGGCGGCTCTGAATTAGCCGCACGTTTAGGGGCTAAGTCGGTCGATCATATTGAATATTTGGATGAGGCTGGCGTTAAAGCCCTAAGTGAAAGTGGCACCTGCGCCGTGCTGTTACCGGGCGCGTTTTACTTTTTGCGGGAAACCCAAAAACCGCCTATCGATTTACTGCGCCAATACGGCGTACCTATGGTGCTCGCCAGCGACTTTAATCCCGGCTCATCGCCCATCTGCTCGACCCTGTTGATGCTTAACATGGGTTGCACCCTGTTCCGCTTAACCCCAGAGGAAGCACTTGCGGGTTTAACATTGAATGCCGCCAAGGCACTAGGGATTGAAGAGAATGTCGGCAGTTTAGTGGTCGGCAAACAGGCGGATTTCTGTCTATGGGATATCGCCACCCCAGCACAACTCGCCTATAGCTACGGCGTGAATCCCTGCAAGGATGTAGTGAAAAACGGTAAGTTAATTCATCAATAACTATCGGTTCAGCTAAACAAGGTCGCCATGGATACTGGCGGCCTTGTTTAGTCATCATATCTGCGGTTATTGAGCGCCATTTTCTAACTGCTCATCTTGTTGTTTTACCAGCTTATGCTCGCCTTCATTACAGCCGATTTTCCAGTAACTTGATGTATAAAAATGGCTTTTCGGTAAGTCGTATGTTTGCTTTAGCAGCTTTCTTAGGGCGCGCATACTGCTAAATTCGCAGGCGAGCCATACGGCGCCTTGCCCCTCAAGTTTTGGCAACTGGGCAATGCGTTCGGCTAAGGGCTTACCTTCTGGGTCGGCCTCTGGATTAATCACCCAATGCAATTGCACATGGCTAGGATGCTCTAAGGGCTGAATATCGGCTTCACTTAGCACCTCAATCACAGCGTAACCCACTGCATTGCTTGGCAATTGCGCCAAGTTCACGCTGATGGCGGGCAAGGCCGTCATATCCCCTGCCAGTAAAAACCATTCGGCATCTAAGTTGATCAGTTTTTTCAGTCCGGGGCCACCGATTTGGATGGTATCCCCAATCTCGGTCGACTTTGCCCAACGGGATGCGGGGCCATCGGTATCGTGCAGCACAAAGTCCACATCGATTTCGTTCATCCGCTGCTGACGAATGGTATAAGTGCGCATTAATGGCCGCTCATCCCCCGGCTGCGGAAATAGTAATTTGATATAGGCGCTTTCTTGATCGGCGGGAAAACCTGCAAAGCCAGCGCCGCCTAAGGTGATACGTAGCATATGTGGCGTGACTTGGGTTTTACCTATCACGGTCAATTCGCGCGGAGCGGGTCTGTTCATACTTAAACTCCAAAAAGATAAATAGCACTCAATTTTTAGCTTTCCGCCACGCTATCGCTGATCTGGTTGGCAATACGGATGAACACCGCAATTTCATCCTGATCGAGTGCTTGGGTCATATGGGCAACGGTGGCTTTTTCGGCGGCAATAATTTGCGTCATCAACTGCTCGCCCTGCGCCGTCGGTCTCAGCAACTGACTACGGCCATCCTTAGGATTATCGACCTTGAGGATATAACCACCCTGCTGTAGCTCATTGAGCACCCGCGTAATTTGGGCTTTATCCCGCTGCATACGCAGGGCAATAGACTGCGCCGTGGCCTCGGGATGACGGTAAATCCCCTTGAGCGCCCGAATATGGGTGACAGGTAATTCAATCTGCTGCGCGGCAATATCCGCACGCAGCTGTTTTTTGTAGGCATGCACTAATCTGTGCAAGGTTTCACCGAGGGAAATAGCAGACATAATGGCATCTCGATATAGTTGACAATATCAACAATACCGAGATTAATTGACAGTGTCAACCATTTGAAATTAGAAACCGTATTTTTGACTTACATCAGCTAGCAATGCCTGCCATTTAGGATAGTTTGATAACTCTCCATTCCATGGCGCCATTGTCTTTTCTATTTCTGGTTTTTGGCCTTGTTTTAACTGATATAAATAGGCAAACGCTGAAGCTCGATAATTAGCAAGGCAATGAACTAACACATTTTTCCCCTTATGCTGATCCATTGCTGTAAAGAAGGCTTCAACATCTTCTACTTTAGGGTTTTGCCAATCCACGGGAATATACACGTACTCCATTCCAGCCTGAGTCACGAGTTTTCTTTCATCTGGATGGGCATCTTTATTACTATCGGGCATAAGATTGATCACCACATCCACGCCCGCCTGTTTAAGCTGCGCAAACTGTTGCTCACTCGGTAAGCCCGAGCTTAATAACTGCGGCGCTTGCTGTTGTAATGCCCTCACTTGCTTTATCTTTTCAACCGATTCAGATTCAATAGTGGCATTCGCCAGCGGAGCCCCTAAAAGCAGGGCAAAAACAAGACTCGAAAGTGCGGTTTTCCTCATCTACAACTCCTTGGTTAACATAAAAAATCATAGGCTTGCTTAATGCTCTGATAATCCCTTATCAGCTAAGTTCAGCAAATATCGCAACCGATGCAAAAACCTTTGAGCAAGTACTCATTTTTGGCATTAGTCGGTTTTATAAAAAATGACTTGCTAGCCTTCATGATTGAGAAGGAATAAGACATGCTTTCTCTGTTAGATATGAATTAGGTGCTTTATTGTATTATGTCGATGGGAATCCATTTGAAAGCTACCTATTTGAGAGTGGTTGCCCTCGCCTCTGAAATAAACTGGCTAATGCGGCCTGCGCATTCTTTCGCTTCATGGTCCCTCATAAAACTACAGATATCGACTTTTAAACCATCAGGCATTTGTAAGGTGACAAAAGGTTGGTCGTAGTCAGAATTTTGTGCTGGCAATCCAACCTTTGTGATTTCAATTCGGTCGAGTGAATATACGGTTACTTGCTGGCTTATCAGGTTGCGCCGCGTTAGTACAACTTCATTTGTCACTGCATTAATCCGCAACTCTATCGACATGGCTAAGCCAGCAAACCAGAGGGAGAATATAATAATCGCAGTAGGTAACAGGCACAAAAACAAGGCATGAATACCGAGAAACAACAAAGCAGGAGGATTTGACCAATCTATTTGCAGCCAATGAGATAGAAAATACCCGAGCGGAAGCAGAGGAGTTAACCCCCCAACCAAACCTACTAATAACCTGAGCCAGCCCGGAATAGGATTATGATAAAAGATCGCCCGCTCTTGATAGAGCAGGCAATCATCTCTTTTTCGCAGTGAGTTAAGCCATGCCATTAATGCCATCCTAACGACATGCGGATAAGTAAAATATCTCAGAAGAGAAGCTTAGTTTAAAACCCTTTGCTCATCATCAACTTGATGATAAAACTTAACTTCTTTAATCTTTTGCTCTGACTCTTCTTCCGTTAGCACTTCTTGCTTAACTAGCCATTTGAATTTGTTGATCTCATTATTCAACTCATTCTCAGGGTTGATATCAGCATACCAATGGGCCAACTGTGCTTTGCGGCGCGCCATTAACTCTTCAATCAAGGCATCATGATGCTTGTCTTTGATAATAAAGATATTGGCACCCTCAGCTTTAAATACAGTGTAAGTTACCTTGGTCATTAGTGCCCATGTTAAGCAGGCAGCCCCAATAAATATCCACATGGGGTCAAAGTAAAAGGCGCCTCGCGTAAAACTGCCATAGCCACTTTGAAACAGGCCAAGCAAGATCCACAATACACCTACGTTTCTAAGCCAATCATTTTGCTCAGTTTGCTCTGAACGTTTAAGGGGTAAATCACCGTAATAAACTTCAACATCCCCTTTAGCGGATCCATCTTCATAGGCGTATTCAAACTGCTCTTGCCCTAAGCGAAAAGTATGTTTGTTTTTTCCCTTCTTTTGTATAACTTCCATTTTTTGTCCTTTTATTGCTCGCTCATCCAAAACAATGAGATTTAAGCAACTTATACATTAAGCCGTCAACAAATTAGCAACAAATTACGATTTAAAGCAGTAATAAAATGAAAGTCGTGGCTTACAGCGCTGGCTTTAATCCACTCAAAACGAGTAACAAAAGTTATACGGTTTGAGTGCAATAAACTGTTAGGATAACCGTTCAAATTTGAGCTTGATCACACTAATCACGGTTTAACGCTTGCGGCACAAGTCCAACAACGGATTTGCCACAATGTTTTTGTATGAGTAACCTGATGAAAAGAATAGTAAATGCTTTAATTCTGGCCATGTTAGCAACGGGCTGTAGCGATCCAAACCCAACACAGACTAATCAAACCGCTGAGCAGGCCAAGGCCGAAAAGGCCGTCCCAGTATTGAGCCTTAAGCAGCAACTCGCGCCAATCACCCAGCGTTATTTTGCCCTTAGACCCGAAATCGCCACCTATTATGGCGTGGCCGAGGATGAGGCAGGCAAGGATGTACTCTCTAAGCTGACCGATTACAGCCCGTCGGGTGAAAATCATCGCCGTAAAGCACTTAAGGCCATATTAACCGAACTCAATGCTATCGATGCCAGCCAGCTTAGCGCCTCGGAGCAAGTGAGTTTAGGGTCAATTAAATCCGAAATCGCTGGCGCCCTGCTGCCTGCCGAAACCGTGGCCTATGGCACTATGCTTGGCGAATACGGTGTTTGGTTTTTACCTTATGTCGTCAATCACTTATCCGGGTTGCATGTTGAGTTTCCGAGCTATATGGAAGATAAGTTTGCAGTCAGCACCCCAGAGCAAGCTAAGGCCTATCTCAACCGTTTAAGCATGTACCCTGCCGCCATGGGTACAGTTATCGATAAGCTGGATCAAGATGTGCAGATGGGGGTAATCCCACCCGATTTTATTATCGATAAGACCATAGCTGGCTTACAGCAACAGTTAGTCCACCATGCTAGTGAACATCCCTTAGTTAGCAGTTTTAAAGCCAAACTAACCGCCGCCCAAGTACCAGACAGTGAGGCGTTGGCGAACTCTGCCGCCGAACTGGTGGAGACTAAATATTACCCTGCGACGCGTCAGTTGATTTCCGCACTGCAAGCTGTGCGCATCAAAGCTACCCATTTAGCGGGACTTGGGCACCAACCTCAGGGTGCGAAACTCTACAAGGCGATGATTAAGCACCTCGCCAATTCGGATAAGACCCCAGATGAGATCCACCAACTGGGATTAGACGAAGTTGCCCGCATTACCGCCGAGATGGATGTGTTACTCAAACAAGTGGGTTACCGCAAAGGTACAGTTGGCGAGCGCATGCAGCGATTGCTCAAGGATCCTAAATATATCTACCCTAATACCACCGAGGGCAAACAGCAGTTAATGTCGGACATTCACGGCTATCTGGCGAAAGTAAATACCAAATTACCACTGTGGTTTGGGCAGTTACCGAATCAAGAAGTTGCAGTTGAAGCCGTGCCCGATAGTCGTGCCGCCGCAACCAGCGGTGCATTTTACGATGCGCCTTCTCAAGATGGTTTGCGTAAGGGCACTTTCTGGATAAGCCTATACGATATGGCGGCGCTGCCCTCCTATTCGCTGCAAACCTTAACCTATCACGAGACCAATCCCGGCCATCACTTACAGACTCTCATCGGTCTGTCGGATACCTTGCCGCTGCTGAGTACCATTTTTTACTCTAATGCCGCGGGAGAAGGCTGGGCGCTGTATGCCGAGCGGTTAGCCGCCGAGATGGGCATGTATAAGGATAATCCGATTAACGACCTTGGCCGCTTGCAGTCTGAGCTACACCGCGCGGTGCGCTTAGTGGTCGACACTGGGATGCATGCCAAGGATTGGAGCCGCGAGCAAGCCATTGATTATGCAGTGGCAACTGAGGGAATACACCGCTCAGAAGCTATGTCCGAAATCGAGCGCTATGTGGTTTGGCCTGGGCAAGCCTTAGGTTACAAGCTGGGTGAGCTGAAAATTATCGAACTGCGAGCTAAGGCCAAACAAGCCTTGGGCGATAAGTTGGATATCAAAGTCTTCCACGACAAATTGCTCGAAAATGGCGCCTTGCCCTTAGATTTATTGGAGCAAAAGATGGATCAATGGCTCGAATCCGCTAAGGCAGCCAATGCCGCCGCCGAGACCAAGATTTAACTCGGGTAAAACCGCTTAAATCATCTCAATATAGGGGCAGCTTAGGCGGCCCCTGTTCTTTTTACGGCTCCCTATGCTTTTACGTTTCAGGTTAATCCGCAAAACGACGCTGATACTTGCCGCTTAAATAGCGGATAACCACAAAACCGACAACACCAGGTAGTGTCCACGACAGCAGACGCAAATTGCTATGGTCGATAAACAAACGGCTGCCGCCAAAGGCAAAAAAGGCGGTGTAGCAGGCGATACCCGAGCCAATCATGGCGCCTAAATGCTCTATCCACCACTCAAATTTGGTCAAAGTCGCCTTAAAGCTATAACGCAGGAATCCCGCCCCAACCGTAGTGCCTAACAGACCGAAAATCACTGCGAGGATCAGCTTTTCTTGGTATCCCCATAGCGCCATCACGGGGCCAAGTAGCGTTAAGCTCAGCATTAACGACAGATGCATAGGCGATTTTAATTGCTGACGCTGCGCCTTATAACGCAAGACTAATACGCCATGCCTCACGGTCACTAGGGTTAATAAGCTGATATAGATGAGAAATATCCAAGCATTTTTACGATCCGCAATCTGCGCGGCTAAGGCGTCGGCACTGGCCGCAGGCTGTTTAATCACGGCGAGTGGATCAATGAGGCCCGTCGTTGCCATCGCCACGCCCGTCGCCGCCACTGTGTACATGGCATAAACATAGTAACGACCAAAACGACTGTGGTTCGCGCTGCCCTTTTTCAGCATGGCAGGCATCCAAAATAACACTAATGCCAGTGCGCCCGCGGTGATATGCACAAATTGCGACAGGGTGAAAATCGTGTTCATCATCTTGCTCCATCAAAGTTTGAAGCTTGATATTAACGAGCACGGGGAGTCACCCATAAGTGCCAAAAGTCATGTTTTAAGCTGTAGCATAAAGCAGCCACTTAATGTGGCTGCAATTGAGGCGACTGTCGCTATAACCCAGAATGTTTATCGAGCCTTAAGGTATCGATGATCGAGAAGGTATAACCTAACTCGGTAAACATCCGCTCGATATTGAGCTTAAAATCGATTGGGCGATCTAAATCGAGTTGATTGATAAAGAAATGGTGTTTTGTCGGGATCTTAATCAGCAATTGCTTTTGATAGAAACAGGCTTCAATCTCGGCATTTAGCTCGCGACCTAGGGCCAAGAGATTCTCCATCATCAAGGGATTGAGTAAGTAGCGCGCCTCGACTTGGTCGCTGCTATACACCTCAAAACAACGCTCGAAACGCACATCCTCAAGCTTGACCCGCGACAGCTTTGTCTTAAACCCCTCTATGCGATTTTTTAAACTGCCCTTATCCGTGACTAACAAGGTAGTGCCGTTGAATCGCTTAGGAATATTACACACCAGTAGCACACCATTGAAGATGGTCTCCCGCTGAACCGAGCCATTATCGTTCGACTTAGTGTTGTAAGCATCGACCTCATAAAACTGGAACGGCACCTTGTTATAGGTTCCTTTAAGGCAATTTTGCGCATACTGCTTATCGGTTTTAGGCAGCAACCCCAACTCCAGAAAGGTTGAGAAATCCACCTTAGGCTCCCTCGTTAACGCATAATCATTGCCGAAGTACTTAAGACTAATAGGGTAGAGTTTTTCAAAGGCGGCATTATAGAGTTCATTGCTTTCCTTGCCCGAGGCAATGGCCACTAGGGCTATCACGGGAATGGGCAGGAACGCGCCAATCATCAAAGGCACAAAATAATCCATAGGCACCAGCATAAACTGGACCCCGAGCAACCCGGCGAAGGCGCCCAAAATCACCGTGATGCATAGGTAGTAGATTGGGGTGGTGAACTTGGCATTTTCACGCCGCCTTTGGTTCACGCCCTCACGTTTTGCTTCAAACGGTGCGCATTTAGGGGCGATTTTTTGTTTGTAATACTTCTGAAAGGAAATACGGTGCTCTTCGGGAATATCAAATTCAATCGAACTCATTGGCTCCTACTCTTACGGCTCAAATCCATTTAGGCCAATGATTTTACGGATTTTACTTCTGTAAGGCCAGTTGAAGACCAACAGAGGACCCATTAAGCCTGCACAATCCGGCGGCCACGACGTTGCAGTAAGCCAAAAATAATCAGCACCCCAAAGGCGGCGCTAAAGAGGGTTAAGGCTCTAGCTACACCGTAAAAATCCGTGAGATTAAAGGAAACCCCATCAGCCCACAGCACCAATAACCCCAGCGGCATTTGCATCGCCACCGCTGCGTACCAATCGAATGGCAACCGAGGAAACAGTCGCTGATAGCTAAATAAAATCAGCCCAGAGAGCAGCAATAATAAACCCGCATCATGGGCACCTAACCCCAGATAAACCGGGCTAGTGTGGCTAAGGTTATCGACACTCCCCAGCAAGGTGTACATATAACCCGCCGTTGCAACCAGTGCAAAACTCACAAAGCTCAATACCGCCAACAGAATACCTAAGCCAAATGCGGGTAAATATTTCATAAACAGTCTCATCAGTGCGGGGCGCGCTCGACCTCATCCCTAAAACCCTAAAGGGGAATAAATTCAGTCGAAAGATAGTAAAGCTACAATAACAGCCAAAATTTCCCTTAGCTATTAAGACCATAGTCTTATACCGACAACAAACAGTGGGATTATAAACAGCCTAATTCTCCCTACTAAATCCAGTATTTCATCCATATCCACTAGATAAGCCTCTAAAATTCTTCATTTAATTAAGTTTCAGTCGAATAGCTGAGTGATATGGTGCACAATCTCCCACGGTCTAAGGGCGAAATCCACTAGCCAATTACCCCAATAACGCTTAGGATCGGGGTTGCATTTTTTAGCCAACATATTGTGGAGTATCAAAACATTATGGGTATCAGAGCCATAGTCGTAGACACAGCGGGCACCACGACAGACCTAACCTTTATCCAAGATGTACTATTCCCCTATTCTGTCAAAGCCTTACCAGACTTTTTAGCGCAGAACCAACACAATGTTTTGGTGGAAAACTGCATCTGCGACACCCGAGATATCGCCCTCGAACCCGATGCCGATTTAGCCCGCGTGACTGAAATTTTGCAGCAATGGGTACGTGAAGATCGTAAAGTGACCCCACTCAAAACCCTACAGGGGTTGATTTGGAAGCAAGGTTACGCCCATGGCGAATTTACAGGCCATATCTTCCCCGACTTTATCGAGGCGGTTAGCCGTTTTAGCGCGCAAAAACTGCGTATTTACAGCTTCTCTTCGGGTTCGGTTGAAGCCCAAAAACTGCTGTTCAGCCACAGTGATGGCGGCGATTTAACCGAGATGTTTAGCGGCCATTTTGATACCCGTACTGGTAACAAATTAGATAAACAAGCCTACGCCAATATACTCAACACCATCAGCCTAAGTCCTAAGCAAGTGCTGTTTGTGTCTGACGTGGTTGAAGAGCTTAAAGCCGCCGAAGCCGCAGGCATGATGACCTGCCAAATGGTGCGCGACAGCAAACAACGCACCGGCGATTTTCGCACTATCAAGAGTTTCGATGAACTAGTGATCGAGTAACACCGACACTGCACATAAAAAGCGACCCAAGGGTCGCTTTTTGTTTATCAGGCAACCAAACCTACCTGTCCGCAGGGTGATTCACCCCATCGCAAACGGGCACATCACCTAATTCATAGGGATTTACCCCTTCGAGGCAACCAAGGTTATAGCCATATTCATTGGGATTAGAGCGCCTTTGATGATGGGTATAGATACCGCACACAGAGCAGAAGTAATGTTTGGCGGTTTTGGTATTAAATTCGTAGCACTTTAATACGTTCTCGCCTTTGATAATCTTCAATCCCGCCAGCGGCACTGAGCCGACGATAGCGCCCTTGCGCCGACAGATTGAACAATCGCATCGGCGTGGATTTTCAATGCCATTAGGCAATAACAACTCCAACACCACAGCGCCACAATGGCAAGACGCGAGATGTGTTGCCTTAATAACCGTATCCCCAATCTGTTTTATCACTGCCAACTCCTTGCTTCACTTAATGTTGTCACTATTGTCTAAGGCTTGTCGCAGCTATCTTATACTGCTAGTCTGGCTTCCTTAAACGAGCGTTTTAACTAGAGCTTTTGACTATGAGTAATACAATGGAAAGTCCAACACTAAGTCCAATAGAAAAGTTTCTCGCACAGCATCCCATAGTGACCGAAATCCCCGTCGCTTGGGGCGAAATGGATGCTTTGCAACACGTCAACAACGTGGTCTATTTCCGCTATTTTGAAACCGCACGTATCGACTTTTTCAATCGCCTCTTCCCGCTCGATGCCCTGTATAAATCCGGTGTTGGCCCAGTGATTAGCGAAAATCAAGCCCGCTATAAACGCCCAGTAACCTTCCCTGATACCCTATTGGTCAGCGTGAGTATCAGCGATATTCAAAGTGATAGATTTACCATGCATTATCAGGCGTTTAGTAAACAGCAGCAGGCAATTACAACCCTAGGCACCTCGGTTGCCGTGATGTTTAACTTTAAAACCGGCCAAAAAGCCGAGCTTCCCGCGGAATTACTCGCCATTCTTAAACAACACGAGCAAGCTTAAGCTACCGAGTCGCAGGCTTAATTGCCAGCACACCTTAAGCCAAATTCAGTAGGAGTATGTATGCCAGAAAAAGAGCAAATCGAAACCATCGTTGAACATCAACATGATAAGCAACGCTTTGTGATCCCCGTTGATGGGCATGAAGCCGTGCTGGAATACCGACTCGATGGTCAGCACATCGATTTTAGTCGTACCTTTGTGCCCGACGAACTGCGTGGCAAAGGTCTTGCCGAACGTTTAGTTCGCCATGGCCTCAAATGGGCAAAAGCCCAAGATTACGAGATAGAAGCCAGCTGTTGGTACGTGCAGAAGTTTTTGAAATAACAGGCTTCGCAACAGGTAAGCTAAATCCAATACACTGGATAGTGGCGTTTGGGATCGGTGGAGAGGTTATTCACGACCAGCGCCACCAGCAATAGCAGCAGTGAGCCGAGAAAGACTGGCATCACCGCATAGAGAAACCCGAGTTGATGCACGTTATCACCGCCTATCACAGCAATTAATGCCGTTGCGCCGCCCGGTGGGTGCAGCGTGCGGGTTAAGTACATCAATGCGATGGCAAGTGATACCGCTAACGCACTCGCGAGCACCATATAATCGGCAAATACCTGATAAACAGCCACACCAATCAGTGCCGATAGCACACTGCCACCAATCAAGTTACGTGGCTGAGAAAACTCAGCCAGCGGCGCGCCATAGACTAATACCGCCGACGCCCCAAATGAGCCAATCACAAACATGGTGCCAAGCAGATTATCACCCATATAAGTGGCGAGACTGGCGACTAAGTAAATGCCACAAAAGGCCCCTACCCATGACCAAACGATCTTTTTCAGGGGTTGTCGTGGCGGACAGATGTCCTTAGAACGCATTCGGGTGAAGTAAAATCTCATGCTAGATCCGGCCGGGAGGAATAAAGGCGCGGATAAGTGATCCGCATCACATTTGCGGCCGCCACGTTAACGTTTTCACCGCGCAATTGCAATTGTGCGGTGAAAGCGAATACCGGACTTAAGCAGTTTCGCCGTTCAGGCTAGCTAAGATTTCACGAATATCTTCGGGGATAGGGCGACTCTTCTCGCAGCTGTAGTCGTAGTGTACTAAGGTGGTTTTCACTTCGGCGGTTTTATTGCCAGCCTGCCAACAGCTTTGGGTCAGCTCGAAACTGCTATTACCGATACGGCTAACATAGGTTTTCACCGTCACACTCTTGCCGTAATAAGTCGGCGCGATAAAGGCCACGGTAAAGCCTGCCACTATGAGGTTCCACTGATGCAAATCCAACTCGGGATTAAAAATCTCGAAGATTGGCGTGCGCGCCGCCTCGCACCACACGGGGATCACTGTGTTGTTGATATGGCCTAGGCCATCGGTTTCGGTAAATCTTGGCTGGATGTCCAGGCTGTATTCGGTGACTGACATGCAAACTTCCCTTTTGTTGTTCTTATACTTTTATGCTGTGAATGGGATAAACGAGGCGCTTACCCCGTTTATCCCTACCAAGCCTAACAGAAAAGCGAAGCGCGATGCTAGAACTGGCAGCTCGCGGTATCTGGGGTTTGCTTGCCATTGGCATCGTACTTTTTCATACAGCCAGCCTTACCCATATCATAGATTTTTTCGTATTTGAGCTTGCCACTGCTGTCGTAGGACTTAAACACACCATGGCTTTTTGGGTTTTCTAAGTGATAGATTTTGCGTCCCTTAGTCACATGGGAAAAATCCGAGAATCCAGGTTCTTCCTGATAGATCACTCCGTTGATATAGCGCTTGTGCACCACATGTTGCTCATCAATCCGCAGCATTTCGCTGGCTAACTTACCATTCTGGTCATAACAGACTTTATCCACGGCATAATTGCTGTCGAGATCCTCGATACAACTCACGGCACCGTTATCAAAATACTCTCGCTGGATACCACAGCGCGCAATGGCGTTATCCCAGAAATAAGGTTCGCCGTTCCAGGTTTCGCCTTCTTGCTGGCAATAGTTCCACAAACTCTTTAACTGGCCGTTTGGATAGAAAGTGTAATGGGGGCCAGAAAGACGGTTATTGATAAGATGACCATATTGCACGAGCGAATAGCCGCCGTCGGTGGAATATCGAATGCTTGGGCCATATTCCTTACCCGCTTTATAGGTCTGCAAGGACATTAAGCGACCATTAGAATCGAATCGATATTCTTTATCGACTGACCCATTGGTGTAATAGCTTAATTCGGATAGGCGGCCGCCGCGATATACACGCTGCTCACCATCCTTAATTGAAGTGGTTTCAGCATTTTTTGAACTTAACACCCCCTCACAATCGCCTGCGTAGGGCTCTTTTCGCATCATGCATTCATCCTGCGAAGGCTTAAGTTTTACGGCGTCATTAAACTTATACTGACTCAACTCATTCAGATCGCCGTTAGGCTCGAGCCACATTTGTGGGCCATCTAACTCGCCTTGACGATAGTTAGCAACATTGCTGACGATATTTGGCGCTGAGTACCATAAACTTTCTCCGTGGAGACGGCCCTTATCGTAATGCTTAAGGGCGAACATAAAATTATCTTTATTGAATAACTTTGCTTCACCTTGGCGTAGACCATTCTCATAGTTGACTTCGGTCTTATAGAGATAAGTCACTGATTGTATTGTTGTAAAGGCATCATTCGTATCAGGCGTTCGAATATAGACCCAAGTGCCTGAACGTTTACCATCGAGGTAGCTGCCTTCACCGGTTTGAAAGCGATAATCCCCTTGGGTGACCTTTTCCACCCAAGCGCCTTGTTTCAGCCCCTTTTTGTATTGGCCTTTGCTGCCATCGGACTCAAGCCACTCGCCATCTTTTACGCCATTGAGATAAATGCCCTTTTCGGACAACTTCTTCGCGCCTTCGGTGCTGGAATCGTAATCTGGGGTATAGATTTCACTCGGGCCATCGGGCACGCCCTTATTGTAGTGAATAAAGCCGTAGTTATCGGCGTCATCCATAATGGACTGCAACACCCATTTGCCCTGTTTCTTACCGTCGAGATACTCGCCTTCCCAGTAGGTTTCACGGCTGTCGGCTTCAATCCACTTACCCACTTGTTTACCCAGCTTATAATCACCGGCATACATCACACTGCCATTGCGGGCATCGTAGGCGGCAAAGCGACCATCCAGCTCACCCTGCACATAATGGGCTTCACTGGCAACGCCAGCCCAAGTACTGCCCATACTCATGAATTCGTAAAAAGGCCCTGTTCGCGGGATTTTTTCGCTGCCATTTTTAAGCCAATCGATGTCGTCGGCCTCGTAGCCAATGGCCACCAGCATAAAGCTACCATCTTCTTCAACGTAGGCGCTGCGATCAAAGGTTGCCACCAGACTGTATTTTCGTTCACGCCCCTCGGCATCTTTATCGGTGCGAGTCAGGGGATAGCGCAGCTTGTATTCCACTGCGTTTTTGACATCCGTTGCCGTGCCTTCAGAATTGCGATAGCCAATTAAGGTCGGTTTGAGTTTTGAGGTACCATCAAGAATCGCCTTAAGGTCAGGATCTTGGACGCCCTCAGCCTCATAGGTCATGCTGTACTGCTGCGGGGGCAACTGGCTTAATACTTTGCGAACGCCGCCGACGGTAAAGGTGCTAATGGTGGGTGCGACTTCATCGAGCACTGCTTGCAGGCGCGGCAGTTTAGTCAACTCCTCCCCCTCAAAACCATAACCCCGTAGATGCTGGCCATCGGCATCCTTGAGCATGACGATCACTTCTTTGGTGCCGCCTTTGTCGAAGTCATAGTAAAACACCGCCACGATTTCGGCGCGGCCGTAATCGTCAATGCGTACACCTGGCGCATCGCCATAGAGCATTTCGCCCCATACCTGCTGATCTTTTTGATAAAAATTGAGCCATTGGCCATTGGGAAGATCCACGGGACCGTGAACCATTTTGTCATATTCCGCCGCAAGTGCAGCAGGAATAACCGCAAACGAAGAAAGCAACACCGCACCAACTGCGGCGCATAAACGACGAATCGAAAGTTCCATTTAACTATCCTTTACACCGACACCTTGCGCCTCGTGCGCACCAGTAAGCGGGGCGAATTTTAAGCGAAGTCCGCTGCTTCAGGAAGTGGCAAACACAAAAAAGGCCGCAAAGCGGCCTTTTAAGATCAAAGCTTTAACAATCAATTATTGTACATAGCATTAATTTCATGGGCGTACTTGTGGTAAATCATTTTGCGGCGCAATTTCAGCGTCGGCGTGATTAATCCCGCCTCCATCGAAAAGGCTTCGGGCAGCAGGGTAAACTTTTTGATTTGCTCAAACCCCGCCAACTCTTGCTGCAAATGCTTTAAACGCTGCTCGAAATGCTCAACAACATGGCTGTGACGCAGCAGCTCGATAGGTGACTCGTATTTCAAGCCCTTATCCTTAGCCCAGGCTTCGAGGGATTCAAAGGCTGGCACAATCAGCGCCGTCACATAGTTACGGGCATCGGCAATCACAGCTACTTGTTCGATAAAGGGGCAACGGCCCACAGTGCCTTCAACCCGCTGCGGCGCAATGTATTTACCGTTAGAGGTTTTCATTAACTCTTTAATGCGGTCGGTAATAAATAAATTACCATTGGCATCGAGTCGCCCTGCATCGCCCGTCTTTAACCAGCCATCTTCGAAGGCAGCTGCGGTATCTTCAGGGCGATTGTAATAACCGCGCATCACAGTATCACCACGGACTAAGATTTCATCGTCCTTACCCAGCTTAATTTGGATTTCGGGTAAGACTTTACCGTTTGATCCTGCAACTCGGTTATCTAGGGTATTACAGGTCACAGTAGCGTTGGTTTCCGTCATGCCGTAACCGCAAAGCACTGGAATACCAATGGCATGGAAGAAAGACGCTACATTTAAATCGAGTGCAGCACCACCGCAGGGCATAAACTTTAACCGTCCACCGAGTACAGCCTGCAACTTGCTGTAAACCAGTTTGTTCGCCAAACGCCATTGCAAGGATAACCACAAACCGCCCTTAGCGCTGCCTTGGCCCACTTCAAACTGACGCTCACCAACACCCATAGCCCAGGCGAACAATTTTTTACGGCCTTCGGCGGATTTAGCGACCTTATCCTGCACGGCGCTGTATACCTTCTCGAGGAAACGCGGCACCACGCACAGGGTATGCGGACGCACGGCGCTGATGGCCTCTTTCACTCTTTGAGTATTTTGCAGATACACATTGTGGCCGCCACGGCACAGCACGTAGAAGCTCCAACCACGCTCAAACACATGGCTGAGCGGTAGGAAAGCCAAAGACACATCGCCGGTTTTGAAAGGCAAAATCTGATCGTGCTGACGCACAGTCGAGGCCATATTGCGGTAATCCAGCATCACGCCCTTAGGGTCGCCGGTGGTACCAGAGGTATAAATCAGAGTTAACAAATCATCGAGATTAGCGTCTTTTAAGCGCTGCTCAAGTTCAGCACTCTGGTCATATTCTTTGGCTAACAAGCTGTCTAAATGCTGATGTTGGGCAATGTCTTTCGCCAGATCAACACTCGCGTCGAACACAATCACATGCTCTAGGGTCGGACACTGTTTTTGCAACTCACAGGCCAGCGCATATTGCTTGGCGTCGTCGACAAAAATCACCTTGGCCGCCGCATCATTAATGATAAAGCTGGCTTGCTCTAAGGTGCTGGTTGGGTAGATAGGTACTACAATGGCACGGCTTTTCAGAATGCCGATATCAGCACAGGTCCATTGAGGACAGTTTTGCGACAGGATCACACAACGGTCTTGCACTTGTACGCCAAGTTCAATCAACACCTGTGCAATTTTATGGCTGATTTGATCGAATGCCTGCCAACTGACTTGATGCCAAGGTGCAGCCATTTCAAAACCTTCCAGCGCAATAGCCTCCTTTAATGACTGGCTTTGCTGCTGTAATAGTCGAATTACGTGATATTGTTCCAGCGACATGAATGACTCACCTTTTAGCTTACAAGTGTACCGCTTTTGCGGCATTCTACCTGAAGGCAAGCCAAAAACTAAGAGTTTTTGCTCTAATCTTGTGCAAATGTCGCCCAAATCACGCCATTTCAGCGCAATTAGAGCCCGGTAATGTCGCCCTGCCAGAGCTTTTTACTACCCCAAAACAGTGCCATTTGTCCAAGGATCAGCAGTAACAAGTCACCCAACAACCAATGAAATAGACTGCCATCATGTTGCAGCGCTGCAAGACTAATCGACACCCATAGCGAATGCCCCAGCACCACCAGCATGGTCAGGCTCACCTGTAATACTCGGCGGCATAGGCAGCCTAAACCTAACACTAAAGCGCAGGCCCAATAAGTGCTCATGACTAAGTGTGCCAGCAGAGGCAAGCTCAAATCACCATCGAGCCAAGTAATAAACAGACTACAGCACAAAATGCCTATGCCGATGAAAAACAGTAATCGTTGCTGCCCACGGGCAAAGGCTTTAACTAATCCTGCGCGACCATCAAAGCCCGGCATTAATAAGAGCAATTCTGTCGCCCGAGAGCGCTGTACTCGGCTCCAGTGTACTAGCGAGCAACTAATTACACTAAACTGCGCCAACAGCAGTAATACTGGAAAATCCCAATGCAGCTCGTGGGAGGCGATCCCAAGCCCGATGGTTAACACGGGGAGCAACAGCAGTAATACGGTCAGCATAGGACCGATAAAGAAGTTCACCGGATGCAGGTAGCGCTCTAATCGGCTCAAGATCCGCATCGATTGCAGACTCGGCAACCAAAACCAGCCCATCTCGAGTCCATTGAGGTACACGCTGCGCGCCTCCACCCGCCAAGGTAACACTAGGCATCGGCGCCAAATCAGTACTACAAACACAAACAGCACTATGATGCTCAGCCACAATGGAACTTGCTCGGCCAAGGTGCTAGAAAACGGCACTAAGATAAACAGTAAAAATGAGCTGTAAAACCACTGGGTTTGCAACAGACACAGCAGAATAAAGCCTAGACTTATCCCCTGCGCAAACACCAGTAACGACAGGCTCGAGGTAAAGTCATACAACACACAAAGTAGCACGGCTAAGCTAAACACACCGATAAGCATCACTTCGCATTGAATAAACACATTTTGTCGATAACGGGGAATCAATATCGAGCACTCATTGGCCATCAAACGAATAAGCTGCCAAGCCACGGCCGCCGAAGTCGAGACGATAGCCATGGCAATGAAGATGTCGAAACTCTCTTTCTGCCCCGCCCATCCCGCTAAGATACTCAGCACCAAGCCAAATATACCTGTGCCGAGAAAACTCACACTGCCAACATCAAACAACCACAGACGCAGCATGCCGTTAAAGGGATTAATCGAATGGTGCGTCCCCAGTTTTTCAGGTACTTGAACTAAGGGTTTAGCTGAACTCATTTGTGCAGCTCCACAAAGAGTTGCTCCAAATTCAGCGCCTCACTGCGCAGCACACCAGGGAGATTAAGCTCAATATTACCCCTGTCCACCAGCATAGAATCACCATCGCGGCTGAGGATACGCACCTGTTCCGGCAGCTCGGCGCCGTCCGCGAGCTTAACGAGTCGCACCTCTTCCCGCAGGGCATCTATCTCCTTAAACAACACTAGCTCGCCCTGTTTAATCAGGGCGACATGGCTTGCGACCCGTTCTAAATCAGAGGTGATATGGGATGAAAACAACACGGCCGAGCCGGATTCGAGGGCCAGGTCGAACAAATCGACCATAAACTTGCGTCTGACTATTGGGTCGAGGCTGGCCACGGGCTCATCGAGGATCAGCAACTCAGGGCGATAGGCCATGGCCATGATCAAGGCTAAGGATTGGCGCTGACCAACGGACAGGCGTTGCACCTGTTGAGTCACATCTAATTCGAAGCGGGCGAGCCAATCCTGCTCTAACTGCATGTCCCAGTGGGGATAAAAACTGCGGTGCAAATCGAGGGCGCGCTCAACAGTAAAACCTTCATAACCAAAGGGTTGCTGCGGCACATAGCCTAGGCGTTCCTTCGCCGCCGAGGAGAGCTGCTCCGGCGTTTCACCTAAGGTGCGGATTTCACCCGAATCCGGCGAGAGGATCCCCAGAGCACAGCGCATTAGGGTCGATTTGCCCGCACCGTTTTGTCCCAATAACCCCACAACCATACCGGCAGATAAACGTAAGGTCAGATCCTTGAGTGCACGTTTTTCACTGGCACCTTTGCCACGAAATACTTTGTTTACATTAGAAAACTCAAGTATTGGGGAAAACTCTTGATCCATCGAATTGCATCCTTTTTATTCTCGTTTTAGCTAGGCTTGCCAACGTTCATTAATCAATTGCAGTAACTCGGGCAGACTCACGCCCAATTGTTTTGCCTGAGTCAGCAAGGCATCTAATTGCGGCTCAAGCAGACTCACGCCCGACTCCATCGCCTCACTACGGGCGGCAACCCGAGTCGCCTGACCACGGCGGCGCTCTAACCAGCCTTGGTCAACAAGTTGCTGAATCGCGCGGGAGACCGTCATGGGGTTAACCGCGAGAAATTCCGCAATTTGACGCACTGAGGGCAATACGTCTTCCTCTTGCAGTTGGCCGCCCACAATCAAGCGCACGATTTGCTCGTGTAATTGCTTGTAAATTGGCTCACCACTGCTGGGGTTGACATTTAAAAGTTCTAACATTAGTCTTTACACACTGTATTAATACATTGATACACCGATACACTGTATTTAAAGTATCACACTCATCCTGAAATGCAAAAAGGAAAGCGCTCATGAGATATAGCATGACCCACAGGAAGTCCCATAATGCCAGCGCTCGCTTTGCGATTAAGCGCTCAGAAAACCGTTGGCTCAAGGGCACACAAGGACACAAGCTCTTAGGCCTGAGTGCACTAATGCTCGCCATCTGCAGTTCTGTTACTTGGGCAAGCGACAATGCTGTTAACCCTATTCCCCCTACAAATACCTGTTATGTAGAAGGTGTATCGGACCGTTTAAACTGCGGCTTTGTGACTGTCCCCGAAAACCCTAACAAGCCGGATGGCGAACAGATCCAAGTGCATTATGTGGTCCTGCCCGCGGTAAAAAACGTCAATCATGAAGAAGCATTGCTGGCGATAGCAGGCGGCCCAGGTCAATCGGCCATCGATAACGCGGCAAGCTTTGATAGCATGCTGAATAAAGTACGTCAGCAGCGGGATATTTTGCTTATTGATCAACGCGGTACTGGCCGCTCCAATGTGCTCAATTGTGACGCTGGCCCACAATCGCCACTGTCCTTCGACGATGATAATGTCGATACCTTGGCCGAAGCGCAAAAATGCCGCGATCAATTCCCCGATACTGATGTCACCCAATACGGCAGCCTTAATGCCGTCAAAGACTTCGAGGCCGTACGCGCCCATTTAGGCTACAAAAAGCTGCACCTCTACGGTATTTCCTACGGCACGCGTATGGCGCAGCTCTATATGCGTTTGTATCCCGAGCATTTAGCCACTGTCACCTTAGACGGCATAGTGCCAATGCAGCAGAGCGTATTAGAAATCGGCTCGGCAATTGAGCGCGGCTTTGACTTACTGTTTAAAGATTGCCAAGAAACCGCAGCCTGCCATGCCGAGTTTCCAGAGCTCAAAGCCGAGTTTGACCAAGTGGTTGCAAGACTGACCGAAGGGCCAGTAATGGAGCAAGTACACGACCCCGTCACGGGTGAAAAGTCCTTACTCACGCTCACCCGTGCGAAGTTTTACGGCGCGATCAGAATGGCGTTATATCAAACCAATGTGCGTGCCTTAGTGCCCCATGCAATTCATCAGGCCGCCAAAGAAAACTATCAACCGTTACTCGGATTGTATGCCTTAACTACCGATGGTGCAGGCATGGCGATGGGCATGCACGCCTCAGTCGTCTGCGGTGAAGACATACATCGCATCACCCCTGCGATGCGCGAACAGGCCAAAACCTCCTATGTAGGCAAAACCATGCTCGAAAGCTTAGAGGCATCGTGTTCAGTGTGGAAGGTGCCGCCCGTCGATGCCAGCTTTAGCGAACCTATCAAGAGCGATATCCCAACCCTGTTGCTATCGGGCGAAATTGATCCAGCAACCCCACCGAGCTGGGGAGAACTGGCGATGGAAAAACTCACCAACGCTAAACACTTTGTCGCACCTTATGCTACCCATGGTGTGGCCTATCAGTCCTGCGCCAATAACCTAGTCGCCGAGTTAGTACGTACTGGTTCGGTTAAAGATCTCGATGGTGAATGTTTGAAGAAGGATGTGCGCCGTAGCTTCTATTTAAATGCCAGCTCGGTTGAGCCACTCGCGACCGAAGATGCAACCCACTCTTCCAAAGATAAGCCCAGCACTGGAGCCAAGGAGTAAGTCATGATCAAAGTATCCCATCTTTCTAAGCGCATCGGCGAAGTGCAGGCCTTAAACGATTTGAGCTTCGTGGCCGAAAACGGCCAGATCACCGGCCTACTCGGCCCTAATGGCGCGGGTAAAACCACCTGTTTGCGCACAATTTTCGGTCTGTTAAAACCCGATACTGGCACGGCTGAAATTGAAGGTATCGACGTTGCCATCGACCCGATTGGTGCTAAGCAGCAATTAGGATTATTCCCCGACCCGTTCGGCCTGTACGAGCGCTTAACACCGCGGGAATATATCCGTTACTTTGCCGAACTTAGCGGCTTATCCGCGAGCGATGCCAAGGCGGCCACCGACAATGTCATCGCCAAACTGCGCCTCGAAGATATCAGCGATCGCCGCTGTAAAGGCTTCTCCCAAGGGCAACGAATGAAAACCGCCCTCGCCCAAGCCATAGTCCACAGCCCGAGCAATATTATCCTCGACGAGCCGACCCGTGGACTCGATGTGATGAGCACTCGCTTGCTGCGCGATATTCTTATCGACCTTAAGAATCAAGGGCATTGCGTGCTGTTTTCCAGCCATGTGATGCAGGAAGTCGCGGCCTTGTGCGACCAAGTGATCGTGATGGCGCAGGGCCGAGTGGTCGCCATCGGCAGTCCAGAGCAACTCTGCGCGCAAACGGGTAAGGCCTCACTCGAAGATGCCTTTATCCAGCTGATCGGCACCGATGAGGGCATTGCCGCATGATGACTCACAGCATTAACGCTCACACAAATTGCGATAACACCTGCTTCGACCTAATGGCGAACAGACAAACTTGGGATAAGGAATAATCATGAACAAAATCATCGCAATGGTTCGCAAGGAACTGATAGACGCCGCCCGCGATAAACGCTCTGTGATGGCGGGACTCTACTACGCCATTGGTACGCCGCTGATCATGTGTGGCCTGTTTATGGTGCTTATCGGCCAGCTGACCAGCCCAGACGATCTGAAAATCAGCATCACTAACCCCGACAAGGCGCCGGACTTAGTGAGATTTTTATCCAACAAAGGCATTACCCAAGGCGAAGCAGGCGCTAAGGATCTGAAAGCCATAGAGCTGATTATCAGCCCCGACTATGCCAAGCAGATGAACCAAGGCAAAGGCGCCGAGATCACTATCGTGGCCGATAACTCAGAGGAAAAACTGCAAAACTCGATTCGCCGCTTAGAGAAACAGTTGCAGGCCTATAGCGCCGAAATGGGCAGCCTGCGCTTAATCGCCCGTGGCATCGACCCTCGAGTGGTGCAGCCACTGAAAGTGAATGTGCATGACCAAGCCACAACCGACTCTAAGGGCGGGATGATCTTAGGTATCGCCATTTTCACTATGATTTACTCAGTGTTTATCTCGGGGATGAATTTGGCCATCGACACCAGCGCCGGTGAGCGTGAGCGTAACTCCTTGGCATTGTTGCTCAGCCATCCGCTGACCACGCGCCAATTAGTGCTCTCTAAAATCATTGCCGTCGGCCTATTTGCCCTACTCGGTTTAGTGTTGATTCTACTGGTGTCTAAGGTCGCCTATACCTTCGTGCCTTGGCAGGAGCTCGGTTTTAGCGTCAGCATTACCAGTGAATTTATGGCGTTGATGCTGCTAGTTGGTATTCCCGTCGCCCTGATGGCTGCCTGCCTGCAATTGTTTGTGTCCTTTATGGCGAAAACCTTTAAGGAAGCCCAGTCCTATCTAACCATGGTGCTGTTTGTGCCTTTGGCGTTATCGATGGCGGCCAGCTACAACATAGCGCCGGACATACTGCAGTGGTTGCCTGTTTCGGGTCAGCAACAGGCGCTGATGGACTTTATTAAAGGTAAGGACATGAACATGCTGCAATTGCTGGTATCGACACTGGGCACCCTAGCCATCGCCCTGGTGTTGGCATTCGGCATGGAAAAGTCCTTAAAGAGTGAAAAGGTAGTCTTCGGTTTATAACGCTATCGACCCGCAGAGGGCGCGCCGCGCCCTCGAACCTCAAATAGGGTTAAAGGAGCCTGTTATGGAAAACGAATATGTGCTGATGGTGATCATGGTGACTTTTGTGGTGGGTGTGAGTGCCACAGAAATGTTTAAGCATTATCTAAAAATCCGCCAACTGGGCGGCGGCAACGAGCGACAGCTTGAGGATAAACTCACCCAGTTGAGCTTGCAGAATCAGGTTCTTATCGAGCGTGTGCAAGTGCTGGAGCGCATAGTGACAGATGCAGAGGACAACGCCGCCAAGACAACACTGGCACAGCAAATTGAGGCATTAAAATAGTCGTTAATGCACCGCAGTTAAACTCGTATTACAAGGTATTAAAATTAAGGTTGTGTCTATAGGCGCTAAGTCAAGTTGCGAACTTCCGACTTAGCGCGACCACAACAGCCCATAAGGGATACCAATAAAAAACCCAAGCTAGGCTTGGGTTTATGTCATCTTGCAGCGCGGATTATTTTGCCTTAGGTCTAAAAGGCTTAATCACAGCTTCGTTACACTCGAGGTACGGCCCTTCCATCAGGTCGATGCAGTAAGGGATGGCGGGGAATACGGCATCTAAACATTCGCGAATAGATTTTGGCTTGCCAGGCAGGTTCACAATTAATGAATCACCGCGTAAGCCCGCAGTTTGGCGCGAGAGAATCGCCGTCGGTACAAACTTTAACGACTCGGCGCGCATCAGTTCACCAAAGCCAGGCATCATGCGATCGCACACGGCCTCGGTTGCCTCAGGGGTGACATCGCGTTTTGCAGGGCCTGTACCACCCGTAGTCACAATCAAGCAGCAATCCTGCTCATCGGCCATCTTGATCAGGGTCGCTTCAATCACATCCTGCTCGTCGGGGATCACTTGATAAATCGGTTCCCACTCACTGGTGAGGTAGTCATTGAGAGTATCGATAATCGCCTTGCCCGAGATATCCTCATAAATCCCCGCGCTGGCACGATCGCTCACCGTAACAATCCCGATTTTTGCTTTGCTCATTGGAAATCCCCAATCATGTTGAAATAAAACCATATCGACCGTGAGCAGAGGAGAAACCTATGCTCCTTCGACTATAAGCCGCAGCTAAAATAGCATAAATGCTCGGCCAATGGGGCAAGTAAAACGTGATGAAGTTCGCGCAATATGCTCGAAAAAAGCTAAGGCAAGCCATAGCTCACCTTAGCTTGATAGTTTGGAGTGAAGGGTTAACTCACCTGCAACAACGTGGGTAAAGCAGGAAAAGCGCCTTTCTGGCAACAGGTTACAGCGCCGCAACGCACCGCAAACTCAACCGCCTTGCGCAACTGTGCCTGACACGCAAGTCGATGTTTTAAGGTTAAATGCTCGAGATCAAACTCCAACTCAGAACCCAGTGCAAACAAAAATCCCGCCATAAAGCTGTCACCCGCCGCCGTGGTATCTACGGCTTTAATTTGGGGGACTGGTACGCTAAATCGCTCATCTACTGTTATGCATAGCACTGGATTGGCGCCGTCAGTAATCAAAATCACTTCAACACCTTGCGCCAAACAAAACTGCAAATAATCTTCGAAACTCTTATTCCGCGTTAAGGCTAAATAGTCGGCTTCTTCACGGCTCATTTTCAGCACTTGTGTGTAACGAAAACACTGCTCTACTCGCTCTGCAAGCAATGCGGTATCGGGCCAGAGTGATAAGCGCAAGTTAACATCAAAACTCACTATCTTATTGAATGAATTAGCACAACGGGCGCCATAGAGACTCGCGTTAAAAATGTTCGCTTCGGTAAAGGTATTAGAACAGAGATGGAAAATATCCATCTGCGGCCATGGAATGGCATCGAAATGGCGCGGGCTATAACACAGATCGGCCGTAGCCTGACGGTTAAACTCGAAGGTTCGTTCACCATTTTCATCCAAATTTACGACCACTGTCGCCGTTGCCGCACCTGGCACTTCGGCCAAATAATCCGTAGCAACACCTTCGTTCTCGAGGGCTTGTTTTAACATTGCGCCATAATCATCACAGCTAATGCCGCCAGCAAAATAACTCTTACCGCCCAGTTTGGCATAACCTACAGCCACGTTTGCAGGCGCGCCGCCCGCAATGGCTTGATGGGATTTGTCGCTAGCCTCCGTGGGTAATAAATCCACTAACACCTCACCAAAACTGAGTAATACCGTCATATGGATCCCTTTATATTTCTATTAGTTAAGCAAAAAGCCCATGCTGGATGGGCCTTTTAAATTGTCGGTTTTAAACCCCAACCCCGCCGGAGTTAAAACTCGTATTTCAAGGTTGCACTCGTGGTTCTGCCATTAATAGTGCGAGCGCGGATAATATTGTTATCAGGAATCGAACCTTCCTCTGCTTCGGTGATACCCGTAGCGTCAAACAGGTTGTTGACGTTTAAGGAGACACTTAAGGCCTGAGTTAAGTTGTAGGTTGCAAAGGCATTGACCTGATTGTAACCATCAAACTTGAGACCATTATTATCCTGTGCATAGGAGTCAGTAGTGCCAATCAGGTTGATGCCCACTGAACCTTGGTCAAAGTTATAACGTCCCATCAGCGAGTAGATAAAGTCGGCCTGTCTTCTTGGAGTATTCCCGACAACGTCGGGTGTTAGAGCGTCCTTAGCAATTTCAGCGTCGGTCCAAGTGACATTGCCCCTAAAATCGAAGTCACCAATAAAATAGGCCGATTCAATTTCAATTCCTTTAGCTTTGTACTTACGGTCGAAGAAACGCTGACTCGTCGCCTCAAAGTTTTGCTCCTCGGTCTCTGAATAGAAGGCGGTCGCGAACACCGATAAGTCCTCGTAACGGTACTTAACGCCTAACTCATATTGATCCACATTATCGACAGCATCTTCTTTTGCCACTGAACCATCGGCACGAACCTTACCAAACAACAGGCGATCCGCATTGGCGCGGCCACCATGACTCAAGCGACCAAATGCAGCTAAATCACTGGAAAACTGATAGTTTGCACCGAGAGAATAGGAGGTGTAACTCCAGTCATAATTCACGGGTTGTGGATTAGCATTATCGATAGAAGAGACACTTTGCTCAGGAATAGAGATTACACCATCCAAGTTCATATCGACTTGCGATTGCACATTGCCGGCGTAGTAACCACTGGCATCACCGCTGTCGTAACGCACACTGGCATCCAGCGATAAATCCCCAAAGCTCGACGCGACCGCAAGATAAGGCGCCTTAATGTTGTATTCGGTATCGTAATTACGTTGGCAACAGTTGCCCCAATAAGGCACGCCATAGCCGTACAGTCCAGCACCTGAATAGGCGGTACCATCGGCGGCCACAACATCAAGCAATGCGGCATTATCCCCTTTGACTTCCATCAAATAGGAGTTCCACATCCAGGTCATATTGATATTTTGGGTGGCATTGTAATAACCCAGAGTAACGCTGGTATCGTCAAAGGTTTTCGTTAATTTTAAGTCGTTTACGATTGAGCCAAAGTCATTCATCTTAACGTCGAAGGTATGGATCCGCATGGCGAGTCCATCCATAGGATTGCCCGCATCAGGGCCATTGGCATAAATCAACTTGGCGCCAGTGCCCGCAATACTAGCCGCAATGTCGGCGCCATTAGCCACTTCGGCTGGGAATGGTGCCATAAAATTGCCGCTCACATCCGAGAAACGGAAGCGGTTTTCGACCTGCCAATCATTGCCTAAATCAAAAGACGCCTCTAAACCCACAGAGTTAACCTCAGGGTTCATACCATCGCGCATATCACCACGACGACGCTCACCATCGGCGCCCAAACTCAGGGTCGAGAGGAAATATGCTGACTGAATGGCATCGGATTTCGCATTAAAACCTGGGACAGAGCTACCGTCCGAATACATTGGCATGGGTAAGTAGCCAATACTTTTATCATCTAAGTGTTTGAAATAAAGACGAACATAGCCACTATCGAACTCTTTGGTTATGTTAGCTTTTACCTGACCGCCCTTGTTGGCGTCATAACCTGCTTGGCGAGGGCCTTCACCAGTACGCACAAAACCACCCACATGGAAACGCAGGCTGTCATTGATGCTGGTGCCATATTCAAAGTCGGTACGGAAGGTATCGTAGTCCAAGCCAAAGGTGGTCGACACGCTGCCAGCATCTGAACTTCCGGTTTTACTGATCACGTTAATAATGCCACCGGGAGCATTACTCGCCGCAGTGGATGCCGAACCACCACGAATAGATTCAATGGTTTGTACTGTAGAGTCTAAACGTAAAAAGATATCCGCATTACCAAAGGCAATATCGCCAAACTGTAGAATTGGTAAACCATCTTCTTGAATTTGAAGAAACTTAGCACCACCCGATGCCACAGGTAAGCCACGTACAGCAATGTTAGCATTACCTTCGCCGCCCGTTGATTCCACCTTCATCCCTGGAATGATCCGAAATGCTTCGGCGGATGAACGTGGAGTACTAACCTCCAACTCGGCGAGTGATACGCTGCTGACTGACACGCTCGAGTCCATGACGCGGGTGCCACGGGCCACGCCCGTAACAGTAATGCGCTCAAGGCCTAACGCATCTTTCTTGGTTTCTTCCTGTGCAGGTGCATCGGCAGCCCAAAGCTGAGAACTCACCAAGACGGCGATTGTGCTTAACAAGAATTGTTGTGATGTGCGATTTATCATTTTTATGTCCCCACCCATATTTGAGAAGCCGCCCCTCTCCCCACGGCGACTTCTACTGAAATTGTTGTTAATCGATTAGCCTGTTATTTCACTTTACTAAAAAACATCTTAATCGATTAAGTTAACAAGTTAGCAACTAAATAACAAAAAGCAAGTGTGTTTTTTGTACAGACCCACAAACTTAAAGTGAGAAAAATAGATAGTTAATTGATTAATCGGAGAAATGTGACAGAAAAAATTTTTCTTTCACATTCCAATTTAAGCGGTTTCACGGCCCAACAATGATTGGGTAGGATCTTTAATCAGGTTAACGCCCGCTAACAGGCACAGTAAAACCGCAAACCCAGTAGCGAGGTAAAAGCCATACTTCACATGGCCGAAAATATCTCCAACTAACCCCATACAAAGGGGAGCCAGCGCCGCAGAAACCGCGGTAAAGAACAGGATTACCCCTGCCACAGAACCGTGCTGCGCCACGGGGAAACAACTGATCCCCTTGGAGTTTAAGGTGGGATATATCATTGACATAAACAGCCCAGAGAGAGGCAAGAGAATCACAGCGGCCTCAACCCCATAGAGCATAGAACCGAGATAGCAAAGGCTAATCGCTAAGCTAAACCAAAACATAACCTGTTGCCACGAAAAGTGATTTAGTATCCATCCGCCCAAAAACCGCCCACCTGCTCGCAGGGTAAAAAAGAGGGTCAAGGCATAAGCCGCCAGTACAGTGTAATCGCCCTGATACTCTTGCAGCAGGCTAGGCATCCATACATAAATCGCCACTTCGGTGGCCACATACAAACCAATCGCAAGGGAAAACCCTAATGCATAAGCGTTTTTCATCATGCGGAAGGTGTTCGCCAGATTAATTGTCTCCGTCGAGGATTGCTTAACCTGCGGATAATCAGCCTTAAACGCTAACCAACAAAGTAGTAGACAAAAAATCCCCGCCCCAAAATACAAATACTTCCATGACACACCACTGATAAGCAGATAGCTGACGATGGCAGGGCCCACCATAGCGCCGACCCCAAAAAATCCTTCGACCGTATTCATGGTGCTGGAATGTTGTTTTGGCGACTGAGAAATATCGCCAATCAGGGCTAAGGCTCCGGTTTTAAATACCCCAATCGCCAAGCCCACCAAGGCTAATAGCAGCAGGAAATAATAAAACGACTCCCCAAGCGCAAATAAAAAACAGGCAATGGCGAACAACAACAGCCCTAATAAAATGGTTAGTTTACGCCCTATTTTATCCGCCAAGAAACCCAGAAACAGACCACTTATTGCGATAAAAATCATCGGCATATAATGGAAGGCACTCGCCTGAGACAAAGAGAGGCCAAATTCAGATATCAGCTGCGGGATAATCACACCCACGGCATCGGAGGTCATAGCAAACATAAAAAACATTAAATACGTCAGCACTCTAATACGAATGTGATGGCGATTTTCTACAGAATTTGAATCACTTACCATACTGTTTCACCTTATTGTTATCGCGCCTAACTCCCTCTGAAGCTAGCTAAGCTCCAAACAGCTTTAGGCATTATTTATGTACAGCAGTGAGCTAATCCCCCCAAAACCTAAGACTAACTCAAAAATCAAACAAACCACTTGAATAATGTTTCACATTGGTTAAATATACAACTTAATCGATTAAGTTTGTTTGCGCAATTTATAAATAAACGCGGTCAAACTTTACTCTGGGAAGGCAACTCAAACGTGGGCAAAGTATGAAAAATCAAGTGCAATTGATCACCTATGTCGATCGGATAACCGGTGCCGGACTCAAAGAACTCAAAGCCTTACTCAATAACGAATTGCAGGGGTTATTTGGGGGCGTTCACTTATTGCCCTTTTACTATCCCATCGATGGCAGCGATGCGGGTTTTGATCCCATAGACCATGTGCAGGTGGATTCACGCTTAGGTGATTGGGACGATGTCAAAAGCATAGGTGAAGAGTTCGACATCATGGCCGACTTGATCGTTAACCATATGTCCGCGGAGTCTCCCGAGTTTAAAGATGTGCTCAAGCATGGCAAACAATCGGCTTACTGGGATTTATTCCTAACCAAGGACAAGGTATTCCCCGAAGGATTAAGCGAGCAGGATCAAAAAGCTATCTACCGCCCTCGCCCAGGGAGCTGTTTTAGCACTTACACCTTAGCGGATGGTTCAACGGAAGAGTTTTGGACCACCTTTACCCGCAACCAGATCGATATCGACGTTAATTCCGCAGCAGGTAAGGATTACTTAAACCGCGTATTGGCGCGATTTAACCACAGCAAAGTCAATTTAATCCGCTTAGATGCCGCAGGTTATGCAATCAAAAAGCCCGGCACTAGCTGCTTTATGATTGAGGAGTCCTTCGAGTTCGTGGATAAATTAGCAAAGCAAGCCAATCAGTTAGGCATGACAACCCTAGCCGAAATCCACTCACATCATATGACGCAAATCGATATCGCCAAACGGGTCGATATGGTTTACGACTTTGCATTACCGCCGCTGATTTTACACACGCTCTTCAGCCAAGATTGTCGCGCCCTGAGCCACTGGCTTGAAATGGCGCCTCGCAACTGCATTACCGTACTCGATACCCACGATGGTATTGGCATTATCGATGTCGGCCCAATGGATGGCTTGCGCGGATTATTAGACGAAAAACAAATCGATAATCTAGTTGAAACCATACACAGCAACAGTCAAGGCGAGAGTTTACAAGCCACAGGGGCGGCCGCCAGCAATGTCGATTTGTATCAAATCAACTGCACCTACTACGATGCCCTAGGGCAAAATGACCTAGATTACTTGATGGCGCGAGCAATTCAGTTTTTCGCACCGGGTATTCCACAGGTCTACTACACAGGCCTGCTTGCCATACCAAACGACATGACGTTGCTGAATCAAACCCACGTCGGCCGAGACATTAATCGCCCCTATTTAAACCGAGAAAAGGTGCAACAAGCCCTGCAAAAACCTGTCGTTAACGCTTTAATTAAATTGATAAGACTGCGTAATAGTAGCGCAGCATTCAATGGCGGCTTTTCGATGGCTGCCAGTGGAAAATCACTAACACTCACATGGTCTGCACAAAGTGCATCGGCCAGTTTTAATCTCGACTTTGCCCATAAACAAGGGCTGATCACCCTGCTTGATGAGCAAGGCATCGAAACCCAAATTGCCTTGACCGACCTGCTTACCCCTGCGCAGGGGTAAATACCAAACATAAAACAAAAGGCGCTTTAACAGCGCCTTTTGCATTTAAAAATCAATATATTAGCAGCTTTTACCTAACCGTAATTCATACCCTAATACCTGAGCATGCACGGCATCGTCGATAAACATCTGCGCCGCCATTTGGCCTTTTTGCTCTGAGTATTGATAAACCGTGGTCAGCGGTGGAGTTGAGCGAGTTGCCTCATCAATACCATCAAATCCCACAACACGAATATCCTCTGGAATTGCTAATCCCATGGCCTGCGCCTCACCCAGCACACTGAGAGCAATCAAGTCACTCATGCATAAAAATACATTGGGTCTTGGGGTCGAATTCAGTGCCTCCTTAGCCGCTATCCGTGCATATTCCGCATTACTTTCTGGAATATTCCAAATCCGATCATTACCAAGGGTGACACCCGTTTCCTCAATCGCCTGTAAGTATCCCTGCAACCTCTGGTGTGCAATCGACATATCGATTTCGAGCAAATTCAAATCGTAAACTCGGCAGGTTAAATGGGTATCGAGCAACCTTAACCCTAATACAGCCACCTGATCGGTGGGAGATTTTAACGCTAATTTGGCCACCTCATAGGCGGCTAACTTATTGTCGATGCTGACAGAAGCGTTGCGGTGGATATCAAAATCCACAGTAACCACCTTCTTCTTAACTTGTTTTAGTTGCTCGGCAAGCAAGGCATTGCGCGGGCGACCATAACAAATAAACCCATCCACAAAATCGGCCACCGCATTCACACTGTCGGAGCTGCCAGAAAACAACAATAAGTTGAGTTTTTCCCGCTCCAGTACCGCTGCCACTCCTTTCATAAACTTACTGGCGACAGGATCGGACACCATATATTCAACACTATCGGACAATACCAGCGCGACGGTATCAAATTTGCCCCTACGTAAGGATTGAGCCGCCTTGTTTGGGCCAAAGTAACCCAATTTGGAGCAGGCGGCCAAAATCTCGTTGCGGCGCTTTTCCGAAAGCTGATCGGGACGATTAAAAGCATTAGAAACAGTGGCATTAGAGACACCTAGCTCGTTTGCTATGCTCTTTAAGGTCCAGTTTTTAGTTGTCATGCAGAATTCCTGGCAAAGAATGGGGTCACAGCGGAAGCTAACCTATCGCAAATACTACACAGCTTAAATCCGTCGTGCACCAACAAATCTTATTCGTGATTGGCAGCATCGCTCTCGTGATCCTTAAGCAAGGTTGCGGGCGAGAGATAGCCGACAATCGCGCAGCTAAACGCCACCAGAGCCGCCGCGATAAAGCCCCATTGGAAGGCGTGATGCACAACCTCTATGGGTAACTGCTTTATCGCTGCAATCCCCACCTGCGCACCTTCGAGCGGTAACAAGCCATATAACAACAGACTGAATAGGGCCGTGCCAATTGCCGCGCCCATGGAACGACTCAAGGACACCATAGCAGTGATTTGGCTTAAACGCGCCTTGCCCGACACACTCTGCACCACCAGCTGCACGCTGGGCATCACAGTCCCTAAACCAATACCCACCAGCACACCTAAGGTGCCAATAAGATCCGCATTCGGTGGCACTAAACCGATTAAGAGCAATCCGATAAATGCCAGCAACATTCCGAAAGTCGGCAACCATTTAGGCGCCACATCCCGGCTCAACAACCTGCCCGCTATGGTGGATCCCGTCACTATGCCAAAGGTCATTGGCATCAACAGCAAGCCCGTTTTGGCCGGATTAGTGTGTAAGCCAACCTGTAAGTAAATGGGTAAAAAGAAGATCATCGCAAACAGGCAGGCGGCAAACAGTGCGGCCGTGAAGAGCGGCATATAAATGGCTTTATTGGCGAGTAAATCAAGCGGCAGGAAAGGACTGTCACGCTGACGCTCCCACCACAGTAGCACAACGGCGCCCACACAGATAAATCCCATAAAGCCTAAGCTTGTGGCCGATAGCCAAGCAAAATCTTGCCCTGCCACAGATAACCAATACAACAGCGCCGTAATGATAGTGGGAAATAGCAACACGCCGAGCAAGTCAAACCGCCCTTGCCGTACGGGTTTAACACTCTGTTTATGCAAGCGATTAAGCCGCCAAACCGCCAGCATGACCAAAGGAATATTCGCCCAAAATAACCAGTGCCAAGAATAGGCATGCACCACAAAGCCGCCAATCACTGGGCCGCCCACACTGGCGAGGGTAAACATAGCAGCAAAATACCCCTGAAAACGCGCCCGTTGCCGTATCGGCACCAATTCCCCCACAAGGGATTGGGACAGACTCATCAGCCCGCCACCGCCGAGGCCTTGGAGGATCCGCCCGGCAATCATATGGTCCATAGTCCAAGCGCTGGCAGAAACAACCGAGCCCAGCGCAAACACCACTAAGGCGATCATCAGAATTTTAGCGCGGCCAAAGTTATCCCCCAGCCAGCCGTAAATAGGTACGCTAGCCGCCATTGCCAGCATATAGCCAATAGTGATCCACGAGGCTTGCCTGAGGCCGCCCAAATCTTCAACGATGGCAGGAGTTGCGGTGGCGAGTAGGGTTTGATCGACCGCCGCCAGAAACATGGGTAAGAAAACGGCGGAGAAAATCGCCAGAAAAACCGAGGTGGGCAGAGGCTCATGCGGGGACGAAGCAGGCGCTGGGGTCATAGAGTCTCCACCTGTGATTAAGGCTTAAATTCGCCTTGCATTCCAATACTTTGATGCCCAATAACTATTAAGCAGGCTCGAAATTTTTACCCCATGGCTCGTCGAGACATGGAGAAAATTATTCCCGCCCACATAAATGCCAACATGGTGCGTGCTCCAACCCGTTTTGAAAAATACCAAGTCACCTTTACGCAGTTGATCCCGCGCCACGGGTTTGCCGAGAGCTTGCTGCGCTTGAACGGTGCGCGGCAAAGTCATGCCCAGCATTTTTTGATAGGCGACCGACACAAAGGCCGAGCAATCAATGCCTTTCTTGGTCGCGCCCCCTAAACGATAGGGCACGCCGCGCCATTCGGAATGCAATTCGGCGATATTGCTATCATTCCATACCGAGACGGGTTCAACTTGCTTTACCACAGGCTTAGGTTCTGGCGCGCTCGCACAGGCGCCAAGACCTAAGGCCAAGATAACTATCAGTAATCGTTTCATTAGCGTAAAACTCATCGCGGGTAATTCTTGCGTAATATCGGGTGCTATCAAAGCGATAACTAACATACCGTGAAAAAAACGATGGTAACAGCCTAAGCTAATCCCAAGCTTAAAACTATAACGCCGTGCACAGTAAACGAATACCCACCAGTACCATTAAAATCAAGATGATACGCTTAAACAGCCTATCGCTGATTTTATCTTGGATCGACAGCCCCAGTTTTACGCCTAACCAAGCCAAAGGCGCAAGCAACAAGGAGATCAGAATGTTACCTTGGTTAATTTGCCCAAGCAGACTGTAGGGCACCAACTTAACCAGATTCACCACCGCAAAAAACACCACGGCCGTGGCTAAAAACTCTGGTTTAGCCAAGCGTAACGGCAGCAAATAGGCATTGAGTGGCGGCCCGCCCGCATGGGCCACAAAGCTGGTAAAACCTGCGGTTAAGCCGCAGAGCCGCCCCACGAGTGGCGAAGGCGTTGCTTGGGTTTTATCCCCTAAAACCAAGCCATAAAGACCAAACCCTAAGGATACACAGCCTAAAATAGCCCGTAAGTAATCTTCGTTTAATCGGTCGAACAGCCAATAGGCTATGCCTATGCCCACAATCGCCGCGGGTAAAAGGATCCATAATTGGCGTGGATTATGTTGGCCCCACCACGAACGAACACTTAAAAAATCCATATAAATCAGCAAAGGTAACATGATTGCCGCCGCGGTTGCCGGGCTTATGGCCAGCGCTAGCAGGGGCACAGTCAAACCACCGACGCCGCCGGCAAAACCCGATTTAGAGATCCCAGTGATCAACACCGCAGGAATCGCCACCAGCCAAAAAAGAGGGTCTGTTAACATCCCTTATTCCCAATATTGCGTTAAAGTCATTAAGGTCGAGCATCGAGTAACAGACCTTGAGGGCGAAACATCGCCTCGCTGCACCAGCATAAATGTTAAGTCTATCCGTGTCTAAATGAAGATAAGGAGTCGAGATGAGTCAAATGCAAACATCGCCATTTTACGGCGGCCCAAGGGAATGTCCCGTCGAAGATGGGCGGATCCAAATCCAGCAGATTGCCCCAAAAATCAGTGATGTGGGCGGGATACCCGTAGCGCGGGCGATTCCACAAAAACCGCGTCGACTCATAGGCCCTTGGTGTTTTCTGGATCATATTGGCCCAGTCACCGACGGCCCCTTAATGAATGTGGGCGAGCATCCCCATATCGGCCTTCAAACCTTCACTTGGATGCTGGAGGGAGAAATCATGCACAGGGACAGCCTAGGTAGCGCCCAAGTGATCCGCCCGAGGCAAGTAAACCTGATGACCGCGGGCAATGGCATAGCCCACACCGAAGAGTCCGTCGAAGGTCATCGCACTATGCATGCGGTACAGCTATGGATTGCGCTGCCGCTGGAACACAAAGACACAGCTCCGAGGTTCGACCATTATCCCCAGCTGCCCACTTGGCAGGAGGCGGGCGCCGAATTCACCCTATTGATTGGCTCGTGGAAGGATAAACAGGCGCCCACACTGCACTTTTCGCCGGTCGTCGCGCTTGATATCTTCGCAGCAGAGGCCACTCAACTAACACTCAGGCTGGTTCCGCGCTTTGAATATGGCCTAATGCCGCTCGAGGGCCGATTCGATATCGACGATGAATCCTTTGATAACAATAATCTCGCTTACCTTGGCATGCTGCGCGAGAGCGTAACGCTCGACCTTCACCCTGGTGCACGTATACTGCTGATTGGCGGGGCCCCCCTCGCCGACACCGTCAGTATTTGGTGGAATTTTGTCGGCCACAGCAAGGAAGATATCGCCAGCGCCCAAGCTGATTGGGAGGCCAAGTCCCCGCGTTTTGCTACAGTGCTGGGTTATAACGGCAAACGCTTAATGCCGCCGCCCATCCCTTGGTAATCTCGGTCATTAATCCCTGCCGTTAACGCGTTAACGCGAGGCAATCGAGCTAGATTGCCTCGCTTAATGGTGGTATTGCAGCCCTTATCTGATGCAAGGCGGCGAGCAAAACCGCCAACCTGACGCTAAAGCCAGACCACACCCACACGCCAAACCCCAGAAAATTTTACGGATTTTTTACGCGCTATCCCCACAGGCCTTTGCTAAAGTACCCTTAATTTCCGCAACGCCTTAGCCGTTATGACTTTTGCAAACACAGTATCCATCAACCAATTCTGGCGCTCGCATCCCGCGTTATTTACCGCCATATTGTTAGTGATCGTACTGATAACTAGCTATTTTATTGATGTATTTTCAGGCTCGGCCATTGCCGTACTGCTTATCCTGCAACTCGCTGTGGTCGCTGTGGCCCTGCAATGCAGCGCCAATTACGCCTATTTTGTGGCCGTGTTTGGCGCTGTAAGCTTTAATTTTTTGTTTACTGCGCCACGCTATTCGTTGCAGATGTTTAATATCGAAGACATAGTCAATCTAAGCGTGTTTTTGCTGGTCGCCCTGACTAGCAGCAAATTGGCCGAACATTACCGCCGCCAGCAGCATGCACTCGAACAGGCACAACTCAGAAACAGCATTTTGCTCTCGGTCTCCCACGATTTACGCACGCCCCTTGCGACCATTATCGGCACCTTAACCACACTGAAGGAATACCAAGCCAAGCTCAACCCAGAGCAAACCGAGGAGCTTATCGACTCGGCCGCCGCCGAGAGTCATCGCCTGCACCAATATATCGAAAATCTTTTGCAAGCCACTAAGTTACAACATGGTGCGCTCAAATTTAGCCTAGATGAAGCCAATCTACGCGAAGTGCTACAGCGCACTATCGCTCGCTTTCAAACTGAGCAACCCAGAATCAAAATTCATACTGAGCCAGAGCTACCACCATTAATGATTTGCAGCTCTTTGATTGAACAGGCGATTTTTAATGTGCTCGATAATGCCCTGCATTATTCCCCCACCAACCAGCCTGTGATCGTAAGCCTCTATCGCCACCAAGATATGCTGCGTATCGATATTCAAGACTTAGGACAAGGCATAGCCCCATCTCAAAAGGAGGCGATTTTCGAACTGTTTTACCGCCAACATCCCTCTACCGATGGCGGAGCTGGATTGGGTCTGCCTGTCGCCAAAGGGATTATTACTGCCCATAACGGGCGTATCAGTGCCGAAAATGTTGCTCAAGGCAGCCTGATCCGCATCGCGTTACCGATAACGAAGGAAAGTGCATAAATGGCTTACAAGGTGTTAGTGGTGGATGATGAGCCACAAATCCATACCTTTATGCGGATCTCACTCGAGGCGGAAGGCTTTGAATACTTGAGCGCCACCAGCATAGCCACGGCGCTCAAACAGTACCGCAGCCATCAGCCACACCTTATCGTGCTCGACCTCGGCCTGCCAGATGGTGATGGCATCGAACTACTCCATACACTGCGCCAGCAAGATAAGACCCCCGTGTTGGTTTTAACCGCCCGCGATCAGGAGGAAGAAAAAATCCGCCTACTCGAGGCAGGCGCTAACGACTATCTAAGCAAACCCTTTGGCATCAGGGAATTAATCGTACGTATTAAGGTGTTGGTTCGTGATCTTGTGGATACCTCAAGTGGCGCCGATTTGCTGCAATTTGGCCCACTCACTCTACAAAAGAGCAGCCATCAATGCTGGCTTAACCAGCAGGAAATCGCCCTCACCAAAAAAGAGTTTGCCCTACTGGTTCAGTTAATGTCCCACCCTGGGCAATTGCTGAAACAGAGCGAACTGCTGCGCAATATCTGGGGCGAGACTCACCAAGAAGATAGTCACTATCTGCGGATTTTAGTCCGCCAACTGCGTAAAAAGCTCAACGACAGCGACGAACAACAACTGATCAAAACCGAGCCCGGTTTAGGGTATCGACTCACCGACCTCGGCCCGCCCTAGGCCAGCTCGCCTCACTCTTTAGCTCAACCACAAAAGGATATGAAATGGCACATTTTACTGTCATCGGATTAGGCCGCTTCGGCGTTGCTGTAAGCAGAGAATTGATCCACTTAGGTCATACGGTTACGGGTGTCGACAATGACCACAAAGCTGTTGAAAAATATGTAGAAAGTCTTACTGAAGCGGTGATTTGTGACTGCGCCGATGAGGCGTCGCTGCGGGAACTCGATCTTACCAGTAGTGAAGTCGTGATTGTCGCTATCGGTTTTGATATGCAATCGAGCTTGCTCTGCACCCTAGCACTGAAAAATCTCGGCGTGCAAAATATTTGGGTTAAAGCCAGCAATAAAGCACACCACACCATATTGTCTAAACTCGATGTCGCGCGGATTATTCACCCCGAGGAAGATATGGGGATCCGCGTCGCCCAGTCGCTAAACTACCCTATGGTGAATAACTTTCTCGCCATAGGTGATGGGCTCTATATTGTTGAAATCCATATTAAAGCCCATTTACATCAAGTCACAGTTGGCCAACTGCTAGGTAGCCTACAAGAAAAAAACACCGATGAGCAAACCAACGTACAACGCAGCCCTAAAGGCAAAGTCACACCGCTGATGGTTAAGCGCGGGCAGAGCGTATTTAGCAAGATTGATAGCGACTTTAGCCTGCATACAGAGGATGCTCTATTCCTCTGCGGTAGCCGTGCCGAGTTAAAACAACTCGCACCAAGGTTGGTGTAACGTGGTTCAATGGCATCCTTCGCTCCCCCTAGAGCACACACCGAAAACCAGTAAAAAACTCTTTGGCGCGCCGCCCTTTATCTTAAGTGCAAGCTTTGCTCTGCTAATCTTGGTCGGCACTTGCTTGCTTAAACTGCCTATTGCCACAGAGTCGCCTATTACTTGGCTGCAAAGCCTCTTTACCGTGACCTCAGCGGTGACAGTCACAGGGCTAGTTGTTGTCGATACCGGCAGTGTGTTCACGCCCTTTGGCCAAGTGATTATCGCGCTGTTAATTCAATGCGGCGGCCTAGGTTTGATGACCTTTGCCATCGTCACGCTAATAGCGCTGGGCGGTAAGATAGGTTTCTTACAACAAACGGTGGCGAAAGAAGCGTTTAATCAAACCGATACCTCCACCCTAGTCTCGACCGCTAAGGCCGTGCTGGTGTTTTCACTATTGGTTGAAGCCGTGGGAATGCTGATTTTATCCGTCTACTGGAGCGGCGAGCTTGGCTGGCAAACCAGCCTGTTTCATGGCTTCTTTTATACCATTAGCGCCTTTAATAACGCGGGTTTTGCCCTAAGCCCAGATAGCTTAATCCCCTATGTGGCAGACCCAGTTATCAACCTCACCATCACCGGCTTATTTATTGTGGGTGGCCTTGGCTTTTCGGTTTGGATTGACCTTAAACGCAATAAACGTTGGTCGAAACTCACCGTCTACAGCCGTATGATGATTACTGGCACCGTACTAATCAACGCCGTAGCCGTGATAGCCATTTACCTGATTGAGTACAACAACCCCAACACCCTCGCGCCCTTAAGCGAACTCGGCAAATGGTTGGCCTCTTGGTTTCAAGCCGTAACCCCGCGCACCGCAGGCTTTAACACCCTACCCATAGACCAACTCGAGGATGGTTCCACCCTATTGATTTTAGTGTTGATGTTTATCGGCGGCGGCTCCCTCAGTACCGCCAGCGGCATTAAAGTCGTGACCTTTATGGTGCTTATTCTCGCCACCTACGGCTATTTACGTCGCGATGAAGCCGTGTATGTGTTTAAGCGCGAAATCCCCAAAGACACCATTAGCAAGGCGCTCGCCCTGACGATGATCTCCATCGGCGTCACTTGGCTGGCAATATTCGCCCTCGTGCTCACCGAAAAAGCCCCGATAATGGATATCGCCTTCGAAGCCGTATCCGCCCTCGGCACCGTCGGACTTTCCCGCGGATTGACAGGCAATTTATCCAGTGCAGGCCAAGGGATTATCATCTTTATGATGTTTATGGGACGCCTCGGCCCACTAATGTTGGCCTACTTTCTTGCCAACCCAAGGGTAAAGAAACTGCGCTATGCAGAAACCAAATTGGCAATTGGGTAAGGAAAACACTAAGGCGCGCCCAAAAAAATAATTCGCTTAGCTATGAGCTATCAACAACCGACACAGTGGGGCATTAATGTAATAATTAGCGCGCCCCACTTTTTGTTTCGTTAAAAAAGCGAGTCTATATAGACAAATTTTACTCTTTTTTATCCTGAAAATATTCAATATGTATAGTTTTTCAAATTTCTTCAATGCTTAACCAAGCATAATCAGAGGTTAACTACTGCGCAATTAAGCCTAGATGTCCAGTTTTGCAGCCTCAAGTAAAGTTAAGCATAAATTCGTCTAAATCTTTTGCGATTGTATCTATCGTTTTCTTTTCTGACTGCTGAAGAACTGCTGCATGATAAGAAAATTTGTTACGCAATTGCTGAAAGTTTAATTGGTAGCTTTTTCCACTCAATATGGTTTCAATCGGATTATTGTAGCCTTTGAATAGACCCAGCAAACCAGACCTTTGGTCTAAACTACTTTTTATGGATGCTGCGACATTTACGACATCATGGTAATCATCACAAAACTGCCTTAGCATCGTCTCATAATTAAATTGACTAATTTGAAATTCATTTTCTAAAGCAACACGATTTTTTAATTCATTGATTTGGTGAAAAATATAAGATAAACGTAAATAAATATTAGATACGTCTATCTGAGCTATTAATCCAATATTCCGTTTATAATTTTTCGTTTAAGTCTAAAGAGTTTGTTGGGTTTCTCATTTCTTCAAAAACATTCATTATTAGTTTTTTGAACAAATCTAATACATAGTTCGGATCAGTTAGTTCCATAATCTTACCTAAAAAATAGAATCACCCGAAGTAAACAATAACATAATCACTTTCGATTTTCCGACAATAAATTTGGCCGACTAAATTTGACCACCCAATTTAAATAAACAACATAACGGACTTTCAGTTTGCCTACAACTTGTAAAAGTTAATATTATTTAAAAAAGAACCATCAAAAACCGTAGGGGCAGCTTCTGAGGCAAAAATTAGCACTAATTCATTAAAAATCGTGTATTTCAGACGAGGTAAGTCATCCCATAGTGCTTGGGAAGTGTTAGGCAATGATTGCTGTCGAAGGGATATAGTCGCTATCTGTTGCAATGAAAGTGCTGACAGCTTGCCGCAAAGTGCCGTCGTCGCTTTTCAAGATGTTCGCAGTAATCGCTCAGTTCTTGCAAGGTTCCTACTGGGCCATGAAATAGCTTGCCAAAATCTGTGATCAGCTTGAGCCAATTGTCATGGGGGATATTTAATTTACGTATTCCACCGCGCTAACTGAGAATTTCCCAATATAAATTCGATCTCATTTTGCGACAGTACATTTGCATCTTCGGATTCAAGCACTTTAAGATCTAAATGACATCCCATATTGGCACAAAAGAACTGTACTATTTTCAATCTAAAACTAGTAAGTTCATTCGCCTCTAACTCTTTGCTTGCGCTACTTAGCAACTTGAGAGCATCAACTCTTATACGGACGTATTCTTCATCAACCCAATGTTCATCTGAGTCATCCTTAAAATTGTTATGGCAAGCGATTTCAAGTTCATTTAATTTTTCTAAATATTTCTTCAAACTTTATTGTTCCCAAACAGACTAAACCGATTGTCCAGCCGCCACGCCAGATGCCCAGGCCCATTGGAAGTTAAAGCCGCCTAACCAACCACTTACGTCCATCACTTCGCCGATAAAAAACAGGCCGGGGACTTTTATGGCTTCCATGGTTTTGGAGGAAAGTTCATGGGTATCCACGCCGCCGAGAGTGACTTCGGCGGTGCGATAGCCTTCGGTGCCATTCATTAACACCGTCCAGCGGTGCAGATCGTCGACTAACTTGGCACGTTCTGCATGAACCAGCTGATTTAAGGCTTTGTTGAGTAAAGCCTCATCGAATAACACTTCCACCAGCCGCTTAGGTAACCACTGGCTTAAGGTATTACGCAGACTCTGTTTAGGATGTGCGGCCAGTTGTTGCTCTATGGCCTGTGCGGCATCCATATTGGGTAATAGATTGATTTCTATAGTTTCGCCCGCTTTCCAATAGTTGGAAATCTGCAAAATAGCGGGGCCAGATAAGCCTCTGTGGGTAAAGAGCAAGGCTTCACTAAAGGCGGTGCCATCTTTGGCAGTAATACGGCTAGGTACCGCAATGCCCGACAGCGGTTCGAAGCGAATTTTATCTTCGCTGTGCCAAGTAAAAGGCACCAGACCCGCGTGAGTTGGCAACACCTTAAGCCCAAACTGCTCGGCCAATTGATAGCCGTAAGGCGTGGCGCCAAGTTTTGGCATGGATAAACCGCCGGTGGCGATCACTAAGGAGTCGCAACTTAACTCGCCATTTGAGGTGTTTAGCTCAAAGCGGCCTGCTTCGGTTTTGCTCACCGTCAGAATATCGGTGCGAAGTTTAATGCTCACGCCCGCCCACTCACATTCGGTCAGCAGCATAGTGACTATCTCTTTGGCCGAGTCATTACAGAACAGCTGGCCATGGTCACGCTCGTGGTATTCAATGCCGTGGCGCTCAACCAGTTCAATAAACTGCTGCGATGGATAACGTGCCAATGCGGATTTGACAAAGTGCGGGTTACCACAGATAAAGTTGGCGGGTTCGACTTTAAGGTTGGTAAAGTTACAACGGCCGCCACCGCTGATAAGGATTTTACGCCCAGCCTGCTTGGCATTATCGAGTACCAGTACATCACGACCTCGGTAACCCGCTGTTGCAGCACACATTAATCCTGCGGCGCCGGCTCCGATAATAATTACATCATGATGTTTCACACTCATACTCCAGTCGATAAATTGATTTGGCCATTGTCATCATCCCAAATAGTTAAAAGACTTGGTTACGCTATTGGTCTTTGATATTGGGGTAGATATTCCGCGTTCAGCATCCAGCCTTAATGGATACAGCCAATGCAGACTGCTGCCTATCACATTAAGGCGGTGGCGATCGGACATAAATCCCCTCTTTCACCAACTGACCTCCAGGGATGGAGGAAATGCCCGCCTGATGTAGGGAACATCAAGGGCCATGGCAATCGGGGATACTTCTTGCACCAGAAGTCCACGTATAAATCCCCTCTTTCACCATCTGACCTCCAAGGATGGAGGAAATGCCCGCCTGATGTAGGGAACATCATGGGCCATGGCGATCGGGGATACTTCTTGCACCAGAAGTCCACGTATAAAAAAGGGCGCTATTTTAGCACCCTTTATTTTATTCAGCATCATCACGGCTTGCGCTTTATTGCGCTGGCGTTTCTGATTTCTTTTCTCTGCTGAGCAGTTCTTTGGCGGCATCCAAGGGCGCTTTGCCTTGGTATAGCACTTGGTAGATTTGCTCGGTGATCGGCATTTCGACGCCCATGCGCTTCGCTAGGGTAAACACTTCTTTAGTATTGCGATAACCTTCAACCACTTGGCCGATTTCGGCTTGGGCGGTATCCACATCGCAGCCTTTACCTAAGGCTAACCCAAAGCGGCGGTTACGGGATTGGTTGTCGGTACAAGTCAACACTAGGTCGCCTAACCCAGCCATACCCATAAAGGTGGCAGTGCTGGCGCCTAAGGCTTCGCCTAAACGGGTTAACTCGACTAAACCACGGGTGATTAACGCCGTTCTGGCATTAGCACCAAAGCCAATACCGTCGGACATCCCCGCGCCAATGGCGATAACGTTCTTCACCGCGCCGCCTAATTGCAGGCCGATAAAGTCGTCGTTAGCGTAAACACGTAAGCGTTTAGGGCTATGCAGCAATTCCACTAGCTCAGCGGTAAATTTCGGACAGGTGCCCGCAACCGAAATCGCCGTAGGTAACCCCATGGCTAATTCCTTCGCGAACGTCGGTCCTGACAATACCGCCAGCGGATATTGCTCGCCTAACACATCACGGGCCACATCTTGCAGCAAACGTCCGGTTTCAGGCTCGAGTCCTTTGGTCGCCCATACGATGCGAGCATCTTGGCGTAACAAAGGTTTAGCTTGGGCCAATACAGAGCCAAACACATGGCTAGGCACCACAACCAGCACATTATTGCTGGCCGCTAAGGCTTTGGCTAAGTCGGCTTCGATATGTAAACACTCGGGGAAGGCAATACCAGGCAGGAATGCTTGGTTGCATTTGTCCTGAGCGAGCGTTTGCATATGGGCAGGATCGTGCCCCCACAACAAGGTCTTATGACCATTGCTGGCTAAAGAGATGGCAAGGGCGGTGCCATAAGAGCCCGCCCCTAACACCGTGATATCGGCAGAGTTTTTCATGTAATTAAGCGTTAGCTTCTTCGGCTGCTGGTGCAGCGGCTGCGGCTTGACGTTGTTGCACGTATTGTGCGAACAGAGCGTCGAAGTTTACTGGTGCTAAGTTCAGTTGTGGGAAAGTGCCACGACCCACTAAGCTACCTACAGCTTCACGCGCATATGGGAATAGGATGTTAGGGCAGTATGCACCTAATGAGTGAGCCAGTTGTGGCTCAGTGAGACCTGCGATTGAGAAGATACCCGCTTGTTGTACTTCACACAGGAATGCAGTTTCGCCAGCGTTTTGTGCTGTCACAGTCAAAGACAGAACTACTTCGTATACGTCGTCGGCTAATTTAGCGCTGCGAGTGTCTAAATCTAACTTAACTTCTGGATTCCATTCTTTTTGGAATACAGCTGGGCTGTTAGGTGTTTCGAAAGAAACATCTTTGGTGTAAACACGTTGGATGTTGAATTGTGGGGCTTGTTGTTCGTTGTTTGCTACTTCAGCCATAATTTCCTACCTATCCTATCAATGTTATGCCAACGCTTATCCGGCTGGCTTTTTGTCTATTTCGCTCGGGCTTGTGCTTTGATGCCTGTATGAGATCTCAGTACCGTCCCAACGTTCCCTTAACGGGGTACTTTTGAAGTCAATCTAAATACTTAATTTAAGCCCTTAGTGACCACAGGATTAGTATGCCAAACAATGATGACGCTACGGCTGCATAAATCAATTAACTATGCAGCACTGCGCATAACTGCCGCCGACAACTTATCTTTTGCTTTTTGAAACAGGCATATTCGCTGCCTGCCATTCACCCATACCACCTTTCAAGTTATATAGGTTTTCAAAACCTTGTTTACTTAAAAGCTGAGCCGCTTGAGACGAGGTCATGCCAGCATTGCATACCAGTATAATGGGACTGCCTTTGAACTTTTCAAGGGCTGAAACCTGATTATTTTTGATATCCGCGAGCGTAACGTTAACTGCATCAACAATATGGCCCTTACGGAACTCGTCATTTGAACGCACATCCACGACTTTAGCGTCTTGTCGGTTTACCATAATAGTGAGTTCTTGATGAGTGACATTTTTGATTTTTGAAAAGCTCGATTTGATCACACTGACCACAAGCATTACAAACAAACCCACCCAAGCCAGACTTAGCAGAGTGTGAGCCTTAAAAAATTCGATATATTCTTGCATGGTTACAGCCCGTATAAATGGCGAAAAATTCGATAAGGGCACAGAGTATACCCATTGCCTTGGCAGATTGCAGCAGTTTAGTCACAGTTCTAGAACACAGCTCAGCCCTTGCGCCATCTCGCTTCTCTTGGCGCTCACAGAATCGGCTCAAATAGCGATTCGATGACCTTAATCTAGGTAAAGCGCTTTTTCGTACCCCGCTTACGTAGTAATATTTAACCAATTTCAGATTTCTTTAGCTTCCTTAAACTTTAAAGGTATCACCATGACGACAACTAAACGTCCAATCGCGTTGTTGATCCTCGATGGCTGGGGTTACCGTGAAAATACGCATATGAATGCGGTTTACCACGCCAACACACCAGTGCTCGACCGTCTCAACGCCCAATATGCCCACGGTTTAATTTCAGGTTCAGGCTTAGATGTAGGCTTGCCCGATGGGCAGATGGGGAACTCTGAAGTAGGCCATATCAACTTAGGTTCTGGCCGAATCGTTTACCAAGAGCTGACCCGCATCAGCAAAGCCATTGCAGATCATGAGTTTGAACAAAACCCAGCCCTTTGTGATGCCGTCGATGCGGCCATCAAAGCCGGTGGTGCAGTGCACATTATGGGTCTGCTCTCTCCCGGTGGCGTACACAGCCATGAAGAGCATATCGAAGCCATGTGCCGTATGGCCGTAGCGCGCGGTGCCACTAAAGTGTACTTGCATGCCTTCTTAGACGGTCGCGATACCCCACCTCGCAGCGCCAAAGGCAGCCTAAGCCACTTTGATGATCTGTTTACTACATTGGGCCATGGCCGTATCGCCTCGATTATTGGTCGTTACTTTGCTATGGACCGCGATAACCGCTGGGACCGCGTGTCTCAGGCTTACGATCTTATCACCCAAGGCAAGGCGAAGTTCCAATACGATAACGCCGTGACCGCGTTAGAAGCCGCTTATGGCCGTGATGAAAACGATGAGTTTGTGTCGTCTTCTGCCATTACCGACAGTGAAGGAAAGGTTGCCAGCTTGAACGATGGCGACGCGCTGATTTTCATGAACTTCCGCGCCGACCGTGCTCGTCAAATCACCCGCAGCTTTATCAATGCCGATTTCGACGGTTTTGAACGTGCGGTGACGCCAAAGGTTAACTTTGTAACGCTGACCGAATACGCGGCCGATATCAAAGCGCCTATCGCTTATCCTTCTGAAAACCTAGTGAATACCTTAGGTGAAGTGCTACAAAACCGTGGCCGTACTCAGTTACGTATCTCCGAAACTGAAAAATACGCCCATGTGACCTTCTTCTTCAACGGCGGTAAGGAAGAGCCATTCAACGGTGAAGATCGCATCCTGATCAACTCACCTAAAGTGGCAACCTACGACTTACAACCCGAGATGAGCTCAACCGAGTTGACGGATAAGTTAGTCGCGGCGATTGAATCCGCCAAATACGATGTGATTATCTGTAACTATCCGAACGGTGATATGGTGGGTCATACTGGCAACTTCGATGCGGCGGTTAAAGCCTGCGAAGCTGTTGATGCCTGTATCGGCCGCGTAGTTGATGCACTGGCGAAAGTAGGCGGCGAATGTATTATTACCGCTGACCACGGCAACGCCGAGCAGATGACCGACGAGACCACTGGCCAAGCCCATACGGCGCATACCAGTGAACTTGTACCCTTTGTGTTTGTTGGCCGTGACGCCACCATAGATGAAGGTGGTAAACTGAGCGATGTCGCCCCAACGATTCTGCACCTGATGGGTGAAACCATTCCCGCAGAGATGACGGGTAAGCCCTTAATCCACGTAAAAGAGTAGTTGTTACCTAGTGAGCACTCGACTCCCTGTTAAAGCCAGCATTATTGCTGGCTTTATGATGTTATCTTTCTCGGTCTACGCTTCTGATTTGGAGAAGCGTCAGTCCGAGTTGAAATCCATTCAAGCGCAAATCAACCAACAACAAAGCGCGCTCAAAAACACCAGTAAACAGCGGGAAAAGTTACTCGCTCTGCTGCGTAGCGATGAAGAGGCGATTGCGGCGGCAGCCAAAAAGGTCAATAGCACCAAAAACAGTTTGGCGCAGATTGATACTAAACTCGCCGAACTCAAACAACGCCAAGAAGAGTTAGAAACCCTCAAGGTCAGCCAGCAAAAAACGCTCTCAAAACAACTCTCGAGCGCCTATCTTGCCGGTAACCACGATTACACTAAGATGATGCTGAATCAGCAGAGTCCCGCCACGATTGAGCGGATGTTGGCCTATTACCAATACCTCAACAAGGCACGCATGAACTCGATTAACGAGTTAAAGAAAACCATCACCGAACTAGATGAAATTAAAGTCTCGCAAACCAGCAAGCAAAAACAATTAACTAAGCTGATGGCCGAGCAACAAGTGCAATCTAAGCGCTTGAACCAAGAACAAGATCAACGCCAGCTCACCCTAAAAGAATTACAGCGCACCCTGAACACCAAAGGCGCCGAACTCGAACAACTGCAAATTGAAGAGGCCAGCTTAAAACGAGTGGTTGAGCAAGCGCTTAAGGCGATGCGTGATAACCCCTCGATGGAAGGCTTCGATAAACAAGGCGGAAAACTCAAATGGCCGACCAAAGGTCGCGTCAGTGCCAGCTTTGGCAGCCCGAGATCCGGCCAAGTGGTGTGGAAAGGCACTATGCTCTCAGCACCCGAAGGGCAAAATATTCGCGCGGTTTCCGGCGGTAAGGTCATCTATGCCGACTGGCTAAAAGGCTTTGGCATGGTGATGGTGATCGACCATGGTAAAGGTTATATGAGCCTCTACGGCCATGCTCAGGCCCTGTTAAAAAGCCCTGGGGACATGGTCAAAACTGGTGAAGCGATTGCTTTAGTCGGACGTTCGGGTGGACAGACAGAGCCTGGCCTATACTTTGAAATAAGGTATAAGGGGCAAGCGGTCGATCCAGCCAAGTACTGTCGTTAATCAGTACTGTTGCTAAGGTAGCCGTCCCCATCAACACAGGGGACGGCTATGAAACAACTAATCCGCAATATCGTCTGCGTTGGACTCGGCCTAAGCCTAGGCCTGTCCATTAGCCTCTCCAGCCAAGAGAATGCCAAGTCATATCAGAGTGACTTCGACTACCCGCTATTGCAGGATGTATTAGAAACGGTCGAAACCTATTACGTTAAAACCGTTTCCAAAGATGAGCTGGTGCAAGCCGCCATTAAAGGGATTTTTGAGCATTTAGATCCCTATTCCAGCTTTTTAAATCACCAAGAGTTACTCGACTTAAAAGACTCCAATCGCGGCGAATACTTCGGCTTTGGTTTTGAAGTCGCCAGCGATAAAGACCATATCAGCATTATCGCGCCCTTCGCCAACTCCCCCGCCGAACAGGCTGGGATCCGGGCGGGCGATATCATTATCAAGCTGAATAACACGCCAACGACCGAAACCAATCTTGCGGATATCCTCAATCAAATCAAACAACATAGTCTGAGTAATCAGAGTATTCACCTCACCCTGAAGCACCATAATGATGACGCTCAGTTCGAGGTATCACTCAAACCTAGCACTATCACCATTCAATCTGTCACTAGCAAATTGCTGGATGGCAATATCGGCTACATTAGGCTCAGTAGCTTCCAAGAGAACTCCACCGAGGATATGGTACGCAGTTTAAGCCAGTGGCAAAACGCGCATCTCACAGGCTTAATATTAGACCTACGCAATAATCCCGGCGGCTTGCTGGATCAGGCAATCAAAATTGCGGACTTGTTTTTAGCGAAGGGCCGAATCGTCTCGACCTCTGGCCGCTTCTTCGATGCCAATTCCGACTATTACGCCTCACCGCAAACCATGTTGACCAATGTACCTATGTTAGTGCTGATCAATAAAGGCTCGGCCTCCGCCTCCGAAGTGCTCGCCGCGGCCCTGCAGGAAAATGGCCGCGCCAAACTGCTCGGTGAAACCAGCTTCGGCAAAGGCACAGTGCAAAGCCTAATCCCCATACTAAACGACGGTAATGCCATCAAGCTCACCATCGCCCAGTACAACACCCCCAGAGGGGAAAACATTCACAATATCGGCATAGTGCCCGACATTAAAGTTGCAACCGAAACTGGCTCCAATCAAAAGAATATGGCTATAATCGACGCCATCTCAGCACGAACCGATGTCAGCCAAGACAGCATAGTCACCTCGGCAATCGCTTGGATGCAACATCATGACTAATAAGCAGAAATAGTGCGTTTATTTTACATATTGACCCTTTGGGCCCTGTGCATTGCGCCAAGCAATGCGGCTCAAATCGCCCTAATCATCGATGATATTGGCTACCGCCACACCGACGAAGCTGTGCTGTCACTTCCCAGCGCAGTCACCTTGTCGGTGTTGCCACACACACCGCTCAGCAGTAAATTAGCTAAAGCCGCGCATGCCAAAGGCCATGAGATTATGCTGCACTTACCCATGCAGGCACTCAATGGTAAAGCCTTAGGTGTTGGTGGTTTAACGAATAATATGAGCGAATCACAGATCCGTAGCAGTGTACTTGCAGCCATCGCCAGTATGCCCTTTGCTAAAGGCGCCAACAATCATATGGGAAGTCTGCTGACGCAGCTCGATGATCCTATGCTATGGGTGATGGAAACGCTAAAGCAGAAGCAGCTCTACTTTGTCGATAGTATGACAACCAAGTTCACTAAGGCAGGAGATAAGGCAGATTCGCTCGGCGTGCCACTGTTACGACGCCAACTCTTTCTCGATAATGACGTCAGTGCTGCAGCGCTGGAAAAACAGTTTAATTTGATGATAAGTCAGGCTCACTCGCAAGGCAGTCTAGTGGCTATCGCCCATCCTTACCCCGAAACCATTCACTTCTTAAAAACGAACTTAGCGCGCCTAAAGGCGGAAGGCATTGAGCTAGTGCCGACATCAAACTTGCTGCCCATCGAACTAGCCCATGAGAAAGGCGCTAATCCAGCTGTAAGACAGAAATAGTCATATCTGGCAGCAGTGCCAGCAGCTCATTTCGATTACTCACAATGTCCTGCAGGCTGTATTGATCGAGCACGTTTAAATACGCCTCAACGGCTTGGGCTAACACACCCTTCAACTGACAGGCAGGAGTGAAACGACAGTAAGGTTTGCTGCAATCAATCGGAGCCAGTGAGTTCTCTAACGCACGAATAAGCTTTCCAAGGTTAATTTCGCTCGCTGGTTTACCTAAACGAAATCCGCCCATTTTGCCGCGTATGGTTTCCAGATAACCCAACTTGCCTAAGTGGTGCACAATCTTCGAGACATGATTTGGCGACAAATCGAAGACCTCGGTAATCTCCGCGATCCTAAAAAGGGTTGTTCTATCGGGCTGAACCGCCAGATACATCAGCGTGCGAACACCAAAGTCGGTATAGCGTGTTAACTGCATAATTCACCTGTCAGCAATAAACTATTGAGATGTTTGAGATTCAAGGTTTGTGATCAACCAGAGCGCCTCTTCGTTTGAATCCCCACAGACATCTAAAGACGCTTCAAAATCACTACAAACCGCAGGACGATCAGGCGAGCCGAAAATCAAACATAAATTGTCATCACTGAGCTGCACACAGCGCTCTCCAGCCGCCTTACCATTTGGCATACCAGGGATCCCACTGCTGATTGAAGGTGCAATACAGCAAGCACCGCAACCTAGACGACAATTCATTTTATTACTCGTAAAAATTGGTAAACATTATACCGTTTAATTTATCTGAGGGCAGAAACACAGTTCAATACTGCCAAGTGGCGCACAACCACCTCACCCACAAATGAAAAACTGACCTGTCCAGCCGTAAAAACTAGCAGTCTATCATAAAGAAAACCGCTAAACCCTTTTAATAAAAAGAGTGGTTTCAGAATAACTTACATAAACGAGGCTGAGTAAAACACCGCTGAAAGTGAGTCTGAGCAGATTTTTCAACACATAAACGAAAAAAGCCTCATCTTTCGATGAGGCTTATCTCTTTGTGTTGGCGGAGCGGACGGGACTCGAACCCGCGACCCCCGGCGTGACAGGCCGGTATTCTAACCAACTGAACTACCGCTCCAACTCTGTCTGGTCATTGACCAAATTAGGCGCTTGGCGATGACCTACTCTCACATGGGGAGACCCCACACTACCATCGGCGCGATTGCGTTTCACTTCTGAGTTCGGGATGGGATCAGGTGGGACCACAATGCTATTGTCACCAAGCAAATTTGTTATTCACTACCCGTCTTATTGTCGCAGGCAGTAAATTAAATTCGGAAAGCTTCTTTGAGTTCACACTTCTTAAGTGTTCATATTCAAGCTAAGTACTGTACGACCTCCAGGGAAGGAGGAAGTACTGGAAAATGTCTGGAACATTTTCAGTAAAACCCATCTGGGTTGTATGGTTAAGCCTCTCGAGTCATTAGTATCAGTTAGCTCAACGCCTCACAACGCTTACACACCTGACCTATC
>NZ_AXZL01000049.1 GCF_000485795.1 Shewanella decolorationis S12
GGCTTAACCATACAACCCAGATGGGTTTTACAAGCACTTAGCTTGAATATGAACACTTAAGAAGTGTAACTCAAACCAGCTTTCCGAATTTAATTTACTGCCTGCGACAATAAGACGGGTAGTGAATAACAAATTTGCTTGGTGACAATAGCATTGTGGTCCCACCTGATCCCATCCCGAACTCAGAAGTGAAACGCAATCGCGCCGATGGTAGTGTGGGGTCTCCCCATGTGAGAGTAGGTCATCGCCAAGCGCCTAATTTGGTCAATGACCAGACAGAGTTGGAGCGGTAGTTCAGTTGGTTAGAATACCGGCCTGTCACGCCGGGGGTCGCGGGTTCGAGTCCCGTCCGCTCCGCCAACACAAGAGATAAGCCTCATCGAAAGATGAGGCTTTTTTCGTTTATGCATTGAATAAATTTACTCACCAGCTCAGTTTGATATCCATTAGCGTTGATGTTTTAGCGAATAGTGAAATAAATCTTTATCTCGCCTTGTTGAAGTAGCCCCTTTTGCCCCAAGATAATCGGAAGTGCTGCAATCTGGTGGCGTTTATCACAGGAGTTTATGTCATGCTTTATGATTTAACAGCTGTTCAATTTAGCAAGATGCTGAAAAATTTGAGTCTTATTCTGGAGAAGGGTGAGGTTTTTGCCAACTTGAAGAAGGTGGATATGGCGGTGTTATTGAATTCCCGCTTAGCCCCCGATCAATTTAATCTGATCCGTCAGATCCAGATCGCCTGTGATACCGCTAAGATTGGGGTCGCGCGTCTGACGGGTAATTTAGAAACTGTGCCTAAGCATGATGATACTGAAACGACGCTACCTGAGCTGCAAGCACGTATTGCTTCTGTTATCGAGTACTTAGCTCAATTTACTGAGGCAGATTTTGCCGATGCGGCGACTATCCATGTTTCTCAACCGCGTTGGGAAGGTAAGTATTTGACGGGGTATGAGTTTGCGATTGAGCATGCCATCCCGAACTTATATTTCCATGTGACGACGGCCTATGCGATTCTGCGCCACAACGGTGTGGATGTGGGTAAGAAAGATTATCTTGGCCCTATGCCTTACAAGTCGTAAAGCCCATCGCACAGCAGAGCATTAGCTTTGCTGTGCGCTTAATGCGGCAGAGGCAATATCACGCTCACCTTTAGCCCGCCAAGTACTGAATGCGTAAAGCTAAGTTCCCCCTGATAACTCTCGACAATATCTTTGCAAATCGACAGGCCTAAACCATGGCCTTGAATGCTCTCATCGAGCCGAATCCCTCGCTCCGTAATCACAGCTAAATCGCTATCCGATACACCTTCGCCATCGTCGCTGACATCTATTTGATACGCTTGATTGCTGGTATTCGTCTGCTTAATACAAAGCTGTATCTGTCGATGTGCATGCTTGCAGGCGTTATCGAGCAGATTGCCAAGCAGTTCCAGCAAGTCGTCCCGGTCGAAGGGCATGACCAGTGTTTTATCAAACTGACTATCAATTTGACGCTCAGGATAGATGCGTTGCATCACTTGGATAAGTGGCGGCAGATCGTCATTGAGCACGGTAAAACGCCCAGGCGTTGAAAGCCCAACGATTTTAGTGCGTTTAAGCTCTCGCTCAATGATATGGTGCAGATCCGCGAGCACCTTACTGCCTTCGCGTCTTTGATCAGGCGCTAGGCTCTCGAGGTATGATTGAAGCCCTTGCAGAGGACGTTTCATTTCGTGGGCAAGATTACCCAAGGCATTGCGTGAACGTTGCACCCTCTGCCCAAGTTGATTCATGAGGCGTTCGATTTCCTCAATCAAGGGGCTAATTTCTGTTGGCGTGTGCTGGGTATCGATTTCTTGCCCTTGGAGCCGCAGTTGCCTGATGGCATCTGGCATTTGCTCTAGCGGTTTAAAGCCCCGTTTGAGCAACAGATGCTGGGCAAATAGCAGGATCATAATGGTCAGCAGTACCACTACCGCCGCAAAGCCTAGAAAGCGTAATTGGGTTTGCTCGAGCGAGCTTATGTCTTCCGTCACCCACAGGGTAATGGTTTGCCCATTCTTGACTATGGTCTGGCTGAACATCAGCCAGTGCTCCTGGCCTACGTATTGAGTGGCTTGTTGTTGCTCGCCAACTTTAAGATTGGGGAGTGAGACTGCATGGTCAAACAGCGAGCGCGAGCGTAATAACTGTTCACCGATGTTAATCGCAAAGTAGTGGCCCGAATTGACCCTGTGATACACATTGGGAAGCCTGTCGGCACTCAGTGTCCAAGTGCCATCGGCTTGCGGCTCTAGGGCGGAGATCAGGCTATCGGCATCGTGTTGCAGGCGCGAGGCAACAAAGTCTTGGGTTAAGATTTGAATGCCTTGAAACAGTAAATACAACAATAGCGCCATGGCGCAGGTGAGGGTGATAAGCAGATTGCGGGTGAGGTAGGCTTTGAGTGAATACACGCTTAGGCATCCTTGAGTCGATAACCTTGGCCGCGTCGCGTTTCGATATAGTCTTTGCCTAGGCGTTGGCGGAGTCGGTTGACGTACACTTCAATCACATTGCTGTCTTTGATTTGTTCCTCTTCGTAAATGCGCTCACTCAACTCGGATTTGGACACAATCTTAGTCGGGTTGGCCATTAAATAATGCAGCAGGCGGTACTCAATCTTAGTCAGCTCGATAACGTCCCCTTCGGCATTGGTCACCGCTTGTTTATCCACATCGAGGGAGACGCCCGCATGTTGCAGCAGGTTGTCGGCACGGCCAAAGTGGCGGCGGATCAGCGCTTCTAATCTGGCGAGCAGCTCCTCAACATGGAAAGGTTTACCGAGATAATCGTCGGCGCCTGCCTTAAGGCCATCGACGCGTTCGTGCCAAGCATCGCGAGCCGTAAGAATTAACACTGGCATCAGCAGGCCCTTTTGGCGCCATTGGCTCAGTACGCTTAAGCCCGGCTTACCGGGCAAGCCTAAATCGAGGATCACCGCTTCGAAGGCTTCTTCCTCACCAAGAAAAGCGCCATCGATACCGTTATTGGCATGTTCAACCGTGTAGCCCGCCTTGTTAAGGGCGGGAATGAGCCGAGCCACTAAGTCGGCATCATCTTCAATCAAGAGTAAGCGCATCAGTCGACCTTTTCCTTAAGCCATTCACCCGTTTTGGCATCAATCTTAATCTCATAGACAATGCCATCGTCGCGCAGGATTTCGAGTTCATAGATGATGCGCCCGTGCTTTTGCTCGACCTCGAGGTCGAGCAAGCGCCCCTTAAGGCGCGACTCATAGCGTTGCATTATGGTGTCAAAGGGTAATACTTTACCCTCCTTCACCCATTCGACCACTTTGTTGGAGAGGTCTTCATCATGGGCTAGACAGCTTGGGCTGTTAATCATCCCAGCGACCAAAGCCAGGAATATTAACGGTATCTTCATCGAATATGCCCTTCTCTGCGAGGTTATGGCAATTGCTGCATTGGCTGAATGAGCCGACTTTGGGGTTATCTTGCACCATGCGTCTTGGGAGCTCATCGTGCTTACGGATAAAAAATGCTTGCTCGGTAATTTTTTGCGGCCCCATGCCAGCAATCAAAGGTTTGCTATTTTTCATCACCTTACCATTTTGCGCAGCATGTTGAACGAGATATTGCTCAATTCTAGCCGCTGCTTCAGGCGCTAGGCTGGCATCATCACCAAAGTGATTGCTTAGGTTGCTGGTAATTGCCTGCCATTTTTCGGCGGGCAGTAAATTTGCGGGATACGCCATATGGCAACTACCGCATTCTGCCGAGTATTCTGCATTTTGTGGGATAGCTTGATTCAGCTCTCGACCATCGTCGGCATAACCTGTACTGGTAAAGGTCAAGCTGAGACCTACGGCGCCTATCGCAAGGGCGAGGGCGGTGAGTGTGGAACCTACAATCCAGCTTAGGGGATGGGCTTGTTTAGTCATGATATTTCCTTAGGTTTTACTGATTAAAATGAATGTGAATAACGCCGTTATTGCAAACTGAGCCACAGCAGTACGTCGCCTTTCTCTTGAGGCGTGCACTCGCGTTTAAAGGTCCAGTTACAGTTGCGGGTAAACCATTTCTCAATCTTGGCTGCATCGGTTAAACGGTTACTGGTGAGTGACGGCGCCATGGCCTCGATGGGCTTTCGGGTGTTTTGATGCATGCCTGGGTCTGTCACTTTGGCTGTGTGGCAGCTGGCACAGCTGCGATTCTCACTCTGCTGTAGCCACAGTGCTTGTCCAGCCGCGGCGCTAAAGGGGCCTGCGCCTTGTGCTTGATATTGTTGCAGTTGTAAGCCGATTCGCTCGGCGCTGAGTGGCAAGCTGGCGACCTTGGTATTGGCGGCACTGGCATTAACACTGCTGAGCAATACCGCTGTTAGTGCCAATCCCATCAGGCTTTTATTCAGGTTGTTGTTCATGTCTAACTCCTTTGAACGGTCGATTTCGACGGTTATTGATGTTCATCTTGTTAGATCAGTGGGCGCTGCTTTTTACCGGTCAGCATGGCTCTAACGAGGTTTTCCTTATGCAGCAGGCTGCTGACGATCACGCCGCCGACATGGATGACGATAAGAAACAGGCTAAAGTTGGCGAAAAACTCATGTACTTCCTTCAGGGCGCCCTCGGGCCAAGTGGCGAAAAAGCTTGTGGCCAGAGGACCTTGGCCATCGGTGGCATAAAGTGCCATGCCGGAGAAGCCAGTGAACCCTATGCTGAGGATCAGGGCGACTATCATGAGTGCGCCTGCGGGATTGTGGCCGATATAATCCTTAGCCTTGCCCGTGAAGAGTTCTTTCAGGTAAGCCCATGCGATGCTCGGACGGGTGACAAAGTTGATAAAACGCGCATGGTGAGTGCCAATCACACCCCATAACAGGCGAAATACCAGTAGGGTTAAGATGCTGTAGCCAGCGTAACTGTGGATATTCATCCATTCGTCTTCACCTTCGGTGAGGTAGGCTAAGGTAAAAAAGCCCACCAATGACCAGTGAAAGATACGGATCAAGGGATCCCAGACTTTGATGTTTTGCTGCATATTTGAGGACATGATCTGTTGCTCCTAAGGTGGTGTGCTTGCAGGCTACTAAAGCCAAACTTAAACGGCGCTTAAATTTTGCGGAGTGAACTTGCCTGGAGTTCTGATGAGTGAACTGGGTAAATAAGTGAGAAATCCATCGAACTAAGCTTGTTAAGCTATTGGTATTCAGCTAGATTTTGCCGCTTCATCTTCGAGAGGTAAGGGATTAACCGTTTATGCCAGTCCATCTTTTTAGCCGTCGGCCCGATCGAAAATCTTTTTTAATTTATGCGGTGTTGCTGTTTATCATCGAAGTGTTGATCGCGCGTTTTGCGCCTCCGGGGTTTATTCGCGGTTTTGTCGGTGACGTGTTAGTGGTGATCCTGTTGTTTTGCATGGCGCGCACGCTGGTGCCCGTGGTGAATGCAAAAGGGGAGTCAATCAATCGGTTTTGGCACACGCCATGGTTGGCGCTGGCTGTGCTGCTGTTTGCCTTCGCTATTGAATTTGGCCAGTATTGGGGCTTAGTGGACAAACTGGGACTGGGCGGCAATCGTTTAGCGCGAATCGTGATTGGTAGCCATTTCGATCCACTCGACTTGCTAGCGTATTTTGTCGGATACCTAATTTTGATGGGCTTGTATTGGAAGCGAAATTAGCGATTTCAAGGCACTGGGAGGATACCGCATGCAGCCGATAACTGCCTTCACACTGCGAGTGTCCGATACCGAGGCGCTCACTCAGCCTTTATATTTCAATCAGCAAGTTGCTGGGGTCAACATCGCAGGAAGGCAGCTTGAAGCCCAGTACTGCTGCACCTTACCCAATGGCGCCCAAGGCTATTTACTGCTGACCTCCTACGATTGCCCCTTTGAAGAGTCGACCGAGTGCAGCCTGCTCGATGCAAATTTTAAATTAGTGGCGAGTCGTTCCCTCTCGCAGAGCTATCATTCGTTTTTACTCTATGCCCATTGGCCAGTTTCGGATAATGGCCTGCGGCTGCATTACTACGATCAGCTAGTTTGGGATTTGCATATTCTGCCAAGCCGTCTAGGTAGGTTCGGCGGGCCACGTCTCGAATTTAACCCAATAGCCAAGCCTGAGTGCGATCCCCGCACGGCAAGCTCGATGGCGGAACTGTCGCAGCGGTTAGCGAATATCGAGACTGGCCGTTAACGCGATACTAAAAAAGGCGTTAGCAGCTCGGTTAACCAAGCCATAAATACCTGAAGGCGTTTCGAAAGATGGCGTCTATGGGGATAGAGCAAGCTCACTGGCATTGAGGGCGCAGGGTAATCTGGCAAGATCTCAATCAGTTCGCCAGTTTGGAGATATTTAGCCACCCCAATATTCGGCGCTTGAATAATCCCTAATCCTGCGAGACAGGCCGCGCTGTAGGCATCGGCATTATTGACTGTGATTAGCTTAGGTAAGGCTAGGGCGCATAGTTCGTGATTATCTTGGCTCAGATACTCAAATCCTGAATCGCTGCCGCCTAACTGGCCAACGTAGTGGATAAGCTTATGCCCTTGGCTAAGCTCTTCTAAACTCGATGGTTTGCCGTATTTTGCGATGTAGCTTGGGCTAACGCAGTTAAGCATCTTAAAGTGGCCAATCTTTTTGGCGATAACGCCTTCTTGCAGCACGCTGCCAACGCGGATCACGCAGTCAAAACCTTCGGCGACGATATCGACTTTACGGTCGGTGCTGCTTAGCTCCAACTCAATTTGGGGATATTGTTCAATAAAGGCAGGAAGATGGGGAAGCACTAAGTTTCGCGCAATCCCTGTGGACATATCGACTCTTAAGCGACCGGAAACTTGCGCCGCCTGCAGTTGGAAGAGGCTTTCTAATTCTTGATAGTCGGTGAGCAAGTTTTTGCAGCGCTCATAACAACTTATACCGTCTTGAGTGAGGCGCACCGTGCGGGTGGTGCGTTGCAGTAAGCGTGCCCCTAGTGCGGTTTCGAACTGAGCCACTACATTCGACACATGGGTTTTCGACAGACCAAGGCTGATACTGGCTTGAGTAAAACTCTCTAATTCAGCCACCCGCATAAAAATTTGCATGGCTTGTAGTCTATCTTGCATCGCAATTGTTCTCTATTGGCTAACAGTCTTGCCATTTATAGTGTGTTTATCCCTCTTTGTGCAAGTAATAAGCTGTGTGCTGTGGGATCGCCATGCTGTGCGGCGGCATTAACATAGATGAATGAAGAGGATACACAATGAACACAACTCCCATCGCGCTGATCACAGGTGCAAGCCGTGGTTTAGGTAAAAATGCGGCCCTGACCTTAGCCGCCCAAGGTGTTGATATTATTCTAACTTACCAAAGTAATACCGCTGCGGCCGCCGAGGTGGTAGCGGAAATTGAATGGCATGGACGCAAGGCCGTCGCTTTACCGTTAGATGTGGGTGATAGCCAGTCCTTTAGTGATTTTTCGCTGCGCGTAAAAGCCGCACTCGAACAGACTTGGCAGCGGGATAGTTTTGACTATCTCGTTAATAATGCTGGGATTGGTATCCATGTGCCTATGGCTGAAACCAGTGTGGAGCAGTTTGATACTCTGATGAATATCCATGTCAAAGGACCTTTCTTTTTAACTCAGGCGTTGCTGCCTCTGCTTGCCGATAACGGCAGTATTATCAATGTCTCTACGGGGTTAACGCGCTTTGCTGTCCCGGGGTTTGGCGCCTACGCCACCATGAAAGGCGCGGTCGAAACCATGACCAAATACTGGGCGAAGGAGCTTGGTCCACGCGGGATCCGCGTCAATGTGCTGGCTCCCGGTGCGATAGAAACGGACTTTGGTGGTGGTGCCGTGCGGGATAATCCACAAATGAATGAGTTTTTAGCGCAGCAAACGGCTTTGGGGCGGGTGGGGTTACCCGAGGATATTGGCGGCGCAATCAGTGTCTTGTTGTCACCCGCCGCGGCGTGGATAAACGCCCAGCGTATCGAGGCTTCTGGCGGTATGTTCTTATAGTTCAATGCGATAAAAATAGAGAAAGGGCCCATGGCCCTTTCTTGTGAGCAAGGCAAAGTTTCCGTTTGGTTAGAAGAACCCGAGCGGATTGATATCGTAACTCACCAATAGGTTTTTGGTGTTTTGATAGTGATTGAGCATCATCTTGTGGGTTTCACGGCCGATGCCCGACTTTTTATAACCGCCAAAGGCCGCGTGGGCAGGATAGGCGTGGTAGCAGTTAATCCAAACGCGACCCGCTTGAATACCTCGACCTAGACGCTGGGCACGGTTCATATCCCGAGTCCATACACCCGCACCAAGGCCGTATTCGGTATCGTTGGCAATTGCCAAGGCTTCGGCTTCATCCTTGAAGGTGGTGACCGAAATAACCGGGCCGAAGATTTCCTCTTGGAAAATCCGCATCTTATTATGGCCTTTCATGATCGTTGGGCTGATGTAATAGCCTTTACTTTGTTCGCCTTCGAGTTGGCAGAGCGAGCCGCCTAAGAGCACCTGCGCGCCTTCATCTTTACCAATCGCGAGATAGCTTAAGATCTTATCGAACTGTTCTTGGGAGGCTTGTGCGCCCACTTGGGTGGTGGTATCCAGCGGGTTGCCCTGCTTGATGGTTTGCGCCCGGGCGAGAACTTTTTCGATAAAGCGATCGTAAATCGACTCTTGGATTAATACCCTTGATGGGCAAGTACAGACTTCACCTTGGTTGAAGAAGGCCAGCAACATGCCTTCGACGGCCTTATCTAAATACTCGTCTTCGTGGTCCATCACATCGGCGAAATACAGGTTAGGCGACTTGCCGCCAAGTTCGACGGTTGATGGGATCAGCGATTCGGCGGCACATTTTAAGATGTGGTAACCCACTTCGGTGGAACCAGTAAAGGCCAGTTTAGCGATGCGTTTGCTGGTGGCGAGGGCTTGGCCCGCTTCGGCGCCAAAACCGTTGACGACGTTAAGGATGCCTGGCGGTAGTAGATCTTCAATCAGCTCGAGCAGCACAAGGATAGATACGGGCGTTTGCTCGGCGGGTTTGAGTACTACGCAGTTGCCCGCGGCGAGTGCAGGGGCGATTTTCCATGCCGCCATCAACAGCGGGAAGTTCCACGGAATGATTTGCCCGACGACACCCAATGGCTCTGGGAAGTGATAGCTGACGGTGTTGCCATCGATATCGGCGGCGCTACCTTCCTGTGCACGAATGCAGCCTGCAAAGTAACGGAAGTGGTCGACAAACAGAGGCAAGTCGGCGTTGAGGGTTTCGCGCACTGCTTTACCGTTTTCCCAGGTTTCGGCAACGGCTAAGTATTCGAGATTTTGCTCAACGCGATCGGCGATACGCAGCAGTAAATTCGCACGCTCGGTGACCGAGGTTTTGCCCCAGGCATCCTTAGCGGCGTGGGCAGCATCGAGCGCCAGTTCGATATCGCGGTAGTCGGAGCGGGGAATTTTACAGAAGTTTTGACCATTGACGGGGGAACGATTATCGAAGTATTCGCCGTTGACTGGGGCAACCCATTTGCCACCGATAAAGTTGGCGTATTTTTCTTTAAAGTTAACGATGGCACCAGCGGTTCCGGGTTGAGCATAAATCATAGTGTTTTCCTTCTGTGGCTGCCGAATACGCTAAATGTGCAGCGTCTCAGCAATGGGTCTTGTTGAAATGGGTTTAAGCACTGTTGTTATTTTTATCCATTGCCAATCGAGTTGACTGACAAAGCTATTGATTAAGTTGGTGTTCTCTTACGCAACACTTGAGCACTGCGTACAAACAAACATCGCAAGGACAGTGCCAAACTGGCAGGAGTTGTACACTTGTTGAGCTAACAGTATGATGAAAAGCTAATTTTGCAGGTCCCAAACAATAGGGGCACTCACGGAAGGAAAGGTGCCCTGTGGTCATTTTGTCATCCAACGACACACTGTGGGTGTGCCGAAATGGAACAGTGCTCGGGGAGCTTGGCTATGACAGTAAAACCGCATTTTCCAACCACGCAGGCATGGTTAACCGATTCATGGCAGCGTAGCTTAGGTGCTGGCTTGTCAGAGTTTCGTGCCGGTGAGGATCTTAGGCTCACGCGTTCGGAGCTCAAACATAAACATGAACAATATCAGCAGCTCATCGAATTAGTACAATCCCATGCCTTGCCGCTATTTAATCAACTGATGGCGCACTCTAATAGTCGATTATTGCTCTCCGATGCCGACGGTTATGTGCTGAAACATTGGGGGGTGAGCCGCTATTCCAGCAAGCTGGCGGATGTGGCGCTCGATATTGGGGTCAACTGGCTAGAAAAGTATAAGGGCACCAATGCAATAGGCACGGCGCTCACGGCCAAGCAGGCGGTGTCAGTGGTCGGCGAGCAGCATTTTATCCGCCAAAACCGTTTTATGAGTTGCACCGCTTGCCCGATTTTTTCGCCCCAAGGTGAGATGCTCGGAGTGCTTGATATTACCAGTGAGCAGCAACGGCATTCGCAGCAAACCTTAATGCTTGTGTCGAGTCTGGCGCAGCAGGTCGAAACGGCGCTGCTGTGTCATCTGCCCGATAGTCATTATCGAATCGATTTCGCGGCACAGCCGAGTCTATTAAATTCCGGTTGGCAAGGCATAGTTATCGCTAGCAGTGACGGGCGGATTGTGGGTTGTAATCCCATGGCTAAACAATTGCTGAGCCAAGCCAAGCTGGGTGACAGTTTAGAGCAACATCTCGGCGACAATTGGGCGCGAGCGGGTGGGTTTCACCCCGATTCGGCGCTGCATATGCAGACGCAAGCGTTAGCACTGACGCAGACGAAAAGTACCAGAACCCTTCAAAATAAACCCTTGAACCAATTGGGTGTCAGGTTTCGCGACCCGTTACTTGAGCGGGCCTGGCAGCAGGCGAATAAGGTGATCACTAAGCAGATCCCCCTACTTGTGCTTGGCGAAACGGGTGTCGGTAAGGAGCAATTTGTGAAAAAGCTCCACGCCCAGAGTGCTCGCCGCGCGCAGCCCATAGTTGCAGTAAACTGTGCAGCCCTACCCGCTGAGTTGGTTGAGTCTGAGTTATTTGGTTATCAGGCGGGGGCCTTTACTGGCGCCAATCGAACTGGTTTTATCGGAAAGATCCGCCAGGCACACGGCGGCTTTTTGTTCCTCGATGAAATTGGCGAGATGCCACTGGCGGCGCAGAGTCGTTTACTCCGGGTATTGCAGGAGCGCGAGGTCGTTCCCGTCGGTAGTAATCAAAGCTTTAAGGTCGATATTCAGATCATCGCCGCGACCCATATGGATTTAGAGTCGCTGGTGGCGCAGGGGCTGTTCCGTCAGGATTTGTTTTATCGCCTGAATGGATTGCAAGTGCGCTTGCCTGCGCTGCGTGAACGGCAGGATATTGAGCGCATCATCCATAAATTGCACCGCCGTCACCGCAGCAGCGCGCAAACCTTGTGTACTGAGTTGTTGGCGCAACTGATGCGTTACGATTGGCCCGGCAACCTAAGGGAGCTGGATAACCTAATGCAGGTGGCTTGTTTGATGGCCGAAGGTGAAGCTGTACTCGAGATCAATCATCTCCCCGATTACCTTGCTCAAAAGCTAATGAACTTGGCGTGTGAGTCGCAGACCTTAACTGAGGTTGTCGAAGCAGAAGCAACGGCACATCCGCACGAACTGGCTGAGCCGAGCTCCGTCACCATCGACTCGCTCCACGGAACCATTAATCTGAATGTGTTGCAGGCTTACCGCGCCTGCGAGGGCAATGTGAGCCAATGCGCTAAGCGTTTGGGGATTAGCCGTAATGCCTTGTATCGCAAGTTAAAACAGCTAGGGATTAAGGATTAACGGCAGTTGACTGTTGATGATATAAGCCCCGCAAACTGAGTTAGCGGGGCTTATGTTTTTAGGTCGGTAAACTGATATTGACTTCGAGGCCGTGGGGCTGGCGATTCTCAGCTCTGATTTTACCTTTGTGGGCGCTAATGGCGGCTTCAGTAATGGCGAGTCCTAGGCCCCAGCCGCCGCTTTCCCGCTGTCTTGCCGAATCGGGGCGATAGAAGGGTTTGAAAATCGCCTCAAGCTCCGCAGGATCAATCCCCGGACCATCGTCTTTAATGGTGATCTGTACTTGGCCGTTGGCTTGGCTCGCACGCAGATGAATATCGCTCTGGGCATAACGAATCGCATTGCGCAGCAGGTTTTCTATCGCACGGGACAGGGATTTCGGATAATGGCTGAGTTCGATGGCTTCATCGATATCGATAGTGATCTTCTTACCCTGTTGATCGGCTTCAAACTCGGCGTCATCCAACACTTGACTGAGGGACTCGGCTAATCCGAGGCACACCTTGGTCTCATTGGTGCTGAGTTTGACCCGCGACAACTCCAAGAGCTCTGCGATCAATTTCTCTAGTTGCTCGGCCTCGTAGGCGATACGGTCGGTTTCCGTAGTCTGTTGACCTTTCTTGCGGGCCAGTGCCAGTGATAATTGTAGGCGGGTCAGTGGAGTGCGCAATTCGTGGGAAATATCCCCCATCAAACGTTGCTGATTCTTGACCATGGCCTCAATCGAGTCCGCCATGCTATTAAAGGCGGTGGCGAGCTGGCCAATTTCATCGTTCCGTTGAGTGGTCGCCTTATCGACGCGATTGCTGAGATCACCTTCGGCGAGGGCATCGGCACTTTTCTTGAGCGAGTTTAATGGTTTACCTAAATGCCAAGCGAGAATGGCGCACAGTAATCCCGAGAGCACTATGGCTAGGCTTAGGGTGAGCAGCTTGTTTTCGATAAAGAAGAAGAACCAGGGACGAGGGTGAATATCCGGCAAGCGACCATAGAGATAGTAGGTTTCGCCTTGGAGGGTAAATTGGTGCGGGCCGAAGACCAATTCATCTTTAAATTGATGACTAATTGGCTGCTTTTCTTCATCAGCCATTAGCATAAAACTACGCACACCACGGCTGACTCGATTGGTGTTAATCACTTGGCCTTGGCTGTTGGCAAGATAGAGCCTAAGGGGTTTGCCTTCCATATCGCCACGTCTTTCCCAACGGCGCAGAAAATCAGATGTGACTAGCTCGGGATTGTCTTGAATACGCTGCGCTATGCTTGCCAGCACTTTTTGCAGATGCGGCGGAATTGGGGCGCGGTCATGATTTTGCTGCAGCAATGGCAGCAGGCCGACCAAAGCGATAATCAGCGAGCTACAGATCCAAAATCCGAGTAGTAACTTGATAAATAAGCGATTAGGCACAGTTGTTTCCGCCGTTATGGTAGCCAGATATAACCTTTGCCACGGATGGTTTTCACCCTAGGTCTGCCATCGCTACGCTCGGGGAGTTTTTTGCGTAGATTCGAGAGGTGCATATCTAGGCTGCGGTCGAAGGGCATGAGTTTTTTGCCGAGCACTATCTCGTTAAGCTCTTCTTTATTCATCAATTCACCCGCATGCAGCGCTAGCGTGTGTAGCAGTGTAAACTCGGTTCCCGTCAGAATAATCAGTTGCTCATTGCAGTAGGCTTCTTGGCGTGAGGGATCTAAGCGTAAATCACCAAACTCCTGCGCCGGGGTGGCGTGAATTTCTTGGGCGGTTAAGTGTGAGCGGCGAATGATGGCGCGAATCCGAGCGATAAGCTCCCTGTCATTGAAGGGTTTCGGTAAATAGTCATCGGCACCGATCTCAAGCCCTACCACACGGTCAATTTCATCACCTCTGGCGGTGAGCATCAGCACTGGAGTTTGCTTGTGTTGGCGCAGGGCGCGTAGCACTTCAAAACCGTTTAATTTAGGTAACATCACATCGAGTAAGATCAGATCGTAATCCCCTGCAAGGGCAAGTTCTAGGCCTTGCTTGCCATCATAGGCCAGCGTGAGCTTAAACCCTTCGAGTTCGAGTAATTGTCCGAGGAGTTCTGATAAACCAAGGTCATCATCGATTAATAATATCCGACTCATAGTGTTCCTTAATCTGGGTGAACTGGTGTAAGAGTCGTGCGCTAAACCGCAGGCTCTTTTAGTATTTTGCCTGAGTATACCTCTTTTGATGTCAATTGCTGTGTAGCAATGTAAGCCAAAGTAAAGAATAGGGAATTTGTTAGTTCTTGTCGCAACTTTACACTGATTTACTCAGGTCACGCCCTCACTTACATATGACGCTTTAGACTGTAATCGTCGAAAGTGATTCGGCTTTTAAAAGGGTCGTCACTGTATCTTGTCTTTACACTATTGAGGTTAACATGATGAAAACATTATCTCCTTTAAAAGCTGGTGTATTTGCCATCCTAGCAAGCACTGCGGTATTCGCGACCACTGTTAATGCCGAGCCTGGCCAAGGTTGTGACCATCCTCGTGGTGAGTTCCATAAACACGGTGAGCGTATGGGCCATGACGGTATGCACAGAATGTTTGAAGGCTTGGATTTAACCGATGCACAAAAGGCTGATATCAAAAAGCTGTTTGCTGAGCAACGTGCAGCTCGTAGCGACGACAAACCAACTAAGGAGGAGCGTTTAGCGCATCGTGCTGAAATGCAGGCATTGATCACCTCCGCGACCTTCGATGAGGCGCAAGCTAAGGCATTAATGAGTGCACAACAGGAAAAACGTCAAGCCCAAGCGATTGAACGGATGAAGATGCAAAATCAAATCTACAATCTGTTGACACCCGAACAGCAAGCTAAGTTTAAAGCGCGATTTGAAGCACAAGCTGGTAAAGAACCTCGCGGTTAAGCTTGTAAGCTGATATACAATAGGGTCATAGCTTCCCGATATAGACCCCTATGACTCAGACTTCCCAATACGATTTTTGGGTCAAACTGGTGAGTCGCGCTTCCGTGGCCACCGCTTTGACCCTTATTATAATCAAACTGTTAGCTTGGTTGTATTCTGGCTCGGCCAGTATGCTGGCATCCTTAACGGACTCCTTTGCCGACGCGCTCGCCTCAATCGTCAACTTTATTGCCATTCGTTACGCCATAGTCCCCGCTGACCATGATCACAGATACGGCCACGGTAAAGCGGAGCCATTAGCTTCACTAGCGCAATCTGCTTTTATTATGGGCTCAGCCTTTTTGTTGTTGTTTTATGGTGGTGAACGTTTGTTGAATCCTTCTGCCGTAGAAAATGCCACTTTAGGGGTGGTAGTTTCTGTGGTCTCAATTGCATTGACCTTAGCCTTAGTGATGTTGCAAAAGCGGGCGCTTGCAGTAACCAATAGCACTGTGGTCGAAGCCGATTCCTTGCACTATAAGTCGGACTTATTCCTCAATGGCGCGGTATTATTAGCGCTGGTCTTTTCCCAGTATGGTTGGTGGTGGGCAGATGGGCTGTTTGCTGTGCTGATCGCTTGTTATATAGGTCAGCAGGCCTTTGATTTGGGTTATCGCTCGATTCAAGCTCTGCTCGACCGGGAGTTGGATGAAGATACACGCCAGCGAATCAAACAAATTGCCAAGGAAGATCCAAGGGTTTTAGGGATGCATGATTTACGCACGCGCCAAGCGGGTAAGACTATCTTTATTCAATTCCATTTGGAGTTGGATGGTAACCTGAGCCTGAACGAAGCCCACAGTATTGCCGATACGACGGGACTCAGGGTGAAGGCCGCCTTTGAAGATGCCGAGGTGATTATTCACCAAGATCCTGTGCAGGTGGACGGTCCAACGAGGTAATTACTGTGGTCAATTGAGTTTGCCATATAAGCCAAAGGAATGGTTATGTCATGGATGCAACAACAGGCTCACACTTTAGGTGACAATACTCGGCTGATTTGCCGTTATCATCGATTATCGACCCGCTTTGAGTTAATAGCCGAACATGCCCCCGCCACGAGCGCGGGGTCAGGTTCAAAACTCCCTGAACCGCATTTAGTCAATCCTCCTATGGGCGTTTGGAGCGAGCTTATCCTGCGCCAACCTTTATATTATTGGCCGAGAACGATTCCATTTAATATTGCACAGCGGGACTACCGACTGCATATTTGGCCCTTGTTGATGTGGCGCAGCCATGTGACGTGTGGGCAATCGGGGAGGGTTGTGATTATTGAATGTCTCGATGAGCGAAAACGTCGTTCCCTTATTCGTTGGTGTTATTTCATTATTATGAATTTATTGCGAGCAGTAAGTTAATGCTTAGTATTTAAAATAGCGTGTTTAACTTAGCATATAAGTTTGTCGCATTTGTTATAGGGTTGAATTAAAGCTGAATCGTTCCTGTATAAAATGTATTTAGTCTTTATAAACTGTAACCCTTATTATTTGTTTGTTGTAATATCCGCAGCGTTTAAAGACTCAAGTTAACTCGTTAGGGAAATATAATGAAAAAACTATCTTTAGTTGCGGCATCTTTATTATCTGCTTTAGTCGTGGGCCAAGCTTCAGCGGCTGATACTACTGGTTTTTATGTAGGTGGCGCACTAAACCGTGTAACGGTAGACGCTTTTGATGACTCTGAATCAGGTACAGGTTTAGGGGTATATGGTGGATACAACTTCAACGAGTGGTTTGGTTTAGAAGCCAATTTATTTGCGACTGGCGATTTAGGTGATAAGGATGTTGATATTTCTGCTGGTGCTTTCTCGTTCACACCTAAGTTCACCATGCAAATCAATGATATGTTCTCTGCCTATGCCAAAGTAGGTGTTGCATCTATGGCTGTGAAAGTTGAAGCTCTAGGCTTCGATGAAGACTTTACTGGTTTTGGCTGGACCTATGGTGTTGGTGTTAATGCCGCAGTGACTGAGCATTTAAATGTTCGCTTGAGCTATGATGTCACTACAGGTGATTTAGATGCTGACCACAATTATCTAAATGTGAAAAATATCGACACTGATATTAAGCAATTAGCAATTGGTGTGCATTACCAGTTCTAATTATTTAGACTGAGTCTAGATAATAAAAAAGGGATAGTAATATCCCTTTTTTGCTTTTAAATGGATGGTTAATCCATAGACAATTCTTTGAGTTTTCGCGTTAAGGTATTTCTTCCCCAACCTAAACGTTTTGCCGCTTCTTGTTTATGCCCTTGGGTATGGCGTAATGCTGTTTCCAGCAAAATACGTTCAAAGGCTGGCTGAACTTCGGTTAATAAATCGCTATTTCCCTCAGACAGTTTTTGGTCAATCCACTCTGTGAGTGCCGATTGCCAATCTTGGCTGCCTTTTGCCATAGGATTAATGCTGGCGGGCTCTTTAAGTAGCTCTGGCGGTAAATCCTGGGGCAGAATTTCTTGCCCTGAGGCCATGACAGTGAGCCAGCGACAGGTATTCTCGAGTTGTCTCACGTTCCCAGGCCAAGGCAGTTGCGATAGCTTAGCGGCGGTCTCTTTGGTGAGGATTTTTGCCTCGACACCAATCTCCTTCGCGGCGGAGGCTAGAAAGTGGGTCGCCAGTTGGGGAATATCCTCACGGCGTTGTGACAATGGCGGCAAGTGAATACGAATCACATTGAGCCGATGGAATAGGTCTTCCCTAAAGCCGCCTTTGAGCACAAGTTGCTCCAGATCTTGGTGAGTTGCGGCAATAATCCGCACATCGACTTGGACAGCGCTATGGCCGCCAACGCGATAAAATTGCCCATCGGCGAGCACTCGCAGTAGGCGGGTTTGCACGTCCAGCGGCATATCGCCGATTTCGTCTAAAAACAGGGTGCCGCCGTTAGCTTGCTCAAAGCGTCCTTGTCGCACGTTGGCCGCGCCGGTGAAGGCGCCTTTTTCATGGCCGAAGAGTTCAGATTCGATTAGATCTTTAGGAATTGCCGCCATATTTAAGGCGATAAAGGGTTTGTCTTTACGTGGGCTGTGTTTGTGTAATGCGCCAGCAACTAGCTCTTTACCCGTACCCGATTGGCCGTTGATCAGCACGCTGATTGAGGAGCGTGATAACCGGCCGATGGCGCGAAATACCTCCTGCATCGCGGGCGCTTCACCGATGATTTCGGGGGTTTTTACTTGAGCATCCTGTGCAGCTGGCGTGGGGCTTTGCTCGGTCGCATGGGTCAGGGCGCGCTCGACAAGGGAAATCGCCTCATCAATATCGAAGGGCTTGGGTAAATACTCAAACGCTCCCGCCTGATAGGCGCTGACAGCACTGTCTAAATCCGAATGCGCAGTCATGATGATGACTGGAATATGCGGGTAGTGGATTTGCAGCCTTTCTAACAGGGTTAAACCATCGGTGCCCGGCATACGAATATCTGAGACTATGACCCGTGGCTGGGAAATCTCTAATGCTTGCCAGAGTGATTCGGCCGCGGCAAAGCTAGCGGTGCTGAGTTTTGCGCCTTGGAGCGCCTTTTCGAGCACCCAACGTATCGAACTGTCATCGTCGAGGATCCACACTTGTTCACTCATTCGCATTTTGCTTCCTCATACGGTATGTATTGGTTTGTCTTGATTATTTAGCGCTTAAAATCGGTAACGAAATGATAAATTCGGTATGCCCAGGGCTGGATACACAATCGATTCTGCCCGAGTGTAATCTGGCAATGTTATGGGCAATCGATAGGCCCAGTCCCGAACCTTGCTCACGACTGGTGACCATGGGATAAAACAGCGTGTCCATCAGCTCTGGTGGTATGCCTGGGCCATTGTCGATAATGGACAGGGTCAGCACTAGCTTGTGGCGCTGCGAACCGATAGTGACCTGATGTTGCGTGCGGGTGCGGATTAGGATTTCGCCACCTGTATGCTCAAGGGCTTGCACCGCATTCTGCAAAATATTCAGCACGGCTTGTTGCATTTGGTCGGGATCCATCTCGATATCGGGGATCGAGGGATCATAGTCACGCTTTAGCTGAATATTGGCGGGCAGGGCCATTTCCACCAGTTTATAGACCTTCTGCACCACTTGGTGAATGTTGTGCAGGCTATGTTGGGTCGGTCGCTGCGGGCCGAGCAATCTATCCACTAGGCTGCGCAGACGGTCGGCCTGCTCAATGATAAGATTGGTAAATTCCTTTTGTGCTGGATCGTCTAATTCCCGCGAGAGCAATTGTGCCGCGCCACGCAGGCCGCCCAAGGGATTTTTGATCTCGTGGGCTAAGTTACGAACAAGGAATTGCGCCGCCTGTTGCTGGGCATCTTGGCTGAGTTGCTGGTGGATCCGGCGTTGTTGGTCGACCTGTCTCAGTTCAAGTAGGCTCAGTTGCGCTTCATCTTCGAGCGGGATCAGCGTTAGATCGACGGTATGATGTTGGGCATCTAAGGTCACTAAGGTGGCGGTATTGACCGTAAGACCTTGGCCTGCTTTCACCGCATCGCTCAGGATCTGCGCTTCAACGCCAAGTGCTTGATAATGCTCCGGCAGGGCTTGCTCGACTAACCTATGGCTGCCGACACCTAACAGTTGCTCTGCGGCGGCGTTGGCATAACAAGGCTTAAGATCCTTATCGATGACAAGTACCGCGGTGACTAAATGATTAAGCAGAGTCTCTTTATCCATCTACCGTTCCTGAAAATAGGGTTGCACCATTATGTTGCACCGATTTGGTGCAGGCTGCAACTCGACTTCATCAAACGGCTAGATTGAACAAAAACGACCTAATCAATTGTTATTAAATAGTTTAATTTGATTTTGGTTGCTTCTTCGGGACTGGATTCATCGCCGCTTGATGAAGAAATATCTTTCGTGGAGAGCTAGATGCAAAGACTTTGCCGTTTTGAGTCATGGCATCGACAACAATAGTGTGTTCACCACGGTCGATGTTCTTAAGTTGGAAGATGCCGCCCATTTGAGGCTTACCTATCGTTTGTCCGTCGAGTTTTAACGCCATCAAATACTTGCTTTTGACCTCTGGGGTGACAGTAGCGATGACTTGAAAGTCTCCGTTATTGTCTCTTACGGTTTCCTCTTCTGTAGGGGAAGTGATGACGACTTGATACTGGATTTGTTGGATCACTTGCGAGTCATTCGTGTCATTTTTTACGGGGGGCAGTGCAATTTGATTGAGAGTTTTCTCTTTTAACTCAACAACCTCGGCATTGGGGTGTGGCTCATCTGAGTAATGGACTCTGCCATCCTTATCGACCCATTTGTAGACCGTTGCCTGCGCGAACAGACTGAGCAGCAATAAGCTGATGAGGGTGAATGCACGCATGCGAAAGTCCTTTTGCCTTGGAGATGAAGTTCTACAAGATTAGTCGTTTTTTCATCAAAAATCATGGTGTTTATTCAGCTCGCTTAAGGTGTGGCGTAGGAATAATCGCGGGCTTGATTTTATTCCTCCAAACCTGTGGTGAGCACGGCTCTGGCGACAAATATGTGGTGGATGAAAGCGAGAGCAGCTTTGCTGTTTAGGTGTGCCTCTTTTGGGGGAGCGTCAACGCACCACTATGGTGCGTTGACGGCGGCGACTAAAGCTTAGAGCGCCAAGGTTAAAATATCGCGGCTCATGGCAGGATCGATATTGCCATGTTCGCCTAGGGCAACCATGCCATGCTGCTCAAGCTGAGTGACGACGGCATCGACGGCTTCTTTCCCTAAATCGTAGGCAGATAAATGGGTTGCAATGCCCATAGTTTCGAAAAAGTCTTGGGTTTTCGCAATCGCGGCCTCAATACGTTCGTCTTCAGAGCCGGTGTTGATATGCCACACTCTGTCTGCAAACTGCAGCAGCTTTTCACGTTTCGCAGCTTTAGTGCAGCGCAATAATGCTGGTAATACAATGGCTAAGGTGCGGGCATGATCAATATCATACAAGGCTGTGAGTTCATGGCCGATCATATGTGTTGCCCAGTCGTGAGGTACACCCGTCGCAATCGTGCCATTGAGTGCCATGGTCGCAACCCACATCAAGTTGGCGCGAATATCGTAATCTTCGGGCTGTGTGAGTGCCTGTGGCCCTAGTTCAATCAAAATTTGCAGCAAGCCTTCGGCGAATCTGTCCTGCACCGCGGCATTAACCGGATAGGTGAGGTACTGCTCCGTGATATGCACAAAGGCATCGACCACGCCGTTCGCCACTTGTCTTTCTGGCAGGGTGAAGGTCTTAGTAGGGTCGAGGATTGAGAATTGCGGATAAACCAAGTCGTTACGGAACGGCAGCTTAGCTTTCAATGATTTACGAGTCACCACGCTGGCGTTGTTCATCTCTGAACCCGTCGCAGGCAAGGTTAACACCGAGCCAAATGGCATGGCTTGAGTCAAATTTGTGCCCCAGCTGGTGAGGATATCCCAAGGCTCGCCTTCAAATACCGCTGCCGCAGCAACAAACTTGGTTCCATCGATCACTGAACCACCGCCGACCGCGAGTAAAAAGTCGATATTTAATTCACGAACTTGCTCGACAGCCTGCATCAGGGTTTCGTAGGTTGGGTTAGGCTCGATTCCTTCAAACTCGACCACGAAACGATTTCCAAGCGCTTGTTTTACTTCGGCTAAGGTGCCAGTTCGTCTGGCGCTGCTGCCGCCAAATAACACCATGACTCTGGCATTGCTAGGCACTAAGGTGTCGATTTCAGCTATGGTGTTTTTACCAAAGTGGATTCGGGTTGGGTTGTAGTAGGTGAAATTGAACATACTGCTATTTGTCCTATGGTTGGAAAATGATTTTAGTAGACCAGTCGTCTAGTTTTGGGTGAAATTAGAAAGTAATCATGCCGATAGGCAATATCTTTTGTTAATCAAAGTCTTGTGTAGTAATCGAGCGCTAATGACAGTGGTATTAACTTACTGACTTGGTCGTTAAAATAACTTTCGTCGTAGCTAGTGCACGCTCTAAGGCCGTGTGACTGTGGCCGAGCTTATTCATCAGACTGGCACCGAGCCACATGTGATACAGCAACTCTGCCGTTGCTTGAGCGTCTTGGTTGCAGATGGAGTTATCGGCAATCCCCGCTTGAATGCACTGGGTTAGGCGTTCAATGATCCCTGCTGACCCCTGTAAAAGCACAAGGCGCATGGCCTCAGAGAGATCCGCCACCTCAGCACTTAGCTTAACGACTAGGCATTTTTGATCAACACAACCGTCCTGCTGCACGTGCAACCATTTTTGCCAGTACTGCATTTGGCGCTCAAAGCCTGAGAGTTGCGAGTTGGCAAACAAGTTATCAAGCTCTGCTTGATATTGTTCAAAGTACCCTGCTAACAAGGCCTCGCCGAATTGTTCTTTGGACTTAAAATAATGATAAAACGAGCCTTTTGGTACTTGGGCTGCCTTGAGTAATTGGGCTAAGCCTAGGCACGAAAAGCCTTGTTTAACGATCAGTGAGTAACCGACGTCAAGAATATGCTGGCGTGTAGATTGGGTTTCAATTTTCATGGTGAAGTAGCATAAAGCAAATTAGACCATTCGTCTAGTGATATGATTTACATCAGAATAGATACCAATTGACAGGGAAATGCCTCAGTCGAGTAAGCATTCCCTGTCTAAACGTTTTACAGGTAGCTGCAGCAATACTCGGCTATTACACTGTTACGGATTTTAAAGCTGACATTGGCTGCGAGTTCGAATTGGCTTCCTTCGCTAAAGGTTTGCCAGGCTGTGCTATTTGGCAGTAATACCTCAAAACTGCCACTGGTGACTTGCATGATTTCACCCTGAGAGGTCGAAAACTCGTATTCTCCGGGGAGAACCACGCCTAAAGTCTTCTTACTGCCATCGCTAAAGAATACGCTGCGGCTGGCAACTTTACCCTCAAAGTAAATATTGGCTTTTTTAGCGACCGAGACTTGCTCAATTAACTCCATTTTACGCTCCCGTAGTGTGTGAATTGAATTTGTATTCAATTTAATGTGATTTTTATGCAATCGTCAATCTCAAGTTTTTCATCGCTATAGTAACGAAGCTGTTTTCTATCATATTTTGCCGTTTTATAGGGTACTTAAAAACATGCATAAATGTTTTTAGATCATTTTATGCCTCACTCAATTAGGGGGGCGTACTGAATAAAAAAATGTCCTCACTTTGTTGATGACTCAATCTTCACCTATAGTTTTAAGTATCATCCATTAAATAGCAGTAGCAATGGAATCTTGAGTGCGACAAGGAGTGTCTTCCATGGGTTTTACGCGTAAAATTCAACTGATTAGTCTGTTAATTGTTCTCTTACCTTTGATCCTATCGACCGCGATAGTGACCTATCTTGCCAAGAATGAATTATTTGCAGAGGCACAATCGCGTTTGCTTGCCGTTCGAGAGATCAAACAGCGACAGATCAATAGCATGTTTCAAGATTTTTCCGATAACTTGCAGTCTGTCAGTGCGGTGATTTCTAGCCAACCAAATTTAGATGCCCTGAGTGATTTAGATCCAACCCTAAAATCCCTTAATAAACTGCTTGGTTTCTATGATCTGTTTATTATTTCCGACGATGGTACGGTTTTTTATACTGTGGCAAAAGAGCCTGACTATGGAACCAATCTACGCACCGGACCTTATCGTACTTCAGGGCTCGCACAGCTTTTTGATAAGGCGCTCGCCACATCAAGTACCGTTTTTTTGCAGGATTTTTCAGCCTATGCACCTTCTAATGGACAAGCTGCAGCCTTTATTGGACAAGGGATACAAGTCAATGGGCGGCATATTGTCGTAGCAGCACAAGTGTCGATAGAACGGATTAATAGGGTGATGCAGATCCGTGAAGGCATGGGGCAAACGGGTGAAACTTATCTTATTGGTCCCGATAATCGTATGCGTTCGGATTCATTTTTAGATCCTATTAATCGAACCGTTGCAGCTTCTTTTGCGGGCACAATTAGTCAAAATGGTGTTGATACTGTCGCGGTAAAAGCGGCGTTAGCTGGCGAGCAAGGTGTTATGCAGGTTTATGATTATAATCATAATCTAGTTCTTTCTGCCTATTCGCCCGTCGTTGAGATGGGACTCAGATGGGGATTAATGGCTGAGATTGATGTGAGTGAAATAGCCGCGCCTGCTTACCATATGATGTATATAGGTTTGATGGTTTGTGCTTTATCTGTGGTACTCGCGATAGCCGCGGCAAAACTCGTGACCAGCTTTGTACTCAAACCTTTAGGGGGCGAACCCGAAGACATGTGTCATTTAACCAGTCTTATCGCCTCAGGGGACTTAACTCATAGCTTGTCGCACGCCCATGCCGATAATCATTTGATGAGTTGGCTTGCGAGAATGCAGACCAAATTAAAGGAAATCATTAGCCAATTGGTGGGTATGGGTCATGAGTTGGAATCCGCTGCAGAACAAAACTCTGCGGCAATGTGTCAGGCTGATAGTAGTATTCAATTACAGGCCAAAGAAACAGACATGCTGGCCACGGCCGTTGAAGAGATGAGTTATGCCGCCGCCGAAATCAGTATCAATACGATGAAATCTTCCGATGAGGTGGCGTCTTGTACTCAGTCGAGCAGTATTCTTTCACAAAACCTTGCAAGTACACGCCAAAGTTTGAAGGTGACGTTAGCCAGTTTTGCCGCCATTCATCAGCAGGTCGGTAATCTTGAGGCAGATAGTCAAAAGATAGGTAGTGTTTTGGATGTGATTAATGCGATTGCTGAGCAGACTAATCTATTAGCACTTAATGCTGCCATTGAGGCGGCTAGAGCGGGTGATCATGGCCGAGGATTTGCGGTGGTCGCTGATGAAGTTCGGCAACTCGCTGTTAAGGTACAAGAGGCAACGCAGGATATTGGTAAGGTGTTACAGGGTATTCAACAGCAATCCGGCGTGCTGGCACAGCATAGTGTGACGTGTTCATCTGAGGCCTCTAAAACTGCAGAGGATGCCGAGGGCATGCAAGCTGCGGTGGATGATATCGCCCAGCGGTTGGAAACGCTAAAAGCCTTAATGATCCAAACGGCAACGGCCGCAGAGGAACAAACCACTGTGTCGGCAACTATTGCTCAAGGCATTGCCGGTTTGAGTGCCGCTGCAGAGGAAAACAGTGCTGCAATAAGTCAAGTCGCCGCTAGCACGCGTAGCTTGCTAGGGCTAGCCAATCAACTTGGTTTAACAACGGCTCAGTTTAAGGTATAGGTAAGCAATACCAAGCAGTTGCAGTATTCTAGCCATTGGGGACTGCAATTGTTACTGAGTTGTCTGTTATACATCCGCCAGCAGGGACTCTCTGGCGGATTTTTTCTTTAGCGTTTTGATGGGGCTATCTTTTACGCCAAATGGTCATTTCTGAAATTGAATGCTGGAATTTGCGTTTGGTTTCACGGATCACGAAGGGAATTTCTTTCACTGCGACCAGCTCAAATTGGCCTATCAAGGTTTCGGTTAACCCATCCAAAGTAGTGAAATTTTCTCCTTTGACTTTAATCCCCCCAAGCCATTTATCCTTTGGCGTGTAGTCTTCAAGCCAAGTATAAGGTGAGGCGATAACCAGATATCCCCCTTGATTGATGCGTTGCCCAATATTGGTGAGGAAATGTTGTGGGTCGTTTAACCTGTCGATCAGATTTGAGGCGTAAACCAAATCGTAACCGGTGTAGATTGGTTTGAGATTGCAGGCATCCCCTTGGATAAAATTGACTTTTTTAGCTTCGCCAAGGTAACCCAATTTAGCAAGGCTGGCACTTTTGAATTCCTGTAAGTCTCCCTCAGTACGAATGGTGTAGCGTTTTTCGCCTTGTTCGGTCAGGGCGTAAGCCTGCTGAATAAAGCGCGCCGAAAAGTCGATGCCATCCACATGGTCGAACACTTTGGCTAATTCAAAACTAGCGCGCCCGACAGAGCAACCAATGTCTAAGGCTTTCTTGGCGTGTTCTAGTTGGATCTCATCGAGCGCCTGTTGTACACCATTGACACAAAAATTAGGTACGCCAAAGTATTCTGCGCCATAGTGGAATTCTAAATATTGAGAAATCAGTTCATCGGTTTCGTACACATTAACCTCGGCCATTTGCTCTGGATTTTGCAACGATTCAACGTAACGGAATCCGGCATGTTGATAGAAGTGGCGCCTGAAAGCATAGCGTGAAGCTGCAATGGCCTCATTGCCCGTTGAGATCCACGATCCACCCTTAATTAGATTGTGTTTGCCATCGAAGGTGGGCGTTGAAAAATCATCGTAGAGTGGATGTACTGCAAACCCATTAAAACCGTCGATAGCGGTTTCGGTCCATTGCCAGACGTTGCCAACAATGTCATAAAAATCATTATGTTTAAAGCGGTTTACTGGACATGAGGAGGCGTAGTAGGCCAGCGATATATTGCCTGGGACTTCATGCCAATCGGGTGCATCGTTCGGTACATTTTCCCGCAAGATATACCATTCGGCTTCGGTGAGTAGGCGGATATTGCTCTGGTTTTGACGCGCTTTCCAATTACAAAAAGCCTTAGCTTCGAGTTGATTCACCTCGACAGGCCAATTGAGCGGCAAAGGGATTTCGCTGGTGAGGTTACGTTGCCACCATTTGTGATTGTAGCGGCGCCAAAAGCGGGGCATTTGGGCTTGAGTATAAGCCAGCCAAGCTTGACCTTCTTCATTCCAATAGTCTTGTGTTTGATAGCCGCCCGCTTCGACAAAGGCTAGGTATTCATGATTACTTACTAGATACTTTGAGGCTTTAAAATCAGCGACGTTAAAGCTTTTGTTGCCGTATTCGTTATCCCAGCCATAGGTGTTATCTTGCTCTTTTTTACCTAAGGTGATTTTTTTACCCGCTACGGCAAGTAGTTGATTGGGCTCGGCGTTGCCAACATCCTGACATTCCGGCCAGTGAGCATTGGCGCACACATCCTCTAATGGTAGCTGGCGAATAATGACAGAAGAGGTCTCTAGGTGAATGCGCTCGTGCTCAATACCCATCAAGATGACCCAAGCGGGGCTGTCTTGGCTTATCGGCAGTGTGATTGGCATTCGTGCAATCAGTTGATTCACAACCTCCTTGACTTGATCTCTATACGTTTTTACCTCTGCGACACTGGGCCATTGATAGTGGGTCTCGTCGAGGTCATCCCAGGACATTTCGTCTACACCTATGGCAAACATCGATTCAAAGTGATCATTCACTCGTTCATCAAGATATTTACCCAGCTTGAGTTTATTGATATAGAAAGTGGCGGTATGGCCAAAGTAAAAAATCAGCGGATGGCGCAGTGGTTCGGCTTTGACATAATAAGCCTCGTCATGCTTTATCAGCTCGAATAAGGATTCGTAAAGTGCCCATGTTTGGTTGAAGTATTGCTTTATTTCTTCACGTTTTAGTGCCTCATTTCCACCCGTAAGTTTGAGTGTTTGCAAAACTGGCATATCGATTTCTCCATTGGGCAAGCTGGTGCCATAGTGCTGGCTATGGGTTGTCAGGCTCAATACGTGGTACGGATTTATTGGATCACTTTATCAACAAAATGTGGCAGTTATTGAGCTGTATTTTCAAACTAACAGAAAGTAAGACTAGCTCCAATCACTGACTGGAGTACAACATATGACCTTAAAGGGGAGATTTTTATTACAGCTAAGTGAGCTACCGCTGGAGTGTGTTTGTCAGCAAAAGGATAAAATTATTTATACCTGACCAGTATTTTATCTGCCAAGGTTAAGGCAGAATGTTCTCGTCCGTAAAATTATTATGCAGGATATAACGGGATGGCAATGAACGCATTATGGATACCCGCTTGGTATGAGCTTGATCCGTCGATCGTTGTGGGCGTGACTGAAGAGTTTGTATTTCATAAACCCGCTACCAATGAGGCATTGAGATTTTACAGCGGAGCAAAAGAAGCCGCGGCAGTAAAGGCAACAGGCGCTATTTCAAGCATTCATCACAAAGTCTTGGGGGATATTGAGAGTGTGGATGCGCAGGGGCTTGATTACACAATTGTTTTAAAAGATGGTCGTCGTTTGTTAGTCAATGCGGAGGAGGATCCTGGGCTTCTTTACGAATGGGTTGATGATAGTTGGCAACCATCGGAAATGGTGATCCAAGATTGGCAGCTTGAGGTGAAGTTTGCATCACTTTCGCCTTTTAAGGCGGATTAACGTCAGTCCTATTTTTCGGAGCAGTTAGGCTCATCATGCTGAACCATCTGCTCCTCAAACAACACTTGTAGTAACTGATATTCGTGTTGAATCTTTGCGACATAAGCATCATGAAATTCCAACTCGTTAAATTCCTCCAAGCATTCGCGATAGCGGCGGAGTTGTTCTTCACCATCAATGTCCCTATGTAGCCATTCCATTAGCATGCAGTTCTCTTAAGTTTTTCCGCCTTAAGCACAAAGCTTAACCTTCTTCTAATTTAAGATAAGATTCAAATCTAATGTCATTTTTATGATTTAACCTCTGAAATAAATACTTTAATAAATATTTTTATTATTTTTCATGTGGTTATTCTTGATTTGTTTGCGCTTCTTAGTGTTCCTTTACTGAATTTGATTATGGTCAAAGTCTTACGGCAAAAGCCTGTTTAAGCTGTCATGTGCTGGTACGGCGTATTGGTCGCTGAGATTGTGCCACCCTGTGTTTTGGTCTAGATTGAGGGCTCTTTTTACCGAGTGCTCGCCCCGACTTAGTGCGGTCTATTTTTTCTTTATGGAGTCTTGTCATGGCAAATATTTTGCTGGTGGCCAATCTTAACTGTGACCGAGTGTTGCTTCTTGATAAGCCGCTTAAAACGGGTGGTCGTTTTCATTATCAAGATGGCGGACAAAGGCTCGGTGGCGGTGGCGCCAATACTGGGCTTGGATTGGTGTGGGCGGGCCATAGGGTTGCCCTCGTGAGCCAAGTTGGTAGAGATGAGATGGGCGACTGGGTTATCGCAGAGGCAAGTACCCAAGGGCTCGATTGTCGCTTAGTACAACGCCGCGCAGGAAATACCTGTGAAATGTTGCTGGTAATGACACCTGATGGTGAGCGCACCATCATTCGACCTCAACGTCCGATTTTTGAGTTATCAGTACCACCTAAATGGCAGCATTGGGATGCACTGTATTTTAATACCTCGGCTGAGGGCACTGTGAGTTGGGCGAAAACCGCACTGGATCACTGCCTTGTGATCGCGCAATTGGCGAAGGATGACAGACCGCGCCCTTGCCACGTATTGCTGGCTTCAGTGAGTGATATGCAAGGCCGCTGTGATGTCGCTTCTTGGGATTATGGCGTGAGTATTGGCGGTGAATCACTGCGATATTTTGTGGTGACCGATGGTGTGCGTGGCGCAAAGGTGTATACCCGAGATGGTGTGCAGCATGTACCCGCAGTGCCTGCCGAGGTTGTTGATACCACTGGGGCTGGAGATGCCTATGCCGCTGGACTTATCCATGGGTTATGCGCAGGTAAAACCATTACCCAAGCCATGGCTGAAGGTGCGATTTGGGCGGCATTTGCTGTGGCAACCGACAGTTCTATTCCTGGGGATGCATTAAAACAGTATTTAGAGGCATAAGTCGGGAGATAAATAGCAGGGATATAAAAGGGAGTCATCTTTCTGTCATCTGGACTTGATAGATTGTACACAGTGACGAATAGCTCTTGTCCTTTAACGTTTTCTTGCGCTTTTCTCCCATTTTGTTGGTTCGCATGTTTGCCCCGTTTCCCCAACGGGGCATTTTTTTACCTTGAATAATGTTATTTCGTCGAAGAACATTCATATAGCGGAAATATTGTGCGGTCGTTGATGTATTGCGTTAACATTTAGGCAACTCATTTACTTGATACAAAATAATAAGCCTAATGCTGTTGGAGTTGGAAATGGGCAATCACGTTTGGAATGATAAAAAGAAGTTTATTTGGTTGCTGTCGATTTTGTTGTTAGTGGCATTCTTAGTGACCAGTGGAATTAGCTATAAAGTGGCCCATGACTCTCTGAGCCAACAAATTGAGAGTAATACTCTACCTTTAACCAGCGATAATATTTATTCAGAAATTCAACAGGATCTCTTACGTCCTATCTTTATTTCTTCCTTGATGGCTCAGGATACCTTTGTGCGCGATTGGACCCTAAATCACGAACAAGAGCCCGAAAAGTTAGTCCGCTATCTCAAAGAGATCCAAGATAAATACGATACGGTCACCAGCTTTTTTGTCTCTGAACAGAGTCGTAATTATTACCACTCATCAGGAGTGCTAAAGAAAATTCAGGATATCGAGCCAAATGATGCTTGGTATTTCCGCGTACGTTCTTTGCCTGAATCAGAACATTTTGAAATCAATATCGATGCAGATACTGCGGATCGCACTAAGACTACAGTGTTTGTTAACTACAAAGTTTTTGATTTTGAAGGTAAGTTTATCGGCGTTACGGGTGTTGGTCTTGCGGTCGAAAAGGTTAAGTCGCTGATTGAACTGTACCAGAAGCGTTATAACAGACGGGTTTTCTTCACCGATAGACAGGGAAATGTCACTCTCCATGGGGATGAATACGATGGAGCAAACTCCTTACAAAGCAGTGTCGGCCTAGAGCAGCTTTCTACACGGATTCTGACCAGTCCAAGTGCAGCATTTAGCTATCAACGCAATGGTAAAACGGTTTATTTAAATAGCCGCTTAGTGCCTGAATTTAAATGGTATCTTATTGTTGAACAAGAAGATGCACCGCAGGAGCAAGAACTACTCAACACCTTCTGGGGTAACTTAGTCCTGAGTCTTGTTGTCACTATCGGAATTTTATTTATTTCCAACATGACCTTAGGTCGCTACCAACGTAAACTCGAGGTAATGGCCTCAACCGACAAACTGACTGGCGCAGCTAACCGACAAGTATTTGAAGAGTATTTTCATCAAACATTAGAGAAAGCCAAACTGTCGCAAACCCCCATTTCGATTCTACTTGTTGATATAGACCACTTTAAAAAAGTGAATGACAGTTATGGCCATAGTGTTGGCGATTTAGTGCTAAAAACCGTTACGAATCTACTACGTAGTCAATTAAAAGAGCAGGATATACTTTGTCGTTGGGGTGGAGAGGAGTTTCTTGTGTTACTGCCTGAAATGGATTTAAGCCATTCAGCCGAACTGGCAGAACGCTTTAGGGATTCTATTTCGCAGCGAGAATTGAAAGTAAATGGTGTCCATATTGCCATCACAGTCAGTATTGGTGTCGCCGAATATCAGAAACCTGAACCCGCAGAAGATTTGATAAAACGAGCCGATTTAGCCCTATATCAAGCGAAAGAAGCTGGCCGTAATCAAGTCGTGTTAAATCAGTGATACCCAGATTTTAGCGCACGCTCTATTTGTTTAGAGCATGTAATACTTAGCGTTTTGGCCCCGTGTGGCGACAATGATGGGAGTAACCAATGTCGACTTTATTGGTAAACAGATTATCGGGTTTGTATTTAGGGGCGAGTCTGCAAGAAATTAGCGGCGTTTCTACTGGTATTGATGGTAAAAAATCTGCGCAGCAGTTAGTGGTGAATGTTGATCATGTAGAAGGCGATGCGCAGGCTGACCCTAAGCACCATGGCGGTCTAGACCGAGTACTACATCATTTTCCCCGCGAGCATTATGGTCAGTACCGTCGTTGGGATTTAATTACCCAACTCGAAGATGCGCCGAGCATGGGTGAAAACATCAGCACGGTTGGTTTGAATGAAACCGAGGTTTATATCGGCGATATCCTGCAAATCGGTGCCGTAACAGTGCAGGTGACTCAGCCGCGCTCACCTTGCTTTAAATTAAATCTGCAATTTGGCCATAGAGACTTTGCCCTTGCCATGCAGCAGAGTCAGCTATGCGGTTGGTTTTATCGGGTGTTAACTCCCGGTATCATTCAATTAAGCGATAATATTGAATTAGTAGAGCGAAAAACCAATATCAGTGTTGCCGAGGCCATGGCGCTGTACTTTTCACCCGAATACGATGCCAAAGCCTATGATAGACTCGCCTCCTGTGAAGGATTGGCACAAAGCTGGGTGAATAGCCTGCAGCGGCGATTAGCAACACAGCAAGTCGAAGATTGGCAAATGCGCTTGTATGGCCCAAAAGGCAAATAAACTTTATTTTTCAAACGATAATACAGGGAAAGTGTAATGATAGAGTCAGTGACTAAGAGTGAAAGAGATTTTGGCTTACTTGTGTATGCCTCTAGTTTAATTGGTTATTTAGTGCCGTTTGGCTCGATTCTTGGACCGCTGATAATGTGGTTGATGAAGCGTGAAGAGTCGGCCTTTGTCGACCAATGCGGCCGTAGTTGCTTGAACTTTAAATTAAGCCTATTGATCTACGTGATTATCAGCGGAGTGTTAGCCTTGGTTGGCATTGGGTTTATTTTCTTGATCATCCTCGGCATTCTTGACTTAGTTTGCACCATTCTTGGGATTATTAAGGCGAGCGAAGGGCAAGTGTATCGTTATCCGCTGACGATTAAGTTTCTTTCCGATAACTAATTGCTTTTAAAGCGATTCAATAAAAAACGCCTTAGGGAGAATCCGCTAAGGCGTTTTTGTTTGTTTTCATTACACCTTAAATTTCGCTACTAAGGTATCTAAGCGGTGAGCGAGTTGATTTAGCGCTAAGCTCGCCTGTGCCGCGGCCTGTGCCGTGCTGGCGGTTCGCTGGGTGATCTCGTTAATTTCGGTCACGTTGCGGTTGATATCTTCCACCACGGTCGATTGCTCTTCCGTTGCCGCTGCCACTTGAATGTTCATATCGCTGATCAGGCCAATACGGTCACTAATACCCATTAGAGATTGGCTGGCCTCATCGACGGCGGCCACACCTTCATGGGAGCGCGCACGGCTCTGGGCCATGGCATTTACCGCTCGGCTGGCCTCGGATTGCAACTTGTCGATCATGCCTTGGACTTCGTTGGTCGATGCCGCGGTGCGCGATGCCAGATTACGGACTTCATCGGCAACCACGGCAAAGCCACGTCCTGCTTCACCAGCTCGCGCGGCTTCAATCGCAGCGTTGAGGGCTAACAGGTTGGTTTGTTCCGAAATCGCACGGATCACATCAAGAATACTGCCGATAGACTTGGTATGAGTCGCGAGGGATTCAATGACTTCGCCAACTTGCTCCACATCTTGGGAGAGCTGATTGATGGTATCCCGGGCACGGGTCACCACCACTTGGCCGCTATTAGATTCGGTATCGGCATCCTTGGCCGCAACAGCTGCTTGAGCGGCATTGCTGGCGATTTCATTCACCGTGGCGCCCATCTCATTGATGGCGGTCACTACCATCATAGTGCGATCTTTTTGCTCATGGCTGTCTTCAAGGGTTTGCTGTGCCTGATTCGACACATCCTTCGCCGAGAAGCCGAGTTGTTCGCTGGTCTGCGCAACTTCAATCACTGAGTCTTGGATTTTGCTGATAAAGCTGTTAAACCCTTGTGCCAGTTGGGCAATTTCATCTTCGCCTTTAACGGGGAGGCGCTGACGTAAATCGCCTTCACCTTCGCCGATATCACGGAACATGGCCGCCACTTGGGCGATAGGTCGGCTCACCGAACCGGCTACCACAATTGCCAGCATAATAAAGCCCGCGGCAATGATTAAGGTCCAAATTAAGATCTGGTAGGCGGCATCCGTCAGTAGGGCGAACACTTCGGCTTCGGGCACTTGTGCCACTAAATACCAATCCATGGAGGGAATATAACTGCTGGCTACGAAGGTGTTTTCACCTTGGATTTGGGTATCGATCAGGTTGAAGTCGCTACGATTGAGCAATGAGCTGATGTTGGTGCCCGAGTACAAGCTCTTGAGGCTGCTCTTGCCAATTTGGCTGGCGTCGGGGTGTAGTTTTACCTCACCTTTAGCATCGACTAAGTAAACAAAGCCGGTTTCTTCAATCTTAAAGGAGCCCAGTAGGCGCACCATATCATCGAGGGATTTGGCGAGGCCAACGAGTCCTCGACCATTAGGTTGCTGATAATTGATAAAGAGTTTTACCTCGCCATTGGCTTCGGTAAACACGTTTAGCATCCGCTCTTGGCCGCTGTCACGATAACCAAAAAACCAACCATCCTGCGCAGGGGTGAGTACACGTAGGAAACCATCCTGAGTGTAGTAGGCGGCGGTTTGTCTATCGGCGTAGGAGGCTTGGGCCAAATGATATTGGCGGGTGATGTCCTTCAGTTGAGCAACGACTTGCGGTTCTTGCTCCTGCGGACGACCGTTTTCAAGCCATTGCAGTAACATTCGACTGCTGGCAAGTTGTTCGGCGGCATTCATTAAGCTCGAAATATCTAGCTCAATCTTGTTGCGGATCTGCATCATTAGGCTGGGCATTTCCGATCCGAGCATACGCTGCTGTACCACGCTTTTTGCACTACGTTGGCTGAGGACGCCCACGAGTATGGTCGACAGCAGCACAGCAAATGTCACTGTCAGCAGAATTTTCTGCTTAATAGTAAGGTTATTCAATATCATAAATATCAATATGCCTCTGTTAGACGTTTAGAAATATCGGTCGATGTTTTCTAGCCAATAACAAGTATCGGACAGAAATGTTAAAAGTTAACCTTTGTTTAGGTCGAATGCCGAATAAAACAGCGTACAAGACATTTATTGGGCCTAACCTGTTGCTCTTGCGGTAGATCTTGTTATGTAGAGTATAGATGGAAATGAGTTGCTGATTTGAAGCATGTGATTTTTATGGCGCAATTGTGACCAAAGTGTGGCGTGAAGGCAAGCAAAAATAAGGCGCTCAATGAGCGCCTTATTCCGTTTAAGTTACATATTCGGGTAGTTTGGACCACCGCCGCCCTCAGGTGTCACCCAAGTAATGTTTTGGCTAGGGTCTTTAATGTCGCAGGTTTTGCAGTGGATGCAGTTTTGCGCATTGATCACAAACTTAGGCTGGCCTGCTTCTTCAACGATTTCGTACACGCCAGCAGGGCAGTAACGCTGGGCTGGCTCGTTAAATTGCGTCAGGTTTATCCCGAGCGGGATGCTGTTATCTTTTAAGCGCAGATGGCAAGGCTGGTCTTCCTCATGATAAGTGCTCGACAGGTAGACTGAAGAGAGCTTATCGAAGCTGAGTTTGCCATCGGGCTTGGGATAATCAATCTTGCTGTAGGCGCTGACTGGGGCCATTTGTGCATAGTCTGGGTGCTCATCACGCAGAGTGATGGGGAACTTACCGCCGAACCAGTTTTGATCTACGTAGTTAAATGCACCGCCGAGGAAAGTGCCAAACTTGTGCATCGCAGGGCCAAAGTTGCGCGACTTATACAACTCTTCGTGTAACCAGCTTTCTTCCAGATGGGTTTGGTAGCAATCGAGATCCTTACCGCCTTCAACCTCGGCCAGCATCGCTTTAGCTAAGGTTTCAGCCGCGACAATACCGCTCTTCATCGCCGTGTGTGTGCCTTTGATCTTGGCAAAGTTTAAGGTGCCTGCATCGCAGCCAATCAGCAGACCGCCGGGAAAGCTCATCTTCGGCAGTGAGTTCAGGCCGCCCTTAGTGATCGCGCGAGCACCATAGGTCAAACGCTCGCCGCCAGTTAAGTATTTGGCGATAACTGGGTGAGTCTTATAACGTTGGAACTCATCGAACGGGCTTAAATGGGGATTCTTGTAGTTGAGGTCGATAATCAGACCCACGGCAATTTGGTTGTCTTCCATATGGTAGAGGAAGCCGCCGCCCGACGCGCCATCGGTTAGTGGCCAACCACCTGTGTGCACCACTTTCCCTTGCTCGTGTTGTTCGGCGGGGACTTTCCAGATTTCTTTAAAGCCTAGGCCGTAATGCTGGGGTGTCTTGCCATTATCTAAGTGGTATTTCGCGATCAGCTGTTTGCCTAAGTGACCACGGCAACCCTCTGAGAACACAGTATATTTAGCGTGCAGTTCCATGCCGGGCATAAAGCTGTCTTTCGGCTGGCCGTCGGCACCGACGCCCATATCGCCAATCAGGATACCCTTCACGCTATTATCTTCATTGAAGAGTAATTCGCTGGCAGCAAAACCAGGGAAGATTTCTACGCCGAGCGCTTCGGCACGGGTCGCGAGCCAACGGCAGAGGTTACCTACGCTAACAATATAGTTGCCTTCGTTGTGCATGGTCTTAGGCACAAACGCATTGGGCATCAACTTGCTGTCGGTGGCGGAGTTGAGTAGATAGATTTCATCGTGGGTCACAGCTGTGGTGACGGGAGCGCCTGAATCGCGCCAGTCGCTGAATAGCTCATCTAACACTCGTGGTTCGAATACGGCGCCAGATAGGATGTGCGCGCCCACTTCGGAGCCTTTTTCTACCACGCACACGGTAATTTCTTTACCTGAATCCTGTGATATCTGCATTAATCGACACGCAGTCGCCAAGCCCGCAGGGCCCGCGCCGACGATAACAACATCGAATTCCATTGATTCGCGTTCCATCAGTTCACCTTTTCCTTCGCATATCCCCAATTTTTATCGGGTGTTGTAGTTTGTTTGTAAACGGGCGTTTTATTACTAGTGTCCACCTTACCTCAAAATCACCCTAGGGCACAGGGGCTAAGCGGTCTGTTTAGCCTAAAGAATGACAAAACTTTGGGTGAGCACTGTCACAGATTGTTCACGCTCACTTGAAGCGGATCAAGAAATACCTTTTTAGGGGTATAGCTAGGCAATACTTTCGGCTTATAATCACGGCTGACGGTTCTCCGAGCTTGCCTACCTAAGTCGACAGATATGGAGGTGTAGCCGTGGCAATAAGGCCACTGGGGTGAGTAAAGAAATGCTCTCGCCTCCCACACTTGGAAAGGTGATCATGTCTCAATTGCAAGACAATTTTGGTCGTAAATTTCATTACTTACGGATGTCAGTCACTGACGTTTGTAACTTCAAATGCAGTTATTGCCTCCCAGATGGTTATCATCCGAATGGCAAACAACAGTTTTTATCTCTTAGTGAGATAGAAAACCTTGTGTCCGCATTTAGCCAAGTTGGCACTCAAAAAATCCGTATCACTGGCGGTGAACCCACGCTGCGTAAAGATTTTACCGATATCATTCGAGTGGTCGCCGACAATCCTCGTATTCATACCGTAGCCACTACCACAAATGGTTATAGGCTCGAGAAGCATGCCAAAGAGTGGTTCGACGCAGGGCTACGCCGTATCAACGTGTCGGTAGACAGCTTAGATCCCAAGATGTTTTACCAGATCACCGGCGAGAATAAGTTCGACGAGGTGATGCGTGGTATCGATGCTGCCTTATCCGCGGGTTTTGAGCGCGTGAAGGTCAATGCGGTATTGCTCAAGGGTATGAACGATAAAGATTTACCGCGCTTTTTGAATTGGATAAAGCACACGCCCATCGATCTGCGTTTTATCGAGCTGATGGAAACAGGCCTTGGCCGCGAGTATTTCCAAGCTCACCATTTGGCGGGCGCCGATATAAAAGCGCAGCTGCAAGCTGAGGGCTGGCAATTAGATACGCCTCGCGCCGACGATGGCCCTGCGCAAAACTTCAGCCACAGTGACTTTAAGGGCCGTATCGGCTTGATCATGCCTTACGCCACTAACTTCTGCGCCAGCTGTAATCGCTTGCGGGTCTCGGCTAAAGGTAAGTTACATTTGTGCCTGTTTACCGAATCCGGCATTGATTTGCGTGATCTACTGCAACACCCGAGTCAGCAAGCGGAATTAATCGAGCGGTTACACGGTCAACTGGCGCAGAAGAAGGAAACCCATTATCTGCATCAGGGCATTACCGGCGTGACGCAACATCTGGCCTCGATTGGCGGTTAATCTAACTCAGGTCTTAGTCTGCTTATCGCGTTATCTTTCATTAGGTTAGATTTCGCGATGGCACTTAACTTCCCTATGCTTGAATTTGGCATCAGTTTAAAGGATCGCTTCAATGAGCAATGTATTTACCCATATTAACGCCGACGGCAATGCCCATATGGTCGATGTGACCGAGAAAGCAGTGACCGAGCGCGAGGCCCGTGCCGAAGCCTTTATTGAGATGGCGAGCACGACACTCGAGATGATCATGAGCGGCAGCCACCATAAGGGCGATGTGTTTGCCACCGCGCGTATCGCGGGGATCCAAGCGGCGAAAAAGACTTCAGATTTAATTCCGTTATGCCATCCGTTAATGCTAACCAAGGTCGAAGTCGAGCTCGAGGCTCAGCCTGAACATAATCGCGTGCGCATCACTAGCCTGTGTAAATTGTCCGGCAAAACCGGTGTCGAAATGGAGGCGCTCACAGCGGCCTCTGTCGCAGCGTTGACGATTTACGACATGTGTAAAGCCGTGCAGAAAGACATGGTGATTTCACAGGTGCGCCTGCTCGAAAAACGCGGCGGCAAGTCGGGACACTTTAAAGCTGAATAACGTAAAGCGAGATAAGAATATGATTAACGTGTTGTTTTTTGCCCAAGTTCGTGAGCTTTTAGGAACTGCCCAACTGAGTGTTGAAGCGAGCGAGCAGACACAAACCGCAGAAGGACTACGCGCAACACTGGCGGCCACCGACGATAAATGGGCCAAAGTGTTAGCCTCGGATAAATTACTGGTGGCGGTGAATCAAACCATCAGCCAGTGGGATACCCGAGTGAGCGATGGTGATGAAGTCGCCTTCTTCCCGCCTGTGACAGGAGGTTGATATGCGTTTACTGCCAAATGTGCGGGTGCAAACCGTCGATTTCAATGTGGCCGATGAGTACCACCAATTAGCCCAGGACAACAGCGATGGCGCCGTTGTCACCTTTGTCGGCAAGGTGCGCGACTTTAACGATGGCTCAGTGGTGACGGACCTGACCTTAGAACACTATCCCGGTATGACGGAGCGTGTGCTCGAGCAAATCGTGGCCGAAGCGCGTGAGCGTTGGCCGCTCAATAAAGTAACAGTTATCCACCGTGTCGGTACTATGGCTTTGGGTGAGCAAATTGTGTTTATCGGCGTCACCAGTGCCCATCGTAAGGCGGCGTTTGCGGCCTGCGAATTCTTAATCGACTTCTTGAAAACCAAAGCCCCTTTCTGGAAATTAGAAGCCGGGGACAAGGGTAAGAATTGGGTCGAAGCCAAGGACGCCGATGAGCAAGCGGCGCAACTGTGGCAACACAAAGACTAACGTAAGACTGAGCTAGCAGTAGGCGAGAGAGGTGAGTTTATGCATGGTGTGACAGGGTTAGGCAAAATCTGGAGTCTAGTATTTGCTCTGGCATTGTCGTGCTGTGTTGCCTTGATGCCAGCCGTTAGCCGCGCCGAAACTATGCCTGCGATTGCGGCCGCCGCCAATATCAAGTTTGCCCTCGATGATATTATTAAAAACTTCAGCGCCGAAACCGGGCTCAAGGTGCGAGTCTCCTACGGCTCATCGGGTAATTTTGTGGCGCAAATTCAACATGGTGCGCCGTTTGAGCTGTTGCTCAGCGCCGATGAGCGTTATATCCATGAGCTGCAAAAAGCGGGCTTTACTCGAGATGCTGGGGTGCTATACGCGGTCGGTCGCCTAGCCTTAGTGGCTCCAAACAAGTCCCCCTTAACCCTAGATGCCGAGTTGAATGGCGTAAAAAGCTTGCTCGCTGCGGACAAGTTGGAGCGCTTTGCGATTGCTAATCCTGAGCATGCGCCCTATGGCGAACGCGCCCGTGAACTGTTGCAAAAACTAGGCTTGTGGGACGGTCTACAAACTAAGTTAATCCTAGGTGAAAATGCCTCCCAAGCGGCGCAATTTGCCGTGAGCGGTTCCACCCAAGGCGGTATTATTCCTTTATCCCTTGCCTTAGCGCCACAGTTTAAGGCCTTAGGTCAGGCCATTGCCTTGCCCGAAGCATTGCATGGTCCACTCAACCAACGCATGGCCTTGATGCCAAAAGCGGGCGCAACCGCAGAGCGTTTTTATCAATATCTTCAATCTGATGCCGCCAGAGCCGTATTCCTGCAATACGGATTTGGCCTACCCGCTCGGTAAGGCCAGACATGGATTGGCAGGCACTCTGGTTATCGGTCAAGCTCAGCAGCATCACGGTGTTGGTATTGATCCCGCTGGCGATTCTGGCGGGGCGAGCCTTAGCCTATCGTCAGTTTGTGGGTAAGTCTTGGGTTGAGGCCTTAATCATGGTGCCCTTAGTCTTGCCGCCGACTGTGATTGGCTATTACTTGCTGGTGGGGCTTGGCAGCCAAAGCTGGTTAGGGCAATGGTTAGAGCGTCTAACTGGGCAGCAATTAGTGTTTCATTTCTCAGGGTTAGTGCTGGCGTCCGTGCTGGTGAATATTCCCTTTGCGTTGCAACCGATACAACGCGCCTTTGAAGCGGTTCCCCACGATGTGCGCGATGCTGCGGCCTGTTGCGGTATGAGCAAACTTAAAATTCTGCTGAAAATAGAATTGCCTATGATCTGGCCAGGGGTATTGACCGCCTTAGTGCTGTGTTTCTCCCATGTACTCGGTGAATTTGGGGTCGTATTGATGATGGGCGGGAATATTGCCGGCGAGACCAAGACTATCTCGATTTCCATCTACGACAGTGTTCAGGCCTTCGATTTTGGCGCAGCTGGCACTATGTCATTGGTGCTGTTGTTATTTGCGATTACCGCATTGGCTCTTACTACCAGTTTATCGCGGCGTTTAGGAGGTCAGGGTGGCGCAAATCATCGCTGATCTGCATTGCCAGATCCAAAACCATAAGCATATTAAACTGAGCGCCGAATTTAGCTGTAAGGCGGGTGAGGTGCTAGCCGTCGTCGGGCCTTCGGGTGGCGGTAAGACAACGTTACTGCGGATGATCGCAGGACTGAATCATCCCGATGCGGGCAGCATTGTGTTTGGTGAAACGCCATGGTTCGACCATCAAAGTCGCACCGCACTGACACCGCAGCAGCGCCATATCGGCTATATGCCACAGCATTTTGGGCTTTTTCCTAATCTTACCGCGCTCGAGAACGTGGTCGCGGGGCTTGACCATATTCCCAAATCGGAGCGAGTTGCTAGGGCAAAAGATTGGCTAGAGCGGGTCAATCTGCATGGTTTACCCGATAGACTGCCGATGCACCTCTCTGGAGGCCAGCGGCAACGGGTTGCGCTTGCTCGCGCCCTTGCCCGCGAGCCGTCGGTGTTGTTACTCGATGAGCCGTTTTCAGCGGTGGATAGAGAAACCCGCGAGCGTTTATACCTCGAGCTTGCTCGCCTAAAAGAGCAACTGCTTTGCCCTGTGATTATGGTGACCCACGATTTAAACGAAGCGCTGCTGCTGGCCGATTCGATGATCTTGATTAGCCAAGGTCAGATGCTACAGCAGGGCGCGCCGTTTGAGGTGCTATCGCGGCCACGTAATGAGGCCGTTGCGCGGCAAATGGGTTTAAGAAATATTTTCGATGGCGAAGTGGTGTTCCAAGACCGCACTAAAGACATCACCTGGCTCAAATTTGGTAAGCAGCTGATCGCCAGTGATTTTGGCAAAGACCGTAGCGTTGGCAGTAAAGTGCGTTGGGTGATCCCGAATCAAGGTATCAGATTTAACGCTATCACCAATGGGCGTTTATGTCGCAGTTTTAATAAGTTAGATGTCACCATCGACTCCTTGCTGGTGATGGGCGAGTCGGTGCGGGTGGTCTGTTATGCCACCGGGACTGAGTTGCAACTTAATACGGAAGTGTCACTTCATCTCGCGCAGAAGCTTGGCTTAACCAAGGGGATGCAAACCACAGTCGCGCTTAAATCAGAGCAAATTCATATTTTAGAGTAGCTAAGTTTTTTCCCGCATTTGGCGAAATCTATTACCTATTAACGAATAACTCAGCTTGATTTGCGAAGCTGCGTTGCCGTTAAATCCCTAGATGATCAAAGCTTAATCTTGTTTCCATCGGTGTTTCAGTAGGTATTAGGTAAACTGAATACATTCGTCAGTGTTGGCCGAGCCTGAATCAATCGGATTGAGCAATCCACATGGGTGATGAACTAGGCGCCGTCATAGACAAACAGTGATAGAGATTATGGTAGCTTTGGTACGCCATCGACATCTAACTGTTTGTCTCATAAGATACAAACTTAGCCGATTTTTATGGAGGAACCATGAGACTATGGTTGCTAGGATTCATGTTGGTATCTGGGATTGCCACTGCAGCCCAGAGCATGTATTCGATGCTTTCGAGCGGTGAATATCTGCCGCCGTTAAGCGTGATGCAGCAAATTGAGAAGGATTTTCCTGGCGTGATTGCCGAGTTTGAAATGGAAATGCAGGAAGGGGAGTTGGTCTACCAGTTTGAGTTGATTAATCCACTGGCGAATGCGATTACCCGTTTCGAATACCGGGCGAGAGATGGTAAGTTATTGAAACAAAAAGCGGGTAAAGTCACTGCCGACGATGTTGGCGAAGTGGAAGCCGCACGCCTTATCAGCACTAAGCATCAAACCTTCTCCGGCATTATCGCGATGGCGACTAAGGACCATAAGGCCTTTTTGACCGATGCGAAGTTAGATCATGACTTAGGTATCAGCTACTTAGAGTTAAAGTTGCTGGATGATACTGGTAAGTATAAATTGGCATTCGATATTGAAAATTTACGGCAACTACCTTTACTTAAGTGGGATTAGAATACAGATATCGCCACTAAGTGAAGACAGGGGAGCGTAGTATAAAGATGAAAATACTTTTAGTTGAAGATGATGCGACAACGATCGACTACATCGTCAAAGGATTTCTTGAGCAGGGGCATAATATTGAGACCGCCAGCGATGGTCATCAAGGCCTGCTGCAAGCCACCAGTGGTCAGTACGACCTCTTGATTCTCGATCGCATGTTGCCTCAACTCGATGGTTTGAAACTGCTGGCCGCCCTCAGAGCCACGGGTAACCAAACCCCAGTGCTTATCCTGTCTGCGTTGGCCCATGTGGATGAAAGGGTGAAAGGCCTGCGTGCGGGCGGCGATGATTACATGACTAAGCCCTTTGCCTTTTCGGAGCTGCTGGTGCGGGCCGAAAAACTGATGCAACGGGGCCAATCCGTGCCAATTACCACAGATCTGGTAGTCGGTGGCTTAAAAATGGAGCTGCTTACCCGCAATGTGACCTTAGATGGGCACGATTTAATGCTGCAACCCAAAGAATTCCAACTGCTTAAGTATCTGATGGAACACGCCAATCAGGTGATTAGCCGCACGCTATTATTCGAAGCGGTGTGGGATTATCACTTCGATCCCCGCACCAATGTGATCGACGTGCATATCGCCAAGTTACGTCGCAAGTTTGAAGAGTTAGGCCACGGTGAATTGATTGAAACCGTAAGGGGAGCGGGTTATCGCTTACGCCAAAGGCATTAAGCCTTACCAAAGCAGCGCCTGGCGCATTACTATTATCTTCTCGACCTTAGTGACGGTGATCATAGGCGCTTTGCTGTTTGCCCTTTATCGGCAGCTCATTATCGAACAGCAGTACCAAGTGACTCAGTATCTCGAGTCGGAAACCCAACGCTATCAGCAGCTTGCGCTTACAGTTGATCGCCGCAGTTTTGCGGCGCAAATTCGTGCTGCCGATCCGCAGACGGCGCTTATCGCTTGGCGCAACAGTTATGACATGGTTGGTGCCTTAAGCTTTATGCCTGAAGGCATGCCCATGCTGCCACAAACACGGGATTTCCCGATTTTAACTGGCGGCCCTGATAAGCTGCATATCCTCACCGGCGGGTTAGTGATGACCCGCTATGGCCCTGTGCTCATCGCGACCCGTACCGATAACTTAGCCACCTTGATCGATAAGTTTATCAGTGCGGCGGCCACGGCTGTGATGTTGACCATAGTGTTAACCTTGGCGCTGGGCTATTTGTTTTCTAAGGCGATTTTGCGCCGCTTAGTGCAGTACAACCGCTTGAGTGAGCAAATTGAGCGGGGGCATTACGACACCCGTCTGCCGCTCAGTTGGCGTCAGGACGAGTTCGATATGTTGGCGCTGCAGTTTAATAACGTGCTGGATATTCTTGAGAATAACCTGATGGCGGTGCGCGGGGTGACAGATAATATTGCCCACGATTTGCGTACGCCCTTATCTCATATTCGCATTGGTCTTGAGGAGTTGGCGGCCAAATCCCCCGATGAAATCAGTGAAGGTTGCGCGATTTTGACCGAAGAACTCGACCACTGCCTTGCAACCTTCGATGCCATGCTCTCGCTGACACGCATTGAGGAAGGGCAGCAAACCTTAGACTTGCAGGAGCTGAGTTTGGCGCAGCTATGTACCGATTTGTTGGACATGGCCGACGCGGTCGCCGAGTCGAATGAGCAAACCTTGAGTCTGTCGCTGTTATCGGATCATAAGATTCATGGTGACAAGTATTTGTTGTTCCAAGCCTTATATAACTTGGTCGACAATGCGATGAAGTACTCAGGCCAAGGCGCTCGCATCGATATTATTCAATCCGGCGCCCAAATTAAGATTTGCGATAACGGCCCTGGGATCCCCGATGACAGCAAAGAAAGAGTATTTGAACGTTTAGTTCGCCTCGACCCAAGCCGCCATTTGCAGGGCACGGGTTTAGGATTATCTATGGTCAAAGCGATTCTCTCGCGGCACAATGCGCAAATTACTCTTTCGGATAATCATCCCGGCCTTGTAGTGACCATTCAGTTTTAGGCTAATATCCGCGTGACACTGTTGAGAACCCCATGTACCGAATCATAGCCGATGAGGCTGATTTTCTTGTTATTTCTAAATCGCCGAATGTGCATTTTCACAGCCAAGATGGCACTGCGGGTGTCGTTGCGCAGCTGGAGCAGGATTTAGGGATAAAACTCTTTGCCGTGCATCGGCTCGATACGCCGACCTCTGGGCTGTTACTGTTAGCCAAACATCCTGCGGCGGCTCGGCAGTTGACTGAGCTTTTTAGCGCCCATAAAGTGCAGAAATACTATCTTGCGCTCGCCAAAGGCAAGCCGAAAAAGAAACAAGGCTGGGTGATTGGCGATATGGCCAAATCCCGCCGCAGTATGTTTAAGTTGCTTAGAACCAAAGAAAATCCCGCGATAACCCAATTTTTCTCCACCAGTGTTGGCGATGGGCTTAGGCTTTATTTACTCAAGCCCCTCTCGGGTAAAACCCATCAGTTACGGGTTGCCCTCGCAAGCCTTGGTGTGCCGATTTTAGGTGATGCCCTCTATGGCTCAGATGTCGCCGACCGCTGTTATCTGCACGCCTATTGTCTACATTTCCGCTATCAATATGAGGATGGCAGTTGGCATGATTATGAGTATTTTGATATCCCGCAGCAGGGTGAGGTCTTTAGCATTGAGGGCGTGATAGAGGCGCTTAAGCAGTGGCAAGACCCCGAGTCATTAGACTGGCCAGAGCGTTAGGCTTGTGGTGTTAGGGCTTGGCAGATCCTGTCTCTGCCCTCTGATTTAGCGCGATACATGGCATGGTCAGCTTCTATCAAGAGTTTGTCAGGCTGGCACCCTCGGTAAATCGTTGCATAACCAACACTCGCACAGAGTTGGACTTTTTGCTCCTGCCAACTAATAGGATTTTCCCTTAATACTCTATGTAGTTTATCGGCCACAATCCTTGCGGCGGGAGCGCTTGTTGCTGGAAGTAAAACCAAAAACTCTTCTCCACCATGGCGGCATAGGACGTCATGCTGACGTAATACGGTACTAAACAATCTTGCTGCTGTGAGTAGTGCAAGGTCACCGACATCATGCCCATATTGGTCATTAATTTGCTTGAAGTGATCGAGGTCGAGCAAAATCACGCTGTAAGGCTCATTATTTTTGTGCCAACGCTGGTGAATTGTCGTAAGCCTTTTTTGCATCGCACGTCGATTCCACAAGCCCGTAAGCTGATCCTTTTCGGCTAATATCCTGATTTTGCTAACAAGACGAGTCATTGCATTACCAATCATCACAATATTTATGAGTAGGGCGAGGAAAACATAAAACCAAAGCACTGGCACGGCTTCTGCGGTGTACATGGCGATAAATATCTGGGCTTCATTAGGGGAAAACAGTGCAATAAAAAACCTAATAATGAAGATGGCGACCATTGCGATTAATGGCATCACCATAGCTGCTGCGATCTTGTTACCCGTGTCTTTCCTAATCGCGCTGTAGTTGTCCCTTGTTAACATGACAAAAGACAGTGCTGCATTTGCTGAAAACAGCATGGCGAGTATAGGCTCCGAGTGATAGTTTGGCGGAACCATCAACATGAGGGCAGCAGTAATCGCAAGTATTGTGAGGTCAAACCGAGTGCTGTGCTGCAATCGAAACAAGTATTGCGTCCCCCAACGCAGCATAATAAATCCAAGTAAAATTGTGATATCTGCGCAAAACCAATAGAGATAACTATTTGATTCTGTTCGTTGAGCGTTGAGTATTATGCCAATGAGAACACAAATATTGGCGAGGGAAAACCGCATACTGGCTAATGTGGCAATCTTTAATGGTTGGGCGATTAATCCCCACGCTACCGCTGCCGTACCTGTCAGCAGACAAATGAATTTAATTAAGAGCAGTGCTTGGGGATCAAAGGCCATAGTGCGCGTTCAATTTTCCTTTAACTATAGATGGCTTTCTAAGTTTAGGTCGAAAAGTGCGTTATTTTGCAGTAGTTAAAGATGTATAAGTGCTTTAACCCAATCAAATATTGATGAAAAAGTTGCAAACATAGGGACTAACTGCGAAGTTAGCATCGTTAACTTGTTTAATCATTTGTGCATTAAAGGATGGCCAGCCATGGATACAAATAAATTACTCTTAGTTATTATTGCGATTCTCTTGCCACCCGTTGCTGTATTTCTAAAAGCGGGAGCTGGTAAAGATTTATTAATTAATATAGTGCTGTGTTTATTCTTCTGGTTCCCTGGTTTGCTGCATTCGTTATGGGTAGTTACTAAGGATTAGTGACTTCAAGTATCTGTTAACATTTCAATGTTTTTCAGCGACTTGATTGATGCTTATCAGGTTTAAGTGTCTGAGCAGCATACTCTTTTACTTTCACTCTAAGAACTGTTCGTCACTTGAGCCGAATTGTAATAGGCCACTCTTTGTTTCGTTAGGAAGAACTTGCCAGAAAGAACAATACTTACTCGCAAGCCACTCTGCCAATAAAAAAGCGCAACCTAGATGGTTGCGCTTGTTTTACGGTAAACAATCGCGCTAATTAGAATGCCACTGTATAGCCGATAGTAGCTGTGCGGCCCATACCTTTGAAATAACGATCATTTGTACCCATGGTTTGTGAGTAGTAGTTGAAATAATCCTTATTAAACAGGTTTTGTACACCTAAGGTTAAACTGCCAGTGTAGAGCGGCATAGAGAATGACGCATCGACAGTAGTGTAACCATCAAACTCGGCATATTTTGCACCTGTGACATTTTCAAAATCACGGTCCATAAAGTAGTTTGCTTGAACACGTGTCGACATTTCATTATCGAAGTTATGGGTCCAGAACAGGTTAATACGATTCGGTGAAATGTTTGCACCATCGAGATCGGTATCAACTTTATTATCACCATTGACATCGTATTCACCCCGTTGAATCGCCAGATTCATGCCCAGATCGTCATTGCTTGTCAGATAAGCGGTGATATTAGCTTCGATACCGTCAATCACACTCTTCTCACGTTTTACATCGTAAAAGCCGTCGCTATTTAGGGCTAAACGGGCACCGTAATCCGTTGCCGAGCGGTAGTACGATATTTTTGCGCTCAAGAATTCACCTTGGTAATCAGCCCCTAACTCAACGTTGTCCGTTACGATTGGTGTTAACGCTAAGGAATCACTAATGCTTGGGTTGGCGCCAGGGAAACTTTTTCCGTCGCGTAGAATACGGCCAATGTCTGGCATGCCAAAACCTTGGTTGTAGCTAGTGTAGATGCGAATATCCGGCGTGATTTTATAGGATACGCCAACATTGAATAAGGTTTCATCGAAGGTAGCGTCGCCCCCTGCAATTTGCTTATTGCCTGCACCATAGAGGGTTTTATAGTCATCCACACTCAGTTTGGCATGTTCATAACGAACGCCGGCGGATAAAGTTAAATCTTTAATTAAATCATAGTCTAACTGCAGGTAGGGCGCGAAGTTATCATAGGTACTTTCAGGCACCCAAGAGAAACCCGTTTTAACCAAATCTTGCTCGGTTGTATCGCGGAACAGGTCAATACCATAGGCGGCATCGATACCCATATCGGCAATGTTTTTAGCGATTAAGGAGGTTTTTAGTCCCCATTTAACCGAAGAGTTGCGCGATTGCTCGTAGTATAAGTGTTCGCCCTTGCTGTTAACCCCACATTGCACAACTTGATCACTACCTTCAAAGGAAGGATCGTAAAAACTATCGAAACACCCTCCACCGTATACGGCTTGGAAGTCCTGGTTAAACAACTGCATGCTAAGTTGTTGACCGGCAATGTTCTCGTGGGTGTAGGTGAGGCTAGTTGTGGTGACTAGGTTGTTGGCCGCTTCCCAGGGTTGCTTTTCTTCTACTCCACTTGTTGGGATACCGTTGGCTTTATCGCCAGGCACAGCCATCCAGTCGCCATTGTTATCCATGTTGTAGTGGTTAACCATCAACTCTAAGCGCGATTCGGCAAAGTTGTGTCCGAGTTTGATAAAGAAGTCTTTGCTCTGGCTGTCCATAGACTCGCCTTGAGTGGTGTCCACCCCAATCACATCGTGGTTGGCATCGTAGTACACGCCGTTATTGCGATAGCTCACCGAACCCAACATATCGATCAGTTCGGATTCGCCCGAAAACGCATAGCTGGCACCAAAACTTACACCGTTAGATTTGAGCGAATCGGGCACAGTGGCATCGAAGCTAACCACGTGCTGGTTATCACCCGTGGGCTTTTTGGTGATGTAGTTGATAATACCGCCCTGTGCGCCTAAGCCGTGCATCGCATTGGCGCCGTGGATAATTTCAATACGCTCGATCATCGCAGGGTCGATTGTCTGTCCAGAACGGCCACCGCTACGCAGCGGGTTGGATTGAGGCACACCATCGATCATGATTAATGGCGGACGGCCACGCAGGGTTTCGCCCGTGTTGCTCATCTTCTGGCGGCTGGGTGAAAAGCTTGGCGCTAAGTTACCGATAATGGTCGATAAATCTTTAGTGGTGCGGAACTGCTCTTCGAGTTGCACACGGTCGATAATGGTCACTGTATTGGGGATAGAGCTTGGGGATTTATCCATGCGGCTCGCAGTGACAGTGATTTTTTCGATGTCTTTATTCTTATTCGTTCCCGTATCAGGAGCTTCTTGAGCCGCTGCGGATTGGGTGAGGGCGGCAAATACGGCGAGGGCAACAAACGAGGTTTTGAACGTCATATAACTTCCTGCTAAGGGCGAGTGAGTTTGCTTCACCGTATCCTTGGCATCAGACTATTCCGTTAAACAACATTGCAAATGATAACGATTTTTATTGTCGCCGATTTTAAGGGAGTGAATTGGGCTTGTCTAGTCGAGTTGTAAATAAAATGCGTAGGAAAAGTGGCAATTTTTAGGGGGTGTGATTCGCCTTACAAATAGGTGTATTTAGCTTGATGGTTTGTTTGTAGGCTGAGCCCCTGATTTGTTGCCGAGTCGAAGGAAGATTATAATGGCGACCTTTTTCTCGCCTTGGTGCCCATATGAACCGTAAAAAGAAAATTAATCAAACGCTTAAGCAGAAGGCGAAAAAGGCCAATGCCAAGTTGCATAGCAGCAATAAGCCTAAATATGTTTCTAAAGCTGAGCGTGCGGCGCAGGCCATCGCGGCAGAAACCGAGATGACGCAGCCCATTGAACAATCCGCAGAGCTCGTCGCTAACGAGAATGCTTAACCGACCAACCCTTTACCTAGGGTCTATTACTTAGGGTCTAAATAGTCGATTGGATTTAAGTAAAACGCCTTCTTATATCCTTGGGTTGAAGTGTCGATTAACCAAGGTCTGGGTAACAAGCTTAAAATGGAATAGTGCAAATGGGGCGGTTTGCCTTGGGCGTTCCCCGTGGTGCCGACGGTACCGAGCACATCTCCGCGCCCCGCAAATAAACCTGCCGATGTGTTAATACTATCGAGGTGGGCAAAATAGTGGATTTGCCATTTCGGGCCGAGTCCAATGATCACTTTGCCGCCCTTAAAAAACTCCCCTTTATACAGCAGTAACAGTGGCGTTGGCGCAATCACGGGCGTATTGGCTGCGGCAAAAATATCAATGCCTTTGTGGGTGCCTGAGCTGCCCCAGGGTTCATACCAAAAGGTTTGGCTATTCCAGTCTTTATTGCTAGCGCCTTTGACTGGGATGACGGGCTGTTCTGGCACTAAACATCCTGCGAGGATAAAAAGTGCGATAACAAGAGCGATAAATTTGAGCTTCATTTTGACCTCGGTATAAATCTGTTAGTGAGACTCACTGAATTCGCGCCAATTAGCGGGATACTGACTGCGCTCGGCCTCACTGAGTGATAACCAGTAAGGCCGCCAAAACGTATCGCACCAAAACTCAATATTGCCCTGCAGACTGCCGAGTGAATCAGGATCGACATCGAGAAAGCTTTCCCACGGTGCTGGTGGCGCAGCCTTAAAGGCGATTAGCCGTTGCAGCAGCGCGATATCATTACTGATGAGTAGCACGCAGAACCCTGCAAAATCAGCATATTGATGTAGAAAAACATGGCTTGGCCCTTGGGCATGGAGCAACAGCTTACTCGATGCTGCATCCTTTTCAACAACAGGCGCGAATGCCATCTCGGCGAGCAGGGCATCGAGTCGTTGTTTATCTTGCTTGTTCAACAAACAATGGATTTGATAGGCGGCTAAGTCGGGCCGCATCGCTGGGGTGACGATGGGATAAACTTGCTGGCTGGGTAAAGACAAGCTTGGCGCTAGTGCCTCGCTAAAAATCGTTTGGAGATCAGTTGCCTGTGATTGTGGCTTTGCTTTAGGACTTAACAGGTTCTTTAACCAGTCGAGAATTGCCATATTTACCTCTTTGACATTCACAGCTTAAGGGAAGTCGCTGGTTGGTTAACTTGGATTTTCGACGCCACATTTTTCTTAACACATCCTTCCATGCTTCCCTCCATAATCATGGCAGTAGGAGCTTCCCAGCGTAACCAGCCCTTGGTACGCGGCGCATCGATATACCATAGGCCGTCGCGTTGCACTAAGGGGAAAATCTCCCGTGACGGCGCAAAGGGGCCGGGGTTTTGCTGGGCAACTTCGATACTGGTTTCTGTGACGCTGGCGATAATGGCGACATGGCCGTAGGGATTAAACATCCATGGCGCGAATACCAGTAAATCATCGGCCATCGGCTTGCTTTGGCTGCCATTGGTATATTGCCGCAGGGCGCGTTTTTCATTCCAGCTCGCATCAGGCAACAGGTCATTGAAGAAGTCTTTAGCGTGACCGAAACTGTCGGGCATTTTATGCTGATAACGCAGGTAAAAGTAACGTTTAACGAACTCTACACACTGGTATTTGATACCTAGGTTATAGCCGTCGAGGGAGAGGTTGCGCCCCTCGTTAGTGTTGACGCCGCCGTTATAAAAAATTTCGACGCCATTGAGCGAGTCGAGCACATCACCCACTTGGTAGTCGGTATTTAAGTTATAACGAGTCAGCCCGTAGTAGCCTAGATAGCTAAGGCCGCAGACTAGGCTCACTGTGAGTAGCAATAAACGAAAACCTTTCAGCATCTTTAGTACTACATTCTCAAAAGATAAATTGATTCAGCAGGATACAAAGTCGGATTGTATGCTGTTGTCGCTAAAAACGTCTAGGCGAACTGGCGGTTTGCTGGGAGCTTAATACTTTCGTTGGGCTATTGGTGGGGAGATCCTTAGCGGCGCAATGGTTAAGCACCGCTAAGGACAAGTTTGTATGACTATTTGTTGGAGGCGAGTTTGACTGGAACCACTTCAAACTCGGGCCTGTCTTTGGGCAAGTATGACTTCCACCACCCTTGATTGAGCGCAGGGCTGTGGGCTAACTCATTGAGGTTAATCCCTTGGCCAAACTCAGGGGTCAGCAGGGGTACGGCATAGGCCTTCGCTGCTGCGGCAATCCGCTCTAAGGGTTCATACCAACTGTGCAGCGCTAGGTCGAAACTGCTGTTGTGGATTGGGATAAGGTATTGACCTTGAAGATCTAAATGCGCTCGTAGCGATTGCTCAGGTTGCATATGGATATCGGCCCACATCTCATCGTAGGCGCCAGTTTCGACTAAGGTAAGGTCGAAGGGGCCAAGTTTATCACCAATCTTTTTAAAGCCATCAAAATATCCAGAGTCGCCACTGAAAAAGATATTTAGTTCAGGGGATTGAATGGCCCAAGAGGCCCACAGGGTTTGATTCTTATCCCTAAGTCCATGGCCCGAAAAATGTTGCGCAGGGGTGGCGGTAAAGCGCACACCTTGGTGTTCGGTTGCTTGCCACCAGTTGAGGGCGACAATTTTTTCCTTAGGAATGCCCCAACCAATAAGATGCTTATCGACGCCCAGTGGCACAATAAACTTCTGAGTGCGCGCGGCGAGAGCTAACACGCTCTGCTTGTCTAAGTGGTCATAATGATCGTGGGACAAGATAATCCCAGCGAGCGCCGGAATGTTTTCGAGCTCAATCGGCAGAGTATGGAAACGTTTTGGACCAAACCATTGGCTGGGTGAGGCTCGCTTTGAAAACACAGGATCGGTCAACCAATACTGACCATTGAGCTGTAACAGCACGGTCGAGTGGCTGATTTTATACAGCATAGGAGTGTCATCAGCCGTTGCTGCCAGCTGCATTGGCTGAATCGGTAGCGGCTGGTTTGGGCTCTTATCGGGAATGCGTTCAGTGACATAACGCCATAAAATGGCTGGTAAATTACCGTCACCACTTTGAGTGTTTGGTGCTTCATTACGAAAGCGCTGACCCTCTGACGGGCTAATTTCAATGATATTGGGATCTAAGGTCATAATAACGCTCCCGAGTAGCAGTAGGGCCAAGGTGATTTTAAGTCGCATTGTAAGTTTGATAAAAGTAAACTACACAGTGTAGTTTACTCGCGGTTGTGCAAAAGTAAACTCAATAGTGTAAAATATCGGCAAATATTTTGATGGTGTACCGCAATGGTAGAAAAAGCAGTAAAACTGACACATTCCCAACAGAAGCGTTTGGCGATCCTCGACGCGTCACAGGAAGAATTTATGGTCAATGGTTTTGCCGGCGCCAGCATGGATAGAATTGCCCAGCGTGCCAATGTCTCCAAGCGTACCGTTTACAATCATTTCCCCAGCAAAGAAGTGTTATTCGAGGCGACAACAAGTGACCTGTGGGCGCGCACCAAGGAAGCGGCCACCTTGGCATTCAATCCCGAGCAGAGCCTTGAGTCTCAATTGCAACAGATTGCGCGCCGCTGCTGGGAGTTGTATCAGCAACCGGATTTCCTGCGCGTGGCAAGGGTAGTGATGGCCGAGTTTATTCGCTCACCGGTTCAAGCGACTGAAGCCATGGAACGATTAGCTAAGCAAGAAGGTGGATTAGAGGCCTGGCTTGCCGGAGCCGTGGCCCATAAGGCATTAAAAATCGATAATATCCCACTGGCAGCTACTCAATTTTGGGGCATGTTTAAGGCATTCGCCTTTTGGCCTAAGTTGTTCCATATGAAAAGCCATGAGGAGTACCAACAAGATATTATCGATGCCAATATTCGTATGTTTCTCGCCATGTACCGTGCGTAGATTTCGCTTGCTTCAATAAACAATACTTATGTTTGTACTTCTTCCATCAAGTTGCTCACGGGCAAGCAGTTGCGCAGTATTGATGAGTCCCTGAGCAGGTACTGTCGCTTAATATTAGGTGAATTTAGTTGTTTGTGAGGCGAGCAGTTTTTGCTGCATATTTGCCAACACAGCTTGCTTGTCTATCTCGGTGAAGGCTTTTGTAAGAGCGGCGACACTCCTTAGCGCGTTAAACCTAGGATTAAAAGCTGCGCTTCACTAAGAAGCGCCATTCCCAGCTGTTGACTGAATCCCCTCCTGTGTAAGGCACTGAAAAATCGATATGGGCGACGTTGCCGTAACTGGAGCGGGAGGAATAAATTCGTGCGCCTATACCAATGCTGGCAAGCGGGCCGCTGGCCTCGTTATTAGCCGCTAACGGGCCGCCTGAGGCTTGGCCTACATCTGCAAAAACCGCCCAGCCGAGTTCGGCTAATTGATATAGATTGATATTGGGATAATTACGGATTTCAGCACTGAGTAGCCATTGGTTATCACCCTGTTGGTATTCGTTGGGATAACCGCGCACCCCGGTTTCATCGCCCAGCCCTTTAGTGAGATCAAGGTAAGTATTGTTCGATACACTCGCCCATGCCTTGCCATAGGCTATCCATTTAGGATTGATTTGATAGAAGTACTCGGCCTGAACATTGGCTTGATAGGTATCTTTTTGAGTGGTGCCTAAGGTGCTGGTGGCACCCATTTCGAGCAACCATAAATGCTCATCAAATTTATAACCACGGGTAGTTTGCCATTTAAAGTGGTAACCCACGGGCTGATTGTCGCCGATATCATTGGTTTCGATACCGAGTTGAATATAGTGGTGCCAACCTAAGTTAAAGTCTTCGTTATTACGAATAAGATGCACATTATTGAGTACCTGAAAGTCATCCTGAATAAATTCATAGGCGACCCACGGATACATAAAGTCCCTATCCTGCGGTAGCTCTGATGTGGGGTAAACATCAGAATTGGCAAACTCGTGCTTGTCTTGGGTAAAGCCAGCAATAAAGCGAGACAGATTGTCGTTGCTTCTGTTGAGTAACCAGCCATATTGCAAATTGAGATAATCAACAGTGTGGGCAAACTCGTTCACCTCTTGGCCGTTCTGCCGCAAGATATCGGTGCGGCTATCATCCAAAAACTCTGCCGAATACATGGTCTCTGTATTCAATGAATAGAATGGCTTACTCACATATACATGCTTTGCTTGGCCGTCGCTATTATCGTAAAACTCGGCGGCGACAATGCCGTGATCGATAATGCTGAGGGGAGCCTCGAAGGCAAATTTATAACCAGTACGGGATTCATTTGACTGATACTTTAAGCGGGTACGGATACCTGTACCTAAAAGGTTATCTTCTTTCACGCCAAAGGAATAACGAGTGTCACCGCCAGAACTACTAAAACTCGCCGTTGGGAGTAGCGACCAATTATCCCAAGTCTCAATAACGACTGACTCGTCATCGGGATTGGCATCTGCATCGGGATCCTTCTCACTCACATAAATTTTAGCATCACGAATATAAGGTTCGGCGCGCAGCAGACGTTGGGATTCGTCGAGATCTTTTTGGGTGACAGTATCGTTTTCACTAAAGGTCAGTTTGTCGCGAACCACATATTCCTTAGTATTGATATGCAGATAGTTTGCCCAGCGGTGGATAAAAAACGCATCAGGATCTGATTCATCGAAGATCGGGTTACTGACAACCACAATCTTACTCACCTTTTTCGGGGCCTCGGCGGTTGCAGTTTTGGGCACGGCCTCATCCGCTCTGGCTAGGCTGACTAGGCCACAGAGGCAACAAGGTAGAATCGATGCATACAGGGTAAACTTCTGCATAAAACCACTCCCGTAAACTGGATGGCGACAGCTTAAGATTCTGCTGTGCTTCACAATTTAATAACACACGGGAAGTGGCGATTAGTCAAGGAAACATTTTAATAAGATTATGATTTTACTTAAGGTTACTTTAAGAATCGGGCTGGAGTTGGCGCCAGCCCTGAGAGAGGGGATGTTACAGCGTACGTCTTGGTGGTACCACGACGTTGGCAAAAATCAGTCCGGCGATAAGCGACATAAAGATCAAAAAGATCTGCGATCCAATATGGGATTGGTTAAGCATAGTTTCGCCGGAGATCAGCGCGTTCAGCCCTATGTAGGTTTTACTGCCGGGCACTAAAATCACAATACCTTGCAGCAGTGCAATTGAGGCGGGCGCCTTCATCCAACGGGCGAAGAGATTGGAATACACGCCTACCGCCAAGGCGCCGAAGAAGATCCCCACAGAATCCCCAAAAAAGTGCCCGCCTAACATGGCGGAGAAGAATGCCACTATCCCCGCTAGTACGCCCCAAGGTGAATCTTGCATCCGCGCCTTAAAGATAAACACCAGTGCCATCGAGAGAATCGGTACCGCCGACCAAATCGCCCAGCGTGGTAAGCCCTCAGGCTCGATATGAATGGCTTCACCGAAGAAGGCTTTACCTATTGCCATCCCCAGCACAGCGCCAAAATACAACTTAAACAACAACATACTGGCATCCATAATCCGCGCTGTGCCCGAGATCAGGTCGCGTGCCGCCAGTTCCGCCAACCCTAAGGTTAGGGCTAAGCCGGGAATAAAGATGATGATGGAGGAGAGGATCACCACGGGAATATTAATATTGGGGTCGATGCGGGCAATCGCGCAGGCGGCAATCGCGCAGACGATAGTTGCAAAGGGCTCTAACACTTCTGCCATGCGCGTCGAGCGCTCGGCGCGGTACACAAAGCCATAGACCAGCAAGCCTAACAAGCCTGACCAAAAGACATCATTCCACCCTGTGCCCATCAACATGGCAAAGGCGGCCGCCGAGGTGCCAAAGGAGAAACAGGTTAATGCTGGGCCGTAGGGGTTGGGTTTGTTGGCGATTTCCTCTAGCCTATCTAAGGCTTCGGTGAGCGTGCGTTTACCCGAGGTGAGCTCATCCACTAGTTCATCGGTGCGAGCGAGGGAGCCTAAATCCAATTCGCCGGGTTTAACCCGCGCAACATGGTTATATTCTTGATCGGTATCGTGTTGTAATACGAAGGTCATGGAGGTCGGCGAGATTAAAAAATAACCTTCGATTCCGAGCGTCCGTGAGACGGTTTGCAAATGGGTTTCAAGACGGTAAGCGGGAGTGCCAAACTTATGTAAAGCCTTGCCTAGCTTAATGATAAATTTACGCTTTTCGAGAAACTGTTCGTTATCCAATCGGGCTATTCACTGTATAAAAAGTTGTAAGAGATCACGCGCGCATATTAACCTATCTTGTCGCTAAAAGGTTAATGGCTTTTAAGCTTAATACAAATAAATTGCTGAATTTTTGCGGCAAATGCCGCGGTTATGTTAATCAAAAAGGGAATCGCTATGCCGTTGATGGTAACAGGGTTTTACGCCAGCTTGACTGGGTTGTTGATAATAGCGCTGGCTTATCGAGTGGTGAAATTAAGACGAAGCCAAAAAATCGGACTCGGCGATGGCGGCAACAATGCCTTGGCGCTGGCCGGCAGGGTGCATGCGAATCTGATTGAGAATGCGCCCATCGTATTGATTTTAATGCTGGTGGCCGAGGCGGGTGGCCTAGCGCATTTCTATTTGCATTGTTTTGGTACAGTGTGGATTGTGGCGCGCTTGCTCCATGCAATAGGGTTAACTCAGGGGAAAGGCGGTTATCATTTGGGCCGTTTTTGGGGCGTGTTGCTCACTTGGTTGGTGACTATCAGCCTAGCCTTGGTCAACTTAGTGCATTTTGCCCAAAGTCTGTAATAGCTGATATAGGGTAATGGCCGTCTAAGCCATATCCCTAGCCACTTTAGGGGTATTGAGTACATTGGTGCAAATACCCCTAAAAACACCTCGGCTGCTGTTTTTTTAATCGCACTTATCCCTGTTTGCCTGCTATACTCCGCGTCCCTAAATCGGTGCGGCCCGTTTTTGCCTGCACCTTTGTTTGACATTACGCTTTTGGGTCAAAATCGATGCAAGTTGAATCCACACTGTTTAGCCATCCCAAGTATTGGGCCGAGTGCTTTGGCACTGCGCCTTTTTTACCTATGTCTCGCAAGGAGATGGAGAAATTAGGCTGGGACAGCTGTGACATTATTATTGTCACTGGTGATGCCTATGTGGATCACCCAAGCTTTGGCATGGCGGTCATTGGCCGGATGTTAGAAGCCCAAGGCTACCGCGTCGGGATTATTTCTCAGCCCGATTGGTCGAGCAAAGATGCCTTTATGCAGCTTGGTCGCCCGAATCTATTTTTTGGTGTCACCGCCGGCAATATGGATTCGATGATCAACCGTTACACCGCCGATCGCCGTATTCGCAGTGATGATGCCTATACTCCTGGCGATGTCGGCGGTAAACGCCCCGACCGCGCCGTGACCGTTTATACCCAACGTTGTAAAGAAGCTTTTAAAGATGTGCCAGTGATCATTGGCGGCATCGAGGCGAGTCTGCGCCGTATTGCGCACTACGATTATTGGTCGGACAAAGTTCGTCGCAGCGTGATTTTCGATGCCAAGGCCGACATCTTGATGTACGGCAACGCCGAGCGCCCGCTGGTTGAAGTGGCACGTCGTTTAGCCGCGGGTGAAGCGATTGCGGATATCCAGGATGTGCGCGGCACAGCGGTTATCCGTAAAGAGCCTATGCCAGAGTGGCGTGGGATGGATTCGCGTAAGATCGACCAGCTGCATAAGATCGATCCTATCCCGAACCCCTATGGCGCCGACGATGTGGGCTGCGCCAATTTATCAGGCCCATCGGATGTTAAAATTTTCGATAACGATGCGCCAAAGCCTATCAGTGTGCAGCCGCCACGCCCTAAGCCTTGGGATAAAACCTATGTGCTGTTGCCTGCCTTTGAAAAGGTCTCTGAGGACAAATATTTATACGCCCATGCCTCGCGGATTTTGCACCAAGAGCAAAACCCGGGGTGTGCGCGAGCGCTGTTCCAGCCCCACGGTGACCGTGGCGTGTGGGTGAACCCACCTGCTTGGCCGCTCAATACCGACGAGATGGATGCCGTGTTCGATTTACCCTATAAAAGGGTGCCGCATCCTGCCTACGGTAAGGAAAAAATCCCCGCCTATGACATGATCAAAACCTCGATCAACATCATGCGCGGTTGCTTTGGCGGCTGTTCATTCTGCTCGATTACCGAGCATGAAGGCCGAATTATCCAGAGCCGTTCACAAGAATCAATTATCAAAGAAATCAAAGATATTCAGGATAAGGTTCCCGGTTTTACTGGGGTGATTTCCGACTTAGGTGGCCCCACCGCTAACATGTATCGCCTCGGCTGTACCAGTGAAAAAGCGGAGAAAACCTGTCGCCGTTTATCCTGTGTCTATCCATCGATTTGCGGCCATTTAGGCACAGACCATAAACACACTATCGACTTGTATCGCGCCGCTCGCGCCGTGCCCGGCATTAAGAAAATCTTGATTGCTTCGGGTGTGCGTTACGACTTAGCGATTGAAGATCCGGCCTATGTCAAAGAGTTGGTCCAGCACCATGTGGGCGGCTATTTGAAAATCGCCCCTGAGCATACCGAAGAAGGGCCGCTCAGCAAGATGATGAAACCCGGCATGGGCGCCTACGATAAGTTTAAAGAGCTGTTCGACAAGTATTCTAAGGAAGCGGGTAAAGAACAGTTCTTGATCCCTTATTTTATTTCGGCGCATCCGGGCACGACCGACGAGGATATGTTAAACCTCGCGCTCTGGCTGAAGGAGCGTAAGTTTAAGCTCGACCAAGTACAAAACTTCTATCCATCACCGATGGCGAATGCGACGACCATTTATCACACTGAGTTGAACTCGTTGAAAAACGTCAAGCACAGCAGTGAAGTGGTACCAGTGCCGAAGAAGGGCCGCCAACGCCGCCTGCATAAGGCGCTGCTGCGTTACCATGACCCAGCGGGTTGGCCTATCATCCGTGAAGGCTTGATTGCCATGGGACGTGAAGATTTGATTGGTCACAGTCCGAATCATCTCGTTCCACCAGAGGGGCGCAACGAACGTGGTCCGAAATGGATGAAGGATGCTAACCAAGGCCAAAAAGCCCTGACGCGTTTCTCGGGCAATCAGTTCGATGAGCGTAAGGGCAAACCGAGCACAAGCAAGCCTAAGGGACCCAAGGTTGGGGCGAATGCAACGCAAGGTCAGCAGCCTAAGAGCAGCCGTCCGGGGGCTAAGGCACCTTTTGGTCAGTCTGGCTTTAAGGGAAAATCTGAGCAGGCTAAAGCTGGGCACCAAGGCCGCGGAAATAAGGCCTCTTCAGGCCGTCAGCACGCTAAGTAACGGCGAAAAAAAGCCACTCCAGTAAACCGATTTGGAGTGGCGCAGAGATGATGGTAAACCAGCGGTACCATCCAGTGAGTGTGTAGCGAGCGTTTGTAGACGGAACGTGCGCCGCACCTCAGTCTCAAATGGGCCCACGGATATGAGGAACGTGAGCCACTATCCCTCAATGTACGGGAGAGCCTGATGAAGACTTTCCATTCCTAAAAGAAGTAGTTAATCCCTACCGCAAAGCCATTATCTTCCTGCGCTTCGAGTGCTGGATCATCCATGTCGCTGAAATCTAACTTCATTTCGGCAAACATCACAGTGTCATTACTGTAACGGTAGTGCAGGCCAAGCATGGCGAATTGGCGGGTCCATTTGCCTTGGATGGGCGTGCTGGCATCTGTATCTAAGTCCAAATAGCTGAGGACAATCATGGGCACAAAGCCATTATCGAATTGGTAGGCCGTCATCAACTCGGCACCAGTGGCATCGTAGAGGTCGCCGCCGACCAGCTCATTGTTCTTACTCTGATGGGCGTTAAAGCCGACGTAGAGACCGCTTGCTTCGCGGTTATCGGCATAGTGGTAATAGTCACCATACATGGCGCCGATACCGACGATTTCGTTGGTTTCATCGACTTGCGTATTACCTAGGTGGCCTTCAAAGTCGCCACGGTTAAAGCCAGCGAGCAGTTTAAATTTGTCGGTGAGTGAGTAGGTCAGGCTGGCACCGTAACTGCTGTCGAAATCGAGTTCAGAGTTAGCCATTTCGCTGCCATCATCGTTTTTTAAGGTGACATTACCGTTGGTTTTGGCGGCGTATTGCAGGGCGATTTGCACTGGGCCAAAGCTATTACGGTAGATAAACGCGGAGTCGGCGCGGCCTGTTCCGGTTAGCCCGCCATCGCTAAAGGCGTAGGCGCCGACGCTATATCCGGCGAAGACGTTCGGTAAATCCGTTGTGCCAGCCACATCGTAGTAAGCGCCCCATTGCTTACCAAAGCTGAGGCTACCCCATTCATCGTGTGACATACCGACATAACCTAAACGGTTGTAGAGGAAGTCTTCGGTTTTTTCGGCGGCCAGTTTGCCACCTTGCATCACTAAACTGTCATCGCTGGACACCATGTTGATGCCCCATTCCGTGGTGGCAAAGGCGGTCCAGCCATTTCTCTCGCTGCGTTCAAAGCTAAATCGTACTCGGGAAGAGTCATCAATGACTGAGGTATCGTGGCTGTCGTTGAGTGCCGCGAAGCCTAACCAACCACTTAAATCTAATGAGTTTTTTTGATCGTTATAGAGTTCAACCGCTTGGCTGCTGGTGGCGGCCAACAGCATAGGTAGCATTAGAGCGATGCATGTTTTTTTCATAGTTCCACCGAAATTAGGCAAGTTTTGTCTGGGGACCTTAGGCACTGTGGCTTAAGGTCCCTGAAGACGGATTGGTTTTATGTTTCTTATCTAGTAATGGGTGAGAATCGCAGGGGAGACGTGCTCACGCTGCTTTGATCTCAGCTGTTGGCGTTTTGTTGGAAATCACCCCGTAGATGGTCCAACCGAAGAAGGTCGCGATAGCGCCTAACATCACGGCGGTTTCACCAGAGCTATAGAGGGCGTAGAAGCTATACAGGGCGCCGATAACCGCAATCACGTTGGCGACACGGGCCTTGTTCGCTGGTACTTTGAGTTGTTTTTGCATCACGCCTAGGGCTGCCATCGATAGGATGTAAGGCACAATGTTAGTCACTACGGCGAGGTTCACTAGGGCTTCAAACTGTTTGCTCAGTGATGGACTGATGGTCATCAAAGACAGCAAGGTTTGAATCGAAACGATGATAGTCATACCCCAGATCGGTGCATCGGCTTTGCTGACCTTAGAGAACACTTTAGGGAAGAAACCTTCATCGGCAGAGGCTTTAAACACTTGCGCGATAGTGAACTGCCAACCCAGCAGTGAACCAGTACAGGAGATAATGGCGCAGGCCATCACGATTTTACCGACCACAGGGCTAAACATTTGCGCAAAGGCTAAACCGAATGGGGCGTTTGAGCTGGCAAGCTCGGCGTTGGGTACAATACCGGCAATCACGTTGGTTGAAACAATATAGATAAGTGCTGCACCTAAGGTTCCGCCCATTACGGCGATAGGTACGTTTTTCTCTGGATTATCAACAGCCTCTGAGTTAGCGCAAGCCGATTCTAAGCCAAGGAATGCCCATAAAGTCATCGCGATTGAACCGCCTAAGGCTTTGAAGAAAGGCATATCATGTGGGTTCCAAGCGCCTTTGTAGAGGTCGATGTCGAACCAGAACCAACCGATTAATGACACACCAATTACAGGCAGAATAATCCCCCACACGGTCACACTACTCACGCGACCCGTAATGCGAGCGCCACCAAAGTTAGCCACTGTTGCTAACCAAAGCACGCCAATGGTGGCAAGACAGATAGCCATTGGGCTTAAGTTTACTTCCAGCAGCACCGCGGCATAACCCACGGCGGAGATAGCGATGGCGACGTTGGCGATAAGTAGCGAAACCGCATAGGTGTAGTTCGCCATAAAGTTACCGCTGCGGCCAAAGGCATATTCGGCGTAACCGCCCATACCACCGGATTTTTTACTGAACATACCGCACTTAGCAAAAGCAAAGGCCAGCGCAGTTGAGCCAGCAGCGGTAACAAGCCAAGAAAGCACAGAGATAGTACCGACTTGCGCTAATTGGGTGGGTAACATAATAATACCTGAGCCCATCATATTGACTATGGTAATAATCGTTAATTGGATAACGCCAATTTTATTTGCTGATTTACTCATAATAATGACCTAATAATATAATTCATTATAGAAGGTTGAAATTGACTGCAGAGCGGGGTTAATTAACTCTGCAGTCTGATTTCAATTATTTATTTAATACATAACCTAGGGCTTGGATTTTTCCGTCTGGGGTGTTTTCGAGGTAAACACCTTGTAATTCAGGGGAGAATCCGGGTAATAAGTTGATGCCTTCTTCAAGGGCTCGGAAATAACGTTGTACTGCGCCACCCCATATTTCACCTGGCACCATACATAACACCCCTGGTGGATATGGCAGTGCGCCCTCAGCGGCAATCCGTCCTTCGATTTGCGACAGTGGCACTAATTCAACATTGCCGCGGATAAATTCAAGATTGGCCTCCTGCGGGTCCATCACTTTGGTTGGGAAATGCGCCTGACGGAACATTTCTTTTTGCAGTTGTTTTACGTCATGGCTGACATAAAGGTTGTGCATTTCTTGGCAGAGTTGACGAATGGTATAGTCTTTATAACGGGCTTTATTGGCGTTATAGACGTTAGGCAATACTTCCGATAATGGCGCATCTTCATCGACTAATTTCTCAAAGCGAGATATTTGCGACACTAAGTGTTGCATCTTTGCCATATCTTCCGCTGGTGTCATCAGGAATAATATCGAATTTAAGTCGCACTTCTCGGGAATAATATTATTTTCACGTAAGAAGTTAGCCAAAATAGTCGCGGGAATACCAAACTCAGTATATTTACCGGTTTCGGCATCGATACCTGGCGTGGTTAATAGGAACTTACAAGGGTCAACGAAATATTGGCCTTTTTCATAACCCTCGAAGGAGTGCCATTTTTGTCCGGGTTCAAACTCGAAGAAACGTAAATCATCGGCCATTTGTTCAGTTTGATAATCCTGCCATGGGCGTCCTTCGATCATGCTTGGGATAAATGGCTTGATATATTTACATTTTTTCAGCAGTAACTTGCGAGCTTCGATACCGGCTTTGACCGCTTCGCGCCACAGATAACGGCCGCTGGCACCTTCGTGCATTTTAGCGTTCACATCCAATGCGGCAAACAGCGGATAGAAGGGGCTGGTAGAGGCATGCATCATAAAGGCGTTGTTGAAGCGTTTATGGTTGCAATATCTCGCTTGGCCTTTGATATGTTTATCTTTTTTATGGATTTGCGAGGTTTGAGAAAAACCAGCCTGCTGTTTATGTACTGACTGAGTCACGATAATTCCAGGATCTTCAGGTGTCAGTTCGAGCAGCAGAGGCGAGCAGTCATTCATCATAGGAATAAATTGCTCATAGCCAACCCAAGCTGAGTCAAACAGGATGTAATCACATAGATGCCCAATACGATCAACAACTTGGCGAGCGTTGTAGATAGTGCCGTCGTAGGTGCCCAGCTGGATAATCGCTAAACGGAATGGACGTTGTTCATCGGCACGCTCAGGCGCAACGGTGCGGATCTGCTCCCTTAAATAAGACTCCTGGAAGCAGTGGGCGTCGATACCACCAATAAAGCCGAAGGGGTTACGGGCGGTTTCTAAATAAATCGGTGTTGCACCAGCTTGAATTAACGCGCCATGGTGGTTGGATTTATGGTTGTTACGGTCGAATAATACCAGGTCGCCCTTCGCCAGCAGTGCGTTGGTCGCCACTTTGTTTGAAGAAGAAGTGCCGTTGAGCACAAAGTAGGTTTTATCGGCGTTAAAGACCTTAGCCGCGTATTTTTGTGCATCCAGCGGCGCGCCTTCGTGGATTAATAGATCGCCGAGTTTAACGTCGGCATTACACATATCTGAGCGGAAAATGGTTTCGCCAAAGAAATCGAAAAATTGGCGACCCACAGGATGTTTACGGAAGAATTGACCACCCTGATGGCCCGGACAGGCGAAGGTGGAGTTGCCCATTTCAACGTATTTTTTCAGCGTGCCAAAGAACGGCGGTAATAGGGCTTGCTCATATTTTTGGACGGCGGTTTCGACCTGTTTACCATAGAAATCGGTATTGCTACCGCAGAGTTCAAATACCCCAGTAATAGAAGAGCAAATATCATCTGGGAAGGTTTCTTCACAACAAACGGATACGAAAATAGGCAGTTTTAATCCGGTATTTTTGATTTTCTCAACAATACCATTTTTAACATCATCAACAGAGACTACAGCCGCGCCCACATCGCAAAAATCTGTGGTTAATACATTGACGACTTCTCTGTCTATTTCAAAACATGATCTAACAGATAAGCTGGCGGCAACTTTTAATGATTTCATCGTTAATTTCCCTTTTACTTTAAAAAGTTTTGGATACAACTTGGCCTATACCTAATTAAAAAATATTAATGGCATTAAATTAGATATGGCTATTCCGTGTGCAGATATGATGAGGCTATAAATCGTCCAGGAATAAAATAGATAGATTTATTCCGAGAGAATTATTGGGCCGCAGTTTGGCTGCACTGACTAAAGAATGCTTTGATTTAGATGCGAGATAATAAACCTGCAAAAAAACAGTACGATAAGTGTATGCGCTTACAAGGGCAATACCACTTTAGACCTGTTAATTGGCCTACTACCTACGCGAAGATTAGCGAAGAAAGATGTATGAATGGTCGAAATAGTCACGTTGGCTTGGCATCATGATATGTCTGGTGCGCCGGATGTGAGCCATGATTTTTGATTTCCTCTTCATATACAACTCCATTATGAGATTAGAGAAAATAGTTGGTAAGTTTTATTACGGGTTTGAGTTTATCTATGTGTTATCAATAAAAATATGATCCGTGTCTTATTTTTAATTAACTGTAATTATTTATTTCAATGTTTTTATAAAAATAAATACAGTCAATCATCCTTAAGTATCATTAGCTAAATAACGAAAGTAAATATTGTCAGTTTATTTTTAAAATTAAAAAATGCATAAATTTATAAATAATAAATATCTAATTCCACTCTAGTCGCTGTATTTATATGTTTGGCAATTTATAAGTCATGCTATGTTTGAATAAAAATGCAGTTAATGTCTTTACAAAATCACTTAGGTGCTTAAAGATGACAAAAAGTCGACACTTTTTCTCAATTTTGAGCATCTAGGGAAGAAACTTGGCGTTTTGAGGCAGGTTTATGACCTGGAGCTGACGTAAATTAGCGGTGTTACGTATCTATAGGAGACAGTGATGAAGCATTTACATAAGTGGATAGTAGGAGTTGGATTATTAACGGCGGTATTTAGTTCGGCGCAGGCCATGACCTTATCGAGTAAAGATATTGGCGAAGGTCAGCAATTATCGAATCAATTTGTGTTTAATGGATTTGGCTGTAATGGTGAGAATCTTTCTCCCGAACTCACTTGGAGCGATGCGCCAAAAGGCACAAAAGCCTATGCGGTGACGGCTTATGATCCCGATGCGCCCACAGGCAGTGGTTGGTGGCACTGGGCCGTTTACAATATTAACGGCGATCAACAACAGCTAGCCCAAGGTGCGGGCTCTAAAGCCAACGCCTTACCTAAAGGGGCGATTGCGCTGAAGAATGACTTTGGCACCACCGACTTTGGTGGCGCTTGCCCGCCGCAGGGGCATGGCATGCACAGATATATATTTACTGTGTGGGCGCTAGCCTCGCCATTAGCGTTACCAAAAGAGGCTTCTCCCGCGCTGCTAGGCTTTATGCTTAATGCACAGGCCTTAGCTAGCGCTAAGCTGACCGCTGTATATCAGCGTTAATAGTGCAGGGCTGATGCATGATCCGCATGTTTGAATACGACTCTAAACTGGCGCAGTCACTTTCGCGGGTGCCAGTGCATCAGCCCTCGATTATTCGAGTGATCCAAGGGGAAAAGTCGTTGCTTTGGCAAGATGATACCCTCGCCGTGAATGCCGACCAGCTATTACTGTTACCCGCCGGAAGCCATATCAGCTTCGTCAATCGGCCGATGAGTGGACGCTACCGAGCGGTGCAACTCCTCTTGCCCTATGAGTTGCCCTCCGGCGTTATGCTGGCGGCGACCGACAGGCAGATACCTAAACCCACGCAAACAATTTCACGCTCGGTCGATTTTGCCTGGAATGCGTTATTGCACAGCCTGACTTTGGCACTACCCACGTCGGTGCAGATGCATTATTTAGCAGCCTTGCTGCTCAGTCTGCCGCAGCAAGCGAGCGTCAATTGGCTCTACAGTCATAAACCTGCGAATGTGAGTCAAGCGGTGCTGGGCTTATTGGGACAACATCCTTCAGCCCCATGGCAACAAGAGGATGTCGCCGACAAGTTGCATATGAGCAGTGCCAGTTTAAGACGTAAATTGGCGCAGGAAGACACTAGCTTTAGGCAATTGCTCGCCGAAGTGCGTTTGTGTCAGGGCTTAACCCTGTTGCAAAACTCTACGGATTCCGTGCTGCAAATTGCCTTGGCCTGCGGCTATTTATCGGCAGAGAAATTCTCGGCGCGCTTTAAACAGGCCTTTGGCCTGACACCCGCCGCGTATCGCCGTACACTGTGAGCTACCTTAATCGTCATTACAAGGAGTCGACATGGCAGAAGAACAATTCACTGAGACTGGTTTTTGGAACAAAATCAAACTGTTTGGTCGTCAGGCTGGGCGCGAGGTGATTGAACGTGCCCTGTGGCTTTACTATGCGGCGCAAAAGCCCAATACACCTAAGTGGGCCAAGTCGGTAATTTTTGGGGCTTTGGCTTACTTTATCTCGCCCTTGGATGCGATCCCTGATTTGACACCTTTAGTGGGTTTTACCGATGACTTGGGGGCCTTAGCGGCCGCACTCACTATGGTTATGCTCTATATTGATGATGAGGTGAAATCCCAAGCAGCGGATAAGTTGGCGCTGTGGTTTGGTGATGAGCCCGCTGAGCCTAAGCCTTAGTCGCGAAAATGGCGGCATCTTTTAGGCTAAAAATATGATTTTATTAGTGGTTAATGAATAGGCTTTCCCTTAGTTTTTTAAGACTAAAAATATTTTTTTTGAAACGTTTCACTATTGGTTCATTGCGCTATATGCTAGCGCTGTTTTGTGAACCCATTGTGTGTGTTTAGGCAAAGAAATGAAAAATATTATGGCGGTGATCCTGTGGTTTTTAGGAGTCTCTGCCGCCACCCCCGTGTTCGCCGATAAGGCCTCGCCAGAACAACTCGCCCGCCTGTACCTCGATTTTATGGCTCAGACCAGTCGCCAGAGTGAAGCCCTGTGGCCAGGATTTCGTCTCGACGATAAAGTGCACCTCTTTAGCTATGCAGGCAATGTGTGGTTACGCCAACCCGGCGGTGAAATTATCCAAGACAACAGCGTGTTAGAGTCGGTTAACTTGCACTCTGGGTTGTCGATTAACTTTGGTTTTCCCCAATATCAAGGGCAAGCGGGTGTGCTTATCCAGCTCGAGTCGCCGACGATTCAATTCGATAGCACGACTAAAACAGCCGATTTACCTTTTGTGATTTGGGCTGGCAACAGTGTGCACGAGGCGTTTCATTTTTATGCCCAATCTGAGTGGCGGGTGTTAGAGGATGCGCGTCGATATGAAGGCGAGGTTTATCCACTCAACCTCGATGCCCGCTATTATCGTTTACAACTGTTTAATGCCTTGATGTCGGCCTTAAAACAACCCGAGCAGCAGGTGTTGTATTTGGGCCATGCCGCATACTGGCTACAAGTGTGGCGGCAAGCGGCTCCCAATGAAGATAGAGTCAGTTATGTGAATGACTTAATTGAAGGCTGCGCGCGTTATGTCGAGTTAATCGCTGGTGCGCGCTTCTTAAGTCAAAACCAGTCCTACCTCGGCTATCAGCAAATCCTGTTGCAATATGTGCAGGATTATTATCAACAGCAGCAAATGCTTGGTGGCTGGACCGCCGAGGCTGAGAATATCGGCGCGCTGGCTGGCATATTGCTTGATAGCACTCAAGATGCCTATGTGTGGAAGGAGTCAGTGATGTCGGGCATGTTGCCCGTGGATTTACTGCTCGGCCGCATTAAGCCGATTGCGCCTCCTGTTGGGCAGAATATGACGCAGAAGAAACGGCTGCAGGATATGCTGGCCTACTATCCGGCGACGGAGCAAAAACTGACACAGTTGCTTAAGGATGTGCAGGACCCGAAAGTACCGTTATTGGTGATGCCGAGTGTGAGCGATAGCAGCAGTTTTATCGATGTGGGTGAGGTGCGCTCCGGGTTTTATGTGGTGCCCTATCAAGAAGAAATGACCCAAGCCTATTTAGGTATGAGTTCACAATTCAGTAACTTAAATGTGAGTGGCAGCCCTTTGTTGGATGTGCCCTTACAGAATTATTGTGAGGGCATTGAGGCCGCAACTCTGTTACCTTTGGGGTTCACCTTTCAGCGCGAAGGTCAGTATTTGGTGTTCAATGAGCCGGAAATCCATGGCACCATCCGGGTTTCTGCAAGTGTTGTTGAGGGAAGAACCCTCTACTGTGCGATGAATTAATATGAGAAAAAATCAGCTCGAATTTACCTACATGCGCGGCATCGCGATTATTTTCATTGTGCTTGGGCATAGCATTTATAACTCTGGGGAAGGGTTTCCGTTATTGCTGGAAAATTTACTCAGGGGAGGCACGGCGTTGTTCGTGTTTATCTCTGGTTATTTTTTTCATCGGATTTTTTATAAGGATTTCGATTACGGTAAGTTTATGAAGAATAAAGTGCAAAATGTGCTTTATCCCTTCTTAGTGGTTTCCGCTGTTGGCTTATTCTGCTTAAGTTTACGCTGGATTTTTATGGAGCATCAGCCACTTGAACAGTTGTTGCTCAGTATTTTTTATACCGTACGAAATGGCTACATCTTGTATCCGCACTGGTATATCCCGTTTATCATGGCGGTGTTTTTATTCTCGCCAGTGTTTTTGTGGTTTATCCGCTGCTCGCAGCAAATGCGTTGGACGCTATTTGTGCTGAGTTGTGTAGTGGCGATTCTGCTCCACAGACCCATAGGTAACGTCAACTTTATCCACTCGGTGGTGTATTTCATGCCTTTCTATTTGATTGGTATTTTATATTCCCAAGATGAACATATTGTGACGCGCTATGGCTCGATTTTGAGTGCATTAGCAGGGATTTTCCTTGTTGTGAGTTTGGTTGAACAGAGTTACATAGTGCAGCACATTGGTAACTACCATAAGGCGCCGTTTGAATATAACGGCATCGACTGGCAGTTTATCCAAAAGCTGAGTCTGTGTGTGCTAGTGCTTAACTTCTGTGATTGGTTGTCGAAACGCAGTCGCATCCCTTGGTTAGTCGAAACCGCCGAGATGAGCTTTGCGATTTTCTTTATCCATCCGTTGTTTGATATGTTGTTTAATACCACTGCAACGATATTCCGTTTCCGTTTCCCGCCTGGGTCTGCTGTCACCAGTATCCTGTTTTCGGCGGCGATTTTTACCTTCCTGATGGTGGGCAGTATTGTCACGGCACGCTTTATCAAAAAACGCTTAGGCAACCGTTCTCGCCTGTATATCGGTTGGTAACACCTTTAAGCTAAACAGGGGAATTAAGTTTAAATTTATTCCCCTGTGTTAGCGTGTTTTTCATCGAATTTTCCATGGAAAACATAATGAAAACTATCACCCTAACACGCCTTGGAATCGTCGGCCTTATGATGGCGACGCCTGTATTTGCCCATGCGGCGACCGAACCTGCACTTGCCATGGCGCAAGAGACTTTCTTCAATCAATTAGCATCCCATTGCGGTAAAGCCTTTGCGGGTAAAGTAGTGTCAACGGACAGTGCCGATGCGGCTTTTCGTGATAAAGCGCTGGTGATGCATGTGCGCGAATGCAGTGACACTGAGCTGAAAATTCCGTTCCATGTCGGTGATGACCACTCTCGTACTTGGGTGATCACGAAAACGACTCAAGGTTTAAGGTTAAAGCATGATCACCGCCATCAAGACGGGACGGAAGATAAAGTGACTATGTATGGCGGCGATACGGCGAGTGTCGGCAGCAGCCAAAAGCAGTCATTCCCCATCGATCAGGCATCGATTGATAACTTTATGCAGAACGGCCTGACCAAGTCAGTCACCAATGTGTGGCATATGGAGGTTACCCCAAGTACCTTCAGCTACCTTTTAACTCGCGAGAATCGTCATTTCCAAGTGGATTTTGATTTGAGCCAACCGCAACCTTTGCCGCCAGCCCCTTGGGGACATGAGTAAGCGCAATCGAGGATAAAAGAAAACCTCCTAGCCCTGTGGGATAGGAGGTTTTTATGGGGACGACACGACTAAAGCTTAGTTGCCTCTAGGCTCGAAGGTAAAGGATTGCCCTGCTAGTGCTGCTTCAAACATTAATCCGCCCTTGGCAACGGTAAATACCGCCATGCCATTGATATAGGCTGCGGTAGCCGATTGATTGCCACCCGCTTGGCCTGCACCTGCTGAGTTGCCTGTAGTGCCCGCTTTGGCATTGGCGCCCATATTAATGGCAACGGCCGAGGCCTGGGCATCGAACTCAAAACTGCCGCTGGTGAACTCATTATAGGATTTCGCATCCTTAAAGAAGATGATTTCGCTATAGGCTTGTCCGCCTAGCTGAAAACCGATAGAAAGTTGGGTCAGGCTAGAGTCTCCCATATATTGCCCCGCTTGAAAGACGCGACCTTTGCCGTAAGCTGCGCCAATACCAATTCCGCCTTTACCTACAGTGGGGAAGAGGGCATAGCCATAGGCGGTATCAAAAAATTTGCGGGTTTCCTTTGCTTGGTGAAAATTCTTTAAGGCTTCTGTGTAGCTATCATCAGCTGTTGCTACGGGAGCCATAAAGCTGGCAATAAGGCAAGTTGATGCGGCGATAAGGGATAAAAATGATTTCATGGCGTTCTTCCTTTGTTCTTCGGTTCCATCAGACTACCCTTTGTTTTAACAAATGACAGCCTAAAGCTGAGTTTGTGTCAGCTCGGGTTCAGTTTTTCAGTGTGGCATATTGCCTGTTTTGATTGTTAAGTGCCGCTTTAGTTCTGTGGCTTTGGGGGCGTATCGGTCGATTTTTCTTTGTTATCGGTCGATTCCTGTTGCAGTTGTTGAATAAATTCAAACTCTTCGGGTGTGAGTATCTCTGAAGATTGGGGGGCAGTTTTAGGCTGCGGGGCTGATAAATGCCCTCTTAGGTAGGCGCTACGGGTGATTTGCTTGAGGCCATAAGCCGCCAGCAGGTAAAAACTTAGCAGCAGGCTTAAGCGTGGCAGCGCATGGGATAGGGTCGACAGTGAATCTCCAAGATAAAAGGGCAATACCACCACAAATACTCTTAATAACCAGTTAAGCAGCATTGCGATGGTGAGACCGAATAGCCAACGGAAACGAATTAATTTTAACGTATCTTGTGGTGCATCGCTCAGTTGCAAGTGACCCAATTTATATCGTTGGAGTAGATGCCATAGCGCCACAAAATAGCTTGCGGTTTGTGCAAAAAGCAGTAACGGCAAAGCCAAGCTCCAATGGCTTAAATCGATAGACTGAGGATTATTAAAAAACTCCGCCTGAAACCAAATCGCGTTTTTGTGTAGATTCAACCGCCAAATGATATCCATTATGGCGAGGAGCAAGGTAATTAGGGCAGGCCAATAGTGGAAAGACAATCCGATAGGTTCAGTACTTTGCTCAAGACTACGTTTGCAGTAGAGGTAGAGCAGGGGCATAAGTAAGAAGTAAATCGGAGTGATCAGGTTAAATAACACATGGATAGGGATCGGCGTGTTATCGCGATTGAGCATGCCCGTCAGGAAATACAGACCGATTAAACTCAAAAATGCAGCGAGTAGTTTTTGATTGCTTCCCGCGGGGTAGAAATAGCGAATATAAATAGCTAACGCGAGGCAATGTAAGCCACCAAATAGGGATAACCACCAATAGGCTTGAGCAAAAAACGTATTAAATTCGTTCATTTTGTCACCTCGACGCCCTGTTATAACAGGGAAATTCGAGGCGAAAAAGTGCTCCTAGATATTTTTATTTGAAATTGCGATTCGCTGATGGCGATTAGATGCCGCCTCGGGCACAGATGCGGGTACTGGTTGGCGCTCTGCCAGTAAGTGTTTGATTGCACGAATGGGATGCGGTAACAGCATTCGTGGGCCAGCGAAAATCATGATCTCTTTGACCTGCGCCTTTTGTGCAGGTTTATAACAGTGCACAGGGCATTTATTGCAGGTTGGCTTATCTTGTCCGTAGGGGCAGCGATCGAGGCGAATGGCGGCATATTCTAACAGCGCTAAACACTCTTCACACAGGCCGGATGCCGTTTGGCCTTGGTGCTTAGCTTTGCAATAGATCTTTGCCATCGCGCTAATGGTTTCATGTTCGTAGCGCAGTTTAACTGTGAGTAGGGCCGCTGAGTCCATGGGAATACCTTAGTCTGTTACTCGGTTAATCCCATCATAAGCAGCGGCGCGGGCTTGTTCAAAATTGAAGTGTCAATTTATGAAGATGCGCACAAAATAGGACTTTAAATATGCATCACCTTATCGGCATCCAACGTCCATCGAGTGAGATCCTGCAAAGTGCCAATTTGTGCGCCTTCGAGTAGCATCTCCATATTCACTCCGCGTGCTTGTGCGCAGGTTTTACAGAGTAAAATCGGGACTTGCTGAGCGCTTAGGATCTCAAACATCTGTTGTAGGTTGTAGCTTAAGTCAGGAGTTGTTTGATGTTTAAGGGCGCCAAACACCGCATCTGACATTAAAAAGATTTTTAAATCAACTTGTTGCTCGGTTTGGTCCTTCAATGCTAACGCAATGCGGAGGCTATTGAAGAGTTTTTCAGTGCCATAGGGGCTGGCGTGGGCAACGATCAGAATTTTTTGCATTAGGCTTTCCTTAATTTTTGCAAATGGTCATAAACCCTAACAGTCTAGCCTAATTGCGCCCGTCGATTTGCGCGCAAGATCGGATAAAACGGCATAAATACTTGATTTACACAGACACTATGGACTTTAATAGCGGTTAATCTCTGCTCAACTTTTGGACAGAATCCCTTGCCAGCTTCAGGTTATTGAGTCGCCCTGGCAAGCCAACTGCAATCGCTTCTGATGGGAAGCAGCCATTAAAGGTGAAGAAGAATGAAGGTCTTGGTCGTTTTTATACTGATCGCTATCGGAGTGTTTTTATTTCGTCGTGCCCAGCGCTTGGCGAAGGAAGAACAAGAGGCAATGATGGCGAAGAAATCAACCGAAAAGACAAGGGATACAAGCGCTTCGCCCGATGAGGCTGAACCTACGCCTGACATTGCTCCTGCTGCGAAGAACGAGTCAGCAGCCGCTTCTGCGGCCAAAGCACCCGAAGTTGAATTAATGCCAAGGGACGTTGAGCCAGCGAGTCGGGTCGAGATAAGCGAAGATATTATCGATGTCGAGCTCCCCGCTGCCAGCAATGAAAAGAGCGTGATTATCGTCGCGGATGTTCATTCTACCGATGACAAAGAGGCTACAACGGCGCAGCCTGTCTCTCCTAAAGATGAAGCTCCGGTCACCAAGGCGAGTGAGGCTCAAGAAGAGCCAGTAGTCGTCGACACCCCAGTTAAGGCTAAAGAAAGCACCGAGAGTTCGCCTGAGGTAGCGAACACTCACTTGGTAAAAGATGATTCGCTTGCAGAACTTGGTCCTTGGGCAAACGTGACCCTGCAACGTGCAGCGGAAGAATACCAAAGTGCAGAGACGGCGCTGGCGCGCTATAACGCATTACAAAACGTGATTGGCGAGTGCTATAAGCAGCGCAAATCGGCCGAATATTTAGCCTATGGTGCAGCGCTGCATGGGTTGTATCTTGCGTTATTCCACAGTGCGAATGCCGAAAAGCCCAAAGATCTTGAGCTTAAAACCCCAGGTTTCATGCAGCTTGCGACCCTGTTAAACGATACCCAAGACTTTGATAAAGCAATTGCGCTCTGCCAAGAGGCGATCAAACTTGGTTTAACCGATGGCACAGTCACGGGATTTGAAGGGCGAATTAGCCGTATCGAGAAGGCGCAGGCGAAAGCGGTGACGGCCTAAGGTCGGATTGTAGGATTCGAGCTTTTGGCGCTCAAACACGCTTAACAATGCGCTTGAGATACCCTTAGCCGAAAAGCGGTTATTTAACCGGGTAAAGCCGTGTAGAATCCTGATACTTACCGCGCAAAAGGCGAACTAAGGTTCGCTTTTTTTATGGGCTATTTTTATGAAGTGTGTTGCGAGCTGTTTTAACCGAATTGTCAAAATGAAATTATCTTTGGCCATCTTGTTTGCCTGCCTCAGCCTTGGCTTGAGTGGTTGCACTAAAACCCCCGAATGGACGCTATTCTATTATCCTGCGGCGACCTCACTGCCAACGACGCCATTACAAACCGATGATATCAATGGTTATTACGACACCCTCGAACAATGCCAACGCAAAGCCCAAGGGTTACAACGCTTAACGGGATCGGGTGTGAGTGGTTTCGAGGCCAGCGGTGCCGGCGTCTATCAATGTGGCCTGCAGTGCGAGTTTAACGACAAGTCCGTGCTCGTGTGTAAGCAGCTCGTTCAATAGGAAAAGCATTGATGAAGTTTAAACAGGATTTTTTTACCCAGTTGCCTGAGTTTTACGCTCAAGTCTATCCGCAGGGAATAAGCAATCCCCATTGGCTGGCGTGGAGTGAAGATGCCGCCAAGTTAATCGACTTGCAACAGCCGACGGATGCATTATTGCAGGGATTATCGGGTAACGCCGCCGTTGAGGGTGCAAGTTATTATGCGCAGGTGTACAGTGGCCATCAGTTTGGTGGCTATACGCCTAGATTAGGCGATGGTCGCTCGATTATCTTGGGTGAGGCATTGGGCCCCCAAGGCGCATGGGATGTAGCACTCAAAGGCGGCGGGCCGACGCCCTATTCTCGCCATGGCGATGGCAGAGCCGTGATGCGCTCAGCGGTGCGGGAGTTCCTTGTCTCCGAAGCGCTACATCATTTAGATGTGCCGACGACCCGAGCATTGGCGGTGATCGGCTCTGATATGCCCGTCTGGCGTGAGAGCCAAGAAACCGCAGCCATTACCGTGCGTTTGGCGCGCAGCCATATCCGCTTTGGTCATTTCGAATTTTTCTGCCATAGCGAGCGTGGTCAAGCCGATAAGCTGACGCAGTTGCTCAACTTTACCTTGAAGCAGCATTATCCGCATTTGAGCTGCGATCTGGCGGGCTATAAAGCCTGGTTTTTGCAGGTAGTACAAGATACCGCTAAGCTTATCGCCCATTGGCAGGCTATCGGCTTTGCCCACGGGGTGATGAATACCGACAATATGTCGATTCTGGGGGACAGTTTCGATTTTGGCCCGTTTGCCTTCCTCGATACCTTCCAAGAAGACTTTATTTGCAATCATTCCGATCCAGAAGGGCGTTACGCCTTTGGTCAGCAGCCCGGCATTGGCCTGTGGAACCTGCAACGTTTAGCACAGGCGTTGACGCCTGTGATCCCGTCCGATGATTTAATTGCCGCCTTGAATCAATATCAACATGCTCTAGTGCAGCATTACTTGATGCTGATGCGCGCTAAGTTAGGGCTGGCTGCGCGAGCTAATTCGACAGCCGAGCAGGATCAGCAGGACTTAGAACTGATTGGCGGCTTTACCGTGCTGATGGAGAAAAATCAGCTGGATTACAGCAACACCTGGCGCCGCTTCGGTCAACTTGACCCTAGTAGTGCACATTCTTCGCTGCGGGATGATTTTATCGATCTCAAGGAGTTTGATGCTTGGTATCAGACCTATCAGGCACGGCTGGGTAAAGTTGCCGATATTGAGGCATGGCAACAGGCGCGTAATAGCGTCAATCCCAAGTACATTCTGCGCAACTATTTGGCTCAAGAGGCCATTATTGCCGTGGAGGAGGGAAATCTTGCGCCGCTAGAGCGTTTGCACCAAGTATTGCGCCAGCCGTTTGCCGAACAAGTTGAGCATGAAGATCTGGCCAAACGTCCACCCGATTGGGGACAAGGGCTGATTATGTCGTGCAGCAGTTGATGGAAGTAAAAATGAAATTAGAAGCCATTCAGTTAGATAGAGCCGCATTAAGCTTGAGTGTGAGCGGCGATATCGATTTTGATCGTTTCGAGGCCTTTGCTGAGCCATTAGCCCATGCCTTAGACTGCCGAGTGCGCGAGCGCCAATGGGGCGCGGATCGCCATCAATGGCTATTGGAGTTTGAGGGCACCTCGCTTTGGCTCAATTATGAGTTTTACGGCAATATCTGTTGGCTGAGTGTGGAACGTGAGGCCGATTTTGAGGTATTGGAATACCTTGCAACACTGTTAACGTCCTATGTATGAGAGAGCCACAATGAGCCAAGATAAGTTAGCCCCATCGCAGGGGGCGGTCGATGATACGCATTCGGGCGCAGCCTTTGACTTTCAAGCCTTAACGCCGGATTTGATTTTAGATGCGATCGAAAGTCTTGGGGTGTATCCCGAGACAGGTCTACTCGCGCTCAATAGCTACGAAAACCGCGTGTATCAATTTCGTAGCGATGAAGGGCAACGCTATGTGGTGAAGTTTTATCGCCCCGATCGTTGGACCGATGCACAGATCCAAGAAGAACACGACTATGCCATCGCGCTTGCCGAGCAGGAAATCCCAATGGCGGTGCCCGCATCTGTGCAAGGGCAGACCTTACATCATTTCCTCGGCTTTCGCTTTGCACTGTTTCCCTCCATCGGCGGTCGTCCCTTTGAAGTGGATAATTTAGAGCAGTTGGAATTTGTTGGGCGTTTTATCGGTCGTATACACCAGTACGGTGCCCAGTCAACGTTTAAGGCCCGTGAGCCACTGAATCCCCAGATCTTAGGCGATGAGCCTTTAGCCTGGTTAAAGCAGTCAGACTTAGTGCCAAGCACACTGCGCCCCGCGTTTTTTACCGTGGTGGAGCAAGTGCTGGCGAAGGTGAATCAGCTTTGGGCGCAGCAAGCCTTTACGCCTATTCGTCTGCATGGGGATTTGCACCCGGGGAATATTCTTTGGACTCCCGATGGGCCTGGGTTTGTGGATTTAGACGATGCCCGCATGGGACCGGCTATTCAAGATTTATGGATGATGCTGACGGGCGATAGAGCGCAGCAGCAACTGCAACTCGAGGTATTACTCGAGGCCTATGAAGAGTTTTGTGAGTTCGATACTCGGCAGTTGTCCTTGATTGAACCCCTACGCGCATTACGGATGGTGCACTATAACGCTTGGATTGGCAGGCGTTGGCAGGATCCTGCTTTCCCTATGCATTTCCCCTGGTTTGGGGATGAAAAGTATTGGGAGCAGCAGATCTTAGCCTTTAAGGAGCAACTCGCGGCACTCGATGAACCGCCGCTGAGCCTGATCCCCTACTAAATGTGTGAACAGGGTGGAATTACGCGCCTATTAGCTCAAACCGATTGAACTCTCGGCTTGAGTTACACTCAAAAAATGAAATATGTTAGGCTCCAGCTAGTTTTGAAAATTGATTTAAGGAAAATTCATGAAAAAAGCATTACTTATGATGGCAGCGCTGTTATTGGCTCCATTAACTGTATCGGCAGTTGAGTACAAAGAAGGCGTACACTACACAGTGATTAACGACGGCCCAGCGACAGCTAAGCCTGAAATCACCGAGTTTTTCTCTTTCTATTGCCCACATTGCTTCAACTTCTCTAAAACTGTGGTGCCTAAAATTTTGGCTGAGAAGCCAGAAGGTGTGGCATTTAACCAAGCCCACGTTGACTTTATTGGTAAGGAAATGGGCGTAGAAATGTCACGCGCCTTTGCCGTTGCACACCAATTGAATGTGGACGAGAAGATGGATGCGGCTCTATTTTCTGCCATCCATGAGAAGAAACAACACTTCACTAACCGTGATGACGTGCGTGCCTTGTTCGTGGCTAACGGCGTAGACGGCAAGGCCTTCGATGCGGCGGCTGACTCCTTTATGGTGAAAGCGCAAATGGCGAAGATGAAGCGTGATACTGAAAACGCGAAAATTTCTGGTGTGCCTGCCTTAGTGGTGAATGGCAAGTACCGCGTCGAAACCGGTGCAATCAAGTCTTACGATGAACTGTTAGATATCGCTTACTATTTAGCCAAGAAACAGTAACGATCACCGGATTGCAGTGGTTTTATCATCATTTTGTAATCTAACTGATTGATACTGCAAGCATAAAATTAAAGGAGCCTAGCGCTCCTTTTTTTTGGTTTGCGCAACATAGTCGCAAATAGTTGAACCAGAACTTCGAAATATTCGTATGTGATACCAAGGAGTGTTCATGCTTGGCAGGCTTTCTGCTGATTAACGTCCGTTTATAGATAATTACTATGTTGCACGGACGTTTGCAGAAACACGGCAGTAGGCAAATGCGGGCAAAATGAATCTGAAAACTCTACTAGCTGTGGAAATTTGGCAAAAAAAAAACCGTACTTCCGATAATGGAGAGTACGGACTTGAGTCATATGACTCATTTTTACCCTGAGTAACGTGGATAAGTCTAGTTTGGCGTCAAAATAATGTCAATAGTCAAAAAATTGACCATTAAGCATTTTAGTGATTATTTTGTTATTTTTAATTAAAAATCATATTGTTACATTACTTTGATTGTAAATATTGAAAAAAATCTATCAGGGATGAAACTCAATAGGTAATGCTTCTGTCAAACAACTGTAATCAATAACAAGAATGCTGTAGGGGGTTGTATGAGAGTTTTCCCTGTGTACGCACCGAAGCTTATTGCAAAGCATGCGCGTATTTTTCTTACTGGCGTGATATGGGTTAAAGACTTAGGTCGATTAGAATTTGAAAAGGGGCGTTTTTTATTGCCAAGAAAAAGCCTGCCAAAAGTGAAGCAGGCTATCTTAGAGCTGAACGAACTGATTGAATCGCAGAATCATCAAACTAAAACAGCTTAGATTTCACTGTTGAGCAGGCCAACAAGTCCAGTGACTTTGTCGTTCCAAGAAGCGAGTTCTTGTTGAAGTTGTTGGTTCTGCTCAGTCAATTGTTGATTTTGCTCATTCAAAGTTGACGTCTTTTGCTTCTCTTCCTCTAGCTCCATTTTTAGAAGCTCGATGGTTTCGAGTGTAGCCTGGATCTTGGTTTCCAGTTTGGACAGTAATTCAAGGCTCATCTGGAGAGTCCTATAGTTTCTGGATGGGACTGTGATTCTAGCAGTGCCAAGAGCATAAGGAATAGCAGTCTTTTTCGTTTGGTCAAAAAATGCCCGATAACCGCATGCGAATTTAAGTTTTTTTGCATTTGTTATTAACTCGTTAGTATTCTTGGTTTTATTTTTTATCGGAATGGCCCATGTTGTCGAATTTGCTCGCCATACTTCCCCTGTTATTAACCCTAGTATTAGCCCTTTGGTTGCGGCGTACTTTAGTGGCTTTGGGGGTTGGTATTCTCTCGGGCGCGTTAATCATTGCCCACTTCGATATCCTGCAAAGCGCGAGTTATCTTCTCGAGATAGGTGTTAAACAGTTTTATAGCCAAGATGCGTGGCAATGGTGGCATTTAAATGTGCTGATGGCCATGTTACTGCTTGGGAGCATGACACAGCTCCTCGCCAGAAGCGGTGCGGTAGAGCAATTTGGTGATTGGCTATATCGACGTATTCGCACGGGACGACAGGCGCGTATTGGTGTCGTGCTACTAGGCTGGTTAGTCTTTATTGATGGTATTTTTAGTTGCCTCGCCGTGGGGCATGTGTGCCAACCTTTGAGCCAGCGCTATGGTATCCGTCAGACACAGTTAGCCTATTTAGTCGACTCTAATGCATCACCGCTCTGCTCACTCTTGCCTTTTTCTAGCTGGGGGCCCTATGTGATGGCGCTGCTGGCTGGACTCAGTTTTTTACCCGTTTCTGCGCTCGAGGCCTTTATCGAGGTGGCTTTATCCAATTTTTATGCGATAACCACCTTAGGTTTGTCGCTGATTGTGGCTTGGTTTGGGGTGGGATTTCGCCCCATCGAGAAGGCGCTATTGTCGGCTGAGCCCGTCGAGCCAAATTTAACTCCCTCGCAAGGCAATCCTTGGTTGCTGGCGATTCCCATGTTGACCTTACTGTGCGCCTCTGTCGGTTTAACTCTCTGGTCTGGCGCGCAGCAGGTGTCGTCATGGGATGTTTCGGCCTGGTTAGCCAAGGCCGATATTGGCGCGGCGATGCGCGATGCTTGTCTGTTATCGACCTTAGTGACTCTAGTGTTGTTGATGTTGTCGGGCCGAAGCATTGGGAAACTGCTGGCGGACTTGGCGCATGGGGTGCGGATGATCGCCTTTGCCATAGCGATTTTACTCTGTACTTGGATGATAGGCGCAGTGATCCAAGATCTGGGCGTGGCGAGCTTGTTGGCGAGTTGGGCTAAATTGTATTTATCCCCTAGTCTGCTGGTGGCGGGGATGTTCCTGCTCTGCGCTATCATGGCCTTTGCCACTGGCTCAAGTTGGGGCACCTTCGCGATTATGATCCCCATCGGCGGGGAAATTGCCCATAACATGGATGCTAGCTTGCTGTTGCCGGTATTGAGTGCGGTGATGGCGGGCTCGGTGTTTGGCGATCATTGCTCGCCGATTTCTGATACTAGTGTGCTGAGCGCGACGAGCTCAGGCTGCTTACCCCATGACCATGTGGTGACTCAACTGCCCTTTGCGTTAATCGGGGCTGGTGCGGCATTAGTGGGATTTCAGTTAGTGAACTTATCGGTTGCGACCCTATTCGTGTGGTGTGGGGTCATAGGCACTGCGCTAGGGTTATTGGCCTTATTGATACGCTTTTATCCACCTTGGGTGAGCGCTCGTTCGCAGACAAACTGAGCCTTTCGGGGTAGAATGCCCGCAGAACTAACCATTTGATTTAAGAGATTATCCCTATGAGCATTACCCGTTTAGATGTTGGTACACGTATGAGCAGCATAGTGATCCACCAAGGCACAGTGTACTTATGTGGCCAAGTGGCAAAGGATAAGTATCAAAACATCACCGAACAAACGACGACTATGTTAGAGGAAGTCGACACTCTGTTAGCGCAGGCGGGCAGTTCTCGGGAGCACTTGTTGTCGGCCACTATCTATTTAAAAGATATGAATGACTACGATGCCATGAATGCCGTTTGGGATGCTTGGGTGCCAAAGGGTCATGCGCCTGCCCGTGCCTGTGTACAGGCGGCGATTGCCGAGCCTGAATATTTGGTTGAAGTCTCTGTTATTGCTGCGGTGGCCAAGGCGTAACTCGCTCTCTCATCTCAGTAAGCAGTAAAGCTAAGTTGAACTTGGCTTTACTCGCCCTCAACCATTGCTGCCTTAAATGATGGCGGTAAATTCATGGCAATAACGCCCATTCGTAATGCGATCTTTAGTTAGAACAATAGCTTCAGCTAGAAATAGCGGGCTAAGTTTGCCGGGATATTGGGGCTGTGCGAAGGATACTGCGCCAGCAAGGCTTGGGAGATGGCCTCAATATCCAGCGTTGGTAAACCTTGCTCTATGATGGTCGCGGCCCAAGGTGCGTGGAGCTTGAGTTGGCTATAATCCTCGGTTTCAACAAACCGTGTCAACGAATAACGGCTACCGCCCAATCCGTGTCCCCAACCTTCGCTAACATCAAAGGGGGAATCGAGTCGCTCGCTATCAAACTCCACCACGTAGGGGGATTGGCCGTGGTGACCACCAGTCCAATCGCCTAAGTCCAATAAAAGAATCATCCTTGCCATTTGTTTATGCTCCTTTGCTACTGGCTGGCAATCATAACACGGCCAAAACTAGCGTGGGGATCTGTGGGCGTAATGGCGATAATGCTATCTAGCCGCAGCGTTTGCTGGTCCGCTTGATGTTCGACGACTAGCCATTCAGTCTTATCTGCGTGGGTCTGGGTCGTAATTGCCCGTGCTTGGCACAGGCTGCCGTCCTGCAACTCAATGTCGAGGCGATAGCCGTGCATACAAGCTAGCTCAAGGTAGTCGTAGTGGGCACAGGGGATCATTTTGTAGTCAGACATCATCTTTCCTCTGGTGTGAATGATTTGGATGCGATTCAAGGTCTTCTTCTCTATTAATACCAATCACATTAAATATCTAATCAGTTCAGAGCCTCACAGGCATTTCAATCCAAGGCGCATTGACGAAGAAATGGTTATTCCCTTTTAAGTCAATGTAACAC
>NZ_AXZL01000050.1 GCF_000485795.1 Shewanella decolorationis S12
CACTCACTTCGCGTTACCGCTCAGCGGGTCAGGGCTGCGTATTCTACGCATTTCCCATTTGGCGTCAAGGCGTTTTTGCAAACTTCTTGAGGCTTTCGAATCAAGTGCACAATTTGCATTCGATTCGTACTGTAACCGCATTCGCTTTCGCTGTCTGCCGTGTCAGTGGATGCGCATTATAGGCAGCAGAACTTTTTGTGCAACCCCTAATTTAAAGATAATTAGCTTTTTTACGCTGTTCGTTGGATATTTGACCTGACCTGTCAGTTTTTAGCCTTTATAATGCGAAAAACCATTCAATTAGGGACTTTTTTATGTCAGGGCCACTCAGAACTTACCAAGGGATTCATCCACAACTCGGCGATAATGTGTATGTAGACTCTGCTTCGGTACTCGTTGGCGATATCGCTTTAGATACAGATGCCAGCATTTGGCCTATGGTGGCGGCGCGTGGTGACGTAAACTACATTCGTATTGGTAAGCGCTCCAATGTGCAGGATGGCAGTATATTGCACGTGACCCGTAAATCCGCCTCTCGTCCTGATGGTCATCCACTGATCATTGGTGATGATGTGACGATTGGGCATAAGGCGATGCTGCATGGCTGCAAGGTTGGCAATCGTGTATTAGTGGGAATGGGCGCAATTATCCTCGACGGTGCAATATTAGAAGATGATGTGATTTTAGGTGCGGGTTCGTTAGTACCGCCAGGCAAGGTGCTGCAGAGCGGCTACTTATATGTCGGCAGCCCAGCAAAACAGGCGCGACCTTTAACTGAAGCGGAATTGAAGTTTTTACCTGAATCTGCAGATAACTATGTGCGCTTGAAAAACGAATACTTGGCAGAACCTCAGCCAGAATAATGTTTCTATTAAATCGAGATGGCAGTATTTAAGCTGCCATCTCGCTTGGGTTGTGCTTAGCCTATTGCGTTGTACTTAGCCTAAGTGTACTGCGCCAAACTCATCAAACTCTTCTGCTTCAATTAAGGCTTCTGCCATTTCTTCCGCATCGAATCGCACCGCATCAAATAGTGCTAACATGGCAGCCGCTTCATCGCTATTGGGCTGAGGCGAAAAATCATTTAACTGCGCCAGCTTCTGCGCGCTGATATAACACTTAATGTTCATTCCCTGCTGCTGGGCAATAAAGCAAATGTGTTTTTGGGTTTCATCCCAATGTTGCAGATCGGGGAATAAAATACTCTGATTCATCTTCTCTTCCTCTTGAGCCTCTATTGCGCGTCGACCTGCAGTTTGTCCCTGAGCAATTTAAGCACTCCTGAGGTATCTGGCTCGACGCCACGCCAAAGTGCAAAACTCTTCGCCGCTTGACCGACAAGCATACCCAGTCCATCAATCACTTGCGCTGCACCCTGTTGCAAAGCCCATTGATTAAATGCTGTTGGTTTGGCGCCATACATCATATCGTAGCAAGCCGTTTTGTTGCCTATGATGGACTGTGACAGTGGCGGTAACTCTCCCGCTAGACTCGCTGAGGTCGAGTTAATCACTAAATCGAACACCCCCGACAACTCTGACATCGATACAGCCTGGAGTTTATCGCTGTAGCGCCCTTCTTGTACTTGGCTGAAAATATCCACTAAGGCCTGTGCCTTACTTTGGGTTCGGTTGGTGATAACCAATTGCCCGACTTCAGCCTTGAGCAATGGCAAGATACAGCCGCGCGCCGCACCGCCTGCACCAACCAAGAGTACCCGCTTATGCTGCAAACTGCCGAGATGGCGAACAAGATCGGCCACCAGCCCCAGACCATCGGTGTTATCACCATAAAGAGTGCCATCGGCCAACAAGCTTAGGGTATTGACCGCACCCGCCAGCGTCGCTTCGGCACTTAAGCTATCGCAGAGGGCAAAGGCTTGCTCTTTAAAGGGTACAGTCACATTCGCGCCCTTTCCTCCCGCCTGAAAAAATGCTCGTAAACTCGCTTCAAAACCATCAATAGGCGCCAGAATCGCTTCATAACTCAAAGACTGTTGCGTAAGGGACGCAAACTGTCCATGGATAAAGGGCGATTTACTGTGACCTATCGGATTGCCAAACACGGCATATCGATCAAGCGCTGGCGTAGTTACTGAGGGCATATCTGTCATCTGTGGGATTCTATTGGCTGTGATTGGCTTGCAGTCTAGCGTGCTTTTCGGCGGTAGCACAGCTTAATGGCGAGCCTAAGTTGTTGTACCTGACTTTGGCCTCCTGTTTCGCAGTGGCATTCAGGCTATAATGCGCGCATCAATATTGTAGATTGCAGTGCAGTTAGACCTATGAACTGGCTTAAAAAGATTTTTAGTAAACACACAAGCGTGCCGGATGACAGGGATCCGAATCAGTCTAATGCCTATGATTTAATTGGTGGCGACAAAGTGATCCGCGCGATTGCCAATAGTTTCTATCAGAAAATGGCAAGCTCAGAAGAAACACAAGCTTTATTCGCGATTCACCGAGCGCCGATTGCGGAGTCGGAACAAAAGCTCTATGAATTTTTAAGCGGCTGGCTCGGCGGTCCGCAGTTATATCAGCAAAAGTATGGTCATCCCGCATTACGCGCTCGGCATATGCCCTTCGCGGTAGATGAGACTATGCGAGATCAATGGCTATTTTGCATGAAGTTTGCCATTGAAAAACATATAAAAAAGCCAGAGCATCGCGCCGCTATCTATGAGGCGATTTCCACTCTGGCCGATCATATGCGTAATCAGTAAAGTACGATTACGCAATTCATATTAGCGTGCTTATACCCAATCTCGAGGCTTGAGGTAATTATCGTAGAGATCTGCCTCAGGGCTACCCGACTCTGGCGTATAAGCATATTGCCAGCGAACCAATGGCGGCATTGACATCAAAATAGACTCTGTGCGACCACCGGTTTGCAGGCCAAACAAGGTGCCTCTGTCGTATACCAGATTGAACTCAACATAACGACCGCGACGATACAATTGGAACTCACGCTCACGCTCGCCATAGGGCGTCTCTTTACGGCGCTCAACAATCGGCGCATAAGCGGTTAAGAAGCCATTCCCCACCGCTTGCATAAAATCGAAACTCTTATCGAAGCCAGCTTGATTCAAGTCATCGAAAAACAATCCGCCCACGCCGCGGGTTTCATTACGATGTGGCAGGAAGAAATACTCATCACACCACTTCTTATATTTAGGATATACGTCGTCGCCAAAGGGCAGACACAGATTTTTAGCGGTTTGATGCCATTCGCGTACGTCTTCCTCGAAAGGATAGTAAGGCGTTAAGTCGAAGCCACCACCAAACCACCAAACGGGATCCGCGCCGTCTTTATGGGCGATAAAGAAACGCACGTTAGCATGGGTAGTTGGAATATAAGGATTTTTAGGGTGAATCACTAAAGAAACGCCCATGGCCTCAAAACTACGACCCGCCAACTCTGGGCGATGAGCCGTTGCCGATGCGGGCATGGCCGCACCTGTTACATGGGAAAAGTTCACCCCAGCTTGCTCGAATACCGCACCTTGGGTTAATACACGACTGGTACCACCACCGCCTTCGGTGCGCGTCCATGAATCAGCCGCAAAGCTTGCTTGGCCATCCAATTGCTCAAGACCCGCACAAATTCGATTCTGTAGATCGAGTAAAAATGCTTTTACCACTGTCGCATCTGGCACGCTCATCTGCTTTTATCCTTTGCGTTATAAATCAGTTATTGTCCGTTACGTAATATCTTACCGCTGCGGGCATCAATAATGGTGGAGGGTTGACGCTGCTCGCCTAATCGCCCTAACACTAAGGCATCAATCTTACCCTCAAAGGCATTAAGAATTTCATCAGCGCAGAGTGCGGGATCTTCGCCTGCTAAATTGGCGCTAGTCGAGACCAGTGGTTTACCTAAGGCTTGGCATAAGGCGCGCACCCCTTCATGGGCGGAGACGCGCACGGCGATAGAATCAAACTCACCACATAGATAGCGCGAAACATGCGGCTTAATCGGCATTACAAAGGTAAAGGGACCAGGCCATTTAGAAAAGGCAAACTCGAGTTGCTCGGCGCTCAACTGTGACTCATCGACATAATCCACTAACTGGGAAAACTCGCTTGCCACTAAGATAAGCCCCTTCTGCCAAGGACGTTGCTTTACCGCGAGTAATTTTTGGATGGCGGTGTCGTTGTCGGGATCGCAGCCCAAACCGTAAACGGCTTCAGTGGGATAGGCGATAACACCACCGTTTAGCACTATGTCTTTAATTTCAGATGGGTGCAGCTGTAACATCTTAATATCACCTTATAAATTGAATCGATTTCTACAAACACGTTTTGGCATTTTTAGCCCTTGGCCACCCCATCCGTGGTCGATGGGGGATTATACCCAAGGATGTTTATACGACCAAATCTTTAGAGCTAGATCACACTAAAGCGCGCGTTTGTATTTACAGCTTTTTTGCGGACATTCTAAACGCATCCCCGCGGCCCCTTTGCGCTCGACTAAAATACCAAAGCCACAACTCGGGCAAGTTTCGGCAACGGGAGGATAATTCACGATGAATTTGCATTTGGGATATGCACTGCAAGCATAAAAACTCTTACCAAAACGGCTGGTACGATGCTCAAGCTTGCCAGTTTTGCATTCGGGACATGCCACCTCAGGTTTATCGTTCTCCTGATCAGGCCTTTCTATGTGGGTACAACTGGGATATTGGGTGCAACCGATAAAGATACCAAAACGCCCCGATTTGACCGCCAACTCATGGCCACACTCAGGACACTTGGAACCTTCAATCACTTGGGTTTCAATCGATTCATGCTGCACTAAAGGACGGGTATATTGGCAAGTGGGATAGTTGTTACAACCAATAAAACTCCCATGTTTGCTATGTTTTACCGACAACTCGCTGCCACACTCTGGGCATAGCTCGTATTCTTTTTCCAGTGCGTGCTCATGGGCACTAAATAGTTGTTCATCGATCTTAGACATAATCATTACCACCAGTCATTGCGTCTAATCCGCAGATAACTCATCACACAGGTATTAACAAGCTTATGGCATCAAAAAAGGAGGGCTAGCCTCCTTTCTCATTATTCATCACATCGCAACGCTTAAGAATGTAGCCGACCTTCTTCAGGCTGCTCAAAAATTAAATCTTCCATTTGCTCATAGGCGGACTCATGGCCGGGCGCATTAAAGAGCACCATCAGAATCACCCACTTAAGATCTTCGAGGATCAAGGCAGGCTCATCGAGTTCCATGACTCTGTCGATCACCATCTCACGGGTTTCGACATTCAGCACTTTCACTTGCTCTAAAAATAGCAAGAATCCACGGCATTCCACGTCCAGCTTTTCCATTTCTTCTTTGGTATAAATCCGAAATGAATGCTGATCATGATTACACAGGTAAGGCTTATCCCCTTCCTGCAACTCAGCCAGACGCTCCAACCAAGTTAAGGCTTTCAAAATCTCTGACTGGTGAAAACCAGCACGAGTGAGTTCCTTGGTTAACTCGTCTTCATCCACTAATAGTTCAACTTCACTGTGAACATAGTTTTCAAATAGATACATGAGGATATCAAACATGGCTAGCTCCTCTTTACTCTGACGTAACCACCGGGTACTGCAACAACCCAACCTTGCAACTCAAGTTCAAGCATTTGTTCTAACACCAGATCTATCGTTTTCCCACTATGTTCGACTACAGCATCAATTGTTGTAGTTTCATAACCTACACTAGCTAACAGCGATGAAAATGGCAAATCACAAATCTCACCTTGTTGTATATGGTGGCGAGTGTTGACTTCTTCAAGGTGAAAAGCCGTCAAACTTACCAGCTCTTCCACTATATCGGCCGCACTCTCCACAAGTTTTGCCCCATCCCGTAATAAATCATGGCAGCCTTGATGAAAGCCGCCGAGAATCGAGCCCGGAACCGCAAAGACCTCACGCCCCTGCTCCATCGCTAACCTTGCGGTGATGAGTGAACCACTCTTACGGCAAGCCTCAACTACCAGCGTACCTAAAGAAAGACCGCTAATAATGCGGTTTCGTTTCGGGAAATTGCCTGCAAAAGGCCCTATATCCGGCCAAAACTCGCTTATTATACAGCCTTGGTGCTGAATATCCTCATAAAGCTGCTTATGTCGACGCGGATAAATAATATCAATCCCCGTTCCGAGCACGGCAAGCGTTCTTCCACCATGGTCAACACAGGCTTTATGGGCGGCGCCATCAATCCCCATCGCCATGCCGCTACAAATACTAAATCCTAGCGCGCACATCTCTCGAGCTAACTGATAAGCAACCTGTAATCCACCGGGAGACGCATTACGACTCCCTACTATCGCGAGCGAGGGGAGCAACAGCGCCTCAACGCAGCCTTTGATAAACAAGACGCTTGGAGGATCGGGTAACTGTTTAAGTAATGGAGGATAAAGGGGATCGGTAAAACAAACGAGGTGATGCTGTTCGGACTGTTGCTGCCACTCAAGGGCGGCATCAACCCTTTGATAATCAATAACTAGGCTATGGAGTAGATTATCAGACAAAGGGAGCGAGTGTCTTTCATGCTCCAATCTTTGCCTGAGGTCGTCCACATCCATGTGCGTTAATAATTGTTGTGTCCGGGCGGGTCCTAGCCCAGATACCGCACTTACAATTAACCAGTCGACCAAATATTCAGTAATTATTGACCTCTAAAGGCTAAGGAGTCTGGCGCCATTAATTTATCGTCGACACGAACAGAACGTTCAGTCGAGACAATCAAACCTAAGCTCGCTTTATCAAACACTTTGAATACTAACAATTTACCATTATAAACATCGGGCATTTTGAGCGAGCGATCTGATGAAATCGACGCCACCACATTGTCATAGGCTGTACGTTCGATTGCAGGAACTGGTTGGCCATCGTTATTGATCACAATTTCTTCGCCATCGCGGTAAATAGAGAACACTTCACCAGGCTTAACACCATCCTGCGTGCCTTTATCAAGATAGACGACATTGAGTTTACCAGCTTCACGCATTTTTGACTCAATCGCCAGTACGGTCGCAGGTGTCTTAAGCTCTGCAGGTTTTGGCGTAAAATAAGCCGACATTAAGGCTTCATCTTCCATAGGCAACGCTCTAAAGCCCGCTTTAGTTTCACGGTAATTGCTGAGGATTTTTACCTTAGACACTTTACCAGATTCTATAACTTGGCCTGTCGATGCCAGAATCGCTTCTTGTCCTAAGGCCTCACCCGTTTCTTTATTAAAGAATTCACGGCCGCGCTCATACATACCCAGCTTTTGGTTTAAGGGCAGTTCGCTATCGATATAAATCACATCGCCAACTACATGGTGACGCGAAGGACTCTCACCTGCGAGCACCATAGGTTGTTGTGCAAACCAGTCGGTATCTACCACACGGTTTTGCACCAGATAATTTTGGATTAACGCTAAGTCAACCGCAGGAACCGCATTGCTCTTGGCTATCACGCGTCCTTCTGGAGTTTTGCGAATATGGGGTTTACCCTCGTTAGCACCATTACGCACTAATCTGGGTTGGCCATCGATAAAAACTAAAGTGAGCTGATCGCCGGGGTAAATTAAATGAGGGTTAGCAATCTGGGGGTTAACATCCCATAAACGTGGCCACTTCCAAGGATCATTTAAAAAGGTAGCCGAGATATCCCACAGGGTATCGCCCTTCTTTACCACATATGACTCGGGATGCCCTGCTTTCAGCGTGAGAGTATCAGCGGAAACCAACGTGCAATTAAATGTCATTAACGCAAGTAAAATTAGCCGTTTCATGGTGCGGTCCATGTTGTTTAGCTCTTAAATCGAGCTTTTACTGTTATTGATTGGCACTAAAGATTAAAATTAGCCCATTAGCCTCAGTCAGTATAACCAACTGATAGAGATTTGACAGACTTGTTAAGAGTTTAAGTATGGCACTATTAAAAGTTTTACGCTTTCCCGATGAAAGATTGCGAACTCAAGCGACCCCGGTCACAGAGTTTACTGCTGAGTTGCAAACACAAATCGATGATATGTTCGAGACCATGTACCAAGAAAAAGGCATTGGTCTGGCAGCAACCCAAGTCGACTATCATAAACAACTGATCGTGATGGATTTACAAGACGAGGTCGATCGTCCTAAAGTCTTTATCAATCCCGAAATTATTGCCAGTAGCGGTGATTTCTGTAACGAAGAAGGTTGTCTGTCAGTCCCAGGTATCTATGCCAAGGTCGACCGCGCCGAGTTTGTTACCGTCAAGGCACTGGATAGACACGGTAATGAATTCACCGTTGAAGCCGATGAGCTTTTTGCTATTTGTATTCAGCATGAAATGGATCACCTCAAAGGTAAGTTATTTGTCGATTACCTGTCGCCATTGAAGCGCCAACGGATCAAACAGAAACTTGAAAAAGCGGCCAGACAGGACGCCAGATAAGCATTAGGACCAGATTTGAAACCACTCAATATCATCTTCGCCGGAACACCGGATTTTGCCGCTCGCCATTTACAGGCGCTGATCAACTCACATCACAATGTGATTGCCGTCTACACTCAGCCGGACAGACCCGCAGGGCGCGGTAAAAAACTCACCGCCAGCCCAGTGAAAGAACTCGCAGTCAGCCACGACATTCCGGTTTATCAGCCAGGTTCACTGCGTAAAGAACCCGCGCAGCAAGAACTTGCCGCCCTCAATGCCGATATTATGGTGGTGGTCGCCTACGGCTTAATCCTGCCTAAAGTAGTGCTCGACACGCCGCGTTTAGGCTGTATCAATGTTCATGGTTCTATTTTGCCACGCTGGCGCGGTGCGGCGCCGATTCAACGCGCATTGTGGGCAGGCGATAAAGAAACCGGTGTGACTATCATGCAAATGGATGTCGGCCTAGATACGGGCGACATGCTACTGAAAACCTACTTGCCGATTGAAGATGATGATACTTCCGCCACCCTTTACGAGAAGTTAGCTCTGCAAGGGCCAGACGCACTGCTGCAAGCACTCGAAGGTTTAGCCAACGGCACTCTAGCGGCTGAAAAACAAGATGAAGCCTTAGCTAACTACGCCGAAAAGCTCAGTAAAGAAGAAGCGAGACTCGATTGGAGCAAATCCGCAACTCAATTGTGGCAAGAAGTCCGCGCCTTCAATCCTTGGCCAGTGAGCTATTTTGAGCACCAAGGCAATACCATCAAGGTGTGGCAGACCCAAGTCAGCACCACCAGCAGCAATGCCGCACCCGGCACTATTATTAGCGCAAGTAAAAAAGGCATTGAAGTCGCCACTGGCGATGGTGTGTTAACTCTGCTCAGCATGCAATTACCCGGTAAAAAACCACTCAGCGTGGCCGACATACTCAATGCCCGCGCCGATTGGTTTACCCCAAATACTCGTCTTAATAACGAGGCGCAATAATGATGAACTTGCGTGCACTGGCGGCCAAAGCCATCTTCGAAGTCTTAGAGAAAGGCGTGTCACTTTCAGTTGCACTGCCAGAACAGCAAAAGCATCTTGCCAGTGGTAAAGATAAAGCCCTGCTCGCAGAGCTATGCTACGGCGTGATGCGTACCTTGCCGCAGATCGAAAAACGCGTGGCGGAGTGTTTGGCTAAGCCGCTTAAAGGTAAACAAAGGATCATCCACCAGCTATTAATTGTTGGCTGTTATCAACTTTACTTTACTCGCATTCCAAGCCATGCCGCCATCTCCGAAACCGCCGAGGCCTGCCGTCAGTTAAAATTTGAGGGCATGGTTAAGGTCGTCAATGCCGTGCTGCGTAATATTCAGCGCCAATTAACACCGCTGAGCACAGAGTCAGAGACCTTAAGCTACAACACGCCGGGCTGGTTAATTAAGCGCTTAAAAGCCGCTTATCCCGATAATTGGCAAGAGATAATCCAGCAAAGCCATGAGCGTCCACCTATGTGGTTACGCAACAATCGCCTCTCCCAGAGCCGCGATGCATATCTTGCCGCCCTGAGTGAGCAAGAGATAGAAGCCAGTGTGGGCCTCAGTGACGATGCCATACTGCTGGCCCATCCTAAGGATGTGGCGACATTGCCGCGCTTCCATGAAGGTGCGGCCTCGGTGCAAGATGGTGCCGCCCAATGGGCCGCGACCTTGCTGGCTCCGCAAGCCAACGAACTGATCCTAGATGCCTGTGCGGCACCGGGCGGCAAAAGTTGCCATTTACTCGAACTTGAACCCAGCATCCAACTGGTCGCCGTCGATTTCGATGCTAAACGTCTCGAGCGCGTGCAACAGAACCTTGACCGTTTGTCATTAAAAGCGGAAGTTATTCATGGCGATGCGGCCAACATCGACTCATGGTGGCAGGGTGAACAGTTTGATCGTATCTTACTCGACGCACCTTGCTCGGCGACGGGCGTTATCCGCCGTCATCCCGATATCAAGTGGTTACGTAAAAACCATGACATCGAAGAACTGGCTGAGCTGCAAAGACAAATTCTCGATCACTGCTGGAAGTGGCTCAAGCCCGGTGGCACACTCCTGTATGCAACTTGCTCTATTTTGCCGCAGGAAAATCGAGACCAAATTAGTGCATTTTTAGCCAGAACCGCAGATGCTAAGCTAGACACTCTTGCCCAGCAGGCTTCAAGCCAAGATATTGGTTGGCAAATCACGCCGGGACAACACAACATGGACGGGTTTTATTACGCCCGTTTATTGAAAGCGACCCATTAGGAAGTAAGCAAGGCCATGAAAATTATCATATTAGGTGCGGGTCAAGTCGGGGGAACCTTGGCCGAAAATTTGGTGGGTGAAAACAACGATATCACCATAGTCGATAGCGACAAATCCAGATTACGCGCCCTGCAGGATAAATATGACCTTCGCGTCGTGGCGGGCCATGGTGCCCACCCCGATGTACTCAAAGAAGCAGGCGCCGAAGATGCCGACATGCTGATTGCTGTGACCAACAGCGATGAATGCAACATGGTTGCCTGCCAAATGGCCTACAGCCTATTTGGTACACCGACTAAAATCGCCCGTATTCGCTCCGAACCTTATTTGGCTATGCGCGATAAATTATTTATCGACAGTGAAACCAAAAATAGCGAGGGACGTCCCCGCGGCGGTTTTGTGATCGATGAACTTATCGCACCTGAACAGTTAGTGACCGCTTACATTCAACGTTTGGTTGAATATCCTGGGGCGCTGCAAGTACTCGAATTTGCCGAAGGCCGCTTGAGTTTAGTTGCGGTTCGCGCCTATTACGGCGGCCCTTTAGTCGGTAATGCCTTGGCCGCACTGCGCGAGCATATGCCAAATATTGATACCCGGGTGGCAGCGATTTTCCGCCAAGGTCGCCCTATCATGCCCCGTGGCACAACGATTATCGAAGCCGATGACGAAGTGTTTTTCGTCGCCGACAGTCGCCATATCCGCGCCGTAATGAGTGAGATGCAAAAGCTGGATAACTCCTACCGCAATATCATGATTGCCGGCGGTGGTAACATCGGCTTAGGCTTGGCTAAACGCCTCGAACGCACCCACTCAGTCAAGCTGATTGAGCATAAGTTTGAACGCGCCGAATCTTTATCCGAACAGCTTGAAAATACCACGGTATTTTGTGGTGATGCTTCAGATCAAGAGTTGCTGCTCGAAGAACATATCGACCAAACCGACGTGTTTATTGCCGTCACCAACGACGATGAAGCCAACATCATGTCCGCTCTGCTCGCTAAACGCATGGGGGCGAAAAAGGTGATGGTACTGATCCAGCGCGAAGCCTATGTGGATATTGTGCAAGAAGCCAATATCGATATCGCAATTTCACCCCAGCAGGCGACGATTTCAGCCTTACTGACCCACATCCGCCAAGGCGATATCTGTAACGTGTATTCGTTACGCCGTGGCGCCGCCGAAGCGATTGAAGCTATTGCCCATGGCGACTCCAGCACATCCAAGGTTGTTGGCAAGGCGATTGGCGATATCAAGCTGCCGCCGGGAACGACCATTGGCGCCATAGTACGGAATGAAGAAGTGCTGATGGCCCACGACAAGACAGTGATTGAGCAAGGGGATCACGTAATTCTGTTCCTCGTGAACAAAAAGTTTGTCGGCGAAGTCGAGAAACTGTTCCAACCTAGCGCTTTCTTCTTCTAAGTCATTATCTTATGCTGAACTATAGACCGCTATTGTTTATTTTGGGGCTGTTTCTGTCGATGTTAACAGCCTTTATGTTAGCGCCCCTGCTCCTTGCCGTGTTCAACGGAGAGGAAACCGTGGGATCTTTCATGCTGTCGGCTTTAGTCACAGGGATTTGCGCCAGCCTCTGTTTGCATAACGGCCAGAGCAAAACCATTAACCTCAATATTCGCGATATGTTTCTGCTCACCAGCCTCACCTGGCTGATCGTGAGCCTGTTTGCCGCCATGCCATTTACCTTGTACCACGGCATTGGCTATACGGACGCCTTCTTCGAGACCATGTCCGGTATTACCACCACAGGTTCAACCGTGCTCTCGGGCTTAGATACTATGGATCACAGTATCTTAATCTGGCGCTCGTTATTGCAATGGCTCGGCGGTATAGGCTTTATTGTGATGGCAGTAGCGATTCTGCCCTTCTTAAACGTTGGTGGTATGCGGCTGTTCCGCACCGAATCATCGGATTGGAGCGATAAAGCGGTACCACGCACCCAAAATATGGCTAAGCATCTCTTTTTTATCTATATCTTACTGACCGTGATGTGCTGTGTTGCCTATCATCTTGCTGGTATGACTTGGTTTCAAGCCATCAACCATGCGATGACCACACTGTCGACGGGAGGGTACTCTACTTCAGATAGCTCAATGGCGGCGTTTTCGAATTCTGCCCATTGGGTTGGCGTTGTGTTTATGGCGGCGGGTGGTTTACCCCTGCTGATGTTTGTACAAATGATACAACAGCGTGATGTAAAAGTGTGGAACGACGCTCAAGTCAAAGGCTTCTTATTTTTCCTCACTTTTGTGTCTTGTTTTATTGGCTTCTGGCTGTGGCAAACGAGGGATATAGCCCTTATCGATGCGCTGCGCTTATCCAGCTTTAACGTTGTATCTGTGGTCACGACAACTGGATATGGTTTAACAGACTATGGCGCTTGGGGTGCTTTTGCCAATATCGCTTTCCTGTTCTTAATGTTCGTCGGTAGCTGTTCTGGCTCGACTTCTGGCGGGATTAAAATCTTCCGCTTCCAAATTGCTGGCGCCATTATGCGCGAGCAGTTAAAGCAGCAATGTCACCCCAATGGCATCTTCCGAGAGCGCTATAACAACCGTTTGATCAGTGAAGATATTGTGCGTTCACTGATCACCTTTGTGCTGCTGTTTATGTTTGTGATTGTTGGATTATCTGTGATTCTGGTGCTGACGGGACTCGACCCCATGACCAGCTTTACCGGTGCCATTACCGCAGTCACCAACGTTGGCCCCGGGCTTGGCCCCATCATTGGCCCAGCGGGTAACTTCTCGACGCTGCCCGATTTGGCTAAATGGGCGCTTTCTTTGGGTATGTTGCTCGGCCGCTTAGAGATTTTAACCGTAGCAGTGCTGTTCCATCCCAGTTTTTGGAAGTACTAAATGTTATAAAGCAAAAATGCGCTCACAGAGCGCATTTTTATTAGGCGAGTTCAGCAACCTCGGCCAAGGTTAGCAGATGGTCGGCATAGACCTTCACATCTTCCCAGTCGGTATAATCGATCACCGCCTTAGGATCCGTTGGTCCTTTGGTGATTTTCATAATCAGCTGGATCATCAGCCTGTCGTACCAAGGCCATGAGGGGTAATCTACCTTACCGGCGATAATCTTCAAATCGGCGGGAGTCCAAGGTGATAAAGCAATGAATTTTTGCAGGTATTTGTTGTTCTCGGGGATGCGTTTCTCCGGATTACGCGCCACCACGTTGACGCAGAAGAAACTGTTTGGCAACGCACTCAAAGCTGGCGCATTCTGCTCAATAAATTGAAATACGCTCTTATCGTAGGTGCCATAGAGCACACAAGCCCCTAGTGCCACCAGTTGATAATCGGGCCAGTTAATTCTGGTGGCCGCCGCACTATTAATATCCACCAAGTCAACCTTGGCGCCACGCAGGGTTAATTGCTGCGCAATCGCATTCGCTATTTTGGCCGTATGGCCACCACGGGTAAAATAAAGCACCAGAATGCGTGTCATGGGGTATTCCCGTTCAGTAAAAGTATGTCACCATTGTGGCAATCATTGGTTAAATAAACTCCTAATAGGATCACAAATCAGCGTTGTCTCATATTCTGAAATGCAAAAATTGAGATCTGAATTGCCGAGCAGTATGATTGCGTATAGAAACATCTTCAATTAGAATTATCTAATCAAAAGCGATAAAGTGAGTACCTTATGCAAAATGATATTGATGTAAATGCAATGGTAACGAATGCGGAAAGTGCGGCTAAATGGCTCAAAGCCATAGCGAATCCTTATCGCTTAATGATTTTGTGCCTATTGCTGGATAAAGAGCTGAGCGTAACCGAGCTGAATGAGACTGTGCCCTTGAGCCAATCGGCACTATCACAGCATTTAGCAGTGTTGCGAGCCGAAGACTTAGTCGATACCCGTAAGAGCTCGCAGATTGTGTATTACAAGCTTAAGAATGAGCAAGTCACCCAAGTGATTTCGATTCTCCACAGCCGTTACTGCGCCGTATAAATCCAGTCATGCAGTAACAATAAAGCCCTAGCTGAGACTAGGGCTTTATCATTTTTACAGCTTGCTAAAGTGCGTCCCAAAGGCTTCAACTTTACCCCAGTCGGTAAACTCGAAGGTGCCCTTTAGGTCGGTCGGTCCCTTTGTCATCCACATGATGAAGCGGATCATAGTGCGGTCGAATAAGCCGTATTTAGGGTAATCAATCTTGCCCGCAAACACTGCCAATTGCTGTGGCTGCCACAGGGATAATTTGAGGAACTTTTGCATATAAGGATTGGTTTCTGGTGTGTTTTTTAATGGCTTGCGCGCCACCACATTCACAGTAAAAAAGCCGTTGATTTTACTGTCCAACACAGCATGATTGCGATTCACAAACTGGTAGAGATCGGGCCTATGTTTGCCATAACGAATACTCGCGCCAATCAACACCTTATCGAAATCGGCAAGGCTTAGGGCTTCGGCCTGTTCTAAACTCACTAAAGACACTTGCTCACCCGCTTGTTCGGCAAGCGATTTGATTTTGCGACAGATTTCCAGTGTTTGGCCATCGATTGTCGAATAGATGATTAGTGTCTGCATGTTAATCCCTCCAGAAAGTTGGCGTGAACAAAATCAGCAAGGTAAAGACTTCGAGGCGACCAAATAACATAGCCACCACCAGTACCCATTTGGCGCCATCACCAATACTAGCGTAGTTGCTTGCTACTTCCCCAAGCCCTGGGCCGAGGTTATTTAAGCAGGCCGCCGTGGCACTAAAGGCGGTAATATCGTCCAGTCCCATGGCCATCAATGCCAACATACAAAGCACGAAGACTAAGGCGTAGGCGGAGAAAAATCCCCACACGGCATCGACAACCCGATCAGGTAATGCTTTGGAGCCGATACGAATTGAGAACATCGCCTTAGGGTGAACAAGACGTTTAAGTTCGCGTGAACCTTGCAACAGCAACAGGATAACCCGGATCACCTTAATCCCGCCCGCAGTTGAGCCACCACAACCACCGATAAAGCTTGAGAAGATCAACAGAATCGGCAGGAACAGCGGCCACATATGGAAGCTTTCGGTACCAAAGCCTGCGGTCGTCGCCACCGAAACCGCTTGGAATAAAGCGTGATCTAAGGTTTCTTCTGGTGAGTCATAAATCCCTGAGTGATAAAGGGTTAAGAAGCAAATCGCCGTTAGCACCAGCTGAATCGCCACCAGCATCTTGAATTCTGTATCTCGGAAATAGACTCTAAAATTGATCCCGCGGCGCGAAAATGCCGCAAAGTGAACGCTAAAGTTCACCGCTGAGACAATCAAAAAGAACACGCAAATCAGGTTGATCACTGAGCTATCGAAGTATCCCATACTGGCATCGTGGGTCGAAAAGCCCCCGATGGCGATGGTCGAAAACGAGTGACACACTGCATCGAATACGCTCATCCCCGCCAGCCAATAAGCGCCCGCGCAGGCAATGGTTAGCAATAGATAGATGTACCATAACGCCTTGGCCGTTTCGGCAATCCTCGGCGTCATCTTACTGTCCTTCACGGGCCCTGGGATCTCGGCGCGATACAGCTGCATGCCCCCAACGCCCAACACTGGCAGAATCGCCACAGCTAGAACGATGATCCCCATACCGCCGAGCCATTGCAGCAAATGTCGATAAAACAGAATGGCCTTAGGTAAGGAGTCCAGTCCGACAATGACTGTGGCTCCCGTGGTGGTCAGTGCGGAGAAGGATTCGAAAAAACTGTCGGTCCAGCTGAGATCGGGTTGGCTTGAGAAGATAAAAGGCAAGGCACCGATGGAGCCAAGAACGGTCCAGAACAGGACCACAATCAGAAACCCCTCGCGGGTTCGCAATTCCTCTTTGCAGCGACGATTAGGATACCAGAGCCAAAAACCGATAAATAAGCTGACAAAAAATGCCTGAATAAACGCAGTACCACCGCCATCGTTATACCAAATGGCGATTAAGGCTGGCGGCAGCATAGTGATGGAGAACAGGCCGATAAGCAGACCTATGATTCTTATTATGGTTTTGTATTGCATTCCGCTTGTTCAATTATTCCATTGGCTGCAAAGGTATTTTCAGCATTTTGCATATTTTGGCATAATTTACGCAGGCATCACAGCTCAAACTCTGCGCGCAGGCTGCCCTGACTCAAAGTAGCCAACGATTCATTCAATATGCCCTGCTGTTGTTTGCCTATTTCAAAATGGATATCAATGGCTTCGGCAAATTGCTTATCGATGATCACCGCGTCTAACTGCTGCAGTAGATGCTCAACATCCCTTAATTGGGTGTAATCACAATGCAGTTTTACTGGATAACGTAATTGCTTCACTCGCGTCGGCAATTGCCCTAAACCTTGGCGTAATCCCGAGGTATAGGCACGCACTAAACCGCCCACGCCTAACTTAGTACCACCATAGAAACGCACAACCACGGCACCGACTTCACCAATATTCGCACCTTGCAATACTGCGAGCATTGGACGACCTGCACTGCCCGCAGGCTCTCCATCGTCACTCGAACCGATGGCAATGCTGTCGTTGGGTGCTCCTGCAATAAAGGCATAGCAATAATGACTGGCGCCAGGATAATCTCGCTTTATGTCAGTAAGTACTAACTTCAATTGTTCTAAACTCGTGCAATGAAATAGAAAAGAGATAAAGCGGCTATGCTTTATCTCTTCTTCTATCTGCACATTTTCACTCGGTATCAGATAACTTTCGAGCACTCGCTCTCCCTAAACTCACGCTAAGCCCAGTTCGCGGGTCATATTTTCGTTTCGATCTTGATGCACAATCACATTATCCTCGATACGAATACCACCGAAAGGTCGCAGCTCATCAACGGTGCGCCAATTGATCTGCTGGCCACGGCTATCTTGTTTTAGCTCATTGAGTAACGTGTCGATAATGTACAAACCTGGCTCCATGGTAAGCACTTGGTTTGGAGCCAAAATGCGGGTGCAACGCAGGAACGGATGTGCCTCAGGGGCCGGAATATGGGTACCACGCTCATCGAAGGCAAAACCTCCCACATCATGCACTTGCAAACCTAACATATGACCGAGTCCGTGGGGGAAGAAGGCGCTGGTAATACCTTGGTCGACTAAACCTTGGGCATCGCCCGTGGCTAACTCAAAATCCAACAGCATTTGCGCGACTTTGCCATGGGTCGCCAAATGTAAATCGGGATAACGCACACCCGGACGCATCATATCAATCAGTTCGAGCTGCGCCTTATTCATGGCAGTGATTAATTCGTCGAAACGATTCTTCTCAAACGCATAGGTACGAGTGATATCCGACGCATAGCCAAAGTAACTGGCACCCGCATCGATTAAAAAAGATAAGCGGCGCGCCGGATTTTGATGTTCAAGCGCGGTGTAATGCAAAATCGCCGCATTTTGGTTTAAGGCAATGATATTACCGTAGGGCACTTCGTTCTCGCCCTGTCCCACGGCAGATAAATACTGCTGCTGAATTTCAAACTCGCTCGCACCGTTATAGAAAGCATTTTTAGCAGCTAAATGCCCTTGCACCGCAATCTGGTTGGCACGGCGCATACATTCGAGCTCATATTCGGTTTTAGTAGTGCGGTGGAAATGCAGATAGCTCATCACAGAGTCAGGATTGCGACTGGTGAAACCCAGCACCTCAGCCACATCTAAATGCTCACCCAAATACGCCCAGTTGGCGATATCGCTAGGCAATAGCTCGGCAACCTTATCGGCCTTAGTGAGTAACTTGATCTCAAAATGCTCGGTCCAGAACATCTCCGGCACGTCAGATACCTTATGCCAAAAGTCCACAGGGCGATAAAAAATCAGTTGCGGCTTATCGCGCCCATTCACCACTAACCAGCAGTTAGGGTTATCCAGCACAGGTAGCCAGGCCTTGAAATGGGGATTGGCTTTAAAAGGATAATTAATGTCGTCCAAAAACATTCGATGTGGCTGACCCGAGTGGATCACTAAACCTGATAATGCTTCACGCGATACAATTTCAGCGACTCGACGATTAAGCTCGGCGATGTGGGCATGATAGTGATGAGCCAAGTGATCCATGTGTCATATCCTGTAATGAACGATAGTTAATAAAAAAACCGCAAATCTGACTAAGCCATACAGGCTCAGTGTTTTCCTTCGCTTATGCCCTATTACTTCGCAGGTTAGCAAATTCTCGATTTAAGCCTATGCTTTTAATTCTAAAAATAAAATTATCCATTTAGCCAGCGAGTAATACCGCTAAAGTACAAATTCCCACCACGTACTCTTTAGCGTAATCTGGCACTTCTACACTTTGTGCAGTGTATCACAAAGCTTAAAATTCACTCTAGCCGACAAGAAATTAAACAGTCGTTTAAATTGGGTGTTGTAATTTATCGAATTTCGAAGCACACTGGCACACAACTGGTCAAATGATGGCCGAAGCTGCTGTGAGATAGAGAGTCGTACTAACACCAACAAATAATGGTGGGTATCACTTTTAAGCCAAAAGGAAGCAAGCAATGATCTACCAAAGTCCTACAATTCAGGTTGAGTTACTCGAGGATAATATTGCCAAGCTGTGCTTTAACGCACCCGGTTCGGTGAACAAATTCGACAGAGAAACACTCGCCTCACTCGATGCCGCATTAGACAGCATTAAACAACAATCAAACATTCAGGCCTTAGTGCTGACCTCAGGTAAAGATACCTTTATCGTGGGTGCCGACATTACTGAATTTTTAGGCTTATTCGCACAGGATGATGCGGTACTGCTCTCTTGGGTTGAACAGGCCAACGCCGTATTCAACAAACTCGAAGATTTACCTTTCCCAACCGCTTCTGCAATTAAAGGTTTTGCCTTAGGCGGCGGTTGTGAAACTATTCTGGCAACGGATTTCCGTATCGCCGACACCACAGCCAAAATCGGTCTACCCGAAACCAAACTAGGTATTATCCCAGGCTTTGGTGGCACAGTGCGTTTACCACGTGTGATTGGTGCAGATAACGCTCTTGAGTGGATCACCACGGGTAAAGATCAACGTCCAGAAGATGCCTTAAAAGTAGGCGCGGTTGACGCCGTTGTTGCGCCAGAGGCTTTAGAAGCTGCCGCCATTCAAATGCTTAAAGACGCGGTTGCAGAAAAGCTTGATTGGCAAGCCCGTCGCCAACGTAAGATGTCACCACTGACCTTACCAAAACTCGAAGCCATGATGTCTTTCACAACCGCTAAAGGTATGGTTTTCTCTGTCGCTGGCAAACATTATCCTGCACCAATGGCGGCGGTAAATGTAGTTGAGCAAGCGGCGACCAAAGGCCGAGCCGAAGCGCTGCAAATTGAGCATCAAGCATTTATCAAGTTAGCGAAAACCGATGTAGCCAAAGCGTTGATCGGTATATTCTTGAATGACCAATTAGTAAAAGGCAAGGCTAAGAAAGCGGGCAAGCTCGCTAAAGATGTGAAAAGCGCCGCCGTATTAGGTGCTGGTATCATGGGTGGCGGTATCGCTTACCAAAGCGCCAGCAAAGGCACGCCAATTGTGATGAAGGATATCGCTCAACCTGCATTAGATCTAGGTTTAGGCGAAGCCGCAAAACTGTTATCTGCGCAAGTTGCTCGCGGCCGCTCTACCCCAGAAAAAATGGCTAAAGTGCTGAACAACATCACTCCAGCCTTAGACTATGCTCCAGTGAAACATGCTGACGTGGTTGTTGAAGCCGTTGTTGAGCATCCCAAAGTGAAGGCACAAGTACTGGCGGAAGTTGAACAATACGTGAGTGAAGATGCGATTATCGCCTCTAACACGTCAACCATTTCAATCAACCTGCTCGCCAAGAGCATGAAAAAACCTGAGCGTTTCTGCGGTATGCACTTCTTCAATCCAGTGCACAAAATGCCATTGGTTGAAGTTATTCGTGGCGAGCACAGCTCAGAAGAAACCATCGCATCTGTTGTCGCCTACGCCAGCAAAATGGGTAAAACCCCAATCGTTGTAAATGATTGCCCAGGTTTCTTCGTTAACCGTGTACTCTTCCCTTATTTTGCTGGCTTTAACGGCCTGCTCGCCGAGGGTGGCGACTTTGCCGCTATCGATAAAGTGATGGAAAAACAATTCGGCTGGCCAATGGGCCCGGCTTACCTGCTAGACGTTGTCGGCCTAGACACAGGTCACCACGCGCAAGCGGTAATGGCCGAAGGCTTCCCCGATCGTATGGGCAAAACTGGCAATGACGCGATTGACGTGATGTTCGAGAACAAACGTCTCGGTCAGAAGAATGGTAAAGGCTTCTACGCTTACTCTGTAGATAGCCGCGGTAAGCCAAAGAAAGATGTCGACCCAACCAGCTACGAGCTGCTGAAGGCCGCCTTTGGTGAGCAAAAAGCATTCGATGCGGATGAAATCATCGCCCGCACTATGATCCCAATGATTATCGAAACCGTTCGCTGTTTAGAAGAAGGCATTGTGGCATCACCTGCCGAAGCGGATATGGGCTTGGTCTATGGTTTAGGTTTCCCTCCATTCCGTGGTGGTGTATTCCGTTACTTAGATACTATGGGCGTAGCGAACTTTGTCGCCTTAGCAGACAAATACGCTCACTTAGGTGGTTTGTATCAAGTCACCGACGCCATGCGTGCCCTTGCAGCCAACAACGGTAGCTACTACCAAGCCTAATTAGCGGGAAAGGAATTTAATTATGAAACAAGCTGTTATCGTAGATTGCATTCGTACTCCTATGGGCCGTTCTAAGGCAGGGGTGTTCCGTAATGTACGTGCAGAAACACTCTCTGCCGAATTAATGAAAGGTCTATTACTGCGTAACCCGCAATTAGATCCCAATACCATTGAAGACGTCATTTGGGGCTGCGTGCAACAAACCCTAGAACAAGGCTTCAACATTGCCCGTAACGCATCATTGCTGGCCGGTATCCCGAAAACGGCTGGCGCTGTGACAGTGAACCGCCTATGTGGTTCTTCAATGGAAGCCATCCACCAAGCCGCTCGCGCAATTATGACCGGTATGGGCGACACCTTCATCATCGGTGGTGTTGAACATATGGGCCACGTGCCAATGAACCACGGTGTGGACTTCCACCCAGGTTTAGCCAATAACGTCGCCAAAGCGTCTGGCATGATGGGTTTAACCGCAGAGATGTTAGGTAAGCTTCACGGCATCACCCGTGAGCAGCAAGATGCTTTTGCTGTGCGTTCACACCAACGCGCTTACGCTGCCACAGTTGAAGGCCGCTTTGCCAAGGAAATCTATGGCATCGAAGGCCATGATGCTAACGGCGCACTGATTAAAGTGCTTCACGATGAAGTGATTCGCCCAGAAACCTCAATGGAGTCATTAGCGGCGCTGCGCCCAGTATTCGACCCTGCAAACGGTACTGTTACTGCGGGTACCTCTTCAGCATTATCTGACGGAGCTTCGGCAATGTTGGTGATGGAAGAATCTAAAGCACGTGCTTTGGGTCTACCAATCCGTGCCCGTATCCGCTCAATGGCTGTGGCAGGTTGCGACGCGGCAATTATGGGTTACGGTCCAGTACCTGCAACTCAAAAAGCTCTTGCTCGCGCTGGCATCACAATCAATGATTTAGATGTTATCGAACTGAACGAAGCGTTTGCTGCTCAGTCTCTACCCTGCGTTAAAGACCTTGGTCTGATGGACGTTGTAGATGACAAGATCAACCTGAACGGTGGCGCAATTGCGCTTGGCCATCCACTGGGCTGTTCTGGTGCACGTATTTCGACAACGCTGATCAACCTGATGGAACACAAAGATGCGACCTTAGGTTTAGCCACTATGTGTATCGGTTTAGGCCAAGGTATTGCGACCGTTTTCGAACGAGTCTAATCACATCTAAATATCACTCTAAAAAGCCGGACACACTCTCCTGTTCCGGCTTTTTTATTTTATGCAGCTTTAAAAATTATCATCGTGAAATAATTTGTTCCACGTGAAACATCTTGCCAATCCTTATTATTGGATAAATAAAACAGAATAAACCCAATTAACCGCTCCATCACAAAATCAGACCACCAACTTGGTTTATCCAAACCACTGGAGTAACATTAGCCAATTCTGTTTAACCGTTCAGTCGAGGTCATATGAACGACGTATTCTCAACCGCACAACACAAACTGGATGCTCTTGGTTTACGCTGCCCAGAACCGGTAATGATGGTGCGTAAAACGGTAAGACAAATGGCACAAGGTGAAACACTGCTAATTATCGCTGATGATCCTGCGACCACACGTGATATTCCTAGTTTTTGTGAGTTTATGGATCACACCTTAATCGCTAGTGAAACCAACCAAACACCCTATCAATATTTGATTAAAAAGGGACTCTAAGTCCCAACATCGACATTAGGATAAGGACATCAGAAATGCCGAAACTAGTTTCTATCGCCTACAAAACAGTTAAACGTGGACCAATGAACGAAGTGCTGTGTGCAAATGTTACTCAGCACCGCGGTGTCGAAAAAGATGTATTTGGTCACCCAGGTAAACGGCAAGTCACAGTACTGTCGCTGCAACAGTGGCAAATTGCGTGTCAAAGTATAGGTGCAAATTTACCTTGGACGACCCGCCGAGCAAACCTATTAATAGATGGATTAACTTTTAGCTCGGTAGACGTTGGTAAGCTGCTACGGATTGGTGATCTCTGCCTCGAAGTGACTGGTGAAACCGATCCCTGCAAGAAAATGGAACAGGCTCATGCTGGCTTGGAATCAGCGCTTACTCCTGATTGGCGAGGCGGAGTCACCTGCCGCGTGGTCAATGACGCTATGATCCACATCGGCGATCCCGTGACATTAGACTAGTCATCAACTAACGGAGAGTAAGGCGCATTACTCTCCTACAGCTTTATCCCCTCAGTATCCTCTCCGGTCATTAATTGAAACAGTATTTCCATTTTCCTTACTGGGTATTTATGCGATAACTTAGCTCAGCATTAACAAAAATTTATCTTTTCCGACAACAATAAAAACCTAGAATAACGATAACAGGACATAACATGTTGAAACCTAAGCTGACACCGCTTTATATCGCCCTGATGCTTGGCCTTAGTTCCCATACCGTACAGGCAACAGATGCCCAAAAACCCAGTTGGGACGTCAATGCGCCAGCCAATGCCCCTCTAGAGAAAGTGACCATAGACGTAACCGAAGGCACTTGGATGAACATCAGTGTCAGCCCAGATGGTAAACATTTAGTGTTTGATTTACTGGGTGATATTTATCAAATCCCCGTCACTGGTGGCGAAGCCAAACCATTAGCCCAAGGCATCGCCTGGCAAATGCAACCGGTCTATAGCCCGGATGGTAAACATATTGCCTTCACCTCAGATGCGGATGGCGGCGACAACATTTGGATTATGGATGCCGACGGCAGCAATCCACGCACAGTTACGACGGAAACCTTTCGTTTACTCAACAGTCCTGCGTGGAGCCCTGATTCGCAATATTTAGTCGGTCGCAAGCATTTTACTGCCAGTCGTAGTTTAGGTGCCGGCGAAGTCTGGCTCTACCATGTCGCAGGTGGCGAAGGTGTTAAACTCACAGAACGTCCTAACGATGAAAAGGATTTAGGTGAGCCAGCCTATTCACCCGATGGTCGTTACATTTACTTTAGCCAAGATGACACCCCAGGCAAAACCTTCCATTATTCCAAAGACTCAGTAAACGGCATCTATAAAATCAAGCGTTACGATACCAAAACGGGTGATATTGAAATCTTGATCGAAGGAACTGGTGGCGCCATTCGTCCAACACCGAGCCCTGACGGCACCAAACTGGCGTACATCAAGCGAGATGATTTCCAATCCTCCTTGTATTTGCTCGATTTGAAATCCGGCGAAACGACTAAGCTGTATGGCGATTTAGACCGCGATATGCAAGAGACTTGGGCTATCCACGGTGTCTATCCCACCATGGCGTGGACTCAAGATAACAAAGATATTTTTTTCTGGGCTAAGGGCAAAATCAATCGCCTAAATGTTGCCAATAAAACGGTCACCAACATTCCCTTCAGCGTAAAAACCCAGTTAGAGGTTCAGCCTTCAGTACGCTTTAAACAAGATATTGATAAGGATGTATTCGACGTAAAAATGCTGCGAATGGCACAAGTTTCACCGGATGGCAGCAAAGTCGCCTTCGAAGCATTGGGTAAAATCTGGTTGAAGACACTTCCCGATGGCAAGATGTCACGCTTAACCGAGTTAGGTAACGACATTGAAGAACTCTATCCTCAGTGGTCGCGTGATGGCAAAAATATTGTCTTCACAACTTGGAATGACCAAGACCAGGGTACAGTACAAGTGATCAGTGCAAAAGGTGGTAAAGCGAAACAACTTACCACAGAACCAGGCAAATACGTTGAGCCCACCTTTTCTCCTGATGGCGAACTTGTGGTGTATCGTAAAACCCAAGGTGGACATCTAACACCTCGTACTTGGTCGCAGGAACCCGGCCTGTACAAGGTTGATTTAAAAACCAAACAAAATAAGAAAATTAGCGCAGAGGGTTATCAAGCACAATTCGGCGCTTCAGCCGACCGCATTTTCTTTATGAACACTGGTGATAACGACACGCCACAGCTTGCCTCAATTAATCTAGATGGGTTTGATAAACGCGTTCACTACAGCAGTAAGCATGCGACCGAATTTAGAGTTTCACCCGATGGCGAACAACTCGCCTTTGCCGAACGTTTTAAAGTTTGGGTCACCCCCTTCGCAAAACATGGTGAAACCGTTGAAATCGGCCCTAACGCCAGCAATCTTCCAGTCACACAGTTAAGTGTGCGGGCTGGCGAAAGCATCAGTTGGAATAGCAAGAGTAACCAACTCTATTGGACTCTTGGCCCAGAACTGTACCAAGCCAATGTGGATTCCCAGTATCTTAAAAAGGACGAGCAAGCTAAGCCAAGCATTATCAACTTGGGCTTTACCGAAAAGGCAGATGTTCCACGTGGAACAGTCGCCTTTGTCGGCGGCAAAGTGATCACCATGGAAAATGACCAAGTCATAGATAAGGGTGTAGTGATCGTCAAAGACAATCATATTGTTGCCGTTGGCGATGCGAATACAGTGATTCCAAAGGATGCGCAAGTTATCGATATTAGTGGCAAATCCATTATGCCTGGCTTGTTTGATGCCCATGCCCACGGCGCACAGGCCGATGATGAAATCGTGCCACAACAAAACTGGGCACTCTACTCTAGCTTATCCCTAGGTGTGACAACCATCCATGATCCGTCGAACGATACCACGGAGATATTTGCTGCCTCTGAACAGCAAAAGGCGGGGAACATCGTTGGCCCGCGGATTTTTTCCACTGGAACGATTCTTTATGGCGCCAATGCTCCCGGCTACACATCGCATATCGACTCACTCGATGATGCAAAATTTCATTTAGAGCGACTCAAAAAAGTTGGCGCCTTTAGCGTTAAGAGCTACAACCAACCGCGTCGTAATCAAAGACAACAGGTTATCGCCGCTGCTCGCGAACTCGAAATGATGGTAGTACCTGAGGGTGGCAGCTTGCTACAACATAACCTGACCATGGTTGCCGATGGCCATACAACCGTGGAGCACTCGTTACCCGTAGCGAGTATTTATAACGATATTAAACAGTTCTGGAGCCAAACTAAGGTCGGTTACACTCCCACCTTAGTCGTCGCCTACGGCGGTATCTCAGGTGAAAACTATTGGTATGATAAGACCGATGTTTGGGCACATCCACGTTTGTCTATGTATGTGCCAAGCGATATTTTGCAAGCTCGATCAATGCGTCGCCCCCACGCCCCAGACAGTCACTACAACCACTTCAATGTTGCTAAAGTAGCTAATGAGTTTAATAAATTAGGCATTCATCCAAATATTGGCGCCCACGGTCAACGTGAGGGTTTAGCCGCACATTGGGAAATGTGGATGTTCGCCCAAGGCGGCATGAGCAATATGGATGTGCTGAAAACAGCAACCATCAACCCTGCCACCACCTTCGGTCTAGAGCATCAACTTGGTTCAATTAAAACCGGTAAGCTTGCGGACTTAATCGTTATCGATGGCGACCCATTAGTGGATATTCGAGTAACAGATAAAGTCACTTATACTATGGTCAATGGTAAGTTGTTTGATGCTGAGTCGATGAATCAACTCAATGGTAATAAGCAACAGCGTAAGCCTTTCTTCTTCGAGAAAATTTAATCTCAACAAGGTGAAATAACAAAAGGCATGTTCCACGTGGAACATGCCTTTTATTTTGGATTTTAACTCAATTAGATTAGTGACTTATTTGCCACCACAGCAAGCATCATAGGCAATGCAATCAACTAGATGATCGTTCACCATTCCCACCGCCTGCATAAAGGCGTAACAAATCGTTGGGCCAACAAAGTTAAAGCCAAGCTTTTTTAATGCCTTCGACATGGCCTCTGATTCAGGTGTTTGCGCAGGCACCTGCGACATGGAGGTAAATTGATTCACCAATGGCTTGCCACCAACGAAGCTCCATAGAAATTCAGAAAAATCTTTGCCATCCGCAGTGTATGCTAAGTATCCTTTTGCATTACGAATAATCGAATGGATCTTAAGGCGATTACGCACAATGCCTGGGTTAGCCATCAATTCCTCGACTTTAGCGTCGTCAAAAGTTGCAATCACAGCAGGCTCAAAATCCGCAAAGGCTTGTTCGTAGTTTTGCTGCTTCTTTAAGATAGTAATCCAAGACAACCCCGCTTGTTGCCCATCTAAACAGAGCTTGGCAAACAACTCCTTCGAATCATAAACTGGACGCCCCCACACCTTATCGTGGTACTCGCGATACAAGGGATCATCACTGACCCAATTACAGCGGATTTCTTCCATGGCCTATCTACCTTAACGTTTTAACGAAGAAGGTAAAAAATAACCTACATAAGCAGAGATCTACAAGGTATAATCGAAACCATTTTCTATTAAAGCTGACGGCAGTAGACAAGTAGACATGACGACGAAACACGACGTAAAAACATTTCAGGGTTTCATTCTAACCCTACAGGAATATTGGGCGCAGCAAGGCTGTGCAATCGTTCAACCTCTAGATATGGAAGTCGGTGCGGGTACATTCCACCCACAAACTTTCCTACGCTCTTTAGGGCCCGAGCCAATGAGCAGTGCCTATGTGCAGCCATCGCGCCGCCCTACCGACGGCCGTTACGGTGAAAACCCGAACCGTCTGCAGCACTACTACCAATTCCAAGTCGTGTTAAAACCGTCACCGGATAATATCCAAGAACTCTATTTAGGTTCTCTGCAAGCCCTTGGTATTGATACTCAAATCCACGACATTCGCTTTGTGGAAGACAACTGGGAATCACCAACATTAGGCGCATGGGGCCTAGGCTGGGAAGTCTGGTTAAACGGCATGGAAGTGACTCAGTTTACTTACTTCCAACAGGTCGGCGGCTTAGAGTGTAGCCCAGTCACCGGTGAAATCACCTACGGTTTAGAACGTCTCGCCATGTATATTCAAGGTGTAGATAGCGTGTATGACCTAGTATGGACCGACGGCCCTATGGGTCGCATCACCTACGGCGATGTGTTCCACCAAAACGAAGTTGAGCAATCGACCTATAACTTTGAACACGCAGACGTCGACTTTATGTTTGCCCTGTTCGATCAATGCGAAAAGATGTGTCAGCATTTATTGTCGCTTGAAAAACCATTACCTCTACCCGCCTATGAGCAAGTGATGAAAGCCTCACACGCCTTCAACCTGCTCGATGCACGCCACGCCATTTCAGTGACTGAACGTCAGCGTTATATCCTGCGCGTTCGTACCATGGCTAAAGCCGTTGCTGAATCCTATTATCAGGCACGCGAAGCGCTTGGCTTCCCAATGTGTAAGTAGAGGTAACACATGAATTTTGAAAACTTACTCATCGAGTTAGGCACAGAAGAACTGCCGCCAAAGGCGCTGCGTAAACTAGCAGAGTCTTTCCTCGCGAACTTTACCGAAGAACTAACCAAAGCAGATTTAGCTTTTAAATCAGCTGTTTGGTATGCAGCACCCCGTCGTCTCGCGATTAATGTGACAGAACTAGCGCTTGCTCAAGCGGACAAAATCGTTGAAAAACGCGGCCCCGCTGTCAGCTCAGCATTCGATGCCGAAGGTAAACCAACGAAAGCCGCAGAAGGTTGGGCACGTGGTAACGGTATTACCGTTGACCAAGCCGAGCGTTTAGTGACCGATAAAGGTGAATGGCTGGTTTATAACGCCAAAGTCGAAGGCGTTGAAACTAAGAGCTTAATCGCTGCGATGGCGCAACGTGCGCTGGATAAGTTACCCATTCCTAAGCCAATGCGCTGGGGAAGCAGCAAGACACAATTTATTCGCCCTGTTCACACAGCCACTATGCTGTTAGGCAGTGAATTAATCGAAGGTGAATTACTCGGCATTAAATCGGCACGTAATGTTCGTGGTCACCGCTTTATGGGTACAGGCTTCGAGCTTGACCATGCAGACAACTACCTGACGCTACTGAAAGAAAAAGGTAAAGTCATCGCCGATTACGAAAGCCGTAAAGCCTTAATCAAAGCCGATGCAGAAAAAGCGGCCGCTAAGATTGGTGGCACCGCCGATATCGAAGATGACCTGCTCGAAGAAGTCACCTCTTTGGTTGAATGGCCAGTCGTATTAACCGCAAGCTTTGAAGAGAAGTTCTTAAACGTACCTTCAGAAGCCTTGGTTTATACGATGAAGGGCGATCAGAAATACTTCCCAGTATTCGATGATGCCGGTAAGTTACTGCCAAACTTCATCTTTGTCGCGAACATCGAATCAAAAGATCCGGCGCAAATCATTGCGGGTAACGAGAAAGTGGTTCGTCCACGCTTGGCCGATGCTGAGTTCTTCTTCAATACCGACAAAAAGCACACGCTAGAATCACGTTTATCGAGTCTTGAGACCGTCTTGTTCCAACAACAACTCGGTACCTTAAAAGACAAAGTCACTCGTATCTCCGCCCTAGCCGCCTTTATTGCCGAGCAAACTGGTGCTAACGCCGTTGATGCAGCGCGTGCTGGTTTATTGTCTAAAACTGACTTAATGACCAATATGGTGATGGAGTTTACCGATACTCAAGGCACCATGGGCATGCATTACGCCCGCCTAGACGGTGAAACTGAAGCCGTCGCCTTAGCTATGGAAGAGCAATACAAGCCCAAATTCTCTGGCGATACGGTTCCGACTGCAGCGGTATCTTGCGCAGTAGCCTTAGCGGATAAACTCGATACCTTAGTCGGTATCTTCGGTATTGGTCAGGCACCTAAGGGCGCTGCCGACCCATTCGCACTGCGCCGTGCCGCTATCGGTGTGCTACGCATTATCGTTGAGAACAAGTTGCCACTGGACTTAGTGACCCTGATTGCTAAGGCTCAAGAACTCCATGGCACCAACTTAAGCAACGCGAATGCAAGCGATGAAGTGCTTGAGTTCCTAATGGCGCGTTTCCGTGCTTGGTACCAAGATAAAGGTATCGAGGTTGACGTGATCCTCGCAGTATTGGCACGCCGCCCAACTCGCCCTGCTGATTTTGATAGCCGTATCAATGCGGTATCACACTTCAGAAGCTTAGAAGCCTCTAGCGCTCTGGCTGCGGCGAACAAGCGTGTGTCTAACATTCTGGCGAAAGTGGAAGGCGAATTACCCACCGCGATTAACTCAGCTCTGTTAGCCGAAGCCGCAGAACAAGCATTAGCTGCTAAGCTTGCCGAACTGCAACCTCAACTCGCTCCGCTGTTCGCTAATGCTGATTACCAACAGGCATTAACACTGCTGGCGAGCTTACGTGAGAGTGTTGACCAGTTCTTCGAGGACGTGATGGTTATGGCGGATGACGAAGCATTGAAAAACAACCGTTTAGCACTGCTAAATAACCTACGTGAACAGTTCTTACATGTAGCGGATATTTCTCTGCTTCAGTAAATCGCACGTTAGACGTTAGGTTAGAGTGCCAATAAAAAACGCGCTTATAGCGCGTTTTTTATTGGCTGCAATATATTAAAACTGCTGAAGTTTCTCGTGCAACACTTCGAATTGAGCGGGCTCGAGTCCAACCAAGGCTAACAAGTTGCTCAGCATCTCAGCAGGCAATTTACCCGCTTGCTGCAACATCGAAATCTCACTGATGATATTGGCGCGCCAAACCACAGCGGCAATTCCCTCATTCGGCCGAGTATGGACATGGGCTAATTTATCCAGCTCGGTTTCAAAGGTACTTGGCAATTGCCAATGCTTTGCCAACAAAGCACTTAAGGTGAGTGATTTTGCCGTCATCACTTGTCGGAATAACCAAGAGTTTGGCTGCTCCCCAGGCTCTGCTTGCACAAAGGCATCGAGCAACATTTTAAAGATGGCGAGCTTACCCACATCATGCAGTAATCCTAATAGGAATGCCGTGTCTCTATCTTCTTCACTCAGTTCGCTGGTTAAAAAGGCCACCTGCATTGAATGACGCCAAATTTCGGCACCAAAGCGACGAAAATAAATGGGTTTAATATCGAGCATTTCACGCACTAGGCAGCTAGTAACAAAGCGGCGTAACTGCTCACGGCCGAGCTGCACTAAAGCCTGCTGCAGGCTGGTGACCTCTCTATCGCCACGCTTAAAGGCTGGTGAATTACACAGCTTAAGCACTTCGACGCTCAGTAAAGGATCTTTCTCGATTAACGCCAACAAGTCCTTAGTATCAAACTGTGGCTCAGCTAATTTACGGTCTAATTCCAAAACCTTAGAGGGAAGCTTAAGCACCTTTTCTGCTATCACTTGTGGCGATGCTAAGGCCAGCTCTATTTCAGCCATAACACGCCGTTCAAGGTTATTGGCAACGCCACCAGCATCTTTGGTTCTGGCGGGAAACAACAGGCTGTAAAACAGCGCCGCAAGGTCGATACTCACCACGGTATCAACGGGTTCTTCTTGGCGTTTAGGGGCTGAAACTTTGTCCAACGATTTACTGAGATCGGTTTGACTAAAGCTTTTAGGCCGCTCCAGTGTTGTCTCTTCGCGGATATTAAAAATTTTATTAAATATGGACTTAATCAAGACGTTCCAACCTATAAGAGCTGAGTTAACTGACCCTGCATAATTATCAGTCCATTGTAGTTCATATACTAGTGGTCACATCATGTATTACGCGCAGCTTTACTATATGTCCCTAGACTTAAGGCTGCATTATCAAATCGAATGTTTCACGTGAAACCTTATTCCAAGTAGCCTTGATAGGCCCGCGCAATTTGCTTGGCCAATTCCGCATTGATTGGTGAATAAGCTTTAGCGGAAATCACCAGTGCGACGGCGACCACAGGCAAAGGTGGAAGAGTTTCAGAATCAACAATATTCAGTGGTGCCGATACACTGCATTCGGCCATGGCACTAATAGCCAAATCCTTAGCCACTATAGCTTTAAGAGCCGCAGCACTGCTGCTACAGGCTAACAACTGATAATGTCTATCTTGTTTCATTAATCCATCTAACGCCGCGATATGGAATTTACAATCCTTTTGGAAAAGCGCTATGGGTAAGGGATCGGCATCACTCAAGTTCGAACCACTCGCGCTCACCCAAACGCCTTTTGAGGTTTGTAATAAGTAGCCTTCATCGGACTCAGGCAAACGAGTCACTATCGCTGCATCGAGCTGCCCAGAATCCAGCATGATCCGCAGCTTTTGGCTCGAGGCGCAGGTAATTTGAAGATCGAGTTGCTTAATTTGACCATGTAACAACGCCACTATCCGCGGCAACACGGATTCGGCATAGTCATCGGGACAGCCCAAATGCAATTGTGTGCCGACTTGGGTCTGCTTAATGGTAGTGACAGTCTCATCGTGCAATTGCAGTAATTGCTTAGCGTACAAACCAAAACGTTGGCCTTCGGTAGATAGAACTAAGTTTCGCCCCTCTTTTACAAAGAGCGTTTTTCCCAACTCTTGCTCTAAGCGCTTCATTTGCATACTGACGGCAGATTGAGTCTTATAGGTTTGCATTGCCGCACGGGTAAAACTCCCGGTATCGACAAATGCCACAAAGCTGCGCAGCGCTTCTATTTCCATAATATTTCCTATCTGAGGTCAGTCTATCTATTCATTTTGCTGATAGATAACATCAAATCTATTCGTTAGTCATGCAAAGTACAAGCGCCTATATTGATAAGCACAACCCCAACAGGAAGGTGAAAATGGAACTCTACATTGGCAATAAAAACTACTCTAGTTGGTCGCTCCGCGCTTGGTTAATGGCTGCAAAATCAGGTGTTCAGTTCGATGAAGTGCTATTGCAACTCGATACCGAGAGCTTTTATCAGCGGCTAAAATCTATTTCGCCTACCCTAAAAGTTCCAACACTCATCGATGGAAATATCACGGTTTGGGATTCGTTGTCGATTTGCGAATATATCAACGATACTTATCTTTCAGGCTCTGCCTTGCCGCAAGACCCGAAACAAAAAGCTAAGGCTCGTTCCTACGCCTGTGAAATGCATTCAGGCTTTCATGCCCTGCGAAATGCCCTGCCGATGAATATCCGTGCCCATCGTTATGTCGAATTAAGCCCAGCCGTGTTGCAGGATATTGCCCGCATCGACAGTATCTGGTCACAGCAAATGGCAGAGTTTGCCAGCGCCCAAGGCACTTGGTTATTTGGCAAGTGGTCGATAGCCGATATGATGTTTGCGCCGGTTGTGATGCGCTTCTTCACCTATGAGATTGAAGTCTCCCAAGCGAGTCGAGCCTATATGGAATTTATCGTCAGCCAGCCAGAAATGCAGGCCTGGATACAAGCCGCCAAAGCCGAGACTGAAATAGTGGACGCCGACGAGGCTGGTGTTGATAGATAATTTTCTACCAAACAAAAAGGGAAAGCTAAGCTTTCCCTTTTTTATCCATCGCTAACGATACATCTAGATGTTAAACGTCTAAGTTAGCCACGTTCAGCGCATTGGCTTCGATAAAGTCACGACGTGGTTCAACTTGGTCGCCCATCAAACAAGTAAACAGCTGATCCGCACCAACGGCATCATCAATCGTCACTTGCAGCATGCGGCGAGATTCAGGATCCATCGTGGTTTCCCACAATTGCTCAGGGTTCATCTCACCCAACCCTTTATAGCGTTGGATATATAGGCCACGCTTGGCTTCGCTGATGGTCCAATCTAACGCTTCAATGAAGCTACCCACTTCCTTCACACGGTCGCCACGTTGTACATAACCACCGACTTCAATCAGGCCTTCAAGTGCCGCACCTAACTTACCAATGCGTTGGTAGTCAGTTGATTGGAAGAAGTCGTAGCTGAACAGGTAGTGTGTATCGATACCGTGTTTACGGATAGTGATCTTCGGCAGATACACTTTGCGCTCAGGATCGAGCACAGGCTCACCAGAATACAACACACCGCTGTTTTCTAATTCCACCAGCTCATGGATAAAGGCGTCGATCCATTCCTTCATCTTGCCTTCATCCGCCAACATTTCGTTGTTGATCATTGGATGATAAAGCATGCGGTTGGTGATCTGCGTTGGGTAACGTTGCTCTAAACGGGCCACAATCGCTTCCACTTCACGGTATTGAGTCACTAAACGCTCTAATGGCTCACCCGACATACCAGGCGCACCTTGAGATGGATAAATGCTGGTTCCATCTAACGCCTGAGTGGTCAGATACTGCGTCAGTGCCGCTTCGTCTTTCAGATATTGTTCTTGCTTACCTTTCTTCACTTTGAATAAAGGCGGCTGAGCAATATACACATAACCACGCTCTATCAGTTCAGGCATTTGACGGAAGAAGAAGGTCAACAGCAAGGTACGAATGTGCGAGCCGTCGACGTCAGCATCCGTCATGATGATGATGTTGTGGTAACGCGTCTTATCTGGGTTGTATTCGTCACGACCAATACCACAGCCAAGCGCGGTGATTAGCGTAGCAACCTCTTGAGAGGAAAGCATTTTATCAAAACGCGCCTTCTCAACGTTTAAGATTTTACCTTTCAGTGGCAGAATCGCTTGGTTCTTACGGTTACGTCCCTGCTTAGCGCTACCGCCAGCAGAGTCCCCTTCCACTATGTAGATTTCTGAAAGACCAGGGTCTTTCTCTTGGCAATCGGCCAGCTTACCTGGCAAACCACCTAAATCGAGTGCGCCTTTACGACGGGTCATTTCACGGGCTTTACGCGCCGCTTCACGGGCACGAGCCGCATCGACAATCTTACCGACGATTAACTTAGCATCGGCTGGATTCTCCAGCAGATAGTCGTTTAGCTTCTCACCCATGGTTTGTTCAACCGCGGCTTTCACTTCGCTAGACACTAACTTGTCTTTGGTTTGCGAGCTGAACTTAGGATCAGGCACTTTAACTGAAATCACGGCCGTTAAACCTTCGCGGGCGTCATCGCCTGTCGCGTTAGTTTTGCCTTTCTTGTTATAGCCTTCGTTTTCCATGTAGTTGTTGAGGTTACGTGTCAACGCACTACGGAAACCCGCTAAGTGAGTACCACCATCACGCTGCGGAATGTTGTTGGTAAAACAGAAAATGCTTTCTTGATAACCATCGTTCCACTGCATCGCCACTTCAACGGTAATACCGTCGTCACGCTCTTGCATAAAGTGGAATACGTCTTTGTTTACTGGCGTTTTATTACGGTTCAGGTAATCAACGAATGCGCTGATACCACCTTCGTATTTAAAGAATTCATTCTTATTGTCACGCTCGTCGACTAAGCGGATACCCACGCCTGAGTTGAGGAACGACAGTTCGCGCACGCGCTTTGCCAGAATCTCGAAGTGGAACTCAACATCGCTGAAGGTTTCTTCACTTGGCCAGAAACGGATTTCGGTACCAGTTTTCGTCGCATCGCCAATCACTTTGATTGGCTCGTCAGGAACACCGTGGGTATAAAACTGCTCGTGGACTTTACCTTCGCGGCGAATGGTTAACTGCAGCTTTTTAGACAGCGCGTTAACTACCGACACACCCACGCCGTGCAGACCACCGGACACTTTATAAGAGTTATCGTCGAACTTACCGCCCGCGTGCAGTACCGTCATGATCACCTCGGCGGCAGACACGCCTTCTTCCGGGTGAATCGCCACAGGAATACCACGGCCGTCGTCGCGAACGGAGACAGAACCATCCACATGGATAGTAATAGTGATATCAGTACAATGGCCGGCTAAGGCTTCATCGATAGAGTTATCGACTACTTCGAACACCATATGATGTAGACCCGTACCGTCGTCGGTGTCACCAATATACATCCCAGGTCTCTTACGTACTGCATCAAGGCCCTTAAGGACCTTAATACTCGAAGAATCGTAACTATTCTCTGACATATTATTCTCTCAATGGTTATTCAATTACCGTTACACGTCCCTGTTCCACATGGAACATCCTACTGGGAGGCGTGTGTAACGAATCGACTATTGCTGCAGGTTCAATGGCAGTGACAAACACTTGTGCACCAGTGTCCACTAGCTGCTTAAGCAATAGCTGCCTATGCTGTGCATCCAACTCGGATGGAAGATCATCCACAAGATAAATACTGTGTTTATCTATTTGTTGTTTGAGCAACTTTCCCTGTGCAATACGCAGTGCACAGACTAATAATTTCAATTGACCACGGGACAGGGCATCCTGCGCCGGTAAACTACCTACACGAAGTCTGAGGTCAGCTTTATGGGGACCGCTGACGGTATGACCCGTAGCCAAATCTCTGGGATATTGGGATTCGAGAAGTTGTGCAAAATCCGTTTTGCTATCCCAGCCGCGAGTAAATGAAACCTTAACATCTACCTGCGGTAAAAACTCCCCGATTATACCCTTAAGTAGCTCATTTAACGAGTCTACATAACGGTTTCGTATTTCTGTGACCTGCTCGGTATAACGGACAAACTCCCTATCCCAATATTGGATTTGATCATAGGGAGAATTATTTCTAAGCAGTTGATTACGTTGCTTAAGAACCCGTCTTACGTTCACCCATGCCGCATAAAACTGCGGGTCAGAATGAAAGGCGCCCCAATCGATAAACTGCCGACGGGATTTAGGACCTTCAAATAGGAGCGAAAAGCTTTCTGGCGTGATCACTTGGATGGGTAGGGTTTCGGCTAAGGTCGATAGCCGTTTCACCTTTTCCCCGTCGATTTTGACTTCAGTTTCGCCACTACGGAAACGTCGCAAGCCGATTTTACTGTCGCCACGGGGCAAATTTAAGGTCGCAAACAGGGTTAACTTATCCTGTTCGTTATTGATCACTCGTTGAGATAAATGACTGCGAAACGAACGCCCCATACCGAGAAAGTAAATAGCCTCAAGTATGCTGGTTTTGCCACTGCCATTTTGACCGTAAATCAGATTGATCCCTTCAGTTGGGCTCAGCTGCGCCAATTGAATATTGCGAAAAGAATCAATATTAAGACGGATAAGACTCATGCGTTACTCATCAAACCGCATCGACGGCTTAGGCCAAGACTCAGAACAGTCATCATACCGCAATTCACATCCATTCGAGTAAATAAGGCAACAAGGGATAAGGCTTGAAGACATATACGCCGCTAAAAAGCGGCGTATGGCACAAAGTAGGCAATGGAATACTATAAGCGCATCGGCATAACCACATACATGGAATCTTCTTCCAAGTGGTTTTCCAATAAAGCACTCGAGTTACCATCAATTAGGGTGATACGCACATCATCGGACTTAAGGTTGTTTAGCACATCCAGTAAGTAACTGACGTTGAAACCAATTTCGAGTGGCTGATTGTTGTAATCCACATCGATGATTTCTTCCGCTTCTTCCTGCTCTGGGTTATTGGCGGTGATTTTCAGTAATCCCGCTTCTAACTGAATGCGTACACCGCGGAACTTCTCGTTCGATAGAATAGAAGCACGGTTTAAAGCTTGCTTGAAATGGTTACGGCTGGCGATAACGATTTTATCACCGCCTTTCGGTAACACACGGCGATAATCAGGGAAACGACCATCGACTAATTTACTGGTAAAAACTGTGGTGCTGGTGGTCGCACGAATCGCATTATCGCCAATGGCAATCGCGATATCTAAATCATCAGCTTCCAATAAACGCGCCATTTCCATCACGCCTTTGCGGGGCACGATCACTTGTTTTTCAGGCAATTGCGCATCTATGGTTCTGTGGCTTAAGGCTAAGCGGTGACCGTCGGTGGCAATGGCACGCAGCACATTACCTTCAGTCTCGAGCAATAAACCATTCAGATAGTAACGAACGTCTTGGTTCGCCATCGAAAACTGAGTAGCATCAATCAGTGACTTCAGCACGCCCTGCTTAAGAGAGAACTCGATTTCCGCCTGAAAGGCTTCCACATTGGGGTATTCTTCTGCGGGCAGGGTTGCCAGCGAGAAACGGCTACGGCCTGAGCGCAATAACCATTTGTTATCTTGCTGCTCGACCTTAAGCTCGCTTTGCTCGGGTAAGGATTTAACTATATCTAACAGCTTCTTAGCAGGAACTGTAGTACGACCTTCTTCGATATCACCATGAACGACCGCCTGGCCTACTAACTCAACTTCGAGGTCGGTACCTGTCATTTTGAGTGAGTGCCCACTAACTTCTACAAGGAGATTTGCCAAAATAGGCAAGTTATGGCGTCTTTCTACCGCACCACAAACCAATTGAAGCGGCTTTAATAGGGCGTCCCTATCAATTGAAAATTTCATAGTGTCCAAATTCCTTGATTTTAAGAAGATAAGGTTCTAATCAAGTTAGCATAATCTTCTTTAATGTCGTGACTCTCTTCCCGTAGCTGAGCAATCTTACGACAGGCATGTAACACTGTGGTGTGATCTCGACCACCAAAGGCATCACCAATTTCCGGCAAGCTCTGGTTAGTTAATTCTTTGGATAACGCCATGGCCACTTGTCTTGGGCGCGCAACACTGCGCGAACGACGTTTAGACAACATATCAGCCATCTTGATTTTGTAGTATTCAGCTACGGTTTTCTGAATGTTGTCTATAGTGACTAATTTTTCCTGCAGTGCCAAGAGGTCACGCAGGGCTTCACGCACAAAATCAATCGTAATTGGACGGCCAGTAAAGTTAGCGTTGGCGATAACGCGGTTTAACGCCCCTTCTAACTCGCGAACGTTCGAACGTAAGCGCTTAGCAATAAAGAAGGCAACTTCGTCGGGAAGATTAATGCCGCTCTCCTGAGCTTTACGCATCAAAATCGCCACACGGGTTTCAAGCTCTGGCGGTTCAATCGCAACCGTTAAGCCCCAACCAAAGCGAGATTTTAATCTGTCCTCGACCCCGTCGATCTCTTTTGGATAACGATCCGATGTCAGGATGATCTGATGATTACCTTCAAGCAGCGCGTTAAAGGTATGGAAAAATTCTTCCTGGGATCGGTCTTTATTGGCGAAGAATTGAATGTCGTCGATAAACAGGGCATCGACACTACGGTAGTAACGTTTGAATTCTTCGATCGCATTGTTTTGCAGCGCTTTCACCATGTCTTGCACAAAACGCTCTGAGTGCATGTACACGACTTTCGCATCGGGATTATTTTTGATGATGCCATTACCCACCGCATGTAATAAGTGGGTCTTACCTAAACCCGTACCACCATAAAGGAACAGCGGGTTATAGGCACCACCCGGATTTTCAGCAACCTGGAGTGCGGCCGCTTTACCGAGTTGGTTAGACTTACCCTCAACGAAGTTGTCGAATTGGTAAGTGGGATTGATATTGCTGCGATGATTAGCGTTAGCAACAGGCTCAGTGGTATTAAATGAAGTCCCTACCGAGGCTTTAGTTTGGGGATTGGGCACACGCACAGCCGCAACTGGGGCTGGCTCAGGCTTTTTCGCTGACGGACGGCTACCGATATCGAAACGTAACTTAGGTGCATCATTACCCATTTGCTCAGTAAAAAACTGATTAATGATATTGATGTACTTATCCCTAACCCAATCGAGCACGAAGCGGTTAGGCGCATAAAGCACCAAAGTATCTCCATCCATTTCGGCTTGTAACGGTCTGATCCACATACTGAACTGCTGAGCAGAAAGCTCGTCTTGCAGTCTTCCGATACATTGTTGCCAAAGTGAAACCGCCACTAAGTTATCCCCAAAAGATCATCAAAAAGAGGTGTATTCTATAGCGAGATCTCAATGATCGCTATCCTTAAAAAATAATTATCCCCAACAAGATCATTCTATGGAGATATCCCCGATCATCAAAGATCAAATTCGATCCTTTTATTCAACAAATAGGGCAAATCCCGCTTTATTAAGCGATCCACATTGATCTATAATGGCGCCCCTTTGATCGCTTGATAGATCCCCTTCACTACTACATGTAGTGCCAATACACAGAGTTATCCACATCTTCTGGTGTATGTGGGAAATTGATCAAAGGATACACGGGCAGAAATAAGCCACTTGCTGACTTTCGTTGTTGACGGGAACAGGTAAAGTGATTACAATTCGGCCTCTTTTTTACCCTTACCTCTGTCACCAGAGATAAGGATATGTTCACTTATAACAAAGACGGATTGCCATCATGAGTAAACGTACTTTTCAACCTAGCAACCTGAAGCGCAAGCGTTCTCACGGCTTCCGCGCTCGTATGGCTACTGCAGGCGGCCGTAAGGTGCTTGCACGTCGTCGTGCGAAAGGTCGCGCTCGTTTATCTGCTTAATAAGTTAAGTAGGTAACTAGTTGACTAGCTATACCTTTACGCGGGAGTTACGCTTGCTAACTCCCGCGCAATTTAAATCTGTATTCTCCAATCCCATCAAAGCTTCTTCTGCTGAAATCACTCTGCTTGCCATTCCTAATTCGGAACAACATCCGCGTTTGGGTCTTACTGTAGCTAAACGCTATGTAAAACGCGCCAATCAGCGTAATCGCATTAAGCGAGTTATCAGAGATAGTTTTCGCCTCAATCAACACGACATCCCTCACCTTGATATTGTTGTGCTGGTCAGAAACGGGGTGATGGAAATGGAAAATGCAGAGATCAACAAGTTGATAGAAAAGCTATGGCGCAAACTCAGTCGCCGCTACAATGGCTAGCAACCACGTTCATTCGTGGCTATCAAATCTTCATCAGCCCCCTCTTAGGGCCTCGATGTCGTTTCAATCCCACATGCTCGCATTACGCCATTGAGGCAATAAAAGTGCACGGAACCGCGAAAGGTTGTTGGTTTGCATTGAAACGCATATTAAAATGTCACCCTTTGCATCCCGGCGGTAGTGATCCCGTCCCCCCTAAAAATGACAGGTGTAATAAATAGGCTATGGAATCTCAACGCAATATATTGCTAATAGGACTACTGTTTGTCAGCTTTTTGCTGTGGCAACAGTGGCAAGCAGACAAAGCTCCAAAACCCGTTGCAACCGAATCGTCTGTAGTGGCGAATGCAACCACAAATCACAGTGCTGATGTTCCAGAAGCAGACACAGGTGTCCCAGCAGCCTTAACGGCAACGCAAAATCTGATCACCGTTAAAACCGATCAGCTCGATGTACAAATCAACCCAGTGGGTGGTGACATCGTTTTTGCGGCTCTGGTTTCACACAAACTGGAACAGGGTAAAGACCAGCCATTTGTTTTGCTTGAGCAAACCAAAGATTTCACCTATATCGCTCAGAGTGGCCTGATTGGCCGTGATGGTATCGATAGCAGTGCTAAAGGTCGCGCCGCATTTGCTGCCAGCAAAACTGAATTTACCTTAGCCGATGGCCAAGACACCTTAGAAGTACCACTGACCTATGTGGCTGATAACGGTGTGACTTACACCAAAGTGTTTGTCTTCCATCGTGGCAAGTTTAACGTTGATATCGATTACAAAATCAACAACACCTCAGCTGCTCCATTACAAGTTCAGATGTACGGTCAGATTAAACAGACCATCAAGCCATCTGAAAGCAGCATGATGATGCCAACTTACCGTGGCGCCGCGTTCTCGACTCAAGATGTACGTTACGAAAAGTACAAATTTGAAGATATGAGCAAGAGCAACCTCAATCAACCGACTCTCGGTGGTTGGGCGGCGATGCTGCAACATTACTTCGTATCAGCTTGGATCCCACCAGCAACCGATAGCAACACCATTTTCTCGAGTGTCAGTGCTGGCGGTTTAGCTAACATTGGTTTCCGTGGCGCGGTATACGATATTGCTCCAGGTGCGACTCAAGAAATTAGCTCACAGTTTTATGTTGGTCCTAAGGATCAAAAAGCGCTATCTGCGTTATCTGATACCTTAAACCTGGTTGTTGATTACGGTTTCCTTTGGTGGTTAGCCGTGCCAATCCACTGGTTATTGATGTTCTATCAATCCTTTGTGGGTAACTGGGGTGTGGCAATTATCCTGATCACCTTAACCGTTCGTGGTTTACTGTTCCCGCTGACTAAAGCGCAGTACACCTCAATGGCGAAGATGCGTAACCTACAGCCAAAACTGCAGGATCTAAAAGAACGCTTCGGCGATGACCGTCAAAAAATGGGTCAAGCCATGATGGAACTGTACAAGAAGGAAAAAGTGAACCCTATGGGTGGCTGTTTACCTATCTTGTTACAGATGCCAATCTTCATTGCCTTGTACTGGGTATTGTTAGAAAGCTTCGAGCTGCGTCACGCGCCATTTATGTTATGGATCCACGACTTATCTGTACAAGATCCATACTACATTCTGCCGTTGCTGATGGGTGCGTCTATGTTTGTGATGCAAAAAATGCAACCTATCGCACCGACCATGGACCCAATGCAAGTGAAGATGATGCAATGGATGCCAATGATCTTTACCGTATTCTTCCTGTGGTTCCCATCAGGTCTAGTACTGTACTGGTTAGTGGGTAACATTGTTGCCATCATCCAGCAGAAGATTATTTATGCAGGTCTAGAGAAAAAAGGCTTAAAATAAGCCCAAGCGCTAGATAAGAGCTAACGGCTCAGCATATGCAAAAAGGCGGCTTAATGAGCCGCCTTTTCCTTTAGATGATTTGATCGATATTAATGGGTATTTCCGTGACAACTGACACTATCGTGGCACAGGCCACCGCGCCCGGACGGGGCGGCGTGGGTATCATTCGTATCTCTGGTGATAAGGCAACCAATGTGGCCATGGCCGTATTGGGTCATGTACCTAAACCCCGTTACGCCGATTACTGCGACTTTAAAAATGCTTCAGGCCAAGTGATCGACCAAGGTATCGCACTGTTTTTTAAAGGACCTAATTCATTTACCGGTGAAGATGTATTAGAGCTGCAGGGCCACGGTGGTCAAATAGTCCTCGATATGCTGATCAAGCGCGTATTAGAAGTCGAAGGCATTCGCATCGCCAAACCAGGCGAGTTTAGCGAACAAGCCTTTATGAACGACAAGCTGGACTTAACCCAGGCCGAAGCCATTGCCGACCTTATCGATGCCACCAGTGAGCAAGCCGCCAAAAGCGCGCTGCAATCACTACAGGGTGAGTTTTCGAAGGAGGTCCATGAGCTGGTGGATCAAGTCACCCATCTGCGTTTATACGTCGAAGCCGCGATTGATTTCCCCGATGAAGAAGTCGACTTTTTAAGTGACGGCAAAATTGCCAACGCGCTCTACAAAATCATCGACAAACTCAGCGCCGTCCAAGCCAGTGCCAAGCAAGGCTCTATTATCCGCGAAGGCATGAAAGTGGTGATTGCTGGTCGCCCCAATGCCGGAAAATCTAGCCTGCTTAATGCGCTCGCCGGTAAAGAGTCAGCGATAGTGACCGAAATTGCCGGCACCACCCGTGACGTATTACGCGAGCATATCCATTTAGATGGCATGCCACTGCATATTATCGATACCGCAGGCCTGCGCGACACCACAGATACGGTTGAACAAATCGGTATCGAGCGCGCGTGGAACGAAATAAACAGCGCCGATCGGGTGTTATTTATGGTCGATGGCACCACCACGGATGCGGTCGATCCCCATGATATTTGGCCCGATTTTATCAATCGCCTGCCCGCCAATTTAGGCGTGACCGTTGTCCGCAATAAGGCCGATCTCACCGGTGAGAACCTCGCCATGACCGAAGAAAAAGGTTACAGCGTGTATCGGATCTCGGCTAAAACCGGCCTTGGCGTTGAGGAATTAAAGCAACACCTTAAATCCTTGATGGGTTATCAGAGTAATCTCGAAGGTGGCTTTATCGCCCGTCGCCGTCACCTCGAAGCATTAGATATTGCCGCAAGCCATCTGCAACTCGGTAAAGAACAATTAGAGATTTACCTCGCAGGAGAACTGTTAGCGGAAGAACTGAGAATGGCACAATTAGCCCTGTCTGAAATCACCGGCCGCTTCACCTCAGACGATCTACTGGGCAAAATTTTCAGCTCATTCTGTATCGGGAAGTAAAATAGTAAAACGTATCAAACCAAATCAAAACAACATTATGATTTTAAAATAATTTTGTTTTATTGGGTGGGAAGCAATTTGAAGGGTTTTGTCGATTCTTGCTCCGTATGTGCTCCGAAGATAAATTTTGGAGCACATTTGTAATATAAGAAAAAAACCTATTAAATAAATATATTAGTAGACAAGAATAAAGCCTAAACTTGTCTAATTGGCCAAAATAGAACGAATACTGTTCCTCCACGACCCGATGGCTGGCAGACCACATGGCCGCCGTGAGCTTCAATAATAGTCTTAACCACGGCAAGACCAAGCCCGCTACCACCACTTTTTCGTGAACGAGAAGGCTCTACTCTACGAAATGCTTCGAATACGTAACTGGCGGCAGCATCAGGGATACCTGGCCCCTCATCTTCCACACTTAGATAGCAATTATCATCCGAATGATAGAGCCGCACTGTTAACTCGCCGGGATCTGCATGCTGGCGAGCATTTTCTAGTAGTGCGATTAGCACCTGACGGATACGGATGGCATCACAGTAAACTTGAAGGCTAGAATCGAGTTCCAACTTAAGTTTGAGTCCTCTGGCATCTAAAGCCGCTGCAAAGGTCTCAATAACAGCACTAAGTTCATCCGCTAAACAAACCTCTACACGATGTAACTCTAAGTGGCCACTGTCGTTGAGGCTAAGCACTCGTAAATCTTCTATCAGGTGATTTAGGCCTTCGACCTGCCGTAACAATCCCTCGAACAACTCACTATTAGGACTAAAAACACCTTCAGCTAAGCCCTGCAATCGACCACGCAAAATAGTGACCGGAGTGCGAAGCTCATGGGCAATGGCCGCATTCCAAAACTCCCGCTCTCGGGTCATACACTCTAATCGCTCAGCCATCGCATTAAAGTCACTGACCAGTTGCGCGGTTTCTCCCATAGTATCTTGATCCATTTTTGCGCGTGCGTTGAGTTTACCTAGAGCGACTTCGCGTAGACTATATGCCACAGAATTCAACGGATTGAGGATTCGCCGAGACAGACGAACAGCAACAAAAAGCGACATCCCCAATGCGGCGGCAATAGTGCAAACAATCCAGATCATCTCCATCCGAGAAGGCATCCAAGTTTCAGATATGCTGCCAGGCAAGTAGGTCACCGCAATGGCATAGAAAACATAGGAACCAAATACCGACAGGAAAATAATCCCTAGCGTCATCACTGCTAAGGATTGAATGATTTGCCTGCGTAAACCCGGTGATTGCCTCATACTTCACCACCAAAGCGATAGCCAACTCCCCAGACGCTGAGAGGTACTCCTTGAATATTAAGTGCTTCAAGTTTTTTACGCAGCTTACTGATATGACTATCTACAGTGCGTTCCTGAGTATCCCCCTCGGGCAAGCAATTAATCAGCAGCTCCTCACGGCTAAAAACGCGTTTTGGCGCACGCATCAGACAGGCTAACAGTTTAAATTCAGTGAGAGTCAGATCGAGTATTTGCTGCTGATCGTTCAAATTCACGCTGGCCTCGTGACTGTCTAAGTCGATTTGGAACTGACCGACGCGCAATATTTGGCTATTGGTAGACGGGTTAATTCGGACACGTCGCAACACAGCCTGAACCCTCGCGACCACCTCAGCAGGATTGAAAGGTTTAACCACATAGTCATCGGCACCGAGGCGTAACCCCATTAACTTATCGATATCTTGGTCAAGCGCGGTGAGCATGATCACTGGAGTATCGCCACGGGAGCGAATTTCATTCAATACCTTCCAGCCATCGAGATTAGGCATCTGTACATCAAGCAACAACAGATCGGGCTTAAATGTATCGTGCATGGCTAATGCTTGAATACCATCCGTAGCGTGTTGAGTTCGCAGCCCACTACGCTGTAAATAGGCAATCAGGATCTCGGCAATCTCGGCTTCATCTTCGGCAATCAGTACAAGTGCCGAAGTCATCTGACTTTTTGTGGCATTGAGATTGGACATGAATAGCTCCAAGGCTGAAATTGAAGAACTTTATCACTCCCTCCACACATTCTCCACAAAGCCTCGAATAATTCGCAATAGCGACCCGTCATAATTCAGTGAGTTCTCAGGCATTGGTAGATGTCATCAGTGAGAACGTAGCACATTGAGGAGAGTTGGTTATGTTCAGCAAAAAACGGCATTTAAACTTGGTATTCCTAGTCGGAATTGCCGTAATGGGATTGATGGGTTGCGACTCAGCGGAGCAGGAGGAAAATTCCCCCTCTCTAATTCAGGTTTCTGTCATCACACTGGATAACGAATCACTATTGGTCACTGAAGATCTACCTGGTCGCGTTGTTGCTGTTCGCAGTGCTGAGATCCGCGCGCAAGTTAGCGGCATAGTTCAACATCGTCTGTTCGAACAAGGCAGCGAGGTAACATCTGGCACAGTGCTATTCCAAATTGATCCTGCACAATTTAAAGCCGATGTTGCTATTGCGGCGGCTGCCTTGCAGCGAGCCGAAGCCGTATTGGTTCGTTCTCGCCAGGAAACGGCACGCTTGGCTTCCCTGTTAAAAACCGAAGCGGTTAGCCAACAAATGTTTGATGATGCAATTTCCCTGCGCGATCAAGCCGCAGCAGATGTCGCCCAATCCCAAGCGACACTTACGCGGCGCCAGTTAGATTTAGAATTTGCCAGCGTTAAAGCCCCTATATCAGGGAAAATTGATCAAGCCTTAGTGAGTGAAGGAGCCTTAGTTTCACCGACTGATACCACCCCAATGGCGAGGATCCAACAAATTGACCAAGTGTATGTAGATGTTCGTCTGCCTGCATCAATGTTAGACAGCATGCGTCAGCAAGCAAACGAAGCTACCCCTGAGTTAAGAGTAGAGATCCTAAGCAGCAGCGGTGAGCCTCTTGGTATGAAAGGTCATATCTTATTTTCGGGCTCCGAGGTGGATATAGGTACTGGCGATGTACTGCTGCGTGTACTCGTTGATAATCCACAACATCGGCTATTGCCCGGTCTTTTTGTAAAAGCTCGGATCCCAAAGGCTTACTATCCTTCCACTCTGAGAGTGCCACAACAGACGGTCACTCGTAAGGCGGGTCAACCCCAAGTGTGGGTACTTAATGCGGAGGGCAAGGTACAGCCTATGGCAATTAATGTCGATGAGCTAGTGGCTGGCCGCTACCGCGTGATATCAGGACTATCTGCTGGCCAGCAGATAGTCGTTGAAGGCATCGAACGCCTAAGTCCTGATGCGCAGGTTCATGCTCGGCCTTGGCAACCCACCGTAGAGCAGCAACTAAGTGCCGATGTGCGCTGATTTGGAGACACACCATGCCACAGTTTTTTATTAACCGCCCAGTATTTGCATGGGTGATAGCCCTCTTTATCGTACTGATTGGTGTCATCTCGATTCCGCAATTACCTATCTCTCGCTACCCTTCGGTTGCCCCCGTGTCCGTGAGCATTTATGCCGCTTATCCAGGCGCCACGCCACAGACACTTAATGACTCTGTGATAAGCCTTGTCGAGCGTGAACTATCGGGGGTAAAAAACCTACTGTACTTTGAATCATCAGTTGACAGCTCAGGAAGTGCACAAATTACCGCCACCTTCAAACCGGGCACAGATGCGGAACTTGCCCAAGTTGATGTGCAAAATCGCATTAAGACAGTCGAACCACGCTTACCTCAAGTAGTACGGCAGAGCGGTCTGCAGGTTGAGTCGGCGGCATCGAGCTTTCTGATGATGATTGGCATGACGTCACCTAATGGTCAATTTGACGAAGTCGCGCTAAACGACTATTTGGCGCGAAATGTTGTTGAGGAACTACGTCGAATCAACGGTGTAGGACGAGTGCAATTATTTGGTGCAGAGCAAGCCATGCGTGTCTGGGTTGACCCCAATAAACTCACCGCCTATGGCCTGACAATGAACGATCTCGCTCTGGCGATTGAACAGCAGAACGCACAAATCGCCCCTGGCCGACTCGGTGATGAACCAGCCTTGTCAGGACAACGCCTAACAGTCCCATTGACCGTACAAGGACAACTGACCACACCCGAGGAGTTCGCCGCAATTGTCCTACGTTCCAGTGTCGATGGCGCCAAATTGGTGTTGGCTGATGTGGCTAGAGTTGAGCTGGGCGCTCAGTCCTATGGTTTTTCGAACCGTGAGAATGGCGTAACGGCAACCAGTGCCGCAATTCAACTATCCCCAGGCGCCAACGCCGTTCGCACCGCTTCAGCAGTGCGAGAAAGCTTAGCCGAACTAGCAACCAGCATGCCCTCAGGCATGAGCTATTCGGTGCCCTTCGACACCGCGCCCTTCGTCAAAGTGTCTATCGAAAAAGTAATCTATACCCTGTTTGAAGCTATGGTCTTAGTGTTTCTGGTCATGTTCCTGTTCTTGCAGAAGCTGCGCTACACGCTAATTCCAGCCATCGTTGCTCCCATCGCATTGCTCGGAACCTTTGCCGTAATGTTGCTGGCGGGTTTTTCAATAAATTCGCTGACTATGTTTGGCATGGTATTGGCCATTGGCATTATTGTTGACGACGCTATTGTAGTGGTTGAAAACGTGGAACGGCTGATGGCGACCCAAGGATTATCCCCCAAAGAAGCAACCTCACGGGCGATGAAGGAAATTACCGGTGCGGTAATTGGTATAACCTTAGTACTAACGGCGGTGTTTATTCCCATGGCCTTTGGTAGCGGATCGGTGGGTGTTATCTACCAACAATTTAGTTTGTCTATGGCGGTGTCAATCCTAATTTCGGCCTTCCTCGCCCTGTCTTTAACTCCAGCCCTATGTTCAACACTACTGCGTCCGGTCAGTGCAGATCACCAACACAAAAGCGGATTTTTTGGTGCTTTTAACCGCGCCTTCGAACGCTTGACGGATCGTTACAGTGCACGGTTAGTATACTTGGTAGGGCGTAGTGGGCGGATGATGGCGGCATTTGCAGTGATCTGCGCTGTACTCGTATTAGCGGTTAAGGAATTACCTTCGTCCTTCCTACCCGACGAAGATCAAGGCTACTTCATGACCTCCATCCAATTACCCACAGGCGCAACGAGCGAACGTACACTGGAAGTGGTTAAAAAATATGAAGCGCACGTTGCTACTCGCCCAGCATTGGATGCCAACATGGTAGTACAGGGCTTTAGCTTTGCAGGCTCAGGCCCAAACGCCGCCATGGCTTTCACTATGCTCAAAGATTGGGATAAACGTAATGGTGCCACTGCGGCAGAGGAAGCAGAACTTGCACAACAAGCTATGGCAGATAACGTCGAAGGCACTGTCATGAGCCTGATGCCACCTGCCATCGACGAGCTGGGGACTTCATCAGGCTTCACTCTATACCTGCAAGATAGAGCCAACCGTGGTGAAACGGCGTTACTTGCTGCACAGGCGCAACTGCTCGAGTTAGCGGCTCAAAGCAAGGTGGTTAGCAATGTCTACCCAGATGGTTTACCGCCCGGTGAAAGCATTAACCTAGATATCAATCGACTAAAAGCCGAGGCTATGGGTCTGTCTTTCGCAGCGGTAAGCAGCACGCTTTCGGCGGCAATGGGATCTATGTATGTCAATGATTTTCCAAATAATGGACGTATGCAGCAGGTCATTCTGCAAGCGGAAGCATCTGCACGTATGCAGCTAGATGACGTACTAAGCCTGCGGGTACGTAATTCTAGCGGTGGCATGGTACCACTGCGAGAAGTCGTGACACCCAAATGGAGTGAATCGCCACAACAAATGATGCGCTTTCAAGGCTTTCCGGCAGTGCGAATTTCGGGAGGTGCTGCGCCAGGCATTTCCAGCGGAGCCTCCATGGCAGAAATGGAACGCCTAGTGGCACAGTTACCACCAGGCTATGCGATAGCGTGGACAGGGGCATCATTACAGGAGCGCCAATCGGCTGCACAGGCGCCGCTGCTGATGCTGTTATCTGCGCTTGTTGTATTTTTGGTTCTTGCTGCACTGTACGAGAGCTGGTCGATTCCGCTATCGGTAATGCTGGTAGTACCGCTGGGACTCATAGGAGCCGTGGCAGCGGTTATGCTACGAGGCATGCCTAATGACGTGTTTTTCAAGGTGGGGATGATTACCATCATTGGCTTATCGGCGAAAAACGCCATACTTATCGTCGAATTTGCCCGCCAATTACACGCCGAGGGACACAGTTTGGTCGATGCAGCAGTAACCGCTGCACAGCTGCGTCTGCGTCCAATCTTGATGACTTCGCTAGCTTTCACCCTTGGCGTCGTCCCATTGATGCTTGCAAGCGGCGCGAGTGCAGAAACTCAACACGCTATCGGCACCGGCGTTTTCGGCGGTATGCTTAGCGGAACCATACTAGCAATATTCTTTGTTCCAATCTTTTTTGTCTTTGTCATCGGCGGCCAAGAACGTTTTTATATCTGGCTAAGTCGACGTAAGACGACCAAAACAGCCAAAGGGTAAACGCAATGACATTTATAAAAGTACAACTATCTAACGTCTCTTTGGTTCAGTAACAGCCTTCGCAAATAGGCTCAACTCCTGCTTCTTGAAAATTCAATAAGTATTAAAATAATCAGCCCCTTGTTTTTAAATCAAGGGGCTGATTTTTATCGCTAATTATTCAAAAGGCTTAGAGCATCATACCTGACGGTAGTGATCCTGCATTTGATAGGACCTAGCATAGAGCGCGAAGATGACCGCCGCCAAGATCGCAAATCCCGCGAAGAAGAACATTTGGAATGCCGTCACACTCATCCCGGTTTGGACGATTTGTTCCGTCACCGCAGGGCTTTTTACGCTCACATTGGCGAGTAATACCCAAAGGTTACCGACGGTAACCGATAAGGTCCAAAAACTCATAATCGTACCCTTCATCGCCTTAGGTGCTTGGCTGTAGGCAAATTCTAAACCCGTCGCCGAAACTAATACTTCACCAAAAGTCAGTAAGGCATAAGGTAAGATCTGCCAGAAGATAGACAACGCCGAGCCACCGTCCATCATCAACTGAATCGTCCCAACCACAATCCAGCTTAAGCCAGTTATCGCGATCCCCGCCCCCATTTTACGCAGCGCAGTTAATTTAACGCCCATACGCTCAATAGCAGGATATAACACGAAGTTATTGAATGGGATCAACAGCATCACTAGCAGCGGGTTTAATGCCTGCATCATCGCAGGTTCAAACCATGAAGGTTTGACCATATCGTTAGCCTGCAAAATCCAAGTCGACGCCTTTTGATCGAATAAGGACCAAAATGGCGTCACTAAGGCGAACAACACTAAAATACGCAGCACAGAACGTACGCCATCCACGGCCGCATCAGGGTGAACTCCCCTAGCGCGCTCAAGCTGCAATGAAGCCCCAATGCCAACAAATCCCATCAGCAGCACCATAGCGCTACATAAACCAGCCACAATCCCCAAGGTCGGAATATTCACCAGCGCATAAGCCGCTGAAACACCACCAATTAAGGCTAACACTAAACCGATATTAGCTTTGCCTTCGAGCTTAGTAAGCAAAGCGCTGCGGATCACAGGTAAAAATCCATGGGGATCCTTAGGCTCTGGCGGCATATGCACATAACGTTTGCGGCCTAACCAGAAAAATACCGTGGCGATAAACATCAACACACCGGGGATCCCGAAAGCCACTGCCGCGCCAAAATTTTTGAGTAACAATGGCATAGATAAGGATGCGAAGAAGGAACCGAAGTTGATCGTAAAATAGAACATATCGAAGGCTTTTTGCGCCAAAGACTTGTTGCTCTGATCAAACTGATCGCCCATAAACGAAGAAACTAAAGGCTTAATCCCGCCCGAACCTAAGGCAATTAAAAATAAGCCGGTGTAAAAGCCTTGCACACTGTGTTCAAAAATAGCCAAGAACGCATGGCCCACACAGTAAAGTAAGCTTAACCACAGAATAGTGTTGTACTTACCAAAGAATCTATCTGCAATCCAACCACCGAGTAAGGGGAAAAAATACACCCCAATCACGAACGAGTGGAACACATCCTTGGCCACAGCTCCACGAAGATCTTCGGGAATAGAGAGCAAAAGTGCCGTCATCAAGAATGGTGTTAGAATGTTGCGCATGCCATAAAAACTGAAACGCTCACACGCTTCACTGGCAATAATATAGGGTATTTGGCGTGGCCACTTTGGCGCATCAGCAGGAGTAGTCATCAGTTATCCTATTATAATTGTTATAAAAACCTTACGGCCTATGTATAAAACAAGGATTGCAGCCAAGGATACTAGCAGACTGCAAATCAATAGTGAGTAAATTTATATAGCAAAACACTGTAAGTAGATGTAAGCCCCAAAAATGATAGAAATTAACGACCACAGAGAGCAGTAACAATGACCAAGATCGCGATATTAGTCGGCACCACCCTCGGCAGCAGTGAATATATAGCAGATGAAATGCAGGCCCAGCTCACTCCATTAGGCCATGAAGTCGATACCTTTTTGAGCCCTACATTGGATGAATTGCAATCATATCCCCTTTGGATCATCGTTTCGTCAACCCATGGCGCAGGCGATCTGCCCGACAATTTGCAGCCATTTAATAAAGAACTACTGCTAAACACACCGGATCTGACCCAAGTTCAGTTCGCCTTATGCGCGATTGGCGATTCGAGTTATGACACCTTTTGCCAAGGCCCAGAAAAGTTAGTTGAAGCGCTGGAATATAGCGGTGCAAAAGTCATTGTGGATAAGATCCAGATCGATGTACAACAGGATCCAGTGCCAGAAGACCCAGCTTTAGCGTGGTTGGCACAATGGCAAGATCAAATTTAAGATCCTCTCTTGGAAAACATACCAAACCACCCACAGTTTAGATCTTATTTATCCACAAAAAACTACTTTAATGTATATTTTTGTGGATAAACTATTATTTAGATCTGATCAACCTCTGTGCTATTCACAACCTGATCTGCTTAAAGATCCCCCTTGTGGATAAATAGCCGATCTATCCCCACCTTTTCTGGCAGTAGATCTCGGATAGATCACAAGAATAAAAGCTCATTACTATTTGATATAAATAAGAAAATAAGCTTACCCACAGGAAAGAGCGATCCTAATAGTAAACATAGTAAGAAGATCTATATAAAGATCTTAAGATCTATTAGTCCCGATCCTATGGATCCACTTTCTAAAAATGATCATTCACCTCATTCAAAGCAAATGCTAAAATGATCGGCTCACGTTGGGTCTCTTAAGTTACTAAAGGTAGGGTCATGCATTTTCATGAACGGTTTGATGTTATTGTTGTAGGTGGTGGTCATGCCGGAACTGAAGCCGCATTGGCTGCAGCAAGAATGGGCTCTAAGACATTATTGCTGACGCATAATCTTGATACTTTAGGCCAAATGTCATGCAACCCTGCGATCGGCGGTATTGGCAAAGGTCATCTGGTAAAAGAAATCGATGCATTAGGCGGTGCAATGGCGATCGCAACCGACTATGCAGGGATCCAATTTAGAACCCTAAACTCGAGCAAAGGCCCAGCAGTAAGAGCGACTCGTGCTCAGGCTGATCGCGCTTTGTATCGTCAGAAGATCCAAAATATTCTGCAAAACCAAGCCAACTTACGTATTTTCCAACAAGCCGTTGATGATCTGGTTGTTGAGAATGATCGCGTAGTCGGCGTAGTGACCCAAATGGGCTTAGCCTTCGAAGCACCGGCAGTGGTCTTAACCGCGGGTACTTTCCTCAGTGGTAAGATTCACATTGGTTTAGAAAACTACAGTGGCGGTCGTGCTGGCGATCCACCATCAATCGCACTCGCCCACCGTTTACGCGAGTTGCCAATCCGTGTTGGCCGTTTAAAAACCGGTACGCCACCGCGTATCGATGCCAATACCATCGATTTTACTCAGATGACAGAGCAGAAAGGCGACACGCCATTACCTGTAATGTCGTTTATGGGCGATGTGAGCCATCATCCGAAACAAATTTCTTGTTGGATCACCCATACCAATGAAAAAACACACGATATTATTCGTGGTGGCTTAGATCGCAGCCCAATGTATTCAGGTGTGATCGAGGGGATTGGTCCACGTTACTGCCCCTCTATCGAAGACAAGATCCATCGTTTTTCAGATAAATCATCACACCAGATCTTTATCGAACCCGAAGGCTTAAACACCAACGAGATCTACCCTAACGGTATTTCCACCAGCTTGCCTTTCGATGTGCAGTTAAATCTGGTTCGTTCGATCCAAGGTATGGAAAATGCTGAGATTGTTCGCCCTGGTTATGCGATTGAGTACGATTATTTCGATCCAAGGGATCTTAAAAACTCGTTAGAAACCAAAACCATCAATGGATTGTTCTTCGCGGGCCAAATTAACGGTACCACGGGTTACGAAGAAGCCGGCGCTCAAGGTTTACTCGCGGGGATGAACGCTGCACTGCAGGTTCAGGGCAAAGAAGCTTGGTGTCCTCGCCGTGATGAAGCCTACATAGGTGTATTGGTTGACGATTTATCAACCTTAGGGACTAAAGAACCCTACCGCATGTTTACCAGCCGCGCCGAATACCGCCTATTGCTGCGTGAAGACAATGCCGATCTGCGTTTAACCGCAAAAGGTCGTGAACTGGGTCTGGTGGATGATGCGCGTTGGGCCTCTTTCAGTGAAAAAATGGAATCGATCGAGTTAGAGCTGCAACGTCTACGTAGCCAATGGATCCATCCAAATTCACCATTGGTGCCAGTGTTAAATCCGCATTTAAACACGCCGATCTCCCGTGAAGCGTCGTTTGAAGAGTTGCTGCGTCGTCCAGAAATGGATTACAACAAGTTGATGCAGATTGAAGGCTTTGGTCCAGGACTTGCCGATCCGCTCGCTGCTGAGCAGGTACAGATCCAAGTGAAATACTCTGGCTATATCCAACGTCAGCAGGAAGAGATCAACAAAGCGGTACGCAATGAGAACACTGGTCTGCCATTGAACCTTGATTACAAAGAGGTTCCAGGGCTTTCAAATGAGGTGATTGCTAAGTTAAATAGCCATAAGCCTGAAACCATTGGCCAAGCATCGCGTATCTCTGGTATCACGCCTGCAGCGATTTCAATTCTGCTGGTGCATCTGAAAAAACGCGGTTTATTACGCAAGAGCGCGTAAAAGCTAGCTTAATCGCCAGTTTGGTCGCAGAAGGGAAGCATTCAGGCTTCCCTTCGACGTTTCAGGGCTTCATAATAGCCAGCGAGTTTATCATCATATCTTTATTGAGGTTGTTCAGTGTTATCTGCCCAGTTAGAGGCCTATTTAGCCGAAATTAATCTGCCCGCCACGGCTGAGCAGAAAAAACAACTGCTTGATTTTGTTGGCATGCTCAACAAATGGAATAAAGCCTATAACTTAACCTCGGTAAGAGATCCTGAGGCGATGCTTGTCCGTCATATTATGGACAGCTTAGTGGTGTCGCCCCATTTGCAGGGCGAGCGCTTTATCGATGTAGGTACTGGCCCTGGGTTGCCTGGCATTCCCTTAGCGATTATGAATCCAGATAAAACCTTTGTGCTGCTCGATAGCTTAGGCAAGCGCATCCGTTTTCAAAAGCAAGTGGCCTTTGAGCTCGGGATCCACAATATTAGTTCGATAGAAAGCCGAGTCGAGGCCTATCAACCCGAGCAAAAGTTCGATGGAGTGCTCAGCCGCGCCTTTGCCTCAATCCATGATATGTTGACATGGTGTCATCATTTGCCTGCCGAGCATGGACAATTTTATGCGCTCAAGGGACAACTGAGTGATGAAGAGATGCAACAAATCCCCGCAGGATTTGTGGTGACCGAAACCATCGAACTCCAAGTGCCTAGACTCGATGAGCAAAGACATTTACTCAAAATAATCAAAGAATAACAGGCTTAAAGCTCCTCATTTCGCATGGATTTTTAAGTAGGCAATAAACCAGAATTTACATACAGGGTGACATTGTGGGTAAAGTAATTGCCGTGGCCAACCAGAAAGGTGGCGTAGGGAAAACAACAACTTGTGTCAACTTAGCCGCCTCTTTAGCCGCGACTAAGCGTAAAGTGCTGCTGATCGATCTCGATCCTCAGGGCAATGCCACCATGGGCAGCGGTGTCGATAAATACGAAGTCGAAAACACGGCTTACGAATTGCTGGTTGAAGAAAAGCCCTTCGATGAGATCGTGGTCAAAGACACCACGGGGAAATACGATCTGATTGCCAGTAATGGCGATGTGACCGCGGCAGAAATTAAACTCATGGAGTTTTTTGCCCGTGAAGTGAGGTTACGTAATGCGCTCGCACCAATAAAAGATCAATACGATTATATTTTTATCGATTGCCCGCCTTCGCTCAACATGTTGACGGTGAATGCCATGTCGGCAGCGGATTCCGTGTTGGTGCCAATGCAGTGTGAGTATTTTGCTCTGGAAGGCTTAACCGCCTTGATTGATACCATCACCAAATTAGCGGCGGTGGTGAATCCTGGTTTGGGGATTGAAGGGATTTTGCGGACCATGTACGACCCGCGTAATCGCCTGTCGAATGATGTGTCCGATCAGCTAAAACAGCATTTTGGTGATAAGGTTTACCGCACTGTGATCCCACGTAATGTGCGTTTGGCCGAGGCGCCGAGCTTTGGTGCTCCTGCCATGTACTACGATAAATCGAGTGCGGGGGCTAAGGCATATTTAGCGTTAGCGGGCGAGATGATCCGCCGTTCCGAACAGAAAACTCAGGCTAAGCGAGCGTAAAGGATAACCATGACGTTAAAGAAAAGAGGGTTAGGCAAAGGCTTAGATGCTTTACTGAGTAACAGCCACGCCGCGAGTAAAAAACACACGGAAGAAGTGGTTGTTGTCGATAAAAAAGAAGAACTTATTCATCTGGATCTGGACCTGCTACAACCGGGTAAATACCAACCTCGTAAGGACATGTCTCCCGAGGCGTTAGAAGAACTCGCCCATTCCATCCGCAATCAAGGCATTATTCAGCCGATTGTGGTGCGTCCTGTCAGCGATAGCCAGTATGAAATCATCGCCGGTGAGCGCCGTTGGCGCGCTTCCCAATTGGCGGGTGTCGAAAAAATCCCTTGTATCGTTAAACCAGTTCCCGATGAAGCGGCGGTCGCCATTGCGTTGATTGAAAACATTCAACGTGAAGACTTAAATGCCATGGAAGAAGCCATTGCATTACAACGTTTGATGCAAGAATTTGAGCTGACTCACCAACAGGTTGCCGATGTTGTGGGAAAATCTCGCGCGAGTGTATCTAATTTGTTACGGCTAAACGGTTTAAATGAACCGGTTAAGCGTTTACTCGAGTATGGCGACATTGATATGGGCCATGCACGCGCTTTGCTCGCAATTGAGGGTGAAGAACAAACAAATCTGGCGAGATTAGTGGCTGCCAAGGAATTAACCGTTCGGGAAACTGAACGATTGATTAATCAAACCTTAAATCCGCCCAAACCCGTCGAAACTACGACTAAAGATCAAGATGTTTGTCGTTTAGAGCAGCAGTTAATTGAAAGATTAGGTGCCAAGGTTTCGATCGCTCATAGCAGTAAGGGTAAGGGTAAAATTGTAATTAACTATCAGAATCTGGCTGAATTAGACGGAATTCTTAGCAAAATTCGTTAATGTCTGTAGATTAACAGTTTTTAATGTAAATTTGTGACATATGTTAATTTTGAGTTTTGACTGTTTTGGCGCTATATCACGTTAAAAGTGCTGTTTTTCCTTATCTCAAAGTTGCAATGAAGGCGTGAAAAGGTATACTTTCGCAAGCTTTTTGTGCATCGACAAAAATACGGATATTTGTCATCCGGTCATCGAAACAAAAAGTATGAATGCGGAGAGGATGAGTTGAGTAAGGTTTTAGCGCGTCGTGGCCGGTGGTCAGCCTATAAATTGGTGATGATGCAGGCGGCGGTGGCTGGGGGTGCTTCAATTCTCTTTTTCGTCGTGTGGGGAGTTCAGTTTGGCTATTCTGCGTTAGCAGGTGGTTCAATTGCTGTGCTCCCTAATTTTGTATTCGCGACCCTCGCTTTCTCTCATACGGGAGCAAGTTCAGCTGCAAAAGTGATTAAAACTTTTTACTGGGGGGAAGCGGTAAAGTTGCTGTTAACCATCGCAATGTTTTCATTGGTGTTTAGCAAGCTTGAGGTGGCATTTTTGCCGCTTTTTGTTTGTTATGTGCTGACGTTGATAGTGCATTGGACAGCACCTTTATACTTCAAGCAAAGTTAAGTGGGATGAATCATGGCTGCAACTGGTGAAGCGTTAACACCGCAGGGCTATATCCAGCATCACCTTACCAACTTACACGTTGGTGAAGGTTTCTGGACATGGCACATTGATTCGTTGTTCTTTTCGGTTGGTCTTGGTGTTCTGTTCCTGTGGATTTTCCGTAGTGTTGGTAAAAAAGCGACTTCAGGTGTTCCCGGTAAGCTGCAATGCTTTATCGAGATGATCGTTGAGTTCGTTGATAACAGCGTGAAAGAAAGTTTTCATGGCCGCAATGCCCTGATCGCGCCTTTAGCTCTGACCATTTTTGTATGGGTATTCATGATGAACTTCATGGATATGCTTCCTGTTGACTGGCTGCCTTGGTTAGCAAGTTTAGCGGGCGTTCCATACTTGAAAGTGGTTCCGACAACTGACGTAAACATCACCTTCAGCTTAGCTATTGGTGTGTTTGTGCTGATTATTTACTACAGCATTAAGGTCAAAGGCGTGTCTGGTTTTGTTAAAGAACTGACGCTACAGCCCTTTAACCATAAGGCAATGATACCCGTCAACCTCCTATTAGAGACAGTTACTTTAGTTGCTAAGCCAATTTCATTGGCATTGCGTCTATTCGGTAACTTGTACGCAGGTGAGTTGATCTTCATCCTTATTGCGCTGATGTATGGTACCAACTTGTTATTATCTTCCCTAGGTGTGACTCTGCAACTAGGTTGGTTAATTTTCCACATTTTGGTTATCACGCTGCAGGCGTTTATCTTCATGATGTTGACCATTGTTTACTTAAGCATGGCCCATGAAGATCATTAAGGATTGCTGAAGAAATTTTAAACTAAATCATCAACTAATTAGATTTAGATTTTAGATACTGGAGATACAGATGGAAACGATTTTAGGCATGACAGCTATCGCTGTTGCTCTGCTGATTGGTATGGGTGCTCTTGGTACTGCAATCGGTTTCGGCTTATTAGGTGGCAAGTTCCTGGAAGGCGCTGCGCGTCAACCAGAAATGGCTCCTATGCTGCAAGTTAAAATGTTCATCGTAGCGGGTCTGTTAGACGCCGTAACAATGATCGGTGTTGGTATCGCATTATTCATGCTGTTCACCAACCCACTGGGTGCAATGCTGTAAGAAAACGCTTCTGTCTTAACTCTAAATAGGAGGCTGTTGTGAATTTCAACGCTACCCTAATCGGTCAGACGGTCGCCTTTATCATCTTCGTGTGGTTCTGCATGAAGTTTGTATGGCCCCCTTTGATGAATGCCATCGAAGCGCGCCAAAAAAGGATTGCTGACGGTCTAGCTGATGCTGATCGTGCGGTAAAAGACCTAGAGTTGGCTCAAGCGAAAGCGACTGACCAACTAAAAGAAGCCAAGGTGACTGCTAACGAAATTATTGAGCAAGCTAACAAGCGTAAAGCTCAAATAGTTGAAGAAGCTAAAGCCGAAGCAGACGCTGAGCGTGCAAAAATCATCGCTCAGGGTAAAGCAGAAATTGAAGCTGAACGTAATCGCGTGAAAGAGGATCTGCGTAAGCAGGTTGCTACTCTTGCCATCATGGGTGCTGAGAAGATCCTTGAGCGTTCTATTGATCCAGCCGCCCACAGTGACATAGTTAATAAACTAGTCGCTGAAATTTGATAAGGGAGTTTGAGTTATGGCTGAATTAACCACCATCGCTCGCCCTTACGCAAAGGCAGCTTTTGACGTTGCTGTTGAACACAATGCAGTGGATACCTGGGCAGAAATGCTCACGTTCGCCGCACTGGTTAGTGAAAACGAAACCATGCAGCCACTGCTAACTGGTTCTTTAGCCAGTACTAAACTTGCTGCACTCTTTATTAGTGTGTGTGGTGAGCAAATCAATGAGCAAGGTCAGAACTTGATAAAGGTAATGGCTGAAAACGGTCGCTTAAAGGTACTACCTGCTGTATCTGAGCTTTTTGCTCAATACCGTAATGAGTGGGCAAAAGAAGTGGAAGCCGATGTGGTTTCTGCAGCTGAGCTCAGCTCTGAACAACAGCAGCAGATCAGTAATTCTTTAGAGAAACGTCTCGCACGCAAAGTTAAGCTGAATTGCAGCACTGACGCCGCGCTCATCGCCGGTGTAATTATTAAGGCAGGTGACTTAGTCATTGATGGCTCTGTCCGCGGTAAGTTATCGCGTCTGTCTGAAAAGCTGCAGTCGTAATTGGGAGTTTGAGCATGCAACTGAATTCCACTGAAATCAGCGATCTGATTAAGCAGCGGATCGAGCAGTTCGAAGTCGTTAGCGAATCTCGTAACGAAGGTACTATCGTTGCGGTAAGTGACGGCATTATCCGCATCCACGGCCTGGCCGATGTGATGCAAGGTGAAATGATCGAACTGCCTGGTAGCCGTTTTGCAATCGCGTTGAACCTTGAACGTGATTCTGTCGGTGCCGTAGTAATGGGTCCTTATGCTGATTTAGCAGAGGGCGTAAAAGTTAAAACTACTGGCCGTATTCTGGAAGTTCCAGTCGGTCGCGGCCTGTTAGGCCGTGTAGTTAACACTCTGGGTGAGCCAATTGACGGAAAAGGCGCTATCGATAACGATGGTTTCTCTCCTGTTGAAGTGATCGCACCAGGTGTTATCGAGCGTAAGTCAGTAGATCAACCAGTTCAAACTGGTTATAAAGCCGTTGACGCTATGATCCCAATCGGTCGTGGCCAACGTGAATTGATCATTGGCGACCGTCAAACTGGTAAAACAGCGATGGCGATCGACGCAATCATCAACCAGCGCGATTCTGGCATCAAATGCGTGTACGTAGCAGTAGGCCAAAAGGCTTCTACTATCGCTAACGTAGTACGCAAGCTAGAAGAGCACGGTGCATTAGCTAACACTATCGTTGTAGTCGCAACAGCTTCTGAAGCTGCAGCACTGCAATACTTAGCACCATACTCTGGTTGTGCTATGGGTGAATACTTCCGCGACCGCGGTGAAGATGCTCTGATCGTATACGATGACCTGTCTAAGCAAGCTGTTGCTTACCGTCAGATCTCGTTACTGCTTAAGCGTCCACCAGGCCGTGAAGCTTATCCTGGTGACGTATTCTATCTACACTCTCGTTTATTAGAGCGTGCTTCACGCGTAAACGAAGAATATGTAGAGAAGTTCACTAAGGGTGCTGTAACAGGTCAAACCGGTTCTTTAACCGCGCTGCCTATTATTGAAACTCAGGCGGGTGACGTATCTGCATTCGTACCGACCAACGTAATTTCTATTACTGACGGTCAGATCTTCCTTGAGACCGATCTGTTTAACTCTGGTTTACGTCCAGCGGTTAACCCAGGTATTTCTGTTTCTCGTGTTGGTGGTGCGGCTCAGACTAAGATCATCAAGAAACTGTCTGGTGGTATCCGTACCGCTCTAGCACAGTATCGTGAACTTGCTGCGTTCTCACAGTTTGCATCTGACTTAGACGATGCAACTCGTGCTCAACTTGAGCATGGTGTGCGTGTTACCGAACTGATGAAGCAAAAACAATATGCTCCTATGAGCGTAGCCGCTCAAGCTGTGTCAATTTTCGCAGCTGAAAAAGGTTACCTGAAGGGCGTTGAGCTGAAAAAAGTTGGTGATTTCGAAGCCGCTCTGCTCTCGTACATGAACAGCGAGCATGCTGCTTTAATCAAGCTTATCAACGAGACTGGCGATTATAACGCCGATATCGAAGCTGAATTAAAAGCTGGCCTCGACAAGTTCGTAGCAACCCAAACCTGGTAACAATGATAGAGGTGTCTTAAGGCACCTCAGGTCCAGATTGGAGAGTAGAGATGGCCGGCGCTAAAGAGATTAAAACCAAGATCGCGAGTGTGAAAAACACTCAGAAGATCACGTCCGCCATGGAAATGGTGGCAGCCAGCAAAATGCGCAGAGCGCAGGAACGCATGGCTGCAAGCCGTCCATACGCGGAAAGCATGCGTAAGGTGATCGGTCACGTAGCGCAAGGTTCTCTCGAGTATAAACACCCCTACTTAGAGGTGAGAGAGGCCAAGCGGGTTGGTTACATTGTTGTAGCAACCGACCGTGGCCTTTGTGGTGGTCTGAACGTCAACCTCTTTAAAAAGGTTGTTTCAGACGTGAAAAGCTGGAAAGAGCAAGGTGCAGAATTTGAATTTTGCCCAATTGGTGCTCGTAGTGTGCAGTTTTTCAAAAGCTTTGGCGGTCAAGTATCTGCCCATGCTTCAGGTTTAGGCGATGCGCCAAAGCTCGCTGACCTGATCGGGACAGTACGTGTAATGCTAGATGCTTACAACGAAGGCAAACTGGATCGTCTGTACGTAGTGTTCAACAAGTTTGTAAACACTATGACGCAGACTCCTGTGATCGAGCAGCTGCTACCTTTGCCTAAATCGGAAGATGATGAGGTTGCTCATCGTTGGGACTACATCTACGAGCCAGATCCAAAAGCCCTTTTGGATACCTTATTGGTTCGTTATGTAGAATCTCAGGTTTACCAAGGTGTTGTTGAAAACATTGCTTCTGAACAGGCTGCCCGTATGGTGGCGATGAAGGCGGCAACAGACAACGCGGGTACACTGATTGACGATTTGCAATTGGTCTATAACAAGGCTCGTCAGGCTGCGATTACGCAGGAACTGTCGGAAATTGTTTCTGGTGCCTCTGCGGTTTAGGTTAGGTAACGAATACAAGTTTTAGAGGATTAATCATGAGCACAGGTACTGTTGTCCAAGTGATTGGCGCGGTTGTGGACGTAGAGTTTCCACAAGATGCCGTACCTCAGGTATATGACGCTCTGAAGATCACAGGTGAAGGCTCCTGTAATGGTTTGGTGCTGGAAGTTCAGCAACAACTAGGTGGTGGTGTAGTTCGTACCATCGCTATGGGTACTTCTGATGGTCTGCGTCGTGGTCTTGAGGTAGTAAACTCAGGTTCACCTATTTCTGTTCCTGTTGGTACTGCCACGCTTGGCCGTATCATGAACGTATTAGGCGACCCTATTGATGAAGCTGGCGCAATTGGCGAAGAAGAACGTTATGTGATTCACCGCAGCGCTCCTTCATACGAAGAGCAATCAAACACGACTGAACTGTTAGAGACTGGTATCAAGGTTATCGACCTTGTATGTCCATTCGCTAAGGGTGGTAAAGTAGGTCTGTTCGGTGGTGCGGGTGTTGGTAAGACAGTTAACATGATGGAACTGATTAACAACATCGCTAAAGCTCACTCAGGTCTTTCTGTATTCGCCGGTGTAGGTGAGCGTACTCGTGAGGGTAACGACTTCTACTACGAGATGAAGGATTCTGGCGTTCTCGACAAAGTAGCCATGGTTTATGGTCAAATGAACGAGCCACCAGGAAACCGTCTGCGTGTAGCACTGACCGGTCTGACTATGGCTGAAAAATTCCGTGACGAAGGTCGTGACGTTCTGTTGTTCGTTGACAACATCTACCGTTACACCCTAGCCGGTACTGAAGTATCAGCACTGTTAGGTCGTATGCCTTCTGCAGTAGGTTACCAACCCACTCTGGCTGAAGAAATGGGCGTTCTGCAAGAGCGTATTACTTCAACTAAGACTGGTTCTATTACCTCTGTACAAGCGGTATACGTACCTGCGGACGACTTGACTGACCCGTCACCAGCAACAACCTTCGCTCACTTAGATGCGACTGTTGTATTGTCACGTCAAATCGCTTCTCTGGGTATTTACCCAGCGGTTGACCCACTGGATTCGACTTCTCGTCAATTAGATCCATTAGTGGTTGGTCAAGAGCACTATGACGTAGCTAACGGTGTACAAACTGTTCTGCAACGCTACAAAGAGCTGAAAGACATTATTGCGATTCTCGGTATGGACGAACTGTCAGACGAAGACAAGATGACCGTTGCCCGTGCACGTAAGATTGAGCGTTTCTTGTCTCAGCCTTTCCACGTAGCAGAAGTCTTTACTGGTTCTCCTGGTAAGTACGTATCTCTGAAAGACACTATCCGTGGCTTCAAGGGAATTCTGAGTGGCGAGTTCGACCACATTCCAGAACAAGCGTTCTACATGGTTGGTTCTATCGACGAAGCTGTCGAGAAAGCTAACAAAAAGAAATAACTAAGTAGTCATACTTAGTTTTTTAAGGAGAACGGGATGGCAGCCATGACAGTACAGCTTGATATAGTAAGCGCAGAGAGCAGCATCTTCTCAGGTCGCGTAGCTAGCCTACAAGTGACCGGTTCTGAAGGTGAGTTGGGCATCATGCATGGCCACGCTCCACTGTTAAGCTATATCAAACCTGGCATGGCGCGCATCGTCAAACAAGACGGCAGCGAAGAAGTGTTTTATCTTTCTGGTGGTTTACTGGAAGTGCAACCTTCTTCTGTTTCTGTGTTGGCTGATGTGGTTATGCGTGCCAAAGATATTGATGAGCAGGCAGCATTAGAAGCCAAGCGTCGTGCAGAAGCCCATATGGCGACTGCGGGTGCGGACTTCAATTATGACGCCGCTATGGTTGAGTTAGCGAAAGCAATGGCTCAATTACGTGTTGTTGAAACCATCAAGAAAAACATTGCCAGATAAAGGTTATTGTTTGTGATAAAAGGCGGTTATCGAAAGATACCCGCCTTTTTTGTTGGTTTTTTCGCTGCGTTTTGATATCTGCCTTTCGCTTTGCTGTGCCTTTCCGTTAAAATTGTGTCATAAAATCGAGCTCAGTTTATCCCTTTGGGATGTTAATCAAGGATATGGCAATGGCATTAAATGTAGTGATCTTAGCGGCAGGAAAAGGAACTCGCATGCGCTCGGATCTTCCCAAGGTATTACATCCTATCGCCCACAAGAGCATGGTGCAGCATGTTATCGATACCGCCCACAGTATCGGCAGCGATGCCATTCAATTGGTGTACGGCTATGGCGCCGACAAATTAAAATCGGCTTTGGGTGAGCAGCAACTCAATTGGATGTTGCAAGCCGAGCAGTTAGGCACTGGCCATGCGGTCGCTCAAGCGATTCCGAATATCGATGATAATGACACTGTGCTGATCCTTTACGGTGATGTGCCATTAATCCAAGCCTCTACGCTTGAAGCTTTGCTTGCTGCGCGTCCAGATAATGGTGTAGCGATTTTAACCGTCAATCTAACCAATCCAACTGGCTATGGCCGTATTGTGCGCGAGCAAGGCAAGGTTGTCGGTATCGTCGAGCAAAAGGATGCCAATGCTGAGCAGTTAGCCATCAATGAAATCAACACAGGCATTATGGCTGTGCCGGGCAAGGCATTAAAAACCTGGCTTGGCCGTTTATCGAATAACAATGCTCAGGGTGAATACTATCTCACTGATATTATCGCCATGGCCCACGCCGACGGGGTTGAAATTAATACTGCTCAGCCACAGTCTGCTATCGAAGTGGAAGGCGCTAATAACCGCGTGCAACTTGCACAACTTGAGCGCGCCTATCAGGCCCGCGAAGCCGAAAAGCTGATGATTGCTGGCGCAAACCTACGTGACCCAAGCCGTATCGATATCCGTGGTGAAGTGACGGTCGGTATGGATGTAATGGTCGATGTGAACGTAGTTTTCGAAGGCAAAGTGGTGATTGGTAATAACGTTAGCATCGGCGCTGGCGCAATTCTTATCGATTGTGAAATTGCCGATAATGCCGAGATCAAACCTTACTCTATTATCGAAGGCGCTAAGCTAGGCGTTGCCGCCAGTGCCGGGCCTTTTGCCCGTTTACGCCCAGGTGCTGAGTTAATGCAGGATGCCCATATCGGTAACTTCGTTGAGATGAAAAAAGCCGTTTTAGGTGTGGGTTCTAAGGCGGGTCACTTAGCCTATTTAGGCGATGCGCAAATCGGTGCGGGCGTGAATATTGGTGCGGGCACTATTACCTGTAATTACGATGGTGCCAATAAACACCTAACCGTGATTGAAGATAATGTGTTTGTGGGAAGTGATACTCAGCTGGTGGCGCCAGTGACCATTGGTAAAGGCGCGACGCTGGGTGCAGGGTCAACAATTACCCGTGACGTGGGTGAGGATGAGCTGGTGATCACCCGTGTTAAGCAAAAACACCTGACTGGCTGGCAACGTCCGGTAAAGATTAAGAAATAACGGCGCTGTACTCAGTCGATATAAAGCGGCTTATTGCCGCTTTATGTTTTTTTGTCAAAGCTAAAAATCCTCTCTAAATAAAAAATGGATAAATTAATGTTGATTTAATGCTGAGATGTTATGGCTAATCCATTGTTTTTATTGAAAGTTGTTATAGATCACGCTGAATTGTAAATTCGTGTAAAGATGATTAAATAAAAACAATTCTTATTTATATTGCCTGCAATTCTAAGACGAAAGGTCTACTTGAGGTGTTGGCAATGGTATTTAAATATTCAGTTGTAGGTTTGGCTGTAGGGTCTGCATTAATGGCGATGCCTGTTATGGCCGAAGCGCCAAACGATGCAAACATTGAGCGCATTAATGTCACTGGCCGTACATTTAACGACTACAAAGTCGGCAGTGCATCCGGTGCTATGCGTGGTGATATTGATTTAATGGATACACCACAATCCGTGAATGTTATCCCTGACTTTGTCACCGACGAGCAATTAGCGACTAACCTTGCGGAAGTCTTAGTAAACGATTCAAGTGTGACAGCGGGAACCCAGCGTTGGAACCGCCAAGTCTTCAGTATTCGTGGTTTTGAATTAGATTCAGGCAACGGTTATCTGATCAACGGCCACCAGCAATGGTCCCACTACGTTCAACCTATCGAAACCTTACAACAAGTCGAAGTGCTGAAAGGTCCTTCGAGTATGTTGTATGGCCAATCTGGCCCCGGCGGTTTGGTGAATATGGTCACCAAGAAGCCGACCTATGATTCAATGCTCGATTTAGGTTTTGATACTGATGGCTACGGCTCTACCCGTGCTCAGTTAGATGCGGGTGGCAGCTTAAACGAGGCTCAAAGCATTCGTTACCGCGGTGTGTTAGTCAAACAAGACACTAAATACTGGCGTGAATATTCAACGACCGATGAAAACCAAGAGCGTGATCGTTGGTTAGGTTATTTGAACCTAGAATTCGATATCAGTGATGATCTGTTATTGTCGCTGAAATACGACCATACCCAAGATAAAACCGGTATTGATGCGGGCGGTTGGTTAGATAAACAAGGCAATGTTGTTGGTCAACGTAAAACCATCTGGGATGCGCCCTGGGCCTTTACCGATAATACTGTTTCAAATTTAGGTGCTGATCTGACTTGGCAAATGACTGACGACTGGAAAGTTAAAGTCGGTTACAACGATCAACAATTTAATCGCCAACGTTTCGATTCAGCTCCGGTTTATTCGGCAGATCCCTTCACCAAGGGGTATAGTATCAAGCCTTTTGATCGATATGACGATTGGCAGCATAAAACTGCTTATGTTGATTTTACGGGTGAGTTTGAATTAGCAGGCTTGGAACATCAATTCCTTATTGGTGCCAACTATTTAGATTACTTCTACCAGCAACAAATCGCCCGTGGTGCAGCGCAAACCGTTATTCCTGGTCAGCCAGTGATTCAACCGGATCTTGATTACCATACAGGTAAGAAAGGCACTCCAAATGAATACAAATACTACGGTTTCTATCTGCAAGATTTAATGACCATCAACGAACAATGGAAATTGCTTGCAGGTGTACGTTATGACGAGCAGAAAAAAGATGGATTTGGTGAAAATAGCTATGCCGTATCGCCTAAATTTGGGGTGATCTATTCACCAATGACTAATGGCAGCATATACGTTAACTACTCTAAGAGCTTTACACCGCAAGGTGGTATTACCGACCCTCTAAATGTTAATCATGACACTAACCTCAAACCAGAATATGGCATTCAATATGAAGTGGGGACTAAGTGGGAACTATTTGACGATAGCTTGTTATTAACGGCTGCGGTATTTGATGTCACGCTGGAGAATATCTCTATCAATGAGGTGCTGACAGCAAGTGACCCACGAAGTGAAGATGGAAAATACACTTCAATCACTACCCAAGGCGGTGAGCAAAAGCACCGTGGTTTTGAAATGGGTGCCCAAGGCAAAATTGGAGATAGCTGGTTTGTGACTTCATCTATGATGTATTTAGATGCTGAATATCAGACGGGTGATGCTCGCGAAGGTAAAACGCCTATCGATGCCCCTGAATGGTCGGCCAATATCTGGACTCGTTATGAAGTGACGGATAACTTTGCGATGAACTTCGGTGCTATCTATGTTGGCGAGCGTTTTGCTAACCTGGATAACACTATCAGTAAAGACGGTTATGTTCGCTTCGATATCGGTGCTGCCTATACTATGGATATTATGGGTAAAGACGTTAGCATCCGCGCGAACGTGAGAAACCTATTTGATACTGAATACTTAGATGGTGGTAGCGATAAGATGGTTACTATCGGCCAAGATCGTAACTTCAGTGTGGCGCTTGAAGCTAAGTTCTAATTTCACTTTCTACGCTTAAGTTTTAGCTCGCTTAAAGCAGTTCATCGATAGGTGAACTGCTTTTTTATTATTTTTCATAAAGTTAATTAATCCAATTTAAAAGCTACCCATCTTGATTCGAAATTATCTTTCGAATACTAGCAAAAATGTTTCGTTTCTTTATAATGTAAGTTTCGAATCGAAAGTTAACTGAAAGGTTTTATGAATAAACGAAATACACAGCAACGACGCCACAGTATCATCTGCATCCTGAATGAACAGGGTGAAGTGAGTGTCGATGAGTTGTCATTACGTTTCGAAACCTCAGAAGTGACTATTCGCAAAGACCTTGCTGAACTTGAAAAAACCGGACTGCTGCTACGCCGCTATGGTGGTGCTGTAGCCATTCCCGATGAAGTGACGCAACAGTTTTCTGCCAAGATAGCCCCTAATAAGTTATCCATTGCTAAAGCCGCGGCGCAGCTTATTAAAGATCATAATCGCATCATCATCGACAGTGGCACCACTACTTCAGGCCTGATTGCTGAACTCAACCACAAACGTGGGCTGGTGGTCATGACCAATGCCCTGCATTTGGCTAATGCGATTCATGAGCTGGAAAACGAGCCGACCCTATTGATGACAGGTGGAACCTGGGACCCGCATTCTGAATCCTTTCAAGGCCAAGTCGCCGAGCAGGTATTACGCTCCTATAACTTCGATCAACTCTTTATCGGTGCCGACGGTATCGATCTAGCGCGCGGCACCACCACCTTTAATGAGCTGACAGGTTTAAGCAAGGTGATGGCTGAGGTTTCGCGCGAAGTGATCGTTATGGTGGATTCGGACAAAATTGGTAAGCGGATCCCTAACTTAGAATTACCTTGGTCGCAAATCAGTGTGCTAGTCACCGATGCTCGCATCGAAGAGAGCGCCCTTAATCAAATTACCGAGCAAGGCGTGAAAGTCATCTTAGCGCCCTACTCGCCTTAGGCATTTGCCCGTGATAAGCCAGAGCAAATGACTCAAACAACTTCATTTTTATTTTTCATTTTATAGGTAAAAACTATGTGCGGAATCGTTGGCGCCGTGGCGCAAAGGGATGTGGCCGAAATTCTGGTCGAAGGTTTACGTCGTTTAGAATATCGTGGATATGACTCCGCAGGTGTTGCCGTGATCCACAATGGCGAACTCAATCGCACTCGCCGCGTGGGTAAAGTACAGGAGCTTTCTGCCGCACTCGAAACCGACCCGTTAGCGGGCGGCACTGGTATTGCTCATACTCGTTGGGCGACCCATGGTGAGCCAAGCGAGCGCAATGCTCACCCACATTTATCTGAAGGCGATATTGCCGTGGTGCACAATGGCATTATCGAAAACCATCATAAACTGCGCGAAATGCTTAAAGAGCTGGGCTATCACTTTAGCTCTGATACCGACACCGAAGTGATTTGCCACTTAGTTCACCATGAATTGAAATCTAACGACACTTTGCTGGCCGCGGTGCAAGCCACGGTGAAACAACTCGAAGGCGCTTATGGTACTGTGGTGATTGACCGCCGTGATAGCGAGCGCATGGTCGTTGCGCGTTCAGGTAGCCCTCTGGTGATTGGTTTTGGTTTAGGTGAAAACTTTGTCGCGTCTGATCAATTGGCGCTGCTGCCTGTGACCCGTTCTTTCGCGTTTTTAGAAGAAGGTGACGTGGCTGAAGTGACTCGTCGTACCGTGAGCATTTTCGATGTGCATGGCAATAAAGTTGAGCGCGAAGTTAAAGAATCAGAAATCACCCACGATGCCGGTGACAAAGGTGAATATCGCCACTATATGCTCAAAGAGATTTATGAGCAGCCATTGGCACTGACACGCACTATCGAAGGTCGCATCGCTAACAAGCAAGTGCTCGACACGGCTTTTGGTGATAATGCTGCTGAGTTCTTAAAAAATATCAAGCACGTACAAATCATTGCCTGTGGTACTAGCTATCATGCGGGTATGGCGGCGCGTTATTGGTTAGAGGATTGGGCCGGCGTTTCTTGTAATGTCGAAATCGCCTCCGAATTCCGCTACCGCAAGTCGCATTTGTTCCCTAACAGCCTGTTGGTGACCATTTCTCAATCGGGCGAGACTGCCGATACGCTGGCGGCGATGCGCCTCGCTAAAGAAATGGGTTATAAGGCGACACTGACCATCTGTAACGCGCCCGGCTCTTCTTTGGTGCGTGAGTCAGATATGGCGTACATGATGAAAGCAGGCGCTGAAATTGGCGTTGCTTCAACTAAAGCCTTTACCGTGCAACTGGCGGGTTTATTAATGCTGACTGCGGTGATCGGTCGCCATAATGGTATGTCTGAGCAAATGCAGGCGGAGATTACTCAAAGCCTACAGTCTATGCCTGCCAAAGTGGAACAAGCCCTAGGTTTAGATGATGCGATTGCTGAATTGGCGGAAGACTTTGCCGACAAACACCATGCCTTATTCCTTGGCCGTGGCGATCAGTACCCGATTGCGATGGAAGGTGCGCTCAAACTAAAAGAGATCTCCTACATCCATGCAGAGGCATATGCCTCTGGCGAACTTAAGCATGGCCCACTGGCGTTGATTGATGCCGACATGCCCGTCATCGTGGTTGCACCAAACAACGAACTGTTAGAAAAGCTGAAATCTAACGTTGAAGAAGTGCGTGCCCGTGGCGGCTTAATGTATGTCTTCGCCGATGTGGATGCAGAGTTTGAATCTGACGAGACCATGAAGGTTATCCCGGTTCCACACTGCGATATCTTTATGGCGCCGCTGATTTACACCATCCCATTACAGTTGCTGTCGTATCACGTTGCCTTAATTAAGGGCACCGATGTGGATCAACCACGAAACCTCGCTAAATCGGTGACGGTGGAATAAATCGGAAGCAATAAAAAACCGCCTAAATGGCGGTTTTTTATTGGGGCTTTATTAGAGTATGTGCTGGTGGCTGAGTGTATTAAGCCGTTATTGCATTAAGTGCGTTCTGCTTTTTTGCCTCGAAACGTTTCCATACTCTATCGTGGAAATAAAACACTACAGTGTTTATCGCGGGCTCAACTAAGGCGACGGCACCACCGACCAAAACACTACCAGTTAATAAATAGGTAACTGTGAAGGCAACGCTGAAATGTAATACGGCAAAAGTTAGTGTCTTGGTCATGATCTTATCCTCTAATGTTAGCCCCAATTGGGAATAATTAGATGATAACAATTCTCATTAAAATTTAAACCCGTATTTTGAGATTAGTTTAAACGGTTTTTTCTATCTATAAGCGCTAAAAAATATAAAGCCCTCAAATGAGAGCTTTATATGGCAATCAGTTTCGATCAGTAATGCCAAGGAAACGCGGAAAAGTCCTGGTCACGTTTCTCAAGGAAAGCATCGCGTCCTTCTTGAGCTTCTGCGCTGGCATAGGCTAAGCGTGTCGCTTCACCCGCAAACAGTTGCTGACCGACCATGCCGTCGTCGGTCATGTTAAAGCCGTACTTCAGCATACGCATCGCCGTAGGCGATTTGGAGTTAATCTCTTTGGCCCATCTTAATGCTTCAACTTCGAGTTCGGCATGGGGAACCGATTTATTCACCATTCCCATGGCAAAGGCTTCATCGGCACTGTAGTTAAAGCCACAGAAGAAAATTTCTCGCGCACGCTTTTGGCCAATCATCTTGGCAAGATAAGCACTGCCATAGCCTGAGTCGAAACTCGCGACATCGGGATCGGTTTGTTTGAAGACGGCGTGTTCCTTCGAGGCCAAGGTTAAGTCGCAGACAACGTGCAAACTATGGCCGCCACCCACCGCCCAACCCGGTACGACTGCGATCACCACCTTAGGCATAAAGCGGATCAATCGTTGGACTTCGAGGATATGTAACCGCCCCATTCTGGCTAAATCGGCTTTACCTTCTTCGGCGCCTTCATATTTATAACCATCTTTACCGCGAATACGTTGATCGCCACCGGAGGAAAACGAATATTGTCCTTTGGCCGAGGGGCCATTGCCCGTGAGTAATACACAACCTACATCGGACCATTGGCGAGCGTGATCGAGGGCGATATATAACTCATCAACCGTTTTTGGGCGAAAGGCATTGAGGCAATCTGGACGGTTAATAGCAATACGCACAGTGCCGTGGGCTTTGGCTCTATGGTAAGTAATATCGTCGAAGTTAAATCCGCTGACTTCATCCCACAGTGCGGGATCAAAAATATCTGATACTGGTTTAGTCATGATATAAGGCCTATATAATTGAAGCTCAGAGGCTAGGTGGAATGTTACCGTAGGTCAATCACCTCAGCGTTATGCTTAGTGATGGTTTGCAAAATTCCGTTTGCCTGTTAGTGGATTAGAGGTTGTCGCAGATAAATAGCAAGTTATCTCTGCTAAAAATGGGATGTTCGGTGGCTTTAGTACCGCAGTAGCTTTCTTTAAAATCAGCAATGCCGTCTTCGGTGAGTGGGATTTTATTAAATTCTTCGACTTCAGGTGCAGACAGTCGCGCCAAAATCTCTTTCCGCGCCTTTGTTAGATTTTGATCTATTTTTATTATCTGAGTTCCCATTGCTGAACTGACCTTGTTTTCTATCTTCTGAATCACTTCCTCTGTTTTTGCAATAGGTGCATCTAATTTGTCTGTTTCTGTGTATAAGTAATATAATGCACCAGAAAGAAGCGCTAATATGATCCAACCTTTCATCTTTTAGTCCAACATAAGTGAATAACCATTAATAATATGGGTATAATAAGCCAGTTTTCGTCCAATATTAAAGCAGTAAAAGGCTGTCACGATGAACGCAGAATCTAATAACAAGGACTATTCGAAAACCAATCGAATTAAGATTCACCAGCCTGATGCAGATAAGGCTGATCGCTTTAACCCCCGCAATCGGATTTATGTCCGGGCCATCGATGGATTATGGAGTAGTTTACGCCGCCGTATGGGCTGGATTGCAATGCTCTTCTTCCTTATCTTACCCTGGATACCTTGGGGAGAACGTCAAGCCGTATGGTTCAATCTGGCTGAGCAGAAATTCCATGTCTTTGGTTTAACGATTTGGCCACAAGATCTGACCTTACTTGCCGCTCTCTTTATGATAGCCGCCTTTGCGTTATTTTTCGTGACAACCTATCTCGGTCGAGTCTGGTGTGGTTACACCTGTCCGCAAACCGTATGGACGTTTATGTTCATCTGGTTCGAAGAAAAACTCGAAGGTGCCCGTAATAAGCGCATTAAGCTAGATCAAATGCCATGGGGTTTTGACAAAATCTGGCGCAAAACCGCAAAACACACTGCATGGATAGTGCTTTCGCTCATCACAGCTATGACCTTTGTGTCCTATTTTGTGCCGAGCCGTGAAGTCTATGTCGATGTATTTACCCTTAATGCATCGGGTGCTATCTACTTCTGGGTGGTGTTTTTTACCTTAGCGACCTACGGTAATGCGGGCTGGATGCGTGAAATCATGTGTATTCATATGTGCCCGTACGCGCGCTTCCAATCGGCGATGTTTGATAAAAATACTTATATCGTTGGTTACGATGCCAAACGTGGCGAGACCCGTGGCCCGCGTTCACGCAAAGCCGACCCCAAAGAAATGGGCTTAGGCGACTGTATCGACTGCGACCTCTGTGTTCAGGTTTGTCCAACGGGTATTGATATTCGTAATGGCCTGCAATACGAATGTATTAACTGCGGCGCCTGTATCGACGCTTGTGACCAAACTATGGAGCGCATGGGATACCCTCTGGGGCTGATTAGCTATACCACCGAAAATAAACTCGAGGGTATTAAAGAGAAAGTATTACGTCCTAAGCTGGTCGGCTATGGTGTAGTGCTTGCCGTTATGATTCTTGTCTTTATCTATGCGAGCGCGACGATTGCACCAGTACGTATGGATATTATCCGCGACCGCAATCAACTCTATCGAGAAAATGATCGAGGTTTGATTGAAAACACCTTCACCTTGAAGATCCTGAATAAGACAGAGCAAGCCCATGAATACACTATGAGTGTTGAAGGCCTCAACAACTATAAGTGGTATGGACCTACCTCAGTGACGATTGCAGGAGGAGAGGTATTAACTCTACCTATCAGTATCGGGGTCGATCCAGTCGAACTTTCGCGTTCAGTAACTAATATTGAGATAAAAGTGAAAACCCATATTGATGGCGAAGAAGTCGAAGTCGAGCAAGAATCGCGATTCTTCAGTCCATAGTTACTGTTTCGTTAACCAAATGAGTTTAAAAAGGGGCTGTTTAGCCCCTTTTTTATTCATATTGCTGGATATCTAGGCGTCTAGATGATTAATCGTAATTTTCTGACAAAAAGCCCTTGCACAAAAAGTTCTGCTGCCTATAATGCGCATCCACTGACACGGCAGACAGCGAAAGCTAACGCGGTTACAGTACGAATCGAATGCAAATTGTGCACTTGATTCGAAAGCCTCAAGAAGTTTGCAAAAACGCCTTGACGCCAAATGGGAAATGCGTAGAATACGCAGCCCTGACCCGCTGAGCGGTAACGCGAGGTAAGTGGTC
>NZ_AXZL01000051.1 GCF_000485795.1 Shewanella decolorationis S12
ATACTGCGTTTAAGGCTTTCGACAGAGCGCCACTATGCCTTCAAGCCTTCGCCTTGTCTAAAGCCCGTTTAACTCCCGCTGAATGAACAGATGTTTAATACGATTGGTATTAGTCTCAAGTAGATAAATTAATTACAAGCGGACTTTCCAAAATCACACTTTTGCCATTTTTTGAGCTAACTTGTTGCTAAGGTCAATTTCAACGATTAAAATCAACATGAATGAACGTTCATTCACGAGTTTAGATATTGGAAATTGAATGGATAATAAACGCGACTTAATACTCCGCTCCGCCGAAAAAATTATTGCGACAGAGGGATTACATAATCTTTCAATGCAAAAGCTTGCCGCAGATGCCGGAGTCGCCGCAGGTACGATTTATCGCTACTTTAAAGACAAAGAAGATTTGATCATTGAGCTGCGTAAAGACGTATTACAACAAATTGCCAGCAAGTTGCTTGAAAACATTAATGAAGGCAGCTTTGACCAAAAATTTCGCCGTCTATGGTTCAACATAGTGGCACTGGGGCGTGAGCAATCTCATGCCAATTTAAGTTTTGCACAGTATTCCCACCTTCCAGGTGTCGATGCGCCTGAGCATCAAGCCTTTGAAAGGGAGATTTTCCAGCAGTTACATCAACTCTTTGAGCAGGCGAAAGATCAAGGCGTCATCCAACCATTGAATAATGCCTTGTTATTTTCTATCGCCTTTGAGCCGGCTGTTGCTATAGGTAAACGCCTACGCCGCGGCCATTTGCAATGTACAGATACAGAGATCCAGCAGGCATGTGAGCTTTGCCTTCAGGCAATTTCTGTGACGAATTAACTTAACTTTAGGAATCTTTAGCACCATGAAAAAATGGACTCTAAGTATGCTAGCGATCGCTGTACTTGCCTTTGGCTCAGTGATCGGCTTTAACCTGATGGTAAAAAATAAAATCGCAGAGGCGATTGCCAATATGCCTGAGGCTGAGTTCCCAGTAACAGCCATGACGTTAGATGTGCAAAAATGGCAACCTACAATTGATGCGATTGGTTTTGTTGAGCCGCATCAAGGGGTGACCATCTCCAACGAATTAGCAGGACGCGTCACCAGTATTAATTTTGAAAACGGTAGCCGAGTGGAAAAAGGCCAACTGCTGGCCGAACTCGATGCCAAAGTGGAAAGAGCCAACCTTAAAAGCAAAATGGTACAACTGCCCGCCGCTGAGGCCGACTTCAAACGCCTTTCAAAACTCTATGCGCAAAAGTCAGTCTCTAAACAGGATTTAGATAATAGTGAATCTAAATATCTGGCCTTACAGGCGGATATTGAAAGCTTAAAAGCCACTATCGAGCGCCGTGAAATCAGTGCGCCTTTCAGTGGTTTAGTGGGTATTCGTAACATTAACTTAGGTGAATATCTTCAGCCTGGTACCGATATTGTGCGTCTCGAAGATATCAGCACAATGAAAATCCGCTTCACTATTCCGCAAACCCAATTACCTCGTATTGCCGTAGGCCAAAAAATCCATGTGTTTGTGGACTCTTATCCTGAGCAACCCTTCGAAGGTGAAATTGCCGCGATTGAACCCGCCGTGTTTTACCAAAGCGGTTTGATCCAAGTGCAAGCACGCATTTCTAACGATAACGCCAAACTGCGTAGCGGGATGTTTGCCCGAGTATCCATCCTATTGCCAGAACTGAACGATCAGTTTGTACTGCCACAAACCGCCATCAACTTTACCCTTTATGGTAACTCTATTTACCTCATCAAAGAGGTCGAAGAAAACGGTAAAAAGCTGGCTAGAGTCGAGCAAATCAACCTGACGGTATTAGAGCGTAACGGCAATAACGCGCTGGTGAGTGGAGCGTTAAAAGCGGGAGATCGTATTGTCACCTCAGGGCAAATTCGCCTCAGTAACAACAGTAAAGTGACAGTGGTTGAAGACCAAGCCCTGACCCACTCCGACACTATGCCAAAGCTGTAATAGGAGCAAGATAATGCGCTTTACAGATATCTTTATTAGGCGACCCGTACTCGCCGCCTCAATCAGCTTTCTCTTGCTGCTGTTAGGCTTTAATGCCCTCAATAGCATGCAAGTGCGTGAATATCCGAAGATGACGAATACCGTAGTCACGGTATCGACCAGTTATTACGGCGCGGATGCAAATCTAATCCAAGGTTTTATTACACAACCGTTAGAGCAAGCGCTAGCGCAGGCCGATAACGTTGACTTTATGACCTCAGAGAGCTTTCTCGGCACCTCGAAAATTTCGGTGTATATGAAGCTCAATACCGATCCGAATGGCGCCTTGGCCGATATTCTCGCCAAAGTAAACTCGGTGAGATCGCAATTGCCCAAAGAGGCTGAAGATCCCAGTGTTGAAATGTCCACTGGCTCGCAAACCTCTGTACTGTATATTTCATTTTTTAGTGACCAGATTAACTCAAGCCAGCTAACGGATTACCTTGAGCGTGTCGTCAAACCCCAGCTCTTTACCATTGACGGCGTTGCTAAGGTGAATTTATACGGTGGTATTAAATACGCCATGCGTATTTGGCTCGATCCGGCCAGAATGGGGGCGTTTAACCTCTCCTCCAGCGATGTAATGCAAGTATTGCAGGCGAACAACTATCAGTCAGCGGTGGGTCAAACCAACAGTGTTTACACCCTTTTCAACGGTACAGCTGACACCCAGGTTGCTACCATCGAAGAGTTAAAACGCTTAGTGATCGGCAGTAAAGATGGTTTAGTCGTCCGTCTCGGTGACATTGCCGATGTCAGCCTCGAAAAGAGCCATGATATCTACCGCGCCTTAGCCAATGGCAAAGAAGCCGTGGTCATCGGCCTTGATGTCACGCCAACGGCTAACCCGCTTACCGTTGCGGCTGATACCCGCGCCCTGTTACCTGAAATTGAGCGTAACTTACCGCCATCCATTGAATCGAGCATTCTGTACGACTCCTCACTCGCAATTGATGAATCGATTAAAGAAGTGGTTAAAACCATTGGAGAAGCCGCGATTATTGTTATCGTGGTGATCACTCTCTTCTTAGGTTCGCTTCGCGCCGTGGTGATCCCGATTGTGACCATTCCGCTCTCGCTGATTGGGGTTGCCATCATCATGCAGATGTTTGGTTTTACGCTCAATCTCATGACCCTACTGGCCATGGTGCTCGCCATTGGTTTGGTGGTTGACGATGCGATTGTGGTGGTCGAAAACGTTGACAGGCATATCAAGCTGGGTGAGTCGCCCTTTAGAGCCGCGATTATCGGTACCCGCGAAATCGCGGTGCCAGTGATCTCCATGACCATTACCCTCGCCGCGGTTTATGCGCCGATTGCCTTAATGGGCGGGATCACCGGCTCATTATTTAAGGAGTTTGCCCTTACACTCGCAGGTTCTGTGTTTATCTCGGGCATAGTGGCACTGACACTGTCACCCATGATGTGTGCCAAAATACTCAAACCCCATACCGCACCTAATCGGTTCGAAATGGGAGTAGAAAACTTCCTCACGGGCCTGACTCGCCGTTACAGCAACATGCTAGATGCGGTGATGTTACATCGCCCAGTGATCGTCGCCTTTGCGATTATCGTGTTCGCTTCACTGCCAGTGTTGTTTAAGTTTATCCCGTCAGAACTGGCGCCCAACGAAGATAAAGGTGTGGTAATGATGATGGGCACCGCACCTTCAACTGCCAACTTGGACTACATCCAAGCCAATATGGGCTTAGTCACGGATATGATTAAGGCACAGCCTGAATCAGCCGCGTCACTCGCCTTTGTGGGCGTACCAAGTTCCAGCCAAGCCTTCGGGATCGCGCCATTAGTGCCTTGGAGTGAGCGGGATAAGAGCCAAAAACAAATGCAGGAGTTTTTTGCTAAAGAAGTGAAGCACATTCCTGGAATGGCGATTACCACCTTCCAAATGCCTGAGCTGCCTGGGGCGTCGAGTGGTTTACCGATTCAGTTTGTGATTACTACATCAAACTCCTTTGCCAGCCTCTTCCAAATCGGTACCAGCGTACTGGAAAAGGTGCAAAAGAGTCCCTTGTTTGTGTACTCAGAAATCAACCTGAAATTTGATTCCGGCACCATGAAACTGCATATCAAGCGTGACTTAGCCGGGACCTACGGCGTGACCATGCAAGATATCGGGATCACACTCGCCACCATGATGAGTGATGGCTATGTGAATCGCATTAACTTGGATGGTCGCTCCTACGAAGTGATCCCACAGGTGGAGCGTAAACTGCGGGCGAACCCAGAATCGCTGGCTAATTACTATGTCAAAGCCGCCGATGGTAAATCCATTCCGCTATCCAGCTTGGTTGATATTGAAATGGTGGCCGAGCCTCGCTCACTGCCGCACTTTAACCAAATGAATGCCTTAACTGTGGGTGGTGTAGCCGCGCCAGGCGTAGCTATTGGTGATGCCATCAGCTTTTTGCAAAATATTGGCGATAATGAGTTACCTAAGGGTTATAGCTACGACTTCCTCGGTGAAGCACGCCAGTTTGTCACTGAAGGTTCGGCACTTTATGCCACTTTCTTGCTGGCGATTGCGATTATTTTCTTAGTACTCGCCAGCCAGTTTGAAAGCCTTAAAGACCCATTAGTCATCTTGGTATCTGTACCGCTGGCGATTAGCGGCGCCTTGATTGTACTCGGGTGGACCCATGTGTTTGGCTTAGCCAAAATCAATATCTACACCCAGGTAGGATTAATTACCTTGGTGGGTCTTATCACTAAACACGGGATCTTGATGTGCGAAGTGGCCAAAGAGGAACAACTCCACCGTGGGCTATCTAAACTTGAGGCGATTAAACTGGCGGCAACCATCCGCTTACGCCCGATTTTAATGACCACAGCAGCGATGATTGCGGGTCTGTTACCGCTATTGTTTGCTTCCGGCGCAGGTGCGGTAGCACGCTTTAATATCGGTATTGTGATTGTCGCAGGTTTATCGATTGGGACGATTTTCACCCTGTTTGTATTACCGGTGATTTATACTTATCTTGCTGAAAAACATGAGCCTTTGCCCGTGTTTGACGAAGATACCGACGGGCTAGCCCACAACAGCTAACCGCATCCAAGTAAAACCTACGTCCCTTAAGACGTAGGTTTTACAAGGCGGTTTTCTTTTGAAAGCCAACGTACTAGGTTACAATCCCCACATTCAGTAAAGAGGCGGACAAGAAGATGATCAATCCAAAGAAAATCGAAGAAATGGCGAAGCAACTGAGCGATAGCCTGCCCAGCGGTCTTAAGCAATTTGCCGGTGAATTTGAAGAGCGCAGCAAGCAAGTGCTGCAAAATCAATTGCTCAAGTTGGATATGGTGTCCCGTGAGGAGTTTGAAGTACAACAGCATGTATTACTGAAAACCCGCGAGAAATTAGAAGCCCTGCAAGCACAAGTGAATGAGCTTGAGAAAAAGCTAAACGCCGCAGACTAACTTATAATGCCTGTTTGAAAGAGCACAGTTAGCGATAGCGCAGCTGTGCTTTTTTGTTTTTAACACTTCAAACATTGAGTCACTTAGGGAAATAATGCAACAACTCGCCAGCTACATCCTTGCTATTCAAGGCTATCCTAGCCCAGTTTCAGTGGTGAGCCACACCCAAGAGCAGCAAAGTTATCGAGACGATAATGCTGAAATGTGTGAATCTTTGACCTTATATCACTTCAACAACGGGGTTGTGGTCAGTCTGTTAAGCGAGCAAGATAAACAAGCTGATGAGCCAAACGCGGTTTGTGAGGATTATTGGTTGAGTTATCGAGTCGTCACCGCCAATATCGCGATTTCGCCGCAGCAAAAGTCCTTTAGCAATCTCTGCCAACAAGGCTTTTGGCTTAAGATGCAGCAAGGGCTTAACGAGTAAGAATAGCCGTCGGCGCTAAGACCTAGCGCCAGAGTTCGAATCGTCAGGGAAGAAGACAATGGATATCGCAATCAGCACACACTATCAAGACTATCTGCTTTGGGGATTATTGCTCCTTGGCGGCCTGCCACTGCTCAGCTATCCCTTTGTAGTCCTCGCCAGCCTGATGGGACTTGCCAGCCGAACCACGATTAACGTGCACTGGTTTTACCGGCTGATGAATAAGAGTTTTCTGTGGGGAACCCTTGCCTATCCCTTAGTGTATATTCCCTGCTACTGGCTCGCGCGCGGTGAGAACGGTTCATTATCCTTAGCCTATGCCACCCTGCCGCTGCTCTTTTTAGCACTGCTGTACCTGTGCTTTCGCTGGATGGATGTACCATCTAAAAACAAATGCCCAGATAACGACAAAGATCCCGATTAGATCGTCTGCTGCCGTGCGTATAGTTGTTTGAATGCCTTATGGTTAGCCTTCACCAGTTTCCAACGGCTACAGCCATTAAAGCGCGCATACTCAGTGACTGCCGCCTCAAATGCTGCGCAAAAGTCATCATCCATGCCGCTAAATCCCTCTTCTAAAGTCAGCTGTTGTAATAACAGTAAACCGCTTTGCCGCTCGGCTTTCACATCCACTCGACCAACAAAGCAGTCACGCCACAAAATCGCGAGGGAGTAATAGCCATATTGGCGTTTTTCGGCGGGCACATAGACTTCAATTTGGTAATCAAAATCAAACCATTGCTTTAATCGCTGCCGCTGAATTAATAGATTATCGAAGGGATTGAGTAACCAGACTCGATTGGGTATTGCAGCGGTTATTTGCAGCTCGGGGCGATAAAAATACCATTGCCCTTCCGCCTTAAAGCTTGCCAACTCACCTTGAGACTGCATAGCGGCTAATTGCTCATTCACATTAGCTTTTATGCCTTTGCGCAGATAAGCGATTTGCGCTGCCGAGCCAAAGGCATGGGCAGCGAGATAACGCTCAATCAAGTGGCGAGCAAATTCGCTCTCGCTTGGCGCTTGGGTATTGATATGCTCTGGCAGCACGCGCTCGGTAAGATCATAACATTTTTGAAATTTCTCCCTGCGCACCACCATTAACTCGCCGCGCATAAACAACTGCTCTAGCGCCTTTTTGGCGGGCTTCCAATCCCACCAGGCACCGTTTTTGCCTTCTGCATGTTCAAAGTCACTGGCCTTCAGTGGTCCTTCGGCGCGAATGCGGGCGCGCACTTCCTGCATCACCTTATCGTCTGGCTCAAACCAATGTTTGCCGCCATTTTGCAGCTGTTGTTTACGTTGCAAACTAAAACGGTAGTCGGCAATGGGTAAATATGCCGCCGCATGGGACCAATATTCAAAAATCTCGCCCTGTGCCAGCGCAGTATCTAACATCTGCGGTTGATACTGTGGTATCCGGCTATGCAACACATGGTGGTGCGCCCGCTCGACCACATTAATCGAATCGATTTGCACATACCCGAGACGGCTAATCAGCTCACAGACCGAAGTCTGCGGTTGTAATAAGCCCTGCTGTTGCATATTCAATTGCAACCACTCACGGGGTGAAAAAGGACTCGACATAAATTCTCCCAAAATGCTCAAAAACAATTGCGCCCAAAGATTGATGCCATGACTGACAGATGATCAAAAGGATAATCCTCTTACTTTTGTCGGATATTTCGTAAACTTAGCGTGAATTTGTCAGCTCGCGTACAACTTGAGTTAACATAGGGCATTTCCTCGCTTAGGGCTATCGCTTACCTCGAGTCAAACAACTCCCTCTTACAAAGGTTAGCCCCTCATTAAGGATTGATGAATGAATATCTATTACCGCGAAGCCAAACTCTGCGGCCGTAAAACCGGCAATGGTACTAAACTGCCATTTTTAATGAATATGCTGTACTCACTCGGTGAAAAGAATGGCGAGTTACAACCTTTCAGCATCGACGATATTAAGGCAGTCCTGTTTAACCAACATCAATCGATTGGCTGCTCCATCAAAGCGCCTTTACCCATAGTCTCTTGGCGCAGTGAAGCCATTTGGTACGAGCTATTCAAAGGTGAAGCGCCCGTGTATCTGCCCCAATGCATCACCTTTAGCAATGGCGCAATCGACTATGCGATTGTCGTGATTGGCGATGAGTATGAGCTACGTATTTGGCCGGACTGCAATAATCGTGAGCGTGAAAAACACCAATGGTTTTCACACCATGCCGCCGTCTACTCCGAAGAAATCGATGTCTTTAAAGAATGTCTTGAGACGCTACTCAAACATATCCGCAAGGAAGATGACTTTGAGGCTAAACACCCGAAATTTGACAAACAACGCACCAGTTCAAAATAGGTTTTAGCGCACTTAAAGGCGATTGCCATAATTTTGCCACTATTGATCAGCAACTTGCCCGCAACTTCCGTGGGCAAATCTGCTTTAATACCCGCCGTAATATCGAGTTAGCCCAATAGTATGCAATGGCGACTCGCGCGTATTTCATAGGGAATGAAATCCATGTTTAACATTATTTTCTGGGTGCTCACGTTACTGAGTTTGGCGCTGTTTGGCGGCGCTATCTATTTAGTGGCGCGCGCACTCCTTAAAAAACTCAATCGTGATCAAGGAACCGATATGTCAACACAAGAGCCGTGGGCAGCAACTACGACAAAGGGAACGGCATTAAAAAACACCACCTTATTAAAAGCCATCACCATTGGCATACTGTCGATTGTGGCCTTGCTACCGCTCGGGATCATTATGGATATGACGTCCGATCGCGAAATGCTTTACAACAGTGTGGTCGATGAAATCGGCCGCTCATGGGGCGAGCAGCAAACCCTCTCGGGCCCAGCGTTGGTAATCCCCTACAGTTATTTTGTGATGCAGGAAGAAGTCAGTAACGACGGCAAAACCCGCCACGAAGTGAAGCGCACCTATCAAGATGAGCTGGTGATCCTGCCGAAAAAGCTCACTCTCGATTTAGACCTAAAACATGATTTCCGTACCCGTGGCATTTATCAATCGCTGGTGTATAACGCGGCGCTTACGGGGCAGGCTGACTTTCGCTTAAATCGTTATGACATTCCTAACCTTATCGCCTTTGATAACAAAAATGCCCGTTTAGTCTTTGGTGTGTCATCAAACCAAGCAATTGATAAAGTAGAAAAGATTGAGGTGACAGGCGATTCAGTCTTACTCTCTGGCTCGCTGATGTCGGGCACAGGCTTGACGACTGGCGGTCTAGAGAAAGGCTTTAACCAAGGGATCCAAGTCGGCGAAGCAAGTGATTTTAGCGTGAACTTTGCCATGACACTGCGCGGCTCTCAGTCGATTAGTGCCCTGCCATTAGGCGAACAAACCCTGCTGAAGATCCATGCCGACTGGCCGCACCCGAGTTTTAAAGGCTTACTCCCAGCAGAGCGCGAAATCACTACTAACGGATTTACCGCCAACTGGAATATCAGTCACTTAACTCGCAACTATCCGCAGGAGTTTATTAAGAGTAATCAGTCGACGCTTACCGAAGTCGTAGCCAATGCCATGTTATTTGAACCTGTAACCCATTACGGCAAGATTGAGCGCTCAGTTAAATACGGCCTACTGTTTATCGTACTGACTTTTATCATGTTATTTATCTTCGAGCTGGGTCAAAAGACCAGCCTAAGCACAGTGCAATATATGCTGGTTGGCAGTGCGATGGCACTGTTCTACCTACTATTACTGTCACTCTCGGAGCATCTTGCCTTCCTGCAAGCCTATCTGATCGCCGCCTGTATTCCTGTGCTGTCGGTATCCGCTTATGTGGGCAGTGCCACCGCTAGCGTTAAACGTGGCGCGATAGTAGGCACTATGCTGGTGAGCTTGTATGCGGTGTTGTACTCAATACTGCAATTAGAAGATTACGCCCTACTGATGGGTACTGGCTTGTTATTAGTGGTTTTACTGATTTTGATGTTCGTAACCCGTCATCAACCCAAGGACACAGTGCAATAGCACCTACCGCTCCACCCTTGAAGACCCCCGACAGCGCACTTTTTGCTGTCGGGATTTTTTTATTGGCAAGACCACATGTGACATGTAGCCTATTGCGTTTACTCGGAGGCAAATATTTTGACTCATCCAGCCTATCTTCTACGTCGTTTGGCGCTTGTATGGTTACTGCTAGCAGCGATTCCAAGCCTACTGTTACTTACGCAAAATCAATTATTTCCGTTGCTCGATCTACAATCGCCCTTAGCCAGAGCCTTGTACTGGCTCACCACAACCGGCACAGCGCCCTATGGTGTTGCGACTGTTTTAGTCGTGTTGGCGCTTGCCTATTGTTATATGCCTAAAGCATTATTTATTAACTTGTTTTTAGCCATCAGCCTAAGCCAAGTATTAAGCCTAAGCACTAGCCATGCCCTTAAAAGTTTTTTTAAAGAGCCAAGGCCCAATCTGGTATACCTATCTGAGCAAGCACTCCCAGATGATGCACAGTTAACTCCGCAAACCTTCTATCAACTCGCAAAACCAGAACGCTCACAGGCCATTGCTGAGGCGCTGACCGAGCTGCAAACGAGAACCTCAGCGGTAAAACTGTCCCCAAAAATCCACCAACATTGGGAAGATGAAATCGGCTATTCCTTCCCGTCTGGACACACCATTTTTGCCGTAACCTTAGTGCTAACCGCCAGCTACTATCTGCTTTTAGCGGGTTTACCTCTATTCACCAGTGCGTTATTGGTTTGGGGATTATTGATGGGCCTAAGCCGTATGCTACTCGGCATGCACTGGCCGCAGGATGTGCTCTTCTCCACCCTACTCGCAGCAATTATTAGCAGCTTAAGTGTATTTGTAGTGGAAAAGTTAAGGCCAAGAAGTAAAGAGCAACCCAACGGATAACAAGCATAACGCCAGCCAAAGGGCTAACTCAGAGCGACAGGCGGCATCTGCAACTTATGTAGATGCCGTTTTTGTTAGGATGAACCTAAGCGACCAATCACATCAGCCATGCGTAAATGCCACGACCTCCGTTAACAGCAATATAACCAAGACGACAGATATTGAAAGCGCTATCACACCAATAATCAAATGACTGTATCTTGCGAGGAACTTGTGCTCGATAGCGGCTTCTGGGTGTTGGATTGGCACAGATAAGCTCACCTTATCACCTATTTTCGGCCCAAAGCGATTGTAGGCATGCTCGTTGTAATTCATCAACGCGCCACAGGTATAGCGCTGACCTCGCCAAAAATATTGAATCACCGGATTAATAAACACTTGCTGATCCCTAAAGTGCTCAGGCTCGTCGCTATATCGAGTGTTCTCTTGCAGCGAAACGACCGTCCCTTCAACCAACTCATAAGCTAACAACTGCTCTTGCCTAAATCTTACGATCCCGCCAATCCCAATCAGCCCAAGCACCAAAGAAAACCAAGAGATTAACAGCAGCCCGCCAATATCCTCGAAGACAAATGCGCCAATAATCACAGCAGGAATGGATAAGATAAAAGCGAGAAATAACATTAATTTGTGCATTTAATACCAGAAAAAATAGAGCGGGAAACCATTAAGATTGAATTCTATTTTCCTGTTAATAATTTATAAAGGACTTATCGAAAAACACATACATTCCGCTATTACTCCACCAATAAACGATTAAGCACAGTCATTCCAGTGACACGCAGCAAGCACATCCCTGTGTGCTCGACCGTGACATCCCTGTCACGAACGGTCACTTACATGCCAGTGCTTAATCTTGCCAATCCCCACAGTAATCTGAGACCTCTTAGAAACATATATTCTTTAAATTTAATAACAGGTGGCTTATTAACACAGTATTACTAAATCGTCTAAGGTGAGATTATGCGTATGCGCACGATACAAATGATAGGCAAATAGAGTAATTTGATCATGAATGACGTTTCTTTAGCTATTGCTAGAAATATGTTCCATTTACAAATCCATGAGGCAGATGGTCAAAGGTTTGAGGATCTTTTCTCAAAAATTATGGGATACAAAAACCGAGATTTTCAGCCTGTAAAGCCATACGGAAACATTGGTGACCGTAAAAATGATGGTTGGATACAAAGTGAAAATACCTACTTTCAGGTTTATGCACCTTCAAATATAGAAAAAAGCATCAACGATGCAGTAAATAAACTTGAAGCTGACCTAAATGGGTTACTGAAGCAATGGGATGAGTTATGCCCTGTTAAAAATTTTTACTTTGTATTAAACGACAAATACAAAGGTGCTCCTCCTCAGTTACAACAAAAAATGCTTTATCTAAAGTCAAAGTTTGGGTTGGAAAAAGCTAGTGTTTTAGTAGCTAAAGACCTTGAGTATGATCTTTTTGATTTACGCAATGACATGATTCTCTCTGTTGTTGGTCATTTGCCACATGTCAGTAACGAGGAGTATATGTTTGTTTCAGGTTTTACTTGCTTTATTACAGCATGGATAGACTTCGAAAAAGTTGGTCGTAAAAAACTACAACAACTAGCTACAAATTCGCGCTCTATGGGTGGGAAATTTCTAATAAGAGAACTTCATACATTAGGCTTTATAAGCACCAATAATGCTAGTTTTCTAGTTCAAATGGCTGATAAGCGAAATCGTTTAGTACATGGTGACACCTTAGAGATTCCTAAAAAATCAGACATTGATGACTTGGTAGCTATAACAGAACACTTATAGCCCAATAGATGGTACTAGCATTACTCTTTTGGGATTAACAGCGAACACCGAACCCACAGAAGTTCACCATCCCCTCGGAGTTGCCGCAGGGCGAATAGACAAATTGCGTGAGTCTCGCCATGGATGGCAAGCTAGCTTTCGCAGGTGCAAGGACGCATCCTTCGAAAGCGGTAGCAAATTTGGCGATGAGCACAAGGGGCTTTCAACTCCGTGAGGGGCGTCTTGGAGCATCCAAGGAGGATAGGACGAGCAGTCCTCCTTGGTCGGGTGTGGGGTGAAGCCCCACGACTTTGATTCACCTCGGCCGTTAGGCCGCAATATGTTTAATAAATTACATCTTTAAAACAAAGAATCCCCTAGAGCACCTTGAACATTATTCTGGATGAATTCAGAAAACATCAACTAAGTGCAACTAGTAGAAAAGTATAAATCCCCGAATTACGGGGATTTATAAACTATCAAAGGCGACTAAAACTCACCGATTAAACACACTTCTCATCCGATTTATCATCGGAAGAAAGTGCTCGGCTAATACTGCCGAAAATCGCGGTTAAAATCCCAATGCCCACATCCATCTGCCGGGCATTGCTATCATCACCGCTGGCCTCGCGTTGACTCTGATTGCCTGCTGTACCTCGTACAAAATCACAACTGGTATTGCTCATATTGCTGGAGGCACAACCACTTAAGATCAGAATCAAACCGCCAATCAATAAACGTGAACTCACTAAGCGCAAACTCACTCTGCGTAACATCCTTATACGCGAAACTGACATATTAGTTCAGCACCTCTTCTAGGGCGCGCAAACAGAGCGCGACATTCTCACGACGGGCACCAAAGCCCATTAAACCGATGCGCCAAGCTTTACCCGCAAGTGCACCAAGGCCTGCACCGATTTCAAGGTTGTAATCCTTGAGTAGACGCGCGCGTACGGCGGCATCGTCGACGCCTTCGGGGATATAAATGGCATTAAGCTGCGGCAAGCGTGAAGCTTCGGCGACCACAAATTTCAGGCCGAGTTTTTCAAGGCCAGCGCGCAGCACTAAATGCATATCTTGATGACGCTTCCACGCATTTTCTAAACCTTCTTCGGCCAATAAACGCAGCGACTCGTGCAGGGCATAAAGCGCATTAACGGGCGCGGTGTGGTGATAACTGCGCTTACCGCCGGCACTGGTCCAATAGGCCATCACCAGACTTTGATCGAGGAACCAGCTCTGCACCGGCGTTTTACGGTTTTTAAGCTTTTCTACCGCAGCAGGCGAGAAAGACACGGGCGATAATCCCGGCACGCAGGAGAGACATTTCTGGCTGCCTGAATAAATGGCATCGATTCCCCATTCATCGACTCTTAATTCCACACCGCCGAGGGATGTCACCGCATCGACAATCGATAAACAGCCGTATTGTTTTACCAGCGCGCACAGGGTTTTAGCATCGGACAATGCACCAGTCGAGGTTTCGGCGTGCACAAAGGCAAGGAATTTAGCATCGGGGTTGGCCTTAAGCGCCGCTTCAACGGCAGCAGGGTCGACCGGCGTGCCCCATTCGTTATCCACAACCACAGCAATCGCACCGACGCGCTCGACGTTTTGGCGCATACGCTCACCAAACACGCCATTGCGGCACACAATCACCTTTTCGCCTGGTTCGACTAAGTTAACAAAGCAGGTTTCCATGCCTGCACTGCCGGGTGCCGACACCGCCATCGTCATTTCATTTTTGGTTTGAAACGCATATTGGATCAGGCTCTTAAGCTCATCCATCATGCCAACAAACAATGGGTCTAGGTGACCAACGGTCGGTCTTGCCTGCGCGGCTAACACTTCAGGATAAACATCCGATGGACCTGGGCCCATCAAAATGCGGCGAGGGGGATTAAAGGCAGAAAAATGCGGTGCAGGTAACATCATGTCTCCTTAATGCGTAGGGTCGAGGTCTGATTACTAGAGCATTCACTCTTAACTTGTTAAACCAAACTACCACAAAAAGGGGCGCCTGTGCGCCCCTCCTTTAGCCTAAGTTGTAACCTAAAGCTAAGTGATTACAAAGGCAGGTTGTTTTTTCCTTTTCCAGCATTCAAAAACAGCTGATAAGCAGGGCTTTGGGTCTCTTCTTGATAGACAAATCCCAGCTCAGTTAAAAACTGCTGAAACGGCAAGGCATCGCCCTCGGGGACTTCAAAACCTGCCAGCACTCGGCCAAAGGCCGCGCCGTGATTACGGTAATGAAATAAACTGATATTCCACTTGCTCTGCAAGGTAGTTAAAAACTTCAGCAGCGCCCCCGGATGCTCAGGAAACTCGAAGCTAAATAGGCGCTCCTCTAGCGGCTCTGGTGGATGACCACCGACCATATAACGCACATGCAATTTCGCGGTTTCATCAGCGGATAAGTCCTGCACCTCAAAGCCGTTATCTTCTAAGGTATTGATGATCTGCTCTAATTCGCCATGGCCTTTGGTCAGGCGAATACCCGCAAACACCACTGCCATATCGCGACTGCTAAAGCGGTAGTTAAATTCGGTCATCACCCGCTTTTCGAGCAACTCACAAAAACGCAGGAAGCTGCCGGGACGCTCGGGCACTTTAACCGCCAGCACAGCCTCTTTTTGCTCACCTAACTCGCAACGCTCCGACACATACCGCAGGCTGTGGAAGTTCACATTCGCGCCACTTAAAATCGCCGCGACTTTTTCACCCTTACCACTCTCGCCTGCGGCATTGGTACTGACATATTTTTTAAGCCCAGCAAGGGATAAAGCGCCCGCAGGTTCGGCAATGGCGCGGGTATCTTCAAAAATATCTTTTACTGCTGCACAGATTTCGTCGGACGTGACCGTCACCACTTCATCCACAAACTGCTTGGCTACGCGGAATGGCTCAGTGCCGATACGTTTAACCGCAACACCATCGGCAAACAAGCCAACTTGCGCCAGCGTGACAGGCTCGCCCGCCTCCATCGCCGCTTTTAAGCAGGCCGCATCTTCAGGTTCAACCCCAACGATTTTGACCTGTGGCATCACCGCCTTGTAATAAGCAGCAATCCCGGCAATTAAGCCACCACCGCCCACGGGCACAAATACCACTTCGAGGTCGCGCTGCTGTTGCAACATTTCTTGGGCGATTGTGCCTTGGCCTGCGATAACGGCTTCGTCATCGAAGGGGGCGATATACACCCGACCTTCCTGCTGCGCCATTGCCATCGCAAAACCATTGGCTTGGTCGAAGGCTTGGCCGTGCAACACCACATTGCCGCCCAAGCGGCGCACCGCATCGACTTTAATATCCGGCGTAGTTTCGGGCATCACAATCACCGCATCCACACCACGACTGGCCGCCGACATGGCCACGCCTTGGGCATGGTTACCCGCCGAGGCACACACCACGCCGCGTTGACATTCGGCTTGGCTCAACTGGGCGATGCGGTTATAGGCGCCGCGCAGCTTGAAGGAATGCACTGGTTGCATATCCTCACGCTTTAAAAACACTTGGCAACCCAAACGCGCCGAGAGTTTATTAAGGCTGGAGAGTGGCGTCACTTTCGCAACGTCATAAACCGACGACAGCAGGATTTTTTGCAAGTAACTTTGCGCAAGCTGACTCTTTTCTAAGGCAGAAGTGGCCGACTGCGCCTTATCGGACTGAACTTGAGAAGCCTGCTCCGTTTGCGACGATGCTAGAGATAACATATCAGTCCTCCAACTTACTGCGATCGCGCACCGCGCCCTTATCGGCACTGGTGGCAAGCATGGCGTAGGCTTTAAGCGCCATCGACACATAACGCTGACGCGAAAGCGGTTTCCACGCCATTGGCCCACGGGCGAGCATGGTTTCACGGCGCGCCGCTAACTCGGCATCACTCACCGCAAGCTTGATACTGCGCTTGGGAATATCGATTTCAATGCGATCGCCGTTTTCAATCAAGGCAATCGTGCCGCCCGCCGCCGCCTCAGGCGACACATGGCCGATGGATAAACCAGAGGTTCCACCTGAGAAGCGGCCGTCGGTGATCAGCGCGCAGGCCTTGCCTAAACCGCGGGATTTTAAGTAACTGGTGGGGTACAACATTTCTTGCATGCCTGGGCCGCCTTTTGGCCCTTCGTAACGAATCACCACCACATCACCCGCCACCACTTCGCCACCTAAGATACCAGCGACTGCGTCGTCTTGGCTTTCGTACACCCGAGCACTGCCAGTAAAGGTCAGGTTAGATTCATCCACACCCGCCGTTTTAACAATACAGCCGTTTTCAGCTAAATTGCCCGACAATACGGCCAGCCCACCTTCTTGGCTAAAGGCAAATTCGCGTCTGCGGATACACCCTTCTTGCCTGTCATCATCTAGCGATGGCCAGCGGCAATCTTGGCTAAAGGCTTTAGTGGTAGGAATGCCCGCAGGCCCCGCCATAAAGAATTGTTTTACGTTGTCATCTTGGGTTTGCATCACATCGTACTTGGCGAGCACCGACTTGAGATTTCCACCCGCATCGGCGGCAACGTGTGGCACATCGGTATGCAGCAGTCCGGCGCGGTCTAACTCGCCTAAGATACCCATCACGCCACCGGCGCGGTGCACATCTTCCATATGGTATTTAGCGGTCGACGGCGCCACCTTGCACAGATGTGGCACTTGGCGCGACATGCGGTCGATGTCGTCCATAGTGAATGCCACGTCAGCTTCCTGCGCCGCAGCCAATAAGTGCAACACAGTATTAGACGAACCACCCATGGCGATATCCAGCGCCATGGCGTTTTCAAAGGCTTTAAAGCTGGCGATATTGCGCGGCAGTGCCGAGGCATCATCTTGTTCGTAGTAACGTTTGGTCAGCGCCATCACGCGGCGGCCCGCTTCTAAAAACAGTTCGCGGCGGTCGCTATGGGTCGCGAGCATGGAGCCGTTGCCCGGCAGCGACAGGCCTAACGCTTCGGTTAAACAGTTCATCGAGTTAGCGGTAAACATGCCCGAACAGGAGCCACATGTAGGGCAAGCGCTACGTTCAATTTTAGCGCTATCTTCATCGCTTACACTCGAGTCGGCCGCGGCCACCATGGCATCGACTAAGTCGAGCTTAATAAGCTTGTCCGACAGCTTAGTTTTACCCGCTTCCATCGGCCCGCCCGACACAAATACCACAGGGATATTGAGGCGCAGCGCCGCCATCAACATGCCGGGGGTGATTTTGTCGCAGTTAGAGATACAAACCAGCGCATCGGCGCAGTGGGCATTGACCATATACTCGACGCTATCGGCGATAAGCTCCCGCGAAGGCAGACTGTAGAGCATGCCACCGTGGCCCATGGCGATACCATCATCGACGGCGATGGTGTTGAATTCCTTAGCGATACCGCCCGCTTCTTCGATGGCGCTCTCCACCAGAGAGCCCATATCTTTTAAGTGCACATGGCCGGGAACAAACTGAGTAAAGGAGTTGGCAATTGCAATAATCGGCTTACCAAAATCATTGTCTTTCACCCCTGTGGCGCGCCATAGCGCACGGGCACCCGCCATATTGCGGCCTTCGGTACTGGTTGCTGAACGTAACTTTGGCATTGACTCTATCCTTTATCTCAAATCGAAAATCGTGCCCTTAGGGCCTTGCTGCAGCGTTAATGCCCGCAGCCACTGGATGCTTATGCGTGTACTTTTTGTTGTTGTAAGTTTAGCGGTAACAAGACCTTGCATTGAGTGACATCAATCAATTTATTCAGTTGATTGCTGAGCAGCTCGATGGCTCGCTCGCTGTCCACTTCCATATCCAGCGACAGACTCGCATCGTCGTTCATCCGCATTTGCATTTGGGTGACCGTAAAACCACGGTGACGAGTCACACGTAGTACACGCTCTATCACTTCTGGGCGTTGTTGAACCGTTAATTCTAGGGAGTGGATCATGTTTGTTTCTCCATTTCGTCCATCATATCGCTGTTTGATGCGCCGGGGGGCACCAGTGGCCAAACGTTAAAAGCATCGTCGATTGCTACGTGTAACAAATAGGGTCCCTTAGCCGCTAACATTTCGGTTAAGGCCTCTTCAACTTCGTCGGAAGAGAAGATCGTACGGCCGGGGATATCGAAGGCCGAGGCGAGTTGTACAAAATCGGGGTTGTCTGACAGATCGGTTTCGCTGTAGCGCTCTTCAAAGAATAGCTGCTGCCACTGCTTCACCATCCCCAATTTTTGGTTGTCGATCAGCAGGATCTTAACCGGTAATTTGCGGCGCTTGATGGTGGTCAGCTCCTGCACGTTCATCATAAAAGAGCCATCGCCAGACACTGTGACCACAGTTGCATCGGGACGAGCCACTTGGGCGCCGATGGCGGCGGGCAAACCAAAGCCCATAGTGCCTAAGCCCGCGCTGGATAAATGATCTTCCGGGCGGCGGAACCACATATGCTGGGCAACCCACATTTGATGCTGGCCCACATCGCAGCACACTACGCTGTCTTCGGGCAGTTTATTGGCTAAACGGCGCAGCATAGCGGGGGCATAGATTAAGCTGCCGGGATGTTGATAATCCCATTGATGTTTACGGGCAAGATGTTCAACCTCTGCCTGCCAAGGCGTGATGTTCAGCGCCATAGCAAGGGCGGGGAAAATTTGGCGTAAATCACCGGCGATGGCCACATCTGGCTGGCGCAATTTGCCTAGCTCGGCGGCGTCTATATCTAAATGGATGACTTTAGCCTTGTTGGCAAAAGTCGCTAAGCGGCCTGTGACCCTGTCATCGAAGCGCGCGCCAGCAACCACTAATAAATCGCAATCCTGCACCGCGAGGTTGGCCGCCTTTCCGCCGTGCATACCCAACATGCCTAAATAACCCGGGGTGCCGTGGGCGATGCTGCCTAAGCCCTTTAACGTGGCGACCGATGGCATACCCGTGGCTTTGATAAATTCCCGCAGTTGATCGACCGCGCCCGCCATTCCCACACCGCCGCCCACGTACAACATAGGCTGCTTAGCCTCTGCTAAGAGGGCGCGGGCCGCTTCAATCTCACTGGCGCTCGCCTGTGGCTCATTGGTCACCGCTAGCAAGGGAGTGCGATATTCTAGTTGCGCGATTTGGATATCCTTAGGGATATCCACCAGCACTGGGCCAGGGCGACCCGATGCCGCGATTTCAAAAGCTTGATACAGGGTCGGGATAAGATCGTTGACATCCGTCACCATAAAACTGTGCTTAGTGCAGCTTAAGGACATGCCCAATACATCGATTTCTTGAAACGCATCTGTGCCAATCACGGCGGTAGAGACCTGACCCGTGATAGCGACAACAGGTACAGAATCTAAAAGCGCATCGGCAAGCGAAGTGATTAGGTTAGTGGCACCTGGGCCAGAGGTCGCAAAGCACACACCGGTTTTACCACTGGCTCTGGCGTAACCTACGGCAGCAAAGGCGGCGCCTTGTTCGTGGCGGCTTAAGAGATGTTCGACAGGGCTTCCATAGAGGGCATCGTAGATTGGCATAATGGCACCACCTGGGTAACCAAATACTGTGGTAACACCATGTGCTGCCAACACTTTTATGACTGCGTCTGCGCCTCTAATCATCTGCCCTGGTTCCATACTTTCTCTCGCTACCTTAATCCTGAAATGCCGAAAATCGACTCGTAATTTGTGCTATTTCGAAACCTCATTTCCAAAACCTAGGGCCTGAAAACGAAGAACCCCCCGGTCCTTTCGGAGCGGGGGGTTCTTTCGAAACTTTTAACCTTTTAGGTCTACCAGTTTGCCATGCGCCGCCCCCGCTGTGATTTAATAATCACTACGGTAATAATCACGAGAATGAGCTTGGCAGCTTGGTTAAACATCAATATGGGTTCCTAATCGGTGTTCTGTATGTGTATCGCTGAAATTCTTATCGCTACTCACTTTTAAGCCTGAGCGATGCTTGCCTTGGGACCTTGCCCCGCCGCGAGTTATTAGCTTTACCATAAAGCGACAGCCAAACACAATAAAAAATTTTCTTACGTCAAAAAAATTCAGCTTCCCTGCCGAGACAATGCAAAACAACAAAGTAAAACGTTAACAAAATCGCGTTAGAGAGCATGAACGCCTACTAACCCATGTCAGTTTTGCCCGCTCGACAACCTACGAAGCAGGAATAAATTTGCGTCGCCGAGCCCCACATCCTTAGGGGCTCGGCCTTTATCAATTAAGCTCCAACAATACTTTTCATATCAGTCATATAACCGCGAAGTTCGGCGCCAACATATTCCACTGCAGTGTGGCGAATTGCATCATTGATGGCGATTAACTGTAGGTTATCGACATTGTTAGAACTGTCCTTCAGACCCGCACCTAAATACTCTGGCGACATGGCATTTACATAGTCACGCAGCAGTGGCACGGCAGCATGGTTGAACAGATAACAACCGTATTCTGCGGTATCCGAGATCACCACGTTCATCTCGTACAGACGCTTACGGGCGATGGTGTTAGCGATCAGCGGCGTTTCGTGCAGTGATTCGTAATAGGCTGACTCTTCAACAATCCCTGCCGACACCATAGTATCGAAGGCTAATTCGACACCGGCTTTGATCATTGCAACCAGAAAAATACCTTTGTCGAAATAGGTTTGCTCGTCGATATGCTCGCTCGAAACAGGCGCATTTTCGAAGCCCGTTTCGGCGGTTTCTGCGCGCCAACGCAGCAGGTTCGCATCATCGTTAGCCCAGTCTTGCATCATAGTGCGAGAGAACTCACCGCTGATGATGTCATCCATATGTTTTTCGAATAAAGGTTGCAGGATTTCTTTTAAATCTTCTGCAATTTCAAATGCTTTAATCTTGGCTGGATTAGACAGTCTGTCCATCATATTAGTGATACCGCCGTGCTTAAGCGCCTCGGTCACGGTTTCCCAACCTTGTTGGATTAACTTAGCGGCATAGCCAGGTTCAACACCATCGGCCACCATCTTGTCGTAACCTAAGATAGCGCCCGTCTGCAACATACCGCAGAGGATCGTTTGCTCGCCCATCAAATCCGATTTAACTTCGGCGATAAAGGAAGATTGCAACACGCCAGCGCGGTCACCACCTGTGGCACTCGCATAGGCTTTCGCAATGTCTAAACCATCACCGTTTGGATCGTTTTCTGGGTGCACTGCAATCAGTGTAGGAACACCAAAGCCACGCTTGTATTCTTCACGCACTTCGGTACCAGGGCACTTAGGCGCCACCATGATGACCGTGATATCAGGACGAATTTGCATGCCTTCTTCAACGATATTAAAACCGTGGGAATAAGACAGAGTTGCGCCTTGTTTCATCAACGGCATCACGGCACTAACCACGTTAGAGTGCTGCTTATCGGGGGTTAAGTTCAGCACCAAATCCGCCGTTGGGATCAGCTCTTCAAAGGTGCCCACTTTAAAACCGTTGTCTGTGGCTTTTTGCCATGAGGCACGCTTTTGGGCAATGGCTTCTGGGCGCAGGGCGTAAGCAATATTCAGCCCCGAGTCACGCATGTTCAGACCTTGGTTAAGACCCTGAGCACCACAACCTAAAATAACAATATTCCAATCTTTGATGTAATTGCAGCCGTCACTGAATTCAGAACGATCCATAAAACGACATTGGCCAAGCTGCGCTAATTGTTGACGTAAATTCAGAGAGTTAAAATAGTTAGCCATCTGAGATACCACCTTTCAGTCGGGAATTTGGGACTCAACCAATATCAACTTTTTGTTAAAGACTGGTTGTGATTGAAATCACTATAACCTATGGCTATCGTTGCTTAAAATGATATATTCGAAACCTCACATTGCGTTTTATGCAATGTCATTTTCAATATCCTTGCTAAGCAGCCAATTAGGACGAGGTTATGGACATACGCACCCTCAGATTGTACCTGCACTTATGTGACAGTTTGCACTTCGCCAAGACGGCGGAGCAGATGCATGTAAGCCCATCGACCTTAAGCCGCGCCTTACAACGGCTCGAAGAAGAAGTGAACGCAAAGCTGTTTGAACGAGATAACCGTAGCGTGACCTTAACCCATGCGGGGCGCGAGTTTAAATTGTTCGCCGAGCAGACGCTGCACCATTGGCGCAACCTGCGGCACAGTATCGATCTCAAGCAGGATGTATTGCGCGGCACCTTAAATCTCTATTGCTCAGTAACTGCTGCCTACAGCCATTTGCCGCAATTATTGGAGCGTTTTCGTCAGGAACATCCCTTTGTCGAAATTGCCCTCACCACGGGGGATGCCGCCAATGCGCTGGCTGAAATACAACAAAATCGCGCCGATATTGCCATTGCCGCGCTGCCGGATCCCTTTCCTACCACACTGCATTTCGCCAAGATTGATGATGTGCCCTTGTCATTAATTGCGCCGACCATGCGCTGTGCGGTGCAGCAACAGATAAACCAAGCTCAGATAGACTGGTCGCAGGTGCCCTTTATCATTCCCGACCACGGACCTGGGCGGCGCAGAGCCGACAATTGGTTTAAACAGATGGGGATTAGTCCGAATATTTATGCTCAGGTGTCAGGACAGGAAGCCATTGCGTCCATGGTGGCACTCGGCTGCGGTGTGAGCATTAGCCCTGAGGTAGTAATTAATAACAGTCCAGTACGGGATCGTATTCAGTTGTTACCTTCGCCTGTCAAAATTGCCCCCTTTGAGCTGGGCTGCTGCTGTAAGGTCAAACGCTTGGGCGACCCGATAGTGAATGCGTTTTTAGAAGCGATCTAAATTTAGTGGCGATATAAAAAAACGGGACTGAGTCCCGTTTTTTATGGTGTTGATAAGATTAGGTATCTGGCGACTGTAATTTATCGTTGGCTTCAATACGCGTCACCAACAGCTGGTCGACCTTGTAGGCGTCGATATCAACCACTTCAAACTTATAACCAGCATAGTTAACAAAGTCGGTACGCTTGGGGATCTTACGCAGCATGTACATCATAAAACCGGCAATGGTTTCGTAGTTTTGGCTATGGGGGAACTCTTCAATATCGAAGGCACGCATCACGTCGGTAATCGGCGTCACCCCATCTACTAACCAAGAGTTGCCATCACGGGCAATAATTTGCTCTTCACTCTCATGCAACGACCAAGCGCCCATCACTGCGCGTTGCAGATCGTTAGTGGTGACAATCCCGACAACGAGGGCGTATTCATTCATCACCACCGCGAAATCGGCGCGGCTATTTTTGAAGTATTCCATCGCCTCGGACAAACTTAAGGTGTCAGGGATAATCAGCGAGGTGTGCACAAGACTGTTGTCTTTTAAGGTAATTTTTTCACCGTTAATCACACGGATCAGCAGCTCTTTGGCATCCACAAACCCTTTGACCATATCCAATTGGCCGTCGCAGACTAAAAACTTAGTATGGGGATCTTCAGCAATCTTACGCTTGATATCCTCCTCGCTGTCTTGCAGCAAGAAATACACTAAGCTCTCGCGGGCCGTCATGGCGGACGTTACTGAAACGGTTTGCATTTCAAACACATTTTCAATCATTTGCTGCTCGCCCTTGTCGAGCACCCCAGCTTCTGCCCCCGCGTTCATGACCGCATAAATATCGTCTGGGGTAATTTCATCGTTACGCACGGTCGGGATTTGCAGCAACTTGAAGATACCGCTTGCCATACCATTGAAAAACCAAACTAACGGGCGAAGTACTGCGATACAGAAACTCATAGGGCCAACGACAACCAAGGCGACAGACTCAGGCATCGCCATCGCAATTCGCTTTGGCATTAAATCGGCCACCAAGATAAAAGCACTGGTCACCACAAAGAAGGACAGGAAAAAGCTCACTTGACCTAACCAAGGATCGCTCATCCACGCACTTAAAAACTGATAGAAGTAAGGACGAAATGCCGATTCACCTACAATACCGCCCATGATGGCAACGGCATTCAGGCCTATCTGCACCACAGTAAAAAAACTACCGGGTTGTGCTTGAAGTTGCAGCACTTTTTCAGCACGACTATCACCTTCCTCAGCCAACTGACGTAAACGGATTTTGCGTGATGCAGCCAAGGAGATTTCTGACATAGAAAAGAAACAACTTGCGGCAATTAAGCCCAATATTATCATCACGTTATCAAAGAGACTCATGTAACACCTTTTGTTTCACACTTAACTTACTTGCACCAACCCGCGCAGTGATTTTCACGTGTTAGTCGAATGTTGCCCTGATACAGGACAGAAATGCATAGCTAAAGAGCCAGTGCTGCCAATAACCCTTTGCTACACTTTTAAAAATTGCCATTTAGTTTAAAAAAGTATGATGCGTTTATTATATCCGCTAATTGTCTTTGTATGCGTGATTCTGCTCTCGCCTATCGCCCACGGCGCTGAAGAGCTTTCCTCATTTAAGTTACGCTTTTGTGTCGAAGAGACTGAATATCCACCATTTAATTACTTTATTCGGCAGAATGGCATTAAGACTTCCACGCTTAGCGGCTATGATATTGACCTGCTAGAACGCACCTTTAAACCTATTGGAATTGCTTACGAAGTGCTGGCGTTGCCCTGGATTCGTTGCTTAAAAGACGTCCAGAATGGCAGCATAGATGCCGCGATGAGCGCATCGCTCAATCGACAAAGGGCGACAGATTATATCCCATCTATTGCCTATTATTACCTCACTCCCAGTTATTTTTATTTAAAAGCTGAATTCGAGACTCCATTTCGCATCGATGATATTAATCAGTTAGCAGATTTAGGGACTGTTTGCGGTATTAATGGATTCAACTATCAAAACTTTGGTTGGCGTAAAGAAACCCCTATTAGCGAAATTCGTACCCTACAGCATTTGCCAGAAATGTTGCTTAAACGCAGATGCAAATTCTTTTTAGCACGCAAGGAAATTTTAGCGGGAACACTCGCATTAGCCCAGGCGGGAGAACTCCCTAAGACGCTCGCATCTCAGGTATCACCCAATTCGGGCAAAGAGCCGTTCCATATGTTGATATCGAAACGCTCAAACTATAAAGACATGATTGCTAAAGAGTTTAATAGAAAAGTACAAGAGATGCAGGCTAACCACCAACTTGAAGATCTCTACCAACACCACCTTCAACAACTTACTCACGGGGGCGATAAGGGCAGTGATTCGCCTTAGGACCAATTTGTGGATGATTGCGGCAAGTCTCGGGGCGTTGATGGTAAATAGTGCAACGACGGGTTTTGCTGTCTAAATATAAACAGTCATCATTGGCCATCCTGGCGAGGGTAAATATCGCCGTTTTATGATTGAAGTTATCGATAATGCGCGCTTTTTGCAGACGTTTGGCGATGGCTTTGAGATCACCCTCGGCTTCAAACTCATCCACTAAGCTCATACGAACTAGGTCACTAACAGTAACCTCGACGGGGAGCGTACAGCAGGTAGCATGGCAGGTATCACACAGGCCTTTGCGGTATTTTTGCCAAGTGGACAAATCATCAATATTAAAAATCGATACCGCACTCGCCGTATTTTTGCCCCGTTTTGACACGCTATAACCCGCAGATAAACACTTGAGGGCGGCATTATAACAGGCCAAAAATAGAAATAAATCGTTGTAGATGATCGACCAAAACTCACCCTGTATAGGCTAACTCAGTACTTAACCTGAACTCGGGATAACGAGTGTCGGAGAAATCTAAATTTAATAAACCAAATCAATGCTATAAAGATTTTTTGAAAAGAAGAATCTTTTTTCTGACTGAATGCGCAGATTTTTGTGCATATCAAGGCGCTCTGTCGTATGCCATAGCGAGCTATGGTGAGACAGAGCAACGCAGAGAGGCCCGAAAAGATGCCTATTCAGCGGCTCTACTTATCCCGAGCTCAGGTTACTTAGCCGCTTGTTTAGAGCTTTCAATCACCACGGTATTTCGCCCACGCTCCTTCGCACGGTAAAGACAAATATCAGCACGGCGTAGCAGGCCAGATATCGTCATACCATTGAATGCATCCTTTGCCACATAAACCCCTCCTATGCTTAAGGTAATTTTACCCTTAGGCGAGCCCATATGCGGAATATTCAATTCGGCAACCTGATAACAAAGCTGGTTCGCCATCGCTTCTAATTGGATAGAAGTGACTTGTTCCACGATAATGGCAAACTCCTCACCACCAATACGCGCAATAAGTGCATTGGCTGGCAGTACCTCACATTGTTTTAAGTTTTGAGCCACTCGTCGAAGTACAACATCCCCTTCGATATGACCATAGGTATCGTTGTAGCTCTTGAAGTAGTCGATATCCAACATCAGTAAGCCGATAGCGTTGTCGTGCTGTAGTAACGTTTCAAGGGTTTGGGTAAATGGGCGTCTATTACTCAGTCCAGTTAATTCATCTGTTTCGGCCATCACTAACAATTGCGAATTTACTGATACTAGGGCTTGCTGCAAATTCAGCATCTGTCGCTCTTTTTCTTCACGCAACATTAATTCATTTAATGCGGTCGCAAACTGAGTCAACATAACCTTCTTTTGCGGCGTCCAATTGAGTGGCCGTGAAGTCATTGAGAGTGACAATAAACCAACGATTTCATCAGCATTTTTAATCGCAAATGCTGCAATTGAACAAATGCCAATACCTCGAATCAACTCATATTCAACAGGTGACAAAAGCCTCAAAGCATCAACATCTTCAATGATTAGTGTCGACTCTTGCTCAAACTTTTGCGTGAGTAAGGCAACATTGTCCTCTGAAACGCTATGGATTTCATCTCTAATAGGCTCGCAAGACCATATGCTGCGGTATTTAACTTGTCGCTGTTGGAATTCGACGATACTGACTCTTTCAACATCAAACTGCTGACCAATTTTCTGGCAGGCATGAGCAAGCGTTTCGTCTATTTTCAGTATGTCGACCTTTAAAAAAGCTAATGATATTTCCGCTAAAAGTTGACTAGCTTGTGATTGCCAGTTGAGCTCTCGAGTTCGCTCATCGACTAAACGCGACAATTGGCTCTGCTGTTGTTGCAATGCCCGTTGTTGGCGTTTGTTGAAGGCTAAATCATTGCGTATACGCTGATACATGGCCTGTAGAGAGTGCGCTACATGGCCAATCTCGTCAGGGCTTTTCACCACACTGTCGGGAACGGTTAGCTTAGGTAAGGCATTTAAATTGATCTGATTAGCAAATCGCTCCAGCGCTGATAAACGATTAGTGACCAAGAGGCGCACCAAGGTCAGGATCAGGTAAATCATCAGCAGAGTTTTTAAGCCATTACCTAACACGATAAAAATGAGTTGCTGCCATAGCTCGTAGTAAAGCTTGTCAGTGTCAAGCCCGACAGTCAGCACGCCTATTTGCTGCTCTTGGTACATAATTGGATACGTAAATAGCGTTTGTCGACGCTCATTACTGTGAATCGACGGCCCCAGCTGCATTGCCACCCCGTCGGTGCTTTCGAGATTCACACTCGCCACCATAGGCATCATACCTAGGCCAGAAAGCAAATCAGATAAGAGTCCGTGGTCCACGTCCCAGAGCGACTTAGCAATACTAGGCAAGATAGATTCTGAATACTCACGGATATCCGCAGTCGTCTTATCTATGCTCTCCTGATAGTTCCATATTAACTGCACAAGCATAGTCAACACGGCAAAAAACGAACTTACGCCGATAATCGTCAGCGTCATTCTGTGGCTAATTGAATGATTTCGGTGCTTCATGAATACCTGTTCTTTATTATTGTTTTAGTAACTTCTCTAAAATCTGACTCTTAAAAATCCCAGACCAATCCCTCGCGACTAACATCTGATAAAAAGCGGAATCAGGGTTCAGTACACTAAACAGTTTGATATTTTGATAGGGAAAATCACCGTGACTATTTTGATAATATTGCAGTTGCACCAATGCTAATACCCCAGCCAAAAAATGACCGCCCCCCAATGCAGTGATGCTACCTTCTTGGCAAAGCTTAAGTATCTCTGGGGAGGTATTAACGGAACTCACAAGTACATCTCGTCCCGCTTCGAGCCCTTTTTCCCGTAAGGCCTTTACGACACCTACAGCCATGTTATCACTCGCAGTCCAAATCAAATTTAAATCAGGGTAGCGAGTCAGTAGCGTTAATGTTTGTCCATATGCAATATCCTCACTCCACTGCCCATATACAGTTTGAGTGACAGTAACATTAGGCTGCATAAAAAAGTAATCATTAGCGCCTTGCGTACGCTGCACCGATGCGGGAGTTGACTTATCGCCCGAAATTAATAAAACCTTAGCTTTTTTAGTTTCTAAACGACCGAGTAAGGTCTTAGCAGTCTCAGCACCAATCGCATAATTATCAGGAATAATTGCAGGTAATAAATAGGTTTTCCAATGCGGATCTTTTAATAAGGATTCACGTTCTGATAATGAAATATCATTTAAAATAAATTGCACATATACAGGATGCTTATACAGCATCTGCAACATTTTAATCGCGGATTGCTTCTCATTCACCAAAATAATATGTGTTGGGAAAGAAGTATTTGATTTTAATAAAGAGTCTAACTGAGTAATCATTTTAAAATGATTACGATCTGAGTGGATAATATCTAAAGAGATATCGAGCTTAGACGCAGCAAATTCCATTAATTTGTCCACATCGCCCCAAAAACTATCAACTTCAGACCCTGGGTTGAAAAAAACCACATTCATTTTAGCCCACGCAGGAGCTACGGAACATAACAGGCCTATCAATAAAAAACTTAAGCACCAAAGACGCAAAGGCGAATACTCCTCGGCTATGTTTCCCCCCATTGTGTTCCGTCACAGAGGTCACTTTATTATTGTCAATTTACAACTTTGCTACCTCACAATTACCATAATTCCCCAATGGTAACCAACAGTTCGATTAAACCACAAAATAACAAAAAGTGTACTTTATAATAAAGAATATTTATTTTTGCCTCATTTTAAAGCCATAAATTACAGAATATTCATTTTAATATGAATAAGATAACTCAAATTTTGGAAGTCCATTTTTTTATTTGCTCCTTACTCATTCCTAAATTCAATACGCTAAAACATAACCACAAAGTGATAGTCTTGCCTAAGATTGCCTTACGCTTATTCTCTGTTAGTATATGTATAAATTCACAGTGATTGAGTGCTAACAACTTGCAGCAATTGGATCTTGTTCCGATCACCGACCTCAAAGGCGTCGCCAAAAGAGTCGCGGAAAAACTCGCCAAGCTCGGCATTACAACAGTACAAGATCTGCTGTTTCACTTACCCCTGCGCTATGAAGACCGCACGCAAATCTATCCCATTGCCGCGCTGATGCCCGGCAATTACGGCACCATTGAAGCCGAAATCCAGTCGACGCAAATCATTCAAGGCCGCAAACGCATGCTGGTTTGCAATGTGCGGGATAATACTGGCAGCATGAGCCTGCGCTTTTTTAACTTTTCAATGGCGCAACGTAACGCGATGCAAAATGGTATGATTATCCGCGCCTATGGCGAAATTCGTCGTGGTAATCATCAAGCAGAAATCGTCCATCCCGAGTACAAAATTGTCTATCCCGGTGAAGATATTCATTTAAGCGATACCCTTACGCCGATTTATCCGACGACAGAAGGGCTCAAACAGGCGAGTTGGATTAAGCTCACCGAGCAAGCACTCGAATTATTAGAAGACGGCGGTTTGACCGAGTTATTACCCGCACATTTGCAGCCCAACAGCATGAGCTTGAAACAAGCACTGCAAACCCTGCATCGCCCCCACGCGGGGATATCGCAATTTGACTTAGAGCTCGGCCAGCATCCAGCGCAGCAACGACTGGTGCAGGAAGAACTGCTCGCCCATAACCTCAGCATGCTACGCCTCAGGCAGCGCAGCAATCTCGACGCTGCCGTGACCATGCACGCCAGCGGCCAGCTATTGAATCCCTTTCTCGCCTCATTACCCTTTAAGCCTACGGGTGCGCAGCAACGTGTTGTCGCCGAGATAGGTAAAGATTTAGCGCAGCCACACCCCATGATGCGCTTAGTTCAAGGTGATGTCGGCTCGGGTAAAACCTTGGTCGCCGCCCTCGCCGCATTGCAAGCCATCGAAAACGGTTACCAAGTCGCTATGATGGCGCCCACCGAATTACTCGCCGAGCAGCATGCGGCTAACTTTGCCGCGTGGTTTGAACCCCTCGGGTTAAAAGTCGGTTGGCTGGCGGGTAAGCTTAAAGGCAAGGCACGGGCGCAATCCTTAGCCGATATTGAATCGGGTGCCGCGCAAATGGTGATAGGTACCCACGCCATCTTCCAACAGCAGGTGACCTTCAATAAGTTGGCTTTAATCATTATTGATGAACAGCACAGGTTTGGGGTTCATCAACGGATGGGACTCAGGGAAAAAGGCATCAACCAAGGTTTTCATCCTCACCAGTTGATTATGACAGCAACCCCAATCCCGCGAACCTTAGCCATGACGGCCTACGCCGATTTGGATACCTCGATTATTGATGAGTTGCCACCCGGTCGCACGCCCGTGACCACAGTTGCCATCCCCGATTCGCGCCGCAATGAAGTGCTGGAACGCGTCCGCAACAGTGTGGTCACGGATAAGCGCCAAGCCTATTGGGTCTGCACTCTGATTGAAGAATCCGAAGTTCTCGAGTGCCAAGCCGCGGAAGATACCGCCGAAGAATTGCGCCAAGCGCTGCCGGAACTGACGATAGGTTTGGTCCACGGCCGGATGAAAAGCGCCGAAAAACAAAAAATTATGGCCGACTTCAAGGCAGGAACTATCCATTTATTGGTTGCAACCACAGTGATTGAAGTCGGCGTTGATGTCCCCAACTCCAGCTTAATGATTATCGAAAACCCCGAACGACTGGGCCTTGCACAGTTGCACCAGCTGCGGGGCCGTGTAGGGCGCGGTGCCGTGGCGAGCCATTGTGTGTTACTCTACAAGGCGCCATTGAGCCAAACCGCAAGCCAACGGTTAAATGTGCTCAGGCAAAGTAATGATGGTTTTGTGATCGCACAGAAAGACTTAGAGATCCGTGGGCCGGGCGAAGTACTGGGTACAAAACAAACGGGACTGGCCGAGCTGAAAATCGCCGACCTTGTCCGCGATCAGGCGCTTATCCCACATATCCAAAAACTGGCGAGCCATGTGATGTCACAGGCGCCAGAGTCGGTCGATGCCATTATTCATCGTTGGCTTGGACACAGGCAGCAATATGTTCAGGCCTAAACCTTAAGCTAACCCCTTCAAGGTAAAATAAATTAAGCCTGTTCAGCTCACTGCTATGGACAAGCGCGTGGAAACTTGCACAATGAAGCTGCCACCGACAACTCGTTGGCACTTGCACTTTAAATGTTAGCTGCATGTATTCACCCCGTTACCTTGACACTTAAGCGAAGGATGTAAAATGCAAGTTAATCAAGATGATAGAATTACACCTCAAGAAACCTCCTCAAGCAGTAATCGCTTTGCTTTGATTGCGATTGTGCTCGTCGTCCTGCTCTCTGCCGGAGGTTATCATTACTACACCAAAGATGACTCACCCAAGCTCATCCCCAATGCGCCGATAGTGCTACCTGAGCCGCCTTCATCTGAACCTATGACGCTCGAAACCGGTACTGAGCCCGAAACCGCGCCAGTGGAAAATGAAATCCCAGCGGCTACTACGACTGAAACCGAAACCGCCGTTACGCCAACGGAACCTGAAACGCCAGTTGAAACCGTCCCGAGTCTGCCTGAGAGCGATGCCTTTGTGCATCAAAAAGCGCTGGCAATGATTAATAACAATGTGATTGGTTCATCCTTAGTGAACCAAGATTTGGTACGTCAGTTTGTGGTGTTTGTGGACAACCTAGCCCAAGGTGAATTAACCCGTAAGGTCAGCCCAGTAAAAGGCCCCGAAAAGCTATTCACTGTGTCTGAAATCACTAATAAAGTGTATTTAAATCCAGAGAGTTACCACAGATACGATGCCTACGCGACCGTGATTGCTAACATGGATGAGCAAGCCTTAATGCACACCTACAAACAGCTTACACCTCTGTTTGACGAGGCCTTTGCCGAACTTGGTTATAGTAACGCCAAGTTCAATGACAGAATGCTGCAAGCCATTAAGATCATGCTTGCTGCTCCTATCATCGAAGAACCCATTGAGCTGAGTTCAATCAGCGTAAACTACCGCTTTGTGGATCCTAATTTAGAAGCCTTACCAAGCGCGCAAAAATTACTTGTCCGCATGGGTCCTGAAAACACCCGTAAAGTGAAAGCAGCGCTGCGTAAATTGGAAAACCAACTCGCGCAGTAATAAACCAAACGGGTATTTAAAAGGCGCCTTGAGCGCCTTTTTTACATCCCTGACCCATCCCAAATAATACTTGAAGGCTTGTTCAACTCAGATTCAGTCAAACACTTTATTATCAGCCAGCCCAGACACAACAGCTGAGACAAATGTTGTCGATAGGTGATAAATTCAAATTTGGTTGCATTTTATTAACCACCAGAATGCAAATGGCTTCATAAAAACTAAGGACTTAGTGTAGAATGTGCCATTCAATAACTGGGGGAATTGTGTTCGTAAATCCAACGAGCGAACAGCGATAAGCTAATCAATTCATTAGTATTTTCGCTTAGTTAGGGATAACTAAGACAGCTTTAAATCGTGTCGAGGCAAAGTAGTGCAACTCACATTCAGCATCCTCTCTTGGGGCGCATGGGCACCCAAATTTCCACAGCGTGATGACTGGCAAATCTGGTGCAAGCACTCGGCTGACACAAGCAAAGATGACTTCGAGGGAATTTCCCCTGCACTTCCCCAAGTACCCGCTATGCAGCGCAGACGTTTTAGTCGTTTAACCAAGATGATGCTGGATGTTAGCTTCCAGTGTCAGGCCGCACCTAACTGTCGCTCGATATTTGCTTCTCGCCACGGCGAGCTGCACCGCACCATTGGCCTGCTCGAAGATATTATTGAAAAACAACCGCTTTCCCCCTTAGGTTTTAGTCAGTCAGTGCATAACACTGGCAGTGGTATTTTTGGTATTTTAACCAATAACACTGCCCCTTCGACCTCAATTGCCGCGGGCACAGAAACCCTTTCCCAAGCCATGGTGGAAGCTTTTGCCCAACTGCACCAATCGCCTGAGCCACTGCTGTTGGTGTTTGGCGATGATCCCGTTCCACCTGTCTACGATGAGTTTACCCAAGAGTTTGAGCTGCCCTTAGCCCTGGGGTTTACCCTTGCCCCTGCCGATGATGCTGCAACTGTTACTCTCACACTGAGCCAACTGACACCCGAAGAGCAACAGCAGGCCACGCCGCTATCCTATGGCATGTTGCTCCATGCGCTGGCAACCTCACAGGATATTGCCGGCTGCTTGTCACACTGGCACTGGAACCTAGTGCATGCCTAACCCAGTCCCACATAATGGCGAATGTAATGCCGCCTATACGCTGCCTGAAAAACGCCGCGCGGGAATTCACTATATCCCCCGTTGGCTTGGTGGCGTCAGTTGCTACATTGCCTTTGGTTTAGGTGGACTATTAAGCTCGTTAACCATCTTACCTCTGCTACGTTTTTGGCCGGGTACACCCGAGGCGCGGATTATCCGCGTGCAAAAAGCCGTGCACACTATGTTTAAAGGCTTTGTAGTCATGTTAACTTGGGCGGGAGTGATCCGAGTCAGTACCCATAACGCCGAGCAGTTGCGAGATGCTAAGGGCGTGATAGTCATTGCCAATCACCCGAGTCTGGTCGATGTGGTGGTGTTAATCAGTTTGATGCCCAATGCAGGTTGTATCGTCAAACAAGGCCTTTGGCGTAATCCGTTTTTGCGCGGTGTGGTGTCCTGTGCGGGCTATATACCCAATCGCGGAGCAGAATTGATGCTTGAAGATTGCCGAGAAGTGCTCGCCAGAGGCACTAATTTAATTATCTTCCCTGAAGGTACGCGCACAGTATTTGGCTCAATAATCAATGAGTTTGCCCGGGGCGCCGCCAATATTGCCATTCGTACCCAAGCCGATATTTTACCCGTAGTTTTGCGCACCAATGTGCGTGGTTTGACAAAGGAACAACCTTGGTATGAGATCCCAAGGCAAACCATGGGAATGGCCGTCGAAATCGGCGATACAATTTCTCACCAAGCCTATCAAGCCTCTTTAGGTGAGCATGCGAAAATGGCCCGACAATTAACTCGGGACCTTGAACAATATTATCAACAACAACTCGAAAACAATTATGACTTTACACAACGAAATTAAACAGTTAATTATCGACTGCCTCGACCTTGAAGATGTCAGTATTGATGATATTGAAACCGATGCACCGCTCTTTGGTGAAGGACTTGGACTCGACTCGATCGACGCGCTCGAGCTAGGTTTAGCCATCAAGAAAAAATTTGATGTCAAAATCGAAGCCAACTCGGATAGCACTAAAGCACATTTTTACAGTGTGGCCAGCCTAGCTAAATTTATTGAATCACAGCGCCCATAGGAGAGGAAGATGCAAAACCGTGAACAAATCCTCGCTATGCTGACCACAATTTTGGTGGATGAGTTTGAAATCGATGCCGATGCTATTACTCCCGACGCCAATCTGTACGAAGAGTTAGATCTGGACAGCATTGATGCCGTCGATCTGGTGATTAAGCTGCAACAACTGACAGGCAAAAAAATTCAACCCGATGAATTTAAATCCGTTCGCACAGTCAACGACGTCGTTAACGCCATTGAAGGCCTAGTGAAAGACTAATGCGTGTCCTGCTACAAGTCCTAACCGCACTCGCGCTGATCGCTTATCCAGTCGCCGTGTATTTAGGACTGAATTATCTGCCAGCGGGCACCATAGCCTTAGTGTTATGCCTCTTGTTAGTTGTGCGTTTAATGCTGCAAAAGCAAAAGGTTAAAACCTTAGTTTTGCCTTTGCTTGTGGGGATTGGGCTCACCGCAGGCAGCTTTGTCGCCAAACGCAGCGACTGGCTCTTGTATTACCCCGTGGTGATAAACCTCACCATGTTAGCCCTGTTTAGCTACTCGCTATACCAAGGCCCGAGCATGATTGAACGGTTCGCACGGCTCAAAGAGCCCGATTTGCCGGATGAAGCCATAGGTTATCTTAAAAAAGTCACCCTGCTTTGGTGTGGCTTATTTATCCTAAACGGCACTGTGGCGGCCTATACAGCCGCGTTTACCAGCCTAGCAACTTGGACCTTGTATAACGGTTTGATTGCATACGTACTCATGGGACTGCTCCTCGGTGGGGAATGGTTATATCGCAGCTTTTGGTTGAAGAAGACATGACACAACTACTCAAAAACTGGTTAACCCAAGGGCCATTCGCCCAACAACTGATCAGCTTTAATCACCATGACATAGTCACTGGTGCCCTGTTTACCAATCAGGTTGCGCATTTTTACGAGCAGCTGCGCCAAGCGCCTGAGCAAAAATGGCTGCTAGCGAGTGATACCAGCGATCTGTTTGCCGTGGGCCTGTGTGCCGCACTGTTGGCGGGCAAGGAAATTATTCTGCCGCCCAACACCCAAACTGGCACCCTGAGTGAACTGACCCATCAGTTTGAAGGCATATTGTCAGACAAGCCACTGTGCGAGAGCCACGCCTTTATCCTGCTGAATAAAGAGCTGAGTCTGCCTACCAAACCTTGGCCAGAGAGCGACACCTTTGGTGAACTGGTACTCTTTACCTCGGGCAGCAGTGGCGAGCCCAAAGCGATTCGCAAGAGCTTAAGGCAGCTCGATGCCGAAGTGACCGTACTCGAGCACACCTTCGCCGAACATTTGCCCCACTGCAGTGTGGTATCGACCGTTTCCCATCAGCATATCTATGGCTTGTTGTTTAAGATCCTCTGGCCCTTAGCCGCCAGTCGCCCTTTTTTAAGCGAGCAGATCGAATACCCTGAGACCTTAAGCTACTACACCGCCTTGTTACCAAACCTGTGCCTCATCAGTAGCCCAGCGCAATTATCCCGCTTGCCTAAGGCGCTAGAACACGAACGCCAACTACGCTCACCCAGCTTAGTCTTCAGCTCCGGCGGGCCGTTAAGTTTCACCGCCGCCCAAGGGGTTGCCCAGTGCTATGGCCATTTACCCATAGAGATATTCGGCAGCACCGAAACCGGCGGTATCGCCTACCGTCGCCAACAGGAGGCCGACGAACCATGGCAAGTGTTTGAACAAATTACCATAGACCAAGACGCTGACGATGGCGCCCTGCTGCTGAAGTCACCCTATTTGGCCGACGATCAATGGTTACGCTGCGAAGATAAAATTGAGCCGACGACCAATGGCCAATTCAGGCTCAAGGGCAGGCTCGATCGCATCGTTAAGATTGAAGAAAAACGTCTTTCACTGGCGCAAATGGAGACCTTGCTCTGTAGCCACGCCTATGTCGAGCAGGCCGCCTTGGTCGTATTGCCCCAGTTTAAATCCCAGTTAGGGGCGGTAATCACCCTGTCGCCATTGGGCCGTAGCGTGCACCAAGAGCAGGGAAAACTCTGTATCAACAACGCGTTAAAAGCGCATCTACTGACCCAGTTCGAGCGCGTGACCTTACCGCGTCGCTGGCGTTACCCCGAAACCTTGCCGTTAAACACTCAGGGCAAGCGCGTCGTCGCCCAGCTAGTTGAGTTATTTGACCATGATTAAGTCGAGTTTACCGCCGATACTCGCATCAGAGATCGGCCCTGATAGCATCGAATTGCGCCTGCTGGTCGCCGCCGATCTTGAGTATTTTAACGGCCATTTTCCCGAGCAAGCCGTCCTCCCAGGCGTGACCCAACTCGATTGGGCAGTGCGCTTAGGTTGCGAGCATTTTGGGTATAACGCTGCGGTCGCTAATTTAGAAGTGCTAAAGTTTCAACAGCTTATTCTACCTGGGCAGGAAGTCACCTTAACCATTAGCCATAATGCCGCCAAAGAGAAGTTAACCTTTGCCTACAGCGATGGCGACCATCGTTACGCCTCAGGGCGTATCAGCTTTGCTAGCCTGCAAGATGATGGAGCGTCCCTGTGAGCGACGGTATGAGCGACACCATGCTAGTCCCGCCGAGTGATTTAATGGGCACGGCGCCAATCAAGCTGGCATTGGTGATCCCCAATTATAATCATAGCGCCGCGATCGCCCAGACCTTGGCCGAACTCGCCGCCCTCAATCTGCCCTGCTATTTGATTGACGATGGCAGCAATGATGAGACCCGCTATCTACTGCAATCCTTGGCGGAGCAACACGACTGGGTGACGCTACTGCAACACCCCTACAACCGTGGAAAGGGGGCGGCTGTGATGACGGGGCTTCGCCGCGCCTATCGCGATGGCTTTACCCATGCGCTACAGGTGGATGCCGACGGCCAGCATAATTTGAGTGATATCCCCGCCATGCTCGCCAAAGCGCAGGCTAAGCCGGATGCGCTGATCTCGGGCAAGCCCGAGTACGACGAGTCAGTCCCCAAGGGGCGACTCTACGGTCGTTACCTCACCCACTTTTGGGTATGGGTCGAAACCTTAAGCTTTGATATTCAAGATTCTATGTGCGGATTTAGGGTGTATCCATTAGCTGCCACCGAGCGTCTACTGAGCAAGCAAGCGCTGACAGAACGGATGGATTTTGATATCGAAATCCTAGTAAAACTCTACTGGCAAGGGGTGGAAATTCTGTTTCACCCCACCAAGGTCATTTATCCCGAAAATGGCGTCAGCCACTTTCAAGGTGTGGCCGACAATGTGCGTATCTCTAAGCTGCACACGCGGTTATTTTTCGGCATGTTAAAGCGTCTGCCACAACTACTGCGCCGTAAACAAGCGGCTAAATCGATGTCGTCCGCTCATACTGCGACCCATTGGTCGGGGATGAAGGAGCGCGGCAGTTATTGGGGCATCAAACTATTAGTTGAAAGCTACCGCTTTGGTGGCCATTGGCTATGCCGCGCCATTATGTATCCGGTGATTTGCTATTTCTTCTTGACCGGCAAAGTCAGCCGCGAAGCCTCATTGGATTTTCTGCGCCGCGTGCAGCGCCTTGAGCCACAACACCCGCAATTAAGCCACCCCGTTGGTTGGCGCGACAGCTTAAGCCACTTTATCGCCTTTGGTAATGCAGCGCTCGATAGAATCGATGCTTGGTGCGATCGCATTCAATTAAGCCAAGTGGATTTTCCCGACCGCCACGTGCTGGCCGAACAGCTAGAAAGCGGCAAAGGCGCTGTGCTGCTAGTCTCTCACTTGGGCAACCTCGAACTGTGCCGCGCGATTTCAATCCACCAGCGTAAGGTTAAAGTGAATGTCATGGTGTTAACCAGCCATGCCGAAAACTTTAATAATGTACTCAAGCAATTAAACCCCGATAGCACGCTGAATTTGATCCAAGTGACCGAGCTTAATCCCGCCACCTCTATGCTGCTACAGCAAAAGATTGAAGACGGTGAGCTAGTGGTAATTGCAGGCGATAGGACCTCATCCCACGCCCAAGGGCGCGTCGTGTACGCGCCATTTATGGGCCAAGAGGCCGCCTTCCCGCAGGGGCCATTTATTCTGGCCGGACTCTTGGATTGCCCGGTTTATATGATGTTTTGCCTGCGTGAGCAAGGGCGTTATCGAGTGCATTTAGAACACTTCGCCGAGACACTTAAAGGCCCACGAGCGGGCAGAATGGAAAGACTACAACAGGCCGTTTCTCGCTACAGCGAACGCCTCGAACACTACGCAAGGCGTGAGCCTTTGCAGTGGTTTAACTTTTTTGATTTTTGGCGGGACGATAGCAAGGTCAACCGCGCGACACCCGCCCCACAAACGACAGCAGCACTCCCGGAGCAGGAGCGCACTACAGACAGGACAGAGCATTTATGAGCCACGCAGTTACTCACACGACAACCGCTGAGTCGCCAATCGAATTTGGCCGTCAGTTACTCACATTAGAGCAAGTCGTTGCCGTGGCAAAGGGCGCCAAGGTCAAACTCTGTGATGATGCTGATTATCAGGAATATATCCAAAAAGGCGCCCGCTTTATCGATAGTTTGCTGCACGAAGAAGGCGTGGTCTATGGCGTCACCACAGGCTATGGCGACTCTTGCACAGTGAATGTGAGTCTCGATTTAGTCCACGAGCTGCCACTGCACTTATCCCGCTTCCATGGCTGTGGCCTCGGCGAAGTCTTGAGCATGATGCAGGCGCGCGCCGTAATGGCTTGCCGTTTAAACTCCCTCGCCATCGGTAAATCCGGCGTAACCTATGAGCTATTAAAGCGCATCGAAACCCTACTTAATCTAAATATAGTGCCAGTGATCCCCGAGGAAGGTTCGGTCGGTGCCAGCGGTGACTTAACGCCATTGTCTTACTTGGCCGCCGTGCTAGTTGGCGAGCGCGAAGTGATTTATAACGGCGAGCGCAGAGCCACCCAAGAGGTTTACCGCGAGCTGAACATCACGCCCCATGTGCTGCGCCCCAAGGAAGGTTTAGCCCTGATGAATGGCACGGCAGTGATGACGGCATTAGCCTGTTTAGCCTTTGATCGCGCACAATATTTAGCGCGTTTAGCCAGCCGTATTACCGCCATGGCGTCGTTAACCCTTAAAGGTAACTCGAACCATTTCGACGATATTTTGTTTGCCGCCAAACCCCATCCAGGGCAAAACCAAATCGCGACTTGGATCAGGGAAGATTTGAACCACCATGTTCACCCCCGCAATTCCGACAGATTGCAGGACAGGTATTCCATCCGCTGCGCACCGCACATTATTGGCGTGCTGCAGGATGCGCTGCCCTTTATGCGCCAATTTATCGAAACCGAAGTCAACAGCGCCAACGATAATCCCATAGTCGATGGTGAAGGCGAGCATATTCTCCACGGCGGCCATTTCTACGGTGGACACATTGCCTTTGCGATGGACTCCTTAAAAAACACTGTGGCCAATATCGCCGATCTTATCGACCGCCAAATGGCATTAGTGATGGACCCTAAGTTTAACAACGGTTTACCCGCTAATCTCTCGGGTTCAACTGGGCCACGCCGCGCCATAAACCATGGCTTTAAGGCGGTGCAGATTGGCGTATCGGCCTGGACGGCGGAAGCACTGAAACACACTATGCCTGCGAGCGTTTTCTCCCGCTCAACCGAATGTCATAACCAAGATAAAGTCAGCATGGGTACTATCGCCGCCCGTGACTGTATGCGCGTGTTGCAGCTGACTGAACAAGTTGCCGCCGCAGCACTGCTCGCCATGACCCAAGGTATTAGCCTGCGTGTTAAACAAAACGAGTTAGACGAAGCCTCGCTGACGCCATCGCTGGCGACCACGCTCGCCCAAGTGCGCGCCGATTTTGAGCCATTGGTCGAAGACAGACCGCTCGAAGCCGTACTGCGCCAAACCGTTGCGAAAATCCAAGCGGGTGAATGGGAAGTATGCCGATGAAAGCCTTGCTTAGCATAGAAATGGACATGCAGATCCCCTTCCACGATGTGGATTCGATGGGGATCACTTGGCATGGTAATTACCTGCGTTATTTCGAGATTGCCCGCTGCAAATTACTCGACGAGTTAGGCTACAACTATCGTCAAATGCAGGCCTCGAACTACGCTTGGCCGATTATTGATTTGCAGATCAAATACGTTAAGGCCAGCACCTTCGAGCAACACATTACCGTGCGCGCCGAGTTAGTCGAGTGGGAAAATCGCCTAAAAATCAATTATCAAATCCGTGATACGGCAACCGGTGAGCGCATTACTAAGGGCTATACCATTCAGGCGGCAGTGGATATGACGAGCCAAGAAATGTGCTTTGTGACGCCAGAGATATTTCGCAGCAAAATCGCCCCGCTGCTTGCAAAGGCGGATAGCGAATGATTGCCCTCTTTACAAATTGGCCACGAGCTAAGTTGTGGCTAGGGTTCTACCAAAGCCTACTATTAAGCTGCACACTGCTGTTTGGCTCGGTACAGGCGCAGAGCCTTGCCGATACCAACCTCACAGGTGCGAGCCAATATCAAACGCTATTTGCCCAAGGCGCAGATAACGCCGCATTACTCGCCCTCAGCCAAAAGCTCAATCTTGGCGAGACGGTTCGCGGCCACTTTGTGCAATCGCGCCAGCTTAAAGTGCTGAAAAAGCCCCTAGTGAGCCAAGGCCAGTTTGTGTTCGACAAGGCACAAGGACTGATCTGGCAACAACTTAGCCCCTTCGAGTCCTTGCTGATTTTAAAAGATAAGCAACTTATTCAGCGAGATAGCCAAGGGCGAGTACAAATCAGCCAAGCCGATGCTTCGGCAAGCGCGGCGGCCATGGGGGATTTATTACCGAGTCTAGTGAATGCCATGCTGGGCGGCGATATTTCGGGTTTAAGTGCAAACTTCGAACTGCACTTTTTCGTCCAAGAACCCTTAGCGCAAGGCAAGCCAAACTGGCAGTTGGGATTAACCCCAAAAGATCCGCTGATGAAGAAGGCCATCGCCCATATGGTGCTCGAAGGCAGCGATACGCTACACGCCTTAGTGCTACTTAGCGCCAATCCGAGTGTGAGTCCGCAGGATATCACCCGTATCGATTTTAGTGAGTTGCGCCAAGGTCCACTGAGTGAGGCTGAGTTAGCCAGATATGCCATCAGCCAGACAACGCCTAAAGACACTGGTCAAAGAGAGTAAGGCAGAAACATGGCGCCCAAGATTGCCACGCGTATTGGCCACAGCCTGATGCAAACCTCGACTAAATGGCGCTTCGCTATTTGGTTGTGTTTGATGCTGGCGGCGAGCCTGTGGACGCTGCAACTGTGGCAAAATGGCGCAAAGGTTCAAAGCGATATTCTCGCCATGTTGCCCCATCTGCAGCAGGATGCACTCACGGCGCGCGCCCTCGAACAAGTGGAATCGACACTCGCCGATCAAGTGTATCTCGCCCTGATTGCCGAGGATGAATCTCAGGCGATTGCGGCGGCAACACTCCTGATGGAGCAGCTTAAGACTCAAAATACCGCCTTTACCGATATTCGTAGTGCCGACATACAAATGGGTGAAGCCCTAGGTCAATTTTATTTCCCCCATAGATTTAAACTGCTCACGCCTGAACAAACCGAAGCCTTAAGCCATAATGGCCTCGAGCACTTAATTGCCTCAGCCACTCAGCAGCTCTACAACGCCTTTAGTTATGCCAATAGCCAACTCTTGACCCAAGATCCTTTGCTGTTGTACCCCGACAATTTGCTCGCCCTTGCGCCCAGTACAAAGCTGAGCGCCAGCCAAGGGATTTTACTTGCTCATCCACAAAGTGTTGATACCAAACAAGGTGTTGATAATAGTGAAGGCGTGGCCGCCATTGTGATGGCAAAGGGCACAGAAAGCGCCTTTAACCCGAATGCGCAATTACGCCAGCAAGCGGCACTCGCTCAGGCACTGAATGCCGTCAGCGCGCAATACCCCAGCATACAAGTGTTACAGGCGGGCGCGCTATTTCATGCCATAGAAGCCACCAACACTGCCAAGAGTGAAATCTCTGTCCTTGGCCTCGCCTCTTTGCTTGGCGTAGTGTTATTGGTTTGGCTCGCCTTTCGCTCCGTCATGCCGCTATTGCTTGCAATAGTGACAATATCCAGTGGTTTACTGCTGGCGGTGACCTTTACCCTAAGCGTGTTCGGGGAGCTGCATTTGCTCACTCTCGTCTTTGGCACTAGCCTGATTGGGATTGCCATTGACTACAGCTTCCATTTTTACTGCGAGCGGTTAAGCGATCATGAGCGTGGCGCGCAGGCGACCGTGGCCTATATCTTCCCCACAGTGTCACTCGCGTTTATCACCAGCGCCTTAGCCTATGTCGGTATCGGTTTAGCGCCGTTTCCCGGTATGCAGCAGGTGGCGATTTTCTGCGCCTCAGGCTTACTCGGCGCCTACCTGACGTTAGTGCTCGCCTATCCATTATTGGCGGGCAGCAAGTTACCTTCGGGAGAACGTCCGTTAACCCTTGCGCAAGCTTATCTTGCGAAACTCACCGGATTCTCAAATAAACTGGTCTCGCCATGGGGATTGAGTCTGTTTGCCTTAGTGCTCTCGGGAGTCTGCCTATTGGGGATCAGCAAGCTTAACGTCGACGATGATATTCGCCATTTACAGCAAAGCCCAGCAAGCGTGACTGAGCCTGAAGACAAGCTCAGAAAATTACTCAGTGGCGGCACGGATAACCAGTTTTTATTGGTGCGCGCGCCCAGCGAAGAAGCCTTACTGCAACGGCTCGAAGCCCTCAGTCCGCAGCTCGATGCCGCCATTAAACAGCAAGAGCTGGGCAACTATGTCAGCCTCAGCCGTTATCTGCCTAGCAAGCAAAAGCAGGATGCGGCGTATCAATTGCAGGGCAAGATTTACCAGTCGCAATTAACCACAGTGCTAAACAGCATTGGCCTAGATGACGGCCTAGCACCTGAGCTTTCTGCCGCCTATCTTGCCGCCAAGGATAGCTATATCACCCCGACGGATTTTTTCGAACTGGGCCTAGGCAAACAGTTAGCCCCACTCTGGCTTGCACCACAGGGATTTGCACCGCTTGGGCACTCAACAGAGTCAGCGACCAATCCTGATAATACCAACCAAGGGAACGACAACCATGGCGCCATAGTGTTGCTCGGTGGTATTGAAGATATTTCGGCCCTCAAGGCACGCTTTGCTAACGATGCGCAAGTACAACTTATCGATAAAGTCGCGGATATCTCCACCGTGATGGGGCATTATCGACTGCTTACCCTCAAGTTATTGGGGCTGGCGCTCGTTATCGCGCTCTTGCTATTTAGCCTAAGTTTTGGACTCAAAAAGGCCACTGTGGTTGTCGCCGTGCCGGCATTGGCCGCGGTACTCACCTTGGCCATTTTAGGCTTAGTCGGCTCCCCCTTAAGCTTGTTTCATGCGCTGGCGCTGATTTTAGTCTTCGGGATTGGGATAGATTACAGTTTGTTCTTTGCCTCTGCAGCGCAACATGGCAAGGCAGTGATGATGGCGGTGTTTATGTCCGCCTGCTCGACCCTATTGGCCTTTGGCTTACTCGCCTTTAGCCAAACCCAAGCTATTCATTATTTTGGATTAACCCTGTCCCTCGGCATAGGGTTTACCTTTGTACTTTCGCCATTGATTTTGACCACCAGTCAGGTTTTAACCACCAACAAGGTCTCGATACCTACAAGGAATGTTATTTAAATGTCCACATCTACCGCTGCAAGCTCCACACAGTCTCACTCCCTTTCCGTCGATGTGGCCATTATTGGCGCAGGCCCCTCGGGCTCGATTGTCGCTAGCCTATTACATAAGCAAGGCAAACGCGTATTAGTGCTAGAAAAACAACACTTTCCACGCTTTTCTATCGGCGAGAGCCTGCTGCCCTGCTGTATGCAATTTATTGAAGAAGCAGGCATGCTAGAGGCGCTGAATGCGGCGGGATTCCAATATAAAAATGGTGCAGCCTTCCGCCGCGATGGCGTATATACCACCTTCGACTTTACCGACAAATTTACCCCTGGACCGGGCACAACCTTCCAAGTGCAACGGGCAAACTTCGACAAATTGCTGGCCGATACCGCAGCAAGCTTTGGGGTGGAGATCCGTTACGGTGAAACCGTTGAAGCAATCGATTTAAGCGCCAACCCGCGCTTAAGCGTGCGTAACGAACAGGGCGAACTCTATCAGGTCGAGGCGCAATATGTGCTCGATGCCAGCGGTTTTGGCCGAGTATTGCCACGGCTACTCGACCTCGAAACGCCGTCTTCACTGCCGACCCGCAGCGCTATCTTCACCCATGTTGAAGATAACATCAGCGATCCCAACTTCGACCGGAACAAGATTTTAATTAGCGTACACCCACAGCATCAGGATATTTGGTACTGGTTAATTCCCTTCAGCAACGGCCGCTGCTCACTCGGCGTCGTGGCAGAGCCTCAGTTACTCGCGCGTCTCGAAGGCGATTTAGAGCAGCAGCTACTGACCATAGTCAAAGAAGAGCCCGGCCTGAAAGCATTGCTGGCCAATGCTAAGGTCGCCCAGCCCTGCGCGACACTCAAGGGCTACTCCGCCAACGTATCGCGCCTCGCCACCGACAAGTTTGCCTTGCTGGGCAACGCGGGCGAGTTCCTCGATCCGGTGTTTTCATCGGGCGTGACCATTGCCATGCAGTCGGCATCCATGGCGGCGAAATGCGTGCTTAAACAGCTTAATGGCGATAACGTCGATTGGCCCGCCGAGTACTCGGCGCCGTTAATGCAAGGGGTGAACACCTTCCGCACTTATGTGCAGGCTTGGTACGATGGTCGCTTCCAAGATGTGATTTTTTACGAAAATCCGAATCCTAAAATCAAACAGATGATCTGCTCGATTTTGGCTGGCTATGCTTGGGATGTGCAAAATCCCTTTGTTAAAGAATCCGAGCGACGTCTAAACATGGTGGTCGAGCTATGTCGGCAACAAGCCGAACTCAGCGCCGAACCTGCCGTTAGCGAATTAGCCGAGGTGTAATTCAATGCACTTAAGCCTTAACGCCAAAGGTCGCCCCAAAGCGATAGCAACCTTTTCCCTGCTCCTTATCAGCCTAGGTTTGATGGGATGCAGCGAACTGCTCTATCGGCAAACCTGTGTTGGCTTGGCGAAAGATATGCGTTATTGCTTAGCGCCACTGCCCCATGATTTTGGCCCTGCAACAGATAAACCGCTCATCAAGCCGCAGGCGAATAACTCTAAAATTCAAGGTAATAGTCAGCAAGGTGACAGCAAGGCTGGGGTATCCTCACCCCAGTCCTTTAGTCAAAAGGTGAGCATTAAGGTGGGCGATAACACCCACGAACTACTCACCCAGCTCGAACTCGAAGGAGAACGGATGACGCTGGTCGGGCTCGCGCCCCTAGGTCAGGCATTGTTTACCTTGGTTTACGATGGGAATACACTCAGCAGTGAACAGAGTCTCTTGCTAGGGGACGAGTTTAAGGCCGAATATCTGATGGCGATGATGCAACTCATCTATTGGCCGGAGCAGAGTATTAAAAGCCATTTAGAGGGCGGCGAGTTAGTGACGGGGCTGTGTGACACTCTACCCTGTCGCCAGTTTTATAGCCAAGATACGCTGATCAGTCGCAGCGATAGCCAAACTCAAGTGATACAAATTCGTTATCAACAACAGACCGACGATGCCCCTTGGCAGGCACACATTAATTTGACCATGCCACAGGCAAAGTTTGAGTTAGAGATACAACCCATTTAATCGTCTTTTGACAATGCCATAGGCACCCGTTAACAGCCAATCGATATGAGCCTTTAGCCTTGCTCACATCAAAGGCCATAGGTATAGCAAGCAGCAATGAACAACAGAGTCGCCATTACACAAATTGGATTGTGTACCCCGTTAGGGCAAACGCCCGAGCAGGTGTTAGCCCGCTTGATTGCAGGCGATACCAGTGCCATGCAAACCAGTGATACTCTGCTATTTGGGGAGTCGACACTGGTCGCGCCCGTCACTGAGTCGTTACCGACCATTCCTGCCGCGCTGGCGCAATTCGATTGTCGCAATAATCAGTTACTCCTAGCTGCCGCACTGCAAATTCGCGATGCCGTAGAGCAAGCCAAAGGTGAGTTTGGCGCCAACCGCATCGGCGTGGTCTTAGGCACCAGCACCTCGGGGATTTCGAAGGGCGAAGCTGCCTTGGCCTATCGCAATCAACACGGCCACTTCCCCGCCGATTACCATTACTTCCAACAGGAACTCGGCAGCACCAGCGATTTTTTACGCCATTTATTTGAGCTCCAAGGTCCCTGCTACACCATTTCGACCGCCTGCTCCTCCAGCGCCAAGGTATTTGCCAGCGCCAAACGCCTACTCGAGGCCAAACTGTGCGATATGGTTATCGTCGGCGGTATCGACAGCCTGTGCCAACTGACAGTCAACGGATTTCATGCCTTAGAATCGGTTTCCAAGGGACATTGCAATCCCTTCAGCGCCAATCGCGATGGCATCAATATCGGTGAAGGTGCCGCGCTATTTACTCTCACCTTAGCGGAAAACCAAGTGCTCGGAGAAGCGCAAGCGAATGTATTACTAGCAGGCATTGGCGAGTCGAGCGATGCACACCATATGTCGGCGCCGCACCCCGAAGGTGCGGGAGCAATTGCCGCCATGCAGGCCGCGCTTGATGATGCACAGATTTCGGCGCAACAGATTGATTATATAAACCTACATGGCACAGCAACGCCTAAAAATGATGCGATGGAAAGCCGCGCCGTAGCCTCGGTATTTGGCGATACACCGCCACCCGCAAGCTCAACCAAACCGCTAGTCGGCCATACCTTAGGTGCCGCGGGCGCGATTGAAGCCGCATTTTGTTATTTACTGCTCTCACCCCATAATCACCATCTTGCCCTGCCTCCCCACAGGTTTGATGGGCAGAAAGATCCACAGGATCCCAGCATAGTCTTAGTCGCGCCCAAGCAATGTGCCGGGCATGGAAGGCTTAACTATGTGATGAGCAACTCCTTCGCCTTTGGCGGCAGCAATGCCAGCCTGATTTTTTGCCGTAAAGGGGCTTAAGTTTTATGTCCAGTTCTACTGACACTGCAATGGCAGCCGCCGAGCCGATGTGGCTGCAACAATTAGCCGAGCAGAATATTGCCGATTTTATTCCGCACCGCGCGCCGATGATCTTGATTGATAAGATTATTCGCCATCAGCAGGATGCCCTCGAAACCGAAGTGCTGATCACTCCGCAGAGTGCTTATTTTGACGAGCAACGTCAGGCCGTCCCCAATTATGTGGGCATCGAATATATGGCGCAGAGCATCGCCGCTTTAGCGGGCGTTGAGGCTAAACTGCGTCACGATAAAATCCGCGTGGGATTTTTATTGGGATCGCGTAAATTAGCCTTGCACACAGCGCAGTACGAACTCAATCGCCGCTACCGCACTCAGGTTAAACGCCTCTATCAAGAAGAGTCGGGACTGGCAGTATTCGATTGCCAGATTTATCTATTGCCCGAGGCGGGAGCGGAGCAAACACCACAACTCGTAGCCGAGGCCAATGTGAACGTGTTCCAACCCCAGGACACCCAAGCGTATATCGCCTCCAGTCAGGCTTAATGCCAGAATTAGCGCTCACAAGCGCCAAGCTTTAAACCGACGCAACATCAGTCGCACTACAAAAGGATTTAGCCCTTTGATGCATAAACAACTCATCATCAAGCATCACGGGTGGAGAAATAAAGATGAATAACAGAGTATTAGTCACAGGTTCGAGCCGCGGTATTGGCAAAGCCATCGCCCTTAAACTGGCTGCGGCGGGCTACGATATCGCGCTGCATTATCACAGCAATCAGGTCGCAGCCGATGCCAGCGCCGCAGAACTTAGCGCCCTTGGGGTGAACGTCAGCCTATTGAAGTTTGATGTTGCCGACCGCGCCGCCGTAAAAGCCGCTATTGAGGCCGATATAGAGGCCAATGGCGCCTACTATGGCGTGATACTCAATGCGGGCATCAACCGTGACAATGCTTTTCCGGCGATGAGTGAAGCCGAATGGGATAGCGTAATCCACACTAACCTCGATGGTTTTTACAATGTCATTCACCCCTGCGTTATGCCTATGGTACAAGCGCGCAAGGGCGGACGAATTATCACCTTGGCTTCCGTTTCAGGTATCGCGGGTAACCGTGGTCAGGTCAATTACAGCGCCTCTAAGGCCGGATTGATTGGCGCCACTAAAGCGCTGTCCTTAGAGCTGGCCAAACGTAAGATTACCGTAAACTGTATCGCCCCAGGCTTAATCGAAACCGATATGGTGGCGGATATTCCTAAGGATATGGTCGAGCAGTTAGTGCCTATGCGACGCATGGGTAAACCCAATGAAATCGCCGCCTTAGCCGCTTTTTTAATGTCGGACGATGCTGCCTATATCACGCGCCAAGTGATTTCGGTGAATGGAGGCATGATCTAAATGACGCAGCGCAATCCCCTAGGCAGACGAGTCGTCGTTACTGGTATCGGTGGCATCAGTGCCCTAGGCCATGACTGGCCGAGTATCGCAAGCAGCCTTAAGGCACAAAAAAACTGTGTCGTGACGATGGCGGAATGGGATAAATACGACGGACTAAACACTCGCCTCGCCGCTCCCGTGACCGACTTTGAAGTGCCGAGCCACTATTCCCGCAAAAAGATCCGCTCCATGGGGCGCGTTTCGATTATGGCGACTCGCGCCAGCGAGCTTGCACTGATGGATGCTGAACTCTTAGACGACCCTGTCGTCACCTCGGGGGAAATGGGCATTGCCTATGGTTCTTCCACTGGCAGTACCGATCCGCTAATTGCCTTTGGCGATATGCTCAAACATGGCGATATGTCGGGCGTCACCGCTACCAGTTATATCCGCATGATGGCACACACCACTGCGGTAAACGTGGGGGTTTTCTTTGGTCTTAAGGGACGCATTCACACCACCAGCAGCGCCTGTACTTCGGGCAGCCAAGGCATTGGTTACGCCTATGAGGCCATCAAATACGGTCAACAGACCTTAATGCTCGCGGGTGGCGGAGAAGAACTCTGTCCGACCGAGGCGGTGGTATTCGACACCCTGTTTGCCACCAGCACCAAAAATGCCACGCCAGAGCTAACACCTCGCCCCTTCGATGCCAATCGCGACGGTTTAGTGATTGGCGAAGGCGCTTGTACGCTAGTGCTCGAAGAGTTAGAGCATGCCTTAGCGCGCGGCGCGAAAATTTACGCCGAGATCGTCGGTTTTGGCACTAATTCAGATGGTCAGCATGTCACTCAGCCCAATAGCGATACCATGGAAATCGCCATTCGTTTAGCCCTTAAGGATGCTGCGCTTACGCCCGATGCCATTGGTTATGTGAATGCCCACGGCACTGCGACCGATCGTGGTGATGTTGCCGAAACCCATGCAACCCATGCAGTATTTGGTGCGGATATGCCGATTTCATCCCTGAAAAGCTACACAGGCCATACCTTAGGCGCCTGCGGCGCGTTAGAGGCATGGGTCAGTATCGAAATGATGAATGCGGGCTGGTTTGCCCCTACGCTTAATCTCGACAATATCGACCCAGAATGTGCCACGCTCGATTACATTCGCGGCGAGCTACGTGCACTCGACACCGACTATGTGATGAGCAATAACTTTGCCTTTGGTGGTATCAACACCTCACTGATTTTTAAACGCTGGAAAACGACATAAGGACATATCAATGAAACCATTAGTAGCAAGCATTTTACTCGGTATCAGTTTACTGGCCTCGCCGGTGTGGGCGCAGGATTATACGGTTGAAACCTATCAAGAAATTTTTAAAGGCGACAATCAATTTAAGCAAAAACAAGCCATCGAAGCCCTGATGATTGCCGGATTATCCGATCCCGCCATTTACGATGTGTTAGAGGCTAAGCTGATCGAATCGCTGCCCTTCGCTACCGAGAAAAATGCTATCGACTATAGCGCTTGGTTAGTCAAAGGCTTAGGTTACTCGGGCAATGACAAATACAGCGCGACCATCAGCAACATAGTCAATGGCAGCTACCACAAGAAACTAAAAAAATACGCATCACAAGCCCTTGAAAATCTTGCGCAATACAAGAAGTGGAACGCTATCTTAGCGGATAAGAGCCAATATGTGGCCGAGCAAAGCCCTAAGAACAATGCCTTTGCCAACGCCTTGAAAAGCGATGATTTAGAGCTAATGCGCCTCGCCGCGAAACGCATGATGGATGATCAAAACTACGATGACTTTTTGCTAGAGCGCCTTAGCGTTGAGCTGAAAAATCCACGCCTTATGCGCAACGACAAGTTAGCCATCGACACCTACGCCAATATGGCCAAGGCCCTCGCCGCATCGGGTAATACCCAATATCGTGAAGTGATTGAAAACATTGCCAACAACAACCCAAACAAAAAGCTGAAAAGCTACGCTCAAAGCTATTTGAAGAAGTACTACTAATCTCTTTTGAGTTAGTAAAAGCCTTAATAACAAGCCGAGAATCATCTCGGCTTGTTGATTTCATTGTGTAAGCAAACCATCATCAAGCCAATCCATCTTTAGCACAAATCGCACGATTTAATCATTTTGACCATTTCGCTCAATAAACTATACTGCCACTGTCTTTCCAAAACGGGACTTAACTCATGCAAACATTAACCGCCAATGACGCCAAACGAAATTTCGGTGAGTTGCTGCTAAACGCTCAACGTGAACCCATCAAGATCAGCAAAAACAGTAAAGATGCGGTTGTGGTCATGTCTATCCACGATTACGAACAGCTTGAGGCGATGAAAGCCGACTATCTGAAGCACTGTTTCAACGCTGCTAAAGAAGACTTAGCGCAAGGTAATGTTGTTGATGGCGAAGATTTTCTTAACGCCCTGTAGCTACTCACATGAATAATAAACGCTATAAACTGAGTAGGTTAGCTCAGGCTCACCTACTAAAGATTAAAGACTACACCCTTCAACACTTTTCTGAGTCGCAGTGGCACAAATATAAAGAAAACCTTATATCCGGTTTGCAAATCTTAGCCAATAACCCCGGATTAGGCAGAAGCTGCAACGATATTTACCCCAACGGTTTCTACTTTCCTATCGGTAAACACACAGCCTACTTCACCAAAGAAGACGACTTTATCCTTATCGTTGCCCTGTTAGGTCAACCACAGCTACCCCAAAATCATCTGAAATAGCCCCACCTCTTTCATAGATCTGAAGTATTTGCACTAGGCGTGAGGCCAACTACTGTACTGGCTCGACGATATGCCGCGGAGTGAGGCTAATCATGATGCTAGCCCAATAACACACCACGGAGTGAGGCAAACCATGATGCTGGCCAGATAACACACCAAGGAGTGAGACAAACCATGATGCTGGCCAGATAACACACCAAGGAGTGAGGCAAACCATGGTATTGACTCAACGACACACAGCAAGTCCATCCCTGGATGCTCGACCGCCCCGTCCATGGGGCGGACGGTCGTCTCGTCAATCACCATGGTTTGCCTTTCGAGCCTCTGCGTAATCTGTTGGTTTATACGGCCTAAACCAAAATAACACCATGAAATTTAAGTAGTTATATCTGAGTACCAAAAGAATTAACTGTCGGCGGCCAATTAAATTACATTAGAATTTCTTATCATTTTTACCGCTTTAGATTTTCTCAGTTGTTTAAAAATGCAATTTACGTCCCGCTTATGACTGTATAAGTACAGGTATAATAGAAAAGTGACAACCCTCGGGGAAAACGAGCCAAAGGAGTATCGTTTTTTAATTTCAAAAAAACATTAAGCAACTAAAAATATTAGTCTTTTCATGTTTTCTGATTTACATACCGCGCCAAAATACTTCTTGGTATATAAAGTCTCGCTTTTTCTGCATGAAAAAAGATTGGAAACTCACCGTAATGGATGCTAAGTTACTGGCACATTTGAATTATTTACTCTTATTTCTCAAACTTCGAGTCCATTATGGTTTGGGTTTCATTAGAAGTGCGGGTAATACACTGTTAGGTATCACACGGAAATATCATGCGCCGAATTTTTGCAGCTGTAATTTTGCTATGCATCATTTACTTCATCGGCGGCTGGATTGCCGTTGCGTTTGATTTACTGAAGAAAGAAGACTACTTCGCCTACGCAGGAATTGTTGGCGGCCTTGCTTCGGTAGCTGGTTTATTCGCCCTAACAAGACCAGCAATATCAAAATCAGATGTTCAAGCAATCGAACTAGACGCACTGAGGTCAATGACTGAAACAGCCTCACAACTACAAGCACTTGAAGCCGCCCGCTCAAAAACAAAAGAAGAGATAGGCGATCTTGAGATCAAGAAGCAAGAAATGGAGCTTCTAGTTAAAAAAGCCAGCTTGGCTCTTTTCCTAAAAGAGCAATATTCTTACCATGAAAGACAAATTCTTGAGGAGGTTGAGTGCAACCCTCGACTAAGTGAGCACCTTGGAAAGGCGCAGGAAGTCTCACAGAAGCTCGCAGCACTCAACGAAGAAATTGAAAAGAACCCGAACGTTACCCAGCTCAAAGAAATTATTACATCGGCAAGTCGTAAGCCAATAACTGTCGACGACCTTATTGACGAAATACCATTCCCCTTCAACACAATGTCACGCAGCCTCCTACTATTAAGTCGCGCAGTTAACAATCTTTTCCTTACACTGAAGTGAAACCTAACAAATAAGGATAGGCCGCGCGTAGCCGCGACCTTATCCCAAGTGTTGAACAAGCCCGATGCTGGTTGTTGACACTTTATTATGCAAATA
>NZ_AXZL01000052.1 GCF_000485795.1 Shewanella decolorationis S12
GCAAGAGCAGGGTCAACTTGCTCTTGAATAAAGGCCCCCTTTTAGGGGGTTAAAACAAAGCCACCTTCTTCAGAAGGTGGATTCTTTACTGCCTACTGTAGACCCAAGGCTGAACTATACTCAAAGCTGGGCTCCACTAGGAAACTAACCATGGGTTTAATTAAGTCATTAATTAAAAGATGGCGTCAGGTTTTCAGCCTAACTCTTATAGGATTTCAACCGGCAGTTTACGCGGCAAAAGTTGTTGTTATTGAAAGCTATCATCAAGGCTATATGTGGGATAAGCAATATTACCAAGCCATTCTAGATACGTTAGCACCAGAAAATGAAGTAACTCACTTTGAAATGGACACAAAGCGATTGCCTAAAAATCAGCATCCCAAGCGTGCAGATCTAGCGTGGCAATTTATTCAACAACAGCAGCCAGAGCTTGTTATCCTAGCTGATGATAACGCTGTTAATTACCTTCACCAGCGCTTAAATGCTTCACAAATACCAGTGGTATACCTTGGGATCAATATGAATCCTAGAGAATACCATTTGAATGAATATAAAAATTTTACGGGTGTGCTTGAAAGACCTTTACTGAGGCGATCTCTGCTGCTATTACAACGAATATTACCCCCAACAAAGCATAGAAAAATATTAGTACTATTTGACCAAAGCGATACCTCAAAGCTTGCAGCTGAGTATATAAGCAAGCAACAACTAAGTATGCTTAGCGATGTTGAAGTTGAAATCTTGCAGCTAAAACAACTCGATGAATGGCGAAAGCAAGTGTTACAGGCAAAAGGTAATGGTTTTAGCGCAATCGTTATCGCCCTTTACCATGCTGTTAGGGATGACCAAGATCAGTCAGTCAATGCAGAAGATTTATTAAAATGGATTTCAACTAACACACCTGTTCCTAATTTCGGTTTTTGGGGATTCAGTATTTACAATGAAGGTAATGTAGGTGGTTATGTTCTAGATGGTTACCAACACGGAAAGATTGCAGCCAAAATGGCTTTGAGGATCTTGGAGGGTGAGAAACCCGAAGATATCTTCCCAGTGACCGATGACGTCGGCCAATTTATGTTTAGCCGCAAAGGATTGAAGAAATGGCACTTAAACCTTCCGACAGAAATCGAGAAACAAACGTCCTGGGTTGAGTGATAACACACTATTAAATGCATATATCACTTTCTAAAACAGTGGATAGGCAAATTACATGATGAATGAGTAGAAGGACTTGCTAAGCTGGCGTAGTCATTCAAAACAAAAAACCGGGCCTAGAGCCCGGTTTTTTCAATCTTTGTAACCTTAATTACTCAGCAGCTTCAACTTCAACAGCTTGAGCAGCTTCTGGACGACCTACTAGCTCGATGTAAGCCATTGGGGCTTTATCACCAGCACGTAAACCGCACTTAAGGATACGGGTGTAGCCACCAGGACGTTCCTGGTAACGTGGACCCAATTCAGTGAATAACTTACCTACGACTTCAGCGTCGCGAGTACGTGCAAACGCTAAACGACGGTTTGCAACGCTGTCACTCTTAGCAAGTGTTATCAGAGGCTCAACTACGCGACGCAGTTCTTTCGCTTTAGCTACGGTTGTCTTGATGATCTCATGACGAACCAGTGAGCTTGCCATGTTACGGAACATAGCTTGGCGGTGGCTGCTGTTGCGGTTAAGTTGACGACCACTCTTACGATGGCGCATGACCTAATCCTTATAACCTAAATCTGTACAAACCTGAGACTTATAGGTCGTCTGCTAAACTAGCTGGAGGCCAGTTTTCCAGACGCATACCTAACGACAGTCCGCGAGAAGCTAAAACGTCCTTAATTTCAGTAAGAGATTTCTTACCTAAGTTAGGGGTCTTGAGCAGCTCAACTTCAGTACGCTGTACCAGATCTCCGATGTAATGAATCGCTTCGGCTTTCAAACAGTTAGCCGAACGTACAGTTAGCTCTAAATCGTCGACAGGACGCAACAGAATCGGATCGAACTCCGGCTTCTCTTCTTTCATTTCTGGCTCAGTCACGTCGCGCAGCTCAACGAACGCATCCAGCTGTTCAGCTAAGATGGTTGCAGAACGACGGATAGCTTCCTCAGGATCGATAGTACCGTTAGTGGTCATATCAATAACGAGTTTATCTAAGTCAGTACGCTGTTCAACACGAGCTGCTTCTACATTGTAGGCAATACGTGCGACTGGCGAGAAAGAAGCATCAACCAGCAAACGACCGATTGGGCGATCATCGTCTTCAGTCTGTGCACGAGCAGATGCTGGCACATAACCACGACCACGCTCAACGCGAATACGCATGCTGATATCATTGTTACCTGTTAAATGACAGATAACATGATCAGGATTCACGATAGTGACATCACCATCATGCGTGATATCTGCTGCGATGACAGGGCCTGCGCCGGACTTGCTTAAAGTAAGCATAGCCTCGTCTTTACCCTCGATAGTCACTGCTAACCCTTTCAGGTTCAGCAAGATTTCAAGGATATCTTCTTGTACGCCTTCCTTACTGCTGTATTCGTGCAGTACGCCGTCAATCTCGACTTCGGTAACCGCGCAGCCGGGCATAGACGACAATAGGATGCGACGCAACGCGTTACCTAAAGTGTGGCCGAAACCACGCTCAAGCGGTTCCAAAGTAACCTTGGCACGTGTTGAGTTAACCTGCTCGATATCAACGAGACGCGGTTTAAGAAATTCTGTAACAGAACCCTGCATTGTGTCCTCTCTTGTTTGTTAGCTTTACTTAGAGTAAAGCTCGACGATCAGCTGTTCGTTAATTTCCGCAGACAAATCGCTACGTTCTGGAATACGCTTGAAAGCACCTTCCATTTTCGCGCTGTCGACTTCAACCCATGTAGGCTTCTCGCGTTGAGCAGCCACTTCTAAAGCCGCTTTGATACGAGCTTGAGTGCGTGACTTTTCACGGATGCTTACAACATCATTCGCAGACACTTTGAATGACGGAATGTTAACAACACGACCGTTAACCATAACAGATTTATGGCTTACTAGCTGACGTGATTCTGCACGAGTCGCACCGAAACCCATACGATAAACAACGTTATCTAAACGAGTTTCTAAAAGTTGCAACAGGTTCTCACCGGTGTTGCCTTTCAGACGTGCAGCCTCTTTGTAGTAGTTACGGAATTGTTTCTCTAACACACCGTAAATACGACGAACTTTTTGTTTTTCGCGTAACTGTAAACCGTACTCTGACAGACGTGGCTTACGAGCGCCATGCTGTCCTGGTGCAGATTCCAGTTTACACTTTGAATCGATTGCTCTCACACCGCTTTTTAAGAAAAGGTCAGTACCTTCTCGGCGGCTGAGCTTGAGCTTGGGACCCAAGTATCTTGCCATGATCTTTCTCCAACTATCCTAATGAAACGCGTTATACACGACGTTTTTTAGGAGGACGACAACCATTATGAGGGATCGGCGTCACATCGGTAATGTTGGTAATTTTGTAACCAACAGCGTTCAGCGCACGAATGGCTGATTCACGACCTGGACCTGGACCCTTCACAAACACTTCAAGGTTTTTTAAACCGTAGTCTTGAGCAGCAGCACCTGCACGCTCAGCAGCTACTTGAGCAGCAAATGGAGTAGATTTACGTGAACCACGGAAACCTGAACCACCTGAAGTAGCCCATGACAACGCATTACCTTGACGATCTGTAATGGTGACAATTGTGTTGTTGAAAGAAGCATGGATATGAGCCATGCCATCTGCAACCTGTTTACGTACGCGCTTACGCGGAGAACGTGACGGAACTTTAGCCATTGTCTACCTTCCCGTTACTTCTTAATTGGTTTACGTGGACCTTTACGCGTACGCGCATTGGTCTTAGTACGTTGCCCACGAAGAGGCAGGCTACGACGATGGCGGAGACCACGATAGCAACCAAGGTCCATCAGACGCTTGATGTTCATGGAAATCTCACGACGTAAGTCACCTTCTACTAAGTATTTGGCAACTTCTTCGCGTAGGGTGTCGATTTGAGCTTCGCTCAATTCCTTGATCTTAGCAGTTTCAGCAATTGACGTAGCTGCGCAGATTGCTCTAGCGCGAGTACGGCCGATGCCGAAAATTGCAGTCAATGCGATGACTGTATGCTTTTGATCAGGAATGTTAATGCCAGCGATACGGGCCACTATGCACTCCTTAAGTTAAAGGCCAACTGCGAAAAGCCCGAAAGGATACTCGACAGTTGACAGATTTGCAAACAATATTTTGTTCAGCCCAACATTGGGCTGAACAATCTTTCAATTAGCCTTGACGCTGTTTGTGTTTTGGTTCAACACAGATAACGCGTACAACGCCACTACGCTTGACGATCTTGCAGTTACGGCAGATCTTCTTCACGGAAGCTCGAACTTTCATTTCATCACTCCGTAAAGCTACTTAGCGACCAAAGCGATCTAAGTTCGCTTTGTTTACTAGGTTAGCTTTCTTCATCACAGACTCATACTGATGTGACATCATATGGGTCTGAACCTGAGCCATGAAGTCCATGATTACGACTACCATAATTAGTAGTGAAGTACCGCCAAAATAGAACTGTACTTTCCACGCAATTAACATGAACTCCGGAATTAAACAGATAAAGGTAATGTATAACGCGCCAGCTAATGTCAGGCGAGTCATTACTTTATCAATGTAACGCGAAGTCTGTTCTCCAGGACGGATCCCAGGGATGAATGCACCACTCTTCTTCAGGTTATCTGCTGTTTCACGTGGGTTAAATACCAACGCAGTATAGAAGAAACAGAAGAAGATAATCGCTGCTGCATACAATAATGAGTAAAGCGGTTGTCCTGGTGACACGGCCAGTGAAAAATCACTTAACCATGACATAGACTCATTTTGACCAAACCACTGAGCCAGTGTGCCTGGGAACAAAATGATGCTTGACGCAAAAATTGGGGGAATTACACCCGCCATGTTTATTTTCAGCGGCAAGTGAGTAGATTGCGCAGCGAATACCTTACGGCCTTGCTGGCGCTTAGCGTAGTTAACAACGATACGACGTTGACCACGTTCTACAAACACCACGAAATAAGTCACAGCAAAAATAATTACCGCGAGCAACAACAATACTAACACATTCAGGTCACCTTGACGCGCCTGCTCAGCCGTTTGGCCGATAGCGGAAGGTAATCCAGCAACAATACCTGCGAAAATTAAAATCGAGATACCATTACCTATACCTCGTTCGGTAATTTGCTCACCTAGCCACATCAGGAACATGGTTCCTGTTACTAAGCTCACAACCGCAACAAAGTAGAAACCGAATCCAATGTTGACCACAAGGCCTGGGACTAAGTTTGGTAACCCTGTTGCAATACCGATCGACTGGAATGTACCCAGCACCAACGTGCCCCAACGTGTGTACTGACTGATTTTTTTACGTCCAGACTCGCCTTCTTTTTTCAATTCAGCGAGTGCAGGATGCACCACAGTCAATAACTGCATGATAATCGATGCCGAAATATACGGCATGATACCTAATGCAAAGATAGAAGCACGGGAAAGAGCACCACCCGAGAACATGTTAAACATGCCAAGGATGGTACCTTTTTGCTGAGCAAACAGCTCTGCTAATACAGCTGCGTCAATACCAGGAATTGGCACAAACGAACCGGCTCTAAAGACGATAATCGCACCAATCACGAACAGGAGGCGAGCTTTCAATTCAGAAAGTCCACCTTTCGCGCTTTTTAAATCAAGTCCTGGTTTTGCCATCGACGTATTATTCCTCGATCTTACCGCCAGCAGCTTCAATCGCTGCACGTGCACCTTTGGTTACCTTCAGACCTTTTACGGTCACTGGGCGCTCAATGGTACCTGAAAGAACGATTTTCGCAAACTGGATGTTGCGAGTAATAACGTTCGCATCTTTCAGAGCGTTTAAGTCGATAACATCACCGTTAACTTTAGCCAGTTCGAGTACACGAACTTCAGCTGTTACCATAGCGCGACGCGAGGTAAAACCAAATTTAGGTAAACGGATCTTAAGTGGCATTTGACCACCCTCGAAGCCTGGGCGTACACCGCCACCGCTACGAGATTTTTGGCCTTTGTGACCACGACCAGCAGTTTTACCTAAGCCTGAACCCATACCACGGCCTACGCGCTTTGGTGCATGCTTAGCGCCTGCAGCTGGAGATAGAGTATTTAAACGCATCTATTAATCCTCCACCTTAACCATGTAGTAGACCTTGTTGATCATACCGCGAACTGAAGGAGTATCTTCTAATTCAACAGTGTGACCAATGCGACGCAGACCAAGACCAGTTAAGGTCGCACGGTGCTTTGGTAAACGACCGATAGCACTTTTAGTCTGAGTAACTTTTACAGTTTTAGTTGCCATGGTGCATTACCCCCGAATTTCGTCAACATTCAGGCCACGCTTAGCTGCGATTTGCGAAGGTGACTTCATGTGCACCAGAGCATCTACAGTCGCGCGAACGATGTTGATCGGGTTAGTAGAACCGTATGCTTTTGACAGAACGTTATGAACGCCTGCTACTTCCAATACGGCACGCATTGCGCCACCGGCGATAATACCGGTACCCTGTGATGCTGGTTGCATGTATACACGTGAACCAGTATGACGACCTTTAACTGGGTGATGCAGAGTGCCTGCATTCAACTCAACGGTCACCATGTTACGACGGGCTTTTTCCATAGCTTTTTGAATCGCTGCTGGAACTTCGCGCGCTTTACCATAGCCATAGCCGACCTTACCGTTACCATCACCCACTACTGTTAGTGCAGTGAAGCTAAAGATACGACCGCCCTTAACTACTTTAGAAACACGATTAACTGCAATTAATTTCTCTTGCAGATCGTCTTTTTGCTGAGCTTCTAATTTAGCCATTTTTATAACCCCTTAGAACTGGAGGCCAGCTTCACGAGCAGCATCTGCCAGAGCAGCTACACGACCGTGATACTTGAAACCAGAACGATCGAACGCAACAGAAGTTACGCCTTTCTCGATCGCGCGCTCAGCAATAAATTTACCTACTGCTTTAGCCGCGTCTACGTTACCGGTACTCTTCAGTTGCTCTTTAACCGCTTTTTCCACGGTTGAAGCAGCTGCCACCACCTGAGCTTCAGGATTGATCACCTGAGCATAAATGTGACGCGGTGTACGATGTACAACCAGACGGTTCACGCCCAGCTCTTGGATCTTCTTACGAGCGCGAATAGCGCGACGTAAGCGAGATGTTTTCTTATCCATATCGCGTTACCTACTTCTTCTTAGCCTCTTTACGGCGTACTTCTTCGTCGTCATAGCGAACACCCTTGCCTTTGTATGGCTCTGGTGGACGGTATCCGCGAATCTCAGCAGCGACTTGGCCAATTAACTGCTTATCAACGCCACGTAGGACGATGTCAGTTTGGCTTGGACACTCTGCAGTAACGCCTGCGGGCAGTTTGTGTACTAACGGATGAGAGAAACCTAAAGTCAGGTCAATGTCAGAACCGACGAGCTTCGCACGGTAACCAACGCCAACTAACTTTAACTTACGCTCAAAACCTTGAGATACACCAACAACCATGTTGTTTACTAATGCACGTGTGGTACCAGCCTGTGCCCAAGCGCCAACAGCGCCTTCCACAGGTAGGAACTTGATCACGCCATCTTCAATAACAACATTGACCGCATTGTTGATCACTCGAGTCAGACTTCCTTTCGCGCCTTTGACGGTCAGGGTCTGTTCGTTTAAGGTCACCTCTACGCCAGCTGGAATAGATACTGGTGCTTTTGCTACACGAGACATTCCTAGCTCCTTATGCTACGTAGCAGATAACCTCGCCACCCATGCCTGCAAGGCGGGCGGCACGATCAGTCATCAGGCCTTTAGAAGTGGACACAATTGCGACACCCAGTCCGCCCATCACTTTTGGTAATTCGTTTTTACCTTTGTAAATACGAAGACCAGGACGGCTTACGCGCTGGATAGTCTCAACGACTGGTTGGCCTTGGAAATACTTTAAAGTGATTTCCAGTTCAGGCTTGGCTTCATCTGCTACGGCGTAATCAGCGATGTAACCTTCTTCTTTAAGCAGTTTCGCGATAGCGACTTTCAGCTTAGCAGAAGGCATCTTCACAGATACTTTGTTAGCAGCTTGGCCGTTACGAATACGGGTTAACATATCCGCAATAGGATCTTGCATGCTCATATTAGCTTACTCCGTGACAAGTGCTTACCAGCTAGCCTTACGCAGGCCAGGAACTTCACCACGCATGGTTGCTTCACGTAACTTGATACGGCTTAAACCGAACTTACGCAGGAAACCATGTGGGCGACCAGTTTGATTACAACGATTGCGTTGACGCGATGCGCTGGAATCACGTGGTAGAGCTTGCAGCTTTAATACTGCGTCCCAACGGTCTTCGTCAGAAGAAGCTGGACTTGCAATAATTGCTTTCAGAGCAGCGCGCTTTTCAGCGAACTTAGCTACGAGCTGTGCACGCTTTGCTTCACGTGCTTTCATTGATGTTTTTGCCATTACGCTACCCTTATTTCTTGAATGGGAAGTTAAAAGCGTCTAACAAAGCACGACCTTCTTCGTCAGTATTCGCAGAGGTAGTGATAACAATATCCATACCGCGAATTTTATCGATTTTATCGTAATCGATTTCTGGGAAAATGATCTGCTCACGCACGCCCATTGCGTAGTTACCACGGCCGTCGAACGCTTTAGCGCTCAGACCACGGAAGTCACGAATACGTGGGATTGCGATGTCAACTAAACGCTCTAAGAATTCCCACATACGCTCACCGCGCAGGGTCACTTTACAGCCAATAGGGTAGCCTTCACGGATTTTAAAACCAGCAACTGATTTACGAGCAACAGTCACTACTGGTTTTTGACCAGCGATTGCAGTCATGTCACGAACAGCATGTTCCATAACTTTTTTGTCTGCAACGGCTTCGCCAACACCCATGTTCAGGGTGATTTTCTCAATCCGAGGGACTTGCATGACACTGGTATAACCGAACTTTTTAGTCAGTTCAGCGACAACAGTCTCTTGATATTTATCATGCAGTTTCGCCATCGTTTACTCCAGTTACTTAACGAGTTCACTGTTCGATTTAAAGAAACGAACTTTTTTGCCGTCTTCAAATCGGAAACCAACACGATCCGCCTTGCCAGTGACAGGGTTAAAGATCGCAACATTTGATGCTTGAATCGGTGCTTCTTTCTCAACAATACCACCGGCTACACCCAGTTGTGGGTTTGGCTTTTGGTGTTTCTTGACAAGATTGATGCCTTCAACAATTAACTTACCAGTAGGTAATACTTGAGCAACTTTAGCGCGTTTGCCCTTGTCTTTACCTGCTAATACGATTACTTCGTCTTGACGACGGATTTTAGCTGCCATTTTGAAGCTCCTTACAGTACTTCTGGTGCCAGCGAGACAATCTTCATGAACTGCTCAGAGCGCAATTCACGTGTCACTGGTCCAAAGATACGAGTGCCAATCGGCTGCAGGTTGTTGTTCAGAAGAACTGCTGCATTCCGATCGAAGCGAATGACAGAACCGTCTGGACGACGTACGCCTTTCTTAGTACGGACTACCACCGCGTTATACACATCACCTTTCTTCGCTTTAGCGCGAGGAATTGCTTCTTTAACAGAAACCTTGATGATGTCGCCGATACCGGCATAACGACGATGAGAGCCACCCAAGACCTTAATACACTGAACTCTGCGTGCGCCGCTGTTACATGCGACGTCAAGAGTCGATTGCATTTGGATCATTTTAAGTGCTCCGCTATCGTTACTACACAATTCCCACAATTGGGACTATAAACACCATTTTTGCTTTGAATTTAGTCAAAAATGGCGCGCAAATATAACACCATAAATATGGAATGTATAGTATTAAAAAACAAACGGCCCCAAATACTGGAGCCGTTTACCTAAATACCTAATATAATTAGGCCTTTGATACTACTTCAACCAGAGTCCAAGATTTAGTCTTAGACAGAGGACGACATTCGCGGATCGCTACTACATCGCCTTCGTTGCACTGATTAGCTTCATCGTGTGCATGGATTTTAGTCGTACGCTTAATGTACTTCCCATAGATTGGGTGTTTCACTTGGCGTTCGATAGCTACAGTAATGGTTTTATCCATTTTGTTGCTTGTCACACGACCTTGCAAAGTACGGATTTTATCAGACATTATGCACCCGCCTTAGAAGTAATAATGGTCTTAACGCGCGCAATGTTACGGCGCACTAATTTCAGTTGATGAGTCTGAGTCAACTGACCAGTGGCGTGTTGCATACGCAGGTTGAACTGCTCACGCAGCAGACCAAGTAGTTCAGCGTTCAATTCTTCAACGCTCTTTTCTCTTAGTTCGCTCGCTTTCATTACATCACCGTCTTAGTTACGAAGGTAGTCTTAATTGGAAGCTTGGCAGCAGCTAAAGCAAACGCTTCACGAGCGATCACTTCAGAAACACCATTCATCTCATAAAGAACCTTACCAGGTTGAATCTGACATACCCAGTATTCAACGTTACCTTTACCTTTACCCATACGCACTTCAAGAGGCTTAGAGGTAATTGGCTTGTCCGGGAAAACTCGAATCCAAATTTGTCCCTGACGCTTAATGTGACGTGTCATGGCACGACGTGCAGATTCGATCTGACGAGCAGTTAAACGACCACGGCCGACTGCTTTCAGACCAAAAGTACCAAAGCTAACTTCGGTACCGTTCGCTAGACCGCGGTTGCGGCCTTTGAACATCTTGCGAAACTTCATACGTTTAGGTTGCAGCATTGCCGGCTCTCCTATTTACCACGAGGCTTGCGCTTAGGTTGCTGCTGTTTCGGCTCTTCAATCTGTGGCAGCATTCCGTCCAGAACTTCACCTTTGAAGATCCAAACTTTAATACCAATCACACCGTATTGAGTGTGACTTTCAGAGGTTGAATAGTCGATATCAGCACGCAGTGTATGCAAAGGTACACGACCTTCACGGTACCACTCAGAGCGCGCAATCTCAGCACCGCCTAAACGGCCACTAACTTCAACTTTGATACCTTGAGCACCAATACGCATTGCGTTTTGTACTGCACGCTTCATAGCGCGACGGAACATAACACGACGCTCTAATTGCTGTGCAATTGAGTCAGCAACTAACTTGGCATCTAGCTCAGGTTTACGGATCTCAGCGATGTTAATTTGAGCAGGAGTGCCAGCCAGTTTTGAAACTGCAGCACGCAATACTTCAACGTCTTCACCTTTCTTACCGATCACAACACCTGGACGGGCAGTGTGAATAGTAACGCGGATGCTTTTCGCTGGGCGTTCGATAACAATCTTAGATACTGATGCAGCTTGCAGTTTGTCTGCAAGATACTTACGCACTTCCCAGTCGCTGTTCAGGTTATTTGCATAATCTGACTTATCTGCGTACCAGGTAGAGATCCAAGGCTTGGTGATACCCAGACGGATACCATTAGGATGTACTTTCTGTCCCATTGCTCTCTCCTAGCGATCTGATACAACCACAGTGATGTGGCTGGTACGCTTCATGATACGATCAGCGCGGCCTTTAGCACGAGGCATGATACGCTTCATAGTTGGACCCTCGTCAACGAAGACGGCGCCTACTTTTAGCTCATCAATGTCAGCGCCTTCGTTGTGTTCGGCGTTTGCGATAGCTGAGTCAAGTACTTTTTTAACCAGTACGGCGGCTTTCTTTGGGCTGAAAGTCAAAATTTCGAGGGCCTTAGCAACAGGCAAACCACGAATTTGATCAGCAACGAGACGAGCCTTCTGCGCAGACGTACGGGCAAAACGATGTTTAGCTAAAACTTCCATCTTATTCCTCCCGTATTAACGCTTCTTCGCTTTCTTATCAGCAGCATGGCCGCGATAAGTGCGAGTTGGTGAGAATTCACCAAGTTTGTGGCCGATCATTTCGTCAGTTACGAACACAGGAACGTGCTGACGACCATTATGGACAGCGATGGTCAAACCAATCATATTTGGAATGATCATTGAGCGACGTGACCAAGTCTTAATAGGCTTCTTGTCACCTGCTTCCATCGCTTTCTCTACCTTCTTCAGCAAGTGCAGGTCAATGAAGGGACCTTTCTTGAGAGAACGTGGCATGGCGAATCCTCTTACTATTTATTACGACGACGTACGATGTACTTGTCAGTGCGCTTGTTACTACGAGTCTTATAACCCTTAGTTGGCACACCCCATGGAGTCACTGGGTGACGACCACCAGAAGTACGGCCTTCACCACCACCGTGTGGATGGTCTACCGGGTTCATTGCAACACCGCGAACTGTTGGGCGAACGCCTCTCCAGCGCTTAGCACCTGCTTTACCTAACTGGCGTAGCATGTGTTCGGCATTACCAACTTCACCAAATGTTGCGCGGCAATCAACTGGCACTTTGCGCATTTCGCCAGAGCGAAGACGTAAAGTGGCATATGCGCCATCACGAGCAACAACTTGTACATAAGCACCCGCTGAACGCGCGATCTGAGCACCTTTACCAGGCTTCATTTCTACAGCGTGCACAACAGAACCTACTGGAATGTTGCGCAGTGGCATTGCGTTACCGGTTTTGATTTCGGCTTCAACACCAGACTGGATCTTGTCGCCAGCTTGCATGCCTTTAGCAGCAAGGATGTAACGACGCTCACCATCCGCATACAGTACTAACGCGATGTGCGCAGTACGGTTTGGATCGTATTCCAGACGCTCAATTTTTGCAGGGATACCGTCTTTATCGCGTTTGAAGTCGATTAAACGGTAGTGCTGCTTGTGACCGCCACCAACGTGACGAACAGTGATACGGCCAGTGTTGTTACGGCCACCACTTTTAGATTTTTTCGCCAACAGGCCAGCAAAAGGTTTACCCTTGTGCAGGTCAGAGTTCACCACTTTAACAACGTGGCGACGACCTGGAGAGGTTGGCTTACACTTAATAACTGCCATGATAATTCTCCTTTGCTTACTCAGCGCCGCCGACGAAATCGATGTCAGCACCAGCAGCTAAAGTCACGTAGGCTTTTTTCCAATCGCTACGACGGCCAGCACGGCCACCAGTACGTTTAGTTTTGCCTTTGCTCACTAAAGTGCGAACTGATTCGACTTCAACTTCAAATAGCTTAGCAACAGCAGCTTTGATTTCAGCTTTAGTTGCATCGATAGCTACGCGGAAAACAACAGTGTTGTGCTTCTCAGCATTCACAGTGCTCTTTTCAGAGATGTGAGGTGCAAGAATTACTTTTAGCAAACGTTCTTCGCGGATCATCATGCTAGCATCTCCTCGATTTGCTTAACTGCATCAGCAGTCACAAGCACTGTGTTGAACGCGATCAGACTTACTGGGTCTAGACCTGCAACGTCACGAACGTCAACCTTGTACAGGTTGCGAGCTGCTAAGAATAAATTCTCGTCAACTTCTGAAGTCACAATTAACACGTCTTCTAAGTTCATTGCTTTCAATTTAGCTTTCAGCTCTTTAGTTTTAGGAGCTTCAACGCTGAATGATTCAACAACAACCAGACGGTCTTGACGTACCAGCTCAGACAGAATGCTTTTCAGCGCGCCGCGGTACATCTTCTTGTTAACTTTTTGGCTGTGATCTTGAGTTTTAGCAGCGAAAGTTACGCCACCGCCACGCCAGATTGGGCCCTTAACACCACCCGCACGAGCGCGGCCAGTGCCTTTTTGGCGCCATGGCTTTTTGCCAGAGCCAGTTACTTCCGCACGAGTCTTTTGAGCACGAGTGCCCTGACGTGCGTTTGCAGCGTATGCTACAACTACCTGATGAACCAGTGCCTCGTTAAAGTCACGGCCGAAGGTAGTTTCGGAAACTTCAAGAGCGCTTTGCGCGTCTTTCAATACCAATTCCATTACTATCTCCTCAGACCTTAAGCTTTAACTGCAGGCTTGATGATCAGGTCGCCGTTAGTTGCGCCCGGAACAGCACCTTTAACCAGTAGCAGGTTACGTTCAACATCTACACGTACAACGTCTAGATTTTGAGTAGTAACACGCTCGGCACCCATGTGGCCTGACATTTTCTTGCCTTTAAATACGCGACCAGGCGTTTGGTTCTGACCGATAGAACCGTTCGAACGGTGCGACAAAGAGTTACCGTGAGTCATATCTTGAGTACGGAAGTTCCAACGCTTAACACCGCCTTGGAAGCCTTTACCTTTAGATTGACCAGTAACGTCAACTTTCGCTACATCAGCGAAGATACCTACATTTAGCTCAGCACCAACTTCAATGCCTTCGCCTTCACCGTCTGCCAGACGCAATTCCCACAGTCCACGACCGGCTTCAACACCGCTCTTGGCAAAGTGACCTGCTTCTGGTTTAGTGATGCGATTGGCTTTTTTGGTACCAGTAGTAACTTGAAGAGCACGGTAACCGTCAGTTTCTAAAGTTTTCACTTGAGTAACACGGTTGCCAGCAACTTCAATTACTGTAACAGGTATAGAAACACCATCTTCAGTGAAGATGCGAGTCATACCAACTTTACGACCAATAAGACCGATAGCCATCTCTCAAACCTCTTCTAAGGATCTCAATTAACCCAAGCTAATCTGTACGTCGACACCAGCCGCAAGATCTAAACGCATTAGCGCGTCTACAGTCTTTTCAGTTGGCTCTACGATGTCAACCAGGCGCTTGTGTGTACGTAATTCGTACTGGTCACGAGCATCTTTATTAACGTGCGGAGAGATCAAAACGGTATAACGCTCTTTGCGCGTTGGCAGTGGGATAGGACCACGTACCTGGGCGCCTGTACGCTTAGCAGTTTCAACGATTTCCGCTGTAGACTGATCAATTAAGCGATGATCAAATCCTTTTAAGCGGATACGGATTCTTTGGTTCTGCATTGACCAGAGCTCCTAAAATGGACACATAAAAAATCACCCTCTAGCTTCTTCCTAACTGGAAAAGCAGAGCGAGATGATTTAACCGTTCGACTCCCAATCGGAGCCGCTATGATAATGACAAGTTCATTGACTTATCATTTGATTCGCTAACCTAGATTAACGAGGGGGCCATTATACTTATCTAAAATTAGATTTCAAGCCCGCTGTGTAAATAGTCATCAAAAAGACTATTCAACTTCAGAGTGGCGAGCATTTTACACAATTTTCAGGATAACACCAGCCCAAAATAAAAAAGGAAGCCGAAGCTTCCTTTTTCAGTACTATAACTCGTTCGCGATTAAGCGAAAATCTTAGCTACAACACCAGCACCTACTGTACGGCCACCTTCACGGATTGCGAAGCGTAAACCTTCGTCCATCGCGATTGGGCAGATCAGAGTCACTTTCATCTTGATGTTGTCGCCTGGCATTACCATCTCTACGCCTTCTGGCAGTTCGATAGTGCCTGTCACGTCAGTTGTACGGAAGTAGAACTGTGGACGGTAGCCTTTGAAGAATGGAGTGTGACGACCACCTTCTTCTTTTGACAGAACGTAAACTTCTGATTCAAAAGTAGTGTGTGGGTTGATTGAACCTGGCTTAGATAATACTTGACCACGTTCTACGTCATCACGCTTAGTACCACGTAACAGGATACCACAGTTCTCACCTGCACGACCTTCGTCAAGCAGCTTGCGGAACATTTCAACACCAGTACAGGTTGTCTTAGTAGTAGTACGGATACCTACGATTTCTACTTCGTCACCAACACGTACGATACCACGCTCAACACGACCAGTTACTACTGTACCACGGCCAGAGATTGAGAATACGTCTTCGATTGGCATCAGGAATGGCTTATCGATATCACGCTCTGGTTCTGGAATGTAAGAGTCTAAAGCTGCTGCCAGCTCAAGGATCTTCGCTTCCCACTCTGGCTCGCCTTCAAGCGCTTTCAGAGCTGAACCTTGGATTACTGGTAAATCATCACCTGGGAAGTCGTATTCTGATAACAGTTCACGTACTTCCATTTCAACGAGTTCTAACAGCTCAGCATCGTCAACCATGTCACATTTGTTCATGAATACGATGATGAATGGTACGCCTACTTGGCGAGACAGCAGGATGTGCTCACGAGTTTGTGGCATTGGACCGTCTGTAGAAGCTACTACCAGGATCGCGCCGTCCATCTGTGCAGCACCAGTGATCATGTTTTTAACATAGTCAGCGTGGCCTGGGCAGTCTACGTGTGCGTAGTGGCGAGTTGGTGTGTCATACTCGATGTGAGAGGTATTGATGGTAATACCGCGCTCACGCTCTTCTGGAGCGTTATCGATTTGAGAGAAGTCTTTAGCTTCACCACCGTAGGTCTTAGCCAGTACGTGAGAGATAGCTGCAGTCAGAGTGGTTTTACCATGGTCAACGTGACCGATGGTGCCCACGTTAACATGGGGCTTAGAACGTTCAAATTTAGCTTTAGCCATGGTATTGCCTCAATCCAAGAGTCTTGGTGATGAAAACATACATATAGAAAAAATCCGATGCATATAAATGACATCGAACCGATTATTTAGGTATAGGAGCTTAATTTAGAAAGGCTGGTGCTGATAGGCAGATTCGAACTGCCGACCTCACCCTTACCAAGGGTGTGCTCTACCAACTGAGCCATATCAGCAACTAAATTTGGAGCGGGCAGCGGGAATCGAACCCGCGTTATCAGCTTGGAAGGCTGGAGTAATACCATTATACGATGCCCGCGCAACCTAACTAAGGCTACCTAACTACCTAGAAAATGGTGGAGGGAGAAGGATTCGAACCTTCGAAGGCGGAGCCGTCAGATTTACAGTCTGATCCCTTTGGCCACTCGGGAACCCCTCCAGTAAAATGGTGCCGGCACCAAGAGTCGAACTCGGGACCTACTGATTACAAGTCAGTTGCTCTACCAACTGAGCTATGCCGGCAAATCATTTCGGAACGGGATATTAGGTAAATGTGTGCCCAAGTGCAAGCAAAAATCGACGATTTGTTTAAAAAAAGCAATCAAATGATGCTTTTTTACACTCAAACCCAAGCAGTCGAGCAATTATTCTGCGAATACTCAAGCCTGACCAATAAACGGGGCATCGAGAATAGATTTTATATTGTCGATACTTAAGTCATGGTGTACTGTGCGATCCCTAAGCCGAGGAAAGCCAATGACGTCAAAAAATCCAATTCAAAAAGCACTCTATCTTGCCTTTGAGCGCGCGCAATGGTCTGTTTTACGGGACGCAGTGCCGATGACACTGAGTGAACAAGACTTGGAAAATTTGCGTGGTATTAATGAGAAGGTCTCCCTCTCAGAAGTTACCGACATTTACTTGCCACTCAGCAGGTTACTCAATCTCATCGTGAAATCGAAGCAACAACGTGGCTTAGTTTTGGATGAGTTTCTCGGCCAAAAACCCTCGAGCAGTCCTTATATCATTAGCATTGCTGGCAGCGTTGCCGTAGGCAAAAGTACCACAGCGCGTATTTTGCAAGCCTTGCTACGCCACTGGCCTGAGCATCCTAAGGTCGATTTAGTCACTACCGATGGTTTTCTGTATCCTTTAGCTGACTTAAAGCGCAAAGGTTTACTGCAGCGTAAAGGCTTTCCCGAAAGCTACGACATGAAGATGTTGGTCGAATTTATTTCGGCGGTAAAATCGGGGCAAGCCCATGTGAATGCGCCTATCTATTCCCACGTGACTTACGATCGTATTCGCGGCCAGCATCAAACGGTCTCTCAGCCCGATATTTTGATCCTAGAAGGACTCAATGTACTGCAAACAGGTTTAGATTCACCGGTTGATATACGGCGCCCCTTCGTCTCCGACTTTGTCGACTTCTCGATTTACGTCGATGCCGAAGAGCACTTATTAAAGCAGTGGTATCAGGAGCGCTTTTTGCAGTTCCGCAAAGGTGCCTTTAGTGATGAAAAGTCGTATTTCCACCACTATGCCAGCCTAACGGATGATGAGGCGAATGCGATTGCGGCAAAGATTTGGGACACGATCAACGGCCCCAATCTACAACTCAATATTCAACCAACAAGAGAGCGAGCACATCTGATCCTGCAAAAAGGCCAGGATCACTTGATGTCCCACGTATTATTACGCAAATAGCTATCTTGGCCTTAAACTGATTTCGCCGCCGATGTATGCCTGTGTGCCATCGGCGGTTTCGAGTAACACAGCACCCTGTTCGTCGACGCCGCGGCAAATACCATCGACATGATTTTCCCCCATGAGCAAACGGATCTCTTTCCCATAGAATAAATCAGCCGCTTGCCAACGCAGTTTGAATGCCGCAAGTCCTTCTCGCTCAAAGAGTTGAATGTCTTTCTTCAGCTGCTTTTGCAGCGCAATCACGAGATCCGTTTTATTCGGCATAGTAGCTAAGGCGGATAAATCGCTCCAAGGCTGGTCGATACCTTTTCCTTGGTCTTCCGACATGGCCATATTAACGCCAATACCAATGATCAATTGGCATTCGCTGTCGGCCTGACCTGACATCTCAATTAAAATCCCAGCAAGCTTTTTATAATTCAGGTAAATATCGTTTGGCCATTTCACGCCGATATTATCAACACCAAAGGATTTCAATACCTCTACTAAGCTACAAGCCACCACTAGGCTTAAACCCATCGCCTGCGCCATCCCCTGGGGGAATGACCAAAACTGCGAGAAATATAAATGATGTCCATAGGGAGAAACCCAAGTACGGCCGCGACGACCTCGCCCTGACGACTGGTATTCCGCGACACACAGGTCGCCACTCTTAAGCTCACCCGTATGACTTAACATAAATCCGTTAGTACTAGGGATCTCATCAAAATAAAAGCAGCGATTATCAATCGACTGAATTAACCGAGCTGAGTCGATGAGGGAGATGGGATTCGCTAATTTATAACCACGGCCTTTAACACTGTAAATCGCCACGCCATAGTCTTCCAAAGCATCCACATGCTTACTCACCGCCGCACGAGAAATACCCAGTTGTGTTGCCAACTCTTCACCTGAGACAAAATGTTCGCTCGACAACAATCCCAGTATTTCGCGTTTTCTCACCCAGTTATCAGACATCGAGACTCGTCTCCCCTGTTAATCCCATAATTCTTGGCTCGGCTTCGAGCTTAACACCAAAAACCTCATTCACTCGCGTAATCACATGCAATGCTAATCGACAAATATCTTGGCCAGTCGCATGGCCTAAATTGACTAATACTAAGGCTTGCTTCGCATGCACTCCCGCATTTCCGAGGGTAAAACCTTTAAGACCTGCATGCTCAATCAGCCACCCCGCAGCCAGTTTAACCTCTCCATTGGGTTGCGCATAACCGACGATACTCGGGAAACGCGCAGCAAGCTGCATATAAGTCGCCGCGCTTACGATTGGATTCTTAAAGAAGCTGCCAGCATTCCCTAGCACTTCTGGATTAGGTAGCTTTTCACTCCTCACCTCACAGACCCGATCAAAAATCTCTCTCGGGGTCACTGTTTCAGCGGTAAATGATTGCAACGGACCATAGGCTAGTTTTGGTTGCCAAGCTTTAGGGAGACGCAAACCAACGGCGGTAATCACAGCCTTGTCGCGTAAGCGGCTCTTAAATATCGACTCCCGATAGGCAAACTCACACTCATCGACTGTAAGCCTTCGCAAGTTACCAGACTCAAGTTCCAGATATTCGACCCAATCACAAATATCGCACAGCTCAACGCCATATGCGCCGATATTTTGGATCGGAGCCGCACCAACAGTGCCAGGGATCAGCGCTAAATTCTCAAGTCCTGGCATATTCTGATTTAAGCTGAAATGAACCAACTCATGCCAGTTCTCACCTGCCTCAACAGCAAGGTAAAAGTGAGTGTCATCTTCAGAGCAGGAAATCCCCTTAGACAAAACTCGCACTACAGTGCCATTAAAATCATTGGTGAATACGATATTGCTGCCGCCACCGAGTACAAGCATAGGTCGCTTAGACTGATATAAGGATAAGCAGGCCGATTGCAGCTCTGCCTTGGAATGGACTTCAATCAATGATAAGCAGGATTGCTCCACGCCAAAAGTATTAAACGGCTTTAGCGAATATGGAAAAGACATGATGATGTTCTGCTGCGACAAAAGCGACATTGTAAACGCTTCACCCTAGAATTGCAGCAAACTGAGGTCGATCGGTCAAAGCAGACAAATAAATGAAGCAAGATCTTGAACAAGAGTAAAAATAATAGTGGAAGTGGCAGTTAAGAACGCCAAAAGCAAAAAAGCCAGCTTATTCAGCTGGCTTCATTGTTTATTTAGGCGCTTGGCGATGACCTACTCTCACATGGGGAGACCCCACACTACCATCGGCGCGATTGCGTTTCACTTCTGAGTTCGGGATGGGATCAGGTGGGACCACAATGCTATTGTCACCAAGCAAATTTGTTATTCACTACCCGTCTTATCTTGATGTAGGCAGTAAATTAATTCGGAAAGCTTCTTTGAGTTGCACTTCTTAAGTGTTCATATTCAAGCTAAGTGCTTGTAAAACCCATCTGGGTTGTATGGTTAAGCCTCTCGAGTCATTAGTATCAGTTAGCTCAACGCCTCACAACGCTTACACACCTGACCTATCAACGTCCTAGTCTCGAACGGCTCTTTAGTGGACTTAAAGTCCAAGGGATGACTCATCTTGGGGCTCGCTTCCCGCTTAGATGCTTTCAGCGGTTATCGATTCCGAACATAGCTACCGGGCAATGCCATTGGCATGACAACCCGAACACCAGCGGTTCGTTCACTCCGGTCCTCTCGTACTAGGAGCAACTCCCCTCAATCATCCAACGCCCACGGCAGATAGGGACCGAACTGTCTCACGACGTTCTGAACCCAGCTCGCGTACCACTTTAAATGGCGAACAGCCATACCCTTGGGACCGACTTCAGCCCCAGGATGTGATGAGCCGACATCGAGGTGCCAAACACCGCCGTCGATATGAACTCTTGGGCGGTATCAGCCTGTTATCCCCGGAGTACCTTTTATCCGTTGAGCGATGGCCCTTCCATTCAGAACCACCGGATCACTATGACCTACTTTCGTACCTGCTCGACGTGTCTGTCTCGCAGTTAAGCTGGCTTATGCCATTGCACTAACCGTACGATGTCCGACCGTACTTAGCCAACCTTCGTGCTCCTCCGTTACTCTTTGGGAGGAGACCGCCCCAGTCAAACTACCCACCAGGCACTGTCCTTAACCCCGATTAGGGGCCCAAGTTAGAACATCAACACTACAAGGGTGGTATTTCAAGGACGACTCCACGAGAACTAGCGTTCCCGCTTCAAAGTCTCCCACCTATCCTACACATGTAGGGTCAATGTTCAGTGCCAAGCTATAGTAAAGGTTCACGGGGTCTTTCCGTCTAGCCGCGGGTATACGGCATCTTCACCGCAATTTCAACTTCACTGAGTCTCGGCTGGAGACAGCGTGGCCATCATTACGCCATTCGTGCAGGTCGGAACTTACCCGACAAGGAATTTCGCTACCTTAGGACCGTTATAGTTACGGCCGCCGTTTACCGGGGCTTCGATCATGAGCTTCTCTTGCGATAACCCAATCAATTAACCTTCCGGCACCGGGCAGGCGTCACACCGTATACTTCCTCTTGCGAGTTTGCACAGTGCTGTGTTTTTGATAAACAGTTGCAGCCACCTGGTATCTGCGACTGCCGTCAGCTTAGGGAGCAAGTCCCATCACCAACAGCAGCGTACCTTCTCCCGAAGTTACGGTACCATTTTGCCTAGTTCCTTCAGCCGAGTTCTCTCAAGCGCCTTGGTATTCTCTACCCGACCACCTGTGTCGGTTTGGGGTACGATTCCCGCTAACCTGAAGCTTAGAAGATTTTCCTGGAAGCATGGCATCAACTACTTCATCCCCTTGGGGACTCGTCATCAGCTCTCAGTGTATAGTGACCCGGATTTGCCTAAGTCACCCACCTACCACCTTAAACGCGGACTACCAACGCCGCGCTAGCCTAGCCTTCTCCGTCTCTCCATCGCAGTTAGCGGAAGTACAGAAATATTAATCTGTTTCCCATCGACTACGCCTTTCGGCCTCGCCTTAGGGGTCGACTCACCCTGCCCCGATTAACGTTGGACAGGAACCCTTGGTCTTTCGGCGAGGGGGTTTTTCACCCCCTTTATCGTTACTCATGTCAGCATTCGCACTTCTGATACCTCCAGTGTGGGTTACCCCTTCACCTTCAACGGCTTACAGAACGCTCCTCTACCGCGCAACTCTAATGAATTGCACCCGTAGCTTCGGTGGTATGTTTAGCCCCGTTACATCTTCCGCGCAGGCCGACTCGACTAGTGAGCTATTACGCTTTCTTTAAATGATGGCTGCTTCTAAGCCAACATCCTAGCTGTCTAAGCCTTCCCACATCGTTTCCCACTTAACATACACTTTGGGACCTTAGCTGACGGTCTGGGTTGTTTCCCTTTTGACGACGGACGTTAGCACCCGCCGTCTGTCTCCCGGATAGCACTCTTTGGTATTCGGAGTTTGCAAAGGGTTGGTAAGTCGGGATGACCCCCTAGCCTTAACAGTGCTCTACCCCCAAAGGTGTTCGTCCGAGGCGCTACCTAAATAGCTTTCGAGGAGAACCAGATATCTCCCGGTTTGATTGGCCTTTCACCCCCAGCCACAAGTCATCCGCTAATTTTTCAACATTAGTCGGTTCGGTCCTCCAGTTGATGTTACTCAACCTTCAACCTGCCCATGGCTAGATCACCGGGTTTCGGGTCTACGCCTTGCAACTAAACGCGCAGTTAACACTCGGTTTCCCTACGGCTCCGCTATTCGCTTAACCTCGCTACAAAACGTAAGTCGCTGACCCATTATACAAAAGGTACGCAGTCACGGTCTCAAGAACCGCTCCCACTGCTTGTACGTATACGGTTTCAGGTTCTATTTCACTCCCCTCACAGGGGTTCTTTTCGCCTTTCCCTCACGGTACTGGTTCACTATCGGTCAGTCAGGAGTATTTAGCCTTGGAGGATGGTCCCCCCATATTCAAACAGGATATCACGTGTCCCGCCTTACTCGTTTTCATCAAAGGTTAGTTTTCGTGTACGGGGCTATCACCCTGTGCCGCTGGACTTTCCAGACCATTCCACTAACACCCCTCTGACTTAAGGGCTAATCCCCGTTCGCTCGCCGCTACTAGGGGAATCTCGGTTGATTTCTTTTCCTAAGGGTACTTAGATGTTTCAGTTCCCCTCGTTTGCCTCATTAAGCTATGTATTCACTTAATGATGACCGCTTATGCGGCCGGGTTCCCCCATTCGGACATCGTTAGCTCAAATGCTTGTTACTAGCTCGCCAACGCTTTTCGCAAGTTACTACGTCCTTCATCGCCTCTGACTGCCAAGGCATCCACCGTATACGCTTAATCGCTTAACCATACAACCCAAATGAGTTTCGTTCGCTTGCCACTCCTCTTGTTATGCGGCGTTGCAAGTCTCATTCCTCAATCATGCAGCGCTGCTACACTCATTCGTCATTCAACTTACGGCCTTGCCTAACAAGCGATTGGCTGCGCTTACCTTATCGAAATAAGAGAAAACACAGATCGAATTGTATTGCGACCAGCTGGTTTTACTTGTCTCATCTTCGACCAAGAAGATGGACTCGCCTTAGACTTGAATATTCAAGACACTTAACAAGTGTTTTA
>NZ_AXZL01000053.1 GCF_000485795.1 Shewanella decolorationis S12
TGACGAGTGACAAAGAGCAAGGGCTTGCCAGACGAACCCTTCGGGCAGCATTTGGCTGGCTTTTCTGCCGCGTTATCGTCCGTTTATGTAGACTAACTACACGGCACGGACTTTGCCTTGCATTAAAGCCAGCCAAATTGCTGCAAAAATAACCCTGAAACGTCAACACGCCCTAATGAGTTAGCTAAAATTTGTGCTGCTATTGGCATTTTTACCACACAAAATACTTTCAGCTTATGTTCATATTCACGCGCCTATGATGCCAATAACATCCTCAAATAGGATTATTGGAGCGAACCATGAACAGATTACATCGATGGAAATGGCTGGTGTTATCGGCGGCATTAGTTGCCCTGCCGTTCACTGCGCCAACTCAAGCCGCAGGCGTATCAGTCAGCCAAGGTTCAAGTGCTTCACTGAGCCAAGCCGAACTCGAACAGATGCTTGCGCCCATTGCACTCTACCCCGATAGTTTATTGAGCCATATTTTGATCGCCTCCACCTATCCACTCGAAGTGGTACAGGCGCAGCGTTGGTTAGAGGATAACCCTAAGTTATCGACCGACGAGGTGATGTCTCGCACCGAAGACAAGGACTGGGATCCGAGTGTTAAAGCCCTTATGGCATTCCCCAACGTCTTAGAGAAAATGAGCGAAGACTTAGATTGGACGCAGAAACTCGGCGAAGCCTTTTTAGCCGACGAAGGCCAAGTGATGGATGGCATTCAATCGCTCAGACAACAAGCGGATAAAGCCAACAGTTTGGCCAATATGGACAACATGGCGGTGACCCGTGCGAACAACCAGATCATCATAGAACCCGCAAGGCGCGAAGTAGTGTATGTGCCCTACTATGATCCCCGCGTGGTTTATGGCACTTGGCGCTGGGGCGTGGCCTACCCCCCAGTTTATTGGGAGTTTGGTGGCTATGTGGGCTACCCTTACCGCCCAAGTCATAGTTACTTTTACTGGTCACCCGGGATCCATATTTCCTTTAACTACTTCTTTAGCTCGTTCCATTGGCACAGCCACAGAGTCGTCGTTGTCGATCACCGTCACTCCCACCACTATCGCCCAAGGGAGCGGTACTCAGTCAGCTATGGTGCTCAACCTTGGAAACATAAACCCGAGCACAGACGCGGCGTGGTTTACCACAATCCCGTGGTGAAAGAGCGCTACTACGGCGATAGTAAGTTCCGTGGCCGTGATTCCCACTCCAGTGGCAGTGGTCAGCACTTTACCAGCCAATATGCCAAATCGAGGGAACACCAAGACGCACGTTATAACCGCGACAACAAGGGCTATGACAAGCGCCAAGATAAGGACAGAAGTAACAACCTAAGCCGCGACAATCACTACAGCCGCGAGCGTACGCCTAGCTTCCAAAATACTCAGGCCGAGTTAAAAGAGCGCCGCGTGGCACCGACAAACTCGGCGCAAACCAAAAGAGAAGGTTACCAGAAAGAGCGTAACGACAATTTCCGTCAGGATAATCAAGTAAGACAAGCGCAGGCAAAAGCGACGAGGGAACAAACCAAGGACAGCCCACAGCGCCAGTATCAGACTCGAGAGCAGCAACCGCGCAGCTTTGAGCCTCGCACTCAGCCGCAGAGACCGGAAGCTCGCCCTGAAGTGAGACGCGCCGAACCGCAACGTATGGAGCAGCCTCGCCAAGCGCCGCCAAGACAGCGGGAAGAGAATCGAGTCAGGCAGAATGATTCACGCCAAAATATGCAGATGGCCCGCAGCCCTGAGCATAACCAAGGCAGATCGGCACAGAGCCAAGAGCGCCGCAACAGGGAATAATCTCAACCAATAAAAAGAGCGCGAATATTCGCGCTCTTTCTTTATGTTCAAATAGCTAAAACTTGAGGGTCAAAGACTGGCCTTCACCCATGCCCTGCCATTCGATGGTCAGTTCCATTATCTCATTGATAATATGTTCAAAGTCCGCTTGAGATACCTCTGGCAGCGCAAGTTTACGGTTGCTACAGCTTTGCTCTAGCAGGTATAAAAACCCGGCATAGGTCGGCGTATCGGCTGACCACAGCAAAGATTGCAGGGATTCGACAATCGACTCGGTTTGCCAAATTAAGGTTTTATCCGCGACGGCTAAGGAGGCTTCGTTGTGCTCAAGGGAAAAACTGATATCGGCGCCTGCGCGCACTTGGGCGAAAAATGCGCCCTGAATATGCAGTCGTTTTTCAACGACATAATGGATCATGTCATGGGGAGCTATGCCCTGCTCGGGCATTTGTGTTTGGGTTGCGCTGCCATCCATGCGCACGCAACGTAATTGACCATAACGCTTCGAACCTTTGGTGAAGATAACTTGCATAAAGCCGTCCTTAGTTTATCCATCTTTCCATCGCCGGATTTAGCCAAGTATAGTTCTAAATGGATAAAAAACGGCTTAAAAATTGCGCTCGATAAAACGCGAACAGTCTTCGGCCGCCAAGGGTTTACTAAAGTAATAACCCTGCACTAAATCGCAGCCCATGCCCGATAACAGCACCAGTTGCGCCTCATTCTCGACCCCTTCGGCCACGACGGTCAGCCCCAACTCATGCGCCATTGAAATCGTTGCCGCACTGATGGCGGCATCGTTCGGATCGCTCTCGATATCCTTCACAAAAGAGCGGTCTAACTTGAGTCTGTCTAAGGGCAATAACTTCAAGTAAGAGAGTGACGAGTAACCCGTGCCAAAGTCATCAATCGCCAATTCGATACCATGCTGACGCAACTCGGCCAGTAACTTGGCATTTTGCTCGGGATACTGCATGGCCACGCTCTCGGTGATTTCAAGCTCGAGCGCCCCTTTGGGCAACTTATGCTTGGCAAGCACGTTGATGATATCGAGCACGATAGTGTCCTTACGCAATTGATGAGCCGAGAGATTGACCGCCATCCGCAGCCCTTTGGCGCCCTTCTCTCGCCACTCGGCTAGCTGCGCCAACGCCTGCTCTAACACCCATTGGCCGATGGGGATGATCATGTCGATCTCTTCGGCGATAGGGATAAAGCGATCAGGAGCCACCAGGCCCTATTCGGGGTGTTGCCAACGGATCAGCGCCTCGACGCCGACCATTTGCCCGGTATTGATATCGATTTGCGGCTGATAGTGCAGCCGCAACTCATCACGGGCAATCGCCTGCCTGAGTCCGGTTTCGATTTGTTGACGCTCGGTCACTAAGGTGTTCATGGCGGCGGTGAAAAACTGATAGTTATTACGCCCCGCCGCTTTGGCACGGTACATGGCCATATCGGCATTTTTCATGAGCGCCTCAACACTGTCACCATCGGTTGGGAACAGGCTAATGCCTATGCTGGGTGATGAATGCAGCGGCTTGTTATCTATGGTGTAGGTTTGATTCAAACCACTGCGTAGGGCTTCTGCCACCTTAGCCACCTCGTCATGGTCCGTATCGGACAACACCACCACGAACTCATCGCCGCCCAAGCGCGCGACAATATCATCGCTGCTCACAATACTCTTCAGCCGCCGCGCTACTTCGAGCAACAGCATATCGCCGACATGGTGTCCCAAGGTGTCGTTGATATTTTTGAAGTGATCCATATCGATAAACATCACGGCAATCTGGGTCTGACTGACAAAGGCTTCTTTGAAAACCGTCTCTAACCGCGATTGCAGACTCAAGCGGTTCGGCAGCAGAGTCAAAGAGTCGTGGTGCGCCAGGAAGTGAATGCGCTCCTCATTGACTTTGCGTTCGCTGATATCGGTAAAACTACCGATGTAATGGCTGACAGACCCCGTCTCATCCCGCACGACAGACATCATCAACCATTTAGGGAAATCAAATCCCTCCTTGTGTCTGTCCCACACCTCACCCTGCCAGAATCCGGTCTGTTCCAGGGCGGCTCGCACTCTAGCATCATTGCTACGGTCGGTCCGCTCAGCTTCGAGGAAGCGGCAGTTTTTGCCGATGATCTCATCTCGGGTGTATCCGGTAATTTGGGTAAAAGCACTATTCACATCCACGATAATGTCATTCGCGTCCATGATGGTGATGCCTTCGCCGCTTTGCTGGAATACCTGAGCCAGCAGGTTAACCCTAGCCACGGTGCGTTCCTGCTCGGTAATGTCCTCCACAATAAACAGGATAAGTTGCTCGCCATTGGCCGCAGTGACCAAGGAGCCATTTAACCTCACGGCCACCATTTGCCCGCCCTTATGGCGATAATGCTTCTGGTAGGGGCCGTAGCGGCGAGTCTGCTTAAGGCGTTCGAGCTGCTCGGTTTCACTCACCCGATAACGGATAGGCGTAAGCTCCCAAGGATCGAGTGTCTGCAACTCTTCGAGGGTATAACCGGTAATATCCATAAAGGCTTGGTTGATGGCGACAAACTGCCCGTCCTCTAGCCGTTTTAAGGCGTGGCCCACGGGCGCCTTATCGAACAGGGTGCGATACCTTTGTTCACTCTCGATCAAGGTCGCTTGGAAAGTCTGGCTACGGGCGATCTCCTTAGAGAGTGCCATGGTTTTTTCCGCCACCTTTTCGGCGATGCGGTGCCGCTCCCCGGAAGATACTAAGGTCATACCGCCGACAACCGCGCAGGTGATAAACGCCAGCAGTAGCATCAGCAGCGATAGACTAAAGGTGTCGCCCATCAGCTCGGAATAGGACTCGTAGATAACGATATGCCAATGCCTATCGGCCAGCATTAAGTTGGCCTGATAATACTGGCCCATCTTATCGCTTTGTATGTTCCCCTGAAACTGAGGGAAGGACTTCTGGCTATTGGCGTAGAGTAAGGCTCCGCCAGCACTCATGTCTGTGAGTCGCCAGTGCAAACCTTTGACCTGCTCCACCGCGTTGATAATCGATTGCAGGTCGATCACCGCCGAGCAAAAGCCCTTGATATTGCCTAAGCGGTCGAAGACGGGGGCAATAAACAGCGTCCCGCCCGGCCCATTTGGATCCTCCGCCAGTTGAATTTTTCCGGTCATCACAGGTGACAGTGTGGCGCGGACTTTGGCAATCGCCGCCGCCCTTGTCGGTTCGCCATTAAGGTCAATACCCAAGGCGGCACGGCTGGTGTTTATCGGTTGCACAAACTTAATCGGCACTAACCAACCGTCGGGATTGGGTTGCCCATTGGCTAAGTATCGAATGCGGTATGATTCGCCAATCTCGGCGCGGGTGGCGGCCTCGAAACTGTCTTTATCGGTCGCGGCAATCAGCGGTGACCAAGCCCAAGCCCGAAACCCATCTAATTGCAGTTGGTTGCGCTTACCAAACTGGATAAATTCATCCTGAGACACCTGCTCGCTATTATCGAATAAACTCGCGAGCGCAATCACTTGCTGAAGATTCGACACCTGAAAACTTTCAACATTGCTAATAATGGCATTGGACTGAATTTGAAATTTATCCTGCAGCTGCTGCCGCTGGTTCATATCCGAGTAGTAATAAATGCCGACACAGAATAAAAAGCCAACAAACAGTGGTAACCCAGTCTGAATCCGCCTTGAGCGCCAAATGGAGCGCTGATCGAAGATCAACATCGTCAGCGGAATAAAGATCACCGCTCCGAGTAAGTCCCCAAGCCACCAATTAATCGTGCTGCCAAAGACATCCTTGATGGGGATGGTGCCATGGGCGGCCAAGGCGGCATTACCAAAGAGGGTCGCAATCATGCAGGTTAACGAGAGGCTGAGGCAGGACTTAATGACAGTGTTGGGTCTATCTAAGGTCACTAAGGGGTCGATACGGCGGATCACATTGGCAGAAACATAGGCCTGTAAACTCGATGCCGCAGCAATCACTAAGGGCAGCCAACCGAGATGGATCTCACCACCGATATTGATGTTAATCAGCCAAGAGCCGACCAAGATACCAAACCAGGGCGAATACTTGCTCCATATCAGGCAGGAGGCAATGGCAATACCCGCCGCAGGCCAAATGGCAGCCGAATAACCGGGAGGTAAGGCAATCAACAAACCGATTTTGCCAACGACAAAGTAAGCCAAGGCAACGAGTAGATTGACCTTAAGGTAGTGAGCAAATGCTTTGATATCCAATCCCTTTTTATTACTAAGCCGCAACTCAGATAGGTCACATAATGCCTTAATCTACAAATCAATCTCAAGCTTAGTAAAAGCTAATCATCAATTCTATTGTCGGTCACCAGCATAAACGCTTCATTAACTGTCGGTTTGCCGCGGCGAATTCTGCTAGACTCACGCCAAATCTTAAGCGCAGCCAAAGGATGGGCATTAACGAGTGGGGAGGTTAACCCGCATCAATGCGGTAAAGATAATTCCGTGAAATGGGGCGCAAGCGCAGCGAGTTTAGGTGATTTTTCCAGCTCAAATTGTTTACATTTAACCCAAGGCGTTTTCTGATGCAGCTCACATTAACCCTATTTTTTGCGAGTGTAATGAGTATAAATTCAGTTAATTTTGTTAATTATTTGTTTTATTATGGTTTTAATTAAGGTTTTTTTAATGCAAAAGCCGTTTTGAGCCGGGGATCCACTTTCAATCAATCCCCGCTTCTTGTTATCCTCCCGCCCGCACAAAAAAGTTGCAGCTTGAATTTTTATTCAGCCAACAATTTCCTCTCGTTCAGCCGGACCTGTTAATTGAAATTCGCACTCAGCCAATTTATCGCTGAAGGATTGAATCTCGTAGCGAGGTTCTCCCACTTCAGTATGACAAACTTAGCCCTGATCTTCGGGTTACTGTTTGTGCTGCCCGCTGCTGACTTAGTGTCGGTGATGGTCGGTGGCTGTATCGACATAGGTGAGTTAATCACCCTGAGCGATGGATTTTTAATCGAGTTTTTCGGCGCCACGCTGCTGAGCATATTACTGCTCAACCCCCAGATTATTAAGCAATTGTGGAATCTGTTCGACAATGGCTTCAAGTTTTTCAACAGCTTAGATTTAACTAATGCTGCCCTGTTTTTAGCACCCCCAAGGCTAAAATCCCTCGAGCACCTTGCGCACGGTTGTCGCGCCCCACCATTGTAACTCTCTGTTTTAAAATTCAAATTTAGCATTAAGCGCTGAAAGTCGATCCTCAATCTTGCATTGGGGTGGCAGGCATTTTTTGTGCCGCGCTCGAGCCACTTTCGGATTTGCCTTCGGATAACGCCGCTCAATGCTACTGCCAATCTCTCTGGGCAGAGTTGTAAACCTTAGGGTTAGAGGAATCTTCCTTTGTTAATTCGAAATTTAAGTAAAGTAGCATTCGCGGCGATAGCCCTGATGCTCGCAGGCTGTGATGGCGGCGTATTGGATCCCAAGGGCCAGATCGGTGTCGATGAAAAGCACCTGATCATCATCGCTACCCTACTCATGCTGATTGTGGTTATCCCCGTGATCTTCATGACTTTGTTCTTCGCATGGAAATACCGCGATGGCCGAGATCATGAGGTTTACGCCCCTAAATGGTCCCATTCAAGCGCGATTGAAACCGTGGTTTGGATTGTGCCTATTGTGATCGTATTGATTTTGGGCGTGATCACTTGGGGTTCAACCCATGATCTCGACCCTTACAAACCACTCGAACACGAGGCCAAGCCAATTACGGTTGAAGTGGTTTCTATGGACTGGAAATGGTTGTTTATCTATCCAGAACAAGGTGTTGCATCGGTAAACGAACTGGCTTTCCCAGCGAACGTACCAGTGAACTTTAAGATCACCTCTGATACCGCAATGAACTCTTTCTTTATCCCGCAGTTAGGTAGCCAAATCTACTCAATGGCTGGGATGACGACTAAGTTGCACCTGATTGCCAACGAACCCGGTACCTATGACGGTATTTCCGCTAACTATAGCGGCGCAGGTTTTGCGGGCATGAAGTTTAAAGCCATTGCCACGCCAACGGCAGCCGACTTCGATGCTTGGGTAGCCAAGGCAAAACAACAGGCGACTAAGACCTTAGACTCTGCGACTTACCAAGCCTTAGCACAGAAGAGTGAAAACAATCCTGTTGAATACTTTGGCTCAGTTAGTCACGGCATGTTCGATCAAATCGTTATGCAATACATGCACATGGACTCAAACGAGCACATGGCAGGCCATGAAGGTATGGAACACATGAGTGCCGACCACAATATGGCTGGCATGCACCACGATATGGCGCATATGGCGAGCGAACAGAAGATGGCCGACATGGAAAGCTCAACCCATTCTGACACTTCATCAACAGAACACTCATCCACTCACCAAGTGGAGGCGGAGTAATCATGTCTTTTCTCGGTAAATTAAGCTTAGATGCGATCCCGTATCATGAGCCTATCATCATGGTGACCCTTGCGGTTGTTGCCGTGATAGGCCTGTACGTCGCAGCCTTGATCACTAAACACAAAAAATGGGGCGTGCTTTGGCACGACTGGTTAACCTCGGTTGACCATAAACGCCTCGGTATCATGTACATAGTACTTGCCTTCATCATGCTGATCCGCGGTTTTTCCGACGCCATCATGATGCGTACCCAACAGGCACTGGCCACCAATGGCGCCGCAGGTTATCTGCCGCCAGAACATTACGACCAAATCTTCACTGCCCACGGCGTGATCATGATTATCTTTATGGCGATGCCATTTATGATCGGTCTAATGAACTTAGTGCTGCCACTGCAAATCGGTGCCCGCGACGTTGCCTTCCCCTTCTTGAACAACCTCAGCTTCTGGTTAACCGCGTCTGGTGCCGTGCTGATCAATATTTCATTAGGTTTAGGTGAATTCGCCCGTACCGGTTGGGTAGCTTACCCGCCGTTGTCTGAGCTGGCTTACAGTCCGGGCGTTGGGGTCGATTACTATATCTGGGCGCTGCAGATTTCGGGGATAGGGACAACCTTAACTGGGGTCAACTTTATCGCGACTGTGCTTAAGATGCGCGCCCCAGGCATGAAGCTGATGCAAATGCCTATCTTCACTTGGACTTGTACTTGGGCCAACATCCTGATCGTGGCGTCGTTCCCGATCCTGACCGCAGTTTTAGCGCTGTTAACACTCGATCGCTACATGGGTTTCCACTTCTTCACCAATGATGGTGGTGGTAACGCCATGATGTATATCAACCTGTTCTGGGCTTGGGGTCACCCTGAAGTGTACATCCTGATTTTACCTGCGTTCGGTATCTTCTCGGATGTGATTTCAACCTTTACCTCTAAGCGTCTGTTCGGCTATTCCTCAATGGTATGGGCCAGTGGCGCGATTTCGATCCTCGGTTTTATCGTGTGGTTACACCACTTCTTTACCATGGGCTCTAGCGCCAACGTCAACGCCTTCTTCGGCGTGATGACCATGGTGATTGCGGTCCCGACTGGGGTAAAACTGTTTAACTGGTTGTTCACCATTTACCGCGGCCGCCTGCGCTTAACAGTGCCAGTGCTGTGGACCTTAGGCTTTATGGTGACTTTCACCATTGGTGGTATGACGGGCGTATTATTGGCCGTACCTGGCGCCGACTACGTACTGCACAACAGCTTGTTCCTGATCGCTCACTTCCATAACACCATTATCGGTGGTGCCGTGTTCGGTTACTTAGCTGGTTTTGCTTACTGGTTCCCGAAAGCGACGGGTTTCCACTTAAATGAGCGTTTAGGTAAAGCGTCATTCTGGTGCTGGCAGATTGGTTTCTATGTAGCCTTTATGCCGCTGTATGTACTCGGTTTTATGGGTATGACTCGCCGTATCAACCACATTGATAACCCAGCATGGAACATGTGGATCTATATCGCTGCCGTGGGTGCTTGCATCATCATGGTCGGTATCATTCTGCAATTCGTGCAACTGTACGTGAGTATCCGTGACCGCGACCAAAACCGTGACACCACGGGCGACCCATGGAATGGCCACACGCTGGAATGGTCAACCGCATCACCACCACAGTTCTACAACTTTGCTAAGTTGCCACAAGTGTCTGATATCGATGCCTTTACCGATGCCAAAGAAAAAGGCACCGCCTATCAACGCCTCAAACACTATCAGCCAATCCATATGCCGAAAAATACCCCGAGCGGTATCTTAATGGCGCTGGGCATTACTGCCGCTGGTTTTGCTGCAATTTGGCACATTCTGTGGCTCGCGATTGTGGGCATGGTGGGCGCGTTTATCGTGTTCTTATTCCGTGCTTATAACAACGATGTCGACTATTACGTTCAACCCGATGAAGTGGCACGCATTGAAAATGCTCACTTAAACAATGTAGTAAGGGGCTGATATGAGTGTTGCAATCCCAGCTGATTTAGAAGTTGCTCACGCCGAGGAGCACCACGAGCACCATGATACGGGTGGCAACACCCTGTTTGGTTTTTGGCTCTACCTGATGACCGACTGCATCCTGTTTGCATCGGTATTCGCCACCTACGCCGTGCTCTATATGAACACCGACGGCGGTGTATCGGGTAAAGACATTTTCGAACTGGACTTTGTGCTGATCGAAACCGCAGCCCTGCTGCTCAGTAGTATTACCTATGGTTTCGCGTTGATTTTCGCTAAGCGCCACAACAAGGCGGCAACCCTCACTTGGTTAGCCATTACCTTTGCACTGGGCTGTGTGTTTATCGGCATGGAAGTCTATGAGTTCCATCACCTGATTGAACATGGCAACGGCCCACAACGCAGCGCCTTCCTGTCATCTTTCTTCACCTTAGTGGGCATGCACGGCTTGCACGTGACCGCAGGGTTAATTTGGATGGCAATCATGATGATTGAAGTCGCCAAAACGGGCTTAGGCAACCGCAGCATCACTCGCTTGAGCTGCTTAAGCTTGTTCTGGCATTTCCTCGACATCGTGTGGATTTGCGTATTCACCGTTGTGTACTTATTGGGAGCATTGTAATGGGCGCACATACTCATTCGCATGATCATAGCCATGGCGCAGACGATCTGGCCGCCAGCATCAAGTCCTACTTAGTCGGTTTTGTGCTGTCAGTGGTGTTAACTGCCATCCCATTCTGGGCGGTAATGACCCATCACTTCGAGCAATCGACGACGCTTGCCATCGTCGTTGTCACGGCACTGGTGCAGATTTTGGTACACCTTAAGTACTTCCTACACTTGGACTTCTCTAAGGAAGGCAAGATCAACACCTTCTCCTTCCTATTTACCGCGCTGATCATCGTGATGGTGGTTGGCTTGTCGGTATGGATCATTCTCGAAGCTAACGCTTTGATGATGTAACGAGACACAGCAAATGAACACACAAGCTAGATTGACATCGACGCAATGGAAAGCACGCTTCAAAGGGTATGTACAGGTAACTAAGCCTGGCATCATTTTCGGGAATCTGATTTCCGTTGCTGGCGGTTTCCTATTGGCCGCTAAGGGCGATGTGGATCTGGTCTTGATGCTGGCAAGCTTAGTGGGATTATCCTTAGTCGTCGCCTCAGGCTGTTCGATTAATAACTGTATTGACCGTGACATTGACGCCAAAATGCAGCGCACCTGCAAACGCGTCACCGTCACGGGCGAAATTCCCCTAAGCCATGTCTTGCTGTTTGGCATCGCCTTAGGCGTACTTGGATTTGGCACCTTAGCTCTGTTCACTAATGCCTTAGCCCTGCTGTTTGCCGCTATTGGCTATGTCGTTTATGTCGGGATTTATAGCCTCTATATGAAGCGAAACTCGGTTTACGGCACCTTAGTCGGCAGCTTTTCGGGCGCAGTACCGCCCGTGGTGGGCTATTGCAGCGTGACGGGGCAAATGGATATGGGCGCAGTGATTTTATTACTGATGTTCAGCCTCTGGCAGATGCCACACTCTTACGCCATCGCGATTTTCCGCTTTAATGACTATGCAGCCGCGAAGATCCCCGTGCTGCCAGTCGCCGAAGGGATGGCCAAGGCGAAGCACCATATAGTGCTCTATATCGCAGTGTTCGCCTTGGTCAGCACCATGCTGCCACTTGCAGGTTACACAGGCACCGCCTTTATGGCCGTGACCTGTGCCACCAGCCTCTGGTGGCTAACAATGGCCCTCAAAGGTTATCGTCAAGATGTGGATATGCCACGTTGGGCCAGACAAGTGTTTGGTTTTTCAATTATTACCATCACAGCACTCAGTGTAACCATGGCGCTGGATTTTCAAGCGGTCAGTCAAACCCCACTGTTTACCTTAGTGCGATAAACATAACCTTTATTCAAAAACAAAAGCGCTAACCTAGGTTAGCGCTTTTTTATTGCCTTAATCCTCAATAACTAAGGGACAAGAGGGCGTTAAAAATGGATGGAAAAACAACTGAGTGACCTGTGACTAAAAGCCCTATATGCAATCAACGAGTTATAGGTGGACCATGGTATTTGCTCACCGACACACAGCTAGTCCATCCTTGGATGCTCGACCGCCCCGTCCATGGGGCGGACGGTCGGCTCGCTAATCACCATGGCTACTTTTTTAGCATTCGCGTAATCTGTAAGTATCAAGAAAATACACCGTCAATAATGACCACAATGAACGATGCTGGCAGACTTAGTTATACGACTAATTTCACTTCATAACATTCAATATCGGCAACTATGTCCTCTAGCAGCTCTTTGTCTGCAGCCAAACTTGATCCCTTAAGCTGCAACATCCAATTCTCATACAGTCGCAACACGGCTTCTCTCTCATTTTCAGGCCATGTAGCCCATCCGCCATACTCTAGCTTTGCGAGAAACAATCCAAAATCACATGGTGCGTTCCAATAATCCGTTACGTACAACTCAAAAATGCGGGGCAAAAAGTGTTTGAAATCGCCTACGTCACCAAATGTTGTCATGATTTTAAGGATAAATAGTTGAAGATCGTCCCAAGAAAGCTGGGTTAACTTTTTTGTGTGCAATAAAGAATCTAAATTTTGCAATTCACAATGAGAGCACCCTTCAATTTGCAATTTAAGAGGGTAACCACTAAATGTGCTGTATAAATTACTAATTTGAGTATTCATCGAATCGTATAACACCAAAAATCGGTACACGCTTTTTTGCGCATCCGGTGCCGAAGACACCTATTTGATTGCTTTTTCAAGCTTTAGTTTTATTAGAATATTTCCATAACCAAAGAATTCCCTTGTGGCGGAAAATTGAAAATGACAGATTCGAACTGACTTTCGATTGTTTCAATACTAATGGAGTCTCCACTCTCGAACATGATACTCAACAACGAAGGACTCATTAATTTGGCACTTTTCGCACGCTGCCGACAAAGAGCACCCCATGGGCCTGCATTCGGCGCATCATCCCATTCGTAGGACATACCATCTATTGAAGCAAACACACGCTCGCAGCATTGGATGCCAAAATCAACAAATTGGATAGTAAAACCATATGAAGCCAAATGAATAGACTCTACAAATTGCAGTTCCTTGAAGTACTCATTCAATAACTCAACGATTTCTTCATTAAACAACTTCATACTCAATCCGATTGAAGGTTAGTGCCTGAATCATCTTTACATTCGGCAGAATTATTTTGCCAGCCTACTTAAGAATGCCGTCCACGACACAAATTCAAATGTATAACGATTTAACACTCGGCTAGTTACTTCATTGCCGATTTTACATAGACATCGAAGCGGTTTTTCTTAGTTTCGATAACCATGCTGGGCTTAACGCCAGCGAGGTCTTCGGCATAATCGGGGCGCTTCACCACTACACGCTTACTGGCTAGAGCCATGGCGGGTGCGAGCAATCCATCGGCGTCGAGATCCGCACCGACTAAGGTTTGAAAGACTCGCATTTCTTTTTTGACTAAGGCTGATTTGTCACGGTGAGGGTACATAGGGTCGAGGTAGACGACATCGACCTCTTGCTCTAATTTGGCGAGTGCTTCGAGGCTAGAACCATGGAAAAGCTGCATACGTTCACGCATCCAGTCGCCGATTTCGGCATCTTGATAGGCACGGCGCAGGCCGTCTTCTAATAATGCGGCCACTACAGGATGGCGCTCTACCATAGTCACAGTGCAGCCTAAACTTGCCAGCACAAAGGCATCGCGACCCAGGCCCGCTGTACCATCGACCACTTTTGGGGTAACGCCCTGCTTTAATCCAACAGCCTTAGCAATCGACTGCCCACGACCGCCACCAAACTTGCGTCTATGGGCAACCGCGCCAGTGACAAAATCCACAACTATGCCATCGAGCTTAGGCTCATCGCGCTTATGTAGCGTCAAGGTGTCTGATTCAAAACGCAATTCGAATGGCGCATCGGCATCAAACACCAGTTGCCAGCGGGCACAAATGTCCACAAGAGTTGGAAATTGCTGATTAAAAAAAATCGGAGTCACAGGCTATCTTCAAAGCAACAAAATGATGGCTATTATGCCTAAAAATCTGCTTCGTGAATATGTAACTCAGTCAATCATCTTGTTAATGCTCATTATTCTATGAGTCAATTTGTCTAAGCCACCTTAGGTAAACTCAAACATGAGTCACAGTGTAATTAACTGATTGATAAAGGCAAAAATCTATTTATATAACAGTTTAGCGATTTGTGTTATATGTTTTGTTCCGAGCCAACCTTGCGACTTCCATACGGAATAAGGACATTTTTTGCTTAACTGGCTGAAAGGTTTTTTGTTTATCAGGGATAAAGACTTTTTAAACCCCGATAGAACCATATTAAAAACCAGTTTATTGCGGATTATTTTGCTAAGTGGTGCCATTCTGACCACCAGCATAGTGCTGCATAGCTCATTGATCGCATATGAACTCAACCTCAGCTTTATTATTGGCATTACGGTCAGTTTTTTAACCGTCTTATTTCTCGCATTATGGTTTACCCGTCGGTATTTGCTGGCGAGCTCAATCAGCTTGCTGGCCATGGTGGTTGCGGCCTGCTTGGCAATACTGTTGTTTATTCCAGATTTTACCTTGTCGCAGGCAGGCATTACCTTCCTGTATACGCTGCCGCTGATGGCGCTTTTCCTGTTTGGTAGAAAAGTCGCCTTCTGGATGATGTGCTTCAATGTGCTGCCTTTCTTATTGCTGCTGCGTAACCAGAATCTCCCGCCTATTGTCGATGTCGATATTAGCCTGCCAGCGACCCACGCTTACCTCAACGGGCTGTTGTTTATGTTTTTCAATATTTGTATCCCGTTGTCGGCCATGCGGTTGTTAAAAACCCAGAAAGTCCATGCGCAGCAAATGATCCAGCATCAACACGCGCTGCAACGCTCTTTAGATCAATATGCAGAAATCTTTGACAATAATGGCACGGCCTCCTTCTTCTGTAATGAAGATGGAGTGATCCTCAACTTGAATAATGCGGCAAAACAAATCGCAGGAGATGTCACACTTAATCGCACTCGCCTGTGTGATATTTTTGAAGTGGACCAAGATACCAGTACGAATTTGTTGGCCGCCTCATTCCATACCCGTTTAAGGCACAATAGCGGCAGCCGATATCTACTACAAAAAGCCTCATTAGAGCACCATGATACCTTGCTGTTTCACTGCCACGATATCACGGCACAAGCCAATCATGAGCTCGAACTCAATCGACTCAAAAAGCACCATATCAGTACCCATTTTTACGATTTAGTCACAGCCCTACCCAACGAGAACCACTGGTATAACCCGACACCAAGTACTGCCCACCAGGAAATGACAGTCGCCCTAGTTAAGATCGATAATCTAAGCCAAATTAATGCCGCCTTTGGCATCAGCGTGGGAGATGCCATCCTCAAAGCCTTTGCCTTAGAGCTTAAAGAGCGCTTCGGCCATCAGGCCAAAATATATCGTTTTAGAGGTGCATCCTTTGCCCTGGAATTTACCGAACTTCCACTCATCTCGCCAGAGACGCTCGCACCGCAATTACGTCTTCGCATTCCGACAAGTTTAAAACTTAAGCAAGAACAACAGATTGAATACCATTTAGAGTGCCGCGTTGGCTGTAGTTCTGGCCATAAATCCGCTCCGCAGCAAGCCGCCGAGCAATGCTTGATTGCCATTAAACAAACCACCCAAGCCAACCCAGTTATGGTGTATTACGTTGGCTTGATTAACAATTTACTTGAGGCATCCTCGCAAGAAAGCAAAATCCGCGACGCGCTAAAACACAACCGACTGGAAATGTGGCTGCAACCAAAAGTGTTGGCAGATGGGCATATTATTAGCTTTGAAGCGCTCGCCAGAATGTTCGACAAAGACGGCAGTATGATCATGCCCAGCACCTTTATCCCCATCATAGAGTCATCGCAGTTGCAGGCGATTTTCGCCATTAAAGTGTTTAGGCAATTACTTCAATTGATCCGTGCTTGGCCCAAAAATGTCCCTATGACTAAGATTGCCTTCAACCTATCGGGACAAGATATTTTGTCGGATCGATTCTTCAAGGTACTGATCCAGACATATATTAACCATCCCGAACTCATTCCAATTTTAGAAATTGAAATCACCGAAACCTCAGTGTTTTCCACCCACAAAGAAACTGGCAGACGCTTAAACACACTCGCGAGAATGGGCGTTTCCATTGCGATCGACGATTTCGGCACAGGCCATGCTTCCTTGAGCCAGCTGATTGACATAAGCGCCGATACAATAAAAATTGATCGCTACTTTGTCAGCCAGCTCGGCATTAGCGAGCGCCACACGCAAATTGTCAACGCGGCAATTCTGTTGGCAAAGAGTTTAAAACTGCATGTTATTGCCGAGGGGATTGAAACTGAAACCCAATTGATACAGCTCACAGCACTGGGGTGTGAACAATTCCAAGGCTACTTATTTGGCAAACCTGCACCAGCCTCGTTGTGGCTAAAAACCTATCAAATGCAAACCCCAACCCACTGGTTAGCACAGAAAAAAACGGCTAACTGAGGCATTCGTTTTACGCTTTAAGGCATCCTAGGTATAATTGCCCACATGCGTTTGCCTCCCTTTGCATTGTTTGCAAATAACTAGGATCCTCCATGTTAAGTTACCGCCACGGTTATCACGCCGGCAATTATGCCGATGTGCTGAAACACGCTATTTTGCTGCAAACTTTGCAGTTAATGCATAAGAAAGATAAACCCTTAGTCTATATCGATACCCATGCGGGTGCCGGTGGTTATGCGTTAACGGATGAGTTTGCTCAGAAGACGGGTGAATACCTCGAAGGCGTAGCTAAGCTTTGGAATAAAACCGATCTGCCAAAATCCCTGCAGGATTATGTAGATGCGGTGCGTCACTTTAATGAAGACAATCCAGAAGAACTCAACTTTTACCCAGGTTCTCCTGCCATTATCGATATGGATCTTGGGCCGAAGGATCGTATGCTGCTGCACGAGCTGCACGGTACCGATCATCTGCTGCTGGATGAGTATTTCGAGCAGGATAAGCAGGTAAAAGTCATCAAGGGCGATGGCCTTAAAGGATTGATTGCTGCGGTACCGCCACTTGAGCGCCGCGCACTGGTACTTGTCGATCCCAGTTATGAGATTAAGACCGACTATCAAACGGTCGCCGAGACCTTAATCAAGGCACACAAACGCTTTGCCACGGGCGTATTTATGCTCTGGTATCCCGTAGTCAACCGCGCGCAGACGGAAGAAATGCTTTCCCGCTTAGCCGGCAGCGGCATTAAGCGCCAGTTACGTATCGAACAGGCAATCAAGCCGGACTCCAATGAATTTGGCATGACAGCCGCAGGACTATGGGTGATTAACCCACCTTGGCAACTGGATGAAATCGCGACTGAGATGCTCGATTATCTCGGCAAAAACTTAGGCCAAGCCGATGGCAATGTCATCGTTAAATGGGAAGTTGGCGAATAAGCCAATCCTATTGCGTCATCACCGCATGCAGCAGAGCAGCGTCACCTTAGGGCGTGTTGGCGTTTCGAGATTAAATTTTGTTCTTTCTAGCAAGCTCGTACTCGCGAAATGAGGAATCAAGTGTAGTTATTCTACTCAAATGACGAGCGGCTCTTATTACAGAAAGTAAGAGCAAGGGCTTGCCAGACGAACCCTTCGGGCAGCATTTGGCGGGCGTTTCTGCCGCGTTATCGTCCGTTTATGTAGAATAACTACACTACACGGACTTTGCCTTGCATAAACGCCCGCCAAATAGCTGCAAAAATAATCCTGAAACATCAACACGCCCTTAGTCCGCTGCTTTTGTTTTTAAGCATTAAATAGGTCGTGGCTGTGTTGCTAGACTTTGGCGCTGCGGTAACGTTTTAGCAGAATTTGCACCCGTTCCACATAGGCTTGGGTTTCTGGATAGGGAGGAATACCGTTGTATTGGGTCACTGTGGTTGGCCCCGCATTGTAGGCGGCGCAGGCCAATGCAATATCACCATTGAACTGTTTTAGCATTTGCGCCAAATACTTACTACCGCCGAGAATATTCTCCTCCGGCAAAAAGGCATTGGTCACGCCCATTTCTTTGGCGGTTTCGGGCATTAATTGCATCAGGCCCATTGCGCCAGTACGTGACAAGGCTCTGGCATTAAAGGCCGATTCGGCGTGGATCACGGCGCGGATAAGTGCCGGGTCTAATTGATGTTTATGAGCCGCACGACTGATCAAGCTATCGTAATTGCGGGTAAACAGCCGAATACCATTCCAGTCAATTTTGGAGTCAGGACGACAGGCAAAGCAGTCATAGAGCAGGATTTGATACTCATTGGTGGTCGGCGCTTTATCGGTAAAAGCCGTGACACCATTGGCCTGTAGATATTGATAAACTTTGACTTTTTCTTGCCCAGTGTTACTCACAATACCGCTTTCAGAATAACGAGCCACAATACGAGGCTTAGGCTTGGCTTCATCGGCAAACGCGGCCGCAACACTTCCCCAAGCCAACCACAAACCAAGGCTAATGATGGCTATCGACTTAAGGCAAAGTGGCGAAGAATGCGTTGCTGGCATCAAAGTCCCGTGTGTTCGTTTAGTTTAAGTACTTCAATAATAGCAAAGAGTTGCTTCATCTCACGGTTTAACTGGCTAAATTCGGCCGAAAAATTAGCACTGTCGAAGATAGATTGCATCTGGAAACGACTACGGCGATTTGGCAAAAACAAGATCAAACGATTGCGGAAGAAGGCGCATTGAATATCTCCATCGAAGGATTTAGCCAATTGCTGCAAGCGCTCCATAAAGGCGGTATTGAGCAAATAGCGCGACTCGATTTGATCCGTTGAAAACACATCGAACTCTTTTTCGAACAGGGGATCTTCAAGCTTCACCCTCTGCAGCCCTGAGTGGCTGTCGGATAAGAAATTTGCCAGCCCACCGCGATCCTTCAATACCACGGTATGACCAATAAATTGCTTATGGCTACTCAGCTCAACCACAGTGCCGCGAAAGCGGGTTTCGGTGCGGGTCACGGTGCGGCGTTTATTGCCGTCCCACTCCTCCACCCGTACGTCTTTGGTCAGGGTTAACTCATTGACGACTAACTCGATGCCCTTGTATTGGCCTTGAATATAATCACCAAAGCTCGCCTTATCGTAATTGGGTAGCACCTTAGCGGCACTGAGGCGATTCATGTCGAGGCGCATCTCGCGGTTGTAGATAAAATCCTCACCAAAGTACTTAAACATGATGGGATAAATTTCTTGCTGTACTTGCCGCTTAAACTGCCGAGTCGGTGTAAAACTCCAAAAACCTAATCCCAATAGCGCGACCAACGGCAGCGGAAACAGCATGAGTCCACGGCTATGTCCCAATAGCGCTAACAGCACGAGACCTGCGACTATCGCCAAACTAAGATATAAGCGTTTACGTGTCGCCTTAAGGCTGTTGACGCGCTTAGTTTCATAGCGGGCGGCGAGCGGCGCCAGTTGGGTATCGTAGTACTCCTGCAGCGACGCCCTATCCGAAGCGTCGGCCGACAATCTTGCCGCCTGCCGCTGAGCCTTGATGGTACTACCTAAGATAAAGGTGAGTATATTCATTCAGTTAATATGTTTGCGGAGCCTATCTTGGCCCCGCAAATATCGAAGGATTACAGATAATCCGCCGCGTCTATCGGCGCTTTAGAGGCTTCATTCACCTCGTAGAATGGCATCACCTTAATGTTTGCCATCGACGCAATAATCGACCCGGGGAAAATCTCAACGGCGGTATTTAACTCAGACACTGCCGAGTTATAGAAACGGCGGGCAGCGGAGATATGGGCTTCAACCTCGTTATAGGTTTGCATCGCCTCGAGCATAGTATTGTCCGACTTCAGCTCGGGATAGCTTTCAACGCTCACCATCAAGGCACCCATTTTATCGTTCAGCTTCTCGGCTTGCGCGATATGCTCTTTCACCGCATTCGGATCTGTCTTGTTGTAATTGCGGGTTAATTGCGTGCGTAGCTCAGTGATTTCAGTGAGTAATGATTTTTCATGATCCATAAATCGCTTGGCGATTTTGAGGATATTGGGCACAAGATCGGCGCGCTTGGCTAACTGCACATCGATTCCCGACAGGGCTTCGAGGGCGGTATTGCGCTTTTTGACTAGGCTGACGTACCAAAGGTAGGTGACGATAAAAATCAGCGCTAATCCTAATAACAGTTTGTCCATCTTCCATCCTTAGGGTTTGTTCTTAGTCTCAACGGGTACAGCTAAACATAAATGGCCAAGAATTTCATCTAAAGCGATAGCTAACGCAATGAAATATTAGCTTTAGCTACTCTGGTCAGAGCATTAAACAACAAAATGACCAGCGAGATTATTCAGCTTGGATACAGAAAAACTAGGCTATAGTGTATATGCACAACGTTAAGAGCAACCTTTTTGCTCGTGAATACTGGACTCCTCGTGAGTCCATTTTTTTTACCCCGCATTTCCCCCCATAATCCGCCGCACAGCCCCAGTTGCAACATTTAAGTTTCAATTAAAGCTTAACCATCATACTTTTCGGCCAATTTTTTAACTTTCACCTTAGCGATAATCCAACCACTTGGGCCAGACATAGCTCTGCCAAGTACGCCGCATCGATTCTGCTCCCGGGTAAAGAATGCGCTAGCAAAGGTCGACAGAGGCAAGAGAATGAGCTCGAAATCCAACGATATTCCCGTCAATTCACCACAGGCCGACGACATGAGTTCTCGCGGCTGGTTTGTCCGTTTTCTTAATATTGTCGAACGCTTAGGCAACCTACTCCCCCATCCTATTACCTTGTTCGCCCTGTTCTGTGTCGCCGTGATATTGCTGTCAGGCATTGCGGGCTACTTTGGATTAACGGTCACCGATCCGCGCCCAGAGGGCGCCCACGGCCGAGGTGCCGATGGGCTTATCCATGTCGTCAGCCTGATGAATGCCGAAGGCTTGCGGATGATAGTGTCCAACTTAGTCACTAACTTCACTGGCTTTACGCCCTTAGGCACTGTGTTGGTCGCCCTACTGGGTGTGGGTATCGCCGAGCGTTCGGGGCTGTTATCCGCGGCGATGCGTGCACTCGTTATGGGCGCGTCGAAGCGTTTGGTGACGTTAACTATCGTATTTGCCGGCATTATGTCGAACACGGCGGCAGAGCTTGGATATGTGGTATTAATTCCCATGGCGGCGATGATCTTCCACTCCTTAGGTCGCCATCCACTGGCGGGGCTGGCCGCAGCATTTGCAGGGGTATCAGGGGGATACAGCGCTAACCTATTGCTAGGTACTGTCGATCCGCTGTTATCGGGTATCACTGAGGCGGCGGCGCGGATGATCGATCCCGACTACAACGTCGGCCCCGAGGTTAACTGGTACTTTATGTTTGTCTCGACCTTTGTGATCACTTTCCTCGGCGCCTTTGTGACCGAGAAGATTGTCGAGCCGAAACTGGGGAAATATCAAGGTGATGATGCCGATGAAACCGTGCACCAATCCATGGGCAATGTCACCGAGCTGGAAAAACGCGGCCTCAAGTGGGCGGGGTTATCTATGCTGGTGCTAGCGGCAATCCTTGCGCTGTCAGTCGTGCCAGAGGGTGCGCCACTGCGCGATCCTAAAACCGGTCTAGTCTCGGGTTCGCCGTTCCTCAAAGGCATCGTCGCCTTTATCTTTATCTGTTTTGCGATCCCGGGTTTTGTCTACGGCAAGGTCGTTGGCAGCATTAAAAACGATAAAGACGTTATCAATGCCATGTCACACAGCATGAGCACTATGGGGCTGTATATCGTACTGGTATTCTTTGCGGCGCAATTTGTGGCCTTTTTTAACTGGAGTAATCTCGGCGCCGTGTTAGCCGTGCTGGGTGCCGATGCCCTGCAATCCATTGGCTTAACTGGGCCAATCCTGTTCCTGTTTTTTATTATGATCTGTGGCTTTATCAACTTGATGCTGGGTAGCGCCTCGGCCCAGTGGGCCATTACCGCACCCATTTTTGTGCCCATGCTGATGTTAGTTGGCTATGCCCCCGAAACCATTCAAGCGGCCTACCGTATTGGCGACTCAGTGACTAACTTAGTCACGCCTATGATGAGTTATTTCGGGCTGATTTTGGCCGTGGCTTGCCGTTACCAGAAAAACCTTGGCATAGGCACGCTTATCGCCACTATGCTGCCGTACACCTTAGTGTTTTTTGTTGGCTGGACGGCGTTCTTCTTCCTGTGGGTGTTTGGCTTTGGTCTGCCTGTGGGGCCAGGCGCAGCCACTTACTACACGCCTTAAGCCGAGGCTTGCCTCCATCTCTAACCAAAAGGGCGTCGAAGCTAAGCTCGACGCCCTTTTTGATGTTTGAATTCTTGGGTGGATTAACGGCCTCAGTCGTATAACCATTCCATTAAAAAACTACAGATCAGCAAGAAAACCCCCAGATTAAACACCACAGTCTGTAACTTTGCCTTAGGCGATTTATCTTCGGCCTGACTCATCACTTGGTTGAGGGGAGTAAAAAACATATTAGGGTCGAGCCCCATGCCAATAAAAAATACTGCTACGGCAAAGAGGCGAGTCAGCTCAGGAACGGCCAGTTGCTCAAGATAAAACTCATAGGCGCCATAGGCGACCATGCCCAGCGCGATACAATGGCAAACGACTGCCATGATAAGCTGCTTAGTCATAAAACCTCTCACCGATGACACCACTTTGCTCCTAAAGCCAACACACTGTTACTCATTATGCGGCTGATAATATTCGGCGCGCAGTCTATCTCTTTTACGTTGTAGCCGCACCCAGTCAAACCAACCAAATAAAATACCTGCCACGGGATAAATACAGAGTGCCCGAGCTAACTCGCCCCAAAAGGATGTATCTGAGGTGAGATAATGGATAGTGGCGACCACGAGGGAGGTCATGCCTCCCCAAAACAACACGCCAACCACTAGGATAAAAAACCATTTCCCTTTGGCGATGGCTTTATCCAGCGCTGCAAGTTCCTGTGACGACATACCAAGCTCCCTATCCATTATGATTCCGCCAATATGCCCGAATTGACTAATACTGGCTATCCATCCTTATAACGATACGCTAACAAAAAGCCCTGCATGTGCAGGGCTTTAATAATGTTAGGTTAGATTACTCTGCCGAGGTCGGCTTTTCTTCTTTACCTTTCTTCTCGCGCTTACTGAAGATACGTTCCACAATCACGAAGAACAACGGCACGAAGAAGATACCTAGGAAGGTCGAACTCATCATACCGCCGAGTACACCGGTACCGATGGCGTTCTGGCTACCAGAACCTACACCTGTACTAATCGCTAACGGTACGACACCTAGACCGAAGGCGAGTGACGTCATCAGAATTGGACGCAAACGCACGCGGACCGCATGTAAGGTCGCCTCGATAAGTCCCGCACCTTTCTCATAGAATTCTTTGGCGAATTCTACAATCAAGATGGCGTTCTTCGTCGCCAAACCGACCGTCGTCAACAGACCCACCTGGAAGAACACGTCGTTTGGCAAGCCACGACCATTCATCGCCAGTAGGGCACCGATAATCCCCAGCGGAACCACTAGGATTACTGCAAACGGTACAGACCAGCTCTCATAAAGCGCCGCCAGTACGAGGAATACCACCAGAATCGACAGCGCATACAGCGCTGGCGCTTGGTTACCCGATAAACGTTCCTCATAGGATAAGCCGTTCCACTCGATACCAAAGCCTGGTGGCAACTGCTTCACCATGTCTTCCATGATATTCATCGCCGCACCAGTACTGAAACCAGGAGCCGTTGCGCCTTGAATGTTCATGGCAGGTAAACCGTTGAAACGTTCTAGACGAGGTGAACCATATTCCCATGCACCAGTTGCGAAGGCCGAGAATGGCACCATGTCGCCCTTGTTGTTACGCACGTACCAAGTGTCTAAGTCTTCAGGTTGCATACGGTATTGCGCATCACCCTGTACGTAAACTTTCTTCACACGACCACGGTCGATAAAGTCGTTTACATAAGAGCCACCCCATGCGGTTGCGAGTACGCTGTTCACGTTCGCAATCTCAATGCCTAAGGCACTCAGTTTGGCGTGGTCAATATGCAACTGATAGATTGGCGCATCTTCCTGACCGTTTGGACGAACGCCCACGAGGTTTGGATTCTGTGCCGCCATACCTAACAATTGGTTACGCGCTGCGACTAACTTGTCGTGCCCTTGGCCATTCTTATCTTGCAGGTACATATCGAAACCGTTAGCCGTACCCAGCTCGATTACCGCAGGCGGTACGAAGGCGAATACGAAGGCTTCTTTCATTTGGCTGAATACGCCCATCGCGCGGCCCGCAATGGATTGCACATCCATACCTGGCGCCTCACGCTCTGACCAATCCTTCAAGCCAACGAAGGCAATACCCATGTTCTGGCCTTGACCCGCGAAACTGAAGCCCGCCACGCTGAATACCGATCTCACGCCCTCTTCTGCCAGATAGTGATCAGAGACTTTCTCTAACACTTTCATGGTGCTTTCTTGGGTAGAGTTGGTTGGCAAAATTGCCTGCGTGAACAAGATACCTTGGTCTTCATCAGGTAAGAATGCCGTTGGCATGCGCATGAAAATCCAGCCCACTGCCACGACTAAGGCTGCGTAAATCATCATGACTCTGAAACTACGCTTCACAATACCAGCCACGCTCGATTCGTAACGGTTCGTTAAGCGATCGAAGCCACGGTTAAACCAGCCAAAGAAACCGGTTTCGATATGACCATGGCCTTTCTTCAATGGTTTTAACATGGTCGCACAGAGTGCAGGCGTTAAAATCAAGGCCACCAGCACAGACAGCGCCATCGCAGAAACGATAGTGATCGAGAACTGACGGTAAATAACCCCAGTCGAACCCGACATAAACGCCATAGGTACGAATACCGCCGACAAGGTCAAACCGATACCGACTAACGCGCCAGTAATCTGATCCATCGACTTACGGGTCGCCTCGAGTGGACTTAAGCCCTCTTCGGCCATTACCCGCTCAACGTTTTCCACCACCACAATCGCGTCGTCCACGAGTAGACCAATCGCCAGCACCATAGCGAACATGGTGAGGGTGTTGATGGAGAAGCCCGTTGCCGACAGAATCGCAAAGGTACCCAGCAATACGACAGGTACTGCGATCGTTGGAATTAAGGTCGCACGGAAGTTCTGCAGGAAGAGGTACATGATGACGAACACCAGTACGATAGCTTCGAGCAGAGTGTGTACTACGCCTTCAATCGATTTCTCAACGAATGGCGTTGTATCGTAGGGGTAAACCACATCTAACCCCGCAGGGAAGAAGGGACGTAACTCTTCAACTTTAGCGCGAACCGCTGCCGCCGTATCAAGGGCGTTAGCGCCGGTTGCCAGCTTAATCGCGATACCCGAAGCTGGTTTGCCGTTATACAGAGACTCTACTGCATAGCTTTCTGAACCCAGTTCAACACGCGCCACATCACCCAAGAATACGTTCGCACCCGACGTATCGGATTTAAGAATGATCTTGCGGAATTGTTCTGGCGTTTGTAGACGGCTCTGTGCCGATACAGTCGCGTTTAGCTCTTGTCCAGGCAGTGATGGTGTACCACCGAGTTGACCCGCAGATACCTGCGCGTTTTGCGCACGGATAGCGCTCACCACATCTAAGCTGGTGAGGCTGTATTGAGTCAGTTTCAGTGGGTCTAACCATATACGCATCGCGTATTGGGCACCGAAAATCTGAATTTCGCCCACGCCCGGTACACGGCTCATAGGATCTTGGATGTTAGCGCCCACATAGTCGGCGATGTCACCCTTATCTAAAGAACCGTCGGTCGAAACGAAGCCTAATACCATCAAGAAGCCAGAGCTTGACTTGTTAACGTTAACCCCTTGAGATTGCACCTCTTGTGGTAACAAAGTCATTGCGCCCTGTAACTTGTTCTGTACCTGAACCTGCGCGATATCCGGATCGGCTTCTGCGTTAAAGGTCAAGGTAATAGAAGCGTTACCAAAGCTATCACTGGTTGAGGCGATATAACGTAGGTGGTCGATACCCTTCATACGTTGCTCAATCACCTGAGTCACTGAGTCTTCAACGATTTTGGCCGATGCCCCTGGGTAGTTCGCACTGATCACCACTGTCGGTGGCGCAATACTAGGGTACTGCGAGACTGGCAGGGATCGGATCGACAGAACCCCCGCCAACATAATGATTAAGGCGATCACCCACGCAAAGATGGGGCGATCAATAAAAAAACGTGCCATAGCTATGCCCTATTGTGCTTGGGTTTCAGAAATAACTTTGGGAGTGACTGGTGCACCTGGACGGATCTTTTGTAATCCTTCCACAATCAACTTATCGCCCGCTTCCAAACCGGCAGTAATACGCCATTGATTGTCGATAACTTCAGCTGTGGTAACAATTTTTGCTTCCACTACGCCTTGATCGTTCACCACCATAGCCACGGCTTGACCCTTAGCGTTACGGCTAATGGCTTTTTGCGGCACTAGGATGGCTTGAGGATCGGTACCGGTATTCAATACGGCGCGAACATACATGCCAGGCAGTAAGATGCCATCGGGGTTAGGGAACTCTGCACGCAGGATCACTGAGCCAGTGTTTTCATCCACACTCACTTCAGCAAATTGCAGCTTACCGCTGTGGCCATAAATCGTGCCGTCTTCTAAGACTAACTGCACGTCAGCGTTATCAGCCGCCTGCAGCTTACCTTGCTGTAGCTTGGCTTTTAGACGTAACAGCTGAGCACTCGACTGCGCGATATCCACATTGATAGGATCGAGCTGTTGAATAGTCGCCAACGTTTGGCTTTGGTTAGCAGTCACCAGCGCACCGGCTGTCACACTCGATTTACCGATACGGCCTGAAATAGGCGCTAACACTTCGGTGTATTCGAGGTTAATTTTGGCAGTGTTGATTGCCGCTTCAGCCACAGTCACACTCGCCAGCGCTTCTTTGTAAGCCGCTTCAGCTTCGTCGAAATCCTGCTTACTGATGGCGTTAGTCTTCACTAACTGCTGATAACGGGCTGCTTTCGCCTTAGCCGATGCAAGACTCGCATTCGCTCTAGCTAAATCGGCATTTGCACTTACCAATGCCGCTTTATAAGGTGCGGAATCGATTTGATAGAGGGACTCGCCCTGCTTCACGTGGCCGCCTTCAACAAAGCTACGCTTGGTAATAATACCATTCACTTGAGGACGCACTTCGGCTTCGAGGAACGCCTTGCTACGGCCCGGTAATTCGACTTGGATAACCTGAGGCTTGGTAGCCACATTGATGACCCCCACCTCAACACTCTGCGGCCCAGCGCCAGCATGACCAGCCTTCTCTTCTTGAGGGCTACAAGCTGCCATCCACAACGCCACGCTAATTACTGAGGCAAGTTTAATTGTCTGCCGCATGAGAACTCCTTTAAATATTAACGCTACCGTTTTGCCACGCTGCAATGGTGAACTCACGGCCGTAATTATAACTAAAATCAAATCTGCTACTTATCGCATACCCTATAAGGATGAACAAGAAAGATAAACCAACTAAAATGTAAACTAATGAAAATATTCACACCCTAACGAATACCTTATTCATTAAATTGTTACCCTATTTAATGAATATGCTAATAGTGGATAAGGTTGTTAGCGTTATACGATACAAAGCACTTATCCAGCCTACTCTATATCAAAAATGTTGCAAACATGTTTGGCAACACAGCTTTAGTCACCATAAATGCTGAACACAGTTAATCGATAACGATGCGATATATTCGCTCGCGCCTCTCATTAATAAGATTTTACGCATATAACATCTCCCAAATAACGGCAGATGCTTGATAAACAAGGATGGTTCATATCGCCTTGTTATCCAACTAAAGCGTTGAAAAATCGTAGGCGAAAAATACTCTTGATACCGTGAAATAATATATGGCTTATGTAAATTCTTTTTAAATCTACATCTTGGAAATGAGAGACGCCCAAAACCTTGGACGCGACATTTTATGACCAAGTCTAATTGAGGGCAAACCCGAAATGGCGATTTACACCCCATTAAATGAAACTCTGCTTCCCAAAAAACGCATTTAAAAAATAAACGCTACTCACAACCGTGCTATTTCGCTGCTTGTTCACATTCATTCATATCTTTTCGTCATTGGTTCATCCCAAGCTACAGCGCTATTCACAACTTATTTTTACGATAAAGGTGCGCTAACAATTCCCAATGACTTTGAGATGATGATTATGAAGACTCGTACTAAATTTCTGCTAAGTGGGGCGTTACTTTCACTGGCGGCCAGCTCCCATGGTGCCGAAGACAACCAGCTTTTTGGTGGCACCATTAACGGCAATGTTAACTTTGCCTCGGATTATGTGTTTCGCGGTGAATCAGAGACCTTAGACGGTGATATTCCCGTGGTACAAGGTACGCTGAGTTGGAATCACAACCAAGGTTGGTATGCGGGCGTATTTAGCTCCAACATCAAATTTGCCGACCCTAACTTAGAAATCGTTACCGCACCTTTTATTGGTAAAGCAGGTGAGTTTGGCGATTCCGGTTTTACCTATGATGTGATGTTGTTTTCATACCTCTATCCAGGTGCGTCTTACTCTAACTACACCGAATTATGGTTAAAAGTCGGCAAACAATTTGGCCGTGCGAATTTGCAACTCGAAGTCACCCCAACGGTTGATGATTGGTTTGGTGTCGATGGCTGGCACGGGGTTAACTATGCCTTGCACCCAAGCTATAGCTTTGACAATGGCGTAAAAATTTCGGCCTCTGTGGGTTATCAAGACCTCACGGGTGAGGGCGCCGAAGGTTGGGGCCACTGGAACATCGGCTTGAGCAAAGCTTACTACGGCCTCAACTTCGATTTACGCTACCACGGCAGCACTGTGGATAGTGACCATAAAGTCTATGGCACACAGACTGAAATCTTCGATGACAGAGTCGTCATTGGGATCAGTAAGAGTTTCTAATTCTATTTTTTGCTTATACGTTCATCCCGCTGCTTCCCTGCAGTACTCCAATTGCTTGAAATATCGAGCCTTGACCAGCCAATTTGGCTGGTCCTTTTTTATCTAAATACGATTATCGCCCACGCTACAGGCTAAAACGCGGCTGATATCCGCAAGACAACGACCCGATTCTTGTTGCCATTGGTTGAAGGCGGCCTGCACCTGTTTTAACGCCGTTTGCGAGCTAAAACCGGCATCCACCAGCTTGTGCGCCTTAAAATAACCTTGCACATCATCGGTTAACAAAAAGGTGTCCTTACCAATACCGCGCAGGAAATACGGCCCCGTATTGCCACCGAGGCGAGCGCCTCGTTTCTTTAAGAGTGCCCAAAGCCCGACTATATCTTCGGTCGGCCAGTCGGCAATCAGCTTAGCCAAGCTGCCATGTTCGCGGGCAATATCATGGATCATCAAGGCATTATCATAAATCGCTTGGGTCTTCTTTAAATGGCGAATTAAGGTCGCATCCGCGGCGCGGGCTTGGATCTGTTCGGGCGACAGCATCAACACCTTTTCAGGCACAAAATGGAAGAAAGACTGCTCATAGGTGGGCCACTTATTATCGACCACACGCCAGACGAAGCCACTCTGAAATACCTGCCGACTCATAGCAGAGAGCAGCTCAGCATCATCATACTGGCGAATCTCTGCACTGGTAAGACAGCCCGGCAACAATGCTTCGAGTCCCTTGGCGCCGCCCTTACGCTCACTCGCTCTGGCATAGATGGATGAGAAACTTTCTAACTGACTCATACTGTTACCTTTGATTGTCCATATTTCACTGATTTTTTGAAGCGTTAATAGTACCGAATTTTAGCGGGAATAGATCATTCCGCATGGCAAACCACTTTTACGCCACTTCAGCTACTTTTAAAGAAAATTCCCACAGCAAGCGCCTTGATACCGACTAAAGTTAAGGCGTAGAGTCAAAAAATGCAGTGGTTATGGGGTCGGCACCTATGGAGCTTTTCTATCATCCGTTATCGCGATATTCACAGAAGGTGCTAATCGCTCTCTATGAGAAACAAGCTAACTTCTATCCGCGGATCACCGATCTGCGCGACCCATTTGCTCGCCAAACATTCCAACAATTTTATCCACCCGCAAAATTGCCACTGCTTAAGACCCAAGAAGGCCAACTCATCCCCGAATCCAGCATTATTATCGAATATTTAGATAGGCATTTTAGCAACAGCACAGAGCTGCTACCCGCAGAGCCAGAACGCAACTTAGCAGTACGCTTATTTGATCGCATTATTGATAACGATATCAATAACCCACTATTTCAATTAGAAAAGTTGAAGATTTTGCCCGAAGGCAATGAATTTGAAATCAAGCAAATAGAAAAGCAGATGTTTATCCAATTTCAGCGCTTGGATGCCCACCTTAGCCAAAATCACTGGGTGTGTGGTGATAGTTTTACCTTGGCCGATTGCGCACTTATCCCCTGTTTAAGCTACAGTTTTGCCCACTTAAACCTGCTAGATTTAGATGAACTCGTGCGTTACTGGCAGCAGGCACAACTGCGCGGCGCCTGGATGCTAGTGCTGGAAGAAGTACTGCTCGCCGAAATGGAGGAATACACAGGTATCAGGAGTATTCCCTAACGCCAACACAACGACTAAAGGTTGCGTTCTTTTTTCAACTGTAAAAACGCTTTCCATTTAACCACTTCAGGCGGCAACTCAGGAGCCGGATCGGTATAACCCGCCTCTTTAACCAACACATCCAGCGGGACTTGCTTACCTTTACAAACAAACACACCACGCACATGCACTATACAGTGCAAACCGCGCTCGCTCACAAAGCGTTGTTCAATATAAAAATATTTCTCATCCCAGCCCACGACCTTGGTTTCAATCTCAAACTTTTTCAGGGGCTTGATATCGCGGATATAGGTAAATTCGGCGGCGTTAACAATTGGCATCCACTTCAATTTGAGGAAACGCTTTAACAGCCCCATTTCGGCCAACATATAGGTACGCGCCAGATCCATAAACGCCGGATAGCGGGAGTTGGTCAGGTGGAAGTTGATATCGCAATCGCTAGGTAATGCCCGGTAAGTAATGCGGCTTGTGCCCAAAAAATCAATCTTACGGCAGTGACGTGTGCGCCAAAACAACAACCAAAACAAACGGAAATACAGATTCATATGCAGTCACCCTAAAAAGAAGAGCCACAGGCTAACAGAGGTCATACCAGAGGGCAAGCGAGATCTAGCTCACAAAAAAGGCGCCAAATAGCGCCTTTTTATGCTCAAGCATTCCTATTGAGTCTGGCTTAAGCTGCAATCCCAGAGTGGCGCAGCAGCGCATCGATACTCGGCTCGCGGCCCATAAACTGTTTGAACAAGTCCATAGGCTCGGCTGAACCGCCCATTTCGAGGATGTTGTGCAGGAAGCTACGGCCCGTGTCAGGATTGAAGATGCCTTCCTCTTCGAAGCGAGAAAACGCATCCGCCGACAGCACTTCTGCCCACTTGTAGCTGTAGTAACCCGCGGCATAACCGCCCGCAAAAATATGCGCAAAACCATGTTGGAAGCGGTTAAATGCTGGCGGAATTAGCACGGCTACCTGACGACGCACTTCATCCAAGGTCTCTTGAATACGCGCCCCTTTAGCTGGGTCAAATTCGTGGTGCAGTCTAAAATCGAACAGTGAAAACTCCAGCTGGCGTAACATCATCATGCCTGATTGGAAGTTTTTCGCCGCTAACATCTTGTCTAACATGGCTTTTGGCAAAGGCTCACCGGTTTCGTAGTGACCGGAGATCTCCGCTAAGGCTTCTTCTTGCCAGCACCAGTTTTCCATAAACTGGCTAGGCAATTCGACTGCATCCCAAGGCACACCGTTGATACCTGACACGCCTGCCACGTCGATTTTGGTCAGCATATGGTGAATGCCATGGCCAAATTCGTGGAACAGGGTCGTCACTTCATCGTGGGTGAAGAGTGCCGGTTTGCCATCCACTGGGCCATTAAAGTTACAGGTGAGATAAGCCACGGGCTTTTGCAGACCTTTAGGCGTGTGGCGACGCACTCGGCAATCATCCATCCAAGCGCCGCCGCGTTTACCTGTGCGGGCATATAGGTCTAAATAGAAGCTGCCTCTGTGCTCGCCTGTTTCGTCAAAAATATCGAAGAAACGCACGTCTTTATGCCAACGGTCGAACTCGGTTTGCTCAACAATCTTTAAGCCAAATAGGCGCGAAACAGTGTAGAACAAGCCAGAAAGCACTTTATCTTCAGGAAAGTAAGGGCGCAGCAACTCTTGAGAAATCTCATACTTATGTTGCTGTAACTTCTCGGCGTAGAAACTCAAATCCCAAGACGCCATTTCGCTCACGCCGTACTGCTCAAGCGCAAAGGCTTTTAACTCGGCTAATTCGGCCTTAGCTTGATCCTTAGAGCGCAGCGCTAATTCGTTTAAGAATGCCATCACCTGCGCAGGCGTTTCAGCCATTTTCGTCGCGAGGGATTTTTCGGCAAAGCTATCAAAGCCTAACAACTGTGCCAGCTCGTGGCGCAGCGCAAGGATTTCATCCATCAAAGGACCGTTATCAAATTCACCCGCATTCGGGCCTTGATCCGAGGCGCGCGTTACGAAGGCGCGATAACACTCTTCACGCAGATTACGGTTTTCGCTGTAGGTCATCACAGGTAAATAGGAAGGGAAATCTAAGGTAAATAACCAACCTTCTAGTTCGCGCGCCTCGGCCATTGCTTTCGCTGCTGCCTTGGCAGAATCTGGCAAGCCAGCAAGTTCGGCCTCATCGGTAATTAACTTAGTCCACGCTTGGGTTGCATCCAGTAATTGATTGGAAAAGCCGCTGGTAAGTTCAGAAAGACGCTTAACGATTTCGCCATAACGCACTTTTTGCCCATCGTCTAAGCCGATACCCGAAAGCTCGAAGTCCCGTAAGCTGTGCTCAATCACCATCTGTTGTGCTTGGCTCAATTGGTCAAAGTCTGCCGATGCACGCAGGGATTTATAGGCCTGATACAGCCCTTGGTGTTGGCCAACGTAAGTGCCGTATTCGGATAGCAGCGGCAAACAAGCATCATGGGCGGCGCGCCATTCATCTGTGCTCACCACTGAGTTCATATGGGAGACAGGCGACCAAATCTGGCTTAACTCGTCATCCACTTGCTCGAGCGGGGCGACTAAGTTATCCCAGGTAAAAGGCCCAGGGTTTTGCAGCACTTCATCAATCTTGGCACGACACTGAGCAATGGCCTGCTCAACGGCAACTTGAATGTGTTCAGGTTTAATCTGGGAAAAAAGCGGTAATTTTGCGCCGTTAAGCAAAGGGTTGCTCATAATGGTTCCTCTACAATCTGTGTAGCTAATAAATAAGGGCTTATCTACTATTTATCAAGGTGAGAAAACCGATTGCCCCCTTCGCAGATACACCTAGCCGTATTCAACAAAGAAAAAAGCGAACAAGTTCACAATTAAGATTTACACCAAATTTACTTATTCAATCTTGACGAGCTGATCGCAAATCGAATCCATTCTCATTAACGATCATATTCGCCTGAGTTAATATCTGCACATATTCCGCATCTTTTATCAGATTGGCTTAAATATGGCAGCTTCACTTCATCCCATCCTTAGTGCCGTCGGCGTGATTAGCGTCATTTGCTTGAGTCACCCATGCTTGGCGAACGAGAGCTTAGTGCAAACCGAAGGTGTATCAAGCGGCGTATTACCCGCAACAACCACAGCACCTTGGGCCGCGAATCTAGACTTAGGTTGGGATAGCAAATATGTGTCCCAAGGACGTAACAATCTGGCCGAGGGCGGAATTTATTGGCTAAATGCTAGCGTTCAATACGGTAATCTCACCACCTACGCCCTAGTCGGACGCGGCGATAGCCAAGCTTATACCGAGTGGAATATTGGTCTTGAATATGCGGTAAACCTCAGCGAACACTTAGAGGCGAATCTGGGTTATCAGCGGATTGAAGGTTATAGCAGCAGTCGCTGCCAGGATAACGAACTGTTCGCAGAATTAGCCTATACCGCCGCCCTTGGTTAGTCCCCTCGGTAAATTATGTGTATTCCACCGAGGCTGCCGGCTATTTTGTCGAGCTGAGTCTGCACAGTTATTGGCAACTGAGTGAAAGCTTTACTCTCGCACCTTATATAACCCAAGGGCTTGATTTTAAATATCGAACAGAAGAACACAATGGCCGTAATCACCTCCAATTTGGTTTGGAGGCCAATTATGATCTGGCCGATAATATGAGTCTCAGTGGCCATATTAGCCACAGCATTGCCCAGAACGATATTGAGCAAGAAGCGGCCACCAACGGCGACTTTAGCTCGCAAGATCAAACCTATGCGGGTGTCCACTTTAATATGAGTTTCTAAGTTTTTAAGCACGCTTCTCCGTTTGGCAAACTCTTCTCGCCCTAACTACACTCAAGAAGTCGATGGAACGACTCAGCATGGGCGAGGAACAGGGAATGTTAACTCATCATATCAAATGGCTGTCTAACGCATTTATCTTATTGATATTTTATGGCTTATTGTCATTTGCTGCCGAGCCAGAATTAGAAGCATTATCCAAACCAGCCACAACTGAGCCCCTACCTTTGGGAACCCTACTCGACAGTGAAGGGAAACCGCTCCCGATCCCGACTCAACAAAGCGCCTTAGATTACCAATCTCCCGTCATAGACACTGACAATATGCCTGCGAAAACAAATACCCATAAGGCCAAATCGACGTCATCGAAAAAGAAAAAGCAGAGCCGCAAACAACAACTCGCCAGCCGAGAGAAAGTCGCTAACAACCCCAGTTGTCGTTGGCTCAATGCCCGCATGTCACAACTCGAAACCCAGATTGGCACTCGCCCCGACAAAGCCGCGAGCTATCAGACCGATGAGCTCAGTGCCCGTCAGCAGGAATGGCAATGTCTCAAATGCGGCGCCGAAGGGCCAAACCAAGACGATCACTATCGCTGCCAATATCGCCGTTAAGTTTGAGCTAACCGCCCAAAGATAAAGTAGGTGCTTTGCTGAGATTTTTGGCGACAAAACAAGGTCTATACCAAAGCAACCTAATGGGCTGGTCTGCAAACCCATTCCAACCTACAATGACCTTCTGCTAATAAGCACCTCATTCTTAGAGTTAGACGGAGAAACTCATGGCTCAACATTTTGACTATATCTGCCTAGGCGCAGGCAGCGGCGGTATCGCCTCAGCTAACCGAGCTGCCATGCGTGGCGCTAAAGTTCTACTCATCGAAGCAAAACATGTTGGCGGCACCTGCGTAAACGTGGGCTGCGTACCTAAAAAAGTCATGTGGTATGGCGCGCATATCGCCGAAGCCATGAACCTCTACGCCAAAGATTATGGATTTGATGTTTCAGTCAACAAATTCGACTGGAACACCTTAGTGAACAGCCGCGAAGCCTATATTGGTCGCATCCACGAGGCCTACGGTCGAGGTTTTACCAATAACAAAGTCACCCTGCTCAATGGCTATGGCCGTTTCGTTAATGGCAACACCATTGAAGTAAATGGCGAGCACTACACGGCTGACCATATCCTGATCGCCACCGGTGGCACGCCAACTATCCCAAACATTCCGGGTGCGGAATACGGGATTGATTCAGATGGTTTCTTCGCCCTGCGCGAACAACCTAAACGTGTCGCGGTCGTTGGTGCAGGCTATATCGCCGTCGAAGTCGCGGGTGTTTTACACGCGCTTGGCAGTGAGACTCACCTGTTTGTGCGTAAACATGCGCCGCTGCGTAACTTCGATCCTATGCTAATCGACGCCCTAGTCGATGCCATGAAGACCGAAGGTCCAACCCTGCACACCAACAGCGTCCCACAATCTGTGGTTAAAAATGCTGACGACAGCCTGACTCTAAATCTCGAGAATGGCGAAAGCGTGACCGTCGATTGCCTGATTTGGGCCATTGGCCGCTCACCCGCGACGGGCAATATCGGCTTAGAAAACACCGATGTGCAATTGGATAGCAAAGGCTATGTGGTAACCGATGCGCAGCAAAATACCACCCACAAAGGCATTTATTGCGTGGGCGATATTATGGCAGGCGGCGTGGAACTGACTCCCGTTGCGGTTAAGGCCGGTCGCTTACTCTCTGAGCGCCTATTCAACGGCATGAGCGATGCCAAAATGGATTACAGCCAAATCCCAACCGTGGTCTTCAGCCATCCACCGATTGGCACTATGGGATTAACCGAGCCAGAAGCCCGCGCGCAATATGGTGATGATAATGTGAAGGTTTACACCTCTGGCTTTACCTCAATGTATACCGCCGTCACTAGCCACCGTCAGGCCTGTAAAATGAAGCTGGTCTGCGCGGGTAAAGAAGAGAAAGTCGTGGGTATTCATGGCATTGGTTTTGGTATGGACGAGATCCTTCAAGGATTTGGCGTCGCCATGAAAATGGGCGCCACCAAAGCTGATTTCGATGCCGTTGTCGCCATCCACCCCACTGGTGCTGAGGAATTTGTGACTATGCGCTAAGCGCATGACTCAAGCCTTAAATCAGGCTCTATAGCCTGTGAATGTTGCATTTTATAGAAGCGGTTCTGATATTCTCAGCGCCGCTTTTTTATGTTCAACGCTAAGCCATCAAGCCTATTTATCCGCTCTCAACATCCCACTCTTTCGCCCCAATTATCGGTTAAAAGCACAGGTAAATTTATCAGTATTCAAATCAATTTCCCTTGTTTTACGCCAACCAAAAGTATGCAAATTGGGCATTTCAACTTGATATTTTGCTAATAAAGATCTTATTATAGTTATAGCACTAACTATTATTCGCTTTAAATAAATCAAGGAGGCATTATGTCAGCTAAGCATGCTGCAGATGAAAACCCCATCTCACAGATCATCCGTTCCACCCGGGAACGCCTTCATGGAACACTACAATATTTCTGCCTGTTCGCCATTCTAAGTACCTATCTCTTTGTCATTTTGAAACCGAGCTTCATTCAAAATAACAAAGCGTTAGGAGGAAAATAATTGATGAATTCCCTCTCTTACGTTTCATTGGCAATTTACTTTATTGCCATGCTCGCTATTGGTTTGTTCGCCTATCGTAAGTCGACCGATGATGTCTCTGGTTACATTTTGGGTGGCCGCCAAGTGAGTCCGCACGTAACGGCTCTCTCGGCTGGCGCCTCGGATATGAGTGGCTGGATGCTGATGGGCCTGCCCGGCGCCATGTTCCTAGTGGGGTTTGAAACCCTGTATATCGCCCTCGGATTATTAATTGGTGCTCTAATCAATTATCTGGTTGTCGCCCCTAAATTGCGGGTCTACACCGAGGTCGCCGATAACGCGCTGACGATTCCTGAGTTCTTCGCCAAACGCTTTGGGCAGGCCGATAACAGCATTCGCATTATTGCCGCCGCCATCATAGTGATCTTTTTCACTCTCTATACCTCGGCGGGATTAGTCGCGGGCGGCAAGTTGTTCGAATCCGCCTTTGGACTGAACTACGATATCGGCCTAGTCGTCACCTTAGCCGTCGTGGTGTCGTACACTCTGCTGGGGGGATTTTTAGCCGTTAGCCTCACCGACTTTGTGCAAGGCTGCATTATGTTTGTCGCCTTGGTGTTAGTGCCTTTCGTGGCATATCAAGAATTTACCAGCGCAGATCGCATGATGAACTTTGCCTATCAGTCGATCCCGCATTTTACCGATGCTATGCAAAATGTGACTCTGCTAGGCTTAATTTCCAGCCTGTCGTGGGGACTCGGGTATTTCGGCCAGCCGCATATTATTGTGCGTTTTATGGCGATCCGCTCGGTCGCCGACATTAAAACCGCACGCCGCATCGGCATCAGCTGGATGACAGTAACCATTATCGGCGCCTTAGCGACGGGCTTGGTCGGTATCGCCTACGCCAATAAATTTGGCATGAAGCTCTCGGATCCTGAAACCATCTTTATCGTGTTTTCAGAGTTACTGTTCCACCCCTTAATCAGCGGCTTCCTGCTGGCAGCGATTCTCGCGGCCATTATGAGCACGATTTCATCGCAGCTATTAGTCTCGTCGAGTTCGCTGACCGAAGATATTTATCGCACCCTGTCGAAGAAACAAGCGAGCGAGCAAGAGATGGTAAAAATGGGTCGTTACGGGGTCGCAGGTGTTGCCATTGTCGCAACGCTATTGGCGCTTGATCGCTCTAACAGCATCCTCTCCCTTGTGAGTAATGCGTGGGCAGGCTTTGGTGCCGCTTTCGGTCCACTGGTGCTGTTTAGTTTGTATAAAGCCAATCTCACCCATAAGGCAGCGATTGCGGGGATTATTTCGGGCGCGCTCACGGTACTCTTTTGGATTTATGCCCCCGTGCTTGCCGATGGTAAGGCATTGAGTAGCTTAGTGTATGAGATGATCCCAGGCTTTGTTGTCAGCAGCACAGTGATTTATCTGGTGAGCAAGTTCGATAACGACCCGTGCGCTAAAACCACTAAGCAGTTCCATCAGGCCGGTCGTGTATTGGCCGAGGAAAGCTAAGGAGGCGCAATGACAGACTCTCCCCGTAAACGTATCGTCGTCAAAGTGGGGAGCGCCTTAATCGCGCCCCACAAGCAAGGTTGCAGTAGTCATTATCTCTTGGGTATCGCGCAGTTTATTACTTATTGCCGTATCCAAGGTATCCAAGTGGTACTGGTTTCGTCCGGCTCGGTTGCCGCTGGTTGGCATCATTTTGAGGGCCAAGCTCAGCCGAGTGTTACGGTGAAAAAGGCCATGGCGGCTGCGGGTCAGGCGGATATGATGGCGACGTGGAATAAGCTATTTGATTTTCCTACCGCCCAACTGCTGCTGACCCATGGCGACTTACGTAATCGCGAGCGTTATATCAGTATTCGAGACACGATTTTTAGCCTGCTCGAACACGGTTTAATGCCGATTATCAATGAGAATGACGCCGTGACCGCCGACAAACTTAAGGTTGGCGATAACGATAATCTCTCGGCCATGGTGGCGGCTGCGGCCGATGCCGACACCTTAGTGATTTGCTCGGATGTGGATGGGCTCTATGATCAAAATCCCCACGAACATCCCAATGCCAAGCTGATAAAGCAAGTCACTGAAATCAATGCCGATATCTATGCGATGGCAGGAGGCGCCAGCAGCGATGTTGGTACCGGAGGCATGCGCACTAAGATCCAAGCCGCCGAAAAAGCCATCTCCCACGGCATTGAGACCTTTATTATCAATGGCTTTAATGCCGATTCCTTTAGCCAACTGCTAAAGGGGCAAAATCCGGGCACCCTCTTTACCCCCTACGAAAAACCGATGCAGGAGCATTTGCATTGGATGACCCACACCTCGCAAGCGCAGGGTGAAGTGATCGTCGAGGATGATTTTGACCTCGCACTCGATCAGCACAGCGAGCAATTAACCAGCGATGATGTGGTTGAAGTCAAAGGGGATTTCTCAGTGGGCGACACCATTCTGGTGCGTAAAGGCGATGGCACTAAGTTGGCGAAAGCCAAATCTAACTACAGCAGTTGCCTACTGAGTTTTATTACCGAGCAGGATGATCAGGCGTTTGCCAGTGAATTCCAGCAAAAAACCGGCCCCATCATTTCCGATAAGAATATCGCCATTCTTAAATCCATTTGAGTGGAGAAACTATGAGCCTAATTAAACAAATATCCGCCGATGCCGCCCATGCGGCCCGCACACTCGCCCAGCTCGATGAGTCGTTAAAAAACACCGTATTACTGGATATGGCGCGCTCATTAAGGGGAAAAAGTTATGAAATCCAAAGCGCTAACCTGATTGACGAACACCGTGCGACTCAGGACAACTTAAGCCCCGCTATGGTCGATCGCCTCACGCTGAACCAACACCGCATCGAGGCGATGGCGCAAGGAATCGAAACCATCGCCGCCCTGCCCGATCCCGTTGGGCGCGAGCGTTTTATTGGTAAACGCCCCAATGGTTTATCTATCAGTAAGATGCGCGTGCCACTCGGCGTGGTGTGCATGATTTATGAGGCGCGACCTAATGTCACTGCCGATGCCGGCGCATTGTGCTTTAAATCCGGCAATGCGGTGATCCTGCGTGGCGGTAAGGAAGCACTACACACCAGCCAAGTGATCGCCAGTATTTTACAGGCGGTACTGACCGCCTATGGTTTGCCTAAAGCCCTAATCAGCGTGATCCCCGATCCTGACCGCGCCCTGATGCTCGAACTGATGCAGCAGCGGGAGTATATCGATGTGATCATCCCTCGCGGTGGCGAAGGGCTGATTAATTACGTCACTGAAAACAGTAGCATTCCGGTTATTCAGCACTTTAAGGGCGTGTGCCATTTATATGTGGATAAAGACGCCAATCAAGATATCGCCTTGGATTTGCTGCTCAATGGCAAAACCCAACGCACAGGCGTGTGCAACGCCCTCGAAGGCTTGTTAGTACATAAGGATATCGCGCCACGATTCTTGCCCCGCGTCGCCAAAGCACTGGCCGAGCATCAAGTTAAAATCAATGCATGTCCTCAGTCCGCCGCGTATTTCGACGCTTGTACTTATATGGCAGAAGAGGATTTTGGCCAAGAATACTTGGACTTAGAAATCGCCATTCGCCAAGTCGACAACTTTGAGGTCGCCACCCAACATATCGCTAAGTTTGGCAGCCATCATACCGAGGTGATTTGCACTGACAATGAACTCACCGCCGCCCGCTTTCAACGCGCAGTGGATGCTTCGGTCGTTATGGTGAATGCTTCATCGCGCTTTTCCGATGGCAGCGAACTCGGCCTCGGCGCCGAAATCGGCATAGCCACCACTAAGCTACATGCCTACGGCCCCATGGGACTCGAAGCCTTAACCACTGAAAAATATCTGGTTTCAGGCACAGGGCAGATTAGGGCTTAGCGATTACCTAGACGATGTGATTAACTAAATAATAAAGCCCCAAAGTGTCTGTTTGGGGCTTTGGCTGAAGCTTTATCTTACTGGTCAAAAGATACAGCTAATTCAACCCAGTTTTTATAGTCAATTTTATTTGCTGAGAGCTTTATCAAACCAATCTTATATAATAAAAAATTTTTCTCTGTATGATTTGTTGTTATTTGATAATCATAACTCAGACTTTCAAACATCTCTTTTCTATCATCTACACAAAACTTATTCATGTCAGACAAAATCATTGCCAATCTAGAACTAAATCTTGCACAATTACTATTTTCATTCTCTCTTGCAAAAAAAATCGCCATTAGCACCATATAAAACAAAAAAACTATCTATCTTATAGCCAATTCTATCTATTAAATTATCGAAGTGAGTATGATTAGTAGTTGTTGTATCTAGCCAATCAGCATAAAGATAATAATGCTTATCTCTCAATACAAACAGAATTAACAACAAATAAGGATTTAATGTTTTTGTTGTATTGCTTAATACTGCTATAAATTTATCCATTAACTGTTCAGTTTCTCTCAGCGAGAGTCTAAATCTATCCGCCACAATAGAAACCACACGAGTAAAGTCATCTAATTCAGCTAGGCTAGGTACAAACTCCTTCCAATTAGGATTATAAGTGACTTTACTTTCAGAAATATGGCTTACAAATTCATAGCGAGAAAGCTCGGTTAATGAGTAACGCCGCCTAAAGAACCGACCTAAATAGGTTTGAGCATCAAAGCCTTCACCATAAACAGCTTTCACCGCATGCTGTAGTTGTTCAGTATCAGTCGCCACGATAAAGGCAATATTATCTAATTCAAAGAAGTGCTTAACCACTTCCAACATTTCTACGGCATAACTAGGCCGACAGCGGTCAAGCTCATCAATAAAGATAAAAGCAGGTGCTTTTAAAGCACCTTGTTGATGTGCAATGACTGCAGTAATTAACGCTTTAATTTCGTTTCGCAAATAGTTGACTGACTGCAATTTATCGTTGTGGTCTTTTACTAAGCATTGTGCAACTGCGGCGGCCGATTCACTTAAAGTATCAGAAATGAATTTGTCATCATTTTTTAGTTCGCCTTCAACTTTAATATCATCTAAATTCAAACCGACAGCCTTTTTCACCAATCCTTTAAGTAAAGCAGGCGCAGCTGCTTTGATAAAGCGGGCTGACTTTTCAGTAATATTTGCCAGAGTTTCATTTTCAGCAGGCAATTGTTCACTTAAAGCATTTATCAAAGATGAAATAACGGTAAGCATGGGATCATCAGAGTAATCCTGCTTCCAAGCATCAATATAAACAACAGGGTGTCTATCTTTAATACTTTCCATCCAGCGATTAATGAAGTAGGTTTTACCCGAGCCCCACTTCGCATTTAGGTTTAAAACATAGCCACCATCGATAGCATTAATCGCCAAATAATTGTGTAAAAAAGAAGCGTATCTAGCGCGATCTAATGTATCTCTTGGAAATAATTCAGTTCCTTCTGCGCATAACACAGGCTCTTTCCAGTTAAAATCTACAATATCATCAGACATAAAATCCCTTTTTATTAATCAGTTACTCATACTTCAGAATAAAGTCGTAATGTGTGCACTATCAACTCAATGAGCAATACAGACACCTGAGTTCGCAGAGTTAAGCACTCTCGCGGCAGTGACCGTTGGCGGCATGGATGCCGCCGTCGAGCTCTCAGGGATGAGTTAATGGCGTGTCACTGAAGTGTAGAGTGCTTAATAGCGGCCATTTGCTAAACCCTATGCAAAACTTCGCGACATAGTTTACTCCACCCCATCACACTGGGATTTACCCGCTTGATAACAACTGGGTTGCCGTGGGCAGACGGCGCCGCGGGAGCAGATAAGCCGAGCATCATTTTTAATACCGCGTTCAATCCAGTTGATATTCAATATCTTAGCCACGCTTACTAGATCACTTTTAATATGCTTGGGAATCGCGACTGAGCCGCCGCCAGAGACACAGGCGGCTTTTAAATCATGGGCGATAGAGAGTGCATCTTTGCCTTGGGCCTCAATGGCCGGATTCAAATCGATACCGGCACAGAGCACATGGGGATTGCCCGCCGAGTCTTCGACCTTAATCGACTCGCAGCAGTAAATCCGTGGTTCATTGCCCACATTTAAAATCGAAATTTGCGCCGAGGTGCCGACCTTAGGCTCGCTGATCATTCTAAACACCGCCCAGTGCTGACAAGGGTCTTCCACCAGCCGCATATTGCCCCAAGGCAGAGGAATACCATTGCCTCGGTAAACGGCCTTAAGCTTGCCCGGCGCATAGGCATCAAAATAATGCCAATGGGGATAAGGCGATACAACTGTCATCCGCCGCATGGCGACCGAAGCCGACACTTGCAGCTGTTTATGCACCTCAATTTCGTAACCGTGGCGGTCGAGCAATTGTCGATACGGCACCTTAGGACATAACAGGGCTCCGGCAAAAAAGCTGGACTCGAAGTCGCGCCACGCATGTAAAATATCCTGCGCGTTCAGTGTATTAGACTGCATGGTCACTTCTTCATCCATCTCCAGTTTTCGGCCTGAAATCATCACACTCTTAAGCCCATCCTTGTTGTGCAACACACAATGGCCGATATGGGCGGCGAGATCGTACTTTAGCCGGCTGGGGCGATTTTTAAGGACTTTATTGATGTAAATGGTGCTGGGCGGCTCGAAGAAGGAAGTCACTAGCTGATGGGAGCTTACGCCACGCTCGTCGATCACCTCCTGGGGTGTACTATCTATCCATTTGATTTTTAAGCCTACGCCCTTGGCAATATCCAGCATTTCCTCGAGGGATAAGGGCATACGTTTTAACCCAACCTCTTCGGCGGCACGTTCAAGATCGGGGAAATGGTTTTGATGATGCTCCTGATGGGCGCGAATTAATAAGTGGGCGAATTGTCGACCCGAGATCCCAGTCTGGGATAGCATTTCAGGGATAGCTATTTGCAAAATATCATTTGAAAACAAAAAGCTGGGTTCGAGCGCCATGCCGCTGATCCCACCACGACGGCCCTTGTCCGGCGTGATGGCACTTTCCTCGGGCACGTCGTCTAAAAACCAGTCAACGTCCTTTTGAAAAACCGTGGCAATCACGGCCAACATTTCGGCACTGGGCACGCGCTTTCCACGTTCGATCATCGACAAATATGACACAGAGGGCGCACTGCCCGCATCGACGCGAATGCAACGTGCCGATAAATCTTCCATGGTTAAATTGTTACGTTTCCGTAGGTTACGTATTTTTGTCCCTAGGAAATGTGACTTTCTCATCAAGCTCTGGTCATTGCGCATTTTGTAAAATTCACATTGTAAAATTTTTATTGTGAAATTGTAGTCAAAAAAAGACTAGACTACAAATTAAGCAATCGAGGCAGGTTATCCACCTGACACTGCTTAACCATTAACTCTGTCGGACAAACCAAATTGAAGACAAACGTTGAACCATTAGAAGTGAAACCAAGGCCCTAATTTTTAATTTGAATGTGTAGAGGATACAGCGATGAATATGTCAATTATCAATAGCCACCAGATCCAACCGAATCTAAACAGCTTCATCGCAGAAGAAGTGCTTGCCGTCGCCCAAGTAAACGTGGCCGAGCATGAAAAACTAGCCCAGGCGAAGCAGTTCCTCGACCGTCATTTCCCGCTGGATGCGGGTTCGCACCAAGATGTGATCAGCTATGTGGTTTACTACCAACACCTGCTGGCATTTTTTGCCGACGGCAGCCACAGCGGATTACGCCAAACCAAGCAGTTTGTTGCCTTCAACGGCACTAAAGATGCGCCAAGCGCCATAGTGTTACAGGATCAAGGCTGCCATGTTGAATTGTGTTTCGACCGCACTGGCATGATAGGCGCGCGGGATTTAGCAAATTTGGAAGATGTGCAAATCGAAGCGCCTGTTGAGTTAGCCGCCGAACCCACAGAGACACGCAATACCACCTCGCGCCACTGGTTAAGCCTGTTACATGCAGGAATGCCAAGCGCCAACGATATTCAAGACAAGTTGTTTACCGCTAAAGACGGTGGCGACTACAGCCTGCAACGTATCGTGAATCTCTAAATTCCGCGTATTTTCACGGGAGAGTTGCCGTCGGCGACTCTCCTTTTTAAGCCTCAAACCTACCTGCCCATTGAGACTCAATAAAATTGACTTACAAAATAAATTAAATTGATTTTATTGAAGCTAAACGCAATCGTTATAATGCCCGTCTTTGTCAGCGTCCCAATGCTTATTCAGTTGGCTTATTCGAGTATCCATGCCTATGTGGATGGAGCTGAAAACCCAAGATTGGCACGATAACACTCAGTCGCAAACCTAAGGCGTTATGAATTTTTCATCGATAGTCTCGCAACTTAAGCAACCCCATCGCCTTGTGTTTATCTGCGCTGCGCTACTGTGTCTCGCGCCTGTTATCTCATCCCCTATGGCGCTTGTGCTCGGTTTTACCTTGGCCAGCCTAGGTTGGGTGCCAAACGACTGGAATATCGCCGCCCTCACCAAAAAGTTACTGTCCTATTCGATTATCGGCTTAGGCTTTGGCATTAACTTCAATGCCGCGATTGAGGCCAGCAGCCATAACCTAGGATTAATTGTCGGCTCGATTATTTTTACGCTGATCTTAGGCTTTATGGTGACTCGCGCCCTGAAGTTTGACCCGATCACAGGCCACTTAATCGCCTCTGGCACCGCCATCTGTGGCGGCAGCGCCATTGCCGCCGTATCGCCCGCCATTAATGCCAAACCAGACCAAACCGCCACCGCATTAGCCTGTGTATTTGTACTCAACTCGGTGGCTTTGTTTTTATTCCCCGCCCTCGGGCATTTGCTCAATATGAGCCAATACGATTTTGGCGTGTGGACTGCCATCGCGATTCATGACACTTCCTCAGTCGTCGGTGCGGCATCTGCCTATGGTGATGAAGCACTTAAAACCGCCACGACCATTAAACTGGCGCGCGCACTGTGGATTATCCCTATCGCCCTTGTCAGTGCGCTGATCTTTGGCGGCGATAAACGTAAGCTTAACCTACCGTATTTTATCGGATTTTACTGTTTAGCCATCGCAATCGCCCATTGGCTGCCGCAGTTTCAGCCGCTCTACGACACGCTGTTTATGGTGTCGAAACGTACCTTGGTTCTGTGTCTGTTCTTGATTGGCGCTGGGATTACAGTGCAAAAAATGCGGGCGAGCGGCCCTAAGCCTTTGCTGCTGGGCGTGGTTCTGTGGGCGGCGATTGGGGCAACGTCTTTAGGTTATATTCTGTATTTTCAATAGATTGGATTTAAGCTAAGCGGCTTAAATTGACACACTGATACGGGAAGCCTACTCGGCGGAGGGTTTAATCCGCCAAGCCAACCCCAGTACACCTAAAAAGGCGGAAAATTCGATCAGCGAGCGGAGCAATCCTGTGGTTTGCGTGGATGCAACCAAGGCAATAAGGCAAAACACAATCAGCAGCGAGTTTTTCAATTGCATCCTCCGACAAACTTAGGGGATGCTCATTATTGTTTAGAACCAAAAAGCCAGCCAATATCGATTTTCAATAACAAATAGCTATAACAACTAAGCCTGAGCGTTTAGCTTAAGCGGCCTTATGGGCGCTATCGGACTCGTTTGCCACCAGTTCTTGGTTATGTTCCTGAATAAAATCCTCCATAAACCAAGCACAAAAGGTGTGGCGACCATCAACGGCGGCCTTGCCATAAATGGTCGATGCCTGTTGGCGCACCGTTTTCTCTTTTGTCTGTCTCACTTCGGCAATTTCTTTAAAACTCAGCCCTTTAAGCAATAAAAATGCGACTTGCTGCTCGCTCTTGGTAAAACCCCAAGTATCAAACTGGTTCGATACGGCTTGGCTGTATTCCTGTCTGGCGGAGCGCATTTGGGTCGACATATTGTCGATTTTTTTATCGGCGAACTCGAGGCGTTTTGCTAAGGCTTTAACCTCACGTGAGCGGCGAATTAAATCGTAACTGAGGTAGATGGCCCCGACGGCGGTGAGCACTAAGAGTATGGCTTCCTGCACTAAATGCCATTGCGGAATGCCTAATTGAATGTCGGAACTAATGTCAAAAAGCTTAAAGCACATGATGAGTGCCAGCAGACCAATAATGACAATATCCTTCATCTAAAACTCCTAAATAAAAGCAAAATCAATCAATTATTTTATGGGACATATGTACCATAGGCGGATTTATGATACAGGTCCCCGACGACTTTCAGCCGTCAATCCCTACACTGACAGCATTGTTTAATACCACAGAATCATCTCATGTCTGTCAGTTCGTCTTGTATCAAGTTATGTCTGTTGACCAGCTTAGTCGGCAGTAGTTTCCTGTGTCTTGCGGCGGAAGCCGAACTTTCCCAAGCGCTTTCGAGCAGCCAAGCGAGGTTGACTCATCTCACTTCGTCGAATACCCAATCGGCAAATTTATCCAGCTCGACCTGGCTCACTGGCCTGCCGAGCATTAGCTTAAGTCACCTCGGGAGCTTGGATAATAGTAACAGCTACGAGCAGGAACTCTCAGTCAATTTGCCATTTAAATCGCCCGCGCTACACAGCAGCGATAAGCAAATAAAACAACTCGCCGAGCAAATTCATCAACAACAAACGGCGCTGCAAGCCTTGTATCTCTCGGGATTATTAAGGCAGAGCCTGTGGGAATACCGCCAGAGCGAAGTCAAACTGGCGCAGCTTGAGCGCAAACAGCAGTTGCTCGATAAACTCCATCGCCAGCAAAAACAACTGACCGATGCGGGGGAACTGCCACTGGCCAACACTCTGCTGCTGGAGCGGGAAAGTGTCGATATCGCCTTAAGCCGCGCCGACATTCTGCAGCAACAAGCTCAGTCTTTAGCCCTGTATCAACAGCTGACGGGCCAAGATCAGATGCCAAGCGCGATAGAAGAAACTGACCGCCCGCTTGGCAAGGGCGCCGAGACCTTAGCCCAACATCCCCTATGGCAATTGCTAAAGCTGCAACAACAGCAACACCTGCAGCTGATCCAAACTCAGCAAGCGGGTGAGCGCGATCCTTGGACCGTTTCACTCACAGCAAAAAATTCCGCGGATACGGGCGTGGATGATCAGCAGTTAGGCATAGCCGTGTCAGTGCCCTTAACCTTGGGCTCGGCACTATCCCAGAGCGATTTATCCCAATGGCAACAAGCAAATACCGAGCAAAGTCTCAATCTTGACCGCAGCGCCCTCGAGCTTAAAAACCAGTGGGATCAATTAGTCCGCCAGCAAACTAACCTCGTCGAGCAACAGCGCCTACTCACCCAAGCGCTCGCCCTCAGTCGCACCATTACCGAGGAACTCGCCAAGGTAAAAGATCAAGATCAGGTGAGTTATGAAGTCTGGCTGCGCCGCTATATGGAGGCGCTCGACACCGAATCCCGCTTGGCGCTCAACCGCGTCAGCTTGCAACAACTGCATTCTCAACAACTCCAAGCCTTAGGAATTTCATTATGATGGCCAAGTACGGCGCATGCCTTCTCTGTTTATCCGCGAGTGTTGTAGGTTCGGCGCAGGCCGAAAGCTTAGCCATCAGCGCCTTAGGCAATCTCGACCTCAGTTACACCCAACCACAAAGAGTCGCCAGTTATGAGGGCAGCCCGTTGCCAGCGCAGGTTGAAATCCTCCCCGGCAATGATTACTGGATCAGCACGCCCGAGAATATCCAGCAGGTACACTTTCTCGTCGGCCAAGGCCAGCGCGTCAGTAAAGGCCAAGCGATAGTCAAACTCACAGGGCCAGAAGTGTTCCACTACCTCGCCCAAGTCGAGGCAGCGGCGAGCCTGTATCAACTCGCTAAGAGTCGTTATGAGCGCAACAAACCTTTGCTCGCCAATGGCAGCATAAGCGCCGAAAAATGGCGTGAGATCAGTCAGGACTATTTCACGACTCACCTCGAATACGAGCATATGCAGCACTTTATGGAACGCGTCCACAGCACGGATGCGGCAACTGACTCCTTAGTTGTCGCCGCGCCCGTCGACGGTATTGTTAAACTCAATGCCATCAGCGGCCCTTATATGGCCGGGGATCAGCTGTTTTCTCTGGTGCCCAATAACAGCATCCGCGTCAAAGTGAATGTGCCGACGAGGCAGTCACACTCCCTGTCGGCCATCAACATTAATCAATGCCATATCGCGATTGAGTCATTGTCGGCGATTGCCGAAGGCGCCTTTGTTACGGCTTGGTCATCGGCGGTACCGCAGGAATGTAACCTGTTGTTAGGCCAGCAAATGACAGTGGTTCCCGAGTATCAAAAAGCCGTGTATTTACTCCCCAAAAACAGTGTGTTTAGTTGGGAGCAAGACAGCCAAGTATTCACTCTGTCCGATAACCAGCTCAATGCGTTGACGGTCGATATTTTAGGCTCGACGCCAGAGCAATATATTGTCGCCAGCGATCAAGACTTGAGTCAGCTGCAAGTCCTATCCCAGTCGGTTGCCGCGGTGAAAGGCATCATGCTCGGTTTAGGAGGCGAATAAGATGCTCACCTCTGTGATCCGTTTTTCGCTCACTCAGCGACTCTTTGTGCTGATAGTGGCGCAGATCCTCATGTTGGCTGGTGCACGCGCTTGGTTCGCCATTCCCTTGGATGCCTTTCCGGATATTTCCCCAACCCAAGTGAAGATTATCCTCAAGGCTCCCGGCATGACGCCGGAGGAGATCGAAGCGCAGATTACTGTCCCGATTGAAACCGAGCTTTTGGGTATTCCGAAGCAATCGATTCTTCGCTCGACCACTAAGTACGCCATTAGCGATATCACCCTCGATTTTGAAGAAGGCACGGATATCTATTGGGCGCGCCAACAGGTGAGCGAGCGCCTCTCGGCGGTCTGGGACAGTTTTCCCGAAGGCGTGAGTGGCGGCGTGGCGCCCATGAGCACGCCGCTCAGTGAAATCTTTATGTTTTCACTCGAAAACCCCAATCTTTCCCTGCTGGAGCGACGCCAATTACTCGAGTGGGAAATTCGGCCGCTGCTGCGCACAGTGCCCGGCGTTGCAGATGTGAATATCCTCGGCGGTTATGCCAAGAGTTTTAGTATCAGCCCCAATCCTGCGGCGATGGCGGCTGCGGGTGTGAGCTTTGCCGCGCTGCAACAGGCGATTGTGGAGAATAATCACAACGAAGGTGCAGGTAAGCTCACCATAGGTACAGACACCATCATAGTGCGCTCCGAGGGACGTATCGATGATATCGACGAGCTTAAACAGCTAGTGATCAAAGCCGATAATGCTAAGGTCTATCGCTTGCAGGATCTCGCCGATATCCAGATAGGTCACCTTGCGCGATACGGCGCCGTCACTAAGGATGGTAACGAAACCGCAGAAGCCTTAATCATTGCCCTCAAGGACGCCAATACGGCACAAGTGGTTAACAACATTAAGGAAAAGCTGGCGCAAATCAGCCTGACTCTCCCCGAAGGCAGCCAGATAAACACCTTTTACGACCGCGCTAACCTGATCAATACCGCTATCGAGACTATTTCCAATGCACTATTTGAGGCCGTTGTGTTGGTCATCGTATTGCTGGCGCTGTTTTTAGGGAATGTGCGCGCCGCGTTAGTGGTGTCACTATCACTGCCGCTGGCCGCACTGTTCACCTTTTTGATGATGGATCACTTCAATCTCTCCGCTAACCTGATGAGTCTCGGCGGCCTCGTTATCGCTATCGGCATGTTGGTGGACTCCTCCGTGGTCGTGGTTGAAAACATGGTAAATTTAATCGCCACTAAACAGCGTTTGCCGCGTTTGCACTTAATCTTTCGCGCCACCAAAGACGTCGCCATTCCCGTAGTCTCGGGCACGGTTATCGTCATCATAGTGTTCTCACCACTGCTCACCCTCAGTGGTTTAGAAGGCAAACTATTCACCCCAGTCGCCATCACCATAGTGTTTGCCATGCTGTCGGCGCTGGTGTTATCACTGACCGTAATCCCCGTGATTGCCTCATACCTCGTTAACGAAAAGGCCGCGAAAGAACCTAAGGCCATCGAAAAGCTCAAGCATCTTTACCTTGGCAGCCTAAAAGCCTGCTTTGGTTGGCAAAAACCTTTTATGCTCATCGCCTTTAGCTTGCTGATTGTCAGTCTCGGCCTGTTTAGTCTGGTAGGGAAAACCTTTATGCCGACCTTAGATGAGGGCGACATTATTCTCCAGTTAGAGAAATCCCCTTCGATTTCCCTCGACGCCTCCATCGCTATCGATAAACAGATCCAGCAAACCCTGCTAAGCCAAATCCCGGAAATTAAGCAGATGGTGGCGCGCACCGGCGCCGATGAGATTGGTTTAGATCCCATGGGACTAAACGAAACCGATGTGTTTTTAGAGCTGGCGCCCCGCAGCGAATGGCGTTTTGCGACCAAAGAACAGCTTATCGATGCCATCCGCACTGTGCTGCTCAAATATCCCGGCGTGAACTTTAACTTTACGCAACCGATACAGATGCGGGTGTCTGAAATGCTCACAGGCAGCATTGGCGATGTCGCGATTAAAGTATTTGGTAATGATATCGAGATCTTAGGCAAACTCACCGGAGAGATAGAGCAACTGGTCACCGCCACTCAGGGCAGTGTTGACGTTAAGATGGCGATGATTGAGGGCAGCCCTTTTATCAATCTCACCTTAGATAACGAACTGGCCCGTGGATTTGGGATGAGCACTATGGAGTTTGCCCGCTACCTCAAGAGTCAACTCGAAGGCGTAGTCGTCACCGAAGTGCTGCAAGGGAAGAAGCGCACGCCCGTGCTTATCGCCAATAATCAAGCGCAGATCAGCAACATTAACGAACTGCAAAATCAGCTATTGGTGATGCCAGATCATTCCCTAAAACGCCTAAGCGATGTGGCCGTTTTGAGCTATAAACAAGGCCCAATCCTTATCGAGCGGGAACAGGGAAATCGCTTTTCGGTGATCACCACCAACGTCCAAGGGCGGGATATTGTGGGCTTTGTGGAGGAGCTAAACAGCAAAATCGCCAAGGAAATCAAACTGCCCAGTGGCTATAGCGTTAGCTTCGGTGGCGAGTTTGAAAACCAGCAGCGCGCCACCAGCAATTTGTTGCTGGTGATCCCTATAGCTATCGCATTGATCACTTTGATTTTATTCACCACCTTCGGCTCTCTAGCAAAATCGGGATTAATCCTCGCTAACGTCCCGTTCGCCATGATGGGCGGTATCGTCAACTTGTATCTCTCGGGGGAATACCTCTCGGTGCCCGCCTCGGTAGGTTTTATCGCCCTGCTAGGTGTCGCCGTGCTTAACGGTGTAGTGATGGTCAGCTATTACGAACAAACCAAATACTTATTTGGCAGCCTCAGGGAGCGAGTCGAACAGGGCGCCGCGCGGCGACTCAGACCCATTCTGATGACAGCCACCACCGCCATGTTTGGTTTGATCCCCTTAGTGTTCGCCTCGGGCCCAGGTGCTGAAATCCAAAAACCCTTGGCCATTGTGGTGATCGGTGGATTACTCACATCGACCATTACGACCCTGTATTTACTGCCCATGTTGTATTTTTGGCTGGAGAAACGCCGATGAGCACGGAACAACTGCTAGTCCTGATCGCCCAAAACGATATTAAGGACGATATAGTCGACACCCTGATTGAATTGGAGTTTTTATCCGGCTTTAGCTTGGGCAATATTTGCGGATTTAGCCGCGAGCACAGCCATTTCAATATCAAGGAACAAGTGGAAGGTTATCGGGAGTTTTGTAAGTTTGAGATTATGCACCCTGCAAGCCAGCAAAGCGCCCTGCTTGAAGCACTAGCAAAGGTCTGTAAACACAACCCTTGCCGTTATTGGATTATGCCCATCTATCAAAACGGCACGCTTTCCTAACGATAAAGGGCATACGGAACCTGCTGTATGCCCTTTGATTAACTACAGAATCGGTGTTGGACGACGCACTAAGTAACCACTGGCGATTGAGAGAATGCAGTAGGCGGTAAAGAAGTAGAATCCGCTCTCAAACTGCGCCTTGGTCTTGAGCATTTCGCCCATGCCACCCGAGGCATTGCCCGCCAAAAAGGTAATGATCAGGGCCACCACAAACACATCGGCCATCGACCATTTCGCCAACGCAGACACTAGATGATGAATGCGCCACTGCAGCGCAACCGAACTCACGCTTTGTTGTACCAACATCAGACTGAGTTTCACTGCGGGGATAATGATACTAAACAGCATCACCAGTCCGGCCACTAAGCCATTGCCAGAGTTGTATAATTCGGTGACTGTGCTCCAAATACTGCGGGTTTGCTGCAATACTTCTACCTCACCCTTGAGGTTGTTCAGCCCTAACAGGCCACTGACCATATTCAACATGCCGCGGGCACTGTCGCGCCCCGAGTCCTCATCGAAACTTTGTGCGACCTGCTCAATCCCTTGTTCGGTGAGTTTGGCCTTATCTATGCTGCCATTGAGGCTCAAAATGGGTTGAGTCACGCCGGGAATTAACAGCGCTAAAGACAGCAGAATAACGAGAATAGGAAGGAGAGAGTTGCGTACACTGTTCATAACTGGGCCCTAAAAAAACTTTGGCCCAGTGTACGGCCTTTCACCTTATCGGGGCAATGAATGGCACCTGACAACTTGGCAGATATCAGGCGCAACGGCGCGCATTAGTAGAAGGGTTTAGGATCGATATCCAGCGAGCTAGGTGAGACTCCGCGTTCAATATGCAGCTCCGACTTGAGCAGATCTATCATAACAACTTCTGTATAACGCTTCGTTTTTAAAGAATAAAAACATTTTACGATCGGGTTTAATGCATCCCTGTCCTTCGAGGTCCAGACGATACCCACTCGCCCATCGGACAATTCGACCAAAGAGCCGACAGGATACACGCCGACGCAGCGAATAAATTCGTATACCAGTTCTTGGTCGAGATGGAACGGTGTCAAACTCAGTAGGATCTTAAAGGCCGCCGCGGGGCTCATAGCCTCTTTGTAACAACGAGTGGCGGTAAGGGCGTCGAAGATATCAACGATACAACTCATGCGGCCATGGAGTGGAATTTCCTCGGCCTTTAATCCCCTTGGGTATCCACGGCCATCGAGCTTTTCATGGTGCATCAAGCAAACGTCTTTACTGACCTGAGATAAGCCTTTTGTTTCGTTCATAATTTCAAGTGCATACACTTGATGCAGCTTCATATGTTCGAATTCTTCTGGGGTCAGCTTACCCGGCTTATGCAGCACCTTGTTATCGACCTTGATCTTGCCGATATCGTGCAAGATACCACCGACCGCCATCTCCCGAAGAATCGAACGGTCGAGCTTTAAATACTTACCAAAGGTGACTAACAGGAAGGCCACATTCACTGAATGTTCAAGCAGATAAGCATCCTTTGAACGCAGTGCAGACATACATCTCAGCGCGTCTTCATCCAACAAGACAGATTCAATCATGCTGTCGGCTAAGGCTTCGAATGGGGCGACTTCTATCGCTTTGCCTTCAAAGGTTTCTGACAAGACTTTACGGATCAAATCTTTCGCTTCGGTCAAAATGACCTGTGCCTGCTTTTGTTGATTCTCGCGGGTCGCTAACGGTTTTTTCGGTTCTGGCGGAATGTTGTTGCTGGCTTTACGTTTAAAACCACAATGTTCGGCCGAACGTTCAGTGTCGACCCAAACAAATTTGATCCCATTCTTGGTTAATTTGGCAATCGCATCCTTGTGCTTGATTTGGCCGGCGTTTGCAATGGCGAGTCGACCTTGATCACTTTTGTCTATCGCACAGACAAACATCCCCAATGTTAATTGCGACACGGGTAATTTGATTAGCTCAACTGATTCTGCCGACTCACTCATTTCTAGCAACCCCAAGGCATAGAGAAGATTACTGCTACTGACCACGCAACACGCCATGCTAATTTAGCACATTATGAAGCCATTTTTATCTTGGTAGTATAGGACAGTATAACTTGCATTCTAAGCTGGGGAGGTTAAAAGCACCATATGCTTTGATGACAAGCCTCAAAGAACAAGGCAAAAACCAAGCAAAATGATGGGACTCGATTCAAATATAAGCTAATTAGTTAATAATACGGTATTTTTTAGCATCAAACACTCGAAGCTTGTCATCATCCAACGACGATATTGGCAGTTATAGCAGGAGCGAAGTTCATCATCGACCTGCTCATCTTCATCGTCGGGAGCAAAGCGAGGGCACAGTTGTGCCACCCGTCTCGCCTCGGAATATTGCTGTAAACCCGCCCGAAAAATCCAGCGCTCGGTCTCGTATTCAAACTGTTGAAGTAGCTCTTGCTCCATTCTCACCTCAATAGTCCTGTAAGGCTTGCTTACCCGCATTACGCCACAACTCACCGTCCTTCGCGACTAACAATACAAACTGATGCTCAAGGTAAACGGCCTTCACTTTGCCTTTGAGTTGAACCTTTTCATCCGCCGCTAAACGGGTTTTATCTGTGCTAATGACCGCATCGAGGCCTGTCTGCTCGAGAATCTCTGCCACAGTTAATTCGAGGGAGACTTCCTCAAGTTGACCGAGTTTGATTTGACCCTTCACTCGCCCATCGCTCCCCATTAAACGCAGCCCTAATCCCGCCAAGGCTCCGATCACGCCCTGTCCGGTGCCGCCGTGCTCGGTAAGTTGGATCTGTAACTGCTCTGCAAGCTGATAGGCGGCTTCTTTGGTAATCACCTCACGCTTGGCGCTGAGCCCAAAATCTATCAGCGCATGCACATCATAGTCGGAATCGACATCCAAAATCGCAATCCCAGGATCCGCCTTAGGCGCCGATTCGGCCACCAGATGTGCGACCGCCAGACGATGGATTTCCGCCTGCGATAGTGGCGACTGCAGCGCAAAACACATGGCACTGTTGTGTGAGGTGTAGGGAATGTCAGGGTGCACAAACAGTTGATGCCGCGTCACAAAGGAGGCCTTGCCCCCCGAAGTTTGCGCGAGTAAGAGTGCAATTTCCTCGGCAATTTCGCCCGTACCCTTAGTGCCAATGTCGTCGGTATCGTCGATACAAATAAGCCAATTTTTCATCGGTATTCCTAGCAGTTACAACTTGTCACGGTGAAGGAGATCATGGGCCTTAAGCCTATGCAGCACGGGAGGCACTAACAGGGCACCTAAGGTGGCAAAGAATCCGCCCTTAAGCACACTCGCGCCCCATTGGATCAGCACGACATCAAGCGCCATCCCCGCCAGCGCATTGGTAAGTGCCACTTTGACCGCCCACGCCATACAACCAACAATGCCTAAAATCACGCAGCGCCAATGCAGGCCTAATGTGAGCGGTAACAATAAGGCCACCAGATCCATAGCGATAGCAGGTAAGATAAACTTTAATAAAATCATTGGGCCGCCCTTACCAACACCGAGCGCCATGGCAACTAAGCCTGCAATGCCGCCACAGGCAATCATGCTGCCGAAACGCCCAAGCACACCGTAGCAAATCAAATAGAAGAAGCTCATTAAAAACATGCTGTGGCCAGAAAGCCCAAGTTTGAGCCTTAACATGCCCGTCAATGCCACCAGCAGGGTGGCGCAAAAGCCGATAAACAAAGAATCCTGTAAGCTCAGGGGGAGTTTTTTATTCATTTTTTGTCTCTGGGTGAATGCCAATGGGTGGCACGTGTACTCTTACCAAAGTGGCGGCTCTGGGCCGCAACCGCCATCTGGCGAGATAATTTAAGCAATTGGATTAACACAGGAAACAGCACGCAGTACACCAGTTCTGGCCAGTTTTTGGGGTTCCGCAGCGCCTTAGGGGTAATGCGTGCGCCGCGCAGACACTGGATCTGGTAAATCTCGCGCACTTCGTCCGCCATATAAGGTAGCAAACTCAAGGATGCAGCCACCACAAAGGCCCATTTGCTCGGCAAAAATGCACTTAAGACTTCGCCGATACGCTCAGGCGCCGCCGTGATACACAACCACCATCCGGGAATAGTCGCTAAAATAATGCGTCCCACCACCACGGCGCCTTGGGCCAGGTGATCAACACCATAGAGCAGCAGATAAAGACTTAAGGTAATCGTCAGTTGGATCACGCCGAGTTTCACCACGCCCATAATACTGCCTCGGTGCGCTAACCCATGGAGCACAAGCAAGCCATTCACGGCCGCCAGCGGTAGCAGTAAATCGGCGGGCAATACAAAAGCGCAGGCGGAAAGTACGCAGACCAAAAACAGCGACAGCGCGCACAGGGTGGTTTCTTGCTTCTCGCGACTCCAACGCCGGCGGGCACGTAGTCGCCATCGACGACAACTAACCCACATAGCGCTCCTCCATTCCTATGGCTTCTTCTGCCAACAGCCCTTGGCGCAGGCTTAACTGCCGCGACACCGCACTGTGTTCCACCAGCCTGTGGCTGGTCATCAGAATCGCACTGCCTTGGGCACTGAGGCGCTTGAGCAGGAACCAAACTTTGCGATAGTACTCTTTATCCATACCCGCGAGCGGGTCATCGAGTAGCAGTACCTTAGGCTGCAAGCAGGCTAAGGATGCCAAGGCAATCAGGTGTTGTTGACCATAGGACAGCTTATGGGGCGACTGTTCGGCCAGAGCGCTCAACTCGAGATCAAGCAACATTTGCTCGGCACGCGCAGTCGGAAGTTCGAAACGATTCAAACTAAACTGCATCTCGGCCAGCACATTGGTTTCAAACAGTTGTCGACTCGGCCTTTGCAGCAATAGCCCTAACTCGGCGCCGTACACACCGAGTTTAGGTTTACGGCCTAGCACCTTGAGTGGCAAACGTAGCTTTAAGTGCAGCATGCCCGCGAGGGATTTTAAGAGGCTGGTTTTACCCGCGCCATTATCCCCCACTAAGGTCACTATCTCGCCCGCATGCAGTTGAAACCCTTGCGGACAGCTAAACAAGGGCTGACAACCATCGAAACAGAAATCAAACGCCTCGGCGCTGACCAGCACTTTGCCTAAGTGATGGGCGCCTCCCCAAGCTCTCACTGGCACATCCTGCACAGGGGCATCGTTGACGGTGTATATTCCCTCGGATAAACGGCCAGCCTCTAATTGCCAATAGTGCTGGATAATCTCGGCAAAAGCCGCCGCATTATGTTCCACCAGCACCAATGCCATACCTTCGGCAATCAGATTTCGCAGCACAGCCAATAGCTCGCTTACACCGTGATCATCGAGCTGCGCCCATGGCTCATCGAGCAAAAGTAAATGCGGCTCGCACACCAACTGGGCGGCAATCATCAAACGGTATTTTTGGCCGAGGGAAAGCGTACTGACAGGGGTATCGAGCCGTAAAAACAGCCCGACGCGTCGCAGCGCTAACTGCACCTTAGGCAACATATTCTCGGCGGGGATGCCGAGATTCTCTAAGGCGAAGGCGACTTCGGCGCCCACGGTTTGCCTCAGTAGCTGGGTTTGAGGATCCTGCATCACTAAGCCAGTCACCAGCTCTGGATGACGCCAAATATCGCCCTCATGGGGACGCGACAGCACGCCCGCCAGTAGATTGAGTAGACTCGATTTCCCCGAGCCCGTTGGCCCGCTCACACAATGGCATTGGCCTGCGCCAATCGAGAGCTTAAGCTCCTGTAAAACCGGGGCTAATTGGCTGCCATAGTTAAAGCTGACACCGTCGAGCTCGAGTAATTTCATCTTAAATCTGCCAGTTCACACCAACGAAGAACTGACGGCCAGCCTGAGGCAATGCTTCACTCTGGTAGTAGTTCTCATCCAATAGGTTAGTGGCGCGCAGATACACTTCTAGCTTATCGGCGATCAGCGGCTGCACTAAGTTGATATCCACTAAGGTGTAGTTATCCAGCGACTGCTGTTGATACTGGTTCTGACCGTTCACTTTCACCTGAGTCGCATAAACCTGATCGAGGATACGCTCCACATTGAGGTGGACTTGCGTCTCGAATGGGAATTCGTAGCTCATTTGCCAGCGCAGCTGGTGACGAGGACGGTATTGCAGTGCATCTAAGGTATCGTCGCCTTCCATTTCTTTCGAGTCTAGGAAGCTGTAAGAGAAGCTCAGATCTAAATGCTCAATCGCATGATTGTTAATCTGGAAATCAACCCCTTTGAACTCATAGCGCCCCATATTTTGGTAGAAACCATCAGTATCTTTGGCGATATAGTTCTTCGCATCGGTGTAAAAACCATAGAGCGAGAAGTCGGTGCTGGCTGGTAGGTTTTGATCCAGACCCAGCTCAACATGTTTAGACTCTTCCGCTTCTAAATCACTGTTACCCGATGATTGCGAGTACAAATTCACCATAGAAGGGAAACGTACTTTGCGTGCCACACTCAGGCTCAAACGAGAGTCAGGCACAATCTGCCAATAACTAGAGGCCATCGCCGAGTAGTTATCATCTGTACCGTCTGAGGTATCGAGTGAATGGAAAGCCCCGCCCAAGGTGAAGCCATAGTTATGTTCAGACTGATACTGATATTCGGCCGCTGCAGTATATAACCATGCAGAATCATTTAGGTTTTCAGCGCCACCAGAACCGCCACCGCTACCATTGCCACCGCCAGAACCTGTTCCACTGCCACTACCCGTACCACCGCCAGAGCCTGTTCCACTGCCGCTTCCAGTACCACCGCCAGAGCCTCTTCCGCCGCCACTGCCGCTACCCGTGCCACCGCCAGAGCCTGTTCCGCCGCCGCTACCCGTGCCACCGCCAGAGCCTGTGCCGCCACCGTTACCCGTGCCACCACCAGAGCCAGTTCCACTGCCGCTACCAGAACCGCTGCCAGAACCTGAACCAGTGCCAGTACCCGAGTTATTGCCAGTACCGCTGCCAGCGTTACTGGAGTAAGTGTCCACTACAGACTTCCAGCTCTGCTCTTCAGCAATCACAGAGGTGGTTAACAGCCCTGCTTTATGAAAATCGGTGATTAACTGTAAATTGACCCCTTGCACCACGGAACGGCCATCTTGGGTTTGCGTCAATGCTTGATAGGTTTCATCGGCATAGGCTGCTTCTAAGGTATCGCTTTGATTGTGATAACCAAATCCGCGCAGGGTAAAGGTATCGTCAAACTGATGGGCTAAGCCGAGTTGGAAGGTATGCGAATCATAGTCGTCGGTACGCTCATACTTGAGCTTACCGCTACCAGTACCATCACGTGAGGGTTTACCCCACTCACCATTACGCAGTGCCATATTGGCGATCAGCTGTGTCTTATCCGATAACCAATAGCTGCCTTGGGCATAGACGTTGGTGACTTCTTTATCTGAGTTCACTCTCAGCTCACCGTCTTGATATTGGGTCGGCTCGAAATCGTTCGACATCGGGAAACCATCGGTCTGTTGACGGCTCACACTCACTAATCCCTGCCAATCATCGCCCGAACCTGCGGCGCTGATATCGCCATTAAAGGTATTGTCTTTACCCGCTTCTAAACGTCCAGACAAAGCGGGCGCTGTGCTGCCTTGCTTGGTAATAATATTGATCACCCCGCCGGCACCGCTTGGGCCGTACAGCACAGAAGTCGGGCCAACTGACACTTCAACCGAGGCAATTTGGCTGGTAGGGATCACGCTTGGGTCGAACTGGCCATCGTCGGCACTGCTCATGGGCACGCCATTCACCAACAGAGTGACATGGCGGGTCTTAAAACCACGGATATCGACCCTAGGGGTGCCATCACCACCCACACGGATATAAACCCCGGGCACATTCTTCAGCACTTGATCTAAGGTCTGCGCACCCAGAGCACGAATTTCGGCTTCGTCGATGCTCCAATGGGTGGTTGCCAATTGCTCCGCATCGGCACCTTCACCATGGACGACAATCACTTCATTCACATTCAACAGGGGATCGCGGGCGATTTCATCGGCTGAGGCAGTAAAACTCAGTCCAATTGCCAGCGCTAAGGACGACACTCTAAAGGCGGTATTTCTGGTAATCATATTATTGTTGTCATACAGGAAATTTAAGATGTGCCCCCTATTGTGGTCTGAGGAATTTCCGTCTCAACTGAAAAAAAATCAAAAACCAACCCAGATCGACTAATTGCAACAAATGGAAAATGCGATGCATCACAAAGAGACAAAATGTCCAACACAGACAACGGTATCGACAAAAAGACCCATCTAGGTCACATTTTTAAGCGCCGCAAAATGAGACTATGGCAAAAGTCACACACTCGTGGGTTGCATCTTGACACTGACGGCCTCGGCCTTTAATTTGAGCGAAAGATTCTTATTTACACGCTCTCACCCACTCGGTGTAAATAGCTTTAAAAAGAATGGATTAACTTACCGCTGACTGCCGGAACTTCAGCCACCACCTTCATCTCGTTACCTTTGGAGTTTTATTTGCCCGCTCACGCCCTGTCTGAAGACCTTAAGTCTCTCATCGACAAACTCATTCAATTGAAGCAGGTTCCACCGACGGAGCCGATAGTGCAGTTATCCTTAACAACTGTTTCTATCCCTTTGATTTCATGGCTGGCATCCCAAAACCAATACCCGCGCATCTACTGGCATGGACGTGACAAGGTTGAAGAAGTGGCGGCGATTGGCGCCTGTAAAGACTTTAAGTTTGAAACCGGCGTCGATGATGACACCTTAGCGGAAATTTACCAGCAGCAACGCGCCTTAACCACAAATCCCGAGATCCGTTACTACGGCGGCGTGGCGTTTGACCGCAGCATAGAGTCCTGGCCTGAGTTTGGTAATAGTCGCTTTGTGCTTCCGCGTATCGAATTTAGGCGCAGCGCGAACCAGTTCAGTTTGCGGGTCAATCTGAACTTTGCCGATAGGCATCCCGAAGCGGAAATCGACCTCGCCATTGCCGCGATAGAAGCCGTGCTACCGGCTCGTCCGCTCGCACCGCCCAATAAACTTGCGCTATTGAGCCGCACCGATATTCCCGATTTTCCGCGCTGGAAGACCTTAATCGAGCAAGTGGTTGAGCCCAAGTTTAACCAAGAGACGCCCAAGGTGGTGCTGTCGCGCCACACTGAGCTGGAGGTCAATGCACAGGTCGATCCTTGGATGGTATTGGCCTGTTGGCAGGGGCGTAATCCGAATAGTTTCCAATTTGGCTTCCAATTTAGCCCCGAGCGCACTTATATCTCCTGCTCGCCAGAGCGATTATTTCGCCGTCGTCAGCAGGAATTGTTTACCGAGGCGCTTGCTGGCACCACAGTACGTGGCTTAAACCAAGAAGAAGACACGGCACTGGCCAACGCGCTGCTCGAAGACAACAAAAACAGCATAGAAAACCAGCTGGTTCGCCGCCATATCGTCAGTATGCTCTCCCCCTTGAGCCAACATGTGGGCGCCGAAGAAACCGCGACGATTTTTAAGCTAAACCATATTCAGCATCTCCACCGCGCCATTCGTGCCGAGTTAAAGCAGGACGTGAATGACTTCCAATTGCTACAGGCACTGCACCCAACTCCTGCTGTGGGTGGCCTTCCCCGCGAGTCTGCCATGCGCTTTATTCGCGAACGCGAAGGCTATATGCGCGGCTGGTACGCCGGTGCCTGTGGTTATTTCAATAAGTATGAGAGTGAATTTTCGGTGGCGATTCGTAGCGCCTTGATTGAACCTGGCAAGATCAATCTGTTTGCCGGAGCGGGGATTATTGCGGGTTCAGATCCTGAGGCGGAATGGCAGGAGCTGGAGAATAAGCTGGCGACGATTATGTCAATTTTGATCGAACTCTAACGGCCAGCTCAATAGCCATTGGCCTTAGTCTCAGTGTAGAGTCGTTCCTGCTCACCGGAATCAATCAGCTTTTTATGTTCAATATCAAAATGTTGCTTTAGCATCCGCCCTTTTTCCGTATTGGCAAAGGCGAAATAGGTTTCGGCGGTAAGCACTCCAGGAATAATCACAAACTGCTGCGGCGCCTTCAATTGAGGGACGAGAGTCTCCATATTCTTTCTGTAATCCAGCACGGCATCGGTTCGCCCCGCATTCACACTATTTAGCATGCTTAAGATGTCGCTGCCTTCCTCATAAAACATCGGGATCGTCGTCAGCATGTTATAGCGATAGGCCAGCATGGCCTGCACTTTCTTGTGGGATAAGCTCTCCATACCCGACCAAGTCGCCGCAATTTGTGGAGTCACGGCGGCATCGATAGAATCAAGTTCAACGGGGTTTTCACTCAGTAGGCTGTTTTTCACATCCCCCTTGTAAACACTGAGGATCATATCCACTCTGCTGGTTTCAACCATATAAAGCGTGCGGGCAAAGGGCATAAACTGCACCTCGAGTTGCCAATCGGGAGCAGGAAACACCTTGCGGAGAATATCGAAGTAATAACCCGTTTCGTCGGGATTGGAGAAACCCTGCCACGATGCGGTGACCAGATGAATTACCACGGGTTTAGCCGGTGTCGCGTAGGAACACAAACTCAATAAACTAAAACACAAGGCCGCAAGAAATGATCGCATCGCGTTCTCCTCCCATTTCTTAACAGTGTAGGATAATTTCCCTGCCTGTGCTGTGACCTTATCTACCACTCCTCTGCGAAACTCAAGGCTAAATTGCTTGGAATATAAACAGTAAGCTTGCATCTTCGAACCTGGTCACTATAATGGCGACCCCGATTTCAGCACGCTGATATTGGGTAAAATAACAACAGATCATTTAGCGGGTTCCCTCACCCCGCCCTACACAACTAAAAAGGCCACATATGTTAATGTTAACCCCTGCGCAGCTTCGCCGCGCACTCCTACTATTAGTGGGATTTCACATACTGATTATTTGCGTCAGCAACTACTTGGTACAACTACCGTTTCAATTGTTTGGTTTTCACACCACTTGGGGCGCGTTTAGTTTTCCCTTTGTTTACCTTGCGACCGATCTCACCGTGCGCATCTTTGGACAAACACCTGCCCGTAGCATCATTCTCAAGGCCATGGTGCCCGCGTTGATGATTTCCTATGTCATGGGTGTGGTATTCCATCAAGGTAGCTTCCAAGGGATTGATTCCTTAAGCCAATGGAACACTTTTGTGTTTCGCATCGCCTTCGCCAGCTTCGCGGCTTATTTGATTGGTCAGCTGATGGATATCACAGTCTTCGCTCGCCTACGCCAGAGCCGTTCTTGGTGGGTCGCGCCTGCGGCATCGACCATTGTCGGTAACTTAGTCGACACCTTAGTGTTCTTCAGTGTCGCTTTTTATGCCTCAACAGACAGCTTTATGGCGGCCAACTGGCCCGAAATCGCGGCCGTGGATTACAGCTTCAAGTTACTCGTGAGCTTAGGGTTATTCCTGCCCGCCTACGGCGTCCTGCTGAAGGTCTTACAAGACAAGATCTTGCAAACCAGTCCACAAAAATCATTTTCCTGATTAACTCAACTGGCCAGACCTGTTATAATTTGAGCAGTTTTTTGTTCAGCCCCACTGTGTTTATGCACATTTGGGGCTGATTTTCTGTGAGAGAAAATTATGTATTCAATTGAAATCAAAGCACTGACAGCTCTGACACCTGAGTTGACCACACAGCTTATCGAACTGAGCAAGCAAATCCCTGAACTCGACCGTCCGCTGACCAGCGAAACACTTGCTGAACGTCTCTCGGATAAGACTTGCTTGATTATCTTAGCCTATGTGGAAGGTGAATTGGCAGGCTTTAAACTGGGATACGAACAGGCTGATGCCGTGTTTTACAGTTGGTTAGGCGGTGTTGCGACCGACTTTAGACGTTTAGGTCTGGCACAAAGCCTATTGGAATACCAAGAAACCTGGGCGAGCCGCCAAGGCTACAAGCTGATCCAGGTTAAGACCATGAACCGCTTCCCCGCCATGCTCAATCTGTTGATTAGAAACCAGTATTTGATTACTGAACTAAAGGCCGATCCGCAAAGCCTTATCGACCATAAACTGCATTTAAGCAAGTCGATTGCGACAGCTTAAAGGCGATTTACATAAAAATGTGCATTTTTTGCGAGAAATAGCTTGCAAACCTAATTGAGAATCATTATCGTTAACTTGCGTTCCAAAACTCATCTTTAACACGGATGACTGGTAATCTGACGTTGTTAAAGTGCTCCTGAGTTTGCAAGCACGACATTGCTCACACACACTCTTTTGTGGCCGGATTCATCATCCGGCTTTTTTTTGCTTTTTATTCAGTGAATCAATCTCATAGCGTTTTGTGCAGAGTCGCTTCTAAGATGACATTTCGGTGCTTTGGCCGGAAAAATGTAAGCCATCGTAGGGGTTGTTTTGCTGATCTTCCTTCGCCTCATGGTACAAACCAATAGTGAAGATAGACCCCTTACCCAGTACAGAACTCACTTCTATGGTGCCGCCAATGCGCTTGATAATGCCGTAACTTAAAGATAATCCAAGGCCTGTGCCGTCTTTACGTGTGGTGTAGAAGGGATCAAAAATCCGCCCTAGCTGCTCAGGCGCAATCCCAGAGCCTTCGTCCTCGACCTCAATTTTCACCCCAATCGGCATATCTTGCTGTAGCCAATCATAGGTTCGCACCCAAATCCTGCCCTTACCATCCATCGCATGGGCGGCGTTAACCACAAGGTTAATCAGCACTTGCAGCAACTGTGGACGGTTAACCTGCACTGGGCAGCTGGCGTTCAGTTCAGTTATCAGCACCACTTCTTGTTTTTGAATCGAGTGCCGTACTAATACCAGCATTTCCTCGATGATAGGCGTAATAGGATGCATCTCTAAAGGAGCGTTAAACTCACCAGGACGGCTGTATTGCAGCAGGCTGCGGATAATAGTGCTAATACGGCCAACCTGTTGGATAACAAGGTCGATTTCTTCTTTTACCGACTCGGCATTATCTCCAAGCTCATAACGCAGCAGCTCCATATTGCCGAGGATCACCGCCGTTGGATTATTGATCTCATGGGCAATCCCTGCGGTTAGCTCACCCAGCGCAGTTAACTTTTCATTGGTCACTAACTGCTGGCGAGTCTCATTGAGTAACGCCACGTTGCGCTGCAATTCCAAAGTCTTATCCTGCAGGCTACGAGTCCGCTCCTCGACCTTCATCTCGAGTTGTTCGGCGGCGGCTTGGATTTGCGCGTTGCGCCGCTGCAATAAGTCGAGCATACGGTCGAACTGCTCAGCAAGATTCGATAATTCGTTATCCCTGTCCAGCCCCAAGGCGCCAATACGCACATTGCGACCAGACTGCACCGCTTGCACCACATGGTGAATGCGCTCAATCGGTTGCAACAAGCTGTAAGCACCGCGGTACACCAACAAGCCGGAGATCAACAGCACTAGCATCAGAATGGTGCCTAGTTCTATGATATTAAGCAGGTAGTTATGGATAAAGGGCGACTCTGAGAATCCGGTATAGATCATACCGACACGTTGCCCACGGATATCCTCTAAGGGCGCATAGGCGGAAATAAACCAATCGTTAAACACAAAGGCGCGATCGACCCATAACTCACCGTGATTCAGCACTTTTTCGCGCACTTCCTCCGACACTAAACTGCCGAGCGCTCGCCCTTGGGGTTCATTCGACTGTGGGAAAAAATGCAAAGGCACATTGGTTGAGACACGAATATTGTCGAGGAAAATGGTCACAGTACCGATGGAACGCTCCGGCAGCGTGCCCTTGTCGTACACGAGGTCGCGGATATGGTCGACGATGCGCGTATCCCGATTAAACAGCACGCCACCATCGAGATACCAAGCCACTTTGCCCTCAAAATCGGGGATCGGCAGCAAACTGCGGCTCAGTAACCCACGGTCTTCCACTTGTTTATTTGGGCTTTGCGCCCGCAGTGTCGCTAGTAAGGGAATCGCCGCCCTTTGGGCTAAATCCGGATCGACCCGCGCCAAGCGTTCAGGCGATAACACCATCAGCCCCGAATAGGGTAAAAGACCACCCATTTTCGGTAAAATTTGTCGTAAATCTGGGTCAGACGCGGCCTCGGCCACACTGACAAGCCTTAGAAAATCCAGATCGAGTTGCTTTTTTTGCTCATTTAGAAAGGCATCTATACTCGCCCTGTGGGCCAACTCGCCAGTGAGAATGGGCCGAAAATCATTTTGAAAAGTCCATGAGGTCATTACTCTCTCGAGCTGTTTCTCCTGACGAACTTGCACCTGTTGCAGGGTATTTTCAGCCACAGCCAGATCGGCTTTTACCTTCATAAACAGTTGCTTGCCTGTGTAACTGATATTCCAGTAAATAGTGATAAACACTAAACTCACCAAGGTGAGCAAAATCGGCAGCAAGGTGAGGATCAGAATGCGATAACGCACTTTGGCCTGCATTTGCTGCCAACTGACACCAAAAAAGTGAGTAAAAAACGACACTTAGAACTCCTGCTCGTCGCTAACGTCAAACCACTCTTTATACTTGCGATCTAAGGTCTTACGGGAAACGCCTAAGTCCCTCGCCGCTGCTGATTTATTGCCAGAGTGCAGATCCACCACGCTGGTCACATGGTGTTTTTCCACTTCTTTCAACGGCCAATCTAAGGGATAACCTTGGGAGGCCGAAGACTCTGTCTTGACCTGCTGCTTCCAGTATTCCGCTGGCGGCTTGCCGAGCAGAATGCAGCGTTCAATCATATTGCGCAGTTCACGGATATTGCCTGGCCACTCGTGCTGTTGCAGCTTCACCATATCCTCATGGCTCCACACGACTTCACGCACACCCAATTCGGCCGCTAACTGGCGAGTAAAGTGATGGGTCAATTCGACCACATCTTCCGGACGCTCACGCAGGGGAGGAATTAAAATATCCAGCACATTCAATCGATAATAAAGATCACGACGGAAGTTACCCGCCTCGACTTCATCCACCAGCGTGCGGTTAGTAGCCGCAATCACCCGGACATCGATATTGACTTCCTTCTCACTGCCGACAGGGCGAATCGCCTTTTGCTCTAATACCCTGAGCAATGCCGTCTGCATCTTGAGGGGCATCTCACCAATTTCATCGAGGAAAATAGTGCCGCCGGAGGCAAAGCTGAATAAGCCTTCGCGATTTCCCTTAGCACCGGTAAATGCCCCCGCGGTATGACCAAAGAGTTCACTCTCCAGTAGTTCTGGCGCGATAGAGCCGCAGTTAACGGGCACAAATGGCCCTTGGCGGCCGCTGAGTAGGTGTAATTGGCGCGCGACCAGCTCTTTACCCGTGCCCGATTCGCCTTGAATTAACACCACGGCATTGGTCGGTGCCACGCGCTCAATCACTTGCTTGACCGACTTCATGGCTTCGCTGCTACCGATAATGGTGGAGGAATAGCCGATGGAGACTTCACGGCGCAGCATTAAGTTTTCGCGGCGCAGCAAACGGCGTTCAATACAACGGTCAACCGCCGACATCATCTGCTCGAGGTGGAAGGGCTTCATAATAAAGTCTGAGGCGCCAGCTCGCAGCGCTTTAATCGCGACTTCTAAATCCGCATAGCCGGTCATAAAAATCACATCGGAGCGGCGGCCTTGTTCATCTAAGGCTTCGTGCCACTCGATACCCGAGCGACCCGGTAAACGGATATCGACAATCAATAGGTCGAAGTGGCAGCGACTACGTAACTGCTCAGCATCTTCAATACTGCCCGCCGTTTCGACTAAGGCGAATTTTTTCGAGAGCGCCTTATTCAAAAAGCTACGCATCCCCGGCTCGTCATCGACGATCAGGACAGACACAGCGGAAGGAAGGGGCTTGAGGTTATTATCTATCTGGCTCATAGTGCTCACTTCTGGACATTTTGACTCAATTGCGACCAATTCTAGCATTGAAACTAGACAAATAGGTCACTATGAACCATAAGAAGCATGCGCTGAGACAATTTGTCTGCAAACTATTTGTTGAGCCTGAGATCAGGGTCACAATTTAGATCAAGCTGTGAACGTAAATGCGTCATTGTTGGTTTGGCATCCTATTTGCTTTCAATCGAACGCATTACAATTTACGGAACCTCCCACTCAGTAGGCAATTGAGTCGGAACCCTATTTTTCGCCAAGGAGTATCCATGCTAAACGTGAAATCCCATATGAAGTCATTACTGGGCCTGGTTGTTGCAGCCAGCATGCTCACAGTGTTACCCGCTCAATCGGCTGAAGTGATCAAGTTAGCCACCACCACCAGTACTGAAAACTCAGGTCTGCTAAAAGAATTACTGCCTAAGTTTGAAAGTGAATCAGGCTACAAAGTACAAGTTATCGCAACGGGTACGGGTAAAGCGCTGAAACTGGGCGAGCAAGGCGATGTGGATTTAGTGATGACCCACGCCCCAAGTGCTGAAGCAAAATTTGTTGCCGACGGTTTTGGTGTTGAGCCACGTGGCATTATGGAAAACGATTTCGTGGTGTTAGGTCCTAAAAACGACCCAGCAAAACTACGTGAAAGCAAAACTGCCGAAGAAGCCTTCGCAAAAATCGCCAAATCAGGCTTACCTTTCGTCTCTCGTGGTGACAACTCTGGCACCCACATCAAAGAGTTAGAAGTATGGAAAGCCGCAGGCGTGACTCCTGACTTCAAAGGTTACACTTCAGTAGGTCAAGGCATGGGTAAAACCCTGCTGATGGCAAACGAATTACAAGGTTATACGCTGTCTGACCGTGGTACTTTCGTGGCGTACAAAACTAAGCTGGACTTAGGTGTGGATTTCGATGGCGGTAAAACCCTGGCGAACCCATACCAAGTGATTCTGATCAACCCAGCTAAATACCCAGATCTGAACCACAAGGGCGCCAAAGCCTTCAGTGACTGGCTGATCAGCAAAGAAGGTCAAGCCATGATCAACAACTTCAAAGTTGAAGGCGAGCAACTGTTCAAGGCAACCTATAGCGAATGAGCGAAGGCTGGCTAGCACTGTTACAGCAGGCGTTAAGCCTGCTGTTTTCATTGGACCCCGACGTTTGGTCCATCATCTCTGTCTCGTTTTCGGTTTCTTTCGCGGCGCTGCTCATCACCTTAGTCCCCTCTATGGTGCTCGGTTTTGTGCTGGCGTTTGCCCATTTCCCCGGAAAGTGGTTTGTCACTAACTTAGTACAAACATTGCAATCTATCCCCACGGTCGTTATCGGCCTGCTGGTGTATCTCATCTTGACCCGCAACGGCCCGCTTGGGGATTTAAAGTGGTTGTTCACTCAAGAGGGGATGATCCTCGGCCAAATGATGATTTGCGCCCCCGTGATGATCGCCATGAGTCAAGCGGCCTTCACCAGTGTCGATCGCCGGGCATGGGAAACCTCTCGCACCTTAGGCGCCTCTTGGTTTAGCGCGGTCTGGACCGTGTGCCGCGAACTGCGTATGCCATTATTGCTGGCGATTGTCGCAGCCTTTAGCCGTATTCTCACCGAAGTCGGCTGCTCTATGATGGTCGGCGGCAACATTTTAAACGTAACACGTAATATCCCGACGGCTATCGCACTGGAAACCAGTAAAGGCGATTTCGCCCAAGCTATCGCCCTCGGATTAGTGCTGCTAATCTTGGCCTTGATCCTCAACTTTGCCTTAGGTAGTTTACGCGGCAAAGAAACGCCAAGGAGCCATTAACTTATGACCCAAGCCAAACTGATCGCCCGTGACTTGGAAATGTCCTTTGGCCCGCGCTTATTATTCAAAGCCCATAGCCTAGAGTTGTGCCAAGGGAACGTCATTTATTTGCAGGGTGACAACGGCTCGGGCAAGTCGACCCTGATGAAGATCCTCGCGGGTTTACAGCCGCCATCTAAGGGCAAGATTGAAGTCAGCGGCTTTAAAAAGGATGCATGGTGGACACGCAATCCTTTGCTGGGCAAAGCCGTTTACCTCCACCAGCATCCCTATCTATTCGATGGTACAGTCAATTACAACCTGACCTACGGCTTACCCTTTGCGGCCTCAAAAACCGAAGCCAAACGTAGAATTGGCCAAGCAATTGAGATGGCGCAACTAGGCTCGCTATTACAGGCCAGAGCCAGCAATTTATCCGGCGGCGAAAGGCAACGACTCGCCATCGCCCGCGCGTGGATATTGCAGCCAAAGTTACTGATGCTCGATGAGCCGACCTCCAACATGGATAAAGACTCCCAAGCCTTAGTGCTGCAAATGATCCAACAGCTCAAACAGCAAGGGACGGGAATGCTATTAAGCAGCCACCAAAACTGTGCGCTCACCGCCATTTGCGAGCAGCAGTGGCACATTGAAGACCAACAGGTGATAACCTCCCGTCAGCAAACGCCCACAAACTCCACACAGGGATCTTTATATGTCGTTGCAAATTGATGCCGTAATTCTTGCCGGAGGTATGGCGCGCCGTATGGGCGGGGACGATAAAGGCCTCGTCGAGCTAAACGGCAAGGCCATGATTGAACACACTATCGAGCGGATAAAACCTCAGGTTAAGGAGATCCTGATCAACGCAAATCGTAACCAAACACGTTATGCTGAGTTCGGTTTTACGGTGTTGAGCGATGAGCATACTGGGTTTCTCGGCCCCTTGGCGGGCATGATCACTGCTATGGGTCACACTCAAGCAGACTATCTGCTCGTAGTACCCTGCGATTGTCCGCTGCTGCCGCGGGATTTAGTCGCCCGTTTATTGGCCGCCATTGAGGCAAACGATGCTGAACTTGCCGTTGCCAGCGATGGTGAGCGTGAGCAGCCGGTGGTGATGTTACTAAAGCCAAGTCTGCGCGAGTCGATGACCGCCTTTCTCGAAGCGGGTGAGCGTAAAATTGATTTTTGGTATGCCAAACATCGCTTTGCCGTGGCGGCCTTTGCCGATCAACCCAATGCCTTCGTCAATGTGAACACGCCAGAACAAAAACAACGACTGGCAGCAGAGATAAACCAAAGCTAAGGCTTCAAATTTCCTAGATTAGAGGTGCAAATGAGTACTCCCTTCGTCAATCCGCTATCTATTCCCGTTCTCGGATTTTGTGCCTATAGCGGCACGGGGAAAACCACCCTACTCAAGCAATTGATCCCCGAATTAAATCAGCGCGGCCTGCGTCTGGCGGTGATCAAACATGCTCACCACAATTTCGATGTCGATATTCCCGGTAAAGACAGTTACGAGATGCGCAAAGCCGGTGCGCGGCAAATGCTAGTCGCCTCCCATGTGCGCTGGGCGCTAATGACCGAAGATGCCCGCGATGGCGACCCTGAGCTTGTCCACCTGCTCAAGCAAATTGAAGCCGATAAAGTCGATATCGTCTTAGTCGAAGGCTTTAAAAAACTCACATTACCGAAAATTGAGCTGCACCGCGCTGCCCACGGTAAGCCGTTTATCTATACCCAAGACGACAATATTCTCGCCATCGCTTGCTGTGATGACACAGAGCTGCCGAGCGAGCTAAGAAGACTCGACCTTAACAATGTCGCGCAAATTGCTGACTTTGTGATGGAATATGCCAATAGCTGGCAAGCACCCAACCCCGCATTACCAATAGCGACTGTCGATGCCTGCACCTTGGGCAGCGATAAAAACCTCAGCGTGAGCCAAGGCTTGGCGCAGATTTTATCCCATGTCGCCCCAGTATCTGAGGTGGAAGAGGTAGGTTTAGATGCGTTAGATAACCGCGTGCTCGCCCGCGACAGCATTTCGCCCGTGGATGTGCCGCAACAAACCAACTCGGCGATGGATGGTTATGCCTTCGCCTATCAAGATCCACTGCCTACAAGCTTTACCTTAGTCGGCGAAGTCCTCGCCGGTCATCAATATTCGGGCACACTCAAAGCGGGTGAAACCGTGCGCATTATGACGGGCGCGCCCGTACCTGCTGGCGCAGATACAGTTCAACCTCGAGAGCTGGCTAACGAGGCCAATGCCAAGGTCAGTTTCGATGGCCGCATTCAACAGGGCCAACACGTTCGCCTTGCGGGTGAAGACATAGGCCAAGGCCAAGTCGCCCTCACCCAAGCCACACGCCTAAGCGCCGCCGAACAGGGCTTATTAGCCTCCCTCGGCCTTGACCATGTGACGGTTTATCGTCGCCCGACCGTGGCCGTGTTCTCCACAGGTGATGAAGTCAGCCAACCCGGCGAGGCTTTGAATCCAAACTGTATCTATGACTCGAACCGTTACACCATCAAGGCAATGGCAAAACGTTTAGGTTGTGACGTCATTGACTTAGGTATTATTGAAGATTCCGAAAGCGCACTCGAAGCGACCTTAACCAAAGCCGCGGCGCAGGCCGATGTGGTGATCAGCTCAGGCGGCGTTTCCGTTGGCGACGCCGACTACATCAAGGCCGTGCTGGCACGCCTTGGCAATATCGACTTCTGGCGGATCAATATGCGCCCCGGTCGCCCACTCGCCTTTGGTAAGGTCGGCGATAGCCTATTCTTCGGCTTGCCCGGCAATCCGGTGGCTGTGATGGTGTCGTTCCTGCAATTTGTGCAACCTGCGCTGCGTAAACTCGGCGGTGAAACAAACTGGCAGGCGCCGTTATTCCCGGCGATTACCGATGAAACCCTGCGTAGCCGCACGGGCCGCACTGAGTTTATCCGCGGAATTTATCGCCTCGGTAATGATGGCAGGCTGCATGTGACCAGCACTGGCAACCAAGGTTCGGGCATGCTCAGCTCTATGGTCAAAGGCAATTGCCTTATCATCATTGGAGATGATGCTGAGGCGGTGAATGCGGGTGAAACCGTGTTTATTCAACCTTTTGCCGATCTTCTATAAGAGCCACTGAGTCCCTATGAGCCAACTCGTGGATGCCTTTGGCCGTCAGGTCGAATATTTACGACTCTCAGTGACGGATCGCTGCGACTTCCGTTGTGTCTACTGCATGACGGAAGATCCCTGCTTCTTGCCCAAAGACCATGTTCTGCACCTCGAAGAGTTGGCTTGGATTGCCCAAGCCTTTACTGAACTTGGGGTGACTAAAATTCGCCTCACCGGCGGCGAGCCCTTGGTGCGTAGCGATTGCGATCAACTGGTGCACTTACTGGGCAAGCTCCCAGGGCTCAAAGATTTATCGATGACCACTAATGGTTCTAGGCTCAGTAAGTTTGCCAAACCTATGTTTGATGCGGGTCTTAAGCGCTTAAACATCAGCTTAGATACCCTTAACCCCGAGCTCTTTACCCAACTGACGCGCAACGGCAAATTAGCACGTGTTATCGAAGGGATTGATGCGGCCATCGCCGCAGGTTTTGAGCGCATTAAAATCAATGCGGTGATCCTTAAACAGCAAAATGACCATGAAGTGATTGATCTGGTTAATTTTTGTCGTGACCGAAACCTAGATATCGCCTTTATTGAAGAAATGCCGCTGGGTGAAATGGACGAGCGTAAAGACGCGCGTCATTGCAGCAGTGATGAAGTAAAGGCCATGATTAACGAGCATTATCCCCTGCAACTTTCCAATAAACGCACTGGCGGCCCCGCGCGTTACTACACCATGGCGGATAGTCCGATTCATATCGGGTTTATCTCACCCCATAGCCACAACTTTTGCCACGAATGTAATAGAGTGCGCGTAACCGTAGAGGGGCAATTATTACTCTGCCTAGGTAATGAACACTCCATTGATTTAAAAAGCATTGTGCGAGAATATCCCGGGGACATTGAGCGCCTTAAAACCGCGATTCACCAAGGTATCAAGCTCAAACCTAAGCAGCATGTTTTCGATAATAGTGGCGTGCAAATCCTGCGCTTTATGAATAGCACTGGCGGTTAACCCCTTCATCCTAGGGCTAGCATCTCTATTTTGCCGTGATACACTCATGGCATCAGTCCCATTTTTTGTGTCACTCTTCCTATGGCGCTTACTCGTAAACAGTGGAATAACATCATTATTCTTGCCTGCATTTTTATCATTGCGGTGCTGACGTTTATGGACAAGAAAACCCATAATGTGCCGAGTGATGCCCAGCTGTTGTTTGATGACAATGCGCCGCTGGCACAGTTGCAGCTAGATGGTGTGTGGCTGCATAAACAAGCCTCAGGTTGGGAGTGCGATCCGCTGGTGCTCAACTGCGCCCAATGGGCCAAAGCTTGGCAAGGCCTAAAAGTCTCGCCCCTCAGCGAGGCACCACAACCCACAGGCAAACCGCAGGAACTGGTGATCCAAATTGCCGAGATCCGCCAATCGCAACGTTGGATTTATTTCCCCGAGGACGGTGTGCTCAAATCACCCGCTGGCAACTGGTATTTAGTGCCCCCCAGCCTAAGGGCCGATTTACAGCCTATTCTCGATGCCAAATCCACCAGCTAATCTATTACCTAAAAGAACTCAATCATGCCGGAATTACCAGAAGTCGAAGTCACCCGTCAGGGCATAGCCCCACATCTTGTCGAACAAACCGTGGTTGACCTCGTAATCCGTAACGCCTCACTGCGTTGGCCCGTTCCCGAACTTGCCAAACAGATCATCGGCCAAACCATACGCCAAGTGCGTCGCCGCGCTAAATATCTGTTAATCGATACCGATGCCGGCACCAGCATAGTGCATTTGGGGATGTCAGGCAGCTTGCGGATCCTGCCCCATGACACGCCAGTGGAGAAGCACGACCATATCGATCTTGTCCTCGCCAATGGCCGAATTCTGCGATTTAACGATCCGAGACGTTTCGGCGCTTGGTTATGGTGCCAATTGCCAGAGGAAGCCCATCCGCTACTGGAAAAACTCGGGCCAGAACCTCTGACCGACGCCTTTAACGTCAATCAGTTAGCTGGCGCACTGGCGGGCAAGAAGAAGGCCATCAAACTCTGCCTGATGGATAACCATATTGTGGTAGGTGTAGGGAATATTTACGCCAACGAAGCACTGTTTGCCGCTGGAATACACCCCGAGGCGGAGGCAGGCAAGATAGATATTGAACGCTTAACGGTACTGGTTGCCGAGGTCAAACAAATCCTCGCCCACGCCATCATACAGGGCGGTACTACGCTTAAAGACTTCACCAATGCCGAGGGTAAACCCGGCTATTTCGCGCAAAAGCTGCATGTTTACGGCCGCGGCGGCGAAACCTGCACTCAGTGCGGCAATCTACTCAGCGAAATCCGCCTGGGTCAACGCACCACAGTATTTTGCGGCATCTGCCAGACGCGTTAATCTCGCCGATAAAAATGCCTGCAATTGCAGGCATTTTTAGCTTCTTCGATATGGCTGTTGATTACTCTTTTAACCAACGACCTGGATGGTCGGTAAAGTAGCGGTACACACGCTCTGGTGCTTGGCACTGAGGCTTAAGCTCTGACGCAGATAACAAAATCCATTCGTCACGGTGGGCAATCCCCATGCTCTTACCGCCTTTGATATCGAAGCAACTCAGCTCAGCACCGCTAGGCACTAACACATAACGCTGTTTGTTCTCCTGCATCCATTGCCACGCGTTACGCTCCTGTTCTTCTACCGGCGCGAGATAACTAAAGTGCGTCACACTCATGGGCGAGAACAGAATAAATTGCTCTTTAAAGTTTACTAGGCCAAGTTCGGCATCCTCACCTATCACCTCAGCAGTGTGTAGCATCAGGCTTCTGGGAGTGCGCATTTCATCGAGCATAGCGTAACCCCAAGTGCTCACCAGCACCCAGCCCAAGGCTGAAACTAACCCCACCTTCACCAATGCAAACTGACGGCGCGCTAGCCACAGCAAGGCACACCAAAGCACCCCGAGCACAATAAATAAGTAACCAATGCCAGTGAGATCATCAGTATAGTCCGCCAGCGCTTTGACAAGTGCAGGGTGATGGATAAATGCCAGCACGCCGGCCACTAACACGAGTGCGCCCAAGAACCACAGCACACCAGTGACTAGTTTTTCAAACCAAGCTTTGGGTGAAACACCCGTTAATACCGCCGATGCCGCCAAGGCCAACATAGGTAATGCGGGTAGAATATACACGTTGCGCTTGCCCGGGCTGATACTGAAAAACAGCACCACGAGTCCGACCCAAATCAGCAGAATCGCGATGGTGGGATCGGCTTTCACCTTTTGCAGCCACTGTTTCCAATAGGCGACCAACAGTAACGAAATCGGGAACCACATCCAAGGGATCACACTCAGCACGAAGAAATACCATGGCTTGATATGGTGCCAAGCATTGACATAACGCTCGCCCGTTTGCTTAAACAAAATATTATTTTGATAGGCCACCATCTCGGGCGTGCCATGGGCTTGAACTGTCATCACCATTGGCACTAACCAACAGGCAATCACGGCCAGCATGGCCAACGGCCCCGCCAGGCAAAGCCAAGTTAAGCGGCCCTCGAAACGGGTCTTATCTTTGAAGGCGTAAATCCCAATTGGAATGAGCAACAACAGGGGCAAGAAACCAACCCCCTTAGTGATCACCCCAAGCCCCATAAATGCCCAGCCAATAAAATACCAATGCCACTTAGGCCCAAGCATAAAATGCCTGATTAATCCGTAACATCCCACGGTTATCCAGCACATCACCATGGCATCTATCTGGGCATTTTTCGCCTGCATCAAAAACTGCGGCACGATAAGGAGCAATAGGGCGGCGTTGCGGCCAACCCGCACATTCCACAATCTGGCACCCAGATCATAGACAAGGAATACCGTCAGCAAGCCACAAAAGGCATTGGGGAGTAAGAAGGAGAGTTTTAACGACCCCGTGAGTTGATAAAACAGGGCAATCGCCCACATAAACACTGGCGGCTTATCGGGATAATATTCCCCGCCTCGGGTAGGGAATAACCATTGACCCGAGGCCACCATTTCCCGCGCGACCTCAACAAACCGCGGCTCGTCGGCGGGCCAAGGGGAACGAAAACCTATGCCAACCAGCAAGATCAGCAAACTCATCAACAGCAGCGGCCAGAGTACTTGGTAATAATCTTCGCTATTGAAACGACGATTCAATGCATCCATTCCTAATCCCTATTTAGTTTTCCAATTCATCCACCTGCTTACGCAGGCTAGAACGGTAAAGGTAAGCACCGATAAGACTCGAGATAATAAACAGCCCGATACTGATCCCCAGTTGGTTATGATCAGATAAGCCAATGCCCGCGCCCGCAAAACTGAAAATCAGCATCTGCGGCAAATAACCCAGCACGCTGCCAAACATAAATCCCCCTGCAGGAATGTGTGTAGCTCCCGCAAACAGATTCGTCAGCAGATTACTGCCCACGGGTAACAGACGGATCATTAAGACTTTTAACCAAGTCCGATGAATGATCAGCGCCTCAAACTTTTGTAAACGATTGCCAAAACGTCGTTGCAGACTGCTTCGAATGGTTAATCTCGCGGTATAAAACGCCAGCACACAACCCAGCAATGCCGCTAAGGTGGAAAATAAGCCACCATAGATGCCACCGAGGGCAAAGCCGAATACAAAGGCGATCACCTGCCTCGGCCCACCGACAGCGGTAAACAAGGCGCCAACCATCAGCAATACCGCCAGCGCATAAGCCCCTTGAGCGGCAATAAAGTGTGCCACCCAATTGCTATCGGTTACATGCTCGAATAACCCTTGCTGGGCCGCAAACATTAACACCAGCAAAATAAAGACGATAAAAATCGCCTTATAGAGTCGCTTCATCTTAATCGTGCCAGCTGGTTTCGCTACGGGCGACCTTAGCTATTTTCGCCCTGCGACCGAGCCACATGACGCCCATGATGTCGACAATTCCGACCCAGACCCGATTCCAAGCGGTATATTTAGATACGCCTACTTGGCGATCCCTATGATTAACCACAGAAATAAACACTTCGCCCCCCATGCGGCGCACGAGTGCAGGGATATATCTGTGCATATGGTCGAAGTAAGGCATGCGCAGGAAGGTTTCGCGGGGGAAGAGTTTTAAGCCACATCCGGTATCGGGTACGCCATCGTGTAACAGTGCATCACGCACTTTATTCGCAAAGCGGGACTGAAATCGCTTCCACGCCGTGTCCTTGCGGTTTTTGCGATAACCGGCAATACAAAAATGTTCGGCATGAATTTGCGGCAATTGGGCCAACATGGCGGGAATATCCGCAGGGTCGTTTTGTCCATCGGCATCTAAGGTGACGATGTATTTACCGCGGGCGTGTAAAACGCCAGTGGAGATAGCGGTACTTTGGCCCGTACTACGCTCGTGACGAATGGCTTTAGCATCGCATTGCATCACCTCTGCGGTGTGCATAACTTCACCAAAGGTGTCATCCTGACTACCGTCGTCGACAACAAGAATTTCAAACTCAGTCAACCCTTGCAGGGCTTGGCATATCTCTTTCATTAATGGGCCAATATTGCCCACTTCATCTTTGGCGGGGATCACGACTGAAATCACGTTAAGGCTCCAAGCTTAATAACCATGAGTACGGTAACATAGGATTGTGGCAAACAAAAATCTGCATTGATAGGATGTTATGAATTAAACGGAACGCGAGCCCAGCATTGTATACGGGTGAAAATCGAGAAAAGAGCACTTAATTTGGAACTGTGAATTTCATCGAAATGACATATTCTAATGCCGCAGAAAATGCTAGTTTGAGAAACAAAATGCCAAACTGTATAAAACCTATGAACATAGTTGTAGTTGGAATGGGCTATGTTGGCCTATCGAACGCGGTTTTACTCGCCCAGCAAAACCATGTAGTAGCGATTGATTTGATGCCCGAGCGCATCGCGTTAGTTAATGCGCGTAAACCAACGGTCGCCGACAGTCTGATTGAAGAATACCTGCAGCATAAAGCCTTAAATCTCAGTGCCACGAGCGACAAAAGCGTCGTTAAAGAAGCCGATTTTGTCATCATAGCCACTCCTACGGATTACGACCCACAAACCAACTACTTTAATACTCAGTCGGTCGAACGGGTGGCGAAGGAAGTGCTCGCCCTGAATCCTGACACCACCATTGTCATCAAATCGACTGTGCCAGTGGGTTTTACCGAAGGGCTGAGAAGTAAGCTCAACAGTGACAATATCTTATTTTCGCCTGAGTTTTTGCGCGAAGGTAAGGCGCTTTACGATAACCTGCACCCCTCGCGGATCATAGTGGGTGAACGTTCCGAGCGCGCCCAAGCCTTTGCCAATCTGCTTGCTCGCGCTGCCATTAAGCAAGATATTCCGATTTTACTCACAGACAGCACTGAGGCCGAGGCAATTAAGTTGTTTGCCAACACCTTTTTAGCCATGCGCGTCGCCTACTTTAATGAGTTGGATACTTATGCGGAGAGCCGAGGGCTCAACACTCGCCAGATTATCGAAGGCGTATGTTTAGATCCGCGCATCGGCGATTACTATAACAATCCTTCCTTCGGTTATGGCGGTTACTGCCTGCCCAAGGACACTAAGCAATTGCTGGCCAACTATAACGATGTGCCTAACAATCTCATCAGCGCCATTGTCGATTCCAACACGACCCGCAAAGATTTTATCGCCAACGCGATTATCAGTAAGCAACCGAAGCGAGTGGGGATCTATCGCTTAATCATGAAATCCGACTCAGACAACTTCCGCGCCTCGGCGGTACAAGGTGTGATGAAACGCATAAAGGCCAAGGGCATCGAAGTCGTGGTCTATGAGCCCGTACTCAAGGAAGACGAGTTTTTTAACTCGAAGGTGATCCGCGATTTACATGAATTTAAAGCCATGTGCGATGTGATTATTTCTAACCGTATGGCCAATGAACTCGAAGATGTCGCCGCTAAGGTGTACACCCGGGATCTGTTCCATCACGACTAAGCGTCCAAAATATAAAGGTTTACTATGAAATACTTAGTCACAGGCGCCGCCGGATTTATCGGCGCTAAAGTCAGTGAGCGCCTCTGCGCACAGGGCCATGAGGTTGTCGGTATCGATAACCTCAATGACTATTATGATGTTGGGCTAAAGCTAGCTCGACTGGCACCGCTCGAGGCCTTAAGCAATTTCCGTTTTATCAAACTGGACTTAGCCGACAGAGACGGCATAGCAGCATTGTTTGCAGAACAAGGTTTTCAACGGGTTATCCATCTCGCCGCGCAGGCTGGGGTGCGCTACTCCCTCGATAATCCCCTCGCCTATGCCGATAGTAATTTAGTTGGGCATCTCACTATTTTAGAGGGCTGTCGTCGCCATAAGATTGAGCATCTCGTCTATGCCTCTTCATCCTCAGTGTATGGCTTGAATCAAAAGATGCCATTTTCGACCGAGGACAGTGTCGATCATCCGATATCCCTGTACGCGGCGACCAAGAAAGCCAACGAGTTAATGTCGCACACTTACTCGCATCTTTATCAGTTACCCACCACAGGCTTGCGCTTTTTTACCGTGTATGGCCCATGGGGACGACCCGATATGGCCTTGTTTAAATTCACAAAAGCCATTCTCGCGGGCGACACTATCGATGTGTATAACCATGGCGATCTCAGCCGTGATTTCACCTATATCGACGATATCGTTGAGGGCATCATCAGGGTACAAGACAAACCTCCTCGCCCCACACCGGACTGGCGTGTAGAAACTGGTACACCTGCTAATAGCAGCGCACCCTATCGCGTATTCAACATAGGCAATGGCAGCCCTGTGCAATTGCTGGATTTTATTACCGCACTCGAAAGTGCACTCGGTATTGAGGCTAACAAACAATTCTTACCCATGCAGCCCGGTGATGTGCATTCCACCTGGGCCGATACCGAAGACCTGTTCAAGGCGGTGGGTTATAAACCCCAAGTGGATATCAATACCGGGGTGGGCAGATTTGTCGAGTGGTACCGCGCGTTTTATGCGAAGTAAGTTCTTTGATAAACAAAAAGGCCCGCTGATTAGCAGGCCTTTTTAGTGGATTAGCGCTTAAAAACGGTATTCGAAACTGCTGAAGAAAGTCGCATTAGTATCGTTTTCTTGTACATCAAATTCCGATCTCGATACTGTACCGCCCAGACTCCACATGCCCTTCCACACCGGCATACGGTAAGAAAGTTCCAGCATCAGCAAGTCTTCCTTCGGTGGCTGTGGCGCCCATGTGGTCGCCACATTGGTGCCGTCTTTATTCAACTTGGCATAACGCAGGAGCGAGGTAAAACCGCGGCTGTTATGGAACTGACCAACCAAACCAAACACAAAGACTTGGGCATCGCTATCATAGGTCGAACCTAAAGCTCTGCCGTAGTAACGCGCTCCACTGAGGTAAACAGGATCTTCATAGAAGCAGTTAGACTTGCCATCACACTCGACAAAGGTATCCGAGTATTCCATAAATAGCTTGAACTGCTTACCCGATGTACCGAAATGGGTATCTATCCCCCAAAGTGAGCCGCAATCGCTGCCGTTTTCACAGCTATGCTCAAGGTACAAACCAACGGGGATATCCTGCCAAGTGTCGGCATAACGTAAATCGATGCTCTGGGTTCTATGGCCCGCATCACGGCGTTGATCGGCCAAGCAAGAATCCGAACCGTCGATGCACACCGCATTGCTTGCCACCGAGTCCCACCAAGAATCGAAGTCGCAATTCTGTCCTTCACCACAAAATAGTGTTGACCAAGACAAGCCAATTTCTAGCTGCTGAAGGGGTTTGGCGGTGAAACGCATATCCCATTCCGCCGTTTTAGGCACAGCACGCTCTTTTTCAGCCATGCTAAAACCGGTCTTGAAAGTCCAAGGACCAATCCAAGATAACCATGGCGTTTCAAAGGCGGCGGCATTATTACGGCTAAGCGACAGTGACTGCATAGGGCGCGCATTGTTAGAGCGATGCAATGCCGAGTCAAATCCCGGCCCCCACCATTGCTCAACCGTACCTAAGGTCGCAATCCAGTTCCCCATGATTACAGCAAAATAAGACTCATCGAGACGGAAGTTTTTGTTATCTTGCGGATCGTAGGTCTCAGCAACTGTGGTTTTATAGGCCACACGTGAGCCTAAGTATTCGTAGGAGGCTTTAGCCTCACCCTTTTCACGGTAGTCGGAGCCATAATGCTGGAAGCGAGCAGGATCGGTCGCCCCCGAGAGTTTAACCCTAGCATTGCCGCGATTATCGACGGCATTTTGATAGTAAAAGTTAACTCGGGCAAAGGCTTGCACTAATCGGGGAGACAATAGCTCGGGTTCGACTTTCGCCAAGTCGACACCAATACCAGACCACATCAAGGGAAAGGTATTCACTGGCACACGGATCACGCCCGCATCGGCCAGAGCTTGAATATCGGCTCTTAAATAAATATCCGAGGCATCCACCCAAGGGGCGGCAGCAACGGAAGCAGAAAACAGTAAACCAGATGCAACGCTAGCAGCGAGGATAGTGGGGGTCAAAAAAGCCTTCATAACATCCTTTTTATTATCATCGCGAGGCCTGATGCCTCAAAGGTTTTATGGAAATACTCAGCCTTATCAGGCTTTTGCGAGGTTAAGCTTGGCGGTCAACGCGCTTGCCACCTCAGGGTGTACAAATTGACTCACATCGCCGCCATGCAGCGCGACTTCCTTCACTAAGGTGGAAGAAATAAAAGAGTTTTCTTCGGCCGGCGTTAAAAACACGCTCTCAAGATCAGGGCTTAATCTGCGATTCATGTTGGCCAATTGGAATTCATACTCAAAGTCGGAAACCGCACGCAAACCACGCACCAGCACACTCGCACGCTGTTCCTTGGCAAAATCCACCAGCAGGCCCGAAAAACCAACCACTTCCACATTATCCAAATGGGCTGTGACGCGGTTTACCAGCTCAACGCGCTCCTCGAGGGTAAACCTTGGCTGCTTAGATGGATTGGCCGCAATGCCAATAATCACATGCTTAAACAACTTAGCCGCACGCTCAATCAAATCGGCATGACCATTGGTAATGGGATCGAAGGTCCCAGGATAAATCGCTCTTGTATGCACTTTGCTGACTCGACTCAGATAGATACCCAAAAATCATTGCCGCCAGTCTACTCGTTTTAGCCACTTGAGTGAATCATCCCGATAAAAACCGCTGAAAATCCCGTTAAAAATTGAAATACTGGCAAGAATTCCTCGGATTAAGCCCATGTAAAGGCATGAACTGATATAATGCCGACTCGCTATATATTGGCTTAAGTAGGCAGCGGCTTTTAGTCCAACCTCGATGGATTGAAACCACACCACAACCGATTAAGTCCACGTAATCAGAGCACTTATATGAAAAAAATCGCCATTTTTTGCCATAACTTTTTCTCGAACGGCACAGTCAAAATCGCCTTATCACAGGCCGAAGTGCTGCAGGAAGCCGGGCAAGATGTTCACCTCTTTGTGTTCCATAAAGAGGGGGATTTTATGCCGCCAGAAAATGTGACGATTCATTATCTTTATGAAGCTGGCCAAAAGCCAAGCCTACAGGAGCAAAGACAACGCCTGCAGGCCAAGGTGGCCGAAGCGGAACAATCGGGTAAGTTCTCGCTATTTTTAAGTAACTCTACCGACTGCGATGTCGTTGTTTCCGGCTGCGATTTCGATCCCTGCTATTACTTTTGCCACTGCGCCCTCAAGCAAGAACTCTTGATGGAATTAAAGCGTGGTCCAGTGCATTTCTGGCGTCGCTGGAAAAAGGCCAAGGCACTGATTGGCAAAAAGATCATTACAGTTTCCAATGGCATCGCCGATGAGCTCAGAGCCACTTCATGGCTCAAACCACAAAGCGTTCAGACAATCTATAATCCCTTTAGGTTGGAGGAAATCCGCAAGAAGACTCAGGAAGAAATTGCCGAGATCCCAAGCGAGCCTTATATGATCCATGTCGGCCGCGTGACACGGCAAAAACGCCACGATATTTTGTTTAAGGCACTCAGGGATATGCCAACGGCCCCTAAGCTTGTCCTGCTTTGCAACCGCCCAAAGAAGGCACGCAAACTCGCTAAGAAATACGGTGTCGAACACAGAATCATCACTCCAGGGTTTCAACACAATCCCTACGCTTGGATTGCCAAGGCCGAGTTGATGCTACTCAGCTCAGATTTTGAAGGCTTACCGACCGTGGTGATTGAGTCTTTAGCCTGTGGCACACCTGTCGTCAGTACTGATTGCCCACACGGACCCAATGAAATTCTCACAGGGCATTTAGCACAATATCTCGTCCCCGTTCGCCAACCCGCGCTGTTGGCACAAAAGGCACTGGAGTGTTTGGCCTCACCACCAGCTTTAGACAATCTAGAAATATTAAAGGCCGTAGACAGCCAATATATTGCCGCTCAATATATTAACTTAGCGAAATAAATTTTCACTTTTAATTAGAACGCCATTTCTTATATTGGCGTTCTAATTAAAATCGCAACAAATTGATACAGCATGAAACACCATTTAAAATAAAAATTAATATAACAAATGTATCAACAAACCATTAATTTCATCAGACTTATTGATTAAGGTGATACAAATTAAAAACATTTAACGAACAATTAATTATATAATACCGCGTCCTGCATTAATTAAATCATTATTTAATTGATCGCCATAATTAAAAACCTCAAAATATTCCGCTTGGAATAAATTTATCTCACAAACGGAATTAGTGAGTATTTTTGGGGTAGTTATGAGTAAGCTAAAGGTCGCTTTATTGGTCGATGAATATTTTGGTGGTACAGGTACAGTGTACGGTGGATACGGCTTTCTGGCCCGTCATCTGATCGCCAAACACTTGCCCAATGAGAACATTGAAGTAGAAGTACTGATAAAAAAAGATTGCAGCAAACAGCGATTAATTCCCCGTCGTTATATGATCGATGGTATCAAAGTGTATCGTCTTGCCGCTAAGTTTATGGATTTTATTAATATTAGATTCTTAAAAAAGAAAAACTATGATCTTTTCTTATCCATCGAAATGACGACCCATTCCTATCGTATTCTTAAAACAATCCCCAATATCGATAAAAAATTGTTATTCTGGGTTCAAGATCCACGCCCCGATTATGAATGGGACGAAATTAATACCGTAAAACTCTTTCCTGAGAAAAGTTATTGGGATAGCAACATTTATCAATTTGTCCACGACCTATGGGCCGCAGGTAAAGTCTCGTTTATTTCTCAAGCGCGTTTTCTCGATAGAAAAGCGCGGGATCTCTACAACCTCGACGATAAAACCGAGATCAAATACTTACCTAATCCTATCGAGATTGATCACAGCTTCGATGTCGAAACCCATCCGAAGAAAAATCACATTATCTTTCTCGGTCGCATCGAGTCGGTTAAGCGTGGTTGGTTGTTCTGTGAGATTGCCAAACTGATGCCAGAATATGAATTTTTCATGCTTGGTCAATCTTTTAGACAGTCGAAGAAAAACCAATCCATCATGAATAACTACCTCGATATCCCTAACTTACACTTTGTGGGGCATATTGAGGGTGAGAAAAAGGCGCAGTTGATTAAGGACGCTAAGATTTTAGTGAATACCTCAATCCACGAGGCGCTACCGATTTCGTTTTTGGAAGCCTTATCCTACGGAACGCTGCTCGTGAGCTGTCGTGATCCCGATGAACTCACCAGCCAATTTGGGGTATTTACTGGCACGGTATTAGGGGATGGTTTCGATAAAGTCCCACTCTTTGTCGACGGTATCCGCCATTTGATGGAAAACGAGCCACTCCGCCAAGAGCTGGCGCTAAAAGCGGTGAACTACATCAAAGCGACTCACAGTATTGAAGATTTTCAGAAAAATATGCAGGAGATTATCTTTAAGCTGGTTGAAGAGACTAAAGCACAAAGCTAAAAACAAGGCCGACACTATGTCGGCCTTACTTTTTCTTAAAACAATTTCCAATAGCCTAACTTGCGGCGCATTTTAAAGTGTCGCAGTAGGTTCAATGGCTTAGGTTTAAGCCAAGCGGTTCCCTTATCGATCAAGGCATCGGTCGCCGCGAGTACACGCTGGCTAGACTGACCATCTCCCGTGGGGTGGATTTGATTGCAATAATCATGGATATGCGCCATCAAATCATCGGGGCGGCTAAGCGCTCTAGTGAGTGCAGGTTCAATCTCTTCGACTCGGTTAATATCGATTAAATGCGCCTTCGGTGACTGATTTTTAAAGGTAACTACAGGCTTACGCTGCATTAAAAACATCAATAAAATCGAAGAAGTATCGCAGAGCATCACATCTCCCGCCTGCAGAAGCGGGATCACGTTGTCGGTTTCCACAAACTGCAGGTTCTCATTTTCGAGAGTCTTGTATTGCTCAACAATACTTGGCTTCATCTTAGGGTGGAATTGTACCAGCCAGCGCCACTGGCTCTTTTGCGACAGGGCTTTAATCTGCTCGAATACCTCAGGCGCACAGGTCAGACTGGGGGAGAATGTCGAGCAAAACAGCACTACAGGCCGTGGATCATCGGGCTTAATGTAAGGATTATCTTTATTTTCAATAAATAAAGGATCGAGCGCTGGCCAACCCGTTTCAGCCACGGTAAAGGTGCCGATTTTTTTCTCTAGCTCAAGGAAAGGCAGCGTCGTCGCCGGCCCCTGAGTGCAATACAAGTCAAAGCAATCGCGGATTTCGAAGTGATCTTCTCGCCCCTTATGATTCATTTTGCCCGCATTAAAACCGTGGAACACCCCCACTTTTACTCCAGGGATAAAGCTTGGCACTACGTTACCCGGCACGAACACGGCATCGGGTTTCCATGCCTTAACGGCATCGATATCGGGTAAGCGTTTTTCATCCGCTTTAAGGAATTTGGGGTCAACCTCACGGCCTTCGAGGAACCAACACGCCTCATCGCCACGCGCCAGAATCACTTGCTGCAGCGGCCTTAGCATCGCATAGGAATAGTTCTGTGCTATGTAGAACAAATAACGTCTTTTATTTGATTTACGCGCTTCCACCGCTTTCTCCTCGGGTAAATTATTTCGCTAGCGCGAGATATTGTTCGGCAATCGCAGTCGCATCCACCTTAGCTAAAATCTCCACATTTTCGAGGGATGGCGGCTGGGCGACCACGGCGTCAATCATCTTGGCCAAAGCAGTAGGATTACGACGGGGCACAAGATAGGGAGCCAGATTTCCGGTCAAAATCTCATTCGGCCCATGTGGGCAATCGGTACTGACCACTGGCGTGCCGCAGGCTAAGGATTCGATTAATACCGTCGGCAATCCTTCGAAATCGGAACTCAGCACCAGAGCTTTCGCACGTTTGATCCAAGGAAAAGGATTACTCTGGAATCCAGGAATGATTAAGCGCTTCTCGATGCCGTATTTCTTCGCCGCTTTAATCGCCTTCTTATGGTTATGGCATAACAGCACTACGGGTAACTGATTTTGGGTCTGTTTAAGGGCCTCAAACAACACATCGTGGCGCTTCTGCTTAGCAAAACGTCCCACGTGGATCAGATAGTCACCTTGAGGGATTTGCGGATTATCTTGCTGTGACTGAGCAACAATCTCATTAAATTCAAATGGATTGTAGATAGTTCGCATTGATGCAGGCTGCAAGCGTCCCTTAGCTTGAATCTCTTTGGCGATGCCGTTGGACACAGTGATCAAATGCTGGCCATTGAGCGCTTTTTTCGCCCGCAGTTTCTTATAGTAGGCGAAGGGGCCTAACTTAAACTGACGACTCAATTCTTCTTCAACCGATGAATGCACAATCACATAGAGAGGTGTCACCCCAGTTTTGGTCATCATCAAATTGGTTTTATCAAGATTGGATAAAAACAGATCGAACTTACCGACTCGGGACTCAATCTCGGCAATCTTTGCCCGTAACTTATCGACCGATGCCCCTAGGCGTCCAAAGTGATCATAATCTTTATCTTTGTCGGCAAAGCATTGATGTACAGGTAAATTTTCAGGGGTTTCGTAATAACGATTATCTTCCATGACCAAAAAATGCGGCTCATGCCCTAGGCTAATAAACTGCTTTGCCAAGGTAATCATGACCTTTTCGGCTCCACCACCCGCTAAACTGTCGATGGCTATGGCTATCCGCATGATTTTTCTCCTAAACGATAATCTAAAACTCAGGGTGACAGGCTAACAGTGGTTAACTGTGTGTCTGCTGAATAACCTGATCAAATTTCTCTATCACGGCTTCAACACTAATTAGCGCCATAAGGTGCTCGCCCTTGGCACGAGTGCCCCATTTCACCTCACCGCTTTGCTGTGAGGCGATGGCCTCTTGGTAGGCACTCACCACATATTGCTGCGATAAATAAGGCCCAGTGCGACCTGGATTGGAATGGGCATATAAACCTATGACTGGCGTCCCTTGCGTGACCGCCATGTGTGCAGGGCCAGTATCGGGCGCTAGCACTAGGCTGGCGCGTTTCAGCAGAGCCAGCAATTGAGTCAAACTGGTTTTGCCGACTAAGTTATCGAGTTTGGCAGAGCATGCATTGGCAATATCGTCGGCCAATGTATTTTCAAGTGCTGTTGGGCCACCGCAGAGAATGACTCGATAACCCTTATTCACCGCATGTTGTGCCACGGCGGCATAACGCTCGGGCAGCCAATTACGCTCGGCTTTACTGGCGGCCGCGCAAATGATTAATACCTTCTCGCCATCGGCAATCTGGCGCTGGGCAAATTCAGTATCAGCTTGAGGGACTGGAATATTCCAACTCGGGGTGATATCGCTAACGCCAATCGCCTTGGCGAATCCCATAAAGCCGTCCAGCACATGGGGCTTTGCTAAAGGTTCGACCCTATGATTGGTGACCAGCCATTGACCTTCTTTGGCGCGGGCACGGTCGAATCCGACCCGAACCTTTGCCGAAATCGCGAGGGAGGCTAAGGTCGCACGTAGCGCCACTTGCATGTGTAGCAAGACATCGAAGCGACGGCCTTTTAGCGCCTTATGCAGATTAAGGTAACTGCGCCAGCCCTGGGATTTATCGAAAATCACAAACTCAATACCGGGCAAGTGCTTTAATAGTTGGTATTCGAGCTTGCCTATCACCCAAGTGATTTTGAGCTGGGGATATTGGCGTTGAATCGCCTGCACCATAGCCACGGCATGACAGACGTCACCGATAGCCGATAGCCTAAGCAGGCAGAGAGAATTCATGGTGTTGGGATTTAAACTCAAGCGAATAGCTCTTAAGGTTATTTGGCGCAAGCTAAGGATCTTAATGTAGAATGGCCGCAGGTGCCACGCTTAAGTCAACAAATCTCCCATGAACGCACAAATCAAAATCATAAATACCGCCGATGGCTATATGGCACTTTGCCAAGATACGCCTGAAGACATCACTCCAGCTTGGTTTTCGGTGGATTTCTGGCGTGAACAAGCCGCGGTAGTGGGATCATCCAAGGGACGTTACACCACTTGGTTTGTAGCATTTGAGCACAATCATTGGGTACTGCGACATTACTGGCGCGGCGGCCTGATGGAGAAATTCAGTAAGGATGCCTACTTCTATACCGGGCTTGAAAATACCCGCGCCATGGGCGAATTAAGGCTACTTGACTTGCTCTACCGCGAGCAATTTGCGGTGCCTAAACCTATTGCCGCCAATATTGTGCGCGATGGCTTGTTCTACCGTGCCGACATTATTATCGAGCGGGTCGATGGCGCCGAAGACTTGGTCGCTAAGTTAACCAAAGGCGCTATGACTCCAGAGCAGTGGCAAGCTCTCGGCGCCACCATTGCCCAATTTCATCGCCGCGGCGTTTACCATGCCGACTTAAACGCGAAAAATATTTTGTGGCAACCACAGCAAGCAGATGGCGTACAAGAACGTTTCTATCTGATTGATTTTGACCGGGGTGAAATCAAAACGCCCCATGCCCAATGGCAGAAGGCGAACCTTGATAGGTTGCTACGCTCCTTCAATAAAGAACAAGGAAAACAGCCATCGCTTACCTTTACACCCGCCGACTGGACGGCTCTGCTAGCGGGCTATCACTCAGTGCTCCCCAAAGCCTAATCACCTAAACGGCGTTAGGCTGTTTGGCGCGAGAGTAAGGATTCGGCGAGAGCAAACTGACGCTGCAAGGCACCACGATTAGCCTCTACCACGGCAAGGCCTGCCTCAGCGGCTTGTTGGCGTAACACAGGCTGCTCAAAATACTGAATTAAATTCTCACCCAACTCTTGGCCTGAACTCACAATTCGCAGGCCACCCGCATCTGCCAACATTTGGGTAATTTGGGCAAAGTCCCAATGATTTGGCCCCACCATCACAGGCACGTCCATGGCCACGGGTTCTAAGGGATTATGGCCCCCATTTTCAATTAACGTCCCGCCCACAAAGGCTTGATCGGCCGCGCCATAGAAGGTTAACAATTCACCCATGGTATCGCCCACCAGCACCTGCGTCGTGGCGGTGATAGCTTGAGCCTCACTGCGGCGCACATATTCAAAACCTTGGCTGGCGACGACATCGGCCACCGCCGCAAACTGCTCCGGATGACGCGGCGCAATCACCAATAACGCCTCTGGCCATTTAGCGAGCAGCTGCTTATGGGCGCTCAGCACGGCATCAAACTCACCGGGGTGAACACTCCCAGCCACCCATACGGGCGCATCCTCTTTCCCCCAAGTCTGCCTTAGTTCTCGCGCTAGGGTTAATCGTTCAGGGGTGATAGTTAAATCAAACTTCAAACTGCCGCAGACTGTGACTCTATCAGCAGGCACCCCAAGGTCGATAAACCGCTGCGCCTCGGCTTGCGTCTGCACCGCAACCACATCTAAACGTTGCAACATGGGGCGACTCAACTGTGGACGCTTGGCATATTGCGCCGCAGATTTAGCCGACAGCCTAGCATTAGCGAGCATCAAGCGCACGCCGCGCTTAGCCGCCAGCGCCACGAGATTCGGCCACAGCTCAGTCTCCATAATAATGCACCATTTAGGGGATAACTGGCGCAGAAAGCGGTTCACACACCAAGGCAAATCGAAGGGTAAGTAGCAATGCTGCACTTGATCACCAAGGGCTTTACGCACCTCAGCAGAACCCGTGGGGCTTGAGGTTGTGACCGTAATCTTAAGCTGTGGATGCGCCTGTTGGATCTGACGGATTAACGGAATCGCCGCCAGCGTTTCGCCCATAGAAACCGAGTGGATCAGTAAATCCGTTGGTGCCAGTCGTGTTAATCCGAAACGTTCGCCCCAGCGGCCACGGTAATCAGGGCTTTTAATGGCACGGAACGCCAAATAGACAATCAGCAGAGGGGATAATAGATAAAGCAGCACACTGTAAAAAAATCGATTCATAAAAATCGTGCTTATGAGTTTTTGCCTGATGAATAGTGGCAATGTTAGCATAATATCCCCAAGCGTCCTCAAGATACGAGTTTCAGCATCTTGAGATTGTTTGGGGATATCAATCGTATTGAATTTTTGTTCATTGGGATGAATCCATACGATTTTAAATTAGGGATAATTTACCAGCAGTGTAGCGGTCGTTGGTTAGCCTTCTTTAATCAATTTGTAGCGTTCACTAGCCACTTGGAAAATATATGAAAACCCGCGACAAAATCATCTATGCCAGCCTTGAGCTATTCAATGAGCACGGCGAACGAAATATCACCACCAATCATATTGCCGCTCACCTGAATATGAGTCCCGGGAATCTTTATTATCACTTCCGTAATAAGGAAGACATTATCCGCTCGATCTTCAGTCTCTACGAGGCGCACCTCGAATCGGGATTCCAACCCTATGAAGGTGAGCAAGTCAATGTGGAGCAATTGATCGGCTATTTCGACGCGATGTTTTACACCCTGTGGCAATTCCGTTTTATGTACGCCAATCTGGCCGATATTCTCGCCCGCGATGAAGAATTAAAAAGCCGTTATCTGCAGGCGCAGCAGCAAGTATTAACGCGTTCGAGCCACGTGCTGGATAAACTCAAGCAGGATGGTTTTTTAAATATCGACAATGACAAAATCACCCAACTTGCCGACACCATTAAGATGATTGTGAGTTTTTGGATTGGTTATCAACTCACCCAATCCAGCACTTCAACCATCACTAAAGGCATTCTGTACGAAGGTGTACTGCGGGTATTGATGATTTTTAAGGCCTACGCCACCCCAACATCTCAAGCGACCTTCAGCCGTTTAGAGCAACACTATCACGAGCTAGCGACCCAAGATTCACTCTAATCACCGCAAGCCATCGCATTTAGCACTAAACTCAACAGGTTAAAGGTGCTAAATGCGGGCTCAATTTATACCCTCTGCGGTGATGCACCCCTCAAGCCGACCATGTTGCACATTAGTTTTTATAATGTAACAACCCCTTTAGCCCTAAACTAATTTATCTAGCTAACCTGCATGAAAAAAAGGCTGTAGGCCGATAGGGTTTAGCGTTAGAATGCCGCAACTCCCAGAATCAGAATAAAGTTAACTAAGGAGATATCAGGTGGCCTCTACCTCATTCTACGCACAGATTAATCAACAGCTTGCCGATGTTAAAGCCGAAGGTTTATATAAAAGCGAGCGTGTTATTGCCTCACCGCAACAGACTGCCATTCAAGTTAATCACCAAGAAGTTGTTAACTTTTGCGCCAACAACTACTTAGGCTTAGCCAACCACCCAGAACTGATTAAAGCCGCACAGCAAGGCTTAGACAGCCACGGCTTTGGTATGGCTTCAGTCCGTTTTATTTGTGGAACCCAAGACATCCACAAACAACTCGAAGCCAGCCTGAGTGAGTTCCTCGGCATGGAAGACACGATTCTGTATTCTTCTTGCTTCGACGCCAACGCAGGTCTGTTCGAAACCTTGTTAGATGCCGAAGATGCGATTATCTCCGACGCCCTAAACCATGCCTCTATTATCGATGGCGTGCGTTTATGTAAGGCCAAACGTTTCCGTTACGCCAACAACGATATGGCGGATTTAGAGACGCAATTAATCGCCGCAAAAGATGCTGGCGCGCGCAATATTCTGATCGCTACCGACGGCGTATTCTCAATGGACGGCGTCATCGCCAATCTGCAAGGCGTGTGTGATTTAGCCGATAAATACGGCGCATTAGTCATGGTTGATGACTCACATGCAGTGGGCTTTGTTGGTCAAAACGGCCGTGGTTCGCACGAACACTGTGGTGTAATGGGCCGTGTCGATATTATCACAGGCACCCTAGGCAAGGCCTTAGGCGGCGCATCGGGCGGTTTCACTTCAGGTAAAAAAGAAGTCATCGACTGGTTACGTCAACGCTCACGCCCTTACCTATTCTCTAACTCATTGGCGCCTTCGATTGTAACGGCCTCTATCCATGTATTAGAGATGCTCAAATCGGGCCAAGCACTGCGTGAAGCGGTATGGGAAAACAGCCGTTATTTCCGCGAAAAAATGTCAGCGGCAGGCTTTACCTTAGGCGGCGCCGACCACGCGATTATCCCAGTGATGATTGGCGATGCCAAACTGGCGAGCGATTTCGCTAACCGTTTATTAGCAGAACATATTTACGTTATCGGCTTCTCATTCCCTGTCGTGCCAAAGGGACAAGCCCGTATTCGTACTCAAATGTCGGCGGCACACACCCGTGAGCAACTCGACAAAGCGATTGAAGCCTTTACCCGTATCGCTAAAGAAATGGCGATTATTTAGGACCCTACAAAATGAAAGCACTAAGCAAGTTAAAAGCCGAAAAAGGCATTTGGTTAGTCGATGCGCCTAAGCCTGAAATGGGCCACAACGATCTGCTGATCAAGATTAAAAAGACCGCCATTTGTGGCACCGACATGCACATCTACAACTGGGACGAATGGTCACAAAAAACCATTCCTGTACCTATGGTGGTAGGTCACGAATATGTGGGTGAAGTGGTTGATATCGGTCAAGAAGTGCGTGGCTTTAAAATTGGTGACCGCGTTTCTGGCGAAGGCCATATCACCTGCGGCCACTGCCGTAACTGCCGCGCAGGTCGCACCCATTTATGCCGCAACACCTCAGGTGTGGGTGTAAACCGCGAAGGTTCATTTGCCGAATACTTAGTGATCCCAGCCTTTAACGCCTTCAAAATTCCCGATGATATCAGCGATGATTTAGCGTCTATCTTCGACCCGTTCGGTAACGCAGTGCACACTGCGCTGTCATTCGACTTAGTGGGCGAAGACGTGTTAATCACTGGCGCGGGCCCTATCGGTATTATGGCTGCGGCCGTATGTCGCCACGTTGGTGCTCGCCATGTGGTCATTACCGACGTTAATGAATACCGCTTAGAGTTAGCTCGTAAAATGGGTGCTACCCGCGCCGTTAACGTGGCTCAGGAAAACCTGAAAGACGTGATGAAAGAACTCGGCATGACCGAAGGGTTCGACGTGGGCCTCGAAATGTCTGGCGTACCGTCAGCCTTCCACGCCATGTTAGATACCATGAACCACGGCGGCAAAATCGCGATGCTCGGCATTCCAGGTGGCGAAATGGCGATTGATTGGAGCAAAGTGATCTTCAAGGGTCTGGTCATCAAAGGCATTTACGGCCGTGAAATGTTCGAAACCTGGTACAAGATGGCAAGCTTGATCCAATCTGGCTTAGATATTTCGCCTATTATCACGCACCACTACAAGATTGATGATTTCCAAAAAGGCTTCGACGCTATGGGCTCGGGCCAATCTGGTAAAGTCATCCTCAGCTGGGATTAATTCTCTCAGCGATGCCAATCATGGGGCTGTACACATGCAGCCCCATGTTGCACACTTATCCCATCGCTTATCCCTTTTCAGTTATTTCAGGTTTTATTATGTCTTCCTTTAAACACCTTAGCGTTAATCAATTAGTGCAAATGACCGAGTCAAAGCCAGTGCAAATCGTCGATATTCGCGATGGTCACAGCTTTAACAACGGCCACATTGATGGCGCATTTAATTTGAATAACGAGAATCTGGCGCACTTTATTGGCCAAGCGGATATGGACAGTCCTTTAGTGGTGGTTTGCTACCATGGCATCAGCAGCCAAAATGCCGCACAATACCTTTGTGAACAAGGCTTTGATGATGTCTATAGCCTAGATGGTGGCTTTAGCGCTTGGCATGAGGCCAATGCATGATAGAGATTGGCAGACTCCCCAACAGCAGAGCCGCGCAGGCCTTTGTCGATTACCTCAAAGGTGAACAGATAGACTGCCAGATTCAGCCATTGCCGCAGGGAGTCGCTATTCTGGTTATCCGCGATCAAGATGCCGAGCAAGCCCGTAAAGAGTTCGCCCATTTTATCGCCCATCCTTACGATAACAAATACTTACAAGCCTCGTGGGAGCATGGTGATACTCATACTAAGCTCGACTATGGCGCCCCTTCTTTACAGCTTTTTGCGCAATTTATCACAGGTGCAGGCCCAGTTACTCTTATCATCTTTGGCCTCTGTGTACTGATTTATGCCGCGATGAATTTAGGCTTCGGCGGCCCGGTTTATGAAACACTCTCCTATTTCGGTGCGGTGCCTGACACCAATGTTAGTCAATTCTGGCGCGTGTTTACCCCAAGCCTGATGCACTTTTCGGCCATGCATATCATCTTCAACTTACTCTGGTGGTGGTATTTGGGTGGAAAAATCGAGACTCGCATAGGTACAGCCCCGCTGTTAATCCTGCTACTGGTCGCCGGTACTTTACCCAATGTCGTCCAATACTATGTTAGCGGCCCCAACTTTGGCGGGCTGTCGGGCGTAGTGTATGCCGTCGCCGGTTACACTTGGGTTATGGGGATCCGCAAACCCGCTGCGGGGATAGGTTTACCGCCCTCCTACATGGGATTTATGTTGATTTGGCTGGTGTTAGGCTTTACGGACTTCTTAGGCGTGTCAGTAGCGAATGGCGCCCATATTGGCGGATTACTGATAGGTCTCGCCCAAGGCTGGTTCGATAGTCGCAGTAAAGTCACTCGCTAACTCACCGCGATTGCTTCCATGCTCGATTAAAAAGCAGGGTAAGCCCAAAGGCTTACCCTGCTGCATTTAGGCGCTGTTACTTGGCCAGCTCTAATACTTTGGCGACCAGCTTCTCGATGCCAGAGTGCGCCTCGGCAATGTTCCCCGCCAGCATATAAGCGGGTGTGCTGACAATCTTATTCGCCTCATCCACCACGATATCATGCACAGTCGCCGCCTGATGATGGCCGCCCATCAGATTAAAGGCTGCTACCGTATCCACATCATTACCGATAGTGCCCTTAGCGCCGTGTCCATATAAACGCGGGATCATCATAGGCGCGATACAAATAAAGCCGACAGGCTTTTTCGCTAGAATAAATTCATTAATAAAATCAGTAACGAGTGGATTCACTTCACACTCACTGCCATTAGTGGCGAAGTTACACAGATTTTTCGCCGCCCCAAATCCACCAAGGATAACCAGTGCATCGAAATCGGTAATATCGAGTTCGGTGGTTGCTTTTACTTCGCCACGGGCGATACGTGCCGATTCAACTAGCACATTTCGTGTCGCCGTCTTGTCTACTTCGCCCGTGAAGTGATTAACAACATGCATCTGATTGATATCAGGAGCAAAACATTGATATTGAGCCCCCGCTTTCGACAGAGATAATAACGTTAAAACCGATTCATGGATCTCTGTTCCATCGAAAACACCGCACCCACTGAGCAATACTGCGATTTTTTTCATTATAAATATCCTTCTTATGTCATTTGGTTTTAACAAACTGTAAACAAAATGGTTGATCTGCTTAAAAATCATGCTAACTTAGTTCGTCGAATCTAAGGGTCGGTGAAAATTAACGCAGCCTTTAGGTATTTTACGGAGTCAAGAAAAAATCCACAAATCAGGAAGATTTTTCAAGAAACAGTATTGAACTCACACAAATATTTTAAAAATATAAAAATCAACAACTTAAAAATATCGCACCAAGCCGTAAACATCGCCATTATTCACAGTTGACTTTTTCACTCACAGAGTTATCCACAGGCTGAGAGTCAATTTGCCGTGGCTGAAATACCGTATCTGTGGCATGCTTACCGCCATCTAAGTCATCGATAAACGAAAATTACTTATGCCTACCATAGCCAATAACCCACTTGTCCTTGTGGATGGATCTTCTTATTTATATCGCGCCTATTATGCGCCTCCTCACCTGACAAACTCAAAGGGCGAAGCTACTGGTGCTGTTTATGGCGTAGTGAATATGCTTCGCAGTTTATTAAGCCGTTATCAACCTAGCCATATCGCTGTGGTGTTCGACGCTAAAGGCAAAACCTTCCGTAATGACTTATATGAAGAATACAAGGCGCATCGCCCACCTATGCCGGATGACCTGCGCTCACAAATTGAACCACTACACCGTATTATCCGTGCCTTAGGCCTGCCCTTAATCTCTATTCCTGGTGTTGAGGCGGACGATGTTATCGGCACAATCGCTCGCCAAGCGAGCCGCGAAAACCGCGCCGTACTCATCAGCACTGGTGATAAAGATATGGCGCAGCTGGTTGATGAAAATATCACGCTGATCAACACCATGACAGATACCATCATGGGCCCTGAAGAGGTTGCGGCTAAATATGGTGTTGGTCCAGACAGAATTATCGATTTCTTGGCGCTGATGGGCGACAAGGCAGATAACATTCCCGGTTTACCCGGCGTAGGCGAAAAAACCGCATTAGCCATGCTCACAGGGGCGGGCAGTGTCGCCAATTTGCTTGCAGAGCCCGAAAAAGTCACCGAATTAGGCTTTAGGGGCGCAAAAACCATGGCGGCGAAAATCATCGACAATGCCGACATGCTAAAACTGTCCTATGAGCTTGCCACCATTAAAACCGATGTTGAGCTCGAACAAGATTGGCATGAACTCGAAGCCAAACCCGCTGACAGGGATGAGCTGATCAAATGCTATGGCGAAATGGAATTTAAACGCTGGCTTGCCGAAGTCTTAGATAATAAGGCGCCAACGACGGCCGCAGCAAAAGTCGAAACGACCGAACCCCAAGAAGAATCAGCGCCCAGCGTCACGATTGAAACCCAATACGATACGATTCTGACCGAAGCTCAGCTCGATGAGTGGATTGCCAAACTCAAGCAAGCGCCATTAATGGCCGTAGATACCGAGACCACCAGCCTCGACTATATGGTTGCGGAATTGGTTGGCCTGTCCTTTGCTGTTGAAGCGGGTAAAGCCGCCTATCTGCCCTTAGCCCACGATTATGTTGGCGCGCCTCAACAATTAGACAAGCAAACCGCTCTCGAAAAACTGCGCCCGATACTCGAAGACGCCAAGATCAAAAAAGTCGGTCAAAACCTGAAATATGATATCAGCGTATTGGCCAATGCAGGCATACAACTCCAAGGTGTGGTATTCGACACTATGCTCGAATCCTATGTGTTTAACTCGGTAGCATCACGCCATGATATGGATGGGTTGGCGCTTAAATACCTAGGCCATAAAAATATCGCCTTTGAAGATATCGCAGGTAAAGGTGCTAAACAGCTGACCTTCAACCAAATTCCGTTAGAAACAGCAGCGCCCTATGCGGCGGAAGATGCCGATATTACCCTACGCCTACATCAACATTTGTGGCTAAGACTCGAAAAAGAGACCGAATTAGCCTCAGTCTTTACCGATATTGAACTGCCGCTGATCCAAATACTGTCCGATATTGAACGCCAAGGTGTGTTTATCGATAGTATGTTGCTCGGCCAACAGAGTGATGAACTTGCCCGTAAAATCGATGAGTTAGAAACAAAAGCTTATGATATTGCAGGTGAAAAATTCAATTTAAGCTCACCAAAGCAACTACAAGTGCTGTTTTTTGAAAAGCTGGGTTATCCGGTCATCAAAAAAACCCCTAAGGGCGCCCCCTCTACCGCGGAAGAAGTACTGGTTGAGTTGGCATTGGATTTCCCTCTGCCTAAAGTGATCCTTGAGCATAGAAGCCTAACCAAGCTAAAGAGTACTTACACCGACAAGCTCCCTCTAATGGTGAACGCGAAAACGGGTCGGGTACACACAAGCTACCATCAGGCCAACGCCGCAACGGGGCGTTTGTCCTCGAGCGAACCAAACCTACAGAATATTCCTATCCGCACCGAGGAAGGTCGTCGTATTCGCCAAGCCTTTATTGCGCCTCAAGGACGTAAGATTTTGGCCGCCGACTATTCGCAGATTGAATTACGGATCATGGCGCATTTATCCCAAGATGCGGGCTTACTCAAAGCCTTCGCTGAAGGTAAAGACATTCACAGAGCCACCGCCGCCGAAGTATTTGGCACCGACTTTGACAGCGTCACCTCGGAGCAGCGTCGCCGCGCCAAAGCCGTTAACTTTGGCCTTATCTATGGCATGTCCGCCTTTGGATTGGCGCGTCAGCTCGACATTCCCCGCAACGAGGCACAAACTTACATCGACACTTACTTCGCTCGCTATCCAGGCGTATTAAGGTATATGGAAGAAACACGAGCCAGTGCAGCAGAACTTGGCTATGTCTCTACGTTATTTGGGCGCCGCCTGTATTTACCCGAAATTCGCGACCGCAATGCAATGCGCCGCCAAGCAGCAGAAAGAGCCGCGATTAACGCCCCAATGCAAGGCACCGCCGCGGATATCATTAAAAAAGCCATGATCAGCATTGCCGATTGGATAAAAACCGATACCCAAGGTGAAATCGCAATGATCATGCAAGTCCACGACGAATTAGTATTCGAAGTCGATGCAGATAAAGCCGAAACACTCAAGCTCAAGGTGTGTGAACTTATGGCAAAAGCAGCCAATCTGGATGTGGAACTTCTGGCAGAAGCTGGTATTGGCGATAACTGGGACCAAGCCCACTAGCATTCAAACGCTAGACTTTAACTTCTAACACTCGTTGCTGACTCGTACTAAGGCTCATTCTTTACAGGATGGGCCTTTATATTTGGTGCAACTCTTAGGTGTCGCAAAAATCAACGCTGCAGAGAACAAGATGAGGAAAGGTTGTTTACTCAGGCGAATCCCCTGATGGCTCCCCCCTCAAGAGCGGGAAGCAGCATTTGACTCACCGTACAATGCACCCCGTCACTAATGCATCCCTCCTCAATTCTCACAGCTTCAACACCGCTATAAGCACAACCAGCTATCCGCGTGACACTCCATACAAGCCTAAACAATCGTTCGCTGATGGATACAACCAAGAACAATCACCAAAATAGAGTAAAAACATTAAATCTGAAGAATTGATCAGTTCTGTACTAAAAATACGGTCAATTTAGCGAAATCAGTGGTTTAAATGTCTTTTGTGAAAATATTAGATCAAACACAGCTGGTTTTTTCACCTAAAACTTGAGATCTACCGCACACAATTATCACTTTTTCAAAAAAACTGTTTTCCATTTAGAGATAAATAGCGTATTATTCACTGCGTAGGGTACAGAGGTTAAGATGTTCTATCTTTCAGACCTTTATTTCACTTATAGTGACGAGCCAAATTCTGGCGCCCCAGCAACTTGTTTGCTGGGGCTTTTTTTTGCTCTTTTTTCAGTCTAGGGATGATTTCAACAAAGGCGAGTAAATTTTAGAGTATTTACTTTAATAAAAGGTAAATTCGATGTATGCTGTCTTCATTGAGAACCATTGAAGGTAATTTGATGGTGCTTGAGTCTTGTTGAATTTAGCTTCTCCCCAAAAGAGCTAAAATTTTGGCCGGTGACTAATGTTATCGGCTATTTTTTTGCCCAAAATTTACAGGGTGAAATAGATGTTTTATAAGGGGATATTGCAGGGGAAGATGGCCGAATGCGCTAGTGGCATCCGACCATAAAGCAAAAGGCTTACTCAGCGTCGTCTTGGTTTTCTAACTCATCGGCCAACCATTGCGGATGACACCATTCATTTAGAATACTCAGCACTTTAGGTTTGCCCGTGCCCTTGAGCGCAGAAAAAGGCTCAACCTGTACCCAATCACCAAACTCAACCAGCGCTTTACGCACTTCGTTCACGGTTTTCATCTTCGCGCTTTGCGCCAATTTATCGGACTTAGTCAGTAATGCGAGTACTGGAATTTCACTCGCAACCGCCCATTCGATCATCTGCATATCCAAATCTTTCAACGGATGACGAATATCCATCAATACCACAACGCCACTTAAGCACGCACGCTTCTGCAAATATTCGCCGAGGGATTGTTGCCACTTTAATTTCATGGCTAGAGGCACTTGGGCAAAGCCGTAACCCGGTAAATCGACTAATCGGCGCTGCGTATCGAGTTCAAATACGTTAATTAGCTGAGTGCGCCCCGGGGTTTTACTGGTACGCGCTAAGTTTTTCTGCTCAGTTAATGCATTGAGTGCACTCGATTTTCCGGCATTAGAGCGACCAGCAAAAGCAATCTCAACACCAACGTCGCCGGGCAGATATTGATCCAAATGTGCAATGTCAGGTGCACTGATTAAAAACTTCGCCCTGCGAAAATCTATATGAGATTCAGTCACTATTTACTCCAATATATTTACTGCGCAATACCATAATTTATGAAGAATTGCTTACTTTTCCACGTTTTCGTGTAAAATATTACCCCGATCACATTAAACATATTTTACCACGCTTGCGGGTCACCCTAGTAAGCTCAGGATAATAATCTTAACCAGAAGTTGGAACGCCATGAAAAAGTTAGCTCTTGCGCTGTCTGTTGTAGTTGCCGCCATATCTTCACCTGCGATTGCTGAAGGTAATGCTGAAGCGGGAAAAACTAAAGTTATCGTTTGTTCTGCCTGTCACGGCATGGACGGTAACAGTATGATCGATATGTACCCTAAGCTTGCGGGCCAACACGCCACATACCTCCAAAAGCAACTACATGATTTCCGTAGTGCGGCGCAATCTGGCGGTAAAGATGGTCGTATGGATCCTATCATGAGTGGTATGGCAATGCCTCTAAGCGATCAAGATATTCTTGATATCAGCGCTTATTTCTCTAGCCAAGCAATCCAAGTTGCTGAAGCGAAAGATGTTCCTGAGCTAGGTGCAAAACTTTACAAAGGTGGCGATGTATCACGCGGCATCACAGCTTGTATGGCATGTCATGGTCCAGATGCTAAAGGTGCTGAATCAGCTGGTTTCCCAGCATTAGCCGGTCAACACGCTAACTACATCAAGATCCAACTGACTAAGTTCCGTGATGCAGGTCGCCACAACGATCTCAACGGCATGATGCAAGATGTCGCGAAAAAGTTAAGCGACAGTGATATCGAAGCATTATCTAAGTACATTGCTAACCTGAAATAGGTTTTAGCGATAAAAAAGGGTGCACTGTCACCCTTTTTTATCGCCACAAAGTTTACGTTAACGTAAACTGATAAAGATTCATGCTTGACATAGATCACAGATTTGGGTTTAATAAGCCCCGTACCGAGATAAACCCATCTGTTTGTACAAATAAATTAATAATAACTTGCAGATTTCGGTATAATTAACATTCAAGATATAAGAATAAAGACTCTCAATAACAATAATATAACTAAGACCACTCTCTAATAATAATAAGAGCAGTGATTTCGCCTTGAAATCCCGGTCAGTACATTTTTGTAAGGGATGGCCGATAACGCCAATTTGCGATAAGCAAATCGCCTTACACTCAGGGTAACTTGCCCCATCAGGACACAGTTTGAATGATTCAAACTGTAGCAAAGGAAGCTAATAGCTTTGGATGCACTGGCTGGAAGCTTGTTATCACTGGAAGGTACTTCAAGCAACATGGATGGTTAACTTAATGTCATTGATGACGCTGTAATAAAGATGTGTCTTGAGACCATCTACGGAAACTGTGGTCTGGATGGCAACAGAAACTAATTAAGTGTCTGGAAGACCGATAACTAAAATGATGCAGGGAAAGCAGTAAAAAAAAGAAGGATACCGACCGGGAAAGTCGCATAGCAAGTAAGGATACTTGGAATCAGAATAGGGTGCAAAATGCACCGTTTGTAAGGCGGCAGTTTAACTGCCGCCTTTTTTCTTTGTGATTCTCCACCAGCATACATCCAGCACCGAAAGTGCACTTCCGCAATATAATTGTTACAATCAAGACCTTAATACTTTTCTAGTTGACTCAATGCGCAGATGTCCCCTTTGTCATAGCACGCAAACACTGTTGCTCCTTCAGGACAAGAAACGGTGTTTTTATGTTTGCCAGACATGCGGACTCACCTTTGCCGACGCAAATAGCCATCTTCCTCCCGCGGCAGAAAAACAACGTTATGGCCGTTCGCGGATTGCCGCCAAACAGCGCCAACTCTCGCAATTTATTTTACCGCTACTGACACAAATACAATTGCAGCAAAAAGGGAGCCTCACGGGCTTAAATTTTGGACGCGTGTTAGATCAAACCAGTCTGGCGACCATTGAATCGGCGGGACACACTTTCAAGCAGTATGATCCTTTCTTCGCGCCCGACCACGAAACACTTAAGCAAGAATATGATTTTATTTGTTGCTACCGAGTCTTTGAGCATTTTCAGCACCCCAGTAGAGAATGGAGTTTACTGACCCGTTTACTCAAATCGGGGGGCTGGTTAGCGATTAGCACACCCTTATTAATTGATTTAGAAGGCTTTGCTAAATGGCATTATAAAAACAATCTCACTCACGTGAGTTTTTACCAAAGACAAACCTTTGAATACCTAGCGAGTAATAGCGATTTTGAACTATTATTTGCCGCGAAAGACCTCGTTTTGATGCAAAAAACATCATAATCTGGTATAACAGCCGACCGAATTTAGTACCGAGTCGATCCCGTATCGGCTAGGCCACACGTTGTAAACAATTGAGAAAATCATGTCTCGTAGCAAGAAAACACGCAAGGGCGGCGAGAATAGCCCTAAATTACAGCCAAGAGTGAAAAAGCAGGACCGTGCAGAAGTCACTGGCAAGCGCGCCGAAAAGGGCAACAAGTCTGGCAGTCGTCATAATGAGGCGCTGATCCAGGCTCAAGCACCACAGAAAAAGGCTGCACAGAAGAAAGATCCTCGCCATGGCAGCAAAAAGCCTGTGGCATTGGCCTTACCAACTGCAACAGAAAAGCCAGCCACACCTAAGGTTAAGCAACCCAAGTTAACCGACGAGCAAAAACTGTTGAAGCTGGAAGAAGATCCAAGACTGAACCAGTTACTCGATATGCTGGAAGAAGGCCGTAACTTAAGCAATGACGACCAACAATGGTTAGATCAGCAGCTGAACAAGATTGAAGCCCTGATGATTAAACTGGGTATCAGCGATGAGTTAGAAGATGAAGCGCCAGCGAAAAAATCTAAAGTCGATTCAGATGATGACCTGTTCGATCGCTTTGAATCCGGTGCCGACCTACTAAAAGATTATCAAGATAAGTTTTAAATCTTAGAATATGCATAAAAACAAAGCGCTCAGCCTTTGTTTTTATGCAGTCTAAACAAGGAGTTTACGTGTCTACCACTCTTATCCTGCTTGGTTTTATCATCATTGTTGCCCTCAGTAGTTACGCCACTTTCTTACTCCTCAAGCTCAAGCAACAGAAACAACGCCAACAGGCGCTCACTGCCGAGCGTGAAGCAGCGGCTAACGCGAAGCGCGCCCAAGTACTAGAAGATATTCGTTATATCGCCACCGCCATGATTGACGACCGCTGCGAAATCTCTGAAGGCGTAGTGAGGATTGGCCGTTTATTTGAAATTTTATCCTTAAGCGAGCGCGTGGCACCTGAGTTCCCAGCATTCTTCCAACACTTTGAGCTGATTAAAGATCACCCGATTATGGAAGCTCGCCAAGCCCTGCCAAAGCAAGAACGCATGAAGCTCGATTTTGTCCGCATGAAATCTGAAGCTGAACTGGCCGAGGGTATTACTGCCGATGCCAAAAAGCTCTCAAATTATCAATTAAAAGCCCCACATTAAGCTGACGACATTAACCTCAAGGCCAAAACCTTGGCTTTGAGGCCCAATCGCTCCCGCATTTCTTTTCCCACACAGAGTACGGCTTCACGTGAGCCTGTGCACAAAACCTCCAAAAAACAACAGACATTAGCTCCTTTTTCATAGATATTGCGTAACTTCTAAAAGGACAGACATCATTTTTACAACCTAGATCAAGGTTATTTGGCTAAGAACCTTGCATACTTCGCTTGTTGCTAATTTACCCTCGGAGGACACGCCTTGAAGCAGCCCACTCAGATAAGCTGGGATCAGTCGATGATCGAAAAATATAACTACAGCGGTCCCCGTTACACTTCTTACCCAACGGCGCTGGAGTTCGATGATTCATTCACTGAACAAAACCTGTTAACGGCGATTGAAAACAGTAAGAGTGACAAACTGTCGCTGTATATTCACATCCCCTTCTGCGCCAAACTTTGCTACTACTGTGGCTGTAATAAAGTTATTACTCGCCACGCCCACAAGGCCGATCAATATATCGAGTATTTGAGCCACGAAATTATTAAGCGCGCTCCGCTGTTTAAGCACTACACAGTCACCCAAATGCACTGGGGCGGCGGCACTCCAACCTTCTTAAATCCTGAGCAAATTCTGAAGTTAACCGACTTAATCAAGGCTAACTTTAACTTTGCCGCTGAAGGTGAGTTCTCTATCGAAGTTGACCCGCGTGAGATTGAGCTTTCAATGCTCGATACCTTAAAAGAAGCGGGCTTTAACCGCATTTCTATCGGGGTGCAGGACTTCAATAAAGAAGTACAAGTCGCGGTTAACCGTGAGCAGGACGAGCAATTTATTTTCGATTTAATGGCCAAAGCCAAGGCCATGGGATTTGTCTCAACCAATATCGACTTAATTTACGGTCTGCCACATCAGACACCCGAAACATTCGCCGCCACCATGCAGCGCGTGTTAGACCTGTCGCCCGATCGTCTATCTGTGTTCAACTATGCTCATTTACCCGCGCGTTTTGCCGCGCAGCGTAAGATCAAAGATGAACATTTACCTTCGCCAAAACAAAAACTCGAGATGTTGCATCAAACGATCGAAACTTTAACTGGCGCGGGTTATCAGTACATCGGTATGGACCACTTCGCTAAGCCTGACGATGAGCTGGCTAAGTTACAACGCGAAGGCAAACTGCACCGCAACTTCCAAGGTTATACCACCCAAGAAGAATGCGACCTGCTAGGTCTTGGCGTGTCTTCTATCAGCCAAATCGGCGATTGTTATGCGCAAAACCAGAAGGACATTCGTCCTTACTACGAAGCCATCGACAAAGACGGACATGCACTGTGGAAAGGTTGTAGCCTGAACCGTGACGACGAAATCCGCCGTGTAGTGATCAAACAACTGATCTGCCACTTCGATTTAGATATGGCAAAAATGGACGAAAAACTAGGTATTAAGTTTGAGGAATACTTCGCCGAAGACTTAAAACTGCTGCAAACCTTTATCGACGATAAGTTAGTCGAGGTAACCGACAGAAAGATCACTATCAGCCCCACTGGCCGTCTGTTGATCCGCAATATCTGTATGTGCTTCGACCTTTACTACCGTCAAAAAGCGCGTCAACAACAGTTCTCCCGTGTGATCTAACACAGACGCATCTCCAATAAAAAAATCCGACTCTAATGTCGGATTTTTTATTGGGTAAAAGAGCCGTTTACTTAAGCTTTAGCCGCGTACAGCGCCTTGCGCTCGCTCTCGGATAAAAATGCCATTTCCACCCCGTTGCGTTGCACCTGAGCCAACTCAGCATCACTTAGTCCCAGTTCTGACTTGGCAATCCGGTATTCATGCTTGATATCAATCGCACTCACGCCTGGATCATCGGTGTTAAGGCTTATCAACACACCAGCATCCATAAAGGTTCTGAAGGGATGTTCCGCATAGGAAGCCACGGTCGACGTGTGCAGGTTGCTGGTTGGGCAAGATTCGATACCGATACGGTGTTTAGCGAGATATTCCATCAGCTTAGGATCGTGAATCGCATTCACACCATGGCCGATACGTGTCGCGCCCAACTCCTGAATCGCTTGCCACATACTTTGTGAACCGGCCGCTTCCCCCGCATGGGCGGTAATGGCTAAGCCCGCATCTCGCACTCGCTTAAAGTGCTCGTTAAACAATTCGCCAGGGAAGCCTAGCTCATCGCCGGCTAAATCCATCGCGACTAAATGTTGTTTATGGGCGAGCAGGCCTTCGAGCTCCTGAGTACAAGCTGCTTGGCCGAATGAGCGCGACATAATCCCGATAAGATTGATTTTAACTTGGTAATCTTTCAGGCCCGCTTTCACCCCGTCGATAACCGCTTCAACCACACCTTCAATCGGTAGTTTATGGTTCATCGCCATGTAATATGGACTAAAACGCAGCTCCGCATAATCAAGGCCAGATAACGCCACATCGGCCACGTTTTCATAGGCGACACGTTTTACCGCATCTAAATCAGCTAGCACTGCCACCATCCAGTCAAGCTTCTTCAAGAAGGCGACTAAGCTGGTTTCTTTCCCCTGAATTTGTACAAATGGCGCGAGAGTCTCTAAAGAATCGGCAGGTAAAGCAATGCCGTGTTGGTGTCCGAGTTCCCAAATGGTATTCACTCGCACGTTACCATCTAAGTGACGATGCAAATCCACCAATGGAATGGATGTATTGATCATAATTAACCCCTATGTGAACTACCCAGCCAATGCTTTTGTTATTTGGTCTAGGGCGGACCCTAAGTTTAACACGCATTCTTTGGTGGCACTTAGCTAAGGGCGGGATTTAAATTCACATTCAGTCACAATTCTGCTTAATATGCGTACAACAATCTGGGGTAAACCTCAGGCATAATGAGTTCAATAACAACGAAAATATCCGAGATAAATCATGCATAAACTCTTTACCCCAAGCTTACTGATTTGCGCACTTAGTGCCTGTAGCGCGGTTCAGCCCCCAATCGAATCCACCAAACAAACAACGGTAGCCGTTGCGCAGTCCACAGCCAAGACTATGGCCCCAGCACTGCAAGCAATTGTGGTTCAAAGTTGGCAACTCCTACTCAGTGCCAGCCCAGAAATGGCCTATGGAATGGGGGATAAGAGTGCTGCGGGTAAACTGCAAGATCTGTCTCCAGAAGCCTTAGCTAAGCTCAATCAGGGACAAATGGCCATTCTCGCCCAATTGAAAGCGCTGGATCGCAGCAAACTGAGTAAAGAGGATAAAATCAATGCCCAAATCCTCGAAGATCAGATCCAAAACGAGGTCGACCTGTATAAATACAAGGATTACTACCTGCCGATCACCGCAGAGAGTGGCTTCCACGCCTATATATCCTCCATTGCGCAAGGGCGATTCAACACCCTAGAGGATTACCAAAACTACCTAGGCAAGCTCAAGGCACTACCGACCTATTTTGCCCAGCAAACCCATTGGTTAAAACAAGGACTAAAGGAAGGTATTACACCGCCTAAAGCCACGCTTAAGGGATTTGAAAACAGCATTAGTGCTTACATCTTACCGGTAGAGAAAAGCAGTTATTTCAAGCCTTTTACTCAATACCCAAGCCACTTTACTGAGGCGCAAAAAACGCAACTGACCCAAGAAGGCCGAGCATCGGTCGAGCAGAATGTGCTCCCAACCTATCAGGCTTTTTATGATTTTATGACTCAGGAGTATATGCCCAACACTCGGGAAAATATTGCCGCCAACAGCTTACCCGATGGTGATGCCTTCTATGAGAATCGCGTCCGCTACTACACAACCTTAAATATGACCTCGGCCGAAGTGCACGAGCTCGGTTTAAAAGAAGTGAAGCGTATCCGCCAGGAAATGGAGCAAGTCATTAAGTCTGTTGGCTTTAAAGGCAGCTTTGCCGACTTTTTACATTTCTTAAGAACCGATCCCCAGTTTTACACCACCAGTGCGGATCAGCTCCTGAAGGAAGCGGCATTTATTGCCAAAAAAGCCGATGCCATGTTGCCCAAATATTTTGGTAAATTGCCGCGAAAACCCTACGGTATCGCGCCGGTGCCGGCCGAAATCGCTCCTAAATACACCTCAGGCCGTTATTCAGGATCTAATCGTGATGACGAACCGGGTTACTACTGGGTAAATACCTACGCCTTAGATAAGCGCCCTCTCTATGAACTCGAAGCGCTAACGCTGCACGAAGCGGTGCCCGGGCATCATCTGCAGATTTCACTCAACTCCGAACTGAGCTCATTGCCTGATTTTCGTCGCTACAGCTATATTTCGGCCTTTGGTGAAGGTTGGGGATTGTATAGCGAGTACTTAGGCTTAGAAGCGGGATTCTATCAAGACCCTTACAGTAACTTTGGTCGTCTAACCTATGAGATGTGGCGCGCCGCTCGTCTCGTTGTCGATACGGGGATGCACGCCCAAGGTTGGAGCCGAGAGCAAGCCATCGAATTTATGGCGAGCAACACGGCGTTATCGCTCCACAATGTGACGACTGAGATTGACCGTTACATTACCTGGCCGGGACAAGCGCTCTCCTACAAAATTGGTGAGCTCACCATTAAACGCCTACGCGCGAAAGCCGAGCAAGCCTTAGGCGATAAATTTGATATTCGCGCCTTCCACGACGCGGTATTAGAAAATGGTTCTGTGCCTATGTCGGTGCTGGAGCAACAAATTAACGACTTTATCGAAGCGCAAAAAGCCGCGATTTAAGCTCATCCCAAGGGAGCGGGTATTTTCCTGCTCCCTTTCCTGCCCGCCCCAGTTCTCTGATACACTCTAGCAAACCTTTTTGCCCGAGATGTGCGACAGAGTATGAGCCAAACGCCCCTAAACTTTCCAAGGGAAGAGTTTTCCAAGGTAGCTTTTTCAACGGAACACGATTTAAATACTTCTGAACAGCAAGCCTTCTGGCAAACCGTTGTCCAAGACACTCTCAAAACGCCCGATGGATTAACCTTGGCCTACATGATGGTCAAGCATCCCAAGGCCCATGCCAGCATAGTCATCAGCAGTGGCCGGGTTGAGTCCTACTTAAAGTATCAAGAACTCGTTTTTGATTTGTACCAGCAAGGCTATTCGGTATTTGCTATAGATCACCGCGGCCAGGGATTATCGAGTCGCATGACGGCAAATCCCCATCAAGGCCACGTGCGGCGGTTCAACGACTATATCGACGACTTTGCTCTGTTTATGCAAACCGTTGTACTCAAACATGCCACTTCGCCACTGTTCTTGCTCGGGCATTCTATGGGCGGCGCTATCGGCACCTTGTATCTTAAACAACACCCGGATGTGTTTACGGCGGCGGCATTATCCGCTCCCATGTATGGTATTAAGTTACCTATGCCGAAAGGGTTTGTCCGTTGGCTTGCGAGTAAACTCGATGCCAGTCTCAACGGCGGGGAACCTAACTATGTCCTCAGCGGGCAAAACTATAAGGCAGCTCCCTTTAAGGGCAATGATCTCACCCATTGCCAGAGTCGTTATCAAGCCTACCGAGAGTTGTACGATGCGGCGCCAAAGCTGCAGTTAGGCTCCCCCACTAACCGCTGGCTGACTGAATCTTTAGATGCGGCCGATGCCTGTGTCTTGGCCACAGCACATATCCGTACGCCTATTCTGATCCTGCAGGCCAGTGAAGATAAGATTGTCGACAATGCAGCACAAAATCTGGCGGTAAGCTCAAATTGCCAATTAAAAGTGATTGCAGGGGCTGCCCATGAGATTTTTATGGAGAAAGATAGCTACCGTAATCAAGCGCTTAATTACGCGCTCGACTTTTTTAAACGCTACGCAACAAGGGACGTGGACAAACAAGCTGTTTAAAGTCATTAACACTTAAGGCACGCGCAATATTGTAGCCTTGGAAGTGGGTACAACCTAAGTGGCTAAAGAGTTGTTGTTGCTGTGGTGACTCGACACCTTTGGCCACGATAGACAAGTTAAAGGCTTGTACCGACTGAATCAGCGCTTGGCCCCAGCTCGTATCCGTCGTTAAGTTAGCGGCACAATGTAAATCGAGCTTCACCTCATTCAAGGGATAGTGACGCAAGCAACTCAAGGCGCCTTGTCCCGCACCAAAGTTATCTAATGTTATCGCAATTCCAGCTTCCGCAAGCAGACTGATCCTCGGCTGAATAAAGGAGGCTGATGTTAGTAATGCACTCTCAGTTAACTCAATCCCCAGCTGATTGTCATCCAATTCATAGCGACGGGTTAAGGCAACTAATTGCTCGACGAAATCAGCTTGGCAGAAAGATAAAGTACTGATATTCAAAGTTAAACGAGGCAGGCTAATGCCCTGCTGTTTAAATTGTTTAATCAACTGGCAAACGCGCGTAGCCACATTTAAATCGAGTGATGCAATCAGACCATGGCGCTCGGCGAGGCCAATAAACTTAGCGACGGGGATAATATCACCGTTGGCTAAATGCCAACGGGATAAGACTTCCGCAGCGACTATCTTCCCTTGCATATCCACAACGGGCTGGAACATCAATGACAACTGATTGTCTGTAATCGCACGCTTTAATTGCTGGCATAACGACAATTCGGGATCTTGAATATGTTCTAAATCAGGATGATAGAAGGCACAACCGGCCTGCTCGAGCGAATGAGCATGTTGCAGCGCCAATTCGGCGCGGCGCAGTGCGATTTCGGGAGCGAGGGTTTCAACCGAATCCAATAAACAAATACCAATATCGGCATTGAAGCTGTCACTTTGCTCGCCTTGATGGAATGGACGCGTCGTCATGTGCCTTAACTCGGTTGCTAACGCCAAGGCTCTGCGCCCGGCCATCGTAGCGTCAGCCGCCAACTCTTTGGTCAAAATGGCAAAACGCCCAAGCTCGATATGGGATACCAGGATATTTTCAGCAAAATAACTTGAGAGCCTCGCATTCAGTTGCGACAACAAGCGATCAAGTTCGTGGGGTGTTAGCGTATTGCTAACAGTATGAGTTTCCACATTGAGTAACAATAACGCGCCCCAATGACCTGTGCAGGGTCGTTGGCTGATATATTGGGATAACTGTTGCATAAAAGCTTCGGGCAGCATTCTATCGTCAGACTCAGACTGCTTAACCAACTCGGCGATAGCGGCATGGTTTCGCTCACTCTCAGACACATCCACATGAATACCGATCATGCGAGTGGGACGACCGAGATGATCCCAATCGACCAACATGCCACGGTCGAATACCCAGACATAATGGCCATCGCGATGCAGTAAACGATGCACACTCTCAAATTCTTTTGTCTTGCCACTGACATATTCCTGTAGGCAATCCAGCACGCTTTGTCTATCATCGGGATGCAAACGGCTCTCCCAAGTCTGGAATGCGCCTTCGAGTTCGTCAGGCTGATAGCCAATCATTTCCTTCCAGCGATCAGACAAAAACACCTCGCCAGTCCGTATATCCCAATCCCAAATACCATTTCGCGAGCCTTCGACCGCAAACAACCAACGTTGCTCACTGTCATTGAGCTGCTTAACGGCTCGCGCTAAGCGCTCATGAACCTGCTGCAGACTTGTCTGTAGGGATAAAACCTCGGACGCGCTCCAAGGCACTTGAGTTGAAAACTCGGGAGTTCCAACGTGTTTGGCCGATTGACTCAACATCTTGAATGGGCGGATTAGCAGATAATATAAAACGAAGGTAAAACCGATTAGCAGCAGCGCCCCAAGCCCCCAGACACGCATAAATCGTTGCTGTAACTCGGTAGAAGCTCTCGCAACTAGAGGCGCTAAATCAGACTCGAGATAGACGAGCTCTGTAGCGCCGGGATATTGAGCTTCCACAGGATAATAAGCTTGAATAGACAACCGCTCAGGATTCACCAAAATGCTCGCTTGACCGGATTGCACCACCGCATGATGCTTAACTACATCATATCCATCGATAACCTCGATGGCATTGCTATCACGCCAAACGGTATGATTTGCAAAGCGGATCCGACTATTTGCGTCCAGTAAGATATAAACCATGACGTTCATATCTAAGGTTGCCAGAGAGACTTCCTGCTCGATCCGTTCTATGTCTTGTAATGCTTGCGCCGATTGCACCACGGCTTGCATACGCAATAACTGCTGCTTGATCTGGCTGACTTGGCGATCGGCTAATTCATTACGCACCAACTCACTCTCATAAAAATACTCAGCCGTTACTAACACTAAATACAGTGCCAGCATACATGCAGGTATCAATACGGCGAGCGAGAGTTTGCGAAGCATGGGTAGCCAAATATCTTCAATAAAGAAATGGACGCCTCGTATGCTAACGGGAAACCGATGACTAAGCAAAAAGACTTAACATAAGTGCCGCTATTTTAGACTAAATAATAAAATCTACGGGATAAGAGCTAGGAATCTAAACTCAACACAAGCTTGAAGAATTGAACCTTGAAATGGCAAACGCGAAAAACAAAAAAGCCAGCTTATTCAGCTGGCTTCATTGTTTAATTAGGCGCTTGGCGATGACCTACTCTCACATGGGGAGACCCCACACTACCATCGGCGCGATTGCGTTTCACTTCTGAGTTCGGGATGGGATCAGGTGGGACCACAATGCTATTGTCACCAAGCAAATTTGCTATTTACTTACCCGTCTTATCTCATGCAGGCAGTAAATGAATTCGGAAAGCTGTTTGAGTGCACTTCTTAAGTGTTTGTATTCGTCTAAGTACTACTTAGTAAAACCCATCTGGGTTGTATGGTTAAGCCTCTCGAGTCATTAGTATCAGTTAGCTCAACGCCTCACAACGCTTACACACCTGACCTATC